>NZ_MAOE01000059.1 GCF_001884185.1 Bacillus albus
CTATCCCCTAAAGAATTTAGGGAACAAGTGGTTTAGGTGTTTTGATTGGTGTCCCATTTTCGGGGGTCACTTCACACTCTGTGGGTGTTTTCATTTATATACTAGACAAGTTCTTTTGATGCAACGAATTTACGATATGCACCGTGATGTGTTGGGCCTACGTATTCGTTGATCTTGAATGAATAACGGATAGCAGCTGTGATAAATTCTTTAGCAGTTTTTACTGCTTCTTTCACAGGTTTTCCTTTTGCAAGTTCTGCTGTAATTGCAGCAGAATATGTACAACCTGCGCCGTGTGTATTTGTCGTATCGATTTTTTCTGATTCTAGAAGATCAAAAGTTTCTCCGTCATATAGGACGTCGATAGCAGTTTCTGTACCAAGTTTGCTACCGCCTTTAATTAGGACGTATTTCGCACCTAATGCGTGGATTTTTTTCGCTGCTTCTTTCATGTCTTCAAGAGAATTAATTTTTACGCCACTTAATTGGTAAGCTTCAAATAAGTTTGGTGTTACAACTAATGCCTTTGGAACAAGAACGTCACGTAAGCAATCATTCGTTTCAGGATGTAATGCTTCATCAGCACCTTTACATACCATAACAGGGTCAACTACTACATTTTTGAAATTATGTTTTTCGATTGTTTCTGCAACCATTTCGATAATTTCTACTGATCCGAGCATACCTGTTTTTAAAGCATCTACGCCAACACCTTCAATTGTCGTTTCCAATTGTGGTTTTAATGTAGAAGCCGGGATTGGGAATACGTTATGTGCCCAACCGTTATGTGGATCCATCGTTACGATTGTCGTAAGAGATGTCATTCCGTATACACCAAGTTCTTGGAATGTTTTTAAATCTGCTTGTATACCAGCACCGCCACTTGTGTCAGAACCAGCGATAGTAAGTGCTTTATTCAATGTCATTATGAAAGCCCCCTCAAGTGATATAATGAAAACTATGTTTTCACCATTATATCAATGTTACGAATAAGTACAAAGTGAAAAGTAGATGATTTACTTTAGAGGCGATTTAAAATCTTGTGTGTAGGAGATTGTGTATGTTTCGAGATAATCGTACAAATGAATTAGTTATATTAAAAGAGATTGCAGAGACGTTAAACACCTCAAATGATACATATCACGTGCTGCAAGCTGTGTTGGAAAAACTATTGAATGTAACAGGTTTAACGACAGGATGGATATTTCTTGCGGATGAAAATGGTAGATATACGAAATTAATCGATTACCAGTTGCCAGAGGCACTTACATATGAAAACAAACGCCCGATGTGTGAAGGGGAATGTTGGTGTTTACGTGGCTTTGTGGATGGAAAATTAGAGCGAGCGGTTAATATTATCGAATGTAAAAGAATTAATAATGCAATTGAATATAATTGGGGAGATACAGAAGGAATCCTTCATCACGCTACAGTTCCCTTAAAGGCTGGAGGAGAGAAATTTGGTGTTTTAAATGTAGCAAGTCCAGGTAAAACATATTTTTCGGAAGAAGAATTAGTATTGCTCCAATCAGTCGCTTTCCAAATTGGGACGGCCTTAAAGCGAACAAAATTATATGAAAATGAAAAGCGAAGAGCACATTATTACGTGAAATTGGAGCGGTTTATTCAAGCTTTAAAAACGATTCATAAGTTCAATGTATTACCTGAAAAAGTGGTAAATCACGTAGGTGAAGTATTTCAGTGGAATCAAGTCGCATTTTTTATTAGGGAAGAAATAGAGTTATCTTTGCGGGCTTCTTATGGTCAGAAAGAGTTACAAGAGGGTGTAAAAGAAGCGGCAAAGAATGCGTTAGAACAAGGTGAATCAGCTTTATTAAAACATGTAAATGGAGCTGTTATTGCTACGCCAATACATATTCAAAATCATATATTTGGTGTTTTATGTGTTAGTTTAAATAATGGGGAATTTGATGTTAATACAATAGATGTAATTCAAGCATTATCGAACCACGTTTCATTAATAATAGAGAATTTGAGATTAAACGAACAACGCCGTGAACTCGTACGAATGGAAGAAAGAAACCGATTAGCGAGGGATTTACATGATTCCGTGTCACAAAAATTATTTTCATTAACCTTTATGACAAAAGGTGCCGAGGCGGTTTTAAAAGGTCAAAATGAAAAGGTAGACGAATCTTTGCATGAGATGCGTGAATTAGCGCAAGGCGCTTTAAAAGAAATGAGGACGTTAATTTGGCAACTGCGTCCGGCGGGATTAGAGAAAGGATTATTACCTTCTTTAAAGCAATATGGTGAAAGTTTGGGATTGAAAATTCGGGAACAAGTTACAGGTGTTCGTGATTTGCCGCGCGTAGTAGAGGAAGCGCTATGGAGAATTGGACAAGAAGCTTTAAATAACGTAAGTAAACATGCGAATGTTAGAGAAGCGACGATTTATTTCAAAGTGACGGAGAAGAATGTATTATTAGAAATAGTCGATCAAGGAAACGGCTTTGTAGAAAAGGATATAAAAGAGAAGAAATCACTTGGCATGACTACGATGCGTGAAAGAGTAGAATTAGTTGGTGGAACAATTAAAATTGTAAGTGATAAGAAAAAAACAAGTGTAAAAATAAACGTACCATTATGATGTGAAAATGAGGGAAGTTCGTGAAAATAAAAGTATTGTTAGTTGATGATCATACAGTCGTTTTAAAAGGATTAGCATTTTTCTTAAGTACACAGGAAGATTTAGAGCTAGTTGGAGAAGCAAGTAATGGGAAAGAGGCGTTAGTGAAAGTAGGGGAGACAAATCCTGATGTTGTACTAATGGATTTATATATGCCCGAAATGGATGGTGTTGAGGCGACAGGGTGCATTAAAAAAGACTATCCGGATGTGAAAGTAATTGTATTAACTAGTTTTTCTGATCAGGCACATGTTTTACCAGCATTACGGGCAGGAGCAAGCGGCTATATTTTAAAAGATGTAGAACCAGATCAACTTGTTGAAGCGATTCGAAGCGCATATAAAGGTAATATTCAATTACATCCTGATATAGCAAATGCTCTTCTTTCTCAAACATTACCTGTAGAAGAAAAGGAGGAAGAACTTTCTATTCAAGTGAATGTGCTAACAGCGAGAGAAAATGAAGTGTTGCAGCTATTAGCAAAAGGGATGAGTAATAAAGAAATCGCTTCAGTTTTAGTTATTACAGAAAAAACGGTAAAAGCTCATGTAAGTAGTATTTTGAGTAAGTTGAATTTATCTGATCGGACGCAAGCTGCATTATATGCAGTGAAAAATGGAATTGTATAAGACAAAAGTCGTAAGACCTAGTTCGCCTTTAGAAGGTGGACTTTTTTTATGGAAAAATACGTCTATGTGAGGAAGAAATTGTCTTGATATAAAGATAAAATATGTTTGTAAGCAACAAAACAACAATTACAAGGGATACCTTTTTTGACAGCATATAACAACATAAGAGTGAGTAGTAGGAGGAAAAGACAATGGCAACAGTTTTATTTGTAAAAGCAAACAACCGCCCAGCGGAACAAGCAGTTAGTATGAAATTATACGAGGCATTTTTAGCAAACTATAAAGAATCACATCCAAATGATACAGTAGTAGAACTTGATTTATATAAAGAAGAATTACCATATGTAGGCGTAGATATGATTAATGGTACATTCAAAGCAGGTAAAGGATTTGATTTAACGGAAGAGGAAGCAAAAGCAGTAGCGGTTGCTGATAAGTATTTAAATCAATTTTTAGAAGCTGATAAAGTCGTTTTCGGTTTCCCATTATGGAACTTAACGATTCCAGCAGTATTGCACACATATATTGATTATTTAAACCGAGCTGGTAAAACGTTTAAATATACGCCAGAAGGTCCAGTTGGTTTAATTGGAGATAAGAAGATTGCATTATTAAACGCGCGCGGCGGCGTATATTCTGAAGGTCCAGCAGCAGAAGTAGAAATGGCTGTTAAATATGTAGCAAGCATGATGGGCTTCTTCGGCGCAACGAATATGGAAACAGTAGTTATTGAAGGACATAACCAGTTCCCGGATAAAGCAGAGGAAATCATTACAGCTGGCCTTGAAGAAGCAGCTAAAGTAGCAAGTAAATTTTAATTGAAAATAGAATCGTCACTCGAAAAAAGTAGCATTAACAGATAAACGTTAATGCTACTTTTTTTATACTTTAAGTTCGTCAGCCAGTTTTTCCAGCTGAATTCTGTCTTGTATGTAATAGGTTCTGCCGTCTTTTTTTAAATAATTTTGTTGGCAAAATTGGTTTAATACATATAAAAGATGACGGTAGCTAACATTTAAGTATTCCGAAGCCTCGGTATGTTTTTCTGTATAACTGTTATTTTGTTCTGTTAATAGAATAAATGCCGCTAACCGGTTTTCGAACGGATAACTATTATTTTTGGCGTAACTTTCTGTTCGGGTAATTGTTTTTTCGCCGATAAATTTGCATAGTTTCTGTAGAAAGGTAGCATCTTGCAACAAAAGATGCTGACAATCTTTAAGAGGAAGCGCTAGGCATATACAATCTTCAATCACTTCTACCGTTTTTGTAACAGATTCTACACCAATTAACCCGAGTTCTCCAATGAACGAAGGTGCTTGAATAAAGTTAATTAAGGAGACCCTTCCGTTCTTGTGACTCATATATATTTTCGCCTTCCCAGAAATTAAGTAATAAAGATAAGGAACGTCAACTCCTTCACTACATATCCTTTCTTTCTTTTGGAAGGAATGTAGTTCAGCATACGGTAAGACATTAAAAGAAAAAAGAGTATGGAAGTTGGAAGTTTGCATGTAATGAGAGATTTCTTCGCTATTTTTGCTAACTTTCATGTTTTCACCTCATGTTTAGTATGAGATATCTCCTATTATGTTTACAAGAAGGAATGATACGATTTACGTAAATTTATTTTTGTAGAAAAGAGAGTGTGAAGGGCTTATGAAAAAATATAAAACATTGTTATTCGATGTAGATGATACATTGTTAGATTTTCAAAAGGCTGAGAAATTGGCGTTACGTATGCTGTTTGAAGAGAGAGGGATTCCTTTAACTAAAGAGGTTGAAGCGCAATATAAAAAAATTAATAAAAGCCTCTGGGATGCTTTTGAAGAGGGGGAAATAAATCGTGATGAGGTCGTAAATACACGGTTTTCGATTTTGTTGAAAGAATATGGGGAAGAGGTAGATGGAATATTATTTGAAAATAATTATCGCAGCTACTTAGAAGAAGGAAATCAGCTCATGCAAGGCGCATTTGAATTTATAAGTCAAATTCAAAGTGAGTACGATTTATATATAGTGACAAACGGTGTTTCTAAGACGCAAGATAAACGTTTACGTAATGCAGGATTACATCCCTTGTTTCAAGGTATTTTCGTTTCTGAAGATACAGGATTCCAAAAGCCGAGGAAAGAGTATTTTGATTATGTTTTTGCACGAATTCCTAATTTTGCTCCTGAAGAGGGGCTCATTATTGGAGATTCGTTAAGTGCTGATATTAAAGGTGGATATGTAGCAGGAATTGATACTTGTTGGTTTAATCCAGAAAAGAAATTAAATGATAGCGAGATTGTGCCGACATATGAAGTGCAAAATTTTGAAGAGTTATACGCATTATTGAAGCAACGTGTGTAATACAAAATAGGCAGTGGAACTTTTGTCCCTACTGCCTATTTTTATTCGTTTATAGCTTCGTTGTGTTTAGGAAGAGGAAATGCATTACCAATCGCTGCCGCTCCAAGCATCGGTAATAATAAATTGAGCGGGAAAAACATGAGTAGTAGTAATGTTATAGCAATTGGTTTTCTTAATGCATAGCTTGAAATTGCTGTCGTGACGATGGCTACCGAAGCGATTGGATCTATCGGGATAATGGAAGCTATAGCATATCCGATACTAGATCCAGCAAATATGATTGGGAAAATATGTCCGCCGCGCCAACCTGTATTTAAACAAACGGCAGTAATACATAATTTAAAAATCCCTGAAAGAAGTAGTACCCAGAAGGATAAATTGCTCCATTCCACGACTAAATCTTTTAATTGATGTTCTCCTGAGAATAACGTGTACGGGAGAAACGTTCCTGTAATTCCTAATAAAATACCACCGATAATACCGAGTGATAGTTTGTATTCTTTTAAGGGATGGAGTAATTTCTCTAATGTGAATTCTAATTTGAAATAAAAGAATCCAACTATAGCACCAATACTAGCAAGTGGTAGAAAGGCAATCCATTCGTTAAGAGAAAGGGAACCTTCTCCGAAATCAACGATAAAGGATCCGCGATTATCGAATTTACTAAGTAATAAATAAACGGAAAAACCAGCGAAAGTAGTAGCTAAATATACAATTGCTTTTTTCCCTTTAGAAAATTCGTTAATTTGCTCACCCTCATTTTCATTTGGAGCTAAATAACCGAATAATGGCGCGTTAAAAATTACACTTAAAGTAGCGCCAATTCCAACCTCTGTTAGTTCATTCATCCCCTTTAAGGCGAATGTAAAACGATCCCCTACCCATGTACAAAGTCCACCTATAATGCCAACAAGTGCTGCTTCGGGACCTAAGCTAGCTCCAAAGATTAAAACGATAATCGCAGTTAAAGTAGCTTTATGTACAAAGCGGTATTCAATTCTACCTGTTTTTTTATATTCACCCATCACTTCCGGCATAAGACGTGGATATGTGCCAAAGTATTTTTGAGTTAAACCAACGAGAATACCACCGATAGTTGTTACACAAATGGTGTAATACGGGGGGGAAGAGAAGATAGTAGGTAAGTATCCCCAAATAAAGTGAATGCTGATATTTATTGTAACTAAAAATAACCAGACTGTTGCCCCCACTATAGAGCCTAAGAGAATGCCGTATAGGACGAGTATATAGTGCATGTCCTGTTTGTGTGTCATGTTATACCTCCGTTATGTAAGTTGTAATCTTAAAAGGATTAAATATGCTACTTTGAAATGAATATGTATAGTATTTTTTTGAGAGGGTGACTTATTCAACATATTGAGGTCTCGTGATAATTTGAAATGTATACGTTAAACTACTTATTTAATTCTATATAGTAATCAGAGGTTTTGAAAGGTCTTTTTCATATAGGTATGGAATATATTTCTTTTGTTATGCATGTCAAATTCTTCGTGTTTAATTTAGAACATTCAGAAAAACTAATTGACATTAGGAAATTATTGCTATAAAATCAACGGTAATTGCATAGTCTTATCAAGAAAAGGTGGAGGGACAGGCCCGATGAAACCTTGGCAACAGCCGTATAACGGAATTGTGCCAAATCCTGCAGGTAATAAATCCTGAGAGATAAGAAAGAGCCTTTAGAGCGTGTTTTGAAACTGCTCCTTTCTTGTTTTCAGGAAAGGAGCAGTTTTTTTATTTTGTATAAAAAGAAAGGAGAATGAGAGATGGGAGAATCATGGGGAAAAGGAACAATTTGTGTGCAAGGTGGCTATACGCCAAAGAATGGTGAACCGCGTGTTTTACCGCTTTATCAAAGTACAACGTATAAATACGATACTTCGGATGATTTAGCAGCCTTATTTAACTTAGAGGCGGAAGGGTATATATATACGCGTATTGGAAACCCTACTTTAGCTGCATTTGAGCAAAAGCTAGCAGATTTAGAGGGTGGTGTAGGAGCTGTTGCAACGGCTTCTGGGCAGGCTGCTATTATGCTTGCTGTTTTAAATATTTGTAGTAGCGGAGACCACTTGCTTTGTTCTTCCACAGTTTATGGCGGGACATTTAATTTATTTGGAGTGAGTTTGCGCAAGCTTGGTATTGGTGTTACATTCTTTAATCCGAATTTAACTGCTGATGAAATTGTGGCCCTTGCTAATGATAAGACGAAACTTGTTTATGCAGAATCGCTAGGAAATCCAGCGATGAACGTTTTAAATTTCAAGGAATTTTCAGAGGCAGCGAAAGAGTTGGAAGTGCCTTTTATCGTGGATAATACATTAGCAACTCCTTATTTATGCCAAGCATTTGAACATGGAGCAAATATTATCGTTCATTCTACGACGAAATATATTGATGGTCATGCGAGTTCGTTAGGCGGCATTGTCATTGACGGAGGGAACTTCGATTGGAAAAATGGGAAATATCCTGAACTAGTTGAACCGGATCCAAGTTATCACGGCGTAAGTTACGTTCAAAATTTTGGTGCAGCAGCTTATATTGTGAAGGCACGTGTTCAATTATTAAGAGACTACGGAAACTGTATGAGCCCATTCAATGCGTATATTAGCAATATCGGTTTAGAAACACTGCATTTACGAATGGAGCGTCATAGTGAAAATGCTCTTGCGGTTGCTAAGTGGCTTGCTAACCATGATCGTATTGAATGGGTGAATTATCCGGGATTAGATAGTAATGAAAATTATTCGTTAGCAAAAAAGTATTTGAAGAAAGGTGCTAGTGGGGTTTTAACATTTGGCATTAAGGGAGGATTAGAATCTGCGAAAGAATTTATCGCAAATGTAAAACTAGCAACTCTCGTAACGCATGTAGCTGATGCGCGAACTTGCGTTATACATCCCGCTAGTACAACGCATAGACAATTAAGTGCTGAAGATCAACGTTTAGCTGGCGTTACATCAGATTTAATTCGTTTATCGGTTGGTATAGAAGATGTTTCGGATATTATTGCCGATTTAGAAGCAGCGTTAGTCGGAGGCAAACAACATGCCGATCATAATTGATAAAGATTTACCAGCTCGCAAAGTGTTGCAGGAGGAGAATATTTTTGTAATGACGAAGGAGCGAGCAGAAACACAAGATATAAGGGCATTGAAAATTGCTATATTAAATTTAATGCCTACAAAGCAAGAAACAGAAGCGCAATTACTTCGTTTAATTGGAAACACACCGTTGCAATTAGATGTTCATTTACTTCATATGGAATCACATTTATCCCGTAATGTAGCACAGGAACATTTAACGAGCTTCTATAAAACATTCCGTGATATTGAGAATGAGAAATTTGATGGGCTTATTATTACAGGGGCACCAGTTGAAACTCTTTCTTTTGAAGAGGTAGATTATTGGGAAGAGCTTAAACGTATTATGGATTATTCAAAAACGAATGTAACATCTACGCTTCATATTTGCTGGGGAGCACAGGCAGGTTTGTATCATCATTATGGCGTTCCAAAGTATCCTCTTAAGGAAAAAATGTTCGGTGTATTTGAACATGAAGTCCGTGAGCAACATGTGAAATTGTTACAAGGATTTGATGAGTTGTTTTTCGCCCCTCATTCTCGTCATACGGAAGTACGAGAGAGTGATATTAAAGAGGTGACAGAGTTAACACTATTAGCAAACTCTGAGGAAGCCGGTGTTCACCTTGTTATTGGGCAAGAAGGAAGACAAGTGTTTGCGCTCGGTCATAGTGAATACAGTTGTGATACGTTAAAGCAGGAATACGAACGAGATCGTGACAAAGGGTTAAATATTGATGTGCCGAAAAATTACTTTAAGCATAATAATCCAGAGGAGAAACCGCTTGTAAGGTGGAGGAGCCATGGGAATCTATTATTCTCTAATTGGCTGAATTATTATGTGTATCAAGAAACCCCTTATGTATTATAAAAAAAGATTGTATAACACGTGGCAACGTTTTCTTTGTAATGATTAACTTATATTTTTCCGAATGTTCAAAAAACATTGTTTTTCAGATTTTTTACTCATATAATTTCATCTAATCACAATTTTTGAGGGGGGGACAGTATTATGAAAGAAATTCAAGTTGGTTTGTTAGGTCTTGGGACAGTTGGTAGCGGTGTAGTTCGTATCATTACAGATCATCAAGAGCGACTTATACACCAAGTAGGTTGTCCTGTAAAAGTAACGAAAGTACTAGTACAAAATATTGAAAAAGAGAGAGAAGTAGAGGTACCTTCTACTCTATTAACACAAAATGCAAATGAAATTTTAGATAATCCGAATATTGACGTTGTCATCGAAGTGATGGGTGGCATTGATGATGCGAAAGCATATATTTTACAAGCTCTACAAAGCGGGAAGCATGTTGTGACTGCTAATAAAGATTTAATGGCGTTACATGGAGCGGAACTCTTAGCAGTAGCAAAAGATAATAAAGCCGATCTGTTTTATGAAGCAAGTGTAGCCGGAGGGATTCCGATTTTACGAAGTATCGTAGAAGGACTTTCTTCAGATCTTATTACGAAAGTAATGGGAATTGTAAATGGGACGACAAATTTTATTTTGACGAAAATGTCAGATGAAGGGAGAGCGTATAACGACGTGTTAAAAGAAGCCCAACAACTTGGATTTGCAGAAGCAGATCCAACATCAGATGTAGAAGGTTTAGATGCAGCAAGAAAAATGACGATTTTGGCTACTCTTGGTTTCTCTACAAATGTAGAGCTTGGAGATGTGAAGGTAAAAGGGATTACTTCTATTACAGAAGAAGATATTGAATACAGTAAGAGTTTAGGATACACGATTAAATTAATCGGTCTTGCGAAGCGAGATGGTGAAAAATTAGAGGTCACAGTTGAACCAACACTACTTCCAAATACGCATCCTCTTGCGGCTGTACAAAATGAATATAACGCTGTATATGTGTATGGGGAAGCAGTTGGAGAAACGATGTTTTATGGACCAGGTGCAGGAAGTTTACCGACAGCAACAGCTGTTGTTTCCGATTTAGTAGCTGTAATGCAAAATATTAGATTAGGGGTAACAGGAAATAGTGCTGTAGTCCCGCAATATCAAAAAGTATTAAAAGAGCCTGACGAAATTGTTGTGAAGAAATTTTTAAGACTTCATGTGAAAGATGAAATTGGTGTATTTGCAAAAATTACTTCGTTATTCTCTGAGCGTGGCGTTAGCTTTGAAAAGATTATTCAAATGCCACTTGAAGAGAAAGGAAAGGCTGAAATTGTAATTGTAACGCATCGTGCGTCTCTTGCTGATTATGATTATATTCTACATACATTGCAATCGTATGAAGAAATAGATTGTTTGAAAGCAAATTATCGAATTGAAGGGGATGCTAAGTAGCATCTCGTATCATAAAACAGAAAGAGCCTATTAAGCAGCTTGCTTAATAGGCTCTTTTCTATTTAAAATCTTCGTACCAACTTGAATAAATGCTTGGATAATCCAGCCTGTTGTAAAGGATAAAATGATTGTTCCAAAATAGATAGGTCCATCTAATAAGAAGCTTAATGTTAAAAATAAGAATGCTAACGAAATTTCCGTTCTTCTAAATGTCCATTTCTTTTTCTCAGCAACTGTTAAAACGAAAGCTTCTTGAGGTGCTGCGCAAAGATTTGTAGAGACGTAAAGACCAATACCGGCTCCAATGAATAGATTTCCACAAACAAGTGTTATATATTTTGGAAGAGAACGGATAGCGTCCATAATAATTGTAATGGAACCAATCCAATCAACAAAAAGAGAAATAAGAACCATTGTTACAATTGTACCGATTGTAATTTGTTTTTTATTCCAGAAAAGGACGATAAGGGTAAAAGTAAAGTTAATCATAAAAATCCAAAAACCGATACTAATCCCGAAATTTTGATATAGTGCAATAAAGAAGGAATCATAAGGGCTAAGTCCAAAGGAAGTAATTGTCGTCATCATATTAATGCCGATGGCGAGAATGAGTAGACCGCCAATGAAAAATATATATTCTAATTTGAGTCGAAACATAGTTGTATATCCTTTCAAAAAGTATTTGCTAGGAAAGGATATATTGTGGAAAGCTTACCAGGTCAAGGGAGAATTTTTTGCAGGGAAGGGGAAAATGAGATGACGAATATAAGGAAGATTGCTGAGCTTGCTGGGGTATCTGTTTCAACTGTTTCACGTGTACTAAATAATCATCCATATGTGAATGAACAGAAACGAAAAGAAATTTTAGCAATTATAGAAGAATTAAATTATACGCAAAATGTGAATGCAATTCATTTAGTAAAAGGAAAAACGAATGTAATTGGCGTTTTATTACCGCACGTAAATGATCAATATTATAGCGCTATTATCGAGGGAATATCAAAGGAAACAGCAAAGAATAATTATAATATGATGCTTTGTCAGACGAATTATAGTGAGGAAAGGGAATTAGAAATTTTGAATATGTTAAAAATGAAAAAACTTGATGGGGTTATTATATGTTCGCGGACAAATAGTAAGGAAAAGCTTGAAGAATATACGAAATTCGGCCCTATTGTTATGTGCGAAGAAATCGAATCGAATTTCATTTCGAGTGTGCATATTGATTACTATAAAGTGTTTTCGCGCGGAATGAAAAGCTTAATAGATGCGGGCCATACAAGTATTGGGTATTGCATTGGAAGAAGTAATAGCATTAATAGTCAGAGAAGAAAACAAGCATATGAAGATTCACTTCAACAGATTGCTGTAACACCGATAGAGGACTGGAAGTTTAAAGGCTGTTTTACAGTGGAAGATGGGCGTAATGTGATTAGAGAATGGACCCGTATGTCAGTAAAACCAACAGCGTTTCTTGTATCTTGCAACCATATTGCCGCGGGGATGGTAACGGAAGCGAAAAAACAAGGCATTCGTATTCCGGAAGAGATTACAATTATAGGTTGTGATGATCAAGATGTGGCAGATATTTTAGGCATTACGACGATTTCGTATTGTAGTAAAAATGTCGGCGCAACGGCATTTGAATTATTATATGAAAAGATTAATGATGAGCAAATCGATATAAAGCACGTAGAGTTATTGCCAGAATTAGTACATAGAGAAACAACATAATAGATAAGGTGTGAAAATCGCTTTTCAAAATGGCGTTTGGTATAATTATGGACAATCTATGAGGGCTAAAAGGGGTTTTGATATGAGATCAAAAGTAGTAAAAGTAATTCTACTCATTACAATTGCATCTTTCTGTTTATTTGCATATGGCTTTGTTTCAGGTGTAAATGATGTATTAAATCCGAAAGCTTCAAATTTAATTAAAAAGACCGATGTAGTAGCAAAAGAGAAAAAGAAATCGGTAGCGTTACAAATCGTTAGTTTAGGTGATTCATTAACACGCGGTGTTGGTGATAAAGAAGGAATTGGTTATGTTGGACGGATGAAAGAAGATTTACAAAAAGATTATAAGCAAAAGGTTGCTTTGACTAACTTAGCGGTTAGTGGTGCGAAAATGCCTGACTTATTAAAACAAATTGAGAGTAGTGGCGCTCAATATTCAATTAAGCAAGCGGATGTAATCGTTTTAACGATTGGAGGAAATGATTTATTTCCAGGTTGGGACTCGCTTGGAAAGATAGATTTAGAAACATACCGTCCTGATACAGAAACATTCCAGAATGAAGCGAAGAAAATTATAGAAGAAATTCGTAAGTTAAATACAGATAGCCCAATTTTTTGGCTAGGTTTATATAATCCTTTTGAAGATGTAGAAGATTTAAAAGGGTCTTCAAACATTGTTGTAGACTGGAATGCATCTTTAGAAAAATTGGCGATAAATAATAAAAATGTGTATATTACACCGACATTTGATTTATTCCAAAACCGAGGGAAAGATTTATTATACTCCGATCATTTCCATCCGAATGAAATAGGATATACATATATGGCGGACCGATTAGTTCAAAATGTTGCCAGTAAATTAAAACTAGAACAAGGAGGGGTAAAATGACGACGATACTTTCCGTACGAGACGTGAAGAAGGTAATTGGAAAGAAGACGATTGTAGAGAATATTTCCTTTGATGTAAAACAAGGAGAAGTGTTTGGCTTCCTAGGGCCGAATGGTGCCGGAAAAACGACTACCATTCGAATGTTAGTTGGATTGATTAAGGAAACAGAAGGCACGATTTCTATCGGCGGTTATTCTATTAAGGAAAATTTCAGAGAAGCGATGCGTCAAATTGGGAGTATTGTTGAAAACCCAGAACTGTATACATATTTAACGGGATGGGAAAATTTAAAACAATTTGCCCGTATGTTAGGTGGTATATCAGATGAACGTATTATTGAAATTGCTCAAATGGTTCATTTGGATGAAAGAATTCACGATAAGGTAAAAACATACTCACTCGGTATGAAACAGCGTCTTGGTATTGCGCAAGCGCTTCTTGGAAATCCCAAATTGCTCATATTAGATGAGCCAACAAACGGTTTAGACCCAGCTGGGATTAGAGAACTTAGGGAGTTTATACATAAGCTTGTGAAAGAAGAAAATATGAGTGTGTTTATTTCAAGTCATTTGCTAAGTGAAGTACAAATGATATGTGATCGCGTTGCTATTATTCATAAAGGAAAGATGATAACAGTTGCCAAGGTTGAAGATTTAATTCAAACAGCAAGTGATCGCGTAGAATGGATTGTTACACCAATTCTTAAGGCAAAAGATATGCTAGAAGATGCTGAGGAAGTAAGAGAAGTGAGTATAGAAAGTGATCGATTACTATGCCGCATGAATATCGCATCTATAAGTAATTGGAATAAACATTTTGTAGAAAACGGGATAGATGTACATAGCGTTAAGGAACTTGTATTTACGTTAGAAGATTTATTTATTGAACTCACAAGGGGTGAGCAGCATGCGTGAATTTGCGAATCTAGTTTTAAATGAATCAGAAAAGATTTACCGCAAGAAACGTATTTTTGTTGTCATGCTTATTTTAGCAATCTTGATCCCGCTTTTTGTGTATGCGCAGTATCGTGAAATAGAAACGACACAAAAAAGACTCGGTACAACGGATTGGAAAGTTTCATTACAACAGCAAATTGTTGATTCTCAAAATCGATTGAACAATTCTAGGTTGCCAGAAGAATGGCGTGATTGGTTAAAGGTAAGAGTGGAGCAACAACAATATTATTTAGATCATGATATTAACCCGATGGCACCAGGTGCACCGACTTTTGTCAGAGCATTTATTGAACAAGGAATTACGTTATTTATTCCGCTTCTCGTAATGATTGTCGCTATTGATATTGTTTCAGGGGAACGAAGTGATGGAACGATGAAGATGTTACTTACGCGGCCTATCCGGCGCTGGAAAATACTTCTTAGTAAGTACGTAACGATGTTATTTTTCATTTCGCTCATACTCTTTCTTGTAGGTTTGTTTGCTTACATACTGTCAGGGCTTGTATTTGGGTACTCAGGATGGAATTTACCTGTTTTAACAGGATTCGTCATTGATAAGGAAACGTTAAATACGAACTTTGTGCACCTTATTCCGCAGTGGCAATATATATTGATGGCGTATGGATTAGCTTGGTTTGTTGCTATCGTTGTTGGAACTATATCATTTATGGTCTCTGTTTTAATTCGTAATACACCAGCTGGTATGGGCGTTATGTTAGCCGCATTAATCGCAGGTGGTATTTTGAGCTCATTCGCAACATCTTGGGAAGGTGCGAAATATATTTTTAGTGTGAATTTATCATTAACGGATTATTTATCAGGAAAATTACCTGCATTACAAGGTTTATCGATGGGGTTTTCTTTAATGAATTTAACTGTATGGGCCGTTGTGTCCCTAATTATTTCGTTTGTAGTATTTACAAAGCAGGATATGGTGAATTAATTGGACGGGAAGTGAAAGTATGAAAAATGTTTTAAAAAATGATTGGGGGCCATTATTGGCACCGGAATTTGAGAAAGAATACTATCTTACTTTAGCTAATTTTTTGAGAGAAGAGTACAGCACACATGTTGTTTATCCAAAAATAGAAGATATTTTTAACGCTCTACAATATACAAGTTATGAAAATACAAAGGTTGTTATTTTAGGACAAGATCCATATCACGGACCAGATCAAGCGCATGGTTTAAGCTTCTCAGTACAACCTGGTATTAAAACGCCGCCGTCCTTGCTAAATATGTATAAAGAACTTCGAGATGAATACGGTTATGACATTCCAAATAACGGTTATTTAGTAAAGTGGACAGAGCAAGGAGTTTTATTATTAAATACGGTACTAACAGTTCGACAAGGTGAAGCGAATTCTCATAAAGGGAAAGGATGGGAGCATTTCACAGATCGCGTAATTGAGCTATTAAATGAACGTGAAAAGCCGGTTATTTTCATATTGTGGGGACGCCATGCACAGGCGAAGAAAAAGTTAATTACGAATACGAAGCACCATATTATTGAATCTGTACATCCAAGCCCACTATCAGCAAGACGTGGTTTCTTTGGGAGTAAGCCATACTCTAAAGTAAATACGATTTTAGCAAATATGGGTGAGAGGGAAATTGATTGGGAAATTCCAAATTTGTAAATAAAAAGGTAGTTAACATTCGTTAACTACCTTTTTATTATTGTTGTTCGTTCTTTAATTTAGCATCTAGTACAAACGTACCGAATGGGATAACCGATGAAACAAATGCCCCAAGTGCCCACGCAATTGATTTGCGGTGTACGATTGTTACTTGAATTACCGCAAAGATGAATAGGATAAATAAAACACCATGAGCCATACCTGTAATTTTAACAGCTGTAGCAAATCCTGCGAAATATTTCAATGGCATTGCTACAAATAATAGTAATAGGAAAGAAATACCTTCAACTAGTCCAATTGCTCTTAATCGTCCGATTGGTGTAGATAACATAAAGCAACCTCCTTTAACGTATGCTTGTATATAGTAAATTTGTATTCTTCTTCAAAATAAAATAGTCTATTTTGTTTCATTATATACAAAAAGAAAGTTTACACTACGAGAATAGTGCAAAGTTCAAAATATAGTCACAAAAGCATGAGAATTTAAATAAAAACCTATTTGAAGTATTTGACTTCAAATAGGTTTTATGAATGAAAATATTAAACAAGTACTTCGTTTTTTAGTACGAACTTCTCTACAACTTTTGCAACGCCATCGTTCATATTTGTATCTGTTACGTAGTTTGCAATTTCTTTAATATCATCAGGTGCATTACCCATTGCAACGCCAAGACCAGCAAATTCGATCATCGCTTGGTCGTTATAGCTATCGCCCATTGCGATCACTTTTTCGCGCTTAATGCCAAGTTTTTGGATCAGTTTGTTTAAGCTCGTTCCTTTTGTAACACCAGCTTCAGTAAATTCTAAGAAGAATGGTTTAGAACGCATAACGCTTAATTGGCCTTCTAGTTGTTGTTGTAGTTTCTTTTCTACTACAACAAGGCGTTCAGCTTCTTTATTCATTAATACCTTTACTACAGGTTCTTTAACAGCGGCTTTAAAGTCATCTACTACAACAATTGGCATACCAGTAATATCGCCCTCAATTTCAGTATAAGGATTATTTTCTTCTGTTACGATATCATCGCCCATATAAGTATGAATCCATACATCTTCAGTTTTACTAATTTCAAATAGGTTGTGAACGATTTCAGGAGATAGCGTACTACTAAAGATTTCTTCGTTTGTTTTACAGTTAATAATTTTTGCACCATTAAAAGATAGAATGAAACTGCCGTATTCTTCTAAACGAAGTTCTTTCGCTACATTGCGCATACCAAACGTTGGGCGCCCAGAAGCAAGTACAACTTTTACACCTTGCTCTTGTGCAGTCATTAGAGCCTCTTTCGTACGAGGTGAAATAGTATGGTCATCACGTAATAAAGTATCATCTAAATCTAAAACAATCATTTTATAAGTCATATTGAAAATTCCTCTCTTTGTTGAAATAGAAATAAAGTTTTATGAAGATATTGGGGAATATATAGTAAGACATCGAACTTCTTTATGTGAAATTAGGAGAAGTTCTATATTATTAGTATAAATTACCATGAGCAAGTTGCCCATGATAATTTATACCGCTAATGCCTAATTAGTTTTCATTTTATCATTATCGTAACAACTCTAAAGGTAGAGTGCAATAATGGAAGTTTTCCAATTTACGATGGTTGTTTTTCTGTTGAACGAGAAAATAGTATTTCAAGTAAAATTGCCATTACAGATCCAAGAACGAGACCATTACTTAAAAACGATGCTAGAAATGGAGGGAGCGTAGAAAATGCTCCTGCTGGAACAAACATAACTCCGACTCCTGTAAAGATTGAAAGGCCCGCTACCTTAAATAATCGTTCTTTATCTTGTACGGTTTCATATTCACGAAAGGCAAGACCAATCATGCTTGCAAATACAGGATAAATGGCGGCATATCCAACTGCAACGGGGATTGCCGCAAAGAATGAAGTAATTTTCGGGAATATACTAACGAGAATAATAAAGCTTGATCCTAACATAAATGGGAGTCGTTTATAAATATTAGTCGTTGCAATAAAGCCTGCTGATCCAGAAATAGCGACAGGTCCAATAGCTGAAAAAAGACCTCCTAGCAATTGATTTATTCCTGTTATAATGCCGGCTTGTTTGAAACGATCTGGTGCAGCATTCTCTTCATATTTAGAAACAACCTTTTGCACAACACGAATACTTGCTAACATATTTGTTAGAAGTAATAGTGTAACAAAAACTACTGTAATGGCCATGTTCCATTCAATCCGAGGCGTTCCGAAAACAAATAGAGACGGAAAACGGATTATATCTGTCACAGGCGTTACTGGATTAGATAATCCGAAGCATGCGAATAGTATCCAGCCGCAGACGATGCTGAAAAGAACTGAATATTGTCCAATAATAGGTAGCTTCATGATGAAAAAGGATAGTAAAATAACAATCAGTGATAGAATAAATACGTCAGCTTGTACTTCTGTATGTTGTCCGTCAAGACCGAACATTCCTTTTAAGAAGGACCCACTAAGTTGCGCGACAAGAAGAAATAAATAAGTTCCAATGACTGTCGGTGTAAAATAGCGAACTAGTTTATCGATAAGTCCAAAAACACTAAGAATAATACAAATGATTCCGCTTAATAGGAAGGCATATTGAAGGACTTTAAGCGTTTCATTGCTTGATCCAAATAATACGACGCCTAAACTTGCATAAAGGGAGAAAATCCCCCACCAAAGTCCCGCAGGACCTTCTTGAATAGGAAGTTTATGCCCAAATATAGCTTGCAGTAGGCCAGCAAAACCAAGAACAAATAATGTTCTTTGTACGAATGCAATAGCTTCAGCACCATCGAGACCGTAACTAGTTGCGACGCTAATTGGTACGATAAGGCTCCCAGCTAAAATAAATAGCGCCCATTGTAAGGCGGAAAGAAATGTTTTCATTATATCAACCTCTTTCATAGATTCCGTATCTAGTATATATGTATTTCATTTCCACTGGCAAAGATTGTAGATAGAGAAAAGAGTTGAAACACGATATGAATGCACGTAAGCAATTATGGATAGCAGTTATATGTATGAAGAGGGTATTGCGAATCCGCTAACAATTCATTATATTGATACAGTACTGTATGAGGTGGAGCAGTCATTTGTAATTGAAGAAATTGCAGTCGGCGAGGGCTCTATTTTAGCGATTTCGAGAAATGGAAATGTTATACATAATCCGACGGGGCAGGAAAAACTGCAAGAACATGATATGATAATAGTATTTGGTTCAGTAGAGAAACTGGGGCAATTTGAGAAAGAACTACAAAGTAAGAGGTGACAAGGAATGCAAATATCAAGTGGTAAAATTTTAAATAAAATGGCGAATGAAATTGCAAAGGCAAAAAGCAGTGAAGGGCAAAAATCAAAAGAGCATTTGTTAGTTGTGCGTGCTTTATGTGATTTACTACTAGATGAACAGGTGGAATCTTCTACGTATAGAGAGCCACAAATTCAATCACAAATCATCGGATCACAACCAATAACGATGCAACCAATCGCACCGATTTCTGATGAGCCAGTATATATAAAAGAAAGTGATGCAAACGGTAATTCTTTATTTGATTTTTAGAAGATAAATCGTTTGGCTTATATGAAAAAATTGCTTATGATAAAGGTAAAAAAGGGGAATTAAGATGAAAATTTTCTTTTTACTAGGTTGTATTGCGGCAGGGCTATCTGTTGCCTTAGGGGCTTTTGGAGCACACGGTTTAGAAAATAAAGTTTCTGCAAAAATGTTAGAGGTTTGGAAAACAGGCGTTACATATCAAATGTTTCATGCAGGTGGACTATTCGTAGTTGCTTTATTGATGGATAAAATTCAATCATCACTTTTAACTACTGCTGGCTGGCTTATGGTAGCTGGAATTATTATGTTCTCAGGCAGTTTGTATGCATTAAGTACGACAGGTATTAAGTTCTTTGGCCCAATTACACCTCTTGGTGGCGTAGCGTTTATTGTGGCATGGATCTTAGTCGGAACTGCAGTTGTAAAAGGATTATAAAAAACAAAAGCTGGCATATGCCAGCTTTTTTATGGTCTTGGAGCGTAAGTTGCTTGTTGACTAGGTAAATACGTAATTTCTTCTGGGAATTCCACATAATCTAAGTAAATCATAAGTAGTAAATAACGTTTTCCGGATTGGGGCTCACTAATTACAATATGATCACGACCAGCGGCTTCGATAATACCTGTATAAGATTGTGTACCGAGCGAACTGCCACGCTCATAAGTCATTACAACCGTAGCTTGTTTCCCTTTGTTCAGGCGAAGAATATTTTCAATATACGACTGTTCTAAAGGTAACATGCCTTGAGATATTGCATATTGAGCTTGCGCAGCTTGAGCTGCTTGTTGTTGCATTGCTTGCTGTTGTTGTTGCTGCTGTTGCGTCATTTGTTGCGGTTGTACATAAGTTCCAGATGGTTGATAGAAACCTGTTCCGTAATACGGATTTTGTTGCTGTGCCATTCAAAAATCCCTCCTCAGTATCAATCCTTAATATACGCTAGGACAATCCTCGCCAGATGGCTGGAAGAAGCAGTGCTTTTTGAAGCGACCAGAGTTTTGTTGATTATACCAAGTTGGAGGACAAGGGCCTTCCGGTCTAAAAAACCATAAGGCAAAATTGGCAGGCCAAAAACGTTGTCCTTGAATTGTTCGCCTTGCTAATGCGATATCTTGCTCCCTTGCTCGTTGATAAAAATATCCTTTTTGCGTTGCCTCAAAACCACCAGGGTTTTGATACACCATTTGACGTAAATTACGTATTTTTTTAAAATCTAAACAATTTCCGCGGACACGATTTACCCCAACATTTCCGACCATTAACATCCCCTGTTGTCCTTCTCCTTCAGCTTCAGCACGCATCAATCTAGCTAATAACTTAACATCTTCTTCGTTATAAGCAATAACACCCATTATGTGTCACCTCTCTTTTTGGAATACCTTGTGGAAAGAGGTTTATCTCTAGATGAAGTGTGTAACAATTACTAGTTCATACGTATGAGGAAAAGGACGCAGATATGACAACCAAACGAAGTTTTACATGGAGAGAGGAAAATAAAAAAAGCTAGCTTGAGCTAGCTTTTCATCATTAAAATACTTTAGACCATAAGTTTGAGAAGAAATCTCCAATAGAGCGCATTGATAATACAAACCAATTTGCTTTTTCAACTTCCTCTGTCGTTTTTGCAGTAACTTTCATACTTTTACTACCGTCTAAGAAACCGTATTTATCAGTTGATTCTAAAGTAATTGAGCCTACTTTGGCATCTTTTTTAATAGGAGCAACTAAATGGTCATCCTCAGCAAGGGATTTATCTACTTCAGTCCCAATTTTATAAGGATCTTTGCTACCTTTTTTCGCAATTATTGTTATTTCTTTTTCCGGTGTAACAGTGACTTGATCTTCTTTCCCTTTTACTACAGAAATTGTATTGTTTTTATCCACTTTTAGTTTTTGTTTTTCGAAATTATTAAATCCATATTCAATTAATTCACGAGATTCGGTGAAACGCTCATCCATTGATTTTGTTTTTATAATTACTGAAATGAGGCGTAAATCACCACGTTTTGCTGTAATAGTGAATCCGTATCCAGCAGTATCAGAACTACCAGTTTTTAAACCATCTGTTCCATCATAAGAGAAAGCGGCACCTGGCAACATCCAGTTCCAGTTTTCCATACGTATTGGTTTCGGATGATTATCTGGGAAGTTTCTAAATCTTTGTTTTGTATCCTCTAGCATTTCTGGATACTTTGTAATCATTGCTTTTGAAAGCATACCCATATCGCGAGCTGACATGGAATTTTCTCCATTCGGATCCGTTCCTTCAGGATGTTTTCCTTTTAAGTCAGCGTTATTTAACCCAGTAGCGTTTACAAACTTATATTTCTTTAACCCTAGTTTTTTTGCATGATCATTTGCAAGATTTAAGAAGTTTTTCTCACTTCCTGCAAGAAGTTCTGCTAAGGCAATACTAGATCCGTTTGCAGAGAAGATAACGATAGAATGATATAGTTCTCTTACAGTATATTGACGTCCCTTTTCGAAGGGAACGTTAGAGAATTCATTATTACGTGAAACTTCATAAGCGTAATCAGAAATGTTTACCTTTGTATCCCAAGTGATTTTTCCTTCTTTAATTGCTTCTAACACGGCATAAACAACAATTAATTTTGACATACTAGCGATAGCTAGTAATTCATCTGGATTTTGTTCATGCAGTATTTTTCCTGTATCTGCATCAAATAGAAGTGCAGCAGCTGCTTCAATGTGTATTTTTTCTTCGGCATGGGATGTTGTTACTCCTAAGGAAGAAATTGACAATAGAAGCGTTAGTAAAATAGATAAGATTTTCTTCATATACATTATCACCTTCGCATCGTTATTAGCATATAGCTCGTACCATTTTAGCATAAATTTGGATATAGAAAGGTTACAATTTTGTAAGGTATTTGAAAGGGATTTGAAAGGAATTTGTCGATTTTTGTTCAAATTTGCAGAGAAAAGAAGTTTTTTGAGGAGAAATATAGCGGGTAATAAAAAAAGGAACGAATTTCGTTCCTTTTTATGATTTATATGTGTAAAAATTTCTCTACCTTTTCGTCTGGTAAAATGTTTCCAACGAAAAATGTTCCGAATTCACCATAACGAGCACTTACTTCATCGAAGCGCATTTCATATATAAGTTTTTTAAATTGAAGAACATCGTCAGCGAATAATGTTACGCCCCACTCAAAATCGTCAAATCCAACAGATCCTGAAATAACTTGGCGTACTTTACCTGCGTACTGGCGACCAATTTTACTATGACTGTACATCATTTTTTTACGTTCTTCCATAGGAAGCATGTACCAGTTGTCATCACCTTGGCGACGCTTGTCCATTGGATAGAAGCAAATGTGATTTGCTTTTGGTAGTTCTGGATATAAGCGAGCTAAGATTTGTGGATTTTGGTATGGATCTTCATCAGCTGGAAGGTAGTTGCTTAGTTCAACAACAGATACGTAAGAGTATGCAGGAACCATATATTCAGCTAATGTTGTTTTATTCAATTCTGTCTCAATTTCATTTAACTCTTCCATTGTTGGACGTAAAATCATAAGCATAATATCAGCTTTTTGGCCAACAACTGTATACATTGCATGACTGCCTTTTTTTGCAGTAGCTACTTCGTTCCATTTTTCAACGACATTTAAAAATTCAGATACAGCTTGTCCGCGTTCGTCGCTAGATAATGTTTTCCATGCAGCCCAATCAATAGAACGTAAATCATGTAAACAATACCAGCCATCTAACGTTGTTGTTGCTTCACTCATTCTATTCACCTCAGTTAATGATAGTTTTACACGTTAACTATAGCATATATAGTTTTAAAATCATCTATATAAAGCATTGGCGCATAAAATTGTCACATTTAAGTTTATTTGAAAATAGGAGGGGACAAGGCTTAAAGGAGCGTTATTTCTAGGCTGAATTTTATGAAAATATAATCATTTTTATTTTATCTATTTTTTGGGAGCTATAAGTTTAAAATATAGAGGAAAAGCAGTATTCTTAAAGATAGAGTTTTTTTAACATAAGTAGGAGGGTTTATTCGTGAGCAACTTATTTACAACAGTAAAAGAAAAAGTTCAAGGAAAAGGCATTTCTATTGTACTTCCTGAAGGAACTGATGAAAGAATTTTAGGCGCTGCAGAGCGTTTAGCAAAAGAAGAGTTAGTAAAACCAATCTTAGTTGGTAATAAAGATGAAATTAGCGCAAAAGCTGCTAGCATGAATTTAACATTAGCAGGCGTTGATATTTACGACCCAGCTACATACGAAGAAATGGATGCAATGGTAGCATCTTTTGTTGAACGCCGTAAAGGTAAAGCAACTGAAGAAGACGCTCGCAAAATCCTTAAAGACGAAAACTACTTCGGTACAATGCTTGTATACATGGGCAAAGCACACGGTTTAGTAAGTGGTGCAGCGCACTCTACAGCTGATACAGTTCGTCCAGCACTTCAAATCATCAAAACAAAACCAGGCGTTACAAAAACTTCTGGCGTATTCATCATGGTACGTGAAGAAGAGAAATATGTATTCGCTGATTGCGCAATTAACATTGCACCAAACAGCCAAGATTTAGCTGAAATTGGTATCGAGAGTGCGAAAACTGCTGAACTATTCGGCATTGATCCACGCGTTGCTATGTTAAGCTTCTCTACAAAAGGTTCTGCGAAATCTCCAGAAACAGAAAAAGTTGTAGAAGCAACTCGTATTGCAAAAGAGATGGCTCCTGAATTAACTTTAGATGGAGAATTCCAATTCGATGCTGCATTCGTACCATCTGTAGCTGAGAAAAAAGCTCCAGGTTCTACAATTAAAGGTGATGCTAACGTATTCGTATTCCCGAGCTTAGAAGCTGGTAATATCGGCTACAAAATCGCTCAACGCTTAGGTAACTTCGAAGCAGTGGGACCAATCTTACAAGGTTTAAACATGCCTGTAAATGACCTATCTCGTGGATGTAACGAAGAAGAAGTGTACAAGTTAGCTTTAATTACAGCAGCTCAAGCACTTTAATTCTATAATGAATTGAAATAAAGACCGTCGCTATAATAGCGACGGTCTTTATTTTTCTAAGCCAAGTGCTTTATTGTTACGATCAATAATACGCTGTAAATTCGTCTCATATAAAGGTATTTCATCTATTGTTAATTGAGATGGTGTTAACTTTGGAGCGAATTGCTGCAATGTTTGTAAAAGGCGCATCATTAAATTTTGTACTGTAATGGTTTCGCCAAGTAATTCTGAAAGTGAAGCCATCGTATTCGGTACAATTTCAGGATACGTAAAGCGTGTTTCTTCTCCTTGAATGGCTAGGTTGTAGAAATCACGAACGAGTGCGGCACGTTCAGAGCCACTTCCTGTCGCGCAAAGATAAATTTGGACAGCGACACCGCCGCGAATACGGCGCTGTGAAATGCCAGCAAATTTTTGATCGCGAATACTTAAGTCATAGCTACCAGGACAGTAAGAACCAACAATTTCTTTTGCCTCGATTGTAACATCGTAATCCTTTAACATTTCCTGAATTAAATGCCACATTGTATCGTATCCAAGGTCAATATCGATACCTTTTTCCGTCTCTTGGAATAAAAGCGATACGTTTAAAACACCTTCATCCAGTACGACTGCAAGTCCACCGGAATTACGAACGATAACATTAAAGTTGTTTTCTTTTAAAAAAGAAATACCTTCTTCTAAGTGTGGTAGGCGTGAATCTTGAATGCCAAGAACAATTGTATTGTGATGAACCCAAGAACGCATTGTTGCAGCTGATTGACCGTTTCCAATACTTGTGCACAATGTGTCATCCATTGCAAATGACTGCAATGCATGGAATGTTGGTCCCAAACTAGATTGATCTACAATACGCCACTCTGGCTGAGATAAAATGGAACGGGAATTGCTCATATAACTAACCCCTTATCTTTAAAATGACAATCTCTATTATAGCAAAAAATGAAGAATGGAGTTTTCTCACATATAAAGGGAAAGTTTAAAGGTGAAATAATAAAAAAGGATGCATTACATGCATCCTTTCTATTCTGCAATTTTTTCTAAATTACCGTTTCGATCCATTCGGAAAGATGTTTGCGAACGTTCTTCGTCATCCATGACAGCCAACTTACGAGCACGGTTCATAATGTTCATAAGTGTTTCGTAATCTTCTTGTACAGTATGAGATTGTTTTTCTAATTTTTCTAGTTTCTTTTCTAGTTCTTCATTTCGAAGGATTTGTGATTTAATTTCTTGTTTCAATCTCGTATTCTCGTTTTCAAGAGCTGTCACTTTTATATTTGAAGATCCGACTGTTTGTAAAAAATAAATAACATCTTGCATTGTCATAGAGCCTTTTGCAGCAGGAACGGTAGTTTCTTTATATGGAATAGCTTCTTTATATTGTACAATTGATTCCTCTTGTACAAATTCTTCATAATCAGTTATCGAATCTGAAGCTGGTGGTGTATAAAGTAAACGTTTTTTCGCTTGTTCACCGCTTGCAGCACGCATTTTATCTTTACGATGTTTTTTTGCTAGTTGAAGAGCTTGTTCATAGCTATAGCGAACAACAGCATTCCAACGGAAACCACAGGCAGCCGATGTACGATTCAACCTGTCTCCTACTTCTTCAAATGCATTTAATTGTGTACTTCCTTCTCGAACGTGACGAAGTACAGTTTCAGCAAGTAATAAATCATCCTCATCCGTCCAAGCATCTTGTCTTACTTTCATAGATTCAACTCCCTTTCTTTTTATGAACTTCCTATTTTTATAATGGGCAAAAAAATGAGCTTTTATACAAAGCTTTTAAAAATATGGTAGATTTCGATGAAAGGTATAACGTGAAATTTTAATCAGTGGGGGTTTTCTTCATCCCCCACTGATTATTAGCCCTCACCAATCGGACTTTTATGGGCAGCCCGACCCTCACCTAGATTCTTTGCTTTCGCTGAATTTTGAGGTGGGGGCCCTACTGCCCGTTAAAGCGGGATAAATTTTGCCAAGAATGAAGGAAGCTTCTGTAGGAGAGCATATAAATATGTAGCATTATATGAGGAAAGAGCGTCACAAGGAAACTTGCAACGAGCTTCAAAGAGCGGTAAAATACCATTTAGTGTTTATTTTTAAATGTACTTGAGAAAAGTTTAAAATAGAGGAAGTGTTATATAATGGGAAACGAATTTCGTGTGTGTGATGATTGTCAGGCAACGAACGTTAAAACTTTGATTCCAAAGCTGAAAAAAGTAGATTCATGTGCAACGATTGAAGTTGCATGTCAGTCTTACTGTGGCCCTGGTCGTAAAAAATCATTCGCATTTGTAAATAATCGTCCAGTTGCGGCGCCAACAGAAGATGAATTAATTGTAAAAATTGAAGCAAAGTTAAAGAAGTAAGAAAAAGAAGAGTGAACAGATTCCTCTTCTTTTTTTATGCCCATAAGAGGAAGGATTTATTCTGAGAAAGCTTAATTGGCGATGATAATAGTTAATGACATATAGGCATTATCTATTTATTAAAGTCTCAACCTATATGAATTTGTATTTCAAAATAATAGTTGACAGTCTTTGGAAGCGATAGGTAGAATAGAAGGTGTCTGATTCTGATAATCATTATCAGAGAGAGGACGATTTGTCTAATTTTTTTATTACTATTTGAGAATAAATTTCATTTCATTAAATTAAATATAATGTTGTTGGTTAGGATGGTTGAGGGATGGAAGCGAGCGCAAGGAGTATAGAACAGCAAGATGTGAATGTTAAAGAGATTAAGAGCAGGCCGCTCATTGCTTCTATCATTTTAGTAGCAGGTACAATTTTGTTAGCTTTAAGCATGGCATTGTCTATTTCGTTTGGTGCTGCAGATATTAGTTTAAAGACTGTATGGCAAGCTGTATTTCAGTTTGATGGTTCTATTACGCACCATAACGTAATTCAAGAACTTCGCATGCCTAGAGCAATAGGGGGCGTAGTAGCAGGTGCCTTTTTAGCAGTATCAGGGGCAATTATGCAAGGCATGACGCGAAATCCACTTGCTTCTCCATCGTTAATGGGAATTACAGATGGGGCTGTATTTGGAATTGCAATTATGTATGCATTCTTCCCTAATTCACCTTATTTAATGTTCGTTATCGCATCTTTTATTGGTGCTGCGTTTGGAGCGAGCATTGTATATGGAATTGGATCTTCTTCACCAGGTGGATTAACGCCTGTGAAATTAGCTTTAGCAGGTGCAGCAATTAGTGCTTTATTAGGGGCCATTTCATCTGGAATTGCGCTATATTTCAACCTTGCCCAAGAGGTGAGTATGTGGAATGCAGGCGGAGTTGCTGGCGTGAAATGGGAAAGTATTAATATGTTAGTGCCGATTGGTCTAGTTTGTCTCTTTATTGCGATTATAATGTCGAGGTATATTACAATTTTAAGCTTCGGTGAAGAAATTGCGATAGGACTTGGTCAAAATACGACGCTAATTAAATTTATCGGGACAGTACTTGTTCTTGTGTTAACGGGTTCAGCAGTTTCTATGGCAGGATCGGTTGGATTTGTTGGTCTTGTAATCCCGCATATGACTCGTTTCCTTGTAGGCTCAGACTATAGATGGGTTATTCCATGTTCTGCGGTCTTAGGCGGGTTGTTAATTGAATGTGCAGATATGTTATCTCGCGTTATTAATCCGCCGTTTGAAACGCCAATTGGAGCAATTACAGCACTAATTGGGGTTCCATTCTTCCTCTACTTAGCACGTAACGAAGGGAGAGGAAAAATGTGAGGACAAGTGTCTTAACAAAAAAGAACGTTTCTATTTTAACAATTTTAGTAGGATTAATCGTTACTGTATTTTTAGTGAGTTTAAATACAGGGACATTTAAAATACCGCCAATGGACGTATTAAAGTCATTGGTTGGACTTGGGGCTGAAGATCAGTCTGTTATTTTATTTGAATTCCGTATGCCGCGTATGGTTATTGCTATATTAGTTGGATCTGCTTTAGCTATGTCAGGGGCGATTTTGCAAGGATTATCGCGAAATCCCCTTGCTGATCCAGGCATTATCGGTATTAACGCTGGAGCGGGGTTAACAGTCGTTATCTTCGTCTACTTTTTCTTTGGAAAAGTTGGGACTGGTACATTTTTATCTGTATTTATCCTTCCTTTCTTCGCGTTAGTCGGAGCGATATTAGCAGCGGTTATAATTTATTTACTAGCATGGAAAGATGGCGTTTCATCAACGAGATTAATACTTGTCGGTATCGCTGTTGCAGCCGGGTTTGGTGCTGTGAGTTTAATTTTTTCTATGAAGATGACATCTAACGATTTTCGTTTTGCTACGATTTGGTTAGCGGGAAGTCTATGGGGCACAGATTGGAAGTTTGTGTTAAGTGTACTTCCGTGGATGGTTATTTTCTTGCCACTTGCTATTAGTAAGGCTCACATATTAAATGTAATGAATCTAGGCGACTCTACAGCTGTTGGCCTTGGTGTAAATGTAGAAAAAGAAAGACGTAAATTATTATTTATTGCAGTTTGTTTAGCTGGTGCATCTGTTGCTGTTGCCGGAGGAATTGGTTTTATCGGTTTAATGGCTCCGCATTTAGCGAGGCGCCTTGTTGGTGGTAAACATCAAATTATGCTGCCTACCGCTGCACTAATAGGGACGTTTTTACTTTTATTCGCAGACGTAATTTCAAGAAGTGTGTTAACAACTTCAGAAATACCGGTCGGTCTTGTTATTTCTGTAATTGGTGCACCATATTTTATATACTTACTTATGAGGACAAAATAAAGGGAGGCTTTTTGTATGGCAACTTTAGCAGTTGATGCGGTATCTGTTGGCTATAATGAAGGGTTAATTATTGATGGATTAACAGTTGAAATTCCAGAAGGGAAAATTACAACAATTATTGGACCAAATGGTTGTGGGAAGTCCACATTATTAAAAACGGCTTCTCGTATTTTGAAGGCGAAAAAAGGTACTGTTTATCTTGACGGAAAAGCAATCGAAAAACAACCAACGAAAGAAATCGCAAAGAAAATGGCAATTTTACCACAGACTGCAGAAGTGCCAACTGGCCTTACTGTGTTTGAACTCGTTTCATATGGACGCTTTCCTCACCAAAAAGGATTTGGAACATTGAAAGAAGAGGATTATCGCTACATACATTGGGCGCTTGAAGTGACAGGAATGACAGAATTCGCAAATCGCCCTGCAGAGGCGTTATCGGGTGGACAACGTCAACGCGTATGGATTGCAATGGCTCTTGCACAAGGGACAGAATTACTCGTATTAGATGAACCGACAACATACTTAGATATGGCACATCAATTAGAAGTATTAAATTTATTGAAAAAGTTAAATGAAGAAGAAGGAAGAACGATTGTTATGGTTATCCATGACTTAAATCATGCTTCTCGTTTCTCAGATCATATGATTGCATTAAAAGCAGGTAAGTTAATGAAACAAGGAACGCCAGACGAAGTGATGACGAGTGAAACACTTCGCAGTGTATTTGAGATTGAAGCTCAAATCGTTCCGTGTCCAGTAAACTGTAAACCAATTTGTTTAACATATGATTTAGCGATGATTAGTAATCAATTGCGTAAAAAAGCATAAGTAGAATCCCCCTCGTAAAGAGGGGGGCTTCTAATGGACGTTGAGCTTCTTATTAGTAAATAGGAAGTTGAACACCCGTTAGAACGGGGCATAAGCAACAATTAATCAATATATATATATTAATTGTTAATCTTGTTTCTTATAGTTCATTGTAACTTATAAGAGAAATACAGCTAGAAGGAGTGGGAACATGAAGAATTTTAAAATGGCGTTATTAGCAATGGTACTAGTCGTTACTTCTGTACTATTTGCAGCTTGTTCTAACAAAGAAGAGAAGAAAGCAGATGCGAAGGATGCGAAAACTGAAGAGCGCACTGTACAACATGCAAAAGGGGAAATTAAAATCCCTGCAAATCCAAAGAAAATTGCTGACCTTAGTGGTTCAACAGAAGAATTATTAATTTTTGGTATGAAACCAATTATTACTGCTAATACATCTCAAGAAAAAATTGATGCACATATTGAAAAGAAATTAAAAGACGTAAAACCAGTTGGCTCTGCTTGGGGCGATAAAATTAACATCGAAGCAGTAGCTGCTGCAAAACCAGACTTAATTCTTGTAAACAATCGTCAAGAAAAGATCTATGATCAATTATCTAAAATTGCACCAACAGTTATGTTAAAAACTCCATTAGACCAATGGCGTCCAAAATTCGAAGAAGTAGGTCAAATCTTCGGTAAAGAGAAAGAAACAAAAGAATGGTTCAAACAGTATGATGAAAAAGCAAGCAAATTACATGACAAAATCGTTGCGAAAACTGGCGATGCTAAATTCATGAAAATGGCTGCATATCCAAATGCTTTCCGTGTATACGGTGACTACGGTTACGGTAGCGTAATCTTTAACGATTTAAAATTACCAGCAGTTAAAGGTACACCAACAGATAAACCATTAGTACAAGTACAAAAAGAAGCTTTAATCGATTACAATCCAGATTACTTATTCGTATTTACAACTGGTGACGGTTCTCAGCGTCTAAAAGAATTCCAAGAAGAATCAATTTGGAAAAATATGAACGCTGTTAAAAACAACCACGTATTTACAATTAAAAACGAAGATCTAAATAAAGGTTACTTCCCTCTAGGTAAAGAAATGATCTTAGATGAAGTTGCTGAATTCGTTTTAGGTAAATAATGTATAAAAAGAAATCACTTTTACTCTGGTAAAAGTGATTTTTTCTGTATATAAGGGCAATTAATATAGTCTTTCGTTTCTTTCTGTTTCCTATTTCGTTTATAATATATAGTAAGAATGCAGTAAAGAAAGGGGGATGTCGGAAGGTGGTATATTTAAACGACAAACTCAGCGAAACAAAAGTGTTTAAAGACCCGGTACATAAATATGTGCACGTGCGCGATCGCGTTATTTGGGATTTAATCGGAACGAAAGAATTTCAACGCTTGCGCCGTATTAAGCAGCTTGGAACGACATTTTTTACATTTCACGGTGCGGAGCATAGTCGCTTTACTCATTCGTTAGGTGTATATGAAATTATTCGTCGTATGATTGATGATGTGTTTGATGGCAGACCGAATTGGAATGCTGAAGATAGATTGTTATGTTTATGTGCGGCATTACTTCATGATGTCGGTCACGGCCCGTTTTCTCACTCGTTTGAAAAAGTATTTTCATTAGATCATGAGAAATTTACGCAAAAGATTATTGTTGGAGATACGGAAATTAATCGCATATTAAGTCGTGTGGATACAGATTTTCCACAAAAGGTAGCCGATGTAATCGGAAAAACATCTACTAATAAATTAGCGATTAGTATGATTTCCAGTCAAATTGATGCTGATCGTATGGACTATTTATTAAGGGATGCGTATTTCACTGGCGTAAAGTATGGAAACTTTGATATGGAACGTATACTGCGTGTCATGCGTCCGTACGGCAATCAAGTAGTTATTAAAAATAGTGGTATGCATGCTGTTGAGCATTATATTATGAGTCGCTACCAAATGTATTGGCAAGTATATTTCCACCCGGTAACGCGCAGTGCCGAAGTTATTTTAACGAAGATTTTACACCGTGCAAAATCATTGCACGAGAAGTATTATACATTTAAAAATCATCCGGTTCATTTCTATTCTTTATTTGAAGAAGAAGTAACAGTAGAGGATTATTTAAAGTTAGACGAGAACGTTATGTATTATTACTTCCAAGTATGGCAAGACGAAGAAGATCCAATTTTAAGTGACTTATGCCGCCGTTTTATGAATCGAAACCTATTTAAATACGTAGAGTTTACAGATAAACATGGTTTAGATAATTGGATGGAATTAAGTAGCTTATTCAAAAAGATTGGACTTGATCCAGAATACTATTTAGTAGTTGATTCAACATCAGACTTACCGTACGACTTTTACCGTGCTGGTGAAGAAGAAGAGCGTCTGCCGATCTTACTTCTTATGCCAAATGGAGAGCTTAGAGAGCTTTCCCGTGAATCGGATATTGTTGAGGCGATTACTGGTAAGAAGAGAAGGGATCAAAAATTATTCTATCCGCATGATTTAATCTATGAAGATGGAAGAAAAGGAAAATATAAAGAGAGAATCATCGAGTTATTAGAAGGAAAAAAATAAGAAGCAGCTAAGGGCTGCTTCTTATGAAAGAAATTGAAATTATTTGTCGCTTAAGCGTTTTCCGCCAACTGCATAATGGTTTTTAGACATTTCTTCGATGAAAACAACGATGTTTTCTTCAGGAGCACCAGTTGTTTCGCTTACTGCTGCTGTTACTTTCTCAGCAAGAGCTTTCTTTTGTTCCTCTGTGCGTCCTTCTAGCATTTTCACTGTTACGTATGGCATATATAATCGCTCCTTTTATGTAAGTTACACTCTTATTATAGCGGATTATAGGGGAGAACAATCGAAAAAATAAATAATTTCTTTTTTGATATATTGAAGAGGAGATGAATTATGGATCAGTTATTTAGATATCCGTTGCACCAAATTCCTTTGGTAGCAATGGCCATTATTATCGCATTATCAGTGCATGAATTTGCGCATGCATATGTTGCATATAAATTTGGAGACGATACAGCGAAAAAACAAGGGCGTTTAACATTATCACCAATGGCGCACTTAGATCCTATTGGGATGATTGCTGTATTAATTCTTGGTTTTGGTTGGGCAAGACCAGTTCCTGTTAACCCATATAACTTTAAAAGGCCACGTCTTGCAGGTATATTAGTTTCAATTGCAGGCCCAATTAGTAACTTAATTTTAAGTGCAATTGGTTTAATTATTTGGTATAGCCTATTAACATTCGGTGTATTAGACTCAATTCCATTTGCAGTAGCAGATACGTTAGCTCAATTTTTCCAGATTTTTATTATGCTTAATATCGTTTTACTTGTCTTTAACTTATTACCAATTCCGCCACTTGATGGGTATAGAGTCGTGGAAGATCTAGCACCAACAAATATTCGTTCGAAAATGACACAGTATGAAAAGTATGGAGCGATAGCGTTATTAATTCTTGTTATTACACCGCTTAGCAATTATACAATTCAACCTATTTTTAATGTTGTCATTCCATATGTATTTGCATTTTTAAACAGTATCATTGCGCCTATTTTTGGCCTTATATAATCATTAAGCGAGGAGGACTTTACATATGACAGAGAAAAAGAAAAAAATCGGTTTTAATATCGTGAAAAATGATTCAACAGATGGACATGGTGGTTTTGGCGTTGGGGCATTAAGTCTAGAAAACATTTCACCAGTATTTGTTGATGTATTAGAGAAAACAGCATTCGTTGATATTGGTGCGATGCATGCGCGTAGTACAGTCGAAAAAGGTATTAAGTTTTTAACAAATAAAGATGAAGTTCCAAACGGAAAACCATTTTGGCTTGTGTGGGTAACGATTGAAAGAACTGCGACAGGTGCTTATTATGCAGGTGTAACAGCTTGTGAAATGACAGTTGATCGTGAAATTCGCCGCGGATATAAATCACTTCCAGAGCACGTAAACAAAATGGATAAATCAATGAAGCGTCACATTATGGTTGACCATATGGATGAATCATCTAAAAAAGTACTTGGTACGTTCTTGAAAGAACATAATGAAGCGATTTGGAACGAATCTAGTGAAGAATTGCGCCGTGCATTATTAAGTGAATAAAAAATAGCTGACGGATACCCGTCAGCTATTTTTTTTACCAAGGAAGATATTTTTTCCACCAACTTGTTTTTTGCTTTTCTTCGGTTGTCTTTTCAAAGTCCTCTTTGTCATCGACATGATCCATACAATATTCAGTTGGTTCTGTACCTTTTGCGAAATACATTTTAACTGAAATGGGACAATTTTTTGTAGCGATTTTCCCGTTTTCAGGGTTAATATCGACTGCAACGACGTCACTTGGTTGTTTAAACTCTTTTTTAGGTTGTCCATCTAAGCCTTTTTCCATCGTATCGGTCCATATCCTTTTCGCATATCCTTGTTCTGCTACGTTTGAAATCGATTTAGGTTGATCGTATCCAACCCATACACCAGTTACGATTTGCGGAGTAAACCCAATCATCCAACTATCTGTTTCAGTAGAACCAGATTTCCCGGCATATGTTCTTGATAGTTTAGATAACATCGATTGACCAGTTACAGCAGCATAACTGCTTAGCTTTTTATTAAACATGCCTGTCATCATTTCTTCCATCACAAACGCTTTGCTCTTATCGAGAATTTGTTTACTCTCCAAATGAGCATCGTATAACATATTTCCTTCATGATCCATAATGCGGCGAATGAAAATCGGCTTTACTTCTTTTCCACCATTTGCGAACATGCTATAAGCGTTAACCATTTCAATTGGTTTTACAGGAGATGTACCGAGAGCAAGAGAAGGGACGTCCTTTAATGCACTCTTAATTCCGAATTGTTTCGCTGTTTTTGTAAGAATGTCGTCGCCTAAAAATAAATTGGTCTTCACGGCATATACATTATCAGAGACCGCAAGAGCTTGTGCCATTGTTACAAAATCATCCGCATAATAGTCTTTATAGTTTTTCGGTTTATACTTTGAAACACCGTCACCTAAAGTAAATACAGTGTATTCGCTTTTTAGGCGCGTAGCAGGCGTAAATCCTCGTTCTAATGCCGCATAATATAGGAATGGCTTAAATGTAGAACCAGGCTGTCGAGCGGCCTGTGTAGCCCTGTTAAATTGACTCGTATTATAATCCGTCCCGCCAACAAGGGCAGCTACTTCCCCTGTTTTTGGATTCATAGAGACGAGCGCCGTTTGTATGTTTGTTGTGTCAGGTATGTGATCTTTCACAGCTTGCTCTGCTACCGCTTGTAATTTCGGGTCTAGCGTTGTATAAATGCGCAGACCACCTTTTTGTAATGCTTGTTCATCTAATCCGATATCACGAAGAAGGGAAGCTTGTACAGCATCTTGGAAATAAGGCGCAACCTCTGCCACTTTCTTCGTATCTAATGAGGCAAAAGTTAGTGGCTCTTTCTTCGCTGAAGTTGCTTGTTTCTTCGTAATATAACCTTGCTCTACCATTTCATCTAATATGAGAGATTGTCTTCCTTTCGCACGATCCTCTTTTAAAAAGGGAGAATAGACACTAGGTCCTTTCGGGATACCTGCGAGCATGCTAGCTTCTGCTAACGTTAATTCTTTTGCAGTTTTATCGAAATATAAACGGGACGCAGCTTCGATTCCGTAAGCACCATGTCCGTAATAGATTGTATTTAAATATCCTTCTAAAATATGATTTTTATTATAATTTACCTCAAGGCGAATTGTGTACATTGCTTCTAATAGTTTACGTTTCCACGTTTTATCATGATCTAAGTATAGGTTACGAGCATACTGTTGTGTAATCGTACTAGCGCCTTGGACTTTTGCCATCGCTTTTAAATCGGCAACAATCGCACCAGCGATACGCTTCATATCAAAGCCGTGATGTTTGTAGAATCGTTGATCTTCGATAGATAGTGTCGCCTCTTTTACGTAAGGAGAAATTTCATTGAGAGATACATTGTAACGTTTTTGCATTTCATTACTTTGTCCGATAACAGTGTCATCATTAGCGTAAAAGACACTTGTTTGTGGGACAGCAACAGGAGGAGGTCCCATAATTTTTGCAACTATAATAATAACAAAAAAGGAAAAAACGAAAAAAAGAACAGAAGAAAACATTACGGTGAAGAAAAGACGTTTATATTTTTTAAGTTTTGGATTCATAGTTTGATTCATCTTTTTCAGCCCCTCAATACTAATACAAACATTATTGTATTAGTATTGAGGGTTTTCGGTTATTTTAAACAATGAAATTTTGAAAACAAAAAGCTCCTTCAATTAAGAAAGGAGCTCAAAGGCACGTGCTGGCCAATCGGTAATAATGACATCTACGCCATAATCAATCATAGTTTGTAAATCTTTGTATTCGTTAATGGTATAAGGGCGGAAAACGTATCCTTGTTTTTGCGCTAGTTGAACAAATTCCTTTGTAAGTATTTGGAAGTTTGGATGTAAACCAGTTGCTTCTCTAGTTTTTGCTTCGACAATAGGATCAGCAAGTGGTGTGTCATATAAAATCGCCCTTGGGATTTCAGGAGCTATTTTTGCTAATAATGAAACAGAGTCGTGGTTAAATGATGAAAATACAATTTGATTAGACAGATGGTATTCTCGAACGAGAGCAACAGCCTTTTCTTCAATATTTGGATAGTGAATAACATCCGTTTTTAACTCGATGTTGAGCTGTAACTTTGTTGTAGATAACCAAATGAATACTTCGCGTAACGTCGGAATTTTTGCTTCATGGAAAGAAAGGTCTTTATAGCTACCAGCATCTAAAGCTTGTAATTCCGCTACTGTTTTTTCAGAAACAAGACCGATGCCATTTGTTGTACGATCTACCGTTTCATCGTGAATCACGACAAGTTCACCATCTTTTGATAGGTGGACATCAAGTTCAATTCCATGGGCGCCAATACGTTCCGCTTCTTGGAAGGCAATCATCGTATTTTCTGGATGTGTTCCTTTTACCCCGCGGTGGGCGAAAATAAGTGGTTTATTCATACGGAAATCTCCTTATCGTTTCTTTTCTTTCATTATGAAACTGCTTTTGGAAAAATACAATTGAATAGGATAAACATTTACAAAAGTCTAACAGTTGCATAAAAGTTAACGTTAACGTAAAATGTAATAATTGAGTGAAGGGAGGAATAAATATGTATAAAATTGATGAAGTCACAAAGCAAGTTGGTTTAACAAAACGTACACTTCGTTATTATGAGGAAATTGGTTTAATTCATCCCCCTGAACGTAGTGAGGGGAACATTCGTCTGTATACAGACGAGGATATCGCCAGAATTAAAAAAATTGTGGAAGCGAAAGAAGTGTTAGGGATTACGCTTCAAGAAATGCAACATTTCTTATCGTTAAAAGAAAGAATGGAGCAAAGAAGAAATAGTGAGAATCCTCGTGACCGCGAAGTTATTCAAGAAATTAAAGAGATGCTTGAAAAACAAGTGCAAACGCTAGACGAGAAAATGGAGCAGATGCAGCGTGTAAAGGCAGAACTTGAAGATAGCTTACATCGTGCAGTGACATTTTTAGAGAGCACAAAAGGAGAATGATCAAAATGGAGAGCAAACAAAAATTAGGGAGATTGATTACAGTGGTAGCTACCTTCCTTGCCTTTTCGGGCATAGGGGTAGTCGATCCAATCTTACCAAGCATCGCTGAGCAAATTGGTGCATCGCATTGGCAAGTAGAGATGTTATTTACAGCATATATTTTAACGATGGCAATTATGATGTTACCAGCTGGAATATTCGCATCGAGATTTGGTGATAAACGAATGATGACGATTGGTCTTGCGATTGTGACTGTATTTGCGTTTATATGTGGTATATCGCAAACGATTGCTCAATTATCTCTTTTCCGCGCAGGATGGGGATTAGGAAATGCAATGTTCTTCGCAACGGCGATGACATTATTGATTGCATTAAGTAAAGAAGTTCATGAAGCAGTAGGGTTGTATGAAGCAGCTATCGGTTTAGGGATGGCAGGCGGACCGTTATTAGGCGGGATATTAGGTGGGCATTCTTGGCGTTACCCATTTTTTGCGACGAGTATTTTAATTTTCTTAGCATTTATTTTAGTTTTCTTTTTTGTAAAAGAACCGGAGCGAAAAGTGAAGCGTAAAGCGGCAGGCGTAGGGGAATTACTTAACCTGGTGAAGTATAAGCCGTTTATGCAAGGTGCGATTTCAGGAATGCTATACTACTACGGATTTTTCGTTGTGTTAGCATATTCACCACTTATTATGCATTTATCTGCTATTCAATTAGGATTTGTATTTTGTGGATGGGGATTAGCGTTAGCTTACGGTTCTGCAATTTTGGCCCATAAGTTAGAAGGGAAATATGAGCCGAAAGCATTGTTGAAAGGTAGTTTACTCGTATTTGCACTGTTCTTAATCGCACTATTCTTTGTGAAAGTTATGTGGTTACAAATTGTATTAATTGTTCTATCAGGATTAGCATCTGGATTAAATAATGCATTATTTACAAGTTATGTAATGGATATTTCACCTTATGAAAGATCTGTTACATCAGGTGTTTATAACTTCGTTCGTTGGTTAGGTGGCGCGATTGCTCCCATCTTATCAGGAATCATCGGTCATACTGTTTCACCACAAAGTCCATTTTTAGTCGGTGGAATTGTTGTGTTAGTCGGTTGCGTAATGCTTTTAATTCCGATTCGAAAACCGGTAGAAGTAGAGAGAAAGGCCCTTTCTTAGGAAAGGGTTTCTTTATACATATATATTGGAACCCTCTGACTAAAATATATTTTCGGTATTTTTGTACTTTTAACTATACTTTTTGGATGTTTTGTTTTATTTTTGTTAGGGGACATTAATGATGTCCCTATTATAAATTTGCATTGAAAGGCGTGATTGTACGATGGAACTATGGTTCACTGAAAAACAAACAAAACATTTTGGGATTACGGCGCGTATTAACCGCACATTACATACGGAGCAAACAGAATTCCAAAAACTAGATATGGTTGAAACAGAAGAGTTCGGAAACATGCTTATTTTAGATGGCATGGTTATGACAACAGAAAAAGATGAGTTCGTTTATCATGAAATGGTAGCGCACGTACCTTTATTTACACATCCAAACCCTGAGAACGTATTAGTTGTTGGCGGCGGTGATGGCGGTGTTATTCGTGAAGTATTAAAACACCCAAGCGTAAAGAAAGCAACTCTTGTTGAAATCGATGGAAAAGTAATTGAGTACTCTAAACAATACTTACCATCAATTGCAGGCGCATTAGATAATGAGCGTGTAGAAGTAAAAGTAGGAGACGGTTTCCTACACATCGCAGAGAGCGAAAATGAATATGACGTAATTATGGTAGATTCTACTGAGCCAGTAGGACCAGCAGTAAACCTATTTACAAAAGGCTTCTACGCTGGAATCTCTAAAGCGTTAAAAGAAGACGGTATTTTCGTTGCACAAACGGACAACCCTTGGTTTACACCAGAACTAATTACAACTGTGTTTAAAGACGTAAAAGAGATTTTCCCAATTACTCGTTTATACACAGCGAATATTCCGACTTACCCAAGTGGTCTTTGGACGTTCACAATTGGATCTAAAAAACATGATCCATTACAAGTAAGTGAAGAGCGTTTCCACGAAATCGAAACGAAATACTACACAAAAGAATTACACAATGCAGCATTCGCATTACCGAAATTTGTTGGCGATTTAATTAAGTAAGAAATCGAGTTTGAACAAATAAAGTGTAAGTAGCTCATTTAAGGTGTTTGTCCAGAAGACTTGAACATGCTAGCTACTTACACTCCTGTAAAGAAAATCGTCTTCTTGTTATGAAAAAGAAGACCCGGTAAATCGAGAAAGAGGAGCAACTCGCTCCAAATTTGAGAAATAATGAAAGGTTGGGATACCTTAAGTTCCACATAAGGAGGAAAAGAATATGCGTTTTGATGAAGCTTATTCAGGTAAAGTATTTATTAAAAGTCATCCAAGTTTTGAAGAGTCAAAGGTAGTTATTTACGGGATGCCTATGGATTGGACAGTAAGTTACCGTCCAGGTTCTCGCTTTGGCCCTGCACGTATTCGTGAAGTATCAATCGGTCTTGAAGAATATAGCCCATATTTAGATCGTGAACTAGAAGAGGTAAAATATTTTGATGCGGGTGATATTCCATTACCATTCGGAAACGCACAACGCAGCCTAGACATGATTGAAGAGTATGTATCAAAACTTTTAGATGCCGGTAAGTTTCCACTAGGTCTCGGCGGCGAGCACTTAGTGTCTTGGCCAATTTTTAAGGCAATGGCAAAAAAATATCCGGATTTAGCAATCATCCATATGGATGCTCATACTGATTTACGTGAATCGTATGAAGGGGAGCCTTTATCCCACTCTACGCCTATTCGTAAAGTGTGCGATTTAATTGGTCCGGAAAACGTATATTCTTTCGGTATTCGTTCTGGAATGAAGGAAGAATTCGAATGGGCAAAAGAAGTAGGTATGAACTTATATAAATTTGACGTATTAGAACCGTTAAAAGAAGTATTACCGAAACTTGCAGGACGCCCAGTTTATGTCACAATTGACATTGACGTATTAGACCCAGCTCATGCTCCTGGAACAGGAACGTTAGAAGCTGGAGGTATCACATCTAAAGAATTATTAGATTCCATCGTAGCAATTGCAAATTCAAATATAAATGTAGTTGGAGCAGACTTAGTGGAAGTAGCTCCTGTCTACGACCATAGTGATCAAACACCAGTCGCAGCAAGCAAATTCGTGCGGGAAATGCTGCTCGGTTGGGTGAAGTAAAAGCGGAGGCAGCTCGCTCAGAATCGCAGGTCATTGGAACGCTCGACCGAGAGTGTGAAATGGCCGGAGATTCTAGCTGCTGTAGCTGGATAAAGTAAAAGTGAAGCCGACTGTTTAGACCCGGTGACTAAGGTTCTTTCCTGCAAAAGGTGCTTTTTACCTTTTGGCAGGGAAGGTTCTTAGACGCAAGGGTCTAGGAGGCGTAGCTGGATAAAATAAGAGCCCTCTATATGAATAGGGGCTCTTGTTTTGTCGATATGTGTCGGTAAGTCGATATATTAAAAAAATCGCCGATATAATTTTATTTACCGTTACGTGACATAAAAAAGAGCTATTCTCAAACGATGAGAATAGCTCTTTTTCTTATGCAACCTTCTCTTCCGAAGTAATGCCGCGAATTTCATCAGCAGAACGAATTGGATATTTACGGAACACGATTGATCCGATATATCCAACAATCGTGGTAACGATTCCACATAATACAGCAGCAATCGTTACTTTTACAGCGTCATTAAATCCGAATAAGACAAGTAGTCCTGGGATTGGTGATGCTGTTCCTGGTGCATTATTAACGAGCTGGAACAGAGATGTAATAATACCAGCAAGTGCACCGCCAACGAAGTTTGTCGCATAAATTGGAATTGGATTTGCTGAGACAACATCGGCTTGTGTTAAAGGCTCGATTGCTACAGCTATTGTGTCTTTCTTTGAACAAATTTTTAGTCGTTTAAAGAAAATAAAGTTCATTGGGGCTGAGGCTGCTACGGCAAGACTACCGATTGCCATTGGTAAACCTGTTAAGCCAAGCATTGCAGTTAGTGCCATAGAACTTAATGGAGAGGTAGAAATAACTGTTATTAATCCACCAAGCATAATACCCATAATGATAGGACTTTCTGTAGTTGCAACTGAAATCATAGAACCGATTTTACCGAGTGTTGCGTTTACGAGCGGATCCATAAGCATGGCCATTCCGCGTGAGATTGGTGCAGCAATAAATAAAATTGCTAAAAACTCTACACCAGCTGGTAATTTCTTTTCAAGAAATTTCACGACGAAAGCGCAAACGTATCCAGCGAAAAATCCTGGTAAAATACCGAATCCACTAGTAGCGATACCGATTAAAACAGCATATACGGGTGAAACACCGATTGCTAGAGCGACTAAAATCGCTGCTGCGACACCGCTCATACTACCAGAAGCTTCCCCTACTGATTGTAAAAAGTCGTTATGAAACATTTCTCCACCGATATAACGGTGAAATGCTTCAATAAGAAAACTTGCGATTGCTGCATTAGCTAAAGCACCCATTGCTTTCATGCCGTAAGGAGCACGGTAACTAAAAAGTGTAAATAGACAAAGTACAACAAGTAATAGTGCTAAACCTTGCAAGATAGCCATTTGAAAACTGTCTCCTTTGATTTTTGTAATAAAAATTCGTATCATTCAATAATAATATAAAAGTTTGTTAAACGGAAAAACTTTTTGTCCGGAAATTGCTGTAAGGTGAAAATGCCTTACAATAATGTAAGGAAAGTGTAAGGCATTTAGATAGAGTATAGTATGTCATTTTTCGTATAATACAAGTAGATATATGACTTGAGAAAAAGAAGTGCAAACAGGAGGCGCATGTATGAAATTGGTAATTAAAGTTTTAGCTGTATTCGCCATTATTCTAGGTGGAACAGCGTATTATTTGAATACAAAAACAGAAGGTGTACATGCTTTTGTAGACAACTTCTTTTCAAATAAAGAAATACAAGATTATTATGCGGTTATAGATAAAGGTGAGAAAAAAGACGGAGAATATTTGTATACATTTAAAGGATATACAGAAGATGGAAAGTTACAAGTTGTGAAAAGAATGATGAACCGTGAATTGCATACGGGAGCGTTTATAAAAATTTATGCAAAAGGTATGCAAGGAAAAGGATGGGCTGAAATCCCGAAAGAATCAGTTCCGCAAAAAGCGTTGGAAAAAATAGAAAAACCATAAAAGGAGCGACTCATTCGCTCCTTTTTTAGTGCGTTAAAATGGTGATAGATGTCTTTTCTTTGTTAGAAATGATTTTTGCACGCCCACCAATTGGGAAAGTGAAAATGGGGGTTGTATGCCCGAAACTTGCGTTTGCAATGATAGGGATATGTGCAAGTTCAGTTTTTGAAGCAATCATTTCTTGGATGTCTTCTATCGTACATTCTGCACCTTTTTGCATCTTTCCTATAACGATGCCTTTTACGTACTCAAAATCTTGCTGTTGCATAAGAGAATGTAAATAGCGATCAAAAGTTTTGAGGGTAGCTTCTCCCGTTAAACTATCCTCCTCAATAAATAAGATTTTACCCTGTAAGCTTGGCATATATGGTGTACCTTGTAGCAAGTTTAAAGTGCTCATATTACCACCAATAATTTCTCCAGTTACTTCGCCTTCGTGAATCGAAACATATCCTTCATTCTTAATAAACTCTCGATTTTCCTGATCAATGTACCAAGAATCATCACTCCATGTTTCAGATGGTAGGACTTCAATAGGCTCAGTAGAAGTTAAGCATTGTAAAAAGTAATCGTTTGTATACTCGAGACCTTTCTCCATTCCAAATGAAGAGAAGTGGGGTCCTGAATATGTAACGAGTCCTGTTTTTGTGTAAATTGCACTATTTAACGCAGTGATATCCGAATAGCCACAGAAAAACTTCGGATTTTCTCGAATTAAATCATAATCGAGATGTTTTAATAAGCCATTAGAGTTATATCCACCAAGTGTCGTCAAAATTGCTTTTACATTCGGGTCTCTAAATGCCTCGTGGATGTCTTGAACGCGTGAAGAAATAGAAGAGGAAGCAAATCGATCGATCTCGTCAGCATATGTTGAGAATGTAACTTGAAAGCCCATGTCGGTTAATCTTTTGATAGCAAGCTCTTGGCACGTATTTGAGACAATACTTAAACTACAAGATGGTGAAATAACTCTAATTTCATCACCTGTTTTTAATTTCTTTGGTAGCATTTAATTCACCTCTTTAAATGAAAGAATATTTAGATTTAAAAAATATTTTATCATATGAAATAAAGTGAAAGTGAATTATTTTTTGAAATGGAGTTTTCCTGATTTTTCAGCAGACAGACAGAGGTTTTTTTTGATATGATAGGAAAAGTGATTTATTATAAGTAGTATTTAATATCTATAACATTTGAAAGGTGTGCAAGACGTGGAGAAACAACTTGCAGGCTTGCCGGTACACGTTCATTTCGTAACAGAAATCCGTGAAGGGGCGAGGAAGGAAACCGTTGCTTTTGAAGCAAATGGTCAATACTATGTAAAAGGTCAAGGTACATATGTAACATTCCAAGAGCCGAACGAACAAGGCGAAGTGAAAACAATTATTAAAATTCAAGATGAACAAGTTCTCATTATGCGTTCAGGTGCTGTTTCAATGCGTCAGACGCATGTGAAAGGTGAATGGACAACTGGTACGTATACGAGTGAACTTGGTACGTTTGCATTGCAAACAAAGACTGATAACGTTCTTTTTAAATGGTCGGATGAAAAGAAAAAAGGACAACTCTTCTTAACGTACGCATTGCTTCTAAGTGAACAAGAAGCTGGCAGATATACAATTACACTTAATTTGAAGGAGGCAAAATAATGAATTCTTTAGAACAAGTAAAAGGATTGATTAAAGAAGAAATTCAAGCTGCTGTATTAAAGGCAGAATTAGCAACAGAAGAACAGATTCCAAACGTTGTATTAGAATCTCCAAAAGATAAAACAAATGGTGACTTCTCTACAAATATGGCAATGCAACTTGCACGCGTTGCGAAAAAAGCACCTCGTATGATTGCAGAAGAATTAGTTGCAAACTTCGATAAAGCAAAAGCTTCTATTGAAAAAATTGAAATCGCAGGTCCTGGTTTCATTAACTTCTACATGGATAATAGCTACTTAACAGACTTAATCCCAACAATCGTTAATGCTGGTGAAGCTTATGGTGAAACGAATACTGGTAAAGGTGAAAAAGTACAAGTTGAGTTCGTATCTGCGAACCCAACAGGTGACCTTCACTTAGGACATGCACGTGGTGCAGCAGTAGGTGACACTTTATGTAACCTATTAGCAAAAGCAGGGTACGATGTATCTCGTGAGTACTACATTAATGACGCTGGTAACCAAATTCATAACTTAGCTCTTTCTGTTGAAGCTCGTTACATGCAAGCTTTAGGCTTAGAGAAAGAAATGCCAGAAGACGGATACCATGGTGCGGACATCATTGGAATCGGTAAACGTTTAGCAGAAGAGTTTGGCGATCGTTATGCGAAAGCTGATGAAAAAGAAAGCTATGAATTCTACCGTGAGTACGGTTTAAAATATGAGTTGGCAAAACTTCAAAAAGACTTAGAAAGCTTCCGTGTTAAATTTGATGTATGGTTCTCAGAAACATCATTATACAAAAACGGAAAAATTGATCAAGCTCTTGCTGTATTAAAAGAGCGCGACGAGATTTTTGAAGAAGACGGTGCAACTTGGTTCCGTTCAATGACTTACGGTGACGATAAGAACCGTGTATTAATTAAAAACGATGGTTCTTACACGTACTTAACGCCAGATATCGCGTATCACCGTGATAAATTAGAGCGTGGTTTCGATAAGTTAATCAACATTTGGGGTGCTGACCACCACGGTTACATTCCACGTATGAAAGCTGCTATTCAAGCGTTAGGTTACGATAAAGAAACACTTGAAGTAGAAATCATCCAAATGGTACAACTATACCAAAACGGTGAAAAAATGAAAATGAGTAAACGTACAGGTAAAGCAGTTACACTTCGTGAGCTTATGGAAGAAGTAGGCGTGGACGCAATGCGTTACTTCTTCGCAATGCGTAGCGGTGATTCTCATTTAGACTTCGATATGGACTTAGCTGTATCAAAATCTAATGAAAACCCAGTATACTACGCACAATATGCTCATGCTCGCGTATGCAGTATCCTTCGTCAAGGTGAAGAATTAGGATTAGCTACAGGCGGAGATGTTAACTACAAACTTGTTACTTCTGAGAAAGAAGTAGAGTTACTGAAAAAACTTGGTGAATTCCCAGCAGTAGTTGCGGATGCAGCACAAAAACGTTTACCACACCGTATTACAAACTATGCATTTGAATTAGCAGCAACATTACACAGCTTCTACAATGCAGAAAAAGTATTAAACCAAGATAACTTAGAATTAAGTAAAGCTCGCTACGAGTTAATGAAAGCAGTACGCACTACACTTCAAAACGCACTAGCAATCGTAGGAGTATCTGCACCAGAAAAAATGTAATTAGGAAAAGCGGAAGCGGCTCGTTCAGAATAGGAGGAGGATGGAGCTCCTGACAGAGAGGCGTACTTTGCCTCGAAGGAAGGCGCGAAGCCACCGAGTATTCTAGCCGCTGGAGCTGGACAATAAAGAAAAGCAGAGCCGACTGTTTAGCCCCGAAGGCTAAGGTTCTTTCCCACAGAAGATGCATTTTATCTTCTTGTGTGGAAGGTTCTTAGACGGAAGGGGCTAGGAGGCAGAGCTGGATATAAAGAAAAGCGAAGCCGACTTTCGCTTTCAGTAAAAGGCAATCACACGATGTTGTGATTGCTTTTTTTTATGGAGATAATAAAAAATAAAATTTTATCAAACAAAAGGAGAATTTGCGTCGTCTTATATAAATGACAGGAGGTTTATGATGGAAGAAAAGGTAGAAGAATTGATTGACATATATAAGCAGCAAATATATTCCTTATGCTATAAATTAGCGAAAACGAAAGAAGATGCAGAAGATATTTTTCAAGAGACTTGGATAAAAGAGTTAAAGGAAATTTGCGAATCGAAAAAAGGTACTTTTACAGTTACATTAAAAGCGAATGAAAAATATGTGTTTAGTATAAGTGGTGTAATGGTGAAAGATGGATTTGTAAAAGTAAAATGGAAAGAGAAATAAAAGAGGCCCTGTAAAGGACCTCTTTTCTATTGGATAGTATAAGTAACAGAAAAGCTAACAGGACTATAGTAAACGTAAGGCGCATGAAATTGAACGTACATATTTCCATCTGTTTTTGCAGTGAAAATTCTGCCGTACCCATCAGAATAACGCCCGATAAGGTTATGATTTGAGTCATAAACACTGTAACTAGGAGTTTTACTGTTAGGTTGAATTGTTAACTCTTGTCCCTTTTGAAGGAAAACAGGTTCTTGTTCAGAACTACTTCCAGTTTGCAAAGAATAAAATTTTGTAAAGCTTTGTTCTTGAGTGGCAGCAGCAACCTTTGTTTCAGGAATAAACGCGGTAGCACCAGTAATTCCTGCTAAAGTTAACGCACCGGCTAAAATCATTTTTTTCATAGTAGAAAAAGCCTCCTTATTAGTTGTAATCATTTTTGTTACAGTTAATATTGTATACGATAATGAGTAGGAGAAAATATGCTTTTATGCATATATATTTTTTCTCAATAAAATGTCACCACTTTAAAGTGAGTGATTTTTGCTATAACTAATTGTTTTTTCTTTTGGACTGACAAAATAAGATGGATAAAGACTTTATTATATGTTTTTTTATTTTAATTAATTTATATTGAGAAATAGAAAAGTGCAACCTGAATTATTTGCATATTTTTAATGAGGATATAGATGTTATTACTTTTAAAAGAAAGGTGGTTTTTTCTGAAAAACATAAATATATAATGTTTTGTAAATTAAGGAGAATTCTATGAGGGTGGTCAATCTTAGTCAGAATATGATATGTAAAATAGGATGATTGGTTAACCTAAAGATGCCTTATAATAATAAAGTAAAAATGGGGAACAACAATTAACTATTGATTTTTGGTAACAATTCTAGAATAATAGACTATGGAAAAAATTTGTTGTTTTTTGGGGGAATTACGAAAAAAGGCATGTCTGTATTATTTATTGATGAAATGCTAATAGGGAATGTTGTAATTGCTTTAAATCATGTTATTACAATCAAGGTAAGTGTACTTAAATTTATAATCTACCTAACAACTGAGTAGGTAATCCTCAAAACTTCGTATTTATTTAAAGAGTTATGGATTTGGTGCTAATCAACTTGGTTTTTTAGATTCAATAAAAATAATGAGGAGATATACACCTCTTATTTTTGATTTAACATAACCTATATATATAATAATATATAAATGTATATAAGTATATATAAATATTTTATTATTCGTAAAGAAATTAAAAATTCTTAGCGTATAGATAATATATAGGTTTATTTTAATTTTTTGACATAGATCTAGAATCAGATCTATCAGGAGAAACCCTTTTTCTCGACACCCATTTATATACTCCAAAAATGAAAAGACTGATTCCCGTATTTCTGCAAAATTCACATGAAATCAGTTGAAAATCACAATCGTTTTTATTTACCCCCAAACTTGTTCCACTTTATTCAGATTTGGAGAATATTTCTTTTATCTTCATAGACAAACAATACTTCGTCCGTAATATTTTAATCATATAGCGCTGATGTTAAAATGTTTTTTGCATCAATTTATTTCGGTATTTAACTAAATATTAAATGTTTTAATACATGGACATTATCAGCTGTACTTATGATGACAGAAAGCTTATCTTCTAATGATATCCTGTAAAATATGAGTTTTTTAACTCGTTCCACATTTATAAGCTTTTTTGCTGGTATGCTGAATGCGACTATAATCCATACTTATCGTTCTTTTTTCAGAACGATAAGTATGGAAGTTGATAGGATGCATATTTGCTGTGAAGTAGTTAGTCTATATTTGCCCGCACTAAAATCTTTTACACATAGAATAAGCATTTTATAATTCCTAAGGCACAAAAAGAAGAATGGTTGTCATGAGTTTCGTCTGGAATGCGTTTTAAATCATTTTTTTCTAATTTTAAATGTATTCCAGTATCTGTCGTCTATATGTATTTATTATTTAAACTTCTTTATTAAGGTTTATCTATGTTCCTATTAAAAAATATAGGTTAAAAGTACATAATTGTAGGCGTGTTGAAAATGTTAGATACACTTATAAAAAATCAAGTTTCAAGTTGTTAAGTAGTAGTGAAGGAGGAAGAGAAATCATAATAGCTATTAAAAATACGTAGGTGAAATAGTTGGATAATAGAATTTTTGACATAACATGTTTGTACCAGAAACTATTTATATTTTAAATTATGAGGAGGCTAACATAGAGTATGTATTTGAAGAGAATTACTTCAATTTTTTCGATTATAATGATTTTCATGTTTACTATAGGCCAGAGTCTTTTGCCTATCGTAGCAAATGCACAAGAATTAAACACAGCAGGAATTGTGGATAGTTTTAAGATTGATAAAACAGATCTTTATGTCGGACAACGGACTAAAGTAACTGTAAACTTTAGTGAAAAAGATGGCCTTAAGCTGAAGCCTGGAGACACACTGACATTAACACTACCTCCAGAATTAAAAGGATTAAATACAGAGTTTTTATTAGATGATTATGGTACTTGTAAAGTCACTGCAGGTACTGTGGTATGTACATTTAATGATAAAGTGAGTACACATCAAAATATTAAAGGGTATTTAAACTTTTTTATAGAAGCTGCTAATGTAGGAACGGATGAAAAGAAAGAGATTGAAACCAATTTTGGTACAAATGTAGATAAGCAATCTGTAACAATTACCGGCCCAAGCAGTGGAGGGGGTACAGATCCTGGAAAGCCACCATTTTTTTATAAAACTGGTGATATGAACTCAGGTAAGAGCGATGAAGTACGTTGGTTCTTGAATATAAACTTGGCTAAAGAAGAGTTAAGTCGTGATATTGTTGTGACTGATAATTTACAGGAAGGTCAAATACTTAATAAGGATAGTTTCTATATAATTGTAGATGATCATATAGGTCGTCGATCTTTAACGCTACAAGAGCTTGAAAAGCAAGGTTACGGGACGATTACCTTTACTGGAGACAAATCATTTAAAGTTGTGCTTAATAAGGATAAAGCGCGTCTTGCCTCCTTTTCAATTGGTTATACATCTACTATAACGGAAGCCGGGAAGAAGCAAGATTTCTTTAAGAATGATTATACGATTGATTACCAAGTTTTAAACGGAGAACCGGTTACTGAATCGGGTACTCATCCAGTCGAAAATATGACAGCTGGGGGTGGTGCTGAAGGTAACGTGACTCCAAGAGGAACACTAAAAATTGTGAAGCATATTGAAGGGGATGAAGAAAAAGTAATCCCAAATGTTTCGTTTAAGTTATATAAAGAGCCTAATGAACAAGTTGGAGATGTATATACAACAGATGAAAAAGGGATAATTGAAATCCCTAATTTACAACCAGGTAAATATTATGTGAAAGAAGTTTCGGCTCCAGACTATATTGATTTCGATCCTCAAGCAAAAGTGAACTTTGAAGTTAAATCAGATGCTGTAAATGGAGTTAAGTTGCTAATTCCGAATAAAGTGAAAACTACATCTATTGCAGGAACGAAGACGTGGAAAGACGATAACGAGAAAGATCGTCCAAGCTCGATTAAAGTAGACCTACTACAAAATGGGAAAGTGGTAGACACGAAAGAAGTAACAGCGGCAGATGGTTGGAAATACAAATTTGACAACCTAACAGTCTATGATGCAAATGGAGTAGCGTACAAGTATGAAGTAAAAGAACAACCGATAGATGGATACACAACAGAAGTAAATGGTTATGACATTACAAATACAAAAGTGGTACAAACAACAAAAGTAGAAGGAACGAAAACATGGAAGGACGGAAATGCGGAAGGTCGTCCAACGATGATTAAAGTAGACCTTTTACAAAATGGTACAGTGATTGCGACGCAAGAAGTAAGCGAAGCAACAGGCTGGAAATATGAATTTAAAGATTTGGCAATAAACGATGCAGACGGAAAAGCATATAAGTATGAAGTGAAAGAACAAGCAGTAGACGGATACGAATCCAAAGTAAATGGTTATGACATCACGAATACAAAAGTAGGCAAGACATCAGTTGCAGGAACGAAGACATGGAAAGGTGGCACAGAGGAAGAGCATAAAGCCATCAAAGTAGACTTACTACAAAACGGTACAGTGATTGCGACACAAGAAGTAAGCAAAGAAACAGGTTGGAAGTATGAATTTAAAGATTTAGTAGCGTTCGATGAAAATGGAAAAGCATACAAGTATGAAGTGAAAGAACAACCGGTAGATGGATACGAATCCAAAGTAAATGGTTATGACATCACGAATACAAAAGTAGGCAAGACATCAGTTGCAGGGACGAAGACGTGGAATGATAACAATGCGTCAGAGCGTCCGAAAACCATCAAAGTAGATTTAGTACAAAAAGATAACTCACAAGCACAAAAAGAAACAGTGATTGCGACGCAAGAAGTAAGTGAAGCAACGGGCTGGAAGTATGAGTTTAAAGATTTAGTAGCGTATGATGAAAATGGAGTAGCGTACAAGTATGAAGTGAAAGAACAAGTAGTCCCAGGATATGAATCCAAAGTAAACGGTTATGACATCACGAATACAAAAGTAGGCGAAACAAAAGTAGAAGGAACGAAAATATGGAAAGACGATAATGCGAAAGATCGTCCGGAAATGATCAAAGTAGACCTTTTACAAAACGGTAAAGTAGTAGATACAAAAGAAGTAACAGCAGAAACAAACTGGAAGTATACGTTTGAAAAGCTACAAGCATACGATGCAAACGGAGTAGCATACAAGTATGAAGTGAAAGAACAAGCAATACCAGGATATGAATCCAAAGTAAATGGTACTGACATCACAAATACAAAAGTAGGCAAAACAAAAGTAGAAGGAACGAAGACATGGAAAGACGATAACGCAACAGATCGTCCGGAAATGATCAAAGTAGACCTACTACAAAATGGTACAGTGATTGCGACGCAAGAAGTAAGCAAAGTAACAGGCTGGAAATACGAATTCAAAGATTTAGCAGCGTATGATGCAGAAGGTAAGGCATACAAGTATGAAGTGAAAGAACAAGCAGTTGAAGGATATAAATCCAAAGTAAACGGTTATGACATCACGAATACAAAAGTAGGCGAAACGAAAGTAGAAGGAACAAAAACGTGGAACGATAACAATGCAACAGATCGTCCAAGCACGATTAAAGTAGACTTACTACAAAACGGTAAAGTAGTAGATACAAAAGAAGTAACAGCAGAAACAAACTGGAAGTATACGTTTGAAAAGCTACAAGCATACGATGCAGAAGGCAAGGCATACAAGTATGAAGTGAAAGAACAAGCAGTACCAGGATATGAGTCGAAAGTAAATGGTACTGATATCATAAATACAAAAGTAGGCAAAACAAAAGTAGAAGGAACGAAGACATGGAAAGACGGAAATGCAACAGACCGTCCGACGATGATCAAAGTAGACTTACTACAAAACGGGAATGTGATTCAAACACACGACGTACTAGCAGTAATGGGCTGGAAATATATATTCGCGGATCTAGAAGCATATGATGCGGAAGGAAAGGCTTACGAGTATACAGTGAAAGAACAGGCAGTACCAGGATATGAATCCAAAGTAAGTGGTACTGATATCACAAATACAAAAGTAGGTCAAACAAAAGTAGAAGGAACGAAGACATGGAAAGATGATAACGCAACAGATCGTCCGGAAATGATCAAAGTAGACCTTTTACAAAATGGTACAGTGATTGCGACGCAAGAAGTAAGCAAAGCAACAGGTTGGAAATATGAATTCAAAGATTTAGCAGCGTATGATGCAAACGGAGTAGCATACAAGTATGAAGTGAAAGAACAAGCAATACCAGGATATGAATCCAAAGTAAAAGGTTATGACATCAAGAATACAAAAGTAGGCGAAACAAAAGTAGAAGGAATGAAAACATGGAAAGACGATAACGCGAAAGATCGTCCGGAAATGATCAAAGTAGATCTTTTACAAAATGGTAAAGTAGTAGATACAAAAGAAGTAACAGCGGCGACAAACTGGAAGTACACGTTCGAAAAACTCCAAGCATACGATGCAAACGGAGTAGCATACAAGTATGAAGTGAAAGAACAAGCAATACCAGGATATGAATCCAAAGTAAAAGGTACTGACATCACGAATACAAAAGTTGGCAAAACAAAAGTAGAAGGAACGAAAACATGGAAAGACGATAACGCGAAAGATCGTCCGGAAATGATCAAAGTAGACCTACTACAAAATGGTACAGTGATTGCGACACAAGAAGTAAGCAAAGTAACAGGCTGGAAATACGAATTCAAAGATTTAGCAGCGTATGATGAAAATGGAGTAGCGTACAAGTATGAAGTGAAGGAACAAGCGGTGGCTGGATATGAATCCAAAGTAAACGGTACTGACATCACAAATACAAAAGTAGGCGAAACAAAAGTAGAAGGAACGAAGACATGGAAAGACGATAATGCAACAAATCGTCCAAGCACAATCAAAGTAGACTTACTACAAAACGGTAAAGTAGTAGATACAAAAGAAGTAACAGCAGAAACAAACTGGAAGTACATGTTTGAAAAACTTCAAGCATACGATGCAGCAGGTAAGGCATACAAGTATGAAGTGAAAGAACAAGCAGTTGAAGGATATAAATCCAAAGTAAACGGTTATGACATCACGAATACAAAAGTAGGCGAAACGAAAGTAGAAGGAACAAAAACGTGGAACGATAACAATACAACAGATCGTCCAAGCACAATCAAAGTAGATTTACTACAAAACGGTAAAGTAGTAGATACAAAAGAAGTAACAGTAGAAACAAACTGGAAGTATATGTTTGAAAAACTCCAAGCATACGATGCAAACGGAGTAGCGTACAAGTATGAAGTGAAAGAACAGGCAGTACCAGGATATGAATCAAAGGTAAATGGTTATGACATCACAAATACAAAAGTAGGTAAAACAAAAGTAGAAGGAACGAAGACATGGAAAGACGATAACGCAACAGATCGTCCGGAAATGATTAAAGTAGACCTTTTACAAAATGGTACAGTGATTGCGACGCAAGAAGTAAGTAAAGCAACAGGCTGGAAATACGAATTCAAAGATTTAGCAGCGTATGATGCAGAAGGAAAGGCATACAAGTATGAAGTGAAAGAGCAAACAGTACCAGGATATGAATCAAAAGTAAGTGGTACTGACATCACAAATACAAAAGTAGGCGAAACAAAAGTAGAAGGAACAAAAACGTGGAACGATAATAACGCAACAGATCGTCCAAGCACAATCAAAGTAGACTTACTACAAAACGGTAAAGTAGTAGATACAAAAGAAGTAACAGTAGAAACAAACTGGAAGTATACGTTTGAAAAATTACAAGCATACGATGCAGAAGGAAAGGCATACAAGTATGAAGTGAAAGAACAAGCAGTTGAAGGATATAAATCCAAAGTAAACGGTTATGACATCACAAATACAAAAGTAGGCGAAACGAAAGTAGAAGGAACAAAGACATGGAACGATAACAACGCAACAGATCGTCCAAGCACGATTAAAGTAGACTTACTACAAAACGGTAAAGTAATTGACACGAAAGAAGTAAGTAAAGCAACAAATTGGAAGTACACGTTTGAAAAACTCCAAGCTTACGATACAAACGGAGTAGCGTACAAGTATGAAGTGAAGGAACAACCAATAGCTGGATATAAATCCGAAGTAAAAGGTACTGATATTGCAAATACAAAAGTAGGCGAAACGAAAGTAGAAGGAACAAAAACGTGGAACGATAACAATGCAACGGATCGTCCAAGCACGATTAAAGTAGACTTACTACAAAACGGTAAAGTAGTAGATACAAAAGAAGTAACAGCAGAAACAAACTGGAAGTATACGTTTGAAAAACTCCAAGCATACGATGAAAATGGAGTAGCGTACAAGTATGAAGTGAAAGAACAAGCAGTACCAGGATATGAATCAAAAGTAAGTGGTACTGACATCACAAATACAAAAGTAGGCGAAACAAAAGTAGAAGGAACGAAGACATGGAAAGACGATAACGCAACAGATCGTCCAAGCACAATCAAAGTAGACTTACTACAAAACGGTAAAGTAGTAGATACAAAAGAAGTAACAGCAGAAACAAACTGGAAGTATACGTTTGAAAAGCTACAAGCATACGATGCAGAAGGTAAGGCATACAAGTATGAAGTGAAAGAACAGCCAGTAGCCGGATATGAATCAAAAGTAAGTGGCACTGACATCACGAATACGAAAGTAGGCAAAACAAAAGTAGAAGGAACGAAGACATGGAAAGACGATAACGCAACAGATCGTCCGGAAATGATCA
>NZ_MAOE01000060.1 GCF_001884185.1 Bacillus albus
CGATGCTAATGGAGTAGCGTACAAGTATGAAGTGAAAGAACAGCCAGTAGCCGGATATGAATCAAAAGTAAGTGGCACTGACATCACAAATACAAAAGTAGGCGAAACGAAAGTAGAAGGAACAAAAACTTGGAGCGATAACAATGCAACAGATCGTCCAAGTTCGATTAAAGTAGACCTTTTACAAAATGGTAAAGTAGTAGATACAAAAGAAGTAACAGCAGAAACAAACTGGAAGTATACGTTTGAAAAGCTACAAGCATACGATGCAAACGGAGTAGCGTACAAGTATGAAGTGAAAGAACAACCAGTAGCTGGATATAAATCTGAAGTAAAAGGTTATGACATCACAAATACAAAAATCAAGGACAAACCAAATGTAGATCCGAAAGATCCAAGCACAGATCCAAAAGATCCAAGCACAGATCCGAAAGATCCAAGCACAGATCCGAAAGATCCAAGCACAGATCCAAAAGATCCAAGCACAGATCCGAAAGATCCAAGCACAGATCCAAAAGATCCAAGCACAGATCCGAAAGATCCAAGTACAGATCCGAAAAATCCAAACACAAATACAGGCAGCAATAGCGATTCAAAAGTTCCGTCTACTACAGAAAATGATAAGCCAACATTACTTCCTAACACAGGAGGAACATCAGCAGGAATGAGTTCAATTCTTGGAGGTATGGTATTGTTCCTTTTAGGTGGAATCCTATTCGCTCGTCAGCGAATTAAATAATAAAAAAGCCTTAGATTATTAATTACACTGTAATCTGAGTAGCTGACAAATTAAAAAATTACTATTGATATTGCGCCCTTTAGGTAAGTATTCAAAAACACTTCACAATAAGGTGAAGGGAAGAATGCAGCCTGAAGGGTTTTTTTATAGAAAAAAGGGAACAATTTCAAGGTGGACTCAATCAGTGGCTCTAAAACGATAACAAAATCGTTTTTAAGAAGCCCATTATCATTGTTCCATAAGCTTAGAGCGTGGTATCTCATGTAATTTAAGGTCAATGCTATGTTTCATTAAGTTTTGGATGAATGCATAGTCATTTTTATAGCTAATTTAGAAATAGCATTTTGTAAAGCTTTGTTCTTGAGTAGCTGATGTAACGTTTATTTTAGAAATGAAGGTATTAGTTTCTGAAGTTCAAGTTAACACAACTGCAAGAGCACCTTTTTACAATCGAAAAATCTTCTCATTAGATGTAATCAATAGTATTTTAAATTTTTTATTCTACATAATGCTATATGATTTATATCTTTTATTTATATATTACGATTTTAATTATACACCATAATACCATGTAATAAATATGCTTTTATGCATATTTATTTTTTCTTAATAAACAGCCACCGATTAATCGGTGGCTTGAAATAGTATTAAGCGGCTTTCTCTCCTGTTTTTACAGTGGAATGAAGGCTATTATAGACGCCTGTACCAATGACCTCTAATGCCATTTTCATACGTTCAGGTGAAATATTCTCAAATACGTTATCTTGAGGTGTGTGATATACCTTTTCGATATGATAGATTAATGGATCCCAGCTATCGACACCCATCCAAATAAATAGAGCGGCAGGAATGCCAACTTCAGCAAATGGTACGTGATCACTAGAGCCGAATTTTCCTTGCAGTACAAGGTCATTATTTAACTGTTTACCTGCTTGCAAGGCTGCGTCTGTTACAAGGTTTGGAGAACCGTTAGGCGTCATAGTATATAAATTCTTTGCTTTATCGTAATTTGTTGCAACCATGTCTGCATTAAAGACACCTAAAATTCGATCGCGTTCTTTTTGGGACAGACTATTAACATAATAATCGGAGCCAAGTAAGCCAGTTTCCTCAGAACCAAAAGCAATAAAGCGAATTTCTTTATCAGTTTCTACATTTTGAAAAGCACGAGCTAACTCTAATACTAATCCTGTACCAGAAGCATTATCGTTTGCTCCAGGTGCTCCAACGACACTATCGTAGTGTGAACTTACAACGACAGCTTTTTCATTACCTGTACTATTTTTGGGTTTCTTTTTAGCGATGACGTTTAAGGATGTTAAATTAGATTCATGTCTTGCTTTTAGGGAAAGAATTGTCGCCCCTTTTTTAGCAATTTCTTCTTTAAATGCATTTCCTTGCGCATAAGCAAGACCGAAGACAGGGATAGATTGCTTTTTCGTTAGACGAGGATTGAAAGTTTGTCCGTAGTTCCCGCGACCGCCAATTAAACTGTATAAAAGAACACCTTTTGCTCCTTTGCTAACAGCATTTTCAACTTGTTTATTGTAGTCTGCTACTGTTGTTCCTCTTTCGAATAGAACAATTTTTCCGTTTACTTCATTTGGGATATCCTCTAATTTTGTCCCACCTTGAACAAAGATAAGAGGAGCAGTAACAGCCTCTGTAGAAATTAGTGCGTTAGGGGCAGCACCAGCTTGCCAGTTACGCTTTGTGGATAATGGTGATTCGATAAATCCAACGTATTGATCCGGCACTTGGAATGGTTGATATTCTACTTCATAGCCCATTGATTTAAGCTGCATACCAACGTAGCGAGAAGCCCATTCCTCAGATTTTGTTCCACCGGGGCGAGGACCAATTGTTTCGGATAAGAAACGGATGTGTTCGATAGCGCGGCTTGCATCAACTTGTTTTGTGATAGGTGAAGTCTGTGTGATTTCTGACGTGGAATCAGCTTTGGCTTGTCCAATCGGAGCTAAGCTAACAGCCAGTGATACAGCAAGCAAAGAGCTTACTATTTTTTGTTTCAAAGATTTTTTCATTTTTTCCTCTCCTATTCTTCTATTCTCTCTGACTGACAAAAGAAGACGGATAATGACTTCATTTTACTTTCACCTTTATCTATTTTCAATATTCTGACATTGAGAAATAAAAAAACGCTATATGCACATTTGCATATTTTTGACGGAGATATGTATGCTATCATTTTAAATGAAGGTTCGCTTTCTGTTTGGAAAGCTCCTACATTGCATGAATCTAGTGTACCCAAACTTTAGATTATGTAGGGAAAAGAATCCCATAGGGTTTCTTTTCTCATGTTTGAATCATGTGATGATAAATATGTTTCCGCATTTCATACTTATTATCAGTGATATATGTAAGGCATCCATATGAAAATACGAGGCTGTTCAAAGGTTTTCCGTACTTTTGGACAGCCTCACCCCGTTAAAAGGACGATACTTTATGTATCGTCCTTTTTTATACTTCTGTTAAAATAATCGGTTCGCCGCGTGTTACGACAACTGTATGTTCGCATTGTGCAACAAGGCTTTTATCAGGTGTAACGAATGTCCAACCATCATCGCCACGTTCGATAATATGATCAGCTTTCATAGAAATGAATGGCTCTACAGCGATAACAAGACCGTCTTTTAGAAGCGCATTATCCATTGGATCAAAATAGCTTAAAATGTGGTTTGGTGCTTCATGTAAGCTAAGACCAATACCGTGGCCAGTTAAGTTTTGAATAACATTGTATCCATTTTTATGTGCAAAGTTTGAAACGGCACGACCAATTTGGTTTTGTTTTGAACCAGCTTTCACCTTTTTCATTGCTGCCCAAAAGGCATCAACAGCTGCTTGGCAAAGCTTTTCTTTTGCTTCATCTTCTCCAAGTACAAATGAAATACCTGTATCTGCATAATAACCATCAAGTGCTGCAGATACGTCGACATTTACAAGGTCGCCTTCTTTTAATACACGATCACTTGGAATACCGTGAGCAACTTCTTCATTTACACTGATGCAAGTTACGCCAGGGAAATCATATTCTTTTTCAGGTGCAGAAATAGCACCATGCTCATCTAATACTTTTTTGCCGATCAAATCAAGCTCTTTCGTTGTCATACCTGGCTTCGCTTCTTTTTTCATTTCTTCACGTGCAAGCGCAACGATGCGGCCGATTTTTCGTAAGCCTTCTAAATCTTGTTCATTACGAATAATCATGAAAACCACTGTCCTTCCTCGAATATATATCTTACCCGATTGTATCATGTTTATTTTCATCCTGCTACTTGCTTGCAGTATGCGGATTGATTCCTCTCATAAAGAATACATGACAATTGTCATATCGATGTCATGACGCATCATACTGTTTCCTAAGTTTTCCAAGTAATACAATGTAAATATAAGAAACAGCGGGGGTGGAGAGATGGAAAAGATTATTGAAGTAAATAGTGTTTCTAAAACATTTAAACATAAAAAAGCAGTAAATAACGTTTCATTTCATGTGAATAAAGGAGAAATCGTAGCACTGCTTGGACCGAATGGTGCAGGGAAAACGACGACGATGTCGATGATGCTTGGATTAAAGGATCCGACGGAAGGAACGGTTTCTACATTTGGAAAGAGTCCAAAGCATAGAGATGTTCGTAATAGAATCGGCGCGATGCTACAAGAAGTAAGTGTCATTGATAGCATTACGGTGGAAGAGGCAATTGAGTTATTCCGCAGCTATTATACGAATCCGGTAGCGAAAGAAACGTTGCTACAGTTATCGAATTTAAAATCGGAACGAAAGCAAAGATGTGAGAAATTATCAGGTGGTCAAAAGAGAAGGTTAAATTTCGCACTCGCACTTGCAGGAAATCCAGATTTGTTATTTTTAGATGAGCCGACAGTTGGAATGGATATTACGTCTCGAAGAACATTTTGGGAAACAATTCGAAAGTTAGCAAGTGAAGGGAAAACAATTATCTTAACAACGCATTATTTAGAAGAAGCGGATGCATTGGCGAATCGTATTTTATTGTTTGCGAATGGAAAGATTATCGCAGACGGTACACCAGATGAGATGAAGGCGACGATTTCTCGAAAAACAATCAAGTTTTATTCGAAGGAACATATTCCTGCAAAATTACTAAATGAGTTACCAAACGTAACAGAAGTACAATCAAAAGAAGGGCACTTCACTTTAACAACTGAAGATACAGATGCAACTTTAAAAGCAATTTATGAAAAGAATTTACCTGTAACAAATATTTCAGTTGAACGTGGAAGTCTTGATGAAGCATTTGAACAGTTTGTCGCAAATCAGAAGGGGGAAATCGCATGAAAGCTTTATGGATGCAATGCAAAATAGAAATTTTACGTACGTTCCGCAATAAATTATTTATCTTTTTCTCATTATTAATGCCAGTTATGTTTTACTACATTTTCACAAATGTTATTCAAGTTCCACAGAACGGAGATGCGTGGAAAGCGCATTATTTAATCTCAATGGCGACGTTTAGTATTGTAGGGACAGCGCTTTTTAGTTTCGGTGTAAGGATTTCTCAGGAAAAGGGGCAAGGGTGGACACATTTGTTGAAAATTACACCACTTCCAGAGGGAGCGTATATAACAGCAAAGATTATCGCTCAAACAGTAGTGAATGCTTTTTCAATCTTAGTTATCTTTATCGCAGGAATATTAATTAACCATGTTGAGTTAACAGTAGGGCAATGGATTGGTGCTGGATTGTGGTTGTTGTTAGGAGTGACACCATTTTTAGCGTTAGGAACAGTAATAGGTTCTATTAAGAAGGCGGATGCAGCCGCGGGTTTAGCGAATATTTTAAATATGAGTTTAGCTGTAATTGGCGGTCTATGGATGCCAATCGAAGTATTCCCAAAAATATTACGATCTATCGGTGAATGGACACCAACATATCACTTCGGGAGCGGTGCATGGGATATTGTAGCTGGAAAGTCAATCGGATGGGAAAATATCGCGGTATTAGGAGGTTATTTCCTTATATTTGTTGTAGTATCAATATATATAAGAAAAAGACAGGAAGCGGTATAAATGATAGAGAAGAAGAGGATTGAAATTTTTCCGAAACATATGGGTTTCTTCCCTTATATGTGGCTTGTGTATTTAGCGTTTCCGATTTATGCACTTGTACATGAGGAGGGCTCAAGGTTAATGTTTGGGGCTGGCATGCTAATTCTTTTTGTATTAGCATACCGGCAGTTGTATTTTGTTACAAAAATGTTCGCAATGTGGGCTTGTATGCAAATGGTTATAGCCTTGGTATTTAGCTTTTTTTATAGTCCGTATCTTATTTTTTTATGTTTTTTCACATCAAATGCCATAGCATTCGCACCTACGAAAAAAATATTCCGTATATTATTGGGCTTATTAGTTGTAACGCTTATAACATTTGTATATGGTGCGGGTTTTTCATTTACCAGCTTTATAAATACTGTCCCGATGCTTATTTTGATGCTTGTTGCGCCTTTCGGTATGCGCAATTTTAATCAAAAAAAGATATTAAGAAATCAATTAAACGAAGCGAATGAGCAAATTAAAGACTTAGTAAAACGTGAAGAAAGACAGCGAATTGCAAGAGATCTTCATGATACGTTAGGGCATACGCTATCTCTTATTACGTTAAAGAGTCAGCTCGTGGAGAAGTTAATTGTAAAAAATCCGGAGCGTGCAAGTGCGGAAGCAAAGGAAATTACGCAAACATCTCGTACCGCTTTAAAGCAGCTAAGGGAACTAATTTCTGATATGCGTATGATTACAGTAGAAGAAGAGCTTGAGCAAATAAAAGCAATTTTACAAGCTGCTAATATTGGATTAGAGATAAAACAAGAAACTAGTGCGAGTTCGTTATCCCCCATTGAACAAAATATTTTAGGAATGTGTTTACGTGAGGCTGTGACGAATGTTGTAAAACATAGTAAGGCGACAAAGTGTACAGTCTCTGTATTAGAATCACAAGGTGAGCTAATTTTGAAAGTAGAAGATAACGGAATCGGTTTAGCAGATCAAAACCACGATGGAAATGGCATTCGTGGTATGAAGGAGCGCATCGCTCTTATTGATGGGTTTGTTGAACTAGGCACGATCAATCCAGGGACGCTATTAATAGTAAAAGTACCAATTGTTATTCGAACAGGAAAAGATGAGGTGAGGGCATGATTCGAATTATTATTGCAGAAGATCAGCGAATGCTTCGTGGTGCATTAGGGGCCTTACTTGATCTAGAAGATGATATTGAAGTAATTGGGCAAGCTGCGAACGGGGAAGAGGCGCTAAAATTAATCGAATCGCTAAAGCCTGATGTAAGCATCATGGATATTGAAATGCCGATTCAAAGTGGATTAGATGTTGCGGAAACGTTAAAGAAAGAAAAATCAGCATGTAAAGTGATGATTTTAACAACATTTGCGCGACCTGGATATTTTGAGAGAGCAATGAAAGCTGGTGTGCACGGATATTTATTAAAGGATAGCCCAAGTGAAGATTTAGCTGCATCGATTCGTAATGTGATGAAAGGAAAGCGAGAAATTTCTCAAGATTTAATGTTCGGCTTGTGGCAGGAGCAAAATCCGTTATCAGATCGGGAAAAAGAAGTGTTGTTACTTGCGAAAGAAGGAAAGACGGCAAATGAAATTGCGAAGGCACTTTATCTTTCACCGGGTACAGTACGTAATTATATTTCTGAAGTATTAACGAAGCTTGATGCGAAAAATAGAATTGAGGCAATTACAATTGCGGAAGAAAAGGGATGGATATGAAAAGAAGTTTACCTATGAGTGGTAAACTTCTTTTTTCTTATAAACAAGCGCTTCACTAAAGAATTTCGTCTCAGTGGAATCGCTTGGAATTTGAAGTGTAGTACGTAATGTAGATTTTGCTTCATTTTTCGACAAAAAATTTGTTATAGTAAGATTAGGTTGTTGGTCTAAATTTTGGACAACTTTGCCACTAACAGTTGTAATTACTCCATTTTTATCTACTTTTACAATGAGATCTTGAACATATACTTTATAGTTTTTATAAGTTTGTGCAAGGCGAACTTCGGTTTTATTTTCTTTTGTATCTTTATTTGTAGGCTGGGAATCTACATTCATTTCAGTTGTCACTCACTCTTGTTGAGCTTCAGCCTCGTTTATCTCCTCGTTTAAATACTTTTTCGCCATATTTTTTTCGTATTATTTAGAGGGTGTGTTAATTTTTTTATCTTTAAACTAGGCTGAGCAATTTCAACTTTTACTTCATTTTTGTCTAATTCTTGGGTGTGAACAGCTTCTGCTGATAAAGGATAAAGAAACCGAATGTAACGAAAAGCACGAGCAAGTTTTCTATAATTTATCTATAAAACTTCTAATCTATTATTGTATGTGAGATGAATTGTATGAAAAATTTGCCGAATTTTATATATATTATGCATTATTTCATATCAAAAATTGTCGAATTCACATTATTGTAGTGGTATGACAACTTAACAAATTAGATTGTTATAATGGGATGGTGAGTAAGTATGCACGCAGAAAAATTAGGAAGTGAAATTAAGAAAATTAGGGTAATGCGGGGATTAACACAAAAACAGTTATCCGAGAACATATGTCATCAATCGGAAGTGAGCCGAATTGAATCGGGCGCGGTATACCCAAGTATGGACATATTGCAAGGTATCGCAGCGAAATTACAAGTTCCTATTATTCACTTTTATGAGGTACTTATTTATTCTGATATTGAAAGAAAAAAGTTATTTAAAGATAAAATTCAAATGTTGAGTAAGAAGAAACAATATGCTGAAATTTATAGCATTGTTTCAAATGAATTAAAAAAAGAAAAGTTTCATCCAGAATTTAATCAGTTTCTTCTTTGGTACTATTACTTATCTGCATATGTTTTACAGAAAATTAATTTTGAATATTGCATTTTAGAGTTGAAAAAAATTGTACATCAATCGTACGGAGGAATAGATGTATTTCAAAATTTATATATTGAAAATTCTATTGCAAGTATTTGTGCAGAAAATAATCAATTAGATAGGGCAATAACTTCATTTCGAGCTATTTTAGAACAGTTAGAATCGCTACATAATAATGAGGCATTCACAGTTAAAGTTCGATACAATTATGCAAAAGCTTTATATTTGAGTGATCAGTTTGAAGAGGCATTGTATCAAGTAAATGAAGCGATTGAAGCTTCTCGGTATATGGGAAGTATGGAATTAATCGGTCAATTGTATTATCAAAAGGGCGAGTGCCTTGAGAAATTAGAGTATTCATCAGATGATATTAAAGAAGTGTATAAAAAAGCGTCTTTCTTCTTTGATTTATTAGATTTACATTCTTACAAAGAGACGTTATTAAAAAAAAAGAAGTATTTAAATTAAAATGATTTGAAATATGTATAGTGGTATATTTCGTAAGTTATATCCACAAAAAGTAATAAAATACCCAAAAAATGGGTATGCATAATTGCATAAGTTGTGGATAAATTTTCATGATATATTAAAAGAAAACGATGTGGGTGATGGAATATGAAAAAATTACTTATTGGTAGTCTATTAACGTTAGCAATGGCATGGGGTATTTCATTAACAGATACAGCTTTAGAGAAAAGCCAAGTAATTTCTCATAATGATCAAGAAGTACAATTAGCTTCAGATTTACCATTTGAACATTAAAAAAACAACCGTCTTACTTAGACGGTTGTTTTTTTGTGGAGTAACCTCCAAACATCTTTACTAGAAACAGGCTTGCTAATAAAGAATCCTTGAATGTGGTCACAGTTTTGTTCATATAAAAACTTCCATTGTTCTTCCGTCTCTACACCTTCTGCAATAACTTCTAAATTTAGTTCTTTTGATAGTGTAATGATGGAAGAGATAATCGCTTCCTCTAAAGGGCTAGTTGTAATGCCGCAAATAAACTCTCGAGCAATTTTTAAAGTATTAATTGGATATTTTGTTAAATAAGCTAAAGAACTATAACCAGTTCCAAAGTCATCGATTGAAATTTGAATACCGAGATTTTGAAGTTGTTCTAGTTTGGCAACTACAGATTGATTTTGATTAATTGCGATACTTTCTGTAATTTCGATATCTAGTGCTTCCGGTTTTAGTTCGGTTTCTTCTAACACTTTTGAAATAGTATGGATTAAATTTGCATGGTTAAATTGAACAACAGATAAATTTACACCAACTTTTAAGTGAGAAAAACCTTGATTATGCCATCTTTTTGCTTCTAAGCAAGCGGTACGTAAAATCCAATTTCCAAGTTCAATAATAAATCCGGTTTCCTCCGCTAGAGGAATGAATTGGGCAGGAGATACAATACCGAGCTTTGGGTGTTTCCAACGAATTAATGCTTCAAAACCGATAATTTGTTTTGTTTTTGTGCTTACTTGTGGCTGATATTCCAGGAAAAATTCATTTTGTTGTAATGCTTTTGCAAGTTCACCTTCTAAGAATTGGATTTCATTTTGGGCGATACTTATTTCCTTTGAGAAGAAAACAAATCTATTTTTTCCATTTGCTTTCGCGCGATACATAGCCATATCAGCATTTTTCATTAATTCAGTAACATCGGTCCCATAATCAGGATACATGGCAATTCCGATACTCGGTGTAATAGACAGTTCTTCGTCTTTAATGAAGAATGGTTTGTTTAAAACGGTTAAAATTTGTTCAGCTATAAAAGCCGCACTTTTTTCTGAGTACATATCTGGTAATAGAATTGTAAACTCATCTCCACCTTGACGAGCAACAATATCTTTTGAACGCAAGCAACCGCGTAACCTTTTTGCTACTTCAATTAACAATAGATCTCCGATATCGTGACCAAGTCTATCGTTTATTTTTTTGAATCGATCTAAATCAAGGAACATGACGGCAACATCATTCGCACTAGTTTGAGCTGTATTTAAAATGCTTTTTAAATCTTTTTCAAACTTTCGGCGATTTGGTAATCCAGTAAGTGCATCATGAAAGGCTAAATGTTCTACTTGTTTTTGCTTTTCATATAAAGTTGTAATATCACGTGCTATGCCGAACATCCCAACAACTTCTTTGTTTATGAAAGTAGGGATGAGTGTAATGTGAAGGTAATAGTAATAGCCTTCTTTTTCTTTTGTGCGAACTTCTAAAGTTTGTGGTCTACCTTCTTTTGTTATTTGTAAAGCTTTCTTTAGTAGATCATGGTCTTTTGAATCAATGAAGTGTAGAAGAGAATAGCTTGCTACTTCACAATAGTAGGCGGTAAACAAGCTTTCACATGCCTTATTAGAATGTTGAAAAATACCATTCATATTTAAAGAGAAAACAGCATCGGGATGATCTTCAAATAAAGATTTATAGCGTTGTTCACTTTTTGATAATGCAAATGCACCTTCTTCAACTTCATCTTCTAGTTGTATAGTCAGCTGTTCATATGTATCGATTAATACTTTATTATCTTTCCACATGTAAAGTTGTCGTAAGAATAAAAAAATAAGTGATAATACGAGACCAATTAACATGAACTTATCATCCCAAGGTTGAATGATAATAAAGGAAAAAGTAATGATTATACTAAAATACGGTAATATAAAGCGCACATAGTCGAATCGATAATACTTTGTTTTCGTTTCATGCTGCATTGGTTTATCCAAAATGTATAGTATGCATGATAAACCAATTAATAAAATTGAAGCAGTATGTACTAAATAAGAGATTTCAGAAGAGGTTGCCATACCCACATTTAGTTGGAACAGGTGTATATACCCGTACACAAGTATGATGGTAAAGCCGATAATTAATGAAATTCTACTAGAAGAATATTGTTCTCTTCTATACAGGCTAATAACGGCGTAAATTACTAATGATTGTGCAATAAAGTATCCGATTAAAACCCATTGATCTGTTGTTAGCATACGAAAGTTTGAAAGGTCTAAAATAAAAGTTAAGGTAAAATAAATATTCATAATCACAATAAAGATGCTATCGAATGAAAATTGAGCAAGGCCTCTAATAGAGTAATGTTTTATGAATTTTATAGTAAAGCCAGAAAAGAGTAAAATATATTGGATGATGAAAAAAGGTAGTGCCTCATATGAGAATATGACTTGAGTGCATATAGAAAGTGAATGAAGAAATAAAGTTATCTCCATAGCTAATCCACATAGGCAAGTGCATAATAATAACACCCAAAATAATTTATCACCGCGCTTCATCTTCTTAATTGCTTTATATGAACAATAACAAGAAAAGACTGCAGCAAAACAAAATAAGAAAAGGATTCCAATTTCTTTTATATTCCATTTATCTGGAATGAAGAATATCCAAAGAGAAAATATAAAAATATACATTATGACAAATTGTACATACTTTTTTTGATTAATCATATTATGACTCCATTTCAATAAAGTTGAATCTTAGGGGGAAAATGCTAATTTAAATAATAGCATATAAAATAGGAACATTTTTACTATAAGAATTACTTTTTGAAAAAAGGCGCAACATTACAATTTACCATTGTAACGTTGCGCCAGTTGTTCTTTTCATTCCTCTTATAGAAGAAAGTTCAGCTATTAATTGGAATAGTGCTAAATCTTTCTGTTTACTTTCAATCATAATATCGAAATCATGATTGATTTTTTTTGCAATGTGTAAGAAAGGTTTAATAAACTCTAAATCAATATATTCAGCGTGAGCCCTAAACTCTTTTTCTGATTTAGGGGAAGAAATGTGAACTTTAGGAAGGATATTTGTATGTGACCAAGTTTCAAAAATTGCAGGAAGTAAATCTTCTAGAGGTTCCTCGCAAAGGTTGGCCATGTGATGATGATAATCAAATACGAAAGGGATCTTTTCTTTTTGGCAAATAGATAAAGTTTCAGCAGTTGTATATGTTTTATCGTCGTTTTCAAGCGTCATTTGCTTTTTGATATGTGCAGGAAGTTTTCTTATGTTTTCATGGAAACGTTCAACTGCTTTTTCTTTATTTCCATATGCACCACCTACATGGATGTTAATATAAGAAGAATCTGCAATTCCTATTGCATCTAATACTTTATAATGATAAGTCATATCTGTAATAGCGTTAGTTGTAATATGTGGCTTATCGCTTGTAAACAGCGTAAATTGATTTGGATGAAAACTTACTCGCAAATTGTGTTCTTTAATTAATACCCCAATTTTACGCCAAAGGGATGTGAACAACCCGATGTAATCAAACTCGACTTCGGGATGTGTTGCAAGTGGGACGATGGAAGAAGACAAGCGATATAACGGAATTTCATGCGCTATATTGTAATGAAGAATACGTATTGTATGCTCAAGATTCTGCCGTGTAACATCGTATAATTTATCTTCTCGCTCTTGTTTACTGAGCTTTTGAAAGCTTGTAAATGTCATCGTTTTAGCCGGAGAACAGTCCCAGAGTGCCATTGCATGTGAGACATATCCGAAACGCATAATCATAATGAATACATCTCCTTTATTCATTACCTTTCCTATAGGAAGAAAGCAAGTATCGTTCCTATCCATTCTTTTCCTCTATCAATAAGAGAAAGAGGACTAACATCTTTAAAGGAAAGTAATGACGCATTTTCTAGATCTTCATGGAATTTGTTTTTCACTGTTTGTATAAAATGTTTATCGTATAAAAGGCAGTTGATTTCATGGTTAATATATAAACTTCTCATATCAAAGTTTGCAGTTCCGATATCACAAATATAATCATCTACTATAATAACTTTAGCGTGAAAAAAGCCTTGTTGATATGCGTAAATATTACACCCGGTTTGTATTAACTTTCGGCAATATGGGAATTTCGCTTCGCGCACAAGGGCGTGATCCGCTTTTTCTGGAACGAGAATCGTAATTTGAACCCCACGTTTTCGTGCTTTTAATAATGCATCCATAATTTTTTTCCCAGGAATGAAATAGGGTGTACCGATAAAGAGTTCTTTTTCTGCGCTTTCGATTAAATATAAAAATGTATTTTGCAAATAGGCACCGTCAGTAGGGATAAAACGGTGTAGAATGGTTCCTGGTTGTTGCTTAGGAAAATAAAGAGGTGAATCTAATAAATTTTGGTCCGTATCGTCTAGCCAATCATGTAAAAATTGCTTTTGTAAATCTTGTATTCCTTCCCCTGTAAGGCGTAAATGATAATCGCGCCATAATCCTAATTTTTGATTATGCCCTAAATACTCTTCTCCAATATTAAATCCACCAATATAACCAATTTTCCCGTCAATAACTGTAATTTTTCTATGGTTTCTTTGATTTGCAGAAAAGAAAAGAAAAGGAAACTTAACTTTGTGACAAAATGAAAAAGAGACACCATGTTTTTGCAAGGAATGAATGGCCTCGTTTGATAAATGGTGGCTTCCTAATCGATCGAGTAAAAGTCTTACTTCAATTCCTTCCTTTGCCTTATCGATAAGTAATTTTAAAAATTCACGACTGATTTTATCGTTTTTTACAATGAAGAACAAAACGTGCACATGGTGTTTCGCCTGTTTTATATCAGTAAATAGGGCATCATACAAATCTTTTCCATATGTATAAAGGTGAAAATTACTTTGACGTAAAGGGAAAGAACGAGAACGTACACGCTTTAAATGAACAATTCTCCCATAAGAAAGATCGATTACAATCCAAAGAGCGCTGCTTATTAACAAGAGCGATAAGAAGAACATGAGTAAATTCCCTCCTTCACGGTCTTTTCACCATCAGTTTTTTTTATCAATCAAACTTTCACCTTATCCCGTTATTTGTGGGCTAATAATGAGTAGGGAATAAATCATTCTCTACTCGTTAAAGTTTCACTTTATAGTTTCACCGAAATAAACAGCTTTATTAAAAAATATGGTGTTGTATAACAAAAAACTGTTGACTGAATGCTCACTCATTATATAATGAAGGTAGGGGATAAAATTCAGAAAATTATATGTTTTTGAAGATTCTAAAAAAGAAAGAGGGCTTACAAAGAGAGGGGTAGCATAAAAATGAATAGCTTACTGATCATGAATTGGCTGGCTGCCATTGCTGTTATTGCTTATGCGGGATATTTGTTTGTGTATCTTATACGAACGAGGATGGCCTACATACAGTTAGGAAAAAAGATTGAATTTGACCGTCGTTTTAAAGAGCGTTGGGATCTTCTTAAGGTCAATGTTTTCGGTCAGAAAAAGCTGCTGAAAGATAAGAAGAGCGGCATTATTCACGTTATGTTCTTTTACGGATTTATTCTTGTCCAATTTGGAGCAATTGACTTCGTTTGGAAAGGACTCGCACCAGGATCACATCTTCCACTTGGACCACTATACCCTGCATTTACATTCTTCCAGGAAATTGTCACACTTGTTATTTTAATTGCAGTCTTTTGGGCTTTTCATCGACGTTATGTTGAGAAGCTAGTTCGTTTAAAACGTAATTTCAAATCAGGCCTTGTTCTTATCTTTATCGGTGGCTTAATGATTTCTGTGCTACTCGGTAATGGGATGGGAATTATATGGCACGGTGAGGAGCTTTCATGGAGTGAACCGATCGCTTCTGCAATCGCTTACGTTTTCTCGGGGATAAATGAAACCGTAGCCATTTCTTTGTTCTATTTCTCTTGGTGGGTGCATTTACTAATTTTGTTAACGTTTTTAGTTTATGTTCCACAATCAAAACACGCGCATTTAATTGCGGGACCAGCCAACGTATTCTTTGGCCGTCTTTCAAATCCAGGGAAACTTGAAAAGATTGACTTTGAAGATGAAACACAAGAAACATTTGGTGTTGGTAAAATCGAAGACTTTAGACAAAATCAGCTTATTGATTTATACGCTTGCGTAGAGTGTGGTCGTTGTACAAATATGTGTCCGGCAACAGGAACAGGGAAAATGTTATCGCCGATGGATTTAATTTTAAAACTTCGCGATCATTTGACTGATAAAGGAGCTGCAGTGACATCAAAAGCACCGTGGGTTCCAGTAGTTGCTTTTAATAATACACAAGGAAATCAGTTAGCGATGATGGCGGCTGGGAAAGGGCAACAAGAATCTGCAGCTACAGCACTCGCTTACGATCCGAGTTTAATCGGAGATGTTATTACAGAAGAAGAGATTTGGGCTTGTACAACGTGTCGTAACTGTGAAGATCAGTGTCCGGTTATGAATGAGCATGTTGACAAAATTATTGATTTACGCCGCTATCTCGTTTTAACAGAAGGAAAGATGGATGCGGAAGCGCAGCGTGCGATGACAAACATCGAGCGTCAAGGGAATCCGTGGGGTCTGAACCGTAAAGAGCGTGAAACATGGCGCCAAGGTGATGATGAAGTAACAGTTCCAACTGTGAAAGAAAAATCGAAAGCTGGCGAGGAGTTCGAATATTTATTCTGGGTTGGTTCAATGGGATCATATGATAATCGTAGTCAGAAGATTGCGATATCGTTTGCGAAGTTGATGAACGAAGCAGGCATTTCATTTGCGATACTTGGTAATAAAGAGAAGAACTCTGGAGATACACCGCGCCGACTTGGAAATGAATTTGTTTTCCAAGAGATGGCGACAAAGAATATCGAAGAATTTGAAAAAGCAGGAGTGAAGAAAATCGTTACGATTGACCCTCATGCTTATAACACATTTAAAAATGAGTATCCGGACTTTGGCTTGCAAGCAGAAGTCTATCATCATACAGAACTGTTAGCTCAATGGGTGAAAGAAGGACGCTTAAAACCTGTTCATGCTATTGAGGAAACAGTTACGTACCATGATTCCTGTTATTTAGGAAGATACAACGAAGTATATGAAGCACCACGCGATATTTTGAAAGCGATTCCTGGTGTGAACCTTGTAGAAATGGCACGTAACCGTGAAACGGGAATGTGCTGTGGCGCAGGTGGTGGCTTAATGTGGATGGAAGAGACAACTGGTTCACGTATTAACGTTGCTCGTACAGAACAAGCATTAGCTGTGCAGCCATCCATTATCGGTACAGGTTGTCCATATTGCTTAACGATGATTAGCGATGGGACGAAAGCGAAAGAAGTAGAAGAGAATGTTCAAACGCTTGATGTAACAGAGATTTTAGAACGCTCTGTTATCGGACAGAAGAAAGAAGCGATGTAATCTGCAAGTATGAATACAACTTTAGAGAGAGGTGCAATCATTGCACCTCTTCTCAACGTAACAATGCCGAGCGAGCGCTCGGTTCTAAAAAAAGAAATGGGGGAAAGAAACATGAGTAAAACAGTTATTTTAAGTGCTGCAAGAACACCGGTTGGGAAATTTGGAGGATCTTTAAAAGACGTAAAAGCAACAGAACTTGGAGGAATTGCAATTAAAGCAGCGCTTGAAAGAGCAAATGTTTCTGCTAGTGATGTTGAGGAAGTTATATTTGGAACGGTTATTCAAGGTGGACAAGGACAAATTCCATCGCGCCAAGCTGCGAGAGCTGCTGGAATCCCTTGGGAAGTGCAGACGGAAACAGTGAATAAAGTTTGTGCATCAGGGCTTCGTGCGGTTACGTTAGCGGATCAAATTATTCGTACTGGCGATCAATCATTGATTGTAGCTGGCGGTATGGAGTCGATGAGTAACAGTCCTTATATTTTACGCGGAGCAAGATGGGGATACAGAATGGGCAACAACGAAGTTATTGATTTAAATGTTGCTGACGGTTTAACATGCGCATTTTCAGGTATACACATGGGTGTTTATGGCGGAGAAGTTGCAAAAGAAGACGGAATTTCTCGTGAAGCGCAAGATGAATGGGCATATCGTAGTCATCAACGTGCGGTTTCAGCACATAAAGAAGGACGTTTTGAAGAGGAAATCGTGCCAGTAACGATTCCGCAAAGAAAAGGCGATCCGATTGTCGTTGCAAAAGATGAGGCGCCACGCGCGGATACAACAGTTGAAAAGTTAGCAAAATTAAAACCTGTATTTGATAAAACAGCGGCAGTGACAGCTGGTAATGCACCAGGCCTAAACGACGGTGGTGCTGCACTTGTATTAATGAGCGAAGACAGAGCGAAGCAAGAAGGAAGAAAGCCATTAGCGACAATTTTGGCACATACAGCAATTGCAGTGGAATCTAAAGATTTCCCGAGAACGCCAGGTTATGCAATTAATGCATTGTTAGAAAAAACAGGAAAGACAATTGAAGACATTGATTTATTTGAGATTAATGAAGCATTTGCAGCGGTAGCAATTGCAAGTACAGAGATTGCGGGAATTGATCCAGAAAAATTGAATGTAAATGGCGGAGCAGTAGCTATGGGACACCCGATTGGAGCAAGTGGAGCGCGCATTATCGTTACATTAATTCATGCACTTAAGCAACGCGGCGGCGGAATTGGAATTGCTTCGATTTGTAGTGGTGGTGGTCAAGGCGATGCAGTGATGATTGAAGTTCACTAATTAAGATTAGAAGGTATATAGTTTATTGAAAATTAAGGGGGAAGAAGAAATGAGTGTACAAAAAATTGTTGTAATTGGTGCGGGACAAATGGGTTCAGGAATTGCACAAGTATGTGCAATGGCAGGATATGATGTGAAGGTACAAGATTTAAAACAAGAGCAATTAGATAGAGGATTGGCTATCATTACGAAAAACTTAGCACGCCAAGTAGAAAAAGGGCGCATGAAGGAAGAAGAGAAGGAAGCTACGCTAAATCGTCTTACAGTAACGCTTGATTTAGATTGTGTGAAGGAAGCGGACCTTATTATTGAAGCGGCTGTTGAGAAAATGGATATTAAAAAGAAAATCTTTGCGAATCTAGATGAAATCGCTCCAGAACACGCAATTTTAGCGACGAATACGTCATCTCTACCAATTACAGAAATTGCAGCGGTAACGAAGCGGCCAGAAAAAGTAATCGGTATGCATTTTATGAATCCAGTTCCGGTTATGAAACTTGTTGAAATTATTCGTGGGTTGGCTACAGATGATGCGGTCTATGAAACGATTGAAGATATTACGAAGAAAATTGGGAAAGTACCAGTTGAAGTAAATGATTTCCCAGGGTTTGTATCGAACCGTATTTTATTACCGATGATTAACGAAGCAATCTATACGTTATATGAAGGTGTGGCGACGAAAGAAGCAATTGATGAAGTAATGAAACTTGGGATGAATCATCCGATGGGCCCTTTAACGCTCGCTGATTTTATCGGTTTAGATACATGTTTATACATTATGGAAGTGTTGCATGAAGGTTTAGGTGATAGTAAATATCGCCCATGCCCATTACTACGTAAGTATGTAAATGCAGGATGGTTAGGACGTAAAACAGGTCGTGGTTTCTACGTTTACGAATAAATCCCCCTTTGTTACAAAATAGTGGTCTTACCAAATTGTTAAAAGGATATATAGCAAATGGAGGCGGAGTATATGAACTTTCGTTTTAATGAAGAGCAGCAAATGATGAGGAAGATGGTTCGAGATTTTGCGCAGAAAGAAATAGCTCCCTTTGTTCCGAGTATGGAACAAGGGGTGTTCCCAAAAGAGATTTTGCAGAAGATGGGTGAGCTTGGATTAATGGGAGTTCCAGCGCCTGCAAAATACGGCGGTGCAGAAATGGATTTTATTTCTTACATTTTAGCAATTGAAGAAATTTCAAAGGTAAGCGCAACAGTTGGTGTAATTTTAGCTGTACATACGTCAGTTGGAATGAACCCAATTTTATATTTCGGAACGGAAGAACAGAAAGAGAAATATGTTTCTAAACTTGCAACTGGTGAATATTTAGGAGCATTTGCATTAACAGAACCAAATGCAGGATCAGATGCAGGGAGTTTGAAATCAAGAGCTGTGAAGAAAGGCGATCACTACATTATTAATGGATCGAAAGTATTTATTACAAATGGTGGTGAAGCAAATACATACATTGTATTCGCTTCTACAAATCCAGAGGCAGGAAAGAGCGGGATTTCTGCATTTATAGTAGAGAAAGATACACCGGGCTTAATTATCGGCAAAGACGAGCATAAAATGGGGCTTCTCGGTTCTCGTACAGTACAACTTACGTTTGAGGATATGAAAGTGCCAGCTGAGAATTTACTTGGTGAAGAAGGACAAGGATTTAAGGTAGCAATGGCGAATTTAGATGTTGGACGAATTGGAATTGGAGCGCAAGCATTAGGAATTGCAGAAGCGGCGCTTGCATGTGCGATTGATTATGCGAAAGAACGTGAGCAATTCGGAAAGCCAATTGCGGCGCAGCAAGGGATTGGCTTCAAACTTGCGGATATGGCTACTAGTGTAGAAGCGGCGCGATTACTCGTATATAGAGCGGCATCGCTAAGAGCACAAGGATTACCATGCGGTAAAGAAGCATCTATTGCGAAACTATTCGCTTCTAAGACGGCCGTTGAAGTTGCGATTGAAGCGGTGCAAGTATTTGGTGGTTACGGTTATACGAAAGACTATCCAGTAGAAAGATTTTTCCGTGATGCGAAAATCACGCAAATATATGAAGGAACGAGTGAGATACAGAAACTTGTTATTAGCCGAGCTTTATAAAAGCACAAGGGGGAGACGGGCATGCATTTTAAACTATCAGAAGAACATGAAATGATAAGAAAAATGGTTCGAGATTTTGCTAAGAACGAAGTAGCACCGACGGCAGCTGAGCGTGATGAAGAAGAGAGATTTGATCGTGCGATATTTGATCAAATGGCAGAGCTTGGTTTAACCGGCATTCCGTGGCCTGAAGAATACGGTGGAATTGGAAGCGATTACTTAGCTTATGTAATTGCCGTTGAAGAATTATCCCGCGTATGTGCTTCTACAGGTGTAACATTATCTGCACATACTTCGCTTGCTGGTTGGCCCATTTTTAAATTTGGAACGGAAGAGCAAAAACAAACGTTTTTACGACCGATGGCAGAAGGGAAGAAAATTGGGGCGTACGGCTTAACTGAGCCGGGATCTGGATCGGATGCTGGTGGAATGAAGACGATTGCTAAAAGAGATGGAGACCATTATGTATTAAATGGATCAAAAATCTTTATCACTAATGGCGGTATTGCTGATATTTATGTTGTCTTTGCGTTAACTGATCCTGAATCGAAGCAGCGCGGCACGAGCGCATTTATTGTGGAAAGTGATACACCAGGATTTTCAGTTGGGAAGAAGGAAAGTAAGTTAGGGATTCGCTCTTCACCAACAACTGAAATTATGTTCGAAGATTGCCGCATTCCTGTAGAGAATTTACTAGGTGAAGAAGGACAAGGATTTAAGATAGCGATGCAAACATTAGATGGTGGCCGTAACGGTATTGCGGCGCAAGCGGTTGGTATTGCACAAGGGGCTTTAGATGCTTCCGTAGAATATGCAAGAGAACGTCATCAGTTTGGGAAGCCGATTGCGGCGCAACAAGGAATTGGCTTTAAACTTGCAGATATGGCAACAGATGTGGAGGCGGCGCGTCTTCTAACATACCAAGCGGCTTGGCTTGAATCGGAAGGGCTTCCGTACGGGAAAGAGTCAGCGATGTCAAAAGTATTTGCAGGTGATGCAGCGATGAAGGTGACGACCGAAGCGGTACAAGTATTTGGTGGTTACGGTTATACGAAAGACTATCCAGTAGAGCGTTATATGCGAGATGCAAAGATTACACAGATTTATGAAGGAACACAAGAGATTCAAAGGCTAGTAATTTCTCGTATGTTAACGAAGTAGGATGAAAGGCGTAGGTATTTTCCTACGCTTTTTCCTTCCGAAAAATAAGGGAGAGAGGTGAAGGGGATGGTTAAACATAATGTACATGCGTCCGTGAAAGATGAAAAATTAGTGGCGTTAAGACGTGAACAAATGATTAAAGGTGCGGTGCAGTTGTTTAAGCAAAAAGGGTTTCCGCGTACAACAACGAGAGAGATTGCAAAGGCAGCTGGATTTAGTATTGGTACGCTTTATGAATACATTCGTACAAAAGATGATGTTTTGTATTTAGTTTGTGATAGTATTTATGAACATGTAAAAGAAAGATTAGAGGAAGTAGTTTGTACAGAAAAAGGGAGTATAGAAAGCTTAAAGATAGCAATAACGAATTACTTTAAAGTGATGGATGAATTGCAGGAAGAAGTATTAATCATGTATCAAGAGGTACGTTTTTTACCGAAAGAATCACTCCCGTACGTATTAGAAAAGGAGTTTCAAATGGTAGGAATGTTCGAGAATATTTTAGAACAGTGTACGGAAAATGGAACATTTACATTAAACAAAAAAGAAATACAGCTTCTTGCACATAATATTTTTATACAAGGACAGATGTGGGGATTTAGACGTTGGGCGCTACAAAAACTATATACGCTCGAAGAATATACCGAAATGCAAATTAGGTACGTACTGCAAGGAGCCCATATGCTTCCGAAATAAGGAATGGACAAATTATAATTTTATTGCTATATAAAGTTTCCCGTTTTTTTTGTAGCATATTTGTGCGACTTTTGTTTATAATGAATAGTATGGATTTTTTTAAGCAGGCCGTTATATATAAGGTTATATTTGATGAAAGGAAGTGCCGCATAAGTGGATTTTAAGCAATATTCACCAGAAGAGCTAAAAGAATGTTCAATGATTGAAGTTGTACATAGCGTTTTAGGGGATAAAAAACAAGCAACGACATTCAACGAGTTGGTTCAAGAAATCGCTCAAGTGCTGGGACTATCTCAAGAGCAAGTTAATGCGAAACTCGCACAATTTTATACAGACTTAAACATCGATGGACGTTTCATTAATTTAGGAGAAAATCGTTGGGGGCTACGTAGCTGGTACCCATACGAGCAAATTGATGAAGAAATCTTACCTCAACCAAAACCGAAGAAGAAACGTAAAGTTGAAGAAGACGGTTTTGACGACTACATTGAAGAAGATGAAGACTTCGACGATGCAGACGTAACTGAAGACGAAGATGATGATGTAGAAGATTTGGACAAGGTTCTTGAAGATGAAGACGGAGATGACGATGATCTTGATGATTTAGATGAAGATGATGAGGATGACTTCGCTGAAGAAGAACTTGAGTATGATGAAACTGAAGAAGAAGAGGAAGAACTGTAGTTCTTGACTTTTCATTATCGTCCATGTAGAATCATTTTTGGGCTCTTTAAAAAAGGACGATAATACTTTTAAAGTGTAAATATAAAAGAAAATTGCTCCCTACTTATTACTTTTTGTGATGAGGGGAGCAATTTTCTTTTTTGTTTTTTGTTTAGAAAATAAAAAGAGTCTAACAATAAGATGGATACAGTGTTATCTACATACGTTGCGCTTTGCAACGGTGATTATATAACAGCAAAGTAGAAGGGAGCTTTTTCATGACTAAGTATATTTTTGTAACAGGCGGTGTAGTATCGTCTTTAGGAAAAGGTATTACAGCAGCATCTCTAGGAAGACTTTTAAAAAATCGTGGTTTAAATGTAACGATTCAAAAGTTTGATCCATACATTAACGTAGACCCAGGGACTATGAGCCCATACCAACACGGTGAGGTATTCGTAACAGATGATGGTGCAGAAACTGACTTAGACCTTGGTCACTATGAGCGTTTCATTGACATCAACTTAAACAAATACAGCAACGTAACAACAGGTAAAATTTACTCTTCAGTTCTTCAAAAAGAGCGTCGTGGTGAATACCTAGGAGGAACAGTTCAAGTTATTCCTCACATTACTAACGAAATTAAAGAGCGCGTATACCGTTCTGGTCGCGAAACAAACGCGGACGTTGTTATTACAGAAATTGGTGGAACTGTTGGTGACATCGAGTCTCTACCATTCTTAGAAGCAATCCGTCAAATTAAGAGCGACATCGGTCGTGACAATGTAATGTACATTCACTGTACGTTAATCCCGTACTTAAAAGCAGCGGGTGAAATGAAAACAAAACCAACGCAACATAGCGTTAAAGAGCTTCGCAGCTTAGGTATTCAACCAAATATTATCGTTGTTCGTACAGAATTGCCTGTTTCTCAAGATATGAAAGACAAGCTTGCATTATTCTGTGACATCGATACAAAAGCAGTTATCGAAGCGCGCGATGCAGATACTTTATATGCGGTTCCATTATCTCTTCAAGAGCAAAATATGGACCAAATCGTTTGCGATCACTTAAAATTAGACAATCCAGCTGCAGATATGACAGAGTGGACTGCGCTAGTTGAAAAAGTGCGTAACCTTTCTAAGAAAACAAAAATTGCTCTTGTTGGTAAATACGTAGAGCTTCAAGATGCATATATTTCTGTTGTAGAAGCACTTCGTCATGCAGGTTACTCTTTCGACACAGATGTAGAAGTGAAATGGGTAAATGCTGAGCACGTAACACTAGAGAACGTACAAGAATTAGTAGGAGACACAGATGGTATCCTTGTACCAGGTGGCTTCGGCGATCGTGGTGTAGAAGGTAAAATCGTTGCAATTCAATATGCTCGTGAAAACAAAGTTCCATTCCTAGGAATTTGCTTAGGTATGCAACTTGCATCAATCGAATTCGCACGTAACGTATTAGGATTAGAAGGAGCTAACTCTTCTGAAATTAATCCTGACACACCTTATGCAATTATCGACTTATTACCAGAACAAAAAGATGTAGAAGACTTAGGTGGTACACTTCGTCTTGGTCTATATCCATGTAAGCTTGCTGAAGAAACAAATGCATACAATGCTTACAATGAGCCGGTTGTATATGAGCGTCATCGTCATCGTTATGAGTTCAACAATCAATTCCGTCCGGATATGGAAAAAGAAGGATTTGTATTCTCTGGTACAAGTCCAGACGGCCGTCTAGTTGAAATCATTGAATTAAAAGATCATCCTTGGTTCGTGGCAGCACAGTTCCACCCAGAACTAGTTTCTCGTCCAAACCGTCCACAACCATTGTTCCATGACTTCGTAAGAGCTTCTATTACGAATAAAGAGAGCAAGTAATAAAAAAAAGCGCCTGAAATAGGGCGCTTTTTTTAATATTCATTTAACATTTCATCGATTGTAAATTTGATCCCGTGATATGCAAATAAAGCTATCATTAAACTTGGGAATCCGTAACGATTACCTTCATCGTCTGGAATAAGACCTTTTAACAGCTTTGTATCAATATGTACATCTGTATATTGTTCTAGTGATTCAGCACCTTCTTGAATAGCAGAGATGCCGACAATAGAGTGTCCATCTGTTTGCAGTTTTTTTGCTATTGCTACAACTTCTTCATCTGTTGAAAAACGGCTAATAAGAAGTACACGATCTGCAGAAGTTACTTCTACTTCTTTACCATTTTCAAATAATCGTTTTGCTTGCTTCATTGGTTCAGCACCGAATAGTGCTTCAGCAACAACGCCCTCCATCTCATTTGTACCATGTAAATAAATAAAACCTTCGCCAACTAATGCTTGAGCAAGTAGGCGGGCGCTATCTTCTATATTCATTTCCTCTTTTTGAGAAACTCTGGAGAAATAACCACTTAATTGAGTTGAAAAAATTTTTAACATAATGTTACTCCCTTCGTACGTGTTTACCGGCTTTCATTATAGTGTATTTTTTTAGAAAGGTGAAATTGAATGGTAGCATAACAAAATAGGAAACGGTAAAATAAGAAAGAATAGGAAGGAATTTGCCAAAGAATAGCGAAAATAAATCGTTAAGATATAAGAAGCTTTAAATCTTGTATTTACACAGAAAGGTTGGGAGTTATGGAAGGGAAAATTTTAATCGTTGATGATCAATATGGCATTCGTGTGTTATTACATGAAGTGTTCCAAAAAGAAGGTTATCAGACATTCCAAGCAGCGAATGGATTTCAAGCTTTAGATATCGTGAAAAAAGATAATCCAGATTTAGTTGTGTTAGATATGAAAATTCCAGGTATGGATGGTATAGAGATTTTAAAGCATGTAAAAGAAATTGATGAGAGCATTAAAGTGATTTTAATGACTGCTTATGGAGAGCTTGATATGATCCAAGAAGCAAAAGATTTAGGTGCTTTAATGCATTTTGCTAAACCATTTGATATTGATGAAATTCGTCAAGCGGTGAGAAATGAGCTCGCTGTAGAGGCGTAAAAATGAATTTTTTATAAAAAATATGGAAAAAAGCGTTTACATGGACTATTGTGCAGGTGAATACGGTTGAGTTTTTGAGTACAAGTTGTTATCCTATTGAGTGTAGAAAAAAGTCCGGTATGTAGATATACATATTTTACCTTATTCTGGTCATACTACCAGCGATAAGAACTTATCGGATACAAAAAACGTTTTTTAGGAGGATTCACCATGCCTTTAGTTTCTATGAAAGAAATGCTAAACAAAGCACTAGAAGGAAAATACGCAGTTGGTCAATTCAACATGAACAACTTAGAGTGGACTCAAGCTATCTTAGCTGCTGCGGAAGAAGAAAAATCTCCTGTAATCCTAGGTGTATCTGAGGGTGCAGCTCGTCATATGACTGGTTTCAAAACAGTTGTAGCTATGGTTAAAGCTTTAATCGAAGAAATGAACATCACTGTTCCTGTAGCGATTCACCTTGACCATGGTTCAAGCTTCGAAAAATGTAAAGAAGCAATCGATGCAGGTTTCACATCTGTAATGATCGACGCTTCTCACCACCCATTCGAAGAAAACGTAGAAACTACTAAAAAAGTAGTAGAATACGCACACGCTCGTAACGTATCTGTTGAAGCTGAGCTTGGAACAGTTGGCGGACAAGAAGACGACGTAATCGCTGAAGGCGTAATTTACGCTGACCCAGCAGAGTGTAAGCACCTTGTTGAAGCAACAGGCATTGATTGCCTAGCTCCAGCTTTAGGTTCTGTACACGGTCCTTACAAAGGTGAGCCTAACTTAGGATTCGCTGAAATGGAACAAGTTCGTGACTTCACTGGCGTACCTTTAGTATTACACGGTGGTACTGGTATCCCAACTGCTGATATCGAAAAAGCTATCTCTTTAGGTACTTCAAAAATCAACGTAAACACTGAGAACCAAATTGAGTTTACAAAAGCTGTTCGTGAAGTATTAAACAAAGACCAAGAAGTTTACGATCCTCGTAAATTTATCGGACCTGGCCGCGACGCTATCAAAGCAACTGTTATTGGTAAAATGCGCGAATTCGGTTCTAACGGTAAAGCGTAAGAATAAAATTCCGTTTTGGAAACCGTCTACTCTTTTAGACGGTTTCCTTTCGTTGTATAATGAAAGCGTGAACAAGTCTAAAGATTTTATCATTTTTTTTTGAAATAGAAAATAATGTGCATAGTCCTATTAATAAATGTGATAACGTATCTAAGTTGATAAAGTAAATTCGATGAATAGTTAATCTTTATCTTTTTGTATTACAGGAGAAATGAAGATAATGGTTTCCTATTTATTGAGTGTTAGGGTGGAAAGAGTGATTGAGATTCTTAAGGGGAGCTTTCTATAAAAATATAGAAAGTAAATACATTCACAAGAAGGGAGCTCAATATGGAAAAATTGCTAATTGAAGGCGGAAGAGCTTTAAATGGAACAATTCGCGTGAGTGGTGCAAAGAACAGCGCCGTTGCACTAATTCCAGCAACAATTTTAGCAGATACTCCAGTAACTATTGGTGGTGTCCCTAATATTTCGGACGTGAAAATGTTAGGAGACTTACTAGAGGAAATTGGAGGGAGAGTGACTTATGGACAGGAGGAAGAGATGGTAGTCGATCCTTCTAACATGGTTGCAATGCCTTTACCAAATGGAAAAGTGAAAAAATTGCGTGCTTCTTATTATTTAATGGGTGCGATGCTTGGCCGTTTTAAAAAAGCTGTTATTGGGCTTCCAGGTGGATGTCACTTAGGACCGAGGCCGATTGATCAGCATATTAAAGGGTTTGAAGCGTTAGGTGCACATGTTACGAATGAACAAGGTGCTATCTATTTAAGAGCAGATGAACTGCGCGGGGCACGTATTTATTTAGATGTTGTTAGTGTAGGAGCTACGATTAATATTATGCTAGCAGCTGTACGAGCGAAAGGTAGAACTGTTATTGAAAACGCAGCGAAAGAACCAGAGATTATTGATGTTGCTACATTGTTAACAAGCATGGGTGCACGTATTAAAGGTGCTGGTACAGATGTAATCCGAATTGATGGTGTGGATTCACTGCATGGTTGTCACCATACGATCATTCCGGACCGCATTGAAGCGGGTACGTATATGATTTTAGGAGCTGCATCAGGAGGAGAAGTAACAGTTGATAATGTTATTCCTCAGCATTTAGAGTCAGTTACGGCGAAGTTAAGAGAAGCTGGTGTTCAAGTTGAAACGAACGATGATCAAATTACAGTGAACGGTAATGGAAGGTTAAAAGTAGTTGATATAAAAACGCTTGTATATCCAGGTTTCCCAACAGACTTACAACAGCCGTTTACAACACTTTTAACAAAAGCTCATGGAACGGGTGTTGTAACGGATACGATTTACGGCGCACGTTTTAAACACATTGATGAATTACGTCGTATGAATGCACAAATTAAAGTAGAAGGTCGTTCAGCAATTGTAACTGGTCCTGTTTTATTGCAAGGTGCAAAAGTGAAAGCGAGTGATTTACGAGCTGGAGCGGCCCTTGTTATTGCTGGGTTAATGGCGGATGGAATTACAGAAGTAACCGGACTTGAGCATATCGATCGAGGTTATGAAAATATAGTAGACAAGCTTAAAGGGCTTGGCGCGAACATTTGGCGAGAACACATGACAAGCCAAGAAATTGAAGAGATGAAGAACGCATAAGTGATACTTCCGCAAGGGGGAAGCGAAGCATCACTACTTGCGGAAGTACACTTTATAGAAAAACACGGTTCACACAATACGGCAGAAATATAAAGACTTAAAGGAGAGGGATTATCGTGGAAAGAAGTTTATCTATGGAGTTAGTACGTGTAACAGAGGCTGCAGCTTTATCATCAGCGCGTTGGATGGGGCGCGGGAAAAAGGATGAGGCAGACGGTGCAGCAACATCAGCTATGCGTGATGTATTTGATACAATTCCGATGAAAGGGACAGTTGTAATTGGTGAAGGTGAAATGGATGAAGCACCAATGCTATATATCGGAGAAAAATTAGGTACAGGATATGGTCCACGTGTAGACGTTGCAGTTGATCCTTTAGAAGGGACAAACATCGTGGCAGCTGGTGGATGGAATGCTCTTGCTGTTATTGCAATTGCAGATCACGGCAATTTGTTGCATGCTCCTGACATGTACATGGATAAAATCGCGGTTGGCCCAGAAGCAGTTGGGGCGGTCGATATTGATGCGCCTATTATCGATAACTTACGTGCAGTTGCGAAAGCGAAAAATAAAGATATTGAAGATGTTGTAGCGACAGTTTTAAACCGCCCACGTCATCAAGCAATTATTGAAGAAATTCGTAAAGCTGGTGCTCGCATTAAATTGATTAATGATGGAGACGTAGCTGGCGCAATTAACACTGCATTTGATCGTACAGGTGTAGATATTTTATTCGGCTCTGGTGGTGCGCCTGAGGGTGTACTAGCAGCAGTTGCATTAAAATGTTTAGGCGGCGAGATTCACGGGAAACTGTTACCGCAAAACGAAGCTGAATTGGCGCGTTGCAAAAAGATGGGCATAGAAGACATCAACCGCATCCTTCGCATGGAGGACTTAGTAAAAGGTGACGATGCAATCTTCGCAGCAACAGGCGTAACAGACGGAGAACTATTGCGCGGCGTTCAATTTAAAGGAAGCGTAGGAACAACACAATCTCTAGTTATGCGTGCAAAATCAGGCACAGTACGCTTCGTAGACGGACGTCACAGCTTGAATAAAAAACCGAACTTGGTTATTAAATAAAAAGTGGAAGCGGCTCGTTCAGAATCGCAGGGCATTGGAGCTCTCGACCTTGAAGCGCTCTTTGCTTCGAGTGAGAGAGTGAAATGACCGGAGATTCTAGCTGCTGAAGCTGGATGAAGTAAAAGCGAAGACAAATTTTCTTGTCTTCGCTTCTTGTATTTGTGTTCCAACGTATTGATTAAAACTAGATAAAAGGGTTACAATAGTGAATATTACCCTACTTGAACTTATTGCCTTTCATTATTAATTATTTGCCTTCCGTATTTTTTCCCTTTACCCATGTGAAAAGAGAATAATGTTAAAGTGTGGTGTCTGAATGAATTTGTCAATTGCAGCATTAGAAAACATGAAATTAAAAGAGTTATACGAGCTTGCGAAGGAATTTAAGATTTCGTATTATAGCAAATTAACGAAAAAAGAGTTAATCTTCGCCATTTTAAAAGCTCGAGCAGAAAAAGAAGGCTTCTTCTTCATGGAAGGCGTATTAGAAATTATTCAATCAGAAGGATTTGGATTCCTACGTCCTATCAACTACTCTCCAAGCTCAGAAGATATTTATATCTCAGCTTCGCAAATTCGTCGTTTCGATTTACGTAATGGAGACAAGGTTTCTGGTAAAGTACGACCTCCGAAAGAAAATGAACGCTATTTTGGATTATTACAAGTTGAAGCTGTAAACGGAGATGATCCAGAGTCAGCAAAAGAGCGTGTGCATTTCCCTGCATTAACACCATTATACCCAGATCGCCAAATGAAATTGGAAACGGAACCGAAAAAGTTACCGACACGCATCATGGATTTAATCGCACCAGTTGGATTTGGACAACGTGGTTTAATTGTCGCGCCTCCAAAGGCTGGTAAAACGAGTCTATTAAAAGAAATCGCACACAGTGTTACAACAAATCATCCGGAAGCTGAATTAATTGTACTTTTAATTGATGAGCGTCCAGAGGAAGTAACAGACATTGAACGTTCTGTTAAAGGAGATGTTGTAAGTTCTACTTTTGATGAAGTACCAGAAAATCATATTAAAGTAGCGGAACTTGTGTTAGAACGTGCAATGCGCCTTGTAGAGCACAAGAAAGATGTTATTATTTTAATGGATAGTATTACCCGTTTAGCGCGAGCTTACAACCTTGTTATTCCGCCAAGTGGTAGAACATTATCGGGTGGTATCGACCCAGCTGCCTTCCATAGACCGAAGCGTTTCTTTGGAGCTGCTCGTAATATTGAAGAAGGCGGTAGCTTAACGATTTTAGCAACAGCGCTTGTTGATACAGGATCTCGTATGGACGATGTAATTTACGAGGAATTTAAAGGAACTGGAAATATGGAACTTCACTTAGATCGTTCATTAGCTGAGCGTCGTATCTTCCCGGCAATTGATATTCGCCGTTCTGGTACACGTAAAGAAGATCTATTAATTCCGAAAGAACATTTAGACAAGCTATGGGGTATTCGTAAAACAATGCGCGATACACCGGACTTTGTTGAAGGTTTCTTACGTAAACTTCGTCAAACAAAGACAAATGAAGAATTTTTACAAAACATTGTTGCAGATTCAAAAAGATATGTAACAACGAAGTAAAGGGAAAAGATTGGGACTCGCTTATTTTGTGGTAAGCGAGTTTTTTATGTTTTTTAGGTGATGTTAAAGAGAGATGCATGGAAGAATATTAGTTGATCCTAATCGGATGAGTTGGCTCTGATTTAAGTTGATAGCGGCTAGAAAGCGCCTCGTAGGAAGAAGCTCCATCCCCCTCCCATTCTGAACGAGCCACTTGCGCTTTTAAAATGTATCCAGTTCCGACGGCTAGCTCTTCGTGTCTAAGAACCTCTCGCATTAAAGGTAAAAAGCACCTTTTATGCGAGAGAACCTTAGCCAGTCAGAGCTGAGCGAGCCGTCTCCACTTTAAGATAGTATCTAGCTCCAGCGGCTA
>NZ_MAOE01000061.1 GCF_001884185.1 Bacillus albus
TCTCCGGTCATTTCACTCTCTCGCTCGAAGCAAAAAGCGCTTCAAGGTCGAGAGTTCCAATGTCCTGCGATTCTAAACGAGCCGCTTCTGCTTTTAAAATTAAAAAGACAAAAACAGGTAGTTGCAAAATGAAGTTAGCCTTGTTATAATTTCATCATATGTGTTTCATCAATATAGTTGTGTATGCAGCTGAAGATGAAAAACTCTGTTTCGAAAATGATTCAGGGCGGAAGGAGATGAAAAGAATGAAAGCAGGAATTCACCCAGATTACAAGAAAGTTGTATTCATGGACACAAACACAGGCTTCAAATTCTTAAGCGGATCTACTAAAGGATCTAACGAAACTGTTGAGTGGGAAGATGGTAACACTTATCCATTACTAAAAGTTGAGATCAGTTCTGATTCTCACCCATTCTACACTGGACGTCAGAAGTTTGCTACTGCAGACGGACGCGTTGACCGCTTCAATAAGAAATACGGTCTTAAGTAATAAAAACATAAAACAGGCAAGTGTATCTATTCGCTTGTCTGTTTTTTTTGCGAAAATATTATACCTTTACCCTACTTTTAATTAAAAAGTAGATGAAAGGAGAGCTTCATGTACTTAATAAATCAAAACGGTTGGATTGAAGTGATTTGCGGTAGTATGTTTTCTGGTAAATCAGAAGAGCTTATCCGCCGTGTGCGTCGTACGCAATTTGCGAAACAACATGCAATTGTATTTAAACCATGTATTGATAATCGCTATAGTGAAGAAGACGTTGTATCACATAACGGATTAAAGGTAAAAGCAGTTCCTGTTTCAGCTTCAAAAGATATATTTGAACATATCACTGAAGAAATGGATGTAATTGCAATCGATGAGGTGCAATTCTTTGATGGGGACATTGTGGAAGTGGTGCAAGTATTGGCAAATCGTGGCTATCGTGTCATTGTAGCTGGTTTAGACCAAGATTTCCGTGGTCTACCATTTGGACAAGTTCCTCAGCTGATGGCGATTGCTGAACATGTAACAAAACTACAAGCAGTATGTTCTGCATGTGGATCTCCGGCAAGTCGTACACAACGATTAATTGATGGAGAACCGGCGGCATTTGATGATCCAATTATTTTAGTTGGAGCTTCAGAATCGTATGAACCACGCTGTCGTCATTGTCATGCAGTTCCTACAAACAAAGATAAGTAAAACTCGCTGCGCAAGGCGGGTTTTTTTCAGAATAGAGAGTGTGAGCGTTGTGAGCCGCCTCCACTTTTAAATATATTATCTAGCTTCAGCGGCTAGAATCTCCGGCCATTTCACTCTCTCACTTGAAGCAAAAAGCGCTTCAAGTGAGAGAGTTCCAATGGCCTGCGATTCTGAGCAAGCCGCTTACGCT
>NZ_MAOE01000062.1 GCF_001884185.1 Bacillus albus
TTAAATATAATTTGCGTTTTTTTGAGTAAGTACCATATACTATTTGTATTAGATACTAGGATGTAGAGGTGAATGATGTGTTAGATCGTTTGCAAGCTGTAGAAAATCGTTATGAGAAGTTAAATGAATTGCTAAGCGACCCAGAGGTTATTAGCGATACAAATAAGCTTCGTGAGTATTCAAAGGAACAGTCTGATATACAGGAAACGGTAGAAGTGTATCGTGAGTATAAGGATGTTCGTGAGCAATTAAAAGATGCGAAAGCAATGTTAGAAGATAAGTTAGACGCAGAAATGCGTGAAATGGTAAAAGAAGAGGTTTCCGAATTAGAGTCACAAGATAAAGAGTTATCAGAGCGTCTGAAAATCTTACTTGTACCAAAAGACCCTAACGATGATAAGAACGTTATCGTTGAGGTTCGTGGAGCTGCTGGTGGCGACGAGGCCGCTTTATTTGCTGGTGATTTATACCGTATGTATAGCCGTTACGCTGAGGTACAAGGTTGGAAAACGGAGATTATCGAGGCTAGTTATACAGAATTAGGTGGATATAAAGAGATTATCTTTATGATTAACGGTAAAGGTGCTTTCGCGAAGCTGAAATTCGAGAATGGTGCTCACCGTGTACAACGTGTTCCTGAAACGGAATCTGGTGGACGTATTCATACATCTACAGCAACTGTAGCTGTATTACCAGAGGCAGAGGAAGTAGAAATTGACATTCATGAGAAAGATGTTCGTGTTGATACATTCGCTTCTAGTGGACCTGGTGGACAGAGCGTTAATACAACGATGTCAGCGGTACGTTTAACGCATTTACCGACTGGTGTAGTTGTATCGTGTCAGGATGAGAAATCACAAATTAAGAATAAAGAAAAAGCGATGAAAGTATTACGCGCACGTGTTTATGATAAGTTTAGACAAGAAGCACAAGCTGAGTATGATCAAAACCGTAAACAAGCTGTTGGTACGGGTGATCGTTCAGAGCGTATTCGTACGTATAACTTCCCGCAAAACCGTGTTACAGACCATCGAATCGGCTTAACGATTCAAAAGCTAGATCAGATCTTACAAGGTAAGTTAGATGATTTCATCAATGCCTTAGTGATGGAAGATCAGGCTCAAAGGATGGAGGCAGCTGAGTAATGCGTGTCTATGAAGCCCTAAAATGGGCTTCTTCTTTTTTACAGGAAAATGGACGAGATGAAAATGCGGGAGAAATTGTCCTTTGTCATGTATTAAAGGTGAATAGAACTGGATTGTTGATGAATCTTCGTGAGGAAATAACTGCGGAACAAGAAACAAGTTTTACAGAGTTTATCCACAAGCATGTAGAAGGTATTCCTATTCAATATATGATCGGTCACGAAATGTTTTATGGCCGATCGTTCTTTGTGAATGAAGAAGTATTAATACCAAGACCGGAAACAGAAGAGCTTATAGTGGGAGTATTAGAAAGAATCGAACGCCATTTTGGTGATGAGAAACTACATGTAGCAGATATCGGTACAGGTAGCGGAGCGATTTCGATTACGCTTGCTTTAGAAAATAAAAATCTTCATGTGTATACGGTAGATATTGCGCAGGAGTCGATTGAGGTTGCAAAAGAAAATGCCAAAACTTTGGGCGCAGAAGTAACGTTCTATCATGGTGATTTATTATCGCCATTTTATGAAACGGGTCAAAAGTTAGATGTTGTTGTTTCAAATCCTCCGTATATACCGGAAGAAGATTGGTGTGGCCTTTCTCCTGTGGTGAAAGAGCATGAGCCAAAGAGAGCGCTTGTTGGCGGTGAAGACGGATTAGATTTCTATCGCCGTTTTATGGAAGAGTTGCCGAATGTATTGCAGAAGAAAGCAATTGTGGCATTTGAAATTGGAGTAGGGCAAGGTGAGGACGTGAAAGAGCTGTTACAACAAGCTTTTCCACATGCTCATGTTGAGGTTGTTTTTGATATTAACGGAAAAGATCGTATGGTATTTGCAGAGATGGAGTAAGGTTCACACCTTACTCTATTTTTTTGTGGAAAAATTCATATAGATTTTGAATTTAATAGTTTAGAAAGATGAAAGTCTGTCCACACTGTTTGTAGAAGGGACGGTGGAGGAAATGAAAAAACAAGTTATTGCTTATCTTCTTCTATTATTAATTGGTGCACAATTGCTTGTGCAGTTTGGATATATGAAAGCTGATGCGAAAGGGCCTTCAGTTATTCCGAAAGAGGCCGTTCGATTACGGATTTTAGCAAATAGTGATTCAGATAAAGATCAGGCGTTAAAGCGCAAAGTACGTGATGAAGTAAAAGCACAAATTGATGGATGGGTAGCGGATTTAACTTCATTTGAAGAGGCGCGTAAAGTCATTCAAAGTCATATTCCAGAAATCGAAAAAACAGTGGCAAATACGTTGAAAAAAGAAGGTAGTAAAGATTCATTCCAAGTGAAGTTTAGTAAGAATGTAAAGTTTCCGACAAAGGTATATGGGAATTTTATTTATCCAGCAGGGGAATATGAGGCGGTATTGATTACAATTGGTGAAGGTGAAGGGGCAAACTGGTGGTGTGTATTATTTCCGCCGATGTGTTTCTTAGATTTTTCAAGTGGTACAGCTGTAAGGAAAGAAGAACATGTTGTGAAGGCTGAATCTCCTGAAGAGGAGCAGGTAAAATCATTAGATGAAGAAGTGGTAAATGCAGAAGAGGAAAAAGAGGATGAGGTGAAAGAAAAGAAAGTTGTAAAGCAGGAAGTCGTAAAAAAAGTAACAACTTCTGAAAAGAAAGTAGTAAAAAATGAAATGAAAGTAGAAGAACAACCTGTAAGTAAAGAAGAAACAAAAACTGTGGAAAAAGTGGAGAAACCTGTGGAACAAAAACAAGAAAAACAAAATGAGTATGTAAAAGTAGAGGAGGAAGAAGAAAAGCCAGAAGTTAAGTTGTTTATTGTAGAAGCTTTTACATCTTTATTCTCTAAATAGTACTATTCGTAAATCCCTTCTCATATATAAAAAAGAGGAGGGATTTACTATGAAGAAAGTATATTTTGCGACGAAAGCAGATGTGGAAAGATTGCATTCTTTTTTCGGACAAGCTAATAAAAAAGATGATAAAATAAATGAGTTGTACGCGCAATTTATGATTTTGGAAGAGGCGGAAGAAATACGAGCTGTCATCGGATATGAACAAAGTGAAGAAAACGCACTGATTCGTTCTTGTTTATTCACACCTAATGTGGATAAACAGACTTTCTTATATTTTTTTGAAATGTTTTTGCAGTATATGAAAGAAAAAAATATTCGACAATTGTACTTATTAACAAATCATCCACAATCTATAACAATCTTTCAGTTTTTTGACTTTGTTACTATAGAGAAAGAAAACGTACCACAGGGAATTCGACAGTTAGAACACTTTTGTAAAAATATAAAAGAACCAAATGCAATAATACTAAATTGTCAGCTATTCACAAAGTTATCCACGGATTAATTGGGTTTATCCACATTTTGTGGATAAACCTTGTTTGTCTTTTGGATAAATCTCATAGTAAACTAAAAATAGACAAGTATTTCAGGGTAGAAAAGGACGTGGGAAAATATGCATACAAATATGTGGGTTGTGGATAATGTTGTGGAAAGAAAAAAATATTATCCACAGTTACAAGAAGCAGCAAAATTATTAAGGGAAAATGAGGCGATTGCCTTCCCTACCGAAACAGTATATGGACTAGGCGCAAATGCAATGAATGATGAAGCGATTGCGAAAATTTTTGAAGCAAAAGGAAGACCGAGTGATAATCCACTGATTGTCCACATCGGTGCAAAATCACAGTTAGATGAGATTGTGACAGAAATTCCGCCAGTTGCAGAGAAGTTAATGGAACATTTTTGGCCAGGACCATTAACAATTATTTTACCTAGAAAGGAAGGAATTTCAGAGAAGGTGACGGCAGGACTTAATACGGTTGGGGTAAGAATGCCTGATCATCCAGTAGCACTTGCTCTTATTGAAGAGGCAAATGTACCTGTTGCAGCACCGAGTGCGAATCGTTCAGGTCGTCCAAGTCCGACGTTAGCGTCTCACGTATATGAAGATTTAAATGAGAAAATCGCAGGTATTGTAGATGGTGGTGCAACAGGCGTAGGTGTTGAATCGACTGTAATTGATTGTACGAGCGCTGTTCCAACGATATTACGTCCAGGTGGGATTACGAAAGAACAATTGGAAGTTGTAATCGGCACGGTTTCTATAGATCCAGCTTTAAAGGATGAGAAGGAAAAACCGAAATCACCTGGAATGAAATATACGCATTATGCACCGAAAGCGCCACTGAGTATTGTTGAAGGTTCACGTGAATTTATTCAACGCCTTGTGGATGAGAAGAAGGAAGCAGGATTCAAAGTAGGTGTACTAACGACAGAAGAGTATCAGCACGTATATAGCGCGGATGTTGTATTGTCTTGTGGTGTAAGAAGTGATTTAGCTAGCGTTGCGACTAAATTATATGATGTACTTAGAACGTTTGATGCAAGTGAAGTAGATGTTATTTTTAGTGAATCCTTCCCGAATGAAGGTATAGGGAATGCCATTATGAATCGCTTAACAAAAGCGGCAGGACATCAAATTATTACTGAATGATAAGGTGCGATTAGCAAACAGAATATTTCTCCTCGGATAAGCATATTTTGAAGTAGCACGTCCGAGGAGGGACATGAATGACGTTTGAACAGCTAATACCTTTAATAATTATGGCATTCGCCTTAGGGATGGATGCGTTCTCGGTGAGTCTTGGTATGGGGATGATGACCTTAAAGGTGAAACAAATCCTGTATATCGGTGTGACGATAGGGATATTTCATATTATCATGCCATTTATAGGGATGGTATTAGGTCGTTTTTTATCAGAGAAGTATGGAGATATCGCACATTTTGCAGGTGCTATTTTATTAATTGGACTAGGATTCTATATTGTATATTCCTCTATTTTGGGGAATGAAGAGAATAGAACGGCTCCTATTGGAATTAGTTTATTTGTATTTGCATTTGGCGTTAGTATAGATAGTTTTTCTGTAGGGCTTAGTCTTGGTATTTACGGAGCACAGACGATTATTACAATATTACTTTTTGGATTTGTTAGTATGTTATTAGCGTGGGTTGGTTTATTAATTGGGAGACATGCGAAAGATATGCTCGGTACATATGGCGAGATAGTAGGTGGTATCATTTTGGTTGGATTTGGATTATATCTCCTTTTTCCTATATAATTTTAAGGAGGAGGGCGTTATGAACAAGTTATTAGAGTGGTATATTCGCTTTGTAACTTTCTTTCCGAGATGGTTACGACTGCTTGTTATTTGGGGTATTATTTTGCAAATTTCAATTTTGGGCTGGATTAAGTTGGTTCGCGAATGGTAAGATAGCTCCTTTCTGTGCATCGTTTTATTTATACTATACTAATTACGCTAAAAAATTACACATATAGAAAGGATGAGATGAATGACGAGATTGAAGCAAGTTTTTGGTATTATTATTAGTTTTTTTGTTTTTTGGTTTAGTATGCTCGGTGTACAAATGTTTGCTGAGTTTTTAGATATTGAGTCATTGAAGTTTGTTGCGGGAAAAACGGAGGCAGCGCGAGCTTTTTATTCTCCATACCCGTTTTTAATTGTTTTTCTAATTACATTGCTTTCCCTTTACTTCTTCGTAATTAAGCTTGGGAAGCCGAAAAAAGAGAAAGTGCCTACTTTAGAGGAGCAGAAGGAAGAGATATAAGGGGGATACTATGTCTAACATTTCTTTAGCGGAAGCTGTAAAATTAAAAAGTGTATTATCGAAAAGAATACATGAATTAGAAGAAGAGATGAACCAAATTGGATTTGTTGAAATTGAAAAAGGTGATACACTTCCAAAGCAGACGCGTACATTGGTACAGGTTGAGCAGGAACTAGATGAAGTTCGCGCTGATTTTCGTCTTTTAGATAAATTGATGTATGAAGCAAATATCCAAAATGGAGTGGATTTCAACGGAGAGAATATAACGATTGTTGAAGCGATAGAACTCGCAACACAACTACGTGCAAAAGCTCGAAAGTGTAAAGAGTTTGGTGTGAGTAAGAAAGAAGAACATATATATTCTTACGGTGAAACATCATCACTTTTAAAAGTAGCAATGTTTGACCCTGAAGTATATCGTGTAAAAGGTTTAGAGTTAGAGAGACAAGCTAATAGACTGTCCAATTTAATTAATGCGAAAAACTACGCGGTTGAACTAGACTTCGATGGTGAGAAATACTTTTAAACCTTGAAGTGGTGAGACTCTGCTTCAAGGCATAGGAGAAGACCACTTTTGTAAAAATGAGATTTGTGATGGACAAGGGACAACCAATCATCCAATAACCAATCACACTGTTACTTTTTACCGATGACCAATAATGGTAAAAGAGGTCGATGACCAAAATTGAAAAATTATTTTTCTTCTTCTATGAAAAGGCTATACCAAATTATTTTGGTATAGCCTTTTATATTTTACAGGTATTCTATTTTGAGCGAGCTGCTTCCACCTTTAGATATTATCCAGCTCCAGCGGCTAGAATGGTCGGTGGCTTCGCGTCTTCCTACGAGGCAAAAAGCGCCTCTACGTCAGAAGCTCCATCCCCCTCCCATTCTGAACGAGCC
>NZ_MAOE01000063.1 GCF_001884185.1 Bacillus albus
ACATTATCCAGTTCCAGTGGCCAGCTCTTCGCATCTAAGAACCTCCCGCACGAAAGGTAAAAAGCACCTTTTGTGCGAGAGAACCTTAGCTGGTCAGAGCTAAACGGGCCACTTCCACTTTTAAACGGGCCTCACCAATTCAAATTGTTCTCCTAATTTTGCGTAGTTGTGTCCTGCTAAGCGGCTTACTGGTTTTAGTCCTTCTGCGTGAATGCGACCTTTTTCGTATAGGTGTTCTGCGACGTGGAAACGAACGACGCGTCCGATTAGTAGATCACAGGCTGGTGAGTCTTCTGTTCCGCCAAGAGGGATTGCACGTTCTAGTACGCATTCCATTCGAATGTTTGCTTCTTTTACCCCTGGAACGGAGATGACATCACTTTCAATTGGTGTTAGTTTTGCTAGTTCGATTTCACTTTCATTTGGCGGGAGGTTAGCTGCTGTTTCGTTAATTGCTTCTACGTAAGATTCATCAGAAATATGTACGACAAACTCCCCTTTTTCAATTGCATTTCGAGAAGTGTCCTTTCTTTCTCCTGCTTTCCGTTGCACAGAAACTGAAATAAGTGGTGGATTAGCAGCGACAATATTGAAATAACTGTATGGTGCGCCGTTTAATACGCCGTCTTTTGTTACAGAAGTAACAAATGCGACAGGGCGTGGAATGATACTTCCCGTTAATAATTTGTAATTCTCTTTTTCTGTTTGTTCATTTGGATTAATGGATAACATGTGTAAAATCCCCTTTCTAAATATGACGACTTATTGTTTGTTTACAAGATGTTAGTGGAAAACTCCTGCTGGAAATAATATTTTTATTGCATAAAAAGAACTTACTTCAATTGTAATGAAGTAAGTTCCGTTTGAATAATCTCGAAACTGAGATAAATATTACAGTAAAACGTATGCCCCAGGTCCGATTAAAGCTACGCCAATTGCAACAGCGATTAACATTAAGTTGTATTCATATCCGTTTTGTGTCACCCAGTAACCATTTTTTCCGTGAACAGTGAAGATTGCCATTAACATTGTTCCAACGATAAATAATGAACCGATTGCAGTGAAAATACCTGATGCGAATAAGAAACCACCTAATAATTCAGTTGCACCAGCCATAAATGCCATGAATACACCGGGGCGTAAACCGATTGATTCCATCCAGCCACCTGTTCCTTTTAAACCGTAACCGCCGAACCAACCGAATAATTTTTGAGCACCATGACCCATGAATGTAATACCTATAATAAGACGAATAATAAGAAGACCGAAATCCATCATTTTAAAAACCTCCTAAAAGTTATTAACTTACCTTATGTAAGTAATTGTAAAATAGTTACTTACTTTAGTCAAGTGGATTTTGAAAAAAGTTTGAATTAAATTTTACAAATTAACAACAAAAAATAAAATGTAGTAAAGACCTCTAGACAAGTTGAGTAAAAAAAGAGAAAATATAAATAGAAGTTAACTTCTTATTGTTATTCAGACAATCAGAATTGACTGGAATTTTGTGAGACGCTACAATAAGAGTCTAACAGTAATGACGTAATTTATTTCGAAAGCGTTTTTACAGTATAATATTCGAAGTATGAGGTCTTACGTTTATTCAGATCTTTAATAGAGATTGCCCTATAAACTTTTAGGTAAATTATAAGGAGGACTATCCTATGTTTAAAAAATTATTCGGTCTTGGTTCAAAAACAAATGAAGAAACAATCGTAGCTCCATTAACTGGAGCAGTGAAAAATATTGAAGAAGTACCAGATCCGGTATTCGCTGGTCGTATGATGGGTGACGGTGTTGCAATCGACCCTACTGAAGGTGTAGTTGTATCTCCAGTTGATGGTGAAATCGTACAATTATTCCACACGAAACATGCGATTGGAATTAAAGCGAAAAACGGTACAGAAATTTTAATCCACGTTGGATTAGAAACTGTAAAAATGGAAGGCGAAGGTTTCGAAGCTCACGTTTCTGAAGGACAAGCTGTAAAAGCTGGAGATAAATTAATCTCATTCGACTTAGAATTAATTCGTGAAAAAGCGAAAAGCACAATTACTCCAATCGTTATTACAAACACAGATGCAGCTGAGTCTATTAAGACAACTGTAGGTGTAACTGCTACAAAAGGTTCTACAGAAGTAATGAAAGTTACAATGAAATAATTATCAAATGAAAGGAATCCGTTTCGTATGAAATGGATTCCTTATTTTGTTTTGTAGTCTGTTCCTTATGTATGGTAAAATACTTTGGGCACTTGGAAATAGGGTTTCACATATATGTGGATAAGGCGCATTTTTCTTAGAAAAAATATAAGAGAAATGCGCCTTTCGTATATTCACATTTCTTTTGTTCTATTTTAATTTACGCTATGATAAAAAGTAGGAAAAAGAAGAAAAGGGGTGGGTTTAGATGAAACGAGTATTATTTGTTTGCACTGGAAATACATGTCGTAGTCCAATGGCTGAGGCGTTACTTCGTCATCATGGAGAAGGTAAGTTTGAAGTGCAATCTGCTGGTGTTTTCGCCTATCCTGGAAGTGATGCGTCGGTACATGCAAAGGAAGCTTTAGCTGAAAAGGGAATTGCAATCGATCATGCCGCGCAGCAGGTAAATGAAACCTTAATTGATTGGGCAGATATTGTAGTAACAATGACAGAAAACCATAAGCAAATTGTCCTTGGGCATTATCCGAGTGTTGAAGAGAAAGTAGATACATTATACGGAGTAACTGAGGGAATAAGTAAGGATATTTCAGATCCATTTGGCGGATCTCTCTCTACTTATAAAGAAACGCTAGAAGAGATGGAAAAACTTGTACAAACTTTACTGAAAAAACATTCAGAAGGTTGATGTTTCGTGTATAATACGATATTGGAGATCACTTCGTCCCATTAAAGGATCGAGTGAGAAATGAAGATAATTGATTGAAATTTTGGAGGGGTAAAAATGAAAGTAGTAGTAGCATCTGATCACGGCGGTATGAATATCCGTAAAGAACTTGTAAGTTTATTAGAAGAATTAAATATTGAATATATTGATCTAGGTTGTGAATGTGAAGCTGGTTCTGTTGATTACCCTGATTTTGCGTTTCCAGCAGCGGAAATGGTAGCGAATGGCGAAGTAGACCGTGGTATTTTAGTTTGTGGGACAGGCATCGGTATGTCAATTGCTGCAAACAAAGTAAATGGTATTCGTTGTGCGTTAGTTCATGATACTTTCAGTGCAAGAGCAACGAGAGAGCATAACGATACAAACATGTTAGCAATGGGCGAGCGTGTAATTGGTGCTGGTCTAGCACGTGACATCGCAAAAATTTGGTTAACAACTGAATTTGAAGGTGGCCGTCACGAAAACCGCGTAGGAAAAATTAAAACATACGAAGCAAAGTAATAGATTCTAACTAGAAGTAGTAGGAAATATAATTTGGTGAACCGACCTGTGAAAGGAAGAGGCGTAATGACAGAAATCGTAAAGGTAAGAGAACAGTTACAAATGTCGCTTTCTGATTTCCAAGAACAAGCTTCATTACAAAGTGGTCAAATTTTTGTAGTGGGGTGTAGTACGAGCGAAGTGCTAGGAGAAAGAATTGGAACATCAGGAACGATGGAAGTAGCAGAGGCGATTTTTTCTGAGTTAAAACAATTTCAAGAGCAAACAGGTATTGAGTTGGCGTTTCAATGTTGTGAGCATTTAAACCGTGCTTTAGTAGTTGAGAGAGAGTTGGCGATGAAATATCAATTTGAAATTGTAACAGTTACGCCTGTTAGATCAGCAGGTGGTGCATTAGCAACATATGCTTATCACAATTTGAAAGATCCGGTAGTAATTGAGTTTATTAAAGCGGATGCGGGGATGGATATTGGTGATACATTTATCGGTATGCATTTAAAGCACGTAGCTGTTCCGGTTCGTACTAGTGTGAAGGAAATTGGAAGTGCACATGTAACGATGGCAACAACACGTGGAAAACTAATTGGTGGAGCACGTGCTGTTTATGCGGCGAAGGAAGAGACTATCACTTGCCGTTAAAGTTACGAATAAGGTATGTTGTCTGACTTTATCATAGAAGAAAGAAAAGACCGATTTTCGGTCTTTTTTTTCTTTTATGATAAAGAAAGTCATGTTAGAATGTAGTTGAAAACATGAAGGTTCGAAAGAATTACAACCTGAATTTTCGTTTTTTCTGAATAAATGAGAAAAAACTATTGGGAATCGATGTAATTCGTTCAGAAAAGGGGGATTTTGGTGGATCATTTAAAACGTCAAGATGAAAAGGTATTTGCTGCAATTGAGGCAGAACTAGGAAGACAGCGTTCGAAGATTGAGCTAATTGCTTCAGAAAACTTCGTAAGCGAAGCAGTAATGGAGGCGCAAGGTTCTGTTTTAACGAATAAGTATGCTGAAGGATATCCTGGGAAACGTTACTATGGTGGTTGTGAACACGTAGACGTAGTAGAAGATATCGCTCGTGATCGCGCGAAAGAAATTTTCGGTGCAGAGCACGTAAATGTTCAACCGCATTCTGGTGCACAAGCGAACATGGCAGTATACTTCACGATTTTAGAGCAAGGCGATACAGTACTTGGTATGAATTTATCTCATGGTGGTCACTTAACACACGGAAGCCCTGTTAACTTTAGTGGAGTACAATATAATTTCGTAGAATATGGCGTGGATGCTGAATCTCACCGTATTAATTACGATGATGTATTAGCAAAAGCGAAAGAACATAAACCAAAATTAATCGTTGCGGGTGCAAGTGCATACCCTCGTGTTATCGATTTCAAACGATTCCGTGAGATTGCAGATGAAGTGGGTGCATACTTTATGGTTGATATGGCACATATCGCTGGTTTAGTAGCTGCTGGTTTACATCCAAACCCAGTACCACATGCACATTTTGTTACAACGACAACACATAAAACATTACGTGGCCCACGTGGTGGTATGATTTTATGTGAAGAGAAATTTGCAAAACAAATTGATAAATCAATCTTCCCTGGTATTCAAGGTGGTCCACTTATGCACGTAATCGCGGCAAAAGCTGTTGCATTTGGTGAGACACTACAAGATGAGTTTAAAACATATGCACAAAATATCATTAATAATGCAAACCGCTTAGCTGAAGGTCTTCAAAAAGAAGGACTGACACTTGTTTCTGGCGGAACAGACAATCACTTAATCCTGATTGACGTTCGTAACTTAGAAATCACAGGTAAAGTAGCGGAGCACGTATTAGATGAAGTTGGTATTACAGTGAACAAAAATACAATTCCATTCGAAACAGCAAGCCCATTTGTAACGAGCGGTGTACGTATCGGTACGGCAGCTGTAACATCTCGTGGTTTCGGTTTAGAAGATATGGATGAAATTGCGTCACTTATTGCTTACACATTAAAAAATCATGAAAATGAAGCTGCATTAGAAGAAGCACGTAAGCGTGTAGAAGCGTTAACGAGCAAATTCCCAATGTACACAGATCTATAATAGATTGAAGAAGACTGCTGAAACGTAATTGTTTTAGCGGTCTTTTTTTTGGACATATATTGTTCTTTAAGTATGTATACAAATGATGAATAAATTTTGGCGATATAATGAAGGATACAGCTCCCATAATTGGTAAAGATACTAGATAGATTCATCGTAAAATAATGATTTTGCCAAATTTGCCCTTGAATATTAGTAGCGTTTTCTTTACAATCGTAAATAGTGTAAAAAAGCGTGCAAACGCATGAATATCATCTAAAGGAGAGATTCACATGGGAAAACTGTATGTATTTGATCATCCGTTAATTCAACATAAGATTACATATATTCGCGATAAGAATACAGGTACGAAAGATTTTCGTGAATTAGTGGACGAAGTAGCGAGCTTAATGGCTTTCGAAATTACTCGCGACCTTCCACTTAAAGACATTGAAATTGAGACGCCTGTAAGCAAAGCGACAACAAAAGTGATCGCTGGTAAAAAACTTGGTTTAATTCCGATTTTACGTGCAGGTTTAGGAATGGTTGATGGAATTCTGAAATTAATTCCAGCAGCAAAAGTAGGACACGTTGGTTTATACCGTGACCCTAAAACATTGCAACCGGTAGAATACTATGTGAAACTTCCAACGGATGTAGAAGAGCGTGACTTTATCGTACTAGATCCGATGCTAGCAACAGGTGGTTCTGCAGCTGAAGCAATTAACTCTCTGAAAAAGCGCGGTGCAAAGCAAATTAAATTAATGTGTATCGTTGCAGCTCCAGAAGGGGTAAAAGTAGTACAAGAAGAACATCCTGATGTTGATATTTATGTTGCGGCATTAGATGAGAAATTAAATGACCACGGATATGTAGTACCAGGTCTTGGTGATGCTGGTGACCGTTTATTCGGAACGAAGTAAGACAACTGACGAGAGGGGATTCCCCTCTCGTTTTTTGTACTTTGATGAGGTAGGGGAGGGGGATAAATATACATAGTATATACAACATAAGTTGCATACACATCACATATAATATAGAAGTCTTACGTCTAAGGAGCACTATATTATGGAAGGAAAGCGTTATATCGTAAAAATATAATGGTGACAAACTTGTGAACATTTCCTTCTATTATAATGAGAAAACTGTTAGAAATTGCATATCTCTAACCAGTATTTAGAAGGGGAACGTTTTCATTTTTGGGAGGAAATGACTAATACTCAAATTTTTTGATTTTTTACGATTTCTCGTTGACACTGTTAATACCCTATTGTATGCTAACAACGGGGATAGATGGTAGGGCTTTCAGTGACGAAATTACATCTATTCCGTGACGAAAATGTAAACTTTTTGTTTTGTATAGGATTTATGCAAAAAAATGAGTTATTATTAACACATCGTGAATGAGGGTTACATATTGGAGGGATGAATCCTTGCAAAAAAACGATCGCAGCCATATAAAAGCTTATGCTTTAATGTCAGGTATTCTTGCTCAATTAGTCGGTTCTATTCTTGTTGGAATCTTTGGTGGGCAGTGGATTGATAATAAGGTTGGAACGTTTCCGTTGTTTCTTATTATAGGGTTATTACTCGGATTAGGAACAGGGGTATACGCAATGATTCGACTCATTCGACATTACTATTCGGGAGAGCAATGATGATAGACGTACATGGACTTGTCCAAAGACAAAAGAAATATATGTACTACTTGCTTGCGCTTCTAGTGCTAGGATGGGGATTCACCTCTTACAAGGATGTGTTTCTTGGGCTGATTATCGGAACGATTTTCAGTTTTCTTAGTTTGCGCATCATTGCACGTAGAACAGACAAGCTGTTGGATCGCGTAACAAATGGAGAAAACGTGAAGTTTAAGGCAACAGCGGTAAGTACATATTCAAGATTCGCCACAATTGGGTTATTAATTTTATTTGCAGCCAAATATCAAGAGTTAATTGCGATGTGGGGCTTAGGTGTGGGATTGCTGACAGGATACCTTGTCATGATCATAGATTTTCTTTATTTAGAGTATAAGAGCAGGGAAGAGAGGTGAATTACTAGTGGAACACGGTAGATTAGTTGAATTTCTAGGTTTAACGTTCGATTTGTCATCAGTTATGATGGTTACTGTAGCAGCAGTTATTGTTTTCTTAATCGCTGTTATCGGAACTCGCAGCTTAGCTCTTCGCCCAACAGGAATGCAAAATTTCATGGAATGGGTGTTTGACTTCGTGAAAGGGATTATCAATAGTACGATGGACTGGAAAACAGGTGGACGTTTCTTAACGCTTGGCGTTACGCTTATCATGTTTATCATCGTATCGAACTTCCTTGGTTTACCATTCATGTATTCAACAGTTGAGGCTGGCGAACATATTGCATGGTGGAGATCACCAACGTCTGATCCAGCAGTTACATTAACATTAGCCGTGATGGTAGTTACCCTCACCCATTATTATGGAATTAAGATGAAGGGTACGAAAGAATACGTTAAAGGTTATTTCCAACCGATGAAATTCTTATTCCCATTAAAGGTTATTGAGGAGTTTGCTAACACATTAACGTTAGGTCTTCGTTTATTTGGTAACATTTATGCAGGTGAGATCTTATTAGGATTACTTGCTAAGTTAGGCGGGGCATCATTCCTTGGAGCATTAGGTGCGCTTGTACCAATGTTAGCATGGATGGGATTCAGCGTATTCGTTGGATCAATCCAGTCATTTATTTTCGTTATGTTAACGATGGTGTATATGGCTCATAAAGTAAGCCATGACCATTAATATAATTTAAGTAAGAAAAAATTTATTTTTTTATAATACAAAGGAGGACAAATTAAATGAGTTTAGGTGTAATCGCAGCTGCAATTGCAATTGGTTTATCAGCATTAGGTGCAGGTATTGGTAACGGTCTTATCGTATCACGTACAATCGAAGGTGTTGCTCGTCAACCAGAATTAAAAGGCGCACTTCAAACAATTATGTTCATCGGGGTTGCTTTAGTTGAGGCACTTCCAATCATCGGTGTAGTTATTGCATTCATCGTAATGAACAAATAAGGGAGACTCCCCTTACATAGATGGCGAAGAGTGTTTTTCCGAACTTTCTTCGCCATTGCTTTATGAACGAAACGTATGTCTTTTTTTTTCATATGATCAATTTAGATATTTTGAAGGGAGTGAATCCTTGTGCCAACTTTATTATTAGGGGCTGCCATTCCATTTGGAACGATTGCTTATACATTGTTCATTTTCTTACTTCTATTAGTAATGCTACGCAAATTTGCGTGGGGTCCTTTAATGGGAATTATGAAAGAACGTGAAGAACATGTTACTAATGAAATCGACGCTGCAGAAAGAAGCAATGCTGAAGCGAAGAAGTTAGTAGAAGAACAACGTGAAATGTTAAAACAATCACGTGTTGAAGCACAAGAGTTAATCGAAAGAGCGAAAAAACAAGCTGTAGATCAAAAAGATGTTATTGTTGCTGCTGCGAAAGAAGAAGCAGAATCAATTAAAGCATCTGCTGTACAAGAAATTCAACGCGAAAAAGAGCAAGCAATTGCTGCTTTACAAGAACAAGTTGCTTCTTTATCTGTTCAAATTGCTTCTAAAGTAATTGAAAAAGAATTAAAAGAAGAAGATCAAGTGAAGTTAATTCGCGATTATATTAAAGAAGTAGGAGAAGCGCGATGAGCAATGGGATTGTAGCAAAACGTTATGCTGTCGCTCTTTTTAAAATTGCAAAAGAAAAACACGTATTAGAAATGTTTGAAGAGGAATTACGCCTTGTACAAAACGTTTATGCAAAGAACGGAGAACTACATAGCTTTTTAACGCAACCGAACATTTCAAAGGAACAAAAGAAAACGTTTCTTGCAAACGTATTCGGATCTGTTTCTGAATCTATTTTAAATACGTTATATATTTTAATTGATAACAAACGCATTGATATCTTACCTGAAATTGCAGATGAATATGTTGTTCTTGCTAATGAAGAACGTAACGTAGCGGACGCAACTGTATATTCTACTCGTCTTCTATCAGAAGAAGAGAAGCTTAACATTGCAGAAGCATTTGCAAAGAGAACAGGAAAAGACGCAATTCGCGTAAAAAATGTTGTAGATGAAGATTTACTAGGCGGCATTAAAGTACGCATTGGAAATCGCATTTATGACGGAAGTTTACAAGGAAAATTAGCACGTATTCAGCGTGAATTAATGAAGAATAGATAGGGGTGAAGCACATGAGCATCAGAGCTGAAGAAATTAGCGCACTGATAAAGCAACAAATCGAGAACTATCAGTCTGAAATCGAAGTTAGTGATGTTGGTACAGTTATCCAAGTTGGTGACGGTATCGCGCGTGCTCATGGTCTTGATAACGTTATGGCTGGTGAACTTGTAGAGTTCTCTAACGGCGTTATGGGACTAGCACAAAACTTAGAGGAAAACAACGTAGGTATTATCATTTTAGGACCTTACACGGAAATCCGTGAAGGTGACGAAGTTCGTCGTACTGGTCGCATCATGCAAGTACCAGTAGGAAAAGAACTAATTGGTCGTGTTGTAAACCCATTAGGTCAACCAGTTGATGGTTTAGGCCCAATCAATACAACAAACACTCGTCCAATCGAAAGTCCAGCACCAGGTGTAATGGATCGTAAATCTGTTCATGAGCCACTTCAAACAGGTATTAAAGCGATCGACGCTCTTGTACCAATTGGCCGTGGTCAACGTGAGTTAATCATCGGTGACCGTCAAACGGGTAAAACAGCAGTTGCACTTGATACAATCATTAACCAAAAAGACGAAGATATGATTTGTATCTACGTAGCGATCGGACAAAAAGAATCAACTGTACGTAACGTAGTAGAAACACTACGTAAGCATGGTGCATTAGAGTACACAATCGTTGTAACTGCATCAGCTTCTCAACCAGCTCCATTACTATACCTAGCTCCTTACGCTGGTGTAACAATGGGTGAAGAGTTCATGTACAATGGTAAACACGTATTAGTAGTATATGATGACTTATCAAAACAAGCAGCAGCTTACCGTGAGCTGTCATTACTATTACGTCGTCCTCCAGGTCGTGAAGCTTACCCAGGGGATGTATTCTACTTACATTCTCGCTTATTAGAGCGTGCAGCAAAATTAAGTGATGCAAGAGGCGGCGGTTCTTTAACTGCACTACCTTTCATCGAAACACAAGCAGGGGACGTATCAGCATACATCCCAACAAACGTAATCTCGATTACGGATGGACAAATCTTCTTACAATCTGACCTATTCTTCTCTGGCGTACGTCCAGCGATCGATGCGGGTACTTCTGTATCTCGTGTAGGTGGATCTGCTCAGATTAAAGCAATGAGTAAAGTATCAGGTACACTTCGTCTTGACCTTGCATCTTACCGTGAGTTAGAAGCGTTCGCTCAGTTCGGTTCTGACCTTGATAAAGCAACTCAAGCGAAACTAAACCGTGGTGCTCGTACTGTTGAGGTATTAAAACAAGGATTACACAAACCGTTACGTGTAGAGAAACAAGTTATCATTCTTTACGCTTTAACACGTGGATTCCTAGATGATATCCCAGTAGTAGATATCACTCGTTTCGAAGAAGAATTCCATGCTTGGTTAGATTCTAATGCGACTGACTTATTAGAAGAAATCCGCACAACTAAGAAACTTGCGGATGACGACAAATTTGCAGCAGCAATTAACGGATTTAAAAAAGTATTCGTAGCTTCTGAATAATAATAAAAAGTGAAGCCGACTGTTCAGCCCCATCGGCTAAGGTTCTTTCTCACAGAAGGTGCTTTTTACCTTCTTGTGGGGAAGGTTCTTAGACGAAAGGGGCTAGGAGGCGGAACTAGATTAATAAAAGCGGAAGCGGCTCGTTCTGAATGTGAGGGGGATGGAGCTTCTGACGAAGAGGCGGTTTTTGCCTCGTAGGAAGAAGTGAAGCCACCGAGCATTCAAGCCGCTGGAGCTAGATAGTATATATAAGGCATCTCAGGCTTTGAGATTGCTGACGGTTATGTAAAGGAAAAGAGTAGGTGCACCTATTCTTTTCCTTCAATCATGAGCAAGAATATCTTGCAACGTAGATTAGGAAGAGGATTCTTACTAATCGTGCCAACTTCCGGAAAAAAGGTGGTGAAAACCTGTGGCATCTTTACGCGATATAAAAGCGAAGATTAACTCGACAAAGAAAACGAGTCAAATTACGAAAGCGATGGAGATGGTATCTGCATCTAAGTTAAACCGTGCAGAGCAAAATGCTAAATCTTTCGTTCCGTATATGGAAAAGATTCAGGAAGTAGTAGCGAGCATTGCGCAAGGAAGTAAAGGAATTAATCATCCGATGCTAAATGCGCGTCCTGTAAAGCGTACAGGATACATCGTTATTACATCTGATCGCGGACTAGCAGGTGGTTATAACAGTAACGTATTACGTACAGTAAGTAACGTAATTCGTGAACGTCATAATATGGATTCAAACCAATATTCAATTATTGTGCTTGGACGACTAGGACGTGATTATTTAAAACGTCGCGGCTTTAACATCATTGATGAAGTAGTTGGACTATCTGACCACCCATCATTTACTGATATTAAAGACCTTGCTTCTCGAGCAATTGCGATGTTTGCAGATGGTGCTTATGATGAGCTGTATATTTACTACAACCATTACGTAAGTAAAATTTCACAAGAAGTAACGGAAAATAAAATTTTACCGCTTACGGATGTGGCGTCTAATAAACCGACGACAGCTTATGAATTCGAACCTTCTGAAGAAGAAATTTTAAAAGTACTATTGCCACAATACGCAGAAAGCTTAGTGTACGGTGCATTACTAGACGGTAAAGCAAGTGAACACGCAGCGCGTATGACAGCAATGAAGAGTGCTACAGACAACGCAATGGAAGTTATCGATTCACTTACACTTTCATTCAACCGTGCGCGTCAGGCAGCGATTACGCAAGAAATTACGGAAATCGTTGGTGGAGCAGCAGCGTTAGAATAGTATTAAAAGGCGGAAGCGACTCTTTCAAAAGAGTCGCGTAAGCTATAAACCAATAAAAAATTAAAAGCTAGCTGTTCGTAGAAAGTTGGCTAATTAAAAGAAAGCTAGGAGGGAACCCGATGAATAAAGGGCGCGTTACGCAAATCATGGGTCCGGTTGTAGACGTTAAGTTTGATGGCGGAAAGCTACCAGAAATCTACAACGCCCTTACGGTAAAACAAAGCAACGAAAACGGAAGTATTAACTTAACATTTGAAGTTGCACTTCATTTAGGTGATGATACAGTTCGTACAGTTGCGATGTCTTCCACAGATGGACTTGTTCGTGGCACAGAAGTAGAAGATACTGGTAAACCAATCTCTGTACCAGTTGGTGATGTAACACTTGGTCGCGTATTTAACGTATTAGGTGATGCAATTGACTTAGATGGTGAGGTTCCTGCGGATGTACATCGTGATCCAATTCACCGTCAAGCACCTGCATTTGAAGAATTATCTACTAAAGTAGAAATTCTTGAAACTGGTATTAAAGTAGTAGACTTACTTGCTCCTTACATTAAGGGTGGTAAGATTGGTCTATTCGGTGGTGCCGGTGTAGGTAAAACAGTATTAATTCAGGAATTAATCAATAACATCGCACAAGAGCACGGTGGTATCTCTGTATTCGCTGGTGTAGGTGAGCGTACTCGTGAGGGTAATGACTTATACCACGAAATGAGCGATTCAGGCGTAATTAAGAAAACTGCGATGGTATTCGGACAAATGAACGAGCCACCTGGAGCACGTCAACGTGTTGCATTAACAGGATTAACAATGGCTGAGCATTTCCGTGATGAGCAAGGACAAGACGTACTTCTGTTCATCGATAACATCTTCCGTTTCACGCAAGCAGGTTCTGAAGTATCTGCCCTTCTTGGTCGTATGCCATCTGCGGTAGGTTACCAACCAACACTTGCAACAGAAATGGGTCAATTACAAGAGCGTATCACATCTACAAATAAAGGATCTATCACGTCTATCCAAGCGGTATATGTACCAGCCGATGACTATACGGATCCAGCACCAGCTACAACGTTCGCTCACTTAGATGCAACAACAAACTTAGAGCGTCGTTTAACACAAATGGGTATTTACCCAGCCGTAGATCCATTAGCATCTACATCTCGTGCACTTTCTCCAGAAATCGTAGGAGAAGAGCATTATGAAGTAGCTCGTCAAGTACAGCAAACTTTACAACGTTATAAAGAGCTTCAAGATATCATCGCTATCTTAGGTATGGATGAGTTATCTGAAGAAGATAAGTTAGTTGTACATCGTGCTCGTCGTATTCAATTCTTCTTATCTCAAAACTTCCACGTAGCTGAGCAGTTTACAGGTCAAAAAGGTTCTTATGTACCTGTAAAGAATACAGTTAGCGGATTTAAAGAAATTCTAGAAGGAAAATATGATGACCTTCCAGAAGATGCATTCCGTTTAGTAGGTGGCATTGAAGAAGTTATTGAAAACGCGAAGAAAATGATGGCGTAAGGCCTTAGGAGGGACGAAGTATGAAGACATTTCCAGTCAGTATTGTAACTCCTGATGGACCGGTTTACGAAAAAGAAGTAGAAATGGTAAGTGTAAAAGCAGAGAGTGGGGAAATGGGGATCTTACCAGGTCACATTCCAACTGTTGCACCGTTAAAAATTAGTGCAGTTCGTCTGAAAAATGGTGGACACACTGATTATGTAGCAGTAAGTGGTGGCTTTATCGAAGTTCGTCCAGATAAAGTAACTGTATTATCATCATCTGCTGAAGAAGCAAGCCATATCGATATCCATCGTGCAAATGAAGCGAAGCGTCGTGCTGAGCAACGTATGCAAGATAAACAAGCACATGTTGACTTTAAACGTGCAGAAATGGCATTACAACGTGCTGTGAACCGTTTAAACGTTTCTGATATGAAATAAAAAAATCCGTAAAGGCTTTGCCTTTACGGATTTTTTTGTGTAGTTCATGGATAATTTTACAAAAATGGTATAATTATATTGATGCTTGTATAAGTAGAGAATGTACAACAATTTATAAAGGGGATGAAGAAATGATTGGTGAAATGAAACGAGAAGCGTTGCACTCCTTAAAAGGAAGATGGGGACTAGGTGTTGGGTCAACGATTTTATATCATATTGTAAGTTACGTCGTTTCAATGGCTGTAATGCTTATACTATTAATTCCAGGAGCTATAATAGTTCTTTTAGCATCTATTTCAACTGGTTCAATTGAAGAAGACGTGATGGCAATTGGAGCTGCTATTACGTTTGGGATTTTTTACTGTCTTATGATAATTTTGAGTTATGCGGCTTATGGCATTACCACATATGGTCATACGAATTTGTTTCTACAAATAAGCAAACGAGAAGATGCTAGAGTAGATTATTTATTTGAAGGATTTCGTGGCTTTAAAAGAATGATGAAAACAATGTGGGCTATGCTTGCAATTTTGTTATATACAGGTACTTGGGTTCCGATGTTAGGAACGATTGTATTTGGGCTATTAGGTTTTCTTGATGAGAATGCAAATCCATCATTTATAATTGTTTTCTTTATTTTATTAGCTATTTCGTTTATTGTAATGACTATTTTGTATTTTTCATATTCGATGACATATTATGTGATGGTTGAAAAACCAGAATACAGTGTTTCGCAAGCAATGAAAGAAAGTAAGAATCTTATGAAGGGGCACAAATTAGATCTGTTTCTTTTATGGCTAAGTTTTATAGGTTGGGCAATTTTAGCGATTTTTACACTTGGAATAGGCTTTCTTTGGCTTAGCCCGTATATGAGTACAACGACAGCGCATTTTTATCGCTATCTTTCAAAAGATGAATTGTAGTAGGAACATGCTATACTAATAGAGTTATTACGTATAGGAGGCAAATTATGATTAGTGATTTAAAAGGAGAAGCGCTAGATTCATTAGAAGGAAAATGGGGATTAGCTGTCGGGGCAACATTACTCATTTCGATTCTTATTTCAGCTTTTAGTTTTAGTATTGATTTCATTTTCTCCCAGGTTTGGGATTGGAAAGAAGTAAATAACTCACTTTCAGTAGACGTTATTTCAATATTGATGGTAGGTCCATTAACGTTAGGTGGCTATTGTTTAGCGCTGCATATCATTCGTGAAAAAGAAGAGGGTATCGGGCATATATTCAGATGGTTTACAGAAGGAAGTAAGTTTATAAAGTCATTTTTATTATATATAGTAGTTAACATTTATATTTTCTTATGGTTTTTACTATTTATTATTCCAGGCATTATTAAATCATTTTCTTATGCGATGACGTACTTTATTATAAATGATCACCCTGAGTATTCTATAAATCAAGCTATTACAGAAAGCCGTCGTATGATGGATGGGCATAAGATGGAGTATTTCATTTTATGTTTAAGCTTTATTGGTTGGTTTATATTAAGTTGTATTACACTCGGGATTGGATTCCTATGGCTAATTCCATATTTTTATACGACGTCAGCAGCTTTTTATGAAGAGATTGCAGAGGAATATTACGAGAGAACAATTCCGACACTATAAAGTGGGGCATCCCACATTAATGATTCGTTTTATAAAACCCCCAGTATGAGCTATTGGTTCATTGAAGTGAACCCGAATAGTGGTACATGAAAAAAACACCTCCTGAATTCGCATACTAAGTATGCAAATTCAATG
>NZ_MAOE01000064.1 GCF_001884185.1 Bacillus albus
TACACCATTTTTCACACAAAGTTCTCGAACGGATTGCCCTGTCGCGATTGCTTCTTTCGCAACGCGAGCTGCTGCTTCATAACCGATATGAGGGTTCACGGCTGTAATAATTCCTACACTCTTCTCAACATACTCTTTTAAGCGATCTTCATTCGCTTCAATTCCTTTTAAGCAATTATCTGTAAAGGCACGGAAACCGTTATTCATAATGCTAATTGATTGAAGTAAGTTGAAAACAAGTACTGGTTCCATAACGTTTAATTCTAATTGTCCTGCTTCTGAAGCAAG
>NZ_MAOE01000065.1 GCF_001884185.1 Bacillus albus
ATATATCGTTCAGCAAATAAAACTTTAATTAATGCAGATGTAAATGCTGCGGCTAACATTTTACGAAAAGTAATCCCAAATGCATGGACAAATGGGATAGAGGGGTTAGGCGTGAAACAGCTCGCTAATGTGTTAACTCCCCTGACGTTAATCGTCCGTTAGGTCGAAACGTTAGAAACCCCCACTTTAAGCTTTGCTAAGTGGGGGAGTGTTCATA
>NZ_MAOE01000066.1 GCF_001884185.1 Bacillus albus
TGAGGGGAAACTCTCACGTACGGTGTGAAGTGGGGGAAAAGGTGGAGATAACTTCAAATCCTTACCTATCACTATTTGGATCAGGCTTCATTAGCTATGCATTAGCTAAGGGTGGCTATTCAGAGGAAACAGCCATTGAGTTCTCAAGAAGTAAGAATCATTTAAACCCAGCAGGTTGTTCCGATCCGAATAATTTCCGAACCAAGGTTAATGCGTGCTATGGGGATTATACGTATGTTTCCAAAGTTTTGAAATATTACAAGGATTTGGGTTGTGTAGCAGATGTATCTGGAGAATGGATTTCTGATAAAGGTTGGAAATGGCCAACGAAATCAGGTCGTATTACAGATACGTTTGATGCTTTTCGTGGTGGAAAACAACATAATGCTGTAGATATTGGGGCCATGACCGCCGGAAAAGCTGGGGACCCCGTATGGTCGATGGAAGCGGGTATTGTAACAAACCAAACAGGAAATGTAAATGGTGGTGGTCTAGGTGTCTATATAGACCATGGAAATGGTATTGTATCTCGTTACTTACATTTGAGTAAAATATCAGTTGCACCTGGAACTATGGTGACAAAAGGACAAATAATTGGGGAGATGGGCGGCTCTAACTACGATAAAGATACTGGTTTCCTTAATATGAGTGGATACGCTGTTCATTTAGATTTCCAAATTCGTATTAATGACCAACCAACGGATCCAATGAAATTCTTTAAGAAAAATGATGATCCAGGGTTATCATCAGGTGGTGCTCCTACAATGACAAATGCCAAACGACAAAAGGTATTGGAAGAAGCAAAAAAATGGGTTGGACAAGGGAAAGTAAGCTATGTATCCGGTGCTAGAAATCCAGCTGCAGGTAGTGCAGATTGTTCTGGATTCACACAATATGTGTTTAAAACTAGTATAGGTGTCCAGCTTGGAGATTGGACAGGTGCTCAAATTGGACAAGGAAAACAGGTGCCAGATATCGGTCGTGCACAACCAGGAGATTTAATTTTCTATGAAAATCCTAACCATGTATCTATTTATTTAGGGAATCAGAAAATGATTCATATTGGTGATAATAAGGGTGTACAAATTACAGGTCTAAACTATACGGCAAGAGGACAACATATGTCGCAAATCCGTAATGTTATAGACTGATTTGGGATGTGAAGAAATGAAGAAAGTCATGAATGTGTTAGCGAATCTGCCTCGTAAGTACTTAGTTATATTGGGAATTATAGTGTTAGTAGTAGGCGTTGCTACCTATAATACTATTCATCGTTACATGATGAAATCTCAAGTACAAGAGGAAGAGCAAGTAAATCAAGATGAAATCGAGATGCTTGGAGATAAGCCAAAGGGATTTGATACAAAAGAAGAGGAATATATTGCAAAGACAAAAACTGTAGAGGATTTACTACGAAAAATTTCTAATAGTAGTTATGATGTACCGTACTTGTTTACAAAGGATGGATTTGGTATTGAACCGATGAAAATGACAAGTAATGAGCGTATGCTGGCTACAGAAGCTGTACAACGATATTTCCTAAATGGGGATCAGTTTTACAATGCGCGAATTACCAAAATTGACCGTGGGAAAAAAGTAGATACGTTTCATATTGAAGTGTTAATTCAACAGGTAAACTTCTTAGAACCACGACAATTTAAAGTGCAGGTAAACAAATATGCACAAATTGTAACACCAATTGCACAAATTACACATGGACAAGAAGAAGTACCTGTGGATTAAGAAGGAAATGAGGGTTGTGGAGAAAAACACAACCCTTTTTTAAAAAATAAAGAGCACCTAAAAAATAATCATAATTTTCTAATATAAAAAACTATGATTAAACTTAAATTGTATATATTGCTAAAATGATATAAATATGGAGGGATACAAATGAGGATGTTAATTACATAAATGAGATGTTATAAAACTAAACAAACTTCTTATTTGAATAGAGAAGCCCTAAAGTTAGGGGGTCTAGGGCTTGAAGTCTGAGTATATCTCACACGGTATTATAAAGAGAAAAGAACGTATTGAAGATAACATATGAATGTTTCATAAATGTATCAAAAAGGTGAACAAATTTTTTATTTTATCAATTTGTAGGTTGATACAGTTCCCCAAACGAAAAGAACCAAGTAGAAAAGTCTTTGTAGTAGACCTGCAGGTAAGGGGAGAAGAAAAACAAGTGAGATAAGAATTGTTATTACTATTAAGCTTAGTAAACAAAAATATGTCCATTTTCTAGCTTTTTTAAGATTTTTAGCAAAAATATATAGTCCTGGAAATACAGTAAGCATACCTATCCAAACTAGAATGGAATGTCCAATTAGGTTTACATCTGCAGGAATTAATCCTGAAACTATAGTGGAGATTCCTATTATAAGTATAAAAAATGTTGCTATTGTATTAATTCTTGTTTTTTCTAGATGTTGTGAAATATACAGTACTCCAATACAAAATGTTATTCCATTAATAATAAAGAGTAAATTCATCCAAAAATGATTAGGGGAGCATATTTCATAAGGAGCTATTTCGTAGGTGAATTCTCCACAGGTTGTTACACCTAGATTACTCATTGCGTGGCGCAAATAGTTATAAGGTGCTGTAGAAGTGAAAATAAAGAAAGGTTCAATTAAAAAGTATAGGCAAGTTGCAATCCAGCTAATTAAGCCAACCCTGTTTGATATATACATTAGATTCCTCCTTTGGAAAAAGTATATTTTCATTATAGGTGGTTACATCATCAAAAATAAAAAATTTCAAGTTGAGAGTCGATAACCCTGTTCAACAATATGAGGTTTTCTGGACAAATGTGTTTAGCGGAAAGACGTAGAAAAAATGGATGGGGCAAAAGTAAACCAAAATCGTTAATTAAATAAAAAAAGTGAAGGGTAAATACATAAACATGAATAATAGTAATTTACATAAATCAGGTTATATCATACTTATATATTTTATAATGACTCAATTTGTTGGGATTATAGGTGTCCAATTGCTTGCAAAGACAGGTTGGTATGATATTCAGGGAAACCAACAGCAAGCAATCCAACAACTTCTCGTACATTGGGAACTAATTGGGTTTTCAGTTACGTTAATAATCTTTTTTTTTATATATGGAAAAGAGTTAATGAAAGATACAAAGTTATCAATTAAATTATCAAGAAGCTTATTTGTATGGATTTTAATTGGGATTATATTAGTATTCCTTGGGCAGATGGTTGGAAGTCTTTTAGATAAGAGTGTATTCCAGCTAACTACGCAATCAGTAAATACATCTAGTACAGTTGCTGCTGCAGTAATATCTCCTGTGGCACTTATTTCAATTGTTCTTATTGCACCTTTAGTAGAAGAGTTTGTTTTTCGTTATGCGGCCATAAATATTTTAACGCGAAGGTTTACACAAATTTGGAGTATATTAATAAGTTCATTGTTCTTTTCTATTATGCATTTTGACTTTCCATTTATATTCGGATATTTTTTAATTGGAATCGTGCTTGCTGGGGTATATGTGCGTACTAATAGGTTACTAGTATCATTTTTTGTTCATGCAATTATGAATTTAATAATTGTTATGTTTCAAGTTATATGATGAAAAATATATTGATAAGTGGTGTTATTTTTATTAACACCACTTATTGTTTTATTGCATGAAATTTGTAATGAAATAGCCAAATTCATAACCAGTTCTTATTAATCCAGCTCCTAATATTATATATAGACAATATTTCATAAAACGATTCTCGTTTAAGTAGTTTTTTAGATTATTCATGTTGAATCCTCCATCTGCATTGAATTTACTTGACTGTGATGTGTCGATACTTTAAATAAGCTTAAATTTATTTTATCATTGTATATACTTAGTCTTTAATCTGTTTCATTAATGCTTTAGCTGCTACAAATAACATGAAACTGTTGAGGGTTAAACCTGCTAAATTTACGTAAAAGAAATTTGATTTTGTAACATTGCATATACCCGTTAATACAAAACTGAAAAAGATAAATGAAGCAATTATAAGGGATACTATTTTTTGCTTATTTGTGTATGAATTCATAATTATCACCCTTTAAATTAAATATATGGATATAATTATATCATGGATTGATGTATGGAATTAACTATAAGATAGATATCTATGGGGATTTAACTTTTTTCTTTTACAGGATAATAGGGGTTCAGCCGAGATACGTGTAAAATTGGGTCACAGACAGGGATTTATTCCCATTTTATGACCCGTTTATCTTTTATACAGGTATATTTTCTTCTATTGGTTGTGGAATGTTTTGTAAATCAATCACATAATCGCCAAAACGTTTTATATGTTTCGTCATATATGGGCTTAACATCACCAGATCTTCTCGTGAAAATCGATAACCTTCTCTTTTGAGTTTCCATAAAATCATCGTTATATCAACGACATTTTGAAAAATGACTGCATTAGCAACGAAATCATTATATTTAATACGTTTTTCTTGTTCTACTGGATCATTTTCAGTAATAATCCCATCCCCACCAAAGAATAACCACTTTGAAAAACCATTATATGCTTCCACTTTATTTGTACTAGCTGTAATTTGCTCTCTTAATTTCATATCTGAGATGTATCTAAGAAGAAATATTGTTCGAATGACTCTGCCTAGCTCTCGAAATGCTTGGTACAGTCGATTCTTTTTACTATTACTTCTCAGTTTTCTGAGAAGAGTTGAGGGTAGTATCTTTCCAGCTTTTATAGACAAAACAACTTGAAATAAATCTTGCCAATGAGTCTCAATTAACTTCCAATCGATTACATCACTAAATAAAGGATCTATATGTTTATATTGAATATGTTTGCTTGGTCTAAAAAATTTTAAGTCTTTCCAATTCCTAATTCTAGGCATTAAATTGATTCCTAATAGATAAGAAAGTGCAAAGACAGGAGTAGACTGACCTTGTGTATCAGCATTAATCGTATCGGGTTGGATATCTGACTTATTTTTTAGCAATCCATCAATAATATAAATAGCTTCCCAAACCCCACAGGGGATAAAATGGCTAAATAAAGCAATATAATTATCCGAAACATGATGATAAGCTATTCCTCCATAGCCCCCATATCTGATGTGGTATTCTGACAGTAAGTTTTCTTCATATAAATCGTATTTTGTTCCATCAGCGGCGGCTGTTTTTCCACTCCCCCATAGTTTTGGAAGGCTAAAGAGGTTGTATTGATTTAAAATGTCTTGAATTGAGGCATCTAATTTTTTTGCACTGATATGTCTACGATTCACAAAAGAAATCATATGAGGTGTTACTATATTTCGCATATGTTTAGCGGTTTGGGCTGGCCCTAAATTACAGCCATATCCAAATGAAGTAATAATATAACGCTCAATTGGATGCTCTAATTTAGGTTCAGATCCTGAAAATGGGCCGAAATGTCTTGTACAATGAGTCCAGTGTTCCACGTTACAAAGTATATCGAGAATCGTTCGTTCCGGTAGTCGTTGTATAATTTCCTTTTCTAACATTTTACTACTCTTGGAAGACTCTTTTCGTACCAAACGTTTCAGGATTGGTTCTCCATCTTCAGTTATGATAACTTGTCCATTATTAGGATAGTTTAGGTCAACAGTTTTTGCAGCGGATGTTAGCCAACTTTTTAACCGATTAACAAAATCAGTAGGTGAGGAAGGTAATTCTAGTTCATTACAATAATCTTCAACCATCGGTTGGCATTCTTCCCATGGAAGTAATTGTTGTCTATAATCAGCATATTTCTCAGAACCTTTTACACTAAGGTCTCCCGTCTTTAATTCAGAGGCTAAATAAGAAAATATACAGATTTCAAGACGTTTACGGTAAAGTAAATTCGTGCTTTTTTCAACCCGAATTGTATGTTTCCACTGTTCACTGGCGAATGATAAATCAATATCGTTTGGTAGATGTTCAACCTTACGGTTTTCGTTCTCTAATAAAAATTCCAGAGCATTTATGAGGGAATCGTCTTGAGTTGTTGAGTCAATTTCTAATAATGTGATGAGCCGGAATAATGTTTTTCTATGATTCCTATAGAATTTTTCTAAAAGTGGTAGATAATTATTTCCGTTGTATGAGGATATTGCTGTACAGTCTTGTTTTAAAGCTTCTATACCACCTTTTGCTTCAAATAGTTCAGTAATATCGCTGCCAATTTTTGTATTATCATCATGCATAGCTGTTGTTTCTAAAACTTCACTCAGCACAGAAATAAGATTTTCACTTATGGAACGATGTTGCTCCCTCAAAAGAGCAAGTTCCTCTTTACCTTTTTTATGAATGATTCCCATCCTTTTTAGAAACATTTCTACAAGGTTATCCCTAGTTGTAATTTGTGACCGATAAATAGTTGATAACAACAGCATATATCTTTTGGGAGGAGCGAAGTCCTTTATTTCTGAAGCATCTAAAGAATTCGCTTCAGCAGCAAAGTGCTTCAATTTAGAATTTGGAATGCCTTCTAATAAATCATGAATGTTAGGAAGGAAAGACGTAATAAATGAAAGTCTATTTTGTAAATCTTTCATATGAGTAATAGAAGGGCTTTTGGGAACTTCTTTAAAATAATTATAACCAGAATGTTGAGTTTCTTTTGACGTATGAAGTAATTGATCGAGCTTTTCTTTTTCCATATTAGATAAACGAGCGAGAATTGTATTACAAAGACGATTATTAACCAGCGTTCTCACTCGACGTGCAAGTCGATCTAATGTACTGAATGCTGGTAATTCATAACGTTCCTTAATTAGTTCTTCAATAGAAACATTAATAAGGTCAGCGGGATTATCCATCACTTGAGACACTTTATATATTGCATTAGTAGCAATATGTAAAGCATCCTTCCCAAAGGGCAATACTTGCAAATGCTTACGAATTGCTTTCTGGTGTCGATATATGGACTTTGTTCGGAAGTTTGGTTCGGTTTCATTGGATATACGCAAACTCGAACGGATGTGATGAATTACCACAGATGGAATATCTTTTGGACGTGGAAAATAACCTAGTCGTTGGAAAGACTTTAGCATAACTAAAAGGCTAAAGACCAGAATAGTTCCACGTGCTACTCTATGGGCAAATTGGTTCTCCTCATATGTGACGGTATAAATCTCTTTCAGTTCTTTTCGAGTTAAGTTTTGTTTAAACCTTGGATAGGCTGTACGTTCAATTGAGGTCAATGTAATTCCTCCTACTATACTAAAATCAAAACTATATGTATTTTACTGTTGCATCTTACGGTACAAAGTCATTCTCGAGATACCAGCTTTCTCGGCGGCATCTGTACGACTCATACCTTGATTAATAAGATATAAAGCGTAATCTACCTTTTCCTCATCGGTTTTTGGTCTTCCAGGATGTTTCCCTCGTTTCCTTGCAGCCTCAATCCCTTCTTTTGTCCGTTCAGAAGTTAAGTCTCGTTCAAATTGAGCAATACCAGCGAAAATAGTAAACAACATTTTTCCGTGTGCCGTTGTTGTATCAAGCCATGATTCCTTTAGACTTTTCAAGTGCGCTCCTTTTTGAGAAATTTGTTCCGTAATTTCAATGAGATCTTTTGTAGAACGTGATAATCGAGTTAAATCCGTTACAACAACTGTATCTTCTGGACGAAGAAATTCTAACATACTATTTAACTCCGGCCGGTTTCGTTTTGTACCGGTTATTTTTTCGAAGAAAATACGATCGCATCCAAACTCTTCAAGTTGTTTCTTTTGGCGATCCAAATTTTGGTCTAATGTAGAAACACGCATATAACCAAACTTCATATTTATCATCTCCTTTACTAAACATTGTATCAAAAACGATTCAATGAGGATATTGTTACAAATAATATTGTTACATATTTTTGTTACACTCATTATGCAAGTTAATTAGACTGAAAGTTTATTACTAATTATTGTAACAATAATGGTCGTTTTTGTTACAGGGAGCCGTACCTCTTATTTTTTTGATTATCATATCTATTGTTATATCTTTTTGATAGGAAAATATGATGTTTTTAATAAACTTTCATAAACTACTTGTTTGTTCAAAAGAAATAAGAGATAATCCATTAAATATGAAATTTATGTAAAAAGGCATAGTTTGAACCCTATATTTCAAATAATGTTATGAATAAAATATAAAGATTAATTAGGAAATGAACTATTAAAGGAGATTCAATAAAATGAACATTGCATTTTTTCTTACTCCTAAGAGTGAACTTGTATACATAAACATAAATTCAACGATGCGTCAGGCTTTAGAGAAGTTAGAACACCATCGATATACGGCTATCCCCTTAGTCAATGATAAGGGTGAATATGCGGGTACACTTACAGAAGGAGATTTACTATGGAAACTCAAAAAAACATCATCTTTGAACTTTAACAATACTCATCAGGTTCTTTTGAGTGAAGTTTCTTTACACCGCTTTAATGAACCGGTTTCCATCAATGCAGAAATTGAAGACCTTGTATCAAGAGCTATGGAGCAAAACTTTGTTCCTGTTATAGATGACGAGGGCATTTTTATAGGTATTGTTAAAAGAAGAGATATTATCCACTATTGTGCACAAGGTTTGTTATTTAAGAATAATTCTGTAAAATGATAAAGGGATTCTGCTGAGATATACACGTGTCTGAGCTGAATCTCCAAACGTTGTAATATCGCTTTTTCGTAACTCTTTTTCTTTTTTAGATGTATGTGTTAAAATATACTGGCTGTTAGGTGTTTTTAGGTAGCGATTTTCCATCTAAATCTAACCTTGCTGTAATTTATTTTATCAAGTACTATGTGTGAAAAGTCCTCTTTTTAGCTAGCAAGCGAAAAGAGGACTTTTTTAATTTATCTCACACTATTGTTCTTTATATGATATTGTTTTTATGGGAAAACTAATCATCCATATACATTTACCATTTGAGGGGAGTTATTATTTTGGTTCATAAAATTTTCAAAAGACAAAACCTATTCTTCAAACTAAATCCAGCACATATTTTAGTATTAGGTTTTTTAGGCTTAATTTTAATTGGAACCTTTTTACTCATGTTACCTATATCAACCCAAGATCGTCATCATTTATCATTTATTGATGCTCTTTTTGAATCTACATCTGCTGTATGTGTAACAGGGCTCGCAGTAGTTGACACTGGGACTACATTTACTTTATTTGGACAAGTTGTTTTACTTATTCTTATCCAACTTGGTGGTTGGGGGTTTATGACCAGTGGAATTTTGATGTTTCTTATATTAGGGAAAAAAATTGGATTGAGGAAGAGACTTCTGCTTCAAGAGTCCATTAATTCCTTGTCTTTACAAGGAATTGTAAAACTAGTTCAAAGAATTATTGTCATTACACTTGTTACTGAATTGCTTGGAGCTCTAGTTTTAGCCATCCGCTGGTCATATGAGATGCCTTGGCCAAAAGCGATATATTACGGTATATTTCATTCCATTTCTGCATTTAATAATGCTGGATTTGGATTAGAACCTGATAGCCTCAGTAAGTGGGTAGGTGATCCTATCGTCAACATCATGATTACGGTGTTATTCATAACAGGTGGTATAGGATTTACGGTCATTTTAGATGTAATTGAGAAAAAAAACTTCAGAAAGCTTTCACTGCATACTAAGCTCGTTTTAGTTGGCACACTTTTTCTGAATACAATTAGTCTATTCGTGATTTTAGGTTTAGAATATCATAATCCTTCTACACTAGGTTCTTTACCATTAGGGGATAAGTTATGGGCAGCATATTTTCAAGGATCCGTACCTAGAACCGCTGGATTTAATACAATTGACATTGCTCAAATGACGATAAGTTCTCAAGTTTATATCATAGGTTTAATGTTCATAGGAGCATCTCCAGGTTCAACTGGTGGAGGGATTAAAGTTACTACAGCTATACTTCTTCTCCTTTCACTTTGGGCAGTAATAAAAAATAAGGAAGACATTAACGTATTTAAGAAAAGAATTCCTCTTGGCCAAGTTAATAGGGCATTGTCAATCGCTACTACGGCCATTATTTTTATCTTCATCATATTTTTCTTATTGACGATTACAGAAAGAGGGGCTGAACTCTCAAAAATTCTGTTTGAAACTGTTTCTGCATTTGGTACAGTGGGACTGAGTGCAGGATTTACAGGCGATCTTACCCCTATGGGACGTATTTTGATTACAGCAATGATGTTTATAGGTAGATTAGGACCTTTAACAATGGCGTTCGCTCTTGCTATGTCTGGAAATAAGAACAGTAAGGTACGTTATGCAGAAGAGAAAATCTTGATTGGATAGATTTACGATAAAGGTTAAAAAGAAAATATTAGAGTGCAAAAAGCCGGTAATTCCCCTTAACAGAGGAAAAACCGGCTTTTTTGGGGTTGTAAATTTAAAATAAAGATAGGTCATTTTAGTAAAATATAGAATTAGACTGATAACTTAGTTTTATTTCATGGACAGAGCATTTATAAAAACACCCATAAAAAGCATGCAGAAGGATTTGGTATTTGGAATGAACACCCCTGGTCGATTATAATGGCAAAAAAATCTAACAGGAAATAGAAGTTAATAGGAGCTTTAGATTGGCTTAGCGTACAAAATTAGCTTTTTTTGCTCTAGAACCCCTTTATTGTGGGAAAATAAGGGTTTTAACCTCTGAAAAATGTATTATTGTGAGTTTTATGTCATTCAGTTGGCGCGCCTCTAGATAGAGAAATAAAAAATCAACTTTTTCATGAGGGTAATCACTTAGCGTACAAGATTCACGTTCTTTACTTTGGACTCCTATAGATATTAAACGCATTTAAATTCGTTAACGATATGATAAGGCTTGTTTCCCCAATGTATCCCAAGATTGAATGAAAGTTTCTTGGTTTACCTTATGCGCTTTTTTTTCGCTTAAAGGATCATTAATATAAATGTACCCATCCTCAAAACCTATAAGTACAACAGCGTGTAAATCCAGAGGAGCTGTGATTTGTTTGTTCCCATGTTTCCAAGACTCCCATCTATCCGGAACTTTGTAATCTCCGGTCGTCCAAACCACTACAGGTTTATCCATTTTGATTTGAGCTAGCACATCATTGAAAGCTTTTCCTGTTAAGTTCACTGTGCGATTTGGAAGATAACGTTCCATCAATTCTTGTAACGGTTGGACGTAGACAGCATATCCCTTAGTTTTACCCGTTATATCTCCAACGAATCCTTCTTTAGGATTCCCCCATTGAGTGATGTCTCCGTTTTTATTCATAGACAGCGGGGTATTATCTTTTTTGATACTGTTGGCTAACTGCATTTTATTCACTTTAATACCAGCGTACTGTAATACCATCGCTAAGCTCGTAACTTCGCATCCGTATTTCAATTCAGGTTTTTGAGATATTAATGGCACGTCTAAAATGACCTTTTCTTGGACTGAAGGAGCTGGGGATTGAAGTGGTTCATTTTGGAATATGGGATTTTTTGTATTTTTTGTTAATTCAACATTTTTATGTCCAACGTTAGATTCATGCTTTTCAACTGGAGATTGTTTTATAGAACAGCCCGCTAAAATTGAAAACAGGACATACAAAATTAGAAGTCTTTTCACGTCATTCACCTTCTTTATGTATTTCGATACATGTCATAATATCTCATTAAATATCGTTTTTTATGAATCGTGTGCTATAATTTCTCATGAAAATATTCAATACTAATGTAACTGATATTAGGGTATAACCGAAATACGTGTAAAAACGGGGCGTAGTATTACAATATGTATCTAATAATAATTTACCCATATGGGTTCAAATGTTTTTATTGAAAATTGTAAGTTCTAGAAGTATCATATACATATTCAAACATTTGAAGATGTATATGATACTTTTTTTAATCAAAAATAAGTAGGTGTTTTAATGGGAAATGAAATGCAACAATTTAAAGCTGATTTTTTTAAAGCCTTATCACATCCTTTGCGAATAGGTATTTTAGAACTATTGTCAGAGGGGGAAAGAAGTGTAAATGAAATTCAAACCATCCTTAACAAGGAAGGTTCAGCTGTTTCTCAACAATTAAGTGTACTACGTTCAAAAAACATTGTTGTTGGTATTAAAGATGGAAAACGAGTTTTATATTCTCTACGAGACCCTATGATTGTAGATTTACTGGTAGTTGCACGAAAAATTTTTAACAACCATTTAATCGATACAATTTCAATGTTAGAAGAACTAGATGAAACAGAACTTGAAACGATAGTTAAGGAGGGGTAGGTTGAGCATTGAAGTTAAGAAAGAAGATATCATCCAACATGGGACTGAAATATTTCGCTCAATAGGAGCTCATCACGTTTGTAATGTTTGTATTAAAAGTGGGAATTCTTGTTGTTTTTCATGTCAGCATTTACAAGATGGAGTTGGATGTCAAAAAAGAAATACAGCTTGTACAGCTTGGTTATGTGGGATTCAAGGTTTTTTATTTGATCAAATCGGATTATTAGATGAATGGAATCGTTTTTGGAGTGAAATACCAGGACAGATGTTTCGTAGAGATATGACTCCAGATAAGATAAGGATTACATCGTTTATTGATACGAAGAAGCTAGATAGTCGAGCCGGAGAACTTCTAGCGGAAAGGTTGAAATCCTACGTACAACAAGGTGGAGATGTAGGTAAATTAGATCGTCATTTAAGAAAAACGTATAGTAAATATTAGGATAATGTTTTCTTTTGTGAAAATGAAAATCTCCTGTATAAGGGAACGAGAAATGCATTTGTAATCCAGATTTATTAAAAATAGAAAAGAAGGGTTTGTAATGAGAGGGTTATTTACGGGAAGGTTTGAAGGATATTCATTGGGTCATTTTCAAAAGGATCTTCTTTCAGGAATGATTGTTGGCGTTGTTGCGATTCCACTTGCTATGTCTTTTGCTATAGCCTCTGGTGTTAAGCCTGAGTATGGGATTTATACAACATGTATTGCCGGTATACTCATTTCATTATTTGGTGGTTCAAAGTATCAAATTGGAGGGCCTACAGGTGCTTTTGTTCCTATTCTTTTAGGAATTGTCATTACCTATGGATATGAAGATTTACTACTTGCTGGTTTATTAGCTGGAATTATCTTATGCCTTATGGGAATTTTTAAACTAGGATCTTTAATTAAGTTTATCCCACGTCCTGTAACAATTGGCTTCACATCAGGTATTGCTGTCATTATCTTTACGGGACAAATTGCTAGTTTTTTAGGTCTAACAGGTATAAAAAAGCATGAGGAATTTATAGCAAACCTACAGGAAATCTTTACTCATATTGGTACCACCAATTTTTATAGTGTTATAACTGCTTTGATTTGCTTTTTCGTTATACTCATCACACCAAAAATTTTACCCAAAGTACCTGGTTCATTAGTAGGTGTTGTAATTTCAACTGTCATTGCAACTGTATTTTTCTCAGGTCATGTGCCTACTATTGGTACAGCGTATGGTACGATTCCAGATACACTTCCTCAGTTTGATATACCAGAAATCACAGTAGAGCGTATCAAACAGTTAATTGGCCCTGCATTTGTTATTGCAATGTTGGGTGGTATTGAATCTCTTTTATCCGCTGTCGTGGCAGATGGTATGACAAATAGTAAGCACAACAGTAACAAAGAGCTGATTGGTCAGGGCATTGCCAATATTGTTACCCCGTTATTTGGAGGGATTCCGGCAACTGGAGCGATTGCTCGAACAGCAACCAATATTAAGAGTGGAGCTACATCTTCGATGTCAGGAATTATTCACGGGGTATTTGTGTTATTCACACTTCTACTATTAGCTCCATACGCTTCGCATATTCCACTTGCTAGTATGGCTCCCATTTTAATGGTGGTAGCTTGGAACATGAGTGAGCAAAAACATTTTATTCACATCCTTAAAATGAAAACGGGGGATTCTCTGGTATTACTTGTAACATTTCTATTTACTGTATTTACAAGTTTGACAACAGCTGTGGAAATTGGACTTATTTTAGCTGTTATTTTATTTACAAAACGTATGAGCAACATGCTTGTCATATCTAAAGTGCTTCCTGATCATACAAGGAAGCATGAAAAATTGTTACCACATGTGGTAAATAAAGCTCATGATTGTCCACAAATTAGTATTTATACAATAGAAGGACCGTTATTCTTTGGAGCTGCTCAAACATTTGAACAAAACATTTTAGCGACCATTCATTATAAACCCAAAGTTTTAATTTTGCGTATGGGAAAAGTTCCTTTTATTGATACAACAGGAGAGTCTTACTTTAGGAATATTGTTCAGCATTTTAAAAAGCAAGGTGGCATACTTCTCATTTCAGGAATTCAATCCGAGTTAAAGACAACTCTAGATAAGAATGGATTGTACGCTGAGATTGGAGAAGAAAACTTTTTTGATCATACCGGAGAAGCCATCAACTATGCTTTAAGACATTTGAATACAAAAAAGTGTATAGGATGTAAGCATTTCGCTTTTCATGAATGTACCGGGCTTTCTCGGGAAGTGAATACAATAAAGAAAAAGTCAAATGCATTAGAGTTTTAAAAATTCACTTCACATACAAAGTTTGTTTGATTTGATCTACTCTTTTAATCATTTTATTAAAAAATAGAGAAGGAGAAAGTTTACTTTGGAGAATGCGGAGAAGATTTTTACAAGGTTTGAACAAGAAGGTTTTTCATACATCCAACATATGATCATGAAACAGCAAGAAGAGAATATCTTCCTTACATTTCAATGTAAAACAGATTGTACGATTAGTGTTCTTTCAAAAGATGATAAAGAGAATTATGAAAAAAGCGTGTCATTTTTTTCTTGTGTTTCTGGTGGTGTAATTGTATGGGGAATAGATTCAAGTAAAAACAAAAATGGTGTTAACAGGGCTGAGAAAATACAACCTATCTCTAATGGAAAGACGTTTTTAACGAAATTAAATGGTTTGTTTTCGAAAGAAATTCCAGCTATACAGCCAAATGTTAAAAACATATACATTCCATTCCCTAAAGAAAAGAACAAAGGGTTTGTAATCACATATGTTCCAGGGAACAATTATTTGTTAAATCTGAATAACTATTACACAAAAACTAGGGGTAGCTTTGTAATGATGATGGGACAGATTCTTTTAAATGATGTGTTAAAAAATAGAAAACCATGAAAAAATTAATGATAAATCATGGGTATAGAGGAGCATAAAAAATGTCTGAATTTAAAGATCAAGTATTAAATGTTTTAGAAGAAGTATGTGAAAATGATATCGTAAAAGATAACCCAGATGTGCAATTATTTGAAGAAGGGATTCTAGATTCTTTTGGTACAGTATCTTTATTGGTAGGATTTCAAGAACGTTTAAACATTGAAGTGTCTATTTCTGACTTCGACCGTGATGAATGGGCGACACCGAACATGATCATTAAGAAACTGAATGATCTGCGATAAAAATAGATGCTTGAGACACAGATAAGAAAAGCTTCTTACATTTTAACTTCGTAATTGTTATTCTTACGAAGTTGGAAAAAGGTAATTTAAAAATTTTTATATATTTAGAATGAATGATAACGAGTGGAGGAAATAAAAATATGTCTAATTTACCAAATTGCCCAAAATGTAATTCAGAATACATTTACGAAGATGGAAATCTTTTTGTTTGCCCAGAATGTGCTCATGAGTGGACTTTAGAATCAGAAACTGAAAATAGTGAAGATACAAAAGTGATTAAAGATGCAAACGGAAATATCTTAAACGATGGTGATTCTGTAACAGTAATTAAAGACCTTAAAGTAAAAGGAACTTCATCAGTCGTAAAAATAGGTACAAAAGTAAAAAGTATCCGTTTAGTAGATGGAGACCATGATATTGATTGTAAAATTAATGGTTTTGGAGCTATGAAATTAAAATCTGAATTTGTTAAAAAGGTTTAAATTGTGGGTTTAATACAACAGAGTTAATTTGAAAGCCAATGAATGTACAGCATTTTAATAGAAAGACCGCATTCATGATAAGATTTTTTGAATGAGATCTTTCTATTTTTTTGAACTTATCTCAGCCATACCTGTATTTCAGTTGGATCAGTGAATTAACGGAAAGATAAGAGGATAAGACGATAAATATCGTTTTGCCTCTTGTGTTATTTTTATGAGTGGCTCCAAAAAGAAGGAATCGTTGCCGTACCCCTACTGGACATGGAACCTAATTTAACCTACAAAATTTGTGTAGGAATGTAGATACCCACTAATAAAAAACAAACGATTCTTCCTTATATATCCATAAAAACAGCAAAAGGTCATATTATGGAAAAAAAATCCAGTATATGACCCGTTTTTACACGTATCTCGGCTGAACCCCATAATAAGGCGGCAGATTAACACGTACAATTTATTATACATGTTAATACTAGATTCTATAAAGAAAGACACCCTAAGGTGCCGTCCTTCGTCTTGAACCAATGTAATTTTAATAACATAATCTCAAAGCCACAAATATATCCTTAATCTTTTATATAACATTTTATCATTTTTCCAGTTAATTGCATGTAAGTGGAGAAAAATAGGCTATTTTTTGTAAATTCCTTTTCTCCATATCCACTCAATAGGGCCATAGCGGAAATATTTACTCCAAATTGTGCTGAATATAATTTGAGCAAGGATAATTAAAATCCCGAAGATACATAGTTGCCAGTAATATATGTGTGAGACATCTTTAAAGTACAACGAAAGAATGACAAGCGCTAGTATACTTTGGCTAATGTAATTCGTTAAAGCATACTTACCTACGTTCATAAAGGGGGACAGCCACTCTATATATTTTTTATTCTCACAAATTCTAAGTAGGGTACAAATATAGAATATAGCTAGCATTTTCCCTCCAAATAGAATCCATAGTTGTATATCGTAAGAGTAATAGACATCCGTTTTTATAAAGTAGTAGATAATAGGATAAGAGAGAAGACATGAAATGCATAACGAGCTCCACTGTAAAAATATAATGTGCTTTATTAATTCCGGTACCCTTTTAAAAATATCTTTCTTACCAGCCCATAAACCGATTAAAAATAAGCCTATATATTCCGGAATCCCAATTAGTAGTTGTTGGGGTTCCTCTATCATCAGAAAAAACAAACGTGCTTTTACTTGATATAAATAATGTGTAAATAGATTTACCGTGTGGTTGGTAGTGTTGCCAGTAAACATATATTGATAGTAAGTTGGTACTTCAGGAATAGAAGAACTTGCTTGTAAAAATATAATAATATGTAATACATAACTAACCGTTAGGAAACTACAACCAGCTATAAAAATAAGCTTAGTAGATCGCTTATAAAAGAACAATAGAATAAATCCAGCTATAGCATACGCATGTAGAATATCTCCATACCATAAAAAGGTGAAGTGAAGTAAACCGAAGGCTAGTAAAATACACAGTCTCCGGGTAAATAGCCCATACATGGGATATCCTTTGGCTTTTGTACTCTTCATAAAGATATAAAATCCTACTCCAAATAAGAATGCGAAAATAGTGTAGAACTTTGCTTGTATAAACAAATCTACTAAAAAGCGAATTACTTTATCTGTACCGGAGTACCCTACTTGATTAAAGGGATCAAGTCCCGTCATAGTAGGTAGATTAGCAAATAAGATACATAGTATGGCAATACCTCTTATTATGTCTAAAGATTGAATACGGGCGTTTTGTTGCATGTTAATTCTCCTTTCTTACAAAGAAAAACGAGCACTATACTAGCTAGCGCTCGAATTACGTCTTGCAAAGAATCCATCATAGGTAGCAGCTGACACTGCTCCTTCTAGACGTTCAACTTCTTCACCTCTGTTATAAGCTATAACAACTGGAGTACCTGGAATGTCGAACTCTTGAAAGGCACTTTGATTTTCTGGGGTAGAGATATCAATACGATAGATGGTTCTATCATGCCTTTTTGACATACTATTTATATTTGGTGCAGCCTTTTTACAATAATGACAGGTTGGTTGATAGTAATACGCAATGAACTCTTCATGGGATTGTATTTTTTGCTTTAATTCTTCTTTTGAAATATCTTTAATATTTTGGGGTGATCCTTTTACATCTGCATTAGAAACAATTGTTTTTTCCGGCGTTATATTTTCGGTTTTGACTGAATCATTTTTAGTTAAAGTAAAGATCGCGATACAAGCAACGCATAAAGTAGTGACAATTGCTCCAATTTTGTAGATTTTTTTCATAGTAGATTCCTCCTTAAAGTAAAAAAGGACAAACCTCGCCCGAGTTAACTGGGCGTAAGGTTTGTCCTTCACGCTACGTACAATAAAGTATAAACAATGGAAACAAATTTTCTATCTATATAATAACACAAAATTCATATAGGGTGCTATAATAATTTTAAAGGGAAGAAAAGGGTTAATTAAGTATATATAATTTCACGTACCATATTAAATTTAAAAAAATTATACTCGTCACAATAAGGGGATACAGAACAACAATTATCCAAGAAATTAAAATTAGACCTGTTAAAAAATAAATTGGCAGAAGAGCATGTGAAAGTCACAGAAAGTGAACTCAAAGCACTATATGATACAAAAAAAACGAAATTATATATAAGCCATATTCTATTAACAAACGAGGCACAAGCTAAAGAAGTAAAAGCGAAACTAGATTCTGGGGAAGATTTCACTAAGTTAGCCATAGAATATTCTCAAGGTAGTTCTATTAAAAATGTGGGTGGAGACATAGGTATACTTCAATCTGGCAGTATGATACCCGCATTTGAAGACAAAGCTTATGAGTTATAAGTAGGATAAGCGAACCGATACAAACCAATTTCGGTTTTCATATTATAAAAGTACTAGATAAACAAAAACTTCCTTCATTTAAAGAAATGAAACATCTACTTACTGCCGAATTAATTGAACAAAATATGGATCAACAAAAACTGTAGAACGAAATTGAAAAGTTAGTTGATAAATCTGATTTAAAAATTAATGAGGAAACACTAAAAGAAAGAAGTAATGGAAAAAGTTCACCAAAATAAGAAATTATTAAGCATTATTTCATAATAAAAAATACCGAATAAGATGATATTGTTTTCCAATGAGATAAAATGTATAATGAGAGTGTAGAGATAAACCTTTTATTGAAGGTTTTAACTCACTAACTATGTGCATAATAATAAAAGACGAGATGCTGGTAACATCCCGTCTAATTTGTAACTGCTGCCGTTAGGTGGTAGATTGCAAAGTTTAATTATTTTTTCTTTGAACCACCTTTCTTACGTTTGGCAGACGTCTGGGTGGTTCTTTTACTTTTATTATTACGTTTTGCCACTAGCCTGTTAGCATAAGCAGTAGCAAAAGTTGTTATGAACACTGTTACGAATAGTTTCGTAGCGTCCTGTAATAATTGTTGTAAAAATTCCATATCGATTACACCTCCTTTCCCTCTAAATTAAGAGAAAGAAAGGCTGCAACCTCCCACCACACGCCTTCAGTTACTGGCTATATTATACCATAATTAGAAAACGTTATAGTTTATATTTTATTTTAAAACTTATTATTGCAGAAGGTATTGAAGATAAATATCTTTAACGCTTTTTTATGAAATTTAACCTTTCTATTATCCAACTCCTTTGAACTACTCCCACTTTCACTTCGTTTAGAAGTGAGGGATTCCTAAGTAAAGAGTTCTATCGAACTCTAATTGATTAGGCTAACCCCGCAGTCCTTGCGGTTAGAAGCCTTATTGCTTCATTATTTAGATTGATACTTGCGTTAATATCCCTATCATGGTGTGTACGACAAGAAGGACAGTCCCCTTCACTATCAAGCTAATAAGAACAAGTTATCCCAAAACAATAAATACTAGCAACCTGCACAAAATTTTCGTTCTGGGGTATTTACGTTTCTTAAACTAATGGACATGAAAGGACTTGTAAAACCTGAATATACAACAGTTCATCCGGAATTTTAAAGAAAGGGAATACTAATGATAAATTACTTGTCCCTGGCAGAAATGATCTTACCTTATTATCGTAGTCAATTATTGATGCTCCCATTACGATACCCTTTTTCTGATAAAACAAAAAAACGGATACTCCCATCATAGGAGCGTCCGCTATAAATATACTTCTATATGGTTAGTATTTTTCTACCCTAAAAAGTCCTAAAAAGAATCTACTATTAAATCCTTGATACCTCTTACCTTACTCTGAAACTCCTAAAAGGGAGTTTTATTATAGATATTATTTTAAATAAAATATGTCTGTGTTAAACGTCCCTAAATATACGGAACCTGAAGATGTTGTTTTGTACGTATCAACTTTCAAACGATATTTGCCTTTTTCATAAATGCCTACGCCATCATAATTGACTTTACCAATATCAATGTTCATTCCTACATATTCTCCAGGTACAAACCAAGAAATTAAAGGTTTGTTCACATTTTCCCACTTGCCATTTGCACGCTGAATTTGTGGTTGCATACGAAGCTCAACTTCATAAGCCTTGTTGTCATTTTTAATTTTAATATTTATATATGAATCTGTACCAACATAATGATTTGCTTTTGTTGTATTTACGCTAGCTCCGTAACCTGAAGCCGCAGCTGCTTTTGATACGGGGTTAACTAATTCTAGAGTAGCTACCCCTCCTAATGCGATTGCTGAGGCCAACATTGTCATACCCATTTTCTTTTTCCATGGTTTCATGTAAAATTCCTCCCAATTTTCCATTATTTTATCGTGTTAATTTTACTGACGCTGTGTACATTGTATCAATTGAACCAGCAGCATTTTCAACTTTAACTTTCATACGGAAAGTACCTATTTCTGGGATTGATTCGCCATTGCCTGTTGAAACAATAATTTCTTCATTTGTATAAGCTGGAAACATAGCACCCCCTTCCAGATTCATTCCATTACGTCGAAATTAAGGTATTATTTCTCTTAAAATGTTATAAATTTCATTATAAAATCCCATTATAATAATATTAATTCTCTCTCTTCTTTGCATATTTACAACATGGAGAATAGAGAGACAACTCTTTCAAAACTTTATTAGGGGAAAGTTAAAAAAATATAATTATGATAATTTTTACATAAATGTAATATGTAGTAAATTGATATAATTAATACTTATTATTCTTAATATTTAATCACCTTATTCTTTGCTCTACAAAGAGCAACATTAACATTTCAAAAAAAAGCAAAGTATGTTTAGACAAAAAACAGCTATATTTTACATTGTTTGGGTCCCGCCACATCGCTATCGAGCTAAGCTCATACAACGTCAATTATAGTAGGGGTGTTTCTTTTTTCTTAAGGCTATGTGTAGGAAATTTAAAGATTTACACGCGAAATAACCCTTTCGGGTTTCATTTTTTGTTTTGGGGTAATTCTAAATTCTTAAGTTGATGGGCATGTGACTCTACCTCTAATAGAAAGAGTTTTATGTTGGTGAAATCCCGTAAAAAACACCCGTCAATACTGTCCTTATTGATAAATATTTAATATTTAATATTTATATTTTATTACAAATATTGGATTTGATTTATATAATAATGTTTATGAACAATAAAAGAGCTAATTCTCCATGACTTAAAGGACTACGATAGAACGTAAAAGGCGCATGTACTCACTTACTACTAAGAGTTTTGCGCCTTTTTTATTTTCCTTAGTGTACGAAATTCGCTAAGGGTTGCCGGGACTCCATCACCATCAACTTAAGAAATTGGTAGTTCCTAAAAGTGGAAAAATAATCCAAATTCTAGATTTACTGTAAAAGGGTAAAATTTTCAT
>NZ_MAOE01000067.1 GCF_001884185.1 Bacillus albus
CGAAATAGTAGTTCTCCTGATTTCGTATCAGTGCTTAACCTTTTCAGTTAAGAACGTGTCGCACAATTATAAGACTAGAAATGTTAGAACGTGAAGCAGTGGCTAGAGAAGCTTTGAAAAAATCAATAAAAGAGAGGCTACAATCCATTGAAAACAATAGTTAAAAATATAGGTGGTAAAAAGATAATAGCTACAGCAGAAGAACATTTAAGCCCCCAGACAGAAAAGTTATTGTATTTGCTAACTAAAGTAGAAGATAACAAATTAGTTGATGGATTTTCTATACAAGTTGGTTGGTCTATTTTTGTTCTATCCAAACGTGAAGATGGGTATCACATTATTGCCCCGGATTATACAAAAAATCCATTTAAGGATACTACAGATGATTTAACAATTGCTTTATGGGTGCAATTAGAACAAATACACTGTTTACGTCAATTAAATATTGATGGTGAAATTATAAAGTTTAGCGATAAAATAGTGACTGCAAAAAATGTTTTACAACTAGATGAGATTTATTTACAAAGAGCTAGGGATTGTGACAAAGGTGATTCTGGTTGGTATATCGGTCCTGTCGATGAAACAGAAGAAACTGAAGGTGAATTAGAAGCATTTTACGCATATCAGTTACTAAAAATTAGACCTTCAATTATTCAAGTTTTAGCCTTACCTTATGAATATCTGGTAGTTTTTGAGAAAGATAAAATCAAATCCATTTTAGATGATAATGATGTCGATGTTTGGAATGGAGTTACAAACTAAGATTAGTTAGGTTCTAAAATAATTGAGAGGGGTTAACCACATGAACTTAAAGACTTCGAAAATTCTAGGAATGTTAGACGGTTATGAGAAAAAGGTAATTTTGGTAATTATAGAAACTGAAGCAATGGTTTAAATTAAACTAGACACTTGCAGGATGGAAAATAATCAATAATGAATAAATAATAAAAGAGCATCCCTCCATTAAAAACTGCACCTCCAATTGTTAGACATAGTCTAACAATTGGAGGTGCAGTTTTTCTATGGTTAAATTTACAACTGATGAAAAAATAGACATCGTTCAACGTTATTTGAACGGAAATGAAAATTACCAAGAAATTAGTAAAGCGATTGGTATAAGAGACACCGTAATTTTGAAATGGGTAAACCAATATAAACAAAATGGCTTTTTTATTTGAAAATCGGATGTAATATTTTATTCATATTCCGTTCATAAACTTTCCGTAAAATGATTGCAACGAATATGGAAAGTTTACAACAGGAGGAATAAAATGAAGAAATTATATAACGCAGCATTCAGCTACTTAATTATCGGTTTATTATCAGGAGTATTTGCCAGAGAGTATTCGAAAGCACAAGGAATTAAAGGGTCCACAATGTTGCAATTGGTGCATACACATGTGTTAATACTTGGTTTCGTCTTCTTTTTAATCGCTTTGGGTCTATTTAAAGTATTTCATGTACAAGAAACAAAGAGCTTTCGTTCATGGTTTGTAGTTTATAATGTAGGATTTATTTTTACTATTGCTACAATGCTATGGAGAGGACTTCTACAAGTAAATGGAACTGACTTTAACGGTTTAAGCCATATGGCTGGATTAGGTCACGTTATTATAAGTATCGGGCTCGTTTGGTTTATGATTTTACTCAAAAAGTCTGTTAAATAGATAGGAGTGGAGAGGATGATAGCACTTTTATCAAGTATTGTAGCAGTTTGTATGGCTGTTGGGGTAATGTTTCTTCGCTTTAAAGCAGCGAAGAAACCGGTAACGAAAAAGAAAATTATATTACCGCCAATTTTTATGAGTACTGGCGCGATGATGTACTTCTTACCGGAGTTTCGATTAACATCGTTAGAAATGATAGAGGCGATTGGCATAGGACTTATTTTCTCTATATTTCTTATTAAAACAACGAAGTTTGAAATGAGAAATGAACATATATATATGAAACCGTCAAAAGCATTCATATTTATTTTAGTCGGATTATTAGCTGTACGAGTGGCGTTAAAATCATATTTAAGCCAATCAATTGATTTGGCAGAGTTAAGCGGAATGTTTTTCTTACTCGCATTTGCGATGATTGTGTCGTGGAGAGTTGCGATGTATCGCTCGTTTACTAAATTAGAAAAGACAATAAACAGAGCTGGAATTTCTATATAGGAAATCCAGCTCTGTTTATGTTTTATTGAAATTCTTTAGCTCGGAACTCATTTGCTTAATTTTAAACGTATTTGAGCATCTTGTAATGCGGCTGGTGTAACGTTATGACCATTTTGATCCACAATTTTTGTGTTTAATAAAATGGAATCTAAGCTTCCACGAAATGTTTTTGTATAGTTTTGACGCAACATTTGTTGTTCTTGTTTTTCATCAACTGTTAATCCAGATGTTTTCTCTTTTTTTGATAATTCGTTAATACGGAATAAAATGTTTTTCATTTGTTTCACCTCTAGTTAGATTTAATTACATTAGCTACTTACTAATGTATAGTTATTGTAACCTATCTTTTAACAAGTGTCAATGCCTATAAAATGCCTTGTTTTGTAAGTGTATGGAGTGAGAGAAGATGTAAATGACTACTAATACTTGAAATAAAAAAGATGTTAACATACAATACCGTAGTAGGGTATATAAAGTTCGTTATTTTTCATTATGAAAGTAATAAGCAAAAAGGAGTATGTAATAATGAATGCAGTAATTTCAAAAAAAGAAACAATCATTTCATATACGATTGCTATTTTATTTATTTTAGCTATGGTAACAGCCGGTGTGTTATTAAATGATCCGGAAGTCATTTTGCCGGAAATAGCAGCTATGGCAATTGCTTTATGGGCATATCGTGAGCCAGGGTGGTTAAGACAACCAGAAAAAATCTTTGTTGCACCGTCAATAACAGCTTTGATTGGTTTTGCAGTGAATCAGATGGATTTAGCCTATATAGGAAAGGTTAGCGTAACACTTGTATTAATGATGCTGTTTTTACGTGTAATTCAATCTAACTTAGCGCCGTCCATTGCGACTGGTTTATTACCGAGATAACAAACGCGACAGAATGGTCGTTTGTTATCTCGGTATTCGCTTTAACATTTATTTTAATGATTGGTGTTCTTATATTTAAATTGAACAACGGTATTAAGCGAAAAGTGCACATACAGTATAAATATATGACTGTATTTCTAATACTAAATTTTGTATGGATCAGTTTATGTTGGATAACTGATTATGAACAATTAGCAGTTATTCCACCAATATTAGTTGTCGTGTATGAATCACTTCAAAAGCCGATGTACAATGAAATAATGGCGTTTAAGCAGATCGTAGTATTAACTATATCGGCAACTGTTGGAACGTTATTATACTTTGCAATTGATTCATGGATTGTAGTCACTTTATTCAATATGATAGTAATGCTTATTTTATTAAAAATCGTTGGAGTACGTATTCCAGCAGCATATGCATTTCCGTTATTACCACTCGTATTTCCTGATGAAATGATAAAAATGTTACCAGTAGCTTCATTTGTTGCGGGGGTATTTTTATTTGGTGCAGTATTACTGTATAAAAAGTGGGAGATGAAGCAAAAGGGCATGCAGAAGAGTTAAATATAATTTTAAAAAGGTAAGTTCACATGAGTTGAACTTACCTTTTCATATGTACTACCAATAAAGAGCAGCATCATAAAGCCCGATTAAAATGAGTAAGATACCGGCTATACGTTGAATGCTTTTTCCTATTTTTCGACTTTTTTTAAGTAGTGCCCCATTTAATCCAAGATAGGAGATGATAAACATGAATATAACGATAGGGAGAGCCGTTCCTACCGAAAAGAATGACGGAAACAAGTACCCGTACGTATATGATAAAGATAAAGGGATTAACGTTCCAAAAAATAGAACGAACATAGTCGGACAGAAAGCTAAGGAAAAGAAGAATCCAAGTAAAAATGAACCAACTTCATTTTGGTTTCGTATAAATTTGATCGAGAAGAAATATCTTCCTTTTATAATACCTGACAACAGTAACCCCATTAAAACTAATAAAGGTCCCATCATTTTTCGTAACCATGGGAAGTACAAAGTTAATATTTGCTGAACCTCTTTTCCTAAAAACCATACGAATAGTCCAAGCATTGTAAAAGCTATTATTTTTCCTAAAATGAATAACAATATATGTTTCCATGCATGCCCTTTTTGTAAAGATTGATTTCCATAAAGTGTAATCGTGCTAATGTTTCCTGTTAATTGGCAAGGGGCAAGGGTACCTACTACACCTAATAAAAACGCAAATAATAGAGGTACTGATTTCGTAGCATTCGCGACATCCATTAAAGGAGACATGAGTTGATAGCTCCATTCACTAATTGTTGAAAACACGTTATATTCACCTTTCTAATTAAATTGGAATGCTCCCTCTTTTGTAATCTGCTTCCACGTTTTACCTTCATCTGTAGAAAGGAACACATTAGCTTTCATTGTAGCAAATGCTATTTCAGCTGAATTTTGAGGGTTTTGTGATATGTACATAATTGCATCTTTAGGACCTAAAGCTGGAATTTGTATGTTTGTCTCTTCATTTGTAGCAATTGATTTCTTCGTTAGGATTTGCTTATTGATAGGGGCGTAAATAACCTCTTCATTACTTAATGTAACTGCTGTCGATTCAAGTGATGTAGAGAACAGTTCAAATGTATTTCCGTAATCAGTAGATAAATAAACACCGTCTTTAGTACTTACGGCTACTACACTAGCTTGATCTGGATGTACGGAAAAGGCATGAATCGTACTTGAAAGACCTTTTAACTTACTATTTTTCCAATCTTGTCCGTTGTTCGTACTGAAATAAAAACCTTGTTGCAATTTAGAATTAGGACGCTCATTGTATAAATAAATTGCTTCTGTATTATATCCGACAGCAAGGTTATGAAAATCAGATTCTCCGTAAAAAGCTAGCTTTTCAAGGGTATTACCACCATCAGAACTTTTCATTAATCCTAAAGGATTTTTTAAATTTGCTCCTCGTTCAGGATGACCGCTGGCAAAGAATCCATTTTTCGTTGCTTGAAATCCCATATAATCGTGTAACGCAGTTTTAGTTTCAAACCATTTGCCATCTTGATAAACTTTTATCCCGCTATGAGTGGCGATAGAAACCCCAGGCATATTTCCTGCAAAGCCAATTCCGTGAATGTGCTCGATTTTTCCAGATGTAGTTTCTTTATAGAAGTTTTGCGGAATTACAGTTCCTGTTTCTGTATTTTGGGGCTGAGATTGCACCGTTTTTTTCTTCGCTGGTACTGTTTCGGCATTGTTAGAACAACCTGTAATGATGAATAAAGAAGTAATTGCTAACCCTGTTGCTACATAATGTTTCAAAGTTGTGGCTCCTTTCCTATATATGAGATTTTAAGTATATGGAATAAATGTCAAGAAATTGTGGAGTGGTATGTATAATATAGATTAGAGGGGCACTAGTAAGGGGGATTTTCCTTTTTCTATGAGTACTATTAATTGACGAAAAATTGTAACAATAATAAAATGAATTGATTAGATAATTAGTTTTTTAAGCATACATAGAACGCTAGGGGGATTATTATGAAATCAACATTTTTTGCTCAAAATAGAGAACGATTAGCAAACACATTACCAGATGAATCTATTACTATTTTATTTGCTGGACAAGCACCTCATATGTCAGCGGATGCACATTATAAATTTGTGCCGAATCGAAACTTTTACTATGTTACAGGGATCGATGAACCAAATGTTATTTTCATGTTGAAGAAGGTTGGAGGTAGTGTAGAAGAAACACTTTTCATTGAAAAGTCAGATCCAGTAATGGAAAAATGGGTCGGTAAAACAGTTTCTAACAAAGAAGCAGAGAAAACTTCAGGTATAAAGAAAGTTGTATATTTAGATAGCTTTGAAAAGACAATGTCAAATATACTTTTCACTGAAAATGTGAAGCATCTTTATTTAGATTTAGAGTGTCGTGAGTGGAAAGGTACGGAGACGAAAACATTAGCATTTGCTAAACATGTAAGAGAACAATATCCACACGTAACAATTGGTAATGTATATCCGAACATTTGTGAATTGCGAGTATTTAAAACAGATGAAGAAATTGAAATTATTAAAGAAGCAATTGCTGTAACGAAAGACGGTATTTACAACGTACTTAAGCATGCAAAAGCAGACAAGATGGAATATGAATTAGAAGCTCAGTTTGATTTCACACTGAAGTCATCTGGCATTAAGCATCATGCGTCCAATACAATTTTGGCAAGTGGGAAAAATGCTACAGTTCTTCATTATGAAGATAATGATGCACAAATTCAAAATGGTGATTTAGTATTACTAGATTTAGGTGCTCAAAAAGACTACTATAACGCTGATATTAGTTATACATTCCCGGCAAATGGAACATTCTCTAGTCGCCAAAAACAAATTTATAATATTGTATTAAAAGCATTAAAAGAAACAACAGAGATTATTAAGCCAGGTTTGAAGTTCGCTGCATTAAATGAGCATGCTAAAAAAGTACTCGCAGAAGGGTGTAAAGCAGTTGGTTTAATTCAAGAAGATGAGGAACTGTCTAAATATTATTATCATGGAGTCAGCCATTTCCTTGGTTTAGATACGCATGATGTAGGTACATACAAAGATAGATTTTTAGAAGAAGGTATGGTTATTACAATTGAACCTGGTCTTTATATTGAAGAAGAATCAATTGGCATTCGTATTGAAGATGATATTCTTGTAACGAAAGACGGACATGAAAACTTGTCAAAAGATATCATTAGAGAAGTTGAAGAGATTGAAGAGTTTATGAGAGAAAATAATGTGAATGTAAAACAAGATGAGGTTGTTACGAAATAATAATCAGAAAAGGCGCTCAATTTTGGGCGTCCTTTTATTTTGCCCATTTTAAATCTCCTTATTTTCTTGAAAATCATCTTCTAGAATGATTTTGAAAAAGAAAAGGAGGGATTTTCCATGAAGCGATATCTATTAACAGCGGTTACAGTCTCAGTAACATCTTTAATTGCTGCATGTTCTGTGACGACAAATATAACAAATGACCATAAAAATATGAATGATAAAAAAACTAAACAAACTGAAACGGCTACAAAACCATTGGAAATTGTTAAGGGACCAGAAGTTACTTTAATAGCGAAAGAAGAAAAGCAAAAATTAAGTAACGGTGTTATCGTTCCGGTCTGGACATTTAATGGCTCATCTCCTGGTCCGGAAATTCGGGTAAAAAAAGGTGAAAAGGTGAAAGTGACATTGGAAAATGAACTATCTGCACCAGTATCTATTCACTGGCATGGGTACCCTGTCCCAAATGACATGGATGGAATTCCAGGTGTGACGCAAGATGCGGTTGAATCTGGAAAAAGTTTCACCTATGAATTTGAAGCGAACGTACCAGGAACGTACTGGTATCACTCGCATCAAGATTCTGTAAATCAATTAGATAGAGGATTATATGGTGCTTTCGTTGTAGAAGATACTAATGAAAAATATGATAAAGATTACACATTAATGTTGGATGAATGGGTTACAGATAAAGAAGAAATTAATAAGCAAGTAAAAGAAATGACAATAGGGAAAAAAGAAAAGGCAGACAGTAAAAAATCTAGTATGGATAATGACAATACAAAAAAGAATGATGATATGAGGAGCATGGATCATTCTGGTATGGATATGGACAGTGATAAAAAAGACCCTGGCAATATGGCAGGAATGGACCATGGAAATATGAAGATGGAAGGTCATGATATGAGTATGTATGATTTATTCACGATCAACGGAAAAAGTGGTGATTTAGTAGTACCATTGAAAGTGAATAAGGGAGATAAAGTTCGTCTTCGACTCGTTAATGCTGGTTATCTATCACATAATATACATGTTCACGGTCATGATATAAAAGTAATGGCGACAGATGGTCAACCAATAAACGACCCAAAAGTTATAAAGGATAAAGTAATTTCAATCGCACCGGGTGAACGTTATGATGTTGAGTTTACTGCTAATAATCCTGGGAAATGGTATGTTGAAGACCATTCAGAAAATAAAGGTGCAAAAGGAATGAAGGCTGTTATTGAATATGATGGCAACAAAGAGATGAAAGATATAGCAGATGAAAAAGAAAAATTATCGAAATTAGATATGACGACATATGGTGCTAAAAAACTAGGTGGTTTCACGTTAAATCAGCAGTATACGACCACATATAATATGGACTTAAATACGCAAATGAATGGAAATGAAATGGTATATACAATTAACGGAAAGGTATTTCTAGATATTGATCCAATTCCAGTGAAAAAGGGCGATTTAGTTAAAGTGAAATTGGTAAATCGTTCTAAAATGGACGATCATCCGATGCATTTACACGGCCACTTCTTCCAGGTGTTGAGTAAAGATGGAAAACCGATAGAAGGTTCGCCAATTGTGAAAGATACATTGAACTTAAAACCAGGAGAAGAATATGAAGTAGCCTTTGTAGCAGACAATCCGGGTGATTGGATGTTCCACTGTCATGATTTACACCATGCTTCAGAGGGGATGGTAACAGAGGTGAAATATACAGACTATAAATCTGACTATATTCCAAATCCAAACATTCCTAATAAGCCAGAATAAGATGAAGCAGTTATCCTATGGATAGCTGCTTATTCAATTTCGGTGCAAGTATCAATGTATATGTTGATCATGCCCGATTGAAGGTGGAGGAGTATGATCTGGGAATGTCACAAATACAGCGAAGATAATTATTACACTAATTGAAAGTAATAACAAAAAACGACGTTGAATAAAAGTAGAAAAGGTTTCTGATAAAAGTTGAATCATACATGACATAGTTATTGTTATCGTAAGTAAAAGACTAATAAACAGTATACTATGGGCTTGTTGAGCGTTTAACATTTCTGTAATCATTGCTCCCATCATACCGGCCATTAATCCAGAGAACATTCCTTCTAAAGCAGTGAATAGGTGAAAACGTAGACCAACTAAAAAACCGATACAACCACTAATTAATATAGCAAGCAAAGTAGAATATAGCAATTCTCCTTTAAATAGAATACCTAAATAAAAACCTATACTTAAACCGATACTCATACTAAAAGACATAATAAATACCATATACTCCATTAGGGTACCACTACGTTTCGAAATATATGATGTAATAATAATTGAGATACAGCAAAGCATTAAGGCAGTTAATGTATAAGCAAACATCATGATACCTCCCTGTCCTATCATTCACTTCATCATATGTTCATATAGAGAGTACTTATGCTTATTTATATCTGCATATTATCTGCACAATTTCATAAATGAAAGCAAGGTGGCGTTTGATTTTTTACGTCTTTTTTTACGTGTGAACATGTGAAAGAAAGTGTTATATAATGAGTTTCTATTGTGAAGCCATAAAGAATAAGCGTATAATATTATAGTTATCCCATTACTCGGGATAACCCGCGAATGATAAATAAGATTGTTGTTTTATCATCGCTTCTAAACAGATAGACAACGAAAGTAACACTGGAATACAGATAGGGAGTTATACAATGAAATTAATTATTGCCGAGAAACCAGATCAAGGTTTGGCTCTTGTTTCACAATTTAAATATCGCCGGAAAGATGGATATTTAGAAGTAGAAGAGAATGAGTTATTTCCAAATGGAGCGTACTGTACATGGGCAATTGGTCATTTGACGCAGTTATGTAATCCAGAACATTATCACGCAGAGTGGAAAAAATGGTCACTTAATACGTTACCTATGATTCCAGAGCGTTTTCAATTTGAAGTAACAAAATCAAAGTATAAGCAATTTAACGTTGTGAAACAGCTGTTACATAATCCACAGGTAACAGAAATTATTCACGCGGGCGATGCTGGGCGTGAAGGGGAATTGATTGTACGGAATATAATTAACCTTTGTAACGTACAGAAGCCGATGAAACGTCTTTGGATTTCATCTTTAACGAAGCAAGCTATTTATCAAGGTTTTAAAAATTTACTAGATGAATCAGATACAATCAATACGTATTACGAAGCATATACAAGATCTTGCGCCGATTGGGTCGTTGGTATGAATGCATCACGTGTCTTTAGTATTTTGCTAAAGAAAAAAGGAATGAACGATGTATTTTCAGCCGGTCGTGTACAAACACCGACACTCGCATTGATCGTAAAGCGAGAGAAAGAAATTGAAAACTTTAAGTCAGAACCTTTTTGGGAAGTGTTCGCAACCTTTAATATAGAAGGAAAGAAATATGACGGGAAATGGGAAAAGGATAATGAATCCCGTTTAAAAGACCCTGATATGGCGAATAAAATTGCGGCATTTTGCCAAGGGAAACCGGCAGTAGTGAAGGAAATGAAAACGGAGCGTAAAGAGTTTCAGCCACCGCTTTTATTTAACTTATCTTCACTGCAAGCTACGGCAAATAAAGCATTCAAATTTTCACCGAAAAAGACGCTTGATATAACGCAAGCATTATATCAAAAAGGGATTGTCTCTTATCCTCGTTCAGATTCCAACTATGTGACACAAGGTGAAGCAGCGACATTCCCTGATATTTTACAGAAGTTAAGTCAATTTGATGAATATAAAGGTTTATTACCAGCTCCGGTTGAATCGATTATGAACAATAAGCGTTATGTGAATGAAAAGAAAGTAACAGATCACTACGCCATTATTCCGACAGAGCAAGTTACAAATCCAAGCAGATTATCAGGTGATGAAAAGAAAATTTACGATATGGTCGTAAGAAGACTCATTGCAGCTCACTATGAAGTTGCAATCTTTGACTATACAACGATTGTAACGCTTGTAGATGAACGTGCTGAATTCATTTCAAAAGGAAAACAGCAAATTCAAGAAGGTTGGCGTAAAGTTATTTTCCAAGATGATAAAGATGATGAAACAATTCTTCCGATTGTAGCTGAAGGTGAACAAGGGAAAGTTGTAAAGGTGAAAGTGAAAGAAGGAAAAACACAGCCACCGAAACGTTATACAGAAGGACAACTTATTACGTTAATGAAAACAGCAGGTAAGTATTTAGAGAACGAAGAACTTGAGAAAGTATTAAAGAAAACAGAAGGTTTAGGTACAGAGGCAACTCGCGCTGGAATTATTACGATGCTGAAAGATCGTAAATATATAGATGTGAAGAAAAACCAAGTGTATGCAACCGATAAAGGGAAAGTATTAATTACCGCAATCGGAGACAAAATATTAGCTTCACCAGAAATGACAGCGAAATGGGAGCAGCGTCTTGCGGAAATCGGCGAAGGCACAGCATCACCAGCTACATTTATGGAACAAACGAAAAAGTTATCAGCTAAAATTATTGAAGATGCAGTGGAAATGTCAGAGAAATGGGATTTCACTGGATTACATGTTGAATCGATTGAGCGAAAAGGATCGAAATTTACAACGGGTAAAAAGGTTGGTAGTTGTAAAAAATGCGATGGCGATGTGATTGATAAGTCAACGTTTTACGGTTGTTCTAACTACAATACAACGCAATGTGATTTTACTATCTCGAAGAAGATTTTAAGTAAAACAATTTCGCAAAAGAATATGACAAAGCTCTTAAAAGGTGAAAAGACCGATTTAATTAAAGGCTTTAAAAAGGGCGAGAAAACATTTGATGCGAAGTTAGAGTGGAAAGATAATAAGATTAATTTTGTGTTTGAGAATTAAGTTGTTTCAACAAATAAAAAAATATGATAATTAAACTGTATCCTATAGAATAGACACTTAAAAAAAGTCTATTCTATAGGATATTTTTTTGAATAAGTAGTACTATATATTTTTATTTAAAATAAAATATACAATAAAAAAATCTTTATAATTGATAATTATTTATTGTAAAACAATAAATTATGTATTAAAATCAATATCATAATAAATCAGTGAGGTGCTTTTTATAGAAAGATAACACCGCTGTTTTTTATTAGAGGAGGTAAAACTATGAACAATCACAATTTGATTATTGAAAATATGGATAACCCTCATGAGTTGGAGAGAATGTATAGAAAAGACCCGAAAGCTTTTAAAAAATCATTCTCACAAGCATGGGATGAAAAACCTGATTCTCAGGTTCTAGCTGCTTGGTATGAAAGATTGCATTTCAAGGAGACGGCAAAGAAAGAAAAAGTATCGTTGTTTCAAAAAGGTTTCTTATTCATGGGCATGTTAGCAATTCTAGCTGGCCTAAGCACCAGAATAATTTTCCACTTTGTCGAACAGGAAGCAATTGCTCCAATTAACTTGGTTTTTGGTGTAATTCCCTTTATCGCTGCTTATTTTATTTACAATAATACTCCGAAAAAAAGTATTATTTATTTCCTTGCAGCGTTGTTCCTAATTGCTGGGTTGTATCTTAATATGTTGCCATTAAATTATAAAGACAGCAGTATCCTTGCATATTTACATCTTCCTATATTGTTATGGGTCTTATTGGGACTTGCGTTTACGGGAAATGAATATTCAAAAGGTAGTACAAGATTAGCGTATATTAAATTTAATTTAGAATATGGTCTTCTCTACGCGAGCATGGCAGTGAGCGGAATGGTACTAGCAGTATTCACCATGCGATTATTTAGCTTTGTTGACTTAGATATAGGAGAGTTCTATTTTAGTAATGTTGTTTTATTTGGAGCTGCCTCTCTCGCTGTAGTGGCTGCATACTTAGTATCATTGAATCTTAAACTTGCTAAAAATATTACACCATACATATCTAAAATTTTTAGTCCGCTTGTCCTGATCACATTGTTTATCTACCTTATAACGGTAATTTGGGTCGGGAAAAATCCATTCTTGGACCGTAATTTCCTAATGGCCTTCAACGGAATACTCCTTGGTGTATTGGCTGTTACTATATTTTCTATCGTTGAGAGTGATTCAGACGAGAAAAAGAGCATTTCAGATTATATAAATTTTGCCTTAATTGTTCTGGCGCTTATTATTGACACTGTCGCATTGTCAGCCATTGTATTCAGGCTTTCTTCTTACGGGATTACACCTAATAGACTTGCTGTTTTAGGGGTAAACATACTGATCTGGGCAAATCTCATTTGGATTATGTTTTCCTATATGCGTTTCCTACAAAACAAATCAGGACCGACAGCTATCCAAGATGCCGTTACGAAGTATTTGCCAATATACGGACTTTGGGCAGCATTTGTAATATTTACTTTTCCTATAATGTTTAATTAGAAAGACTTTGTTAATGTAACGACAAGTTAATTTTCTATAGCGCATAAAATCCTTAGAGCCGATAATTATCGTTACTTCTATAATTTCTCGAAAATAAAAAACGTCCCAAATTAGGACGTTTTTTATTATGTATATTGCTGTTTTCTCTTAATAAACAACAACACCTGTGAAACACAAGCAAGTACTGGTAGTTCAATCAACGGTCCAATAACGAGTGCAAGTGCAATAAGAGGTTCGTCAGGAAAAGCTGTTACAGCAATAGCGAGTGCAACAGGCGAGTTTCTTGCTAAAGTTGTTAAGTTTAGACTTACTGTATCTTTATAAGATAAACGCATCATGCGTCCGATAAATTGCCCGAGTACAAAATTAATGATGAAGAACGATAGAACAGGAATGAGTAATAGGAAAACGACATTCATATTTTGTAGTAAATATTTACCTTGTGATGCAAACATCGCTACGATTGCTAAGCTTAAAAATACAATTTGCGCAGAGCTGAAAAAAGGAATGAGTTTATTTTCGAGTGTTTCAGCTTTTTTCATTTTATGCATAATGAATTTTGTAGCGTGTGCAAGTACAAATGGTAAAACGATTACGATAACAATACTTTCAACTAAAACAGAAAGCGCTACAGTCTTCAAGACACCAGCAAATAAAAATAAATAGATGGGAAGGAGTAGTACTTGCAATATTAAATTTACAGGCAAAATTGCAGTAGAAAGTGCTACATTTCCTTTTGCTATTTCAGTAAAGATTAAGTACCAATCTGTGCAAGGGGTAACCATTAACATAATAAATCCAACCCAAAGTGCTGGATGATCAGAAAGAAATAGTGCTCCTAACCCCCAAGCGAGTAAAGGTGTCCATACAAAATTAATAGTAAGGCTCGTTCCTGCAAATTTTAAATTGCGGAACCCATTTTTTATTTCTTTCAATGGGATGCTGAGGAATAATCCATACAGCATGAAAAATAAGAAGGGGACAATAAATTGCTCTGCATACATATGTATCAAATGAAATTGTCCGAGTACGATGCCGCATGTAACAGCAAAAAGAATAATAAAAGTTTGAATCTTTTCTAAAGTGCTCATGAGTAAATCCTTTCTAAATATGAATTGCCCTCTCTACATCCATTATACAAACAATAAAGTTACAATGGGTGTATGAATTGAATTGTAGTTATTATTTTTAATCCGAGATATTATTTTTAATTTAAAGTTACTTGACTAAAGTAAGTAAGTGTATTACAATCACTTACATAAGGTAATTAAATAACAAAAAGTTTTAAGTGTTTTACTTAAGGTATTAATTGGAACTTTTTATTAGAATAAGAATTTTTATGATGATGAATAATGAATATGACAAGAAAGCTTAGGTGAAGAAAATGGGATTATTTAGCTCATTATTTGGTAAAAAAGAAGAAAATACAAAATTAGAGGGGAATAAAACAATGTCAAAAGTATTATTTGTAAAAGCAAACGATCGTCCAGCGGAGCAAGCAGTTAGTTCAAGAATGTATGAAACATTTGTAAGTGCTTATAAAGAAGCGAACCCAAATACAGAAATTACGGAGTTAGATTTATTCGCATTAGATCTTCCGTATTACGGAAATATCGCTATTTCAGGTGGATATAAACGTAGCCAAGGAATGGAGTTAACAGGAGAAGAAGAGAAAGCTGTAGCAACGGTAGATCAATATTTAAACCAGTTTTTAGAAGCTGATAAAGTTGTATTTGCGTTCCCACTATGGAACTTCACAGTACCAGCTCCATTAATCACATATATTTCATACTTATCTCAAGCTGGAAAAACGTTTAAATATACAGCAAATGGTCCAGAAGGTTTAGCTGGCGATAAGAAAGTTGTTGTATTAGGTGCTCGTGGTTCAGATTACTCTTCAGAACAAATGGCTCCTATGGAAATGGCCGTTAATTATGTAACGAATGTACTTGGGTTCTGGGGAATTACAAATCCAGAGACTGTTGTAATTGAGGGGCACAATCAATATCCAGATCGTTCACAACAAATTGTTGAAGAAGGTTTAGAGAACGTTAAAAAAGTAGCGGCGAAATTTTAATTGATAATAAATGTAAAAAACCAACATGGATGACCATGTTGGTTTTTTAGTCTATTTCCATGTTAAAAAATGTATATTTATAAAATAAATGAAAAGTTTGAAAATAGTATTGCAAAATATTATATAGCAAACTATAATGAGTTCAAGAATAGTTGATAGTTGAATTAAAATTCAGAAAATTCAATTAGTTAAAAATGGAAAATGAGATAAGGAAATTTGAATGGGGGTTATATTATGGCGAATAAAGTACCGTTTTCGTTCATAGTAGTTATTGGATTAATGTTATTTGCACTATTTTTTGGAGCAGGAAATTTAATATTCCCGGCAATGCTCGGTCAATCGGCAGGAGAGAATGTATGGATTGCTAATGCTGGATTTTTAGTAACGGGTGTCGGATTACCATTACTAGGTGTACTAGCATTTGGTTTTTCGGGTAAAGATGATTTACAGTCATTAGCAAGTCGTGCTCACCCAGTGTTCGGGATTGTGTTTACAACAGTTTTATACTTAGCGATTGGCCCGTTATTTGCAATACCAAGAACAGGAAATGTTTCTTATGAAATTGGTCTTAAACCGTTTATGCCAGAAGGATTAGGTTCTACACCTTTAATTCTTTTCACAATTGTATTCTTTAGCATCACTTGTTTTTTTTCGCTAAATCCTGCGAAAATTGTCGATATTGTTGGGAAAATCTTAACGCCAATTAAGTTAACTTTCATTGGTATTTTAGTAATCGTTGCTTTTATAAATCCGATTGGAGATATGCAAGCACCAGTGGAAGCTTATACATCACATGCATTCTTTAAAGGGTTCCAAGAAGGATACTTAACAATGGACACGCTTGCATCATTCGTATTTGGAATCATTATCATTAATGCAATTAAAGAAAAAGGTGCGAAAACGAAAACACAGATTATGATCGTTTGTGCAAAAGCGACAATCATTGCAGCATCTATTTTAGCAATTATCTATACAGCTCTTTCTTATATGGGTGCTTCAAGTGTTGCAAAGCTTGGACATTTAGAGAATGGTGGAGAAGTATTAGCGAAAGTTTCTAACTACTATTTTGGATCATATGGTGGAGTATTATTAGGATTAATGATTACAGTAGCATGTTTAACAACTAGTGTGGGACTTGTATCAGCATGTTCTTCATTCTTCCATAAGTTATTCCCAAATGTCCCTTACAAAGCGATTGCCATCACGCTATGTGTATTTAGTGCAATTGTTGCAAACGTAGGATTAACACAATTAATCGCAGTTTCTGTTCCAGTATTAACAGCAATTTATCCACTAGCAATCGTATTGATTTTCTTAACATTCTTCCATTCATTATTCAAAGGAAGAGCTGAAGTTTATCAAGTGAGCTTAATCGTAACATTTATCATCAGCTTATTCGATGGATTAAGTGCAGCTGGAGTTAACATTGAAGTAGTAAGCCGAGTGTTCACTAAATTCCTTCCGATGCAAGAAGTAGGATTAGGATGGATCTTCCCGGCGATTATCGGTGGATTTATTGGATATGGCATTAGCGTTTTAAAAGCAAAAAATCAAGTTCAACCAGCTAGTGCGAATAAGAAAATAGGTTAAATAAAAAAGTTATAGAACTTGTTTCTATAACTTTTTTTGTTACTATTAATAATGAAAGAAAATAAAGTAGTAGGGGAAATAAAATGAAAAAAACAATTGATCATATCGGCATTGCAGTTCGAGATATAGATAGTACGATACGTTTTTATGAAAAGGTGTTGTTAGGAACTTTAATAGATCGTTACGTAAGTGAAGCTCCTGGTGTTGAAAGCGAAGTAGCCATTCTTGAAGTGGATGGAGATAGAATTGAATTACTGGCGCCTACGAATAATACGACATCTCCAATAGCACGCTTTATTAAACAAAAAGGTAAAGGTGTTCATCACGTTGCATATCGTGTCGATGATTTAGATGTAGCCCTAGAAGAGTTAAAAGAACAAGGTATTCGAACGTTAGAGCATACACTTCGAATGAATAAGCACGGTAGAAGATTAATTTATCTTAATCCAGCGGATACAGAGGGAACAATCATTGAGTATTGTGATTATCCGGAAGAGAAATAAAGAAATTTTATGATGTAAGAAGGGTATTGCGTAATAACGTAATACCTTTTTTATTTATGTATTTCACACTTTCTTCACAAATGATTCACGATAACTTTTCTTCTTCAGGAACTTACATAAATATATTTTATGATATAATAACAATCGGCTTTAAAAATGTAAGTTGTATCTGTGAAGGTAGTTACTATTGTATTGGAAGTTTAGAGGTGAGGGAGAAATAAAGAGTTATATTGTATAGAAATTTATATTTAATCAGGTTAATATTTAGCCTGGAATTTGAACTTGGGAAGTTAAAGGAATGAATATAGTGATTTAGAAGAAAGAAGTGAAATGAGAGTGAAAGTAATGAGAAAGTTAGGGGCATGGTTATTAATTGCATGTGTGCTTATTATATTGATACCAAAAAGTGCATCTGCTCATGCGTACATTGTGAAATCAAACCCTGCTGAAAATGAAACACTGAAGAAAGCACCAGCTGTTGTGAAAATTGAATTCGATGAGGAGATACAAATTTCGCATTTTAATACATTGTTTGTAAGAGATACATCAGGTACAAGAGTAGATTTAAAAGATGCTCATATTGATAAGAAAAATAAAAAATTATTAGAAGCAGGGTTGAAAGAAAACTTAAAAAACGGACTCTATTCTATTCAGTGGAAAGTGATTTCTGCTGATGGGCATCCTATTCAAGGGGTTATTCCGTTCCGAATTGGGGAAGCAGAAGCTGGAGCAGACGATATACAAGTAGAAGAGATGGGGTATGTTCCGCAAATAGATATGATTATGGAACGTGGAGTTTTATATACAAGTTTCTCCCTATTTATAGGAGTTCTATTCTTTAATCTTATTATGTATAAAGGGAACGCAACCTCGGTTCGATCAAGAAGTAAAAAAATAATATGGATTTCATTAATTGGCATATTCATTAGTTTACTATTCAATCTACCATTGCAAGCGAAAATAAATGCTGATGTTTCATGGCTAGAAGCATTCGATCCTTTACTATTAAAAGAAACGTTACAGCTTTCTGTTTTTGGATATGTATGGATTACCCAAATGGTTCTTATTAGTTTGCTTATAATTGTTACGTATTTTGCGATGAAGTGTGAGAAGTTTTCATCGTTTAAAGTATGGAGTATTCCAATAGTATTGTTTATTGGGATCCTTGTTATGAAAGCATTTAATAGTCACGCATATGGTTTAAAGTTTAAAGAGATTGCTGTCGTTATGGATTTTCTACATTTATTCGCAGCTTCATTATGGATTGGTGGTATATCATCTATTATTCTTCTTTTACGTAAAGAGGATGACAAGTGGAGTAAGTATTGGGATATGATTAAGCGTTTTTCACCGTGGGCAACAGGTGCTGTCATTGTGATTTTCATAACAGGTCTTTTTAACAGTACATTCTTTATTCCAACAATCCACTCGTTATTTGATACGAAGTATGGATTAGCTTTATTAGCAAAGATACTTTTATTCATTTTCATGGGGATATTGGGAATTGTTCATTATGTAAAAGGGAAAATGAGAGCGCAGCAAGGATTAGGCGCTACGGTGAAAATAGAGTTTATCATTGGAATCATCATTTTCATAATCGTAGCTTTTATGACAAACGTACAAACACCGCCGATGCCTCCAACTGGACCTTTTACAGAGAGTAAACAATTAGATAATGGATATGAACTTACTTTACATGTAAGTCCTAATAAAGTAGGACAAAATACATTCCATATTACTTTAAAGGATGAGAACGGACAACCTGTTACCGATATGGAGCAAATTATTTTAACTACCCAATCATTAGATATGAATATGGGAAAAGGTTCATTTAAAGTTTCCGCTGTTTCACCAGGAGAATATGAAGCGGAAGGTATGTATATTAACATGACAGGAAACTGGAATATACAAGTGCACGGATTAACCAAATCTCTTGATAGCTTTGATACGGATTATAAATTTATAGTAGGCGGCAGATAAAGAGAAGGTATAAATAAAAAGGAGCTAATAGAAAATGAAACGTATAAAAAAAATTGGCACAACAATGATCGCAATAATTATTGCAATGGGAATTTTTTCGTTACCTGTTAGTGCGCACGTTACTGTAAAGCCAGCAACTTCTGACGTCGGTTCTTGGGAGACTTACACGATAAAAGTACCAGTTGAAAAGAATGTAGCAACAACAAAAGTTATACTGAAAATACCGTCTGGAGTGGAGTTCCAACAGTATGAACCAGTGCCAGGATGGAAAGTGGAAGAGCAAAAAGATAACACTGGAAAAGTGAAAACTGTATTATGGGAAGCAACGGGAGAAGGGATTTTACCTGGTCAGTTCCAGCGATTTACTTTCGTCGCTAAAAATCCGGATAAAGAACAAAAAATAGCTTGGGATGCATATCAACAATATAAAGACGGACAAATTGTTGAATGGACAGGCGATGAAAAAGCTGAAAAACCACATTCACTTACTACAATTGCAAAAGGTACGTCATTAACAGGAGAACATGGTGAAGTGTCTAATGTAGAAAAGAATGAAGGTACTAGTAATATGCAATTGATAGCAATTGCCCTATCTATTTTGGCGATTGTATCGTCGGTAGGGGCGTGTGTTTTTGTAGTGCGCCGTAAAAGATAAGCAAGATTGAAAGGTCTCGTCGTAAATAATGAGACCTTTTTTATTACGTCTATGGATTAGTAAGAATGAGGATAGTGGCACTATTATAGTCACTATATAACGAAATTTATTAATGCATGGAAATTAATTGACGATTATTAAGTCTTCCGGCAAAATATCATGTTCGAGCCAGTTTTCAATTAAAGTATTAAATAGTATAGGATTTGCCAAAGAGATTCCATGACCAATTTCAGGAATGATAATACCTGTACAATTCGTATTACTTTCAAGGATTTCATTCATCGAGTCTTTCATAATTCTTTTTTCTTTGTCTCCAACAGTTACTAATATATTACTACTAGCATCCTTGAAACCTTTTGGTATTGTAAACGACATATTTTCTTCTGATATCCTTACAAATGTATTTTTACTTATTTGACAACTGTCATGATAATAGTTATCAAATTGTGTTTCATCTATGTACATTGATTTTGCTTGTATTTTGGAAAATGTCTTACTATTTACTAGGAAGTAGGTTAAGCTAAGGGAGCTTAATAATGTTTTAGCGAAAGGAATTGGCTTAACTAATGCGCTATTTACCATAGCATATTGAATTAAGTTTGGTTTCATGCTGAGCATGGCAATTAATACTTGCGCGCCTAACGAAAAACCAATTACTATTACAGTTTTACTTTGTCCTTTTTCTTCAATTAGTTCAATGATTTTTTCAGCACTAAAGTTTATTGAGAAATGATCGTTACTTCTGTTTTTTCCTTGCTCGGGTAAATCAGGAACAAGGCAGTGAAAGTTTGTAAAATGTTTAATTTGTTTGTCCCACATCCATCCACTGACTCCACCCCCATGAATAAAAACCATAAGTGGAGAGCTTGAATCTCCAAATTCTTTATACTGTAAAACCATATAATTCCCCCTTATGATTAGATTGTTAGTTCATCCATGTATAGTAGAAATAACATTCTTACTACTTAAGTATCATCATACAATAAAAAAGAAAAAATTTCCTTTTAATAAAATTCTCCGTAACTGTACTGATAAAAGGATGAAAAAGAGCCTACAAACAGTAGGCTCTTTCCCATATTTATTTCACTTCAACCTGTTGCCTTACAGCAAGTGTTTTCGGCTTTATATTTACGAACCAAATACTCACCACAATAAATAATAGTCCGATGAATAAGCTAATCGTAATGGCTTCATGTAAGAAAATTGAGCTTACAATAATAGCGATTAGTGGAATAAGAAATGTATAAGCCCCAACTTTACTTGCTTCACCAGCTCCAACAAGAGTAAAGTATGCAAGCCATCCCATTGCAATAACAAAGAATGAAATAAAGAGTAGTACGCTAACAAATGGTATACTCCAAGCGATACTAGACCAGCTTTCAAACTCTGATCCAAATCCAATTAAGCAGAATCCGCCAATAATAAGCTGCAGTGTTACCATCCAAATAGCATTAACACGGTGACCAGTCTTCTTAATAAATACTGTGCCAAGTGCCCAGCCAATCGCGCATCCTAATGCGAGAAGGATTCCGATAATAGAAATATGTCCCGTTAAACTACTAGAGCTAATCACACCTACGCCAATAAATCCGAGAACAAGCCCGAAAATTTTTAAGCCGTACATAGATTCTTCAAGCCAAATCCATGAGAAAATACCTAGTAAAACAGGTTGTAGAAATACAATGGCGGAAAATAATCCAGCAGGCATATATTGAAGACCTACAGTTTGTAATCCGTAAAATATAATGATGTTAAGTAAAGAAGAAATAACGTATAAATGCCAAGTTTCTTTTAAGTGTAACTCTTTGTATTTCGGTAATGCGAACAGGAGTAAAATGAATCCTCCAATTAAAGTTCGAACGCCTGCAAATAAAACGGGTGGTGTATAATGCAGGGCAAACTTAGATAAAGGCCAATTGATTCCCCACATGAAAACGAGAAAGGTAAGGATGATGGCCGTCTTAGTTCGAGAAAGCTGTGTCACGGTAAGACCTCCTTGTTGTTATTCATTTCACTATGATATGATATCGACTGTAATAAATAAAATGAATCTTTTTTATAAGGAGTATAAGTGATTAGTTATGACCATTACACAACTGCAAGTATTAATAAAAACTGTTGAGTTAAGTAGTTTTACGAAGGCGGCTCGGGTGTTAAATATGACGCAGCCAGCAGTCAGTCATGCCATTTCAAGTATTGAGTCAGAGTTAGGAGTTACTATTCTTATACGTGATAAACGAAAAGGGCTAATCGTTACGGATGTAGGAAACAGAATTCTTGTACATATTAGAGAGATTTTGAACGGTGTAGAGAAGATTGAACAAGAAGTTGCGATGGAGAAAGGGCACGAAGTGGGGACGATTCGAATTGGGAGTTTTCCGAGTGCTTCTGCACATTTCTTACCGAAAATGATAAACCATTTTAAGGAGAAGTATCCGAACTTAGAGGTCGTTCTTTGTGAAGGAACGATTCAAGAAGTTGAAGATTGGTTAGTATCGAGGGTTGTTGATATAGGAATTGTTATTTTACCTAATAAAGAGATGGAGATTGTTCCGTTAACGAAGGGGAAAATGGTTGTTATCTTAAGAGATAATCATCCTCTTTGTAAGAAGGACTCTATTACAATTAGTGATTTAGAGAATGAACCAATCATATTATGTAAGGGCGGATATGAACCACCCATTATCGATATGTTTAAACAAGCTAACGTACCAATTCGGGTTGAGTATGTAATATCAACCGTTACTACAGCTTTAAATATGATTCAAGAAGGGCTAGGTATTGCAATATTAGCTGAATTATCTTTAACGAATTTACCACAGAATGTGCAAACGAGAGAATTGGAACCACAAGTATGGAGAGAAATTGCTTTAGCTGTTCCTTCATTAAAGGATTCTTCAATCGCTGTGCAGCTATTTATAGAAGAGTTTCAAGCGCTATTTGCAGAGTAAAAAGAGGTGTCTCATATATATTAATGGGACACTTTTTAATTTGCTTATAAAAAATCTATGAAAAGGATTGACTTATCCATTCGTTGTAACTATAATGATTACATCGAGGTGATGATCACGATGAAAATTAGTAGCCGCTTTTCTATAGCTGTTCATATTTTATCTATTTTGAAAAACAATCCATCTTCACTTTGTACTTCAGACTATATGGCTGAAAGTGTAAACACAAATCCAGTAGTCATTCGCAAAATGATGTCGTACTTGAAACAAGCGGGTTTTGTATATGTAAATCGCGGTCCAGGTGGTGCGGGGTTATTAAAGAATTTACATGAAATCACATTGTTAGATGTGTATCATGCAGTGAATGTAGTGGAAGAAGACAAGCTATTTCATATTCACGAGCAACCAAATCCAGATTGTCCAATTGGAGCGAATATTCAAGCCGTATTAGAAGTTATATTAATACAAGCGCAATCTGCGATGGAGGAAGTTTTGAGAAATATTACGATGGGGCAGTTGTTTGAAACTTTGCAAGAAAAAATGAATGCTTAAATCATATTTATATTTTTTTATTATTAATGTAACTATCTTGATTACAACTATGAAGGTAAGGTGTAAAAGTTATGACTGTAAAAATGAAAGTATACTCAGATTTTATATGTCCATTTTGTTTTTTAGCAAAAGGTCCATTAGATGAAGTAGCGAAAGAGAAAGATGTAGAAATTGAATGGATGCCATTTGAATTACGTCCAAGCCCATATTCAAAAATAGATCCATGGAATGAGCCAGAAAAATTAGGCTCATGGGATGCTTTCATTCTTCCAACTGCGAAGAAGTTAGGAATCGATATGCGTTTGCCGCGTGTTTCTCCGCATCCATATACACATTTAGCTTTTGAAGGATGTCAATTTGCGAAAGAACGTGGACTTGGAAATGAGTATCATCACCGCGTATTCACAGCATTTTTCCAAGAAGAGCAAAACATTGAAGATATTGATGTTTTAACAAAATTAGCAGTAGAAGTAGGTCTTCCTGAAGCCGAATTTAAAGATGCTTTAGTAACTCGTAAATATAAAGAAAAGCATGAAGAAGCAATTCAGCACGCATATGATGAAGCGAATATTATGGCTGTTCCAACTGTCATGATTGGAGATGAAGTCATTCAAGGACTTGCTAGTAAAGAAACGCTACAAAGAGTAATTGATAAAGAAATTGAAAAGGAAAAAACAAATTCATTTGAAGGTATGCAGTGTAATACAGATGGATATTGCTAATTCGCTTGTTATGAAATAACAAAATAAATTATAAAACAAATATTTGGAGGAATGAACATGTCAGCAACTACAACAAACTTAAAAGAAGCAATCGTGAACCGTCGTTCCATTCGTAAAGTAACAAAAAACGATGCAATTACGAAAGAAAGAATTGAAGAAGTTTTAAAAACAGCTTTACACGCACCAACATCTTTCAATATGCAAAGTGGCCGAATGGTTGTATTAATGGATGGAGAGCATGAAAAGTTTTGGGATATTGTTAAAGAAACATTAAGAGCCCGCGTACCAGCAGAAAACTTTGAAGCGACTGTAGAAAGATTAAAAGGTTTCCATGCAGGTGTTGGGACTGTGTTATTCTTTGAAGATCAAGCAACAGTAGAAAAAATGCAAGAAAATGCACCATTATATAAAGATCAGTTCCCATTCTGGTCTCATCAAGGAAATGCAATGTTACAACATACAGTATGGATGTTATTATCAGCTGAAGGAATTGGCGCATCTCTGCAACACTACAATCCAATCGTAGATGCTGAAGTGAAAGAAACTTGGAACATTCCAGCAGAGTGGAACTTAGTAGGACAAATGCCATTTGGTGAGCCAAATGAACAACCAGGAGAAAGAACATTTTTACCTACTGAAGATGTAGTGAAATTTTATTAAGAAATTTAATATATAAAGAGTGAAATAAAAGGAGAGTACAGCCATATATGTACTCTCCTTTCGTATGTAATAAACGCTTACTGCAAGAGCGATTACATTCATATAAATATAATTCTTCCCTTACAATTAAAAATCTATTATGTTTATTATTTTGAAATGACCGTAAACATCCCCGTCATGTTTGGTGAGTAATCCTTAAAATCAAATTTCTCATAGAACGATTCTTTACCTTCTGATGCAAACAAACCGACAAACGCCTTATCAGGGGCATTCTCATGTAAGTATGAAACTAAATGATGCATGATTTCTTTTCCAATACCATGTTTCTGGTAGTTTGGATGAACTACTATATCTTGAATATAGAAATAGATAGATCCATCACCAACAATTCTCCCCATGCCGATTATTTGTTCATTATCTTTCACTGTGATGCAGTGAATAGAATTCTTCAGTGAAATATTTGCTACCTCAAAATTCATATAATCAGTCCATCCAACAGAATCACACAAATATTTGTACTCTTCTAATGTTGGACTGTTATGTTTAAAATCATATGTTTTCAAAATATACCCTCCAAGCCTTTATATTCAACAAGTATATACATTCGACATTTTTTTATCGTTTCCTCTTACGTAATTGCCCTTAGGTGTCGAATTTCGGACAGTTTCCTTATTTGTATTAATTTATAAGGGTTTAGGGAAAAAATATTAAAAATAATGCAATAGAAAAGGAAGTGGAAAAATGAATGATGAGAAAAAATATACAGTAGTAGGTACTGACGTTGAGGAAGTAAAACGTTTAAATAAGGATTCAGGATTAACGTATAATCAAGTGAAGGAATTATTAGTGAAGCAAATGCAAAAAAAGAAGTAATGAAATTTTTCCTTTTTTCATTTAGCATTTTAATTAAAGAGAGTTATAAGGATAACTCTCTTTTTCAATACAATTGAGCAACTTTTAGAGTGGAGGAAACAACATGAAGAAGTGGGTAAAGGTAACGTTGTCTATTGCGGGAGGTATTGATTTGTTGATGGGCTAATACAAAAAGAATCTAACAATATAAAAAGAAAAAAAGGATTCTTCTTAATTAGTAAGAAAGATTGTCTATAGAAGTTCATAAAATGTAATATATTCAATTTCCATCCATTGAAGGAGGAGGTTAAATCTTAATGAATGAAGTGAAAAATTTCTTTCGAAGTAGAGGGTTCCAACGTTTTCTCGTTTTAATAATAGTAGCGCTTGTATTATATTGCTTAAAAAGTATGATCAATTTAATATTAATTACGTTCATACTGACATTTTTAATGGATCGGTTTCAACGTTTTATTTCAAAGAAATTGAAAGTGAATCGGAAAATTGTTATCGCATGTTTGTATATCATATTAGTTACTTTTATCGGCACAACATTATATAAATATTTACCTGTGCTAACGATACAAATTTCCCAATTGATCTATCAGTTTAGACTGTTTTTTCAAAATCCACCTGATAATGAGATCATTAAATATGCACTTTCAACAATTAATGGAATGGAAGTATCAAAATATATAGAACAAGGTGTAGATGTCATCTATCAATCGATTGCAAATATAGGAAAAGTCAGTTTGCAAATACTACTCTCTCTTATTTTAAGTTTATTTTTCTTGTTAGAAAAAGAACGCATCATATCATTTACTTCGAAATTTAAAGATAGTAGTCTGAAGGTTTTCTATGAGGAGATTGCATATTTTGGTGAAAGATTTGCAAGATCATTCGGTAAAGTAATTGAAGCCCAGTTTTTAATTGCAGTTGTCAATTGTATTCTTACTGTCATTGCATTAATGGTTTTAGGATTTCCACAGCTTCTCGTATTGGCTGTCATGATTTTCTTACTAGGATTGATTCCTGTTGCCGGTGTAATCATTTCCTTGTTCCCGCTATGTATTATTGCTTATAACGTAGGCGGAGTTATGTACGTTGTATACATACTTGTGTTCATTACAGTAATCCATGCTCTTGAAAGTTATTTTTTAAACCCGAAGTTTATGTCTGCGAAAACGAATTTACCAATCTTTTATACATTTATGATTCTCATCTTTTCAGAGCATTTCCTTGGAATATGGGGGCTTATAATCGGGATACCAATCTTCATCTTCTTACTAGATGTACTGAATGTAAATAATGAGGAAACGATTAAAGAATAGAAAATAAACAAAAAAAGCAATCCAAAATAAATTGGATTGCTTTTTTATTATACATATTAAAGAACTGGGGCCATTGTTTCTTTCAATACTTGAACAGAGTGATCGAATTTTAATTCTTCTTCTTCACATAATTCTACTTCTAAAATTTCACGAACACCGCCGCGATTTAAAACAGCAGGGACACCGATATAAACATCTTTTTGACCGTATTGACCTTCTAAATATGCCGAAACAGTTAATACACTATTTTCATCGTTTAAAATAGCCTTAGTAACACGTAGAAGTGACATACCGATACCGTAGTAAGTTGCACCTTTTCGCTCAATAATATGGTAAGCTGCATCACGAACGTTTATGAAGATTTTGTCTAAATCTTCTTGTGTGTATGTGTTGTCTTTATCAAGAAGCGTTTGTAGTTTTTGAATACCGACTGATACGTGACTCCAAACAGGAAGTTCTGTATCACCATGTTCTCCGATAATATAAGCATGAATGTTGTGTGGACCAATATTGAAGTACTCACCTAACATATAGCGGAAACGAGCAGAATCAAGTGTTGTACCAGAACCGATTACACGTTCTTTCGGTAAACCAGATTCTTTCCAAGTTACGTAAGTTAAAATATCGACAGGGTTAGTTGCGATTAAGAAGATGCCATCAAACCCGCTATCCATAATACTGCGAACGATTTGTTTAAAGATTTTTGCGTTTTTCTCAACTAAATCTAAACGTGTTTCACCTGGCTTTTGTGGTAATCCAGCCGTAATGACTACAAGATCCGCATCTTTACAATCTTCGTAGCTACCTTTCCATACTCTAGTTGGAGCTGGTGCAAAAGGAACAGCATGACTTAAATCCATCGCTTCTCCTTCAGCTTTTGCCTCGTTTACATCAACTAAAACAAACTCTTCAGCTACAGCTTGGTTAATCATGCAGTAAGCATAACTACATCCAACCGCTCCTGTTCCTACTAATACAACTCGGTTAATACCTTTTTTCATTTCAAAATTCCTCGCAATTTCATTGATTTTATTATGTAAGATAATACGTCTTACTTCTATAGAGTCATATCTAGTTTATTACATTTTATAAAAGATATTCAAGTAATTGAAAATGTATCCGTGCAATTTTTTGCATGAAACATAGGAAGTAAGTTAACTGAATATAATGCAATAAAATCCTTTATTGAAGGGGAAAAAGGCATGATGCAGCCATTAATGATGGAAAGAATGCTTCATATTATTAATGTGGGGCTCGTTAAAACGAATAACCCAAAGCAGGTTGTTATTGCTGGTGCAGGGATTTCGGGATTAGTTGCAGCATCGTTATTGAAAGAAGCAGGTCATAACATAACAATTTTAGAAGCGAATAGCCGAATAGGCGGAAGAATATATACGATGCGTGAACCGTTTAGCAGAGGTTTATATTTTAATGCAGGGCCGATGCGAATTCCTGGAACACACGAGTTAACTTTAGCTTACATTCGTAAATTTAAATTACCGTTAAATCTGTTTATAAATAAAACCACTTCAGATATTATTTATACGAATAATATTAAAACGAGATTGAGCATATTCGAAAATAATCCAACTATACTTGGATATCCCATTTTAGAGAAAGAAAAAGGAAAAACGGCAGAAGAGTTAATGTTACTAGTATTAGAACCAATACTAAACTTTATAAAAAAAGATCCTCATAAAAACTGGATTATCGTTGAAAAAAAGTATAAAGCATATTCGCTCGGCTCATTTTTAATTGAGTATTATTCAGACGGAGCAATCGATATGATCGGTGTACTTCTTGATATGGAAGCATATATGGGAATGTCTTTAATTGAAGTACTACGTGAAATGATCTTTTTTACCTCAACGACAAAATATTACGAGATAACGGGCGGGATGGATGCATTACCAAATTCATTTTTACCGGAGTTAAAAGATAATCTTTTTATGTCGTATAAAGTAGAGAAAATCATACAAGAAGATAATAAAGTAATGCTACAAGGAAATCATGAGCAAACGTTAGAACAATTTACAATAACAAGTGATAGTGCTATTATTACAATTCCGTTTTCAACATTACGATTTGTAGAAATTCAGCCATATCATTTATTCTCTTATTTTAAAAGACGAGCAATTCGTGAGTTAAATTATATTGCTGCAACTAAAATTGCGATAGAGTTTAAAAGTAGATTTTGGGAGAAAGCGGGACAATGTGGAGGTAAATCGATTACAGATTTACCTATACGATTTACATATTATCCGAGTTATGGCATTCATACACCAGGTGCAGCCATTGTTTTAGCGAGTTATACGTGGGCAGATGAGGCATTAACATGGGATAGTCTCTCGCAAAGAGATCGTATTCGTTACGCATTAAAAAATTTAGCGGAAATATATGGTGACATCGTCTATAGTGAGTTTGTTACTGGAACATCTTTTAGCTGGAGTAAAAATCCGTATTCTTGCGGCGCATTTACAGCTTTTGAACCAGGTCAAGAGCTCGAGTTATTTCCATATATTACACCACCATCTGGAAAAGTACACTTTGCAGGAGAGCATACGACATTAACACATGGATGGATGCAAGGAGCAATAGAGTCTGGAATTAGAGTTGCGTATGATGTAAATGAACAGTGAAGATATATTTACAAATGACTATTCTTTTAATAAAATAATAAATATAAATCGTAATTATTACGCTTTGAATACGCTTGAAATAAAGAAATGGATGGTCGATCACATGAATAAAGTAGAAATTCATATATTAGGTGGCTTTTTAGGTAGTGGAAAATCAACATTATTACAAAATTTATTGTTAGCGGAGAAAAAGAAGAATAGAAAAGTTGCAGTATTAATGAATGAAATTGGTGAATACTCGGTAGATACAGATATTATTGGAAAAGAGAATGTTTTAAGAGAACTTCTGAAAGGATGTATTTGTTGTACGCTAAAAGAAGAGCTTGAAATACAATTGCATTCGTTATATCAGCAAGAAAGACCAGATGTCATTTATATTGAAACGACAGGTGTTGCACATCCAATTGAAGTGCTAGATGCATGTGTATCACCAATTTTAGCACCTTTCTTAGAAGTGAAATCAATTGTCGTTGTATTAGATGCAGTAAGGTGGTTAAACCGAAGTGTATTAAGTGCAAACGTTCAGCAATTATTGCATGAGCAACTGAAGTTTGGTAGCCACATTTTAATTAATAAATCAGATTTACTAACAGATGAGGATAAGAACAAAGTAATAGAAGAAGTGAAAGTGATAAATAATCATGCGAAATTGTTTGAAACAAAATATTGTAATATATCTTTAGAAGACATAGAAGAAGCTGAATTTACGAATGACGTGGAACATGAGACACTACATGTAAAACAGCATTTACATATACAAACGATGACGTATCAATTTACGAAATCGATTGATCAAGACAATTTATATGAATGGCTTTCAAATTTACCAGACAGTATTTATCGTGTAAAAGGATTTGTGAAATTCCATGGAGATAAATACCCTCACTTATTCCAATATTCATTTGGGGTACCAACTTTACTGGAACAAGACTTCGGTTTCCCGACGAACTTAGTAGTAATAGGGGAAGGGCTAGATAAGAAACAATTGACTGAAGGGTTAGAGAAAATAGAAAATAATTCTAATTAAGATGAAAGGCCTAACTTATTTTTAAGTTAGGCCTTTTTGTATGTAGAAAAACACTTGCAGATTTTGTCTAACGATAATAATTGTAAAATTCAGAAATATATCTAGAATCAAATCTAAGAGGTGATTCAGGTGTCAGAAAAAATAATAATGGATGTAAAAAACCTAACAACAAAAGGGTTAGAAACGAGAGAGAAATTATTGTGTGCTGCAGAAGAGGTGTTTGGTAGTAAGGGATATTACGAGGCTTCTATCGTGAATATTACACAAGAAGCAAAGGTAGCGCACGGAACTTTCTATAATTACTTTCCATCTAAAAAAGATATATTTGATGAATTGATTCGCAGATTGAACCGAGAGTTACGCTTAATTATTAAAGAAGAAATGAAGGGAATATCAAGTTATGAAGAGGCACAAAGAAGAGGTTTTCAGGCTTTTTTTCGGTGGGTAAAAGATCGACCTAATCTATATAACATTGTACAACAGGCAGTAGTTGTTGATGATAACTTATATAGATGGTACTATGTAAAGCTCGCAAATGGATTTTTAAAAAGTTTATCGGCTGGTATGGAAGCGGGAGAGTTTAAACAACTTGATAAAGAAACAATTGCGTATTGTCTTATGTCCATTGGGCAATTTCTAGGAATGCGATGGGGTTATTGGGAAGAGAAAGATGTTCCGGAAGATGTATTTGAAGCAGCGATGTCATTAATATTTGAAGGATTGAGAAAGAGATAAGGGAGTGGAGGAAATATGCAAGGCATTGCTTATTGGATTGAAAAACGGTCCTATTTACATTCAGATCGCATTGCCATTATTACAGAAGAGGAGGAAATGACATATAAACAGTTACATGAGTATGTAAGTAAAGTAGCAGCCTATTTAATTTACGACTTAAATGTGCAAAAAGGAGAAAGGATAGCTATTTTATCACAAAACAGCTTGGAATATATTGTACTTTTGTTTGCTATAGCAAAAGTAGAATGTATTGCTGTTCCACTTAATATACGGTTAACTGAAAATGAACTTATCTTTCAGCTAAAGGATAGTGGAACTACAGTTTTATTTGTAGAAGAAACATTTCAATATATGGCACTGTCAATGCAGAAGGTATCTTATGTACAAAACGTTATTTCGATTACAAGTTTAAAAGAAATAGAAGATAGAAAAAGTGACAACTTTGAAGAGGTAAATAAAAGCGTATCCTTTATTATATGTTATACATCAGGTACAACAGGAAAACCGAAAGGAGCCGTACTTACACAAGAAAATATGTTTTGGAATGCACTTAACAATACATTTGCAATTGACTTAACTATGCACGACCGCTCCATTGTATTATTACCTTTATTTCATATTGGTGGGATTGGTTTATTTGCATTTCCAACTTTATTTGCAGGTGGCGTAATCATTATTCCAAGGAAATTCGAACCAACCACAGCTCTTTCGATGATAGAAAAACATAAAGTGACTGTAGTGATGGGAGTACCTACAATTCATCAAGCATTAATGAATTGTCCAAAGTTTGAAACTACAAATTTACAATCTGTTCGGTGGTTTTATAACGGTGGTGCTCCATGTCCAGAAGAGTTGATGAGAGAATTTATAGATAGAGGATTTCTATTTGGTCAAGGCTTTGGCATGACTGAAACATCACCAACCGTGTTTATGCTTTCAGAAGAAGATGCAAGATGTAAAGTAGGTTCAATTGGAAAACCTGTTCTGTTTTGTGATTATTTACTTATTGATGAAAACAAAAATAAGGTTGAAATCGGTGAAGTTGGAGAGTTACTTATAAGAGGGCCAAATGTAATGAAAGAGTATTGGAATCGGCCAGATGCAACAAAAGAAGCGATTCAAGATGGTTGGTTATATACGGGAGATTTAGCTAGAGTTGATGAAGATGGTTTTGTATACATTGTAGGTAGAAAAAAAGAAATGATAATTTCCGGTGGTTAAAATATTTATCCACTTGAAGTAGAGCAGGTCATTAATAAGATTTCGGAGGTATATGAGGTAGCGGTCGTTGGCAGGCAACATGGAAAGTGGGGGGAGATTCCAATCGCCTTTATTGTGAAAAAGAGTAGCAGTGAATTAACTGAAAAAGAAGTCATTGAACATTGTCGTTTGTTTCTAGCAAAATATAAGATACCGAAAGAAATTGTGTTTCTAGAGGAATTGCCTAAAAATGCAACTGGTAAAATTCAAAAAGTACAATTAGCAAATCAATTGAAAAGCAGGTGAAGAGATGACGGTATATATCACTGGTCAACAGGCATCATGTAGTAAAACGATAACAGAAACAGATTTTGTATTATTTGCAGATTTGAGTGGGGATTTTAATCCAATCTATATTGATCATGAGTATGCGAAACAAACTAGATTTAATCAAAGAATAGCACATGGTTTACTAACTTCTAGTCTATTATCACAATTGCTTGGGATTCATTTACCTGGAAAAGGATCCGTTTATATGGAACAAACTATTAAATTTACAGCACCAGTTTTTATAGGAGATACAATTACAGCCACAGCTACAGTGCAAGAATTTATGATAGAAAAGAGAGTTTTGAAATTGTTAACTGAATGTCATAATCAAAAAGGAGATTTAGTATTAACAGGTGTAGCGACTATGATGGTGCCAAAAGAAGGAGGGGTAGTCTAATGAATATTGGGGTTGAAACGACTGGTGTTTTCTTCCCAAAAGACGTAGAGACTGCTGCAGATCTATCTAAGAAAACAGGCATCCCTGAGAAAATCATTATAGAAAAGTTTGGTTTATATGAAAAACATGTCGCAGACAAAACGATGCACGCATCAGATTTAGCTATTGCTGCTGCAAAGCCAATTTTATTACAAGTAGACCCTCAATCTATTGATGTAGTCATTTATTTTGGTAGCCCACATAAAGATTACCACGTATGGTCAAGTGCCCCCAAAATTCAGCATGAACTTGGATTGAAAAATGCTTATGCTTTTGAAATTATGAATGTTAGTTCTTGCTTTCCAATCGCTCTCAAAGTTGCAAAAGATATGCTCTACTCTGATAACTCAATTGAAAATATATTATTAGTAGGTGGATGTAAAGAATCTCAAATTGTAGATTATGATAATCCACGCTCACGTTTTATGTTTAATTTCGCTGATGGCGGAAGCGCAGCTTTAGTAAAAAAAGAAGCTAGCAACGGTGAAATATTAGGAAGTGCGATTATAACAGATGGTTCATTTCATGAAGATGTACGTATTCCAGCAGGTGGATCAAAGCAGGTTGCGAGCTATGATACAGTTGAGAATCGACAACATTATATTGATGTAATAGATCCTAATAGTATGAAAGAACGTCTGGACCGGGTTTCAATCCCTAATTTTGACAAGGTTATAAGGGAGGCGTTAAGAAAAAGTGCGTTAACTCCAAAAGATATTAAAGTATTGTTACCACTGCATACAAAACGTTCTATGTTAATAGAATTGATACAGGGGCTAGGGCTAGAAGAAGAACAAGTTGTATATTTAGATCATTATGGACATATGTCAGCGCTTGATCCTTGTATTGGTCTTCACTTTGCAAATGAACAGGGAAAATTACAGCCTGGAGATATTGCAGTAGTAGTTAGTGCAGGGACTGGGTATACGTGGGCAGCGACTGTAATTAGGTGGTGAAAAATGCTAGATAAATATATAGGGAATGGAGGTATTTGGAAAATGGCGGCGAATGTAAAGGTACTTCATTAAATTTTTTTAACAGATTTGTTTGTATGATTCAGAGGAAAAGTCATAATTACGGGTGGATAACTTTGGCGTGTTTGACTCTATCAGAAAGAAAAGTATGGGGAGGATCACAATGTCGATGAAAAAACGTAAATGGCTAAGAATGATGGCTACTGGTTGTGTTTTAGGTTCGTTATTAATAACGACAGCTTGTGCAGGAAAGAAAACAAGTACAGAGGATGAAAAGACGATTAAGGTAGGAGTTCTTGCTTCATTAACAGGTCCATTAGAATCATATGGAAAACAAACAGTGAACGGATTTGAATTAGGGTTAGACTATGCCACGGGCGGCACTGGGAAAGTGGAAGGGAAGAAGATTAAGTTTGTTGTAGAAGATACGGAAACGAGAGCAGAGGTAGCGGTTAAAAAAGCTACGAAGTTATTAGAAGAAGAGAAAGTCGATTTTTTAGTCGGATCGTCTAGTTCAAGTGATACATTAGCAGTTTTACCATTAGCTGAAGAATATGAAAAAATAATGGTCGTAGAACCGGCAGTTGCTGATAGTATTACCGGAAAGAATTGGAATAAGTATGTTTTTAGAACAGGAAGAAGCTCTTCGCAAGATGCGATTGCAGGAGCAGCTGCAATTGCAAAAAAAGATGTAAAGATTGCGACGTTTGCCCCGGATAATGCATTTGGCCGTGAAGGAATTGCGGCATTTAAAGCTGGAGCGAAGAAATTAGAGGCAAATATTGTAAACGAGCAATACGCAGATACAAATTCGACTGACTTCACTGCAAATATTCAAAATATCATTAGCTCAAAACCAGATTATTTATTTATCGTTTGGGCAGGGGCAAACTCACCTTGGAAACAGTTAAAAGATATGAATGTGGAAGCGCAAGGTATTAAAATTTCTACCGGTGCACCAGATATACCGGCATTAAAAACGATGGATGCGTTAGTAGGAATGCAAGGTTTTTCTGTTTATTATCATACACTCCCGAAAAATAAGGTGAATGATTGGTTAGTGGAAGAACATAAAAAACGATTTAATGGTGCGGTGCCAGATTTATTTACAGCAGGAGGAATGTCAGCGGCAATTTCAATTGTAGAAGCTTTAAAGAAAACAAAAGGTGATACAGATGTAGATACATTAATTAAGAAAATGGAAGGAATGGAATTTGATACACCGAAAGGAAAGATGAAGTTTAGAGAAAAGGATCATCAAGCGATGCAGACATTGTATTCTATCACATTGAAAAAGCAAGATGGTGTAGACTATCCGGTGCCAGTATTAGAGCGTGAATTAACGATGAAAGAGACAGAACCACCAGTTCAAAATAAATAGACTGAATTTTCTGTTGTTTTTGTATAAAGAGGCGAAACCCTCTTTATACGTATTTCTTTCATACTTAAAGCTTTAAAGGGAGGGATTTCGTGACACATTTGCTTGAAACGAAAAATCTAAGCGTATCTTTTGGTGAACATCATGTTATTAAGGATGTGAATGTAACAGTACAAAAAGGGAAGCTCATTTCCATTATTGGACCAAACGGTGCAGGAAAGACAACGTTATTTAATTTACTAAGTGGGCAAATTTCTCCAACAAAGGGTGAAGTATATTTTAAAGGACAAGAGATTACAAAGTTATCAATTGCGGATCGAACTCGATTAGGAATTGGTCGTTCTTTTCAACTTACAAATATATTCCCAGAGTTAACGGTACTTGAAAATGTTCGATTAAGTGTTCAATCATTCGTGCAAGATTACTATAGTTTTTTTCCGAGTTCAGCAAAATTTAAGCAACAAGTTGGAGAGGCGAGACGTTTCTTAAAAACAGTATTACTTCAGGAGAAAGAACATGTATTAGCGAAAGATTTAGCACATGGGGAAAAACGAAAATTAGAGCTTGCGATGTTATTAGCTTTAAAAACAGATGTGTTGCTACTTGATGAGCCAACGGCAGGTATATCAGTTGAAGAGGTACCGGCTATTTTGCAAGTGATTGAAAATATAAAAAAACATCCAGAGAGTACAATTGTACTGATTGAACACAAAATGGATATGGTACTAGGTTTGTCAGACCATCTTATCGTTTTATTTCATGGAGAGCTATTGGCTGAAGGTTTGCCTGAAGAAATAATGAAAGATGAGCGTGTACAAAGTGCTTATTTAGGGGGATTATATAGTGGCACTATTACAAGTGAATAATATAGAGACGTATTTAGATCAGTTTCATATTTTACAAGGGGTATCTTTTGCTGTTGAGAAAGGGACGATTACTGTATTGTTTGGGAGAAATGGTGCAGGAAAGACTACGACATTACGTTCGGTTATGGGATTTCACCATATCGCACATGGCGAAATTTATTATGATCATACACAAGTAAATGGACTATCTACACATTTAATTTCTAGAAAAGGAATAGGATATGTACCAGAAAATCAAGGTATTTTTCACGATCTGACAGTAGAAGAAACATTCGCTCTTGCTAGAGGGAAGGGAGAAGAAGCGGAAGAGAAAGTCGAATGGATGCTTGAATTATTTCCGGATCTAAAGCAGTTTTGGCACAAAAAAAGTGGGCTCTTAAGTGGAGGACAAAAGCAAATGCTAGCAATTTCAAGAGCATTTATTAATAGTGATGGTTTATTACTTATTGATGAACCGAGTAAAGGCTTGTCCCCTATTATGATAGAAAAGTTAATGATAGCCATTTTGAAAATGAAGGAGAAAACAACAGTTTTACTCGTTGAACAAAACTTTATGATGGCTAGCCAAATTGGTGATTACTTTTATATTATGGATAACGGAAAAATTGTTCATAACGGTTTTATGCATGAATTAAAAGAGGATAAGGAAATGTGTCATAAATATTTAGGAATCTCTTAACATGAATCCGAGGTGAGAAGGATGGATGTGTTAATTAATTTATTTGTAAATGGGATTTCAACAGGGATGCTCATTTTTTTATTAGCGTCAGGTCTTTCACTTATTTTCGGTTTAATGAGCGTTCTAAACTTTGCACATGGTGGATTATTTGCGTGGGGAGCGTTTACAGGTGTATGGCTATTTAATATGACAGGTAGTTATGTATTAGCTTTAATTGGGGCAATAGCTATGGGGATGTTCCTTGGATTCATTTTAGAAAGATTCCTTATTAGACCGGTATATGGAAATCATGTTCGCCAGCTTCTTGTGACGCTTGGAGGGATGCTTGTACTTAGTGAATGTATTAAAGTATTTTGGGGACCTAATCCAATTGGTGCAAAATTACCGTTATGGCTACAAGGAAGTTTTACATTTGGAGGCGTTATATTAATTAAATATCGTTTATTCGTTATTTTAATTGGGATCATCATTTACATTGCTTTACTATTATTGCTCAAAAAAACAAAGATAGGTCTTATGATACGTGCAGGTGTAATGGATAAAGAGATGGTTCAAGCGTTAGGTATTAACGTAAAAGCGATATTTTCTTTCGTCTTTTTATTAGGAGCAGGGATGGCAGCGTTGGGAGGATTCTTATTAGCACCGTATTCAGGAGTTATTTTCGCTGAGATGGGTATGCAATATGCAATTTTAGCTTTCATAGTAGTAATCATTGGAGGGTTAGGAAGCGTACAAGGTTCAGCAATCGCTTCATTAATTGTCGGATTAGCTGGTGCTTTTACAGCGTATTTTATACCAGATTTATCACTTGCAATCAATATGTTAATGTTACTATTTTTCTTAATCGTGAAGCCAAATGGACTTGTTGGTGAAAAGGGGTGAAATGGTGAACAGCACATCAAATCGAATTAAAGTATACTTCGGAGTATGTATGCTCATTTGTTTAAGTGTATTTCCATTCGTAAATGACTCACGGAGCTTGTTAATTTTGTTCACTCAAATCTTCATCTTTGCTATTTTTGCAATGAGTTTTGATGTATTGCTTGGATATACAGGAATTGTATCGTTCGGTCATTGTATGTTCTTTGGAATAGGAGCATATGGCGTAGCGCTTTTATTTGATCGGCAAGGAGTATCTATAACGAATTTTTTAATAGGGCTAGTAGCTGCAATTATCATTTCAGCAATTGTTAGTTATATAATTGGTTTGCTTTCTTTACGGCTGAAAAGCCATTTTTATGCAATGTTAACACTTGCTATTTCACAGTTGTTTTTCGTACTTGCTGAAAAATGGCGTGGGCTTACTCACGGAGGGGATGGTTTTACATTTGGTGTACCAGACTTATTCCGTGATCGTTTTACCTTTTATTATGTAACACTTATATGTTTAATTGTTATTTTTATTCTGTTACGTCTTTTTACTAAATCTTCTATCGGAAAAGTATTAAAGGCAATTTCACAAAATGAACAACGTGTTGAAGCATTAGGATATAAAGTTCTTCATTATAAAATTATTGCTAGTATTGTGGCAGGAGTAGTAGCTGCGATTAGTGGTGGTTTATTTGTTGTCACACTACGCTTTGTAAATACGACTGTATTTTCAATTGAAATGACATTAAATGCATTATTGATGACGATGATTGGAGGCGTTGGAACGTTAATTGGAGCAATTGCTGGAGCAGGAATTATTGAATCACTGAAATACTATTTATCAGAATTAGCTACAGTGTATCCAATTTTTGAAAGATGGACGATTATTCTTGGGTTATTATACATTATCGTATTGCTAGTTTTCCCGAAAGGATTAGTTGGAACGGTAAAAAGTTTGAAGGATATGAAACGGAATAAGAAGGAGAAAAGTGCAAAAGTGGAGCAAAATGTGTGAAAAATCAATTGTATAGAATATAAAAATCCCTCTTTTAGATTCGTAAAGGAGGGATTTTTATTGTTGTATGTAATTAGTTAGTTTAAAGATATTATCCTACTCAAATAATTCATTAGGTATTTGTTTTAAAGAGTTTTGATTTGTAAAAAAATGAATAGCTAATTTCTCAATTGGAACAACTTCAACGGGCACTAAGTTATCATTTTTAATCGGTAAAAAGGCTATTCCTTTACCATCCTGAATGAACTCTTCCATAAGCGAATAAGAATCTAATTGTTGAAGTTGACGTTGAGATAAATTATTTTCTTTTAGAAATTGTATCGTCTTATTTCTAAAAGGACACTTTTTGTCATTACTAACGAAGAAGAGTTCCTTTGAATAGTCAATGATAGGCGTTCCTTTCGCTTGTAATAAGCCTACATAAATGGAAGTAGTAAATACTTTTTTAAAAGCAGCATTGGGATCATCCTCATAAGTAATGACCATATCAACTTTTTGTTGTTGTAGTAATTTATGCAAATGACTACTATTTTCTACATATATTTGATAATTCCTAAAATTTTCTTTAATACGCTTACTTACATAATTGGTCAAAATAGATTGTGACGTCGCTATTACATAAGAAGAACCACTCGTTTTAATTTTATCTTTCGCTTCTTCTACTAAAGTTAATATTTGATTCGTATAGTTTAATAAAATGTCACCAGAAGGTAATAAGGAAACGCCTTTGTTATCTCTATGTAGTAAAGGTGTTTCTAATTCTTGTTCTAATTTTTTTATTCGTTCAGTTACGTTTGGCTGAACATATCCTAACTCTTTAGCAGCTTTACTAATAGAACCTTCACGAGCTACAGTTTTGAATATAATAAGATCATTTATTTCCATTTATCACAGCCCCTTATACGGTATCATTATAAATGATATCAAACATAATTTATACCTATTTTACGGTATTCAATCATCGGTTTATGATTGTGTATATAAGATAGAAAGTGAGTGATAAACATGATTGGAATGCAATATAAGGTCATTTTGCCAAAGGATTATGATATGGAGATCATAAAAAAAAGGGTAAAGGATAATGGATATAAAACGGATGGTTTTCAAGAACTAAATTTTAAAGCGTATTTAATTAATGAGGCAGGTAAGGACGGGAATTTCTATAACTGTTATGCACCTTTATATGTTTGGAATGGCCATGAAGGAATGAAAAAATTTATCTTTGAAGGGTATTATGATAATATTTTACAATCTTTTGGATGGCAACAAATAAATATAGGTGTTCCATTAGTTGTTAATTTAAGTGATGATTTTAAAAAAAGTAGATATGCTGTTGAGTATACAGGGAGTATTTCTCAAAGTAATTCACTGAGAGGGACTCAATTAAACACTATGAATGAGAATGTACAAAACATAGAAAAGAGTTTAGGAAATGTAATCATTTATAATCCAGATAAATGGGGATATAGCCAATTCAGATTTTATAATGATAAGCCTAATATGGTAACGAATAAAGATGTTACAGTATATGAGATTTTGCACATTTCACGATGAAAATTTGTTGAATGTTAAATTAAGAAAAGGAATGAAACTATATGCCTTTTGTGAACGTTTATTATCATGAAAATAAATTAAATAAAGAAGAGGTCAAAAAGATAGGTGAATGTATTCATCTTTCATTAATTGAACATTTTAACATCCCTGAAAATGATTTTTTTCAAATGTTTTTACCTTATCAACAAAATCACTTTTTATATAATCCATATTATTTGTTGGAAAGAGGAGAAAAGAGAACAAATAATATGATGTATGTTTCTATTACATGTGGACCGGGAAGAACGATAAAACAGAAAAGTGATCTGTATCAGTCGATATCCTCGAAGGTTTCTGAATGTTCTAGTATAAAAAGTGCAGATATTTTTATTACGCTAAATGAGACATCTGCAGAAAATTGGTCATTTGGTCAAGGAATGGCACAATTGGTAAAAGTGAAGGGGGAGTGAAACGATGAATGAATCCATTGAATATTGTATTCAAGAGAAAATGAGAGAAAAGGCACCTGCATTTGCTCATTATAGTGAAGAGATATTGTTCGAGGAAGTGTGGCGGGATGACACTTTAACATTAAGAGAAAGAAGTTTATGTACAGTTTCGATATTAATCAGTCTTGGTAATACAGAACAATTACCATTTCATTTGCAGTTGGCCAAACAAAATGGAATTGCAGAACATGAAATGATTGCATTAATAACACATATGGCTTTTTATGTTGGCTGGCCAAAAGCGGTAGCAGTTTTAAATATAGTAATGAATGAAATGGAAAGTTAAGAATAACGATAAGAAAGAATTCATTTAAATATGAATTCTTTCTTATCGTTATTTATGCAATACTCTAATGAGATATTTTTCACTTTTTCTCTTGCTTTTTTATCACTTGCGTAGTAAAGTGATAGTAAGATTCACGATAGGAAGTGACCAAACATGCGTGATAATACGATAGGATCATTAATATGGTTACGTTTAATACGATTTACGAACCAAAGTAATCAGATGTCAAATGAGTTTTTAAAACGTTTTGATTTAACGACTGCTCAATTTGATGTGCTTTTACAAATACGTACGTATCAACCACTAACGCAAATGGAGTTAGCTGAAAAGGTAACTGTTACACAAGGTGGTATTTCTCGAATGTTAACTCGTCTTGAAAAAGAAGGATATATAGTACGAAAACAAGATTGGAAAACGAAAACAATTAGTCTTACAGAGCAAGGAGAAGCAGCTTTAGAAAAAGCATTGCCAGAGCAGCTTGCATTTCAATCTTCGTTTTTTGATGATGTATTAAATGAAGAAGAGCAGAAAATATTATACGAGCTAATGACGAAAGTGCATAAGCACAGTGAAAAAAAAGAATTACCGCAAGAGTAATTTTTTTTACAACATCAATTAACTAATCAAGTGATGGTTAGTTGAATAAAATTAATACGACTTAATTAAAGGAGAGAGCAACTATGGAAAAATACCGTATGGATACAAGTAAAGGAATGGAGTTTGGATTATATTCAATTGGAGATCATGTTTTAAATCCACATAACGGAGAGAAGATTAGTGCGGGACAAAGAATTCATGAATTAATTGAAACAGCTAAGTTAGCAGATGAAGCTGGACTTGATGTATTTGCTGTCGGTGAAAGTCATCAAACGCATTTTACAACGCAAGCTCATACAGTTATTTTAGGGGCTATTGCACAAGCTACGAAAAATATAAAAATTGCAAGTTCAGCAACGATAATAAGTACATCTGATCCGGTACGAGTATATGAGGATTTTGCTACAATTGACTTGATTTCTAATGGACGTGCAGAAATCGTGGCTGGTCGTGGATCTCGTATTGGGGGATATAGTTTACTTGGTTATGACGTGAATGATTATGAAGAATTATTTGAAGAGAAGATGGAACTTTTATTGAAAATTAATAAAGAGGAACATGTAACTTGGAACGGACAGTTCAGAGCACCGCTTGCACATGCATCGGTTATTCCAAGAGCAAAAAATAATAACTTACCAATTTGGCGTGCAGTTGGTGGCCCACCAGCTAGTGCGATTAAAGCAGGACGTGCGGGTGTGCCAATGATGATAACAACACTAGGTGGTCCAGCTATTAACTTTAAAGGATCAGTAGATGCTTATCGTGAGGCTGCTGAGCAAAGTGGATTTAATCCAGCAAGCTTACCAGTTGCAACGACGAGTTTATTTTATACAGCAAAAAATTCACAAGATGCATTTAATGAATACTATCCTCATATTAATGCTGGTATGCTTACACTACGCGGTGGTGGATATCCAAAACAACAATTTACAAATGCAGTAGATTATCGTGATGCATTAATGGTTGGTAGCCCGCAACAAATTATTGAAAAAATGCTTTATCAATATGAATTGTTTGGACAACAACGTTTTATGGCACAAATTGATTTTGGTGGTGTACCACTTAATAAAATTGAGAAAAATATCGAACTAATTGCTACTGAGATTTTACCGGCTATTAGAAAACATACAGCAAAATAATTTAAAAAATACCGAGAGTCTAATCGATTCTCGGTATTTTTTATGTATGAATTTAGTTTGAAAAAATGACAATAAAATGAATTTTTAGTCTAGAAAGTGGGAGTGGATTTTCTATTTTTGAATAACATTATTTTGTGTTTGAATTTTAAAAATACATTTTCCTCTTGACAAAAAACTCACTGATTTCTTCGTTGGTTCAGAGGACATTTTTTCGCATGAAAGTCAAGTGTATGAAGAGGGAAATGATTATTTTATTGATATGAAAGTAAGTCTTATATTAAAAAAATACATTTTATTAATGAGAAAAATCTAATTCAAGAAAATGACAAAAGACATATTTCAGACAAAATGATGTCAATAATACGTCAAAAATCAGCTGAATTTACTATGCAGGTATATTATACAATTCGATTAACGGATAAAACACTACTGAAATAGTGAAAAGGTAAATTTTATGAGAAAGTTCTTTTGTAATTATCTTGAAAACTGAAAATTTATATTTTCTAAAAGTACATAAACAAATTTATCTTTCTATATTTCTAAGATTTGAGTTGTTTTATTCATACAACTCAATTGAAATTACGATATAAAAAATTATGAAGGAAGTGATTGTAGTATGGAAACGCTCGAATTGGCACGAATACAATTCGCATCAACAACGATTTTCCATTACTTTTTTGTTCCGCTGTCTATTGGTTTAGCTTTTATCATTGCTTTAATGCAAACGTTATATGTAGTAAAGGGACAAGAAATTTATAAGAAGATGACGAAGTTTTGGACACAAATATTCCTTGTTAACTTTGCGGTAGGTGTAGTAACTGGTATTTTACAAGAATTCCAGTTTGGTATGAACTGGTCAACCTATTCACGCTTTGTAGGTGATGTGTTTGGTCCATCACTTGCGATTGAAGGTTTATTAGCGTTTTTCATTGAGTCTACATTTTTAGGTTTATGGGTATTCGGTGAGGATAAATTACCGAAGCGCATTCACCTTTTATGTATTTGGCTCCTTTCAATTGGAACAATGTTATCAGCATTTTGGATTTTAACTGCAAGTGCATTTATGCAATCACCGGTAGGGTATGAAATGGCAGCAGATGGACGTGCACAAATGAATGATTTCTTAGCGATCATTCAAAACCCACAATTATGGGTACAATTCCCGCATACAATTACAGCGGCGATTGCAACTGGTGCATTCTTTATTGCAGGTGTGAGTGCATGGAAAATAACGAAAGCTCAAGAAACTGAAGTGTTTAAAAAATCGTTCCGCATTTCTATCATTGTTGGAACACTTACAACTGCGCTAGTATTATTCTTCGGTCATGCGCAAGCGCAACAATTAATTAAGACACATCCAATGAAAATGGCAGCAGCTGAAGCGTTATGGAATACGAGTGAAGATCCAGCGCCATTTACAGTATTTGCGAAAATTGATGCTGAGAAGCAAGAAAACTCGTTTGAAATTCAAATCCCTTATATGCTAAGTCTATTATCATTTGATAAATTTAGCGGTCAAGTAGAAGGGATGAATCAAATTCAAAAGCAATATGAAGAAAAATATGGGCCTGGAGACTATATCCCACCAGTACACACTATGTTCTGGAGTTTTAGAGCGATGGTAATGAGTGGAACATTTATGCTTCTTCTAGGAGCGTACGGATGGTTCTTATCAAGAAAAGATCGATTAGCTGAAAAAACTTGGTATTTAAAATTAATGGTGTATGCAATCGCATTACCGTTTATCGGTAATACAGTAGGATGGATTATGACTGAAATGGGACGTCAGCCTTGGGTAGTTTTCGGTGTTATGAAAACGGAAGATGCTGTATCTCCAAATGTTACGTTCGGAGAAGTATTATTCTCTTTAGTTTCGTTCACATCACTATATTTAATTATAGGTGGAATTACTATTTACTTATTCGTTCGTACTATTAAAGGACATGAGAATAAGAAAGCGAAACAGGATTCTCAAAGCCATGATCCATTTGATAAGGAGGATGAGTATGTTATCTCTTAATGAGTTGTGGTTTATCATTATTGCAGTTTTATTCGTAGGCTTCTTTGTACTTGAAGGTTTCGATTTCGGTGTAGGTATAGTTTCAAGGTTTTTAGGGGAAAACGATTTAGAGAAAAGAATTTACTTAAATACAATCGGTCCATTTTGGCACGCGAATGAAGTATGGCTTGTTTGTGCAGGTGGAGCTATGTTCGCAGCATTCCCGCACTGGTATGCAACTTTATTTAGCGGGTTTTACATTCCGTTTGTATTTATGCTTCTCGCTTTAATTATTAGAGGTGTTTCCTTTAAATTCCGTGCGAAAATAGATAATCATAAATGGAAAGGTTTTTGGGATTGGGGTATGTTTTTAGGAAGTTTACTACCGCCTATCCTTTGGGGAGTTGCCATTGCTAACTTTATGGTAGGTATTCCAATTGATGAGACGAAAAATGCTGTAGGTGGATTCTTACAATTACTACATCCATTTGCATTACTTGGAGGAGTTATGTTCCTTCTGCTATGTATTGTTCACGGATTGCAATTCCTTACTATACGTACAACTGGTAAGTTAAGAGAACGTGCACGTATTGCTGCGTTGAAAATTGCACCGCTTGCAATTATAGCACTTCTAATTTTTGCCGGTGTAGGGTTATGGAAAACAGATATATTCACTGGTCATGGTACAGAGTGGATTATGGTTCCGATCGGAGCTTTTGTAGCATTATGTGCTTCAACATTATTAAATAAAAGAAGAAGAGATGGTTGGGCTTTCGTTATGACGAGTTTAACAATCGTTTTACTTAGTGCGAGTGTGTTTGCCGGCATGTTCCCACGTGTCTTAATTAGCTCATTAGGGTCAATATACGATTTAACAATTTATAATGCAGCATCGGGAGATTATGCACTAAAACTGATGACGTATTTTTCGATTGCTATATTGCCATTTGTTTTGGGAAGTCAAATATGGAGTTTCTATGTGTTTAGACAACCTGTTAAGTCAGATAAAGATTTGGAGTACTAATGAAAAGAAAAAGAGGACTTCCGTCGTATCCTGGTAGCCGAGTTTTATATGTAGTGTTAACAATCATTAGCATTTTAGAAGCTTTTAGTATTATTGCACAAACAGTGTTTTTAGCGAGGGCTATTACGTTTTTATTTCAAGGAGAAACAGTACAATCTGTGTTAAATGAAACGGTTTATTTTGGAATCGCGTTTGCAGTACGTCACATGCTAGTTCGAGTATCGCAAATATTAGTGGAACGTTTCGCTGAAAAAACAGGATCGCTACTGCGAAAACAATTAATAGAGGCGTATTTCACATTAGGTCCACGGTATGTTCAAACTGCTGGAACAGGTCATCTGGTTACCTTATCGATAGAAGGTATTGAGAAATTTAAAACATATATTGAATTAACAATTCCTAAAATGATAAGAAGTAGTATCGTACCAGGACTAATTGTACTATATGTTTTTACGCTAGATATTGAGTCTGGAATCATTTTAGTTGTAACGATTCCTATCGTAATTATATTTATGATTCTACTCGGATTAGCAGCGCAGAAAATGGCGGATAGTCAATATGAGACATATCGTGTACTTTCTAATCATTTTGTAGATACGTTAAAAGGGTTAGAAACATTAAAGTATTTAGGGAAAAGTAAACAGCACGAAGGAAAGATTGAAAAAGTAAGTAAAAGATATAGAAAAGCAACGATGCGTACTTTGCGAGTTGCTTTTCTTTCTTCTTTTGCATTAGATTTCTTTACGAGTTTATCAATCGCATTTGTGGCAGTCGGATTAGGGATCCGTTTAATAGATGGGACAATTGTACTACTGCCAGCCCTTACAATTTTAATTTTAGCTCCGGAATATTTTCAGCCAATTAAACAAGTTGGAGCAAATTATCATGCTACGTTAGATGGACAACTTGCAATGGAGCAAATAGAAGAGATTTTACAGCAACAAAAAGAAATAGGAAAGAAAGAATCTAAAGTAGACTTAATATGGAATTCAACTAGTAACTTGAAATTACAAGATGTAAAAGTAAAGAGTGAGGAATCTGAAAAAGCTATATTAGAGGGAATTGATTTTACTTGGAAAGGCACTGGCGCTATAGGTGTAATTGGTGAAAGTGGGGCAGGGAAATCAACGTTAATCGACGTATTAGCAGGATTTTTAACTCCTTCAGCTGGAAAGATGATTGTAAATGGTGTGGAAATTGACGGGGCTACTCGTGAAGAGTGGCAAAAGAATATTGCTTATATTCCGCAGCAACCTTATATTTTCCCGCTTTCATTAAAAGATAACATTTGTTTTTACGAAACAAATACAACAGATGAAGAAGTGGAAAGAGTTATTAATGAAGTTGGTCTACGTTCACTTGTTACATCGCTTCCGAACGGGGTGTACGAAAAAATTGGAGAAGGTGGACGTATGCTTAGTGGCGGGCAAGAACAACGTGTTGCTATGGCGCGTGCACTTTTAAGTAAAAAGCCAATTATTTTATTAGACGAGCCTACGGCACATCTTGATATAGAAACTGAATTTGAAATAAAGCAAGCGATGTTACGTCTGTTTGAAGGTAAGTTAGTATTTCTTGCAACGCATCGTCTTCACTGGATGAAACAGATGGATCATATTCTTATTTTAAATAAAGGGAAAATGATAGAAAGTGGAACGTATGAAGAGCTTTTAAAGAATGAGGCATTACATTTTCATAGGAAAGAGAGGGGATAGAGATGAGTAACTGGATTAAACCTTATATACAGCAAAATAAAGGTAGAATGACTGTAACTATTTTCCTTGGTCTTCTTGGAGTTAGTTCAGGTGCGATGTTACTTTTTATTTCAGGTTATTTAATCTCTAAATCTGCTCTTCGACCAGAAAATGTAATGGCTGTATATGTTCCTATCGTTGCAACACGTGCGTTTAGTATAGGGCAAGCGGTATTTCATTATTTAGAGCGTTTAGTTGGACACGATGTCGTATTACGCATTTTAGAAAAAATGAGAACGAAACTATATAGAATAGTAGAACCGCAGGCGTTATTTTTCCGTTCGCGCTTTCAAACGGGCGATATGTTAGGGGTGTTATCCGAAGATATAGAGCATTTGCAAAACCTATATTTACGTACAATATTTCCTAGCATATTAGCATTAGTTGTATATAGCATATTCGTACTTGTTATCGGTGCATTTGACGTAGTGTTTGCACTTATTGCAGGGTGTATATTAGCGATTATCGTCTTTCTTCTTCCATTTGTATCATTCTTTTTAATGAAGCGACATCATGTTACTTTAAAACAAGGAAGAAACCGTTTGTATCAACAGCTAACAGACGCAGTTTTTGGATTATCTGATTGGCAAGCAAGTGGTAGAAAAGATGAATTCATTCATAAGTATGTAGAACAAAATGCGCAGTTGTTACAAACGGAAAAAAGAATGAAACGCTGGAATCACATCCGGGACAGTATCATTCAATTAGTAGTGGGTATTGTAGTTATTTCAATGATCATATGGACTGGAAATGAGGCGGCAAGTGAACAAATTGCACCTACTGTTATTGCGGCTTTCGTCTTAATGACGTTATCTGTCACAAACGCGCTTATTCCTCTTTCAGATGCTATCGATCGCATTCCATCATATGTAGAATCTGCGCATCGTCTAAATCAAATAGAAGGTAATGATGTTTTACACGATGAAAAGGAATTACATGGAGATAAAGATTATGCTGCATCAAAACATATAGACATTGAATTAAATCATGTATCGTATAGTTACCCAGATAGTAATGAATTCGTATTGAAAGAAGTATCACTACAAATAAAGGCAGGAAAGAAAATCGCCATTTTAGGAAGAAGTGGAACAGGGAAATCTACTTTGTTGAAATTGTTAACAGGTGCGCTAAGGCCGTTACATGGTGAAGTTTTATTAAATAGTGAACATGCTCATACGAATCTTTTATCAAAATATATTTCTGTATTGAATCAAAAGCCGCATTTATTCGATACGACAATTGGAAATAATGTACGAATCGGTAAACCAGAGGCTACGGATGAAGAGATATGGACAGCTTTAGAGAAAGCACAATTAGCTTCACATATTGCTACCCTTCCAGATGGATTACAAACAAAAATGCATGAAATGGGAAAAAGGTTTTCTGGTGGTGAAAGACAACGGGTTGCTTTTGCTAGAACGCTCATGCAAGAAGCACCAATCATTGTACTGGATGAACCTACAATCGGCTTAGATCCAAAGACAGAATTATCTTTAATAGAAACAATGTTTTCTGCAACGGAAGAAAAGACAGTAATTTGGATTACGCACCATCTTGTAGGAATTGAACATGTAGATGAAGTTATATTCCTTGATCGTGGTAAAATTGTGATGCAAGGAAGTCATGAACAACTTCTGAAAGAAAATGAGAAGTATCGAAAGCTTTATGAGTTAGATAAAGGAATATAGTTTGAATAAGTAATAATTGTAAAATAGCTACGCCTAATGGTGCAGCTATTTTTTTGTTTTGAAACAAACATTATATTATTTTTTGTATTGAATTAAATATATATATGATCGTTACGAATGAAAAGTGAACTTCATATTATACATATAATGGAGGGGATGTACATGAATGAGCAGTATAAAATTATTGTTTTAAGTGATGAATTATCAGTGGGTAGGATTCGAAATGTATTAGACAAAAATAAATGTAAAACAATAGTTCATGTTGTAGACGTTTCAGATATTGTTCGTATAGAAAATGCTTTTCAATATATAATCATTTGGAGAGTGGACGCAGAAAAACTTGCAAATGAATTGATAAATAGGGGCGTGCAAAGTACAAAAATTATAAACTTAACAAAATACATGTATGAATGGAAACATAAATTAATTTCTATCTATCAAATAAATCCGGATCTTATGTCTTTATACATTTCTATGAAAAAAGCAAAGGGTGATCCGACGTATGAATTGCTTGCTACCGGTTTGTCTTATCCGCATTGTGGCATAAGTACGGAGCTCCTCTCAAAAAAATCAATTAAATTAACACTTCCATCGCAAGATCTATACTATGATTATTTAATAGCGTCACAACTGCTATCAAACGATCATTCATTTCAATATTGTTTGATAGGAGTAGCCTATTTCTCTTTTTACTTTGACATGTCGTTATCATCTGAAGCATATAGAATTCACAAAGTATATTATCCATTGTTTCAAGACGGTCATCATACTGTAGTTCATTCTCCTCTACCCACTGATGGATTCTCACATTTAGATACCCCGAAACCACTTTTTTCTATTTTTAATTTGCATTTTGAATATATTATATTAGACGAACTAAAAGATGAATCATTGATATTACCCTGGATAAATGCTGAATGGAATACCACGCCTCTTCACATTTCTTTTGAAGAACACGGAAAAATAAGAGCAGCGTCGCATGCTAAATTATCATATCCTCATACTTTAGTTGAATATAAAACGATTTTCAAAAAATATTTAGAACTACTGTTAAAACATGATATAAAACCACTAATTGTTGTATTCCCTGTTACTTCACATTATTTCAATTGTAGTAGTAAGAAATTAAAAGAAGATTTTTATAAAGTTATAAATGATTTTCAAACTCACTATTCTTTTCGGATTATTGACCTATTTGATTCACCATTATTTTGCGATGATGATTTTTATGATAGCGATCATATGAATAAAAAAGGTGCTAATAAAATGTCTGCGTTATTAAATATGTTTATTTAGGAACGAAAGGTATGATATTTTGTTTCATGTTTGCATAAAAGTATATAGGCTCCATACAGTTAAAGTAATGTGATTTTTGTGTCGCGTATATAAATAATATGCGAAGAGGTGAGAGAGAAAATGAGAACTCGAATGGAAAGAACTGAAGAGGTGGTAGATCAACTTCCATTGGTAAGTGTTTTAATTCCTACATATAATCGTCCTCACTACTTTGAAGAGGCATTATGTAGTGTATTAGAACAAACGTACCCTAATATAGAAATTATAGTTGGAGATGATAGCACGAATGACGAAACAGAAAAGGTGTTACAAAAATACTTATGTGATTATTCAAATATTATTTATATAAAAAACAGGTCAACTCTCGGACAGTTTGAAAATGCTCTAATGTTATTTCATGAAGCGAACGGTGAGTATATAAATTTTTTAATGGATGATGATTTATTTCATGTGAATAAAATTGAAAGAATGATGAAGTATTTTTTCAATGATCTAGATAATGAAATTAAGCTTGTAACATCTCATCGTCAAGTAATTGATGATAAAGGAGAAGAACTACGTCATATTTATTCAACTGTTCGTTTATTTGAAGAGGATAAGATTATAGAGGGAACAGAATTAGGGAATAGGGTAATTGTCGATCAAAAAAATTATATTGGAGAACCGACAACAGTTTTATTTCGTAAAAATGATTTACAAGAACCGTATGGAATTTTTGATAAGAGGAGGTATCTATGTAACGTAGATATAGCTTCATGGTTATCTTTATTAAGTAAAGGAAAAGCAGTATATATAACAGAGACACTTAGTTACTTTCGATTACATCAAGATCAACAGTTAAATGAATCTAATAAAATGATGGATGGATTAGAAGATTTTTCACATAGTATTCTAGCAGGAGAAAAATATGGTTTCTTATCCACCGAAAAAGAGTTAGACAAAGCGATAACTAATTTTCTAGATTACGCAAGAAAGATAGTTCCATCATCGATATTATATACATTAGACTATTATCAAAAAATTAAAGAAAAGAAAATAAACATAGAAAAGAAAAAACAACATATAGATAATAATTCTCCTTTACCGAAAGTAAGCATACTTATTCCTGCGTACAATAGACCTTATTACTTGGAATTGGCACTCAACAGCGCTCTAAATCAAACATATGAAAATATTGAAATTGTTATTTCTGATGACAGTACAAATAATGAAGTTAATGCTATGATTCAACCGTATATACGTGAATATGAGTGTATTACATATGTTAAAAATGAAACACCGTTAGTTGCTGAAAACTTTAATAAGTGTGTAGAACTTGCGAACGGGGACTATATAAACTTTTTATTAGATGATGATTTATTTCATCATGAAAAGATCGAGAGAATGATGAAATACTTTTTGACGTTAGAAAATATTTCATTTGTGACGTCATATCGTGAACTAATTGATGAGAATGGAGAGATATTACCACCTTCAACATTGAATATGAAAATTGCGAAAGAAACTACACTTTTTGAAGGGAAAGAATTAGGGAATTACATATTAAAAAATTTAAAAAATATAGTTGGTGAGCCGACAACTGTTCTATTTAATCGAGATTTGTTTGAAGGGAAGTTTGGATATTTTAAAGGAAAGGCTTATTCTGCTATTAATGACATTGCAACTTGGCTAGATATGATGAGGAAAGGAAAAGTAGTTTATATACAAGAACCTCTTAGTTATTTTAGACAACATAGTGGACAAAATCAAAAACAAATGCATTTTATTTTAATGACAATTGAAGAATGGATTGAATTAATTATAGATGCGTATAATAGTGGATTTTTAAGTTCTGAAAGAGATTATAAAGAGAGCTTATCTTATTGTTTAGAAAATGCGGGATTTATAGTTAAGGATGCAGTAAGAAATGGCGAATTAGATCAAATTTATAATGAAAAGATAAAAAAAGGGTTAAACAAGCTAATTGCTCATATGTTTGAAAAAGAATCTTGTTATTGTCAATATTGCAATCAACAATTTGAAAAATTTTCACCTTGGCCAGCACATTACGATTTTCCAAAATATAAATTTGAAATGTGGAATAAAGATACAGGGATATGTCCAGTTTGTAGTTCAATGGATCGTGAAAGGTTGTATCGTGCGTACATTGAAGCGGAAACGGACTTGTTAAGTAAAAAATATACAATGCTTCATATTGCACCTGAAGCAAAGGTAAGAGATTGGTTTAACGAGTATAGAAATATTACTTATGTATGTGGTGATTTAGAACCAAAGGACCCATTAATGAAGGAAATTGATGTTACAAGTATTACATATGATAGTAATACTTTTGATGTAATTTTATGTAGCCATGTATTAGAACACGTTCTTGATGATGACAAAGCAATGCGAGAGTTATATAGAGTTTTAAAGCCAAATGGATGGGGAATTATTCAAGTACCAATCGTAATGAATGTAGATTCTATTATAGAGAATGAATTAATTGTAACACCACAATTGAGGAAATTAGCTTTTGGTCAAGAGGATCATGTGAGAATTTATAATCAATCGGGATTCATTCAACGATTAATGCATGCAGGATTTAAGGTGGAATTATATAACATAGCTGAAAGACAAGGAATGAAAAATGCTAGGAAATTTGGATTATCCGAAACAGATATGCTCTATATTGTCCGAAAATGATAGGAAGGAATAGATAGATATGGAGAATATTCCTTTTTTGCGTGCTTCAACTGTACCAGTAATTGAGTATTTGGATGAATTGAAGGAAATTGATACATCACACATATATACGAATTATGGACCTATAAATCAACGTTTTGAAGAAACAATTATGTCGGAATTTTTTCAGAACAGAGGAGCTGTTACAACAGTAGCAAACGCAACGTTAGGGTTAATGGCGGCTATTCAACTTAAGAAAAGAAGAAAAGGAAAATATGCCCTCATGCCTAGTTTTACATTTCCTGCGACTCCATTAGCGGCTATTTGGTGTGGATTGGAACCTTATTTTATTGATATTTCAATAGATGATTGGTATATGGATAAAACAATACTTTTGGATAAGATTGAAGAATTAAAAGAAGAGGTTGCGATTGTCGTCCCGTACGCAACTTTTGGATCATGGATGGACTTAGAAGAATATGAAGAATTGGAGAAAAAGGGTGTTCCGGTTGTCGTAGATGCGGCACCGGGATTCGGATTAATGAATGGAAGTGTGCATTATGGACAGGATTTTAGTGGAATGATCGTATATAGTTTTCATGTAACAAAGCCGTTCGGAATTGGTGAAGGAGGGCTCATATATAGTAAAAATGAAGAAGATATACAACGTATTAAAAGGATGGGTAATTTCGGATTTGATGAAAATCGTGAATGTACGATGATGGGGTTTAATTGTAAAATGTCTGAATATGCAGCCGCTATTGGGATTGCAACTATGAAAAAATGGGATGAAAAATTAAAAGAACGCACCCGTATTTCTGAATGGTATAAACAATTGTTACAAAGTAATGGATTAATGAAAAAAGGGTGGCAAGCCCAAAAGACAGAAGCAGTTATTCAACAATTTATGCCTATTCTTTGTCCAGAAGAAGTTCGCAACATACAAGTAATAGAAGAACTGAAAAAACAGAAAATAGAAGCTAGATTATACTTTTCGCCATCATGCCACCAACAAGTTCTTTTTAGAAACTATAAGTCTACAGATTTAACAACAACGAATAAAATAGCAAAACGAATAGTAAGTTTACCTTTATGGGAAGGAATGACGGAAGAAATAGTAGAACAAATTGTAATCTGTTTAGGACAGATGGTGGGGGCGGCAGATGAATAGTTTTTATAGCCAAGAAGAACTAAAGAAAATTGGATTTTTATCTGTTGGGAAAAATGTATTGATCAGTAAAAAAGCGAGTATATATAATCCGGGCACTATGTCAGTTGGTAATAATGTAAGAATTGACGATTTTTGTATTTTAAGTGGCAAAATCACAATTGGAAGTTATTCGCATATATCAGCTTATGTAGCGTTATATGGAGGAGAAGTTGGGATTGAAATGCATGACTTTGCAAACATCTCAGCTAAAACAATCGTATATGCAGTACTGGATGATTTTAGTGGAAATGCATTAATGGGGCCAACTGTCCCGAATCAATATAGGAATGTGAAAACAGGAAAAGTTATTTTAAAAAAACATGCGATTATTGGTGCTAATTCTATTGTTTTTCCAAATGTAACTGTTGGCGAAGGCGCGGCAGTCGGCGCGATGAGTATGGTAAAAAAAAGTTTAGATGATTGGTATACTTATGCTGGAATTCCTGCAAGAAAAGTAAAATCTCGACAAAAAAAGATGCTAGAGTTAGAAATTGATTTTTTAAAAAACATTAATTCTTAACAGAAAAGAATTAATGTTTTTTATTTTTATGAAAGAGCAGGGTGTATCTTAACTTATTATGTTTTAAATTTTGCTGACAAAGGCAATACTGAGCCATAGTGAATGTAAAGTTGGAGGGCGAGTGTATATGTTTGAAGAGGATGGAATTGTTTTAATTATGGAGCCTGCTGATGAAAGAAACTTGAGGCGATTTATTTTTTCAGTACCGAAGTCAGTGTATGAAAAAAAGGGGCTTATATTACAATATGGGGCAGCTATAGGACAAGGATATATGGATATAATTGAAGATATTATTAGCGTACATATAGAAATAGATGTTGTAACGATAATAGGGCATGTAAGAGGTTAAATAGCTATTTGAAAAAGGTTGTGGGTGATTTAGCTAGAAGTTATGATAAAGAAGATTACAAACAAGTATGAGGCGAAGGGAGTCTAAAATGAAAATCAAATCAATTTTATTAGTATGTATAGTTTCAATTGGTTTAATGGGATGTTCACTAGTAGAGGAAGGAAAGAACTCCATAGATTATGCGCAAAAAGCGACAGACTATGTAAATGAAATAAGTGCATTTGCAAATGATGCACCAGCATTAGCAGAAAAGGCTGTTAATGATAGCGAGGCTCGAAAAGAATTAGAAACGAAGCTTAGTGAAATTAAACAAGACATACCAGCATTCAATGAATTAACGCCACCTGATGTAGCAAAGGATCTTCATCAGCAAATCGTCGGATATAATGAAAAGTTAAATACATTAATTGATACGGCGATGACGAAGGTAGAAGAAGGAAAAATGAATGTAGAAGAGTTTAAAAACTCTGAGCTTATGCAGACGATAGATCAAGTTCGTGAATTGAAAGACAAGGTTCAAAATTTAGGGCAATAATAAAAAAGGTTCCGTGAGAACGGAGCCTTTTTTATATTTCCTAATGGAAAAGTTTATCCCGCTTTAATGGGCAGTTGATCCCCCACCTAAATTCAGTGAAAGCAAAGAATTTAGGTGGGGATCAACTGCCGATAAAAGTCCGATTGGTTCAACTAATAATCAGTGGGGGATGAAGAACCCCCACTGATTAAAGTTTCACTTTATAATATTTTCTTCCTATAATATAAGCGTCGTCTATATCTTCCATTTTTCTAAAATATGTATTGTTTTATTAGTTGCATCCATGTTTACTTGAACACCTATAGGCATAGTAATCATCGGATGGGTATGACAACAATCAAAGTCAGCAAGTAAAGGAATTCTTTGATTTTGCAGTACTTCTAATAATATTTCGTAAGGTTTGCGATTTGTACCACAATCATCAAATTGCTCATGTTTTCCAAGAAGTATACCTGAAACTTTATCAAATACACCGTTAATTTTAAGTAATGAAAAGCTTCTTTCAATAGTAGCTGCATCTTTTGAGCTATCTTCAATAAATAAAATATCGCCTTCTTGAATGCTTGGCATATAAGGGCTACCCCATATTCCTTCTATTGTATTTAAGTTCCCACCAATAATACGTCCAGTAGCTTGTCCATTTGTTACAGAAATCCAATTGTTTGGTCTACGTTCTTTTTCTTTCGTCTTCTCTTCCCAATTAATAAATTCATCTGACCAAAATAAAGGTTGTTTTATGCTATAAGGAAGTGATTGATCATTTAATAATGTTTCTGCAAAATAGTTGTATGTATAATCTACAAAAGGCTCAAATTCTCCAAAGGAGGGAATGAGTGCTGGACCGTAAAATGTAGGGATGCCTGTTTTTGCATAAATCCCTAATAATAAAGCTGTTGCATCTGAATAACCAATCATTATTTTAGGGTTATTTTGAAAAGCACCATAATCAATATAAGGTAATATTGAATTAGAATTCATACCGCCAATTGTTGACATAATACAAGCTATATTAGGATTTCTTATTAAAGCATTCAGTTCCTCAGCACGCTCTTGTATACTGCCAGAACGGTAATAATCATATCGATTTGTTAATGAACCTTCTAATATGTGAAATCCTTTCTGTTGTAAGTAAAATTTCGCTCGTTCAAATCTTTTTGGAGAAGTATAGGTTGCTGGTGAAGAGGGTGAATAAATGCCGATTGTGTCCCCGTATTTTAATGTTTTTGGAAGTAGCATTGTAAGAATCCTTTCTATTATATAGTTAATTTACGATAATTCATCATTTAATATTCTTATATTTCGATATTTTCAGTGTAACATAACTGTATTATATGAATAAATATGCTTTTTGCCTTGACGGTATAAAGTAATTATTGTTATGGTTAAACGTGAGTGTATAAAAGGTTTGCTAAAGGAGTTTTGAAATGAAGCGGTTAAAATGGGGAAGGCTGACGATCCTAGTAGTCATTATTTTAGGGATATGTTGGTTCTTATTCCAAGGAACTCAAAAGAGTGCAACAAAAATAGAGGGACAACCTTTACAGGTGGCAGAACTACCTAAAACAGAATTAGCTGAAAAAGTAGTTCCACCAAAGTACATACCACCGGAAATTGATGCAAAAGCAGCTATGATTATTGATGCGAGTAATGGAGATGTTATTTATCAACATAATGAGAATGAAGCTTTTGCACCAGCAAGTATGTCTAAGATGATGACAGCTTATCTTCTATTAGAAAATGTACACAATGGGAAAGTTCGCTGGGAAGATCCGGTGAAAATGAGTGCGAAAGCGGCACAAACAGAGGGTGCGAGAATCGCGGTCCAAGTTAATGACATATTAACTGTTAAAGATTTGTACCATGCATTAATGATTGAATCAGCAAATAATTCGGCTGTGGCTTTAGCAGAACATATGGCAAAAACAGAGAAAGATTTCGTTCAGCTTATGAATGAAAAAGCAAAGCAGTTAAAAATGTCGGAGTATGCTAAATTCGCAAATGCATCAGGACTACAAGAACCTGATGGAAGTGAGACGAAGATGACAGCTGCTGATGTAGCAAAATTGGCGTATAATCTTATAAAAAATTATCCAGAAATATTAGAAGTGACTCACTTGCGTCAAAGTCAGTTAGCATTTAACAATATTAATGTTATAAGTACAAATGATATGTTAAATAAAAATAATAAAGCTTTATATATAGAAGGAATAGACGGATTAAAAACAGGATTTACAGATAGCGCGGGGTATTGTTTCACGGGTACAGCAAAACAAGGTGATACTCGTATTATTACAGTTGTTATGGGAACGAAAGGTAAAACGAAGCGTTTTACAGAGACGAATAAGCTAATGTCTTATGCGTTTGGCTTAGTTAATTAAGTAAAATATTGAGTTGTATCATCATATAAGAAAGGCAATTTATTGTTACTTACTATCGGTAACAATGAATTGCCTTTTAATTTTTAGCACTAAGAAAGTAAAGAGGTAAAAAAATATGAGTGTTATTATTTGAGTTTATTATTGTTTGTTTATATTATAAAGTTAGAAACTTATTAATGATAAGTTTTGAGGGGCATATGATGTGTACATATGAAAAAGCCTCAAATGAAAATTGGAGGGAATTATGATGGCAAAAGATTTTTACTCAGCAATTGAAGACAGAAGATCTATTTACGCGATTAGTAAAGAGCAAGTAGTTTCTGATGAGAAAATTCAAGAAGTGATTTATCATGCTGTAAAACATACACCTTCAGCTTTTAACTCTCAGAGCGCCCGCGTTGTCGTCTTACTAGGAGAACAACATGATAAGTTATGGGATATTACGAAAGAGACGTTACGAAAAATTGTACCTGAAAATAATTTTGCATCTACTGAAGAAAAAATGAATGCATTTAAAAGTGGTTATGGAACGGTTTTATACTTCGAAGATAGCCAAGTAGTGGAAAAACTGCAAGAAAACTTTGCCTTATATAAAGAGAATTTTCCAATTTGGTCTCAGCAATCGTCAGGAATGTTACAATTTGCAATTTGGACAGCTTTGGAAATTGAAGGATTGGGTGCTACATTGCAGCATTACAATCCATTAATTGATGAAGAAGTGAGAAAAGAATGGGAAGTTCCAGAAAGCTGGAAACTTACTGCACAAATGCCGTTTGGCAAACCAGTGGTACCTGCAGGTGAAAAAGAATATCAACCTTTAGAAAACCGCGTGAAAATTTACAAATAATGTGAAAATATAAAAGGTGAACAGGGATACAACCTGTTCACCTTTTATAAGTAATAAGGATTTTTTTGATAGGAATTTTTCATCTGATTTTTTAATTCTTTTTTACGTGTTTCAATAGTTGATACTTTTTGTAAGGTGATAATGGAAACGAATTGAAAAAAAGCATAGTACAGTTCTATATTTTTATTGATAGGATCATCTATTATATTTTTCATAAATATACCTCCTTTTTGATTCTACTATTTGCGGGCAATAAGAGTTCCATCTAAAAATTCAATGTATCGGACCTTTAAAAGTTCCATAGGTTTTAGTGCAGGGCAAAAAAATTGAATGAATTAAAATACTACTATATATATGATAATGTAAATATCCTACAAATTCCATAGATGATGAAAAATGGGTAGTGGAGTGTTTATTTTCGTCAAATTAGAACAGAATTTTTGGAGTTAAATCTTACAAATCGTCGAATCTTTTGAGAGTGAAAGATAGTATCAAAAATAGTTTTCTAAAAATATTATACTATTGATAAAAAAAGCATTTTTTGTCATGATAAGTGTATACTTCATGGGAGGGGGTTTACTAGTAAATACATTCTTTGCTTTGTATTAGATTAATTGAGTTTTTCCGAGTGGATAGGAAAATATATATTAAGATAATGAATGAAATGTCGAATTTTCAATGAAATACATAAGGAATTTGAAAAAATCATTGCAAAAACAGTAAGTTTAATGGTAAAGTTCACATGAAGTTCACACGGAATTCACTTCATTCATTTAAAATGAACTCTGTGTGAAAAATAAAACTCTTGTTAAAAAATGGAACTTAATGAATATTTTACTTTGATAATATTGTAATGTATTAAGTTTATACGTTTTTTTAAGAGGATAGTAGGGAAAGGAAGTAAAGACAACTTATGAAAAAAGTAATTGCAGGTTTAGCAGCAGCTTCTGTAGTGGGTGTTGCAGTTCCAGGTATGGATTCTGCTCAAGCACAAGTTTCAAACGAAGCGCTAAAAGAAATTAATGGACAAAATCAAACTCAAAATCAAACGACTGTAACTGAAACAAAAACTGTAGAAACAAAATCTGACTTAAAATACACAGTAACTGCTGATGTATTAAATGTTCGTTCAGGTGCTGGTACAGGACATAGCGTTATTTCTAAAGTGAAATCAGGTCAAGTACTACAAGTAATTGGACAAGAAAATGGTTGGTTCAAAGTAACTGTAAACGGTCAGACTGGTTATGTAAGTGGTGACTTCGTAACGACTGGTGGTAAAACAGGAACTACTGTTCAACAAGGAACTGGTACTTACACAGTAAACGTTTCTTCACTAAACGTACGTACAGGCCCAAGTACATCTCATACAGTATTAGGCTCTGTAAATAAAGGTAAAACAGTACAAGTTGTTGGTGAAGTACAAGATTGGTTTAAAATCAACTTCAATGGTGGAACTGGATACGTAAGCAAAGACTTCGTAACAAAAGGTGGTTCTGCTGTATCTAACCAAACAGAAAAACCAACTACAAACAACAATAATACTACTACAGTTCAAACTGGTGGTTCTTATGTTGTTAACACTGGAGCTTTAAAAGTACGTACAGGCCCAGCTACATACAACGCTGTAATCGGTGGCGTAACACAAGGTAAAGTATTAAACGTTACTGGCGCTGAAAATGGTTGGTACAAAATTAACCATAACGGCCGTACAGGTTACGTAAGTGCAGACTTCGTTAAGTTTGTAAAAGGCGGAGTAAACAATGTTACAAATAACGTTCAACAACCAGTTAAAGATGTTCAAAAACCAACAACAGGTGGAAACACATCTTCAATCGCTGGATTCGCTAGATCTTTAAATGGTTCACCATACAGAACTGCTGGTACAACACCTGCTGGTTTTGACTGCAGTGGATTCATTCACTACGTATTAAATCAAACTGGTCATAAAGGCGCTCGTCAAACAGTTGCTGGATACTGGAGCTCTAAAACAAAAACTAGCAATCCACAACCAGGTGATTTAGTATACTTCCAAAATACTTATAAATCAGGTCCTTCTCACATGGGCGTTTACTTAGGAAACGGTCAGTTCATTAGTGCAGAAACTGATGCAACTGGTGTACGTATTAGTTCTGTAAGCAACTCTTACTGGAGCAAGCACCTATTAGGTTACACAAAAGCATACTAAGAAAAAGTAGTTTATTATACTTTTCGTATAGAGAAAAGGCTTTCCAGGGAAACTTGGGAAGCCTTTTTATAGTTGAATGAATTGGAAGTTTAGTAGTTTTTATTTTAACTTTCCATTTAAAAATCGATCATATAAGTCATGGAAATAGTTAGGACGAAATAAGTTCGCTGCATGTCCCGCTAACGGTATTTCCTTATATAGAACGTTAGGCAAAATAGATTTCAAATCAAATAAACAAGATTTATAGAGATGATCATGCTCACCCATTACCCATAGTATAGGGTGAGGAAGTGATTTTAATTTAGATTTTAGATCGAATTCTAACCGATGTCGTAATGATTGGGCAATTATGGATGAATGTAATTGTAATCCGAAACGATAGTAAATATTTCTTGAAATGACTGCGAACGGATTTGCTTTTAGTATACCACTTGGAAAAATAGTATTTGCGTATTGAGAGAGCCATTTAGAGTATTCATCTCCTCGCTTCTCCCAAAAATTTTGAAATACGTTATATAAACGAGAAGGGTTATTGTAGTGTCCTCCAATATGACAAATACTTAATACTTTTTCTGGATGCATTTGTGCAAAAATTGTAGAGATGTAACAGCCGTAACTTAGCGCACAAATATGAGCTTTTTTAATATTTTCTTGTTCATATAAGTTTAATAATTGATCTACAAGGCGCTGTAATGAAAAGTCGATTGCTTCTCCTTTATCATCACCGTGACCTAATAAGTCATAAGTTATAATGTTGTAGGAGGCAGAAAATCGTTTTTGCTCCTTTTTGAAGGCGCGACGATTGCCAACTAATCCATGAATAAAAATAATTGTTTCCTTTTCAGAATGTATATTTGTTTGCAAAAAGGATACTCCTTTCAATAACGGGAGATTAATATAGTATTGTAAATTAGTTATTTATAATTCACATAGAATAATATTAAGTACCAGGTAATAATATCAGATGTTTATATCTGTTGTAAAGATGCGTTTTTATGTATATTTTGTAAAAATAGAAAAAGCGTGTTTACATTCAGTTTACATTTGTATTGTATTCTATTTTTAGAAAGAACAGTTTGGTTTAACACGAGGAGATGAACAGGAATGGAAGTTAAAAATGAAATGAAGAAAAAAGGGAGCTGGAGGCAGTTTTTACGCCTTATTCAAGATACAAATCCTCCAAAAGGGATTCTTGCTTTTGCGTTATTAATGAGTTTGCTTTCTACAGGAGCAAGTTTATTTATACCGATGTTAACGAAGGGGCTAGTAGATAATTTCTCACTTTCGTCAATTAGTACAGGGCAAATTGTTGGGCTAGTTGCATTCTTTATTATGCAAACTATAGCAGCGGGATTATCTATATATTTATTAAATTATATAGGACAGAAGATTGTAGCTGGACTGAGAGAACGCTTGTGGAAAAAGGTGCTTATTTTACCAGTAACTTATTATGATCAAAATAGAACAGGCGATACAATTAGCCGTATGACAAATGATACAGGAGTTGTGAAAACATTAATTTCTGAGCATTTGTCAAACTTATTAACAGGTGGTATTTCAATTGTCGGATCTTTAATTGTATTATTTGTTTTAGATTGGAAAATGACACTTTTACTTTTAACTGTTATTCCATTATCAGTACTTATTTTAGTTCCACTTGGACGAAAAATGTATAAGATTTCAAAAGCACTTCAAGATGAAACGGCTTCTTTTACTAGTGTATTAACACAAGTGTTATCAGAAATTCGTTTAGTGAAATCTTCGAACACAGAAAAAAGAGAATATGAAACTGGAAACAAAGGTATTGAAAAGTTATTGCAATTTGGTTTGAAAGAAGGAAAAGTGCAAGCGTTAATTTCACCAGTTATGTCGTTTGTTTTAATGGCATTGCTTGTTATTATCGTAGGGTATGGTGGAATGCGAGTTTCTAGTGGCGCATTAACTACAGGAGAACTTGTAGCGTTTATTTTATATTTAGTTCAAATTATAATGCCAATGAGTCAACTATCTATGTTCTTTACACAATTCCAAAAGGCAATTGGTGCAACGGAAAGAATTAATACAATTTTAGAATATGAAGTAGAAGATCATGAAACTGGTGTGAAAGTTACAAATGCTAAGCAGCCAATCGTTCTTGAAAATGTACATTTCGAATATAACGAAGAAGAGCAAGTGTTAAAGAATATTGATTTCACAATTGAATCAGGCAAAGTAACAGCAATCGTAGGACCAAGTGGTAGCGGGAAAACGACGTTATTCTCATTATTAGAGCGTTTTTATGAGCCGACTAGTGGTGCCATTAAATTAGGAAAAGAATCAATTACGAGTTATTCACTACAATCATGGCGACGTCAAATTGGTTACGTTTCACAAGATAGTCCGTTAATCGATGGAACAATTCGTGATAACATTTGTTACGGTGTTGAGGGCGAAGTGACAGATGAAGAGATTGAAAAAGTAGCAGCGATGGCATATGTTGATGCATTTATTCATGATTTGCCAAATGGATATGCAACAGAAGTTGGAGAACGTGGTGTGAAGCTTTCTGGGGGACAAAGACAGCGAATTGCGATTGCCCGAGCGTTACTTCGAAATCCACAAATTCTTATGTTAGATGAAGCAACTTCCAGTCTAGATAGTAAATCTGAGTCTGTCGTTCAAAAGGCATTAAATAACTTAATGAAAGGCAGAACAACGTTAGTTATTGCACATAGACTTTCTACTGTTGTAGATGCAGATAAAATTATCTTTATAGAAAAAGGGAATCTTACAGGAAGCGGTACACATGATGAATTGTTACGCACACATGACATGTATCGTGAATTTGCAACGCAACAATTGAAAATTAAAGAGGCGGCATTATAAAATGAATAATCAGTGGAGAATTTGCTTCACTGGTTATTTGTTTTTAACATTAATAAAATAAATGCTGAGTAGAAAGGAAATGGTTCTTTTGATACCTAAAATATTAATTGTGGACGATGATCCGCATATTAGAGAACTTGTTTCTGTTTTTTTAGAGCGGGAAGGCTTTCAAACATATGAGGCAATTGATGGACTAGATGCACTTCAGAAAATAGACGAAGTGAAAGTCGATATGGTTATTCTCGATATTATGATGCCAAATATGGATGGATTTAATTTATGTTTTGAATTAAGGAAGTACTATGATATCCCAATTTTAATGCTAACGGCTAAAGGAGAGACGTCTCAAAAAGTAAAAGGATTTCACCTTGGCACGGATGATTATCTTGTAAAACCATTTGATCCGATAGAATTAGTAGTGAGAGTTAAGGCTTTATTGAAACGTTACCAAATTACAGTGTCGCAATCGATTCAAGTTGGAAATGTACTGTTAAATCGGAAAACATTTGAAGTGACAATTGGAGAACAAACGGTTATGTTACGGCTGAAAGAATTCGAATTGCTCTTTACTTTAGGTTCTAAAGAAGGAAGAACTTGTTCGAGAGAGCAATTAATTGAAGATGTATGGGGATATGATTTTGAAGGGAATGAACGTACACTAGACGTTCATATTAATCGGCTACGTGAGAAGTTTCAAGGAGAGAAGTCGAAATTTAGTATTAAAACAATAAGAGGTTTAGGATATCGCTTAGAGGTAAGTAAATGAGAAAAAGAAAACACATGAGTAAGTTGAAGATGTTGAAAGTAACGGGAGCGATAGTAGCACTCTTTTCTTTTCTTACTATCATTTGGTCTACAGCTTTTTACGTATCATCTAGTATATTGGAAGCCCTTGAAATAAATCTATCTCCTTTTGTTACGTATCTCATTAGTGACATACTCAGTTTTGTATTTATGATTCTTCTTTGGATATTAATTGCAGTATTAATGAGGCCGAAGCGACAGGCAATGATTTGGACAATTATTGAACCGATACAAAAAATTGCAAAAGGAGACTTCTCCGTAAAGATACGAAATGAAGAAAAGTATGATGGAGAAATTGGTGTACTCGTAAAAAGTATAAATGATATGACAGATGAACTAAACGCAATGGAGAAAATGCGTCAGGAATTTGTGTCGAATGTTTCTCATGAAATACAGTCACCATTAACTTCTATAAAAGGATTCGCTAGAGCACTACAAGACGATAATCTTTCCGAGGAAAAAAGAAAGCATTATCTTACTATTATTGAAACAGAAACGACGAGATTATCTAAACTAAGTCAAAATTTACTGAAACTAACTCTTTTAGAATCGGAAGAGTATACACCAGAAAAAGCAACTTATCAATTAGATCAACAGTTAAAGCAAATTGTATTAAATAGTGAACCGCTTTGGGCTGAGAAAGAAATTGAATTAGACCTTGATTTAGAAAAAGTGCATATAACTGCTGACCAAGAAAGTATGAGTCAAGTTTGGATTAATTTAATTCATAATAGTATTAAATTTACTCCAAGTAGCGGTACGATTTCAATCAAGTTAAAAGAATATGAGACATTAGTGGAAGTGCGTATTCGTGATTCGGGAATTGGAATATCTGAAGAACAGAAACAACATATTTTTGAGCGGTTTTTTAAAGCTGATTCTTCACGGAATCGAGCATACGGAGGAAGCGGTTTAGGATTAGCGATAGTAAAAAAAGTAGTTGATCTGCATCAAGGAGAAATAAAAGTCGAGAGTGAGGAAGGGAATGGGACGGAATTTATTGTTTGTATTCCGAATTAGGAAGAGAAATAGTGTTAGGAGGAAACCCTTCTAACACTATTTCTCTTTAAAAACACATTTCCCGTTACTGCAACTATATTGATAAGCTTTTCCTTCGTTATTCATACGGTATGAGTAGTCTGATGCTATATCTTTCTTAAAGTCAACATATGCCTCTGCACCGTTTTTATCATCATTGATATCAACGAATTGAACATGGCGTATAGAATAATCTTTCTTTTTACTTAAACCTCTTTCTTGCAAGTTTGTATGAATACCGTCTACTAACTCGTCAAACAATGACCAGTTTAAATTAAGATTTTCATATGATTCAGTATGTCTTCCTAGAATGCCGTTGTCTTGTATTATTTTTTTATTATTATCGTATGTATAAGAGTATGTAAAATAAGGTTCGTCTTTATATACGACTTTTGCATAATAGCCGATATTATAAAGAGGAGTATATTTTCCGGTTATGCTTTGTATTTCTTTTTGCTTATATCCTTTTATAGTATGGAGATATTCGTTAGTATCTTTTTCTATTACTTTATAATGTAGTGGATTACCAAATATAAAGTACATAGCCAAAAATATGATGCATAGTCCGACTGCAGTTAGTGACAAGAACCACTTTTTTCTTTTCATATACATACACCCTTCTATGTGGGTTTTATTTCTATTTTACACGAATTATGGAAAAAATGATAATTATAAATAAAAAATCCTTATAGTTACCTACAAGTAACCTACGCACATGAAAGTGCATCATTGCCTTTTTACATAAACATAGATACAATTTTAATATAATACATAACTGAGATGATTAAGGAGTGTTATACTTGGCAGAATTATTACAAGGCAAAAATGCTTTAATTACAGGAGCAGGTAGAGGGATTGGTCGTGCTGTAGCGATCGCATTAGCGAAAGAGGGCGTAAATGTCGGTCTTTTAGCTCGTTCAGAAGAAAACTTAAAAGCTGTAGCAAAAGAAGTAGAAGCAGAAGGCGTAAAAGCTGTTATTGCGACTGCTGATGTTTCTTCATACGAAGAAGTGACTACTGCGATTGAGACGTTAAAAAATGGTTTAGGATCTATCGATATTTTAATTAATAACGCTGGTATTTCTAAGTTCGGTAAGTTTTTAGAATTAGACGTTGCTGATTGGGAAAAAATCATTCAAGTAAACTTAATGGGTGTATACTATGCAACTCGCGCAGCTTTACCAAGCATGATTGAACAACAATCTGGTGATATTATTAACATTTCATCTACAGCAGGACAAAAGGGTGCGCCTGTAACAAGTGCATATAGTGCTTCTAAATTTGGGGTTCTTGGCTTAACAGAATCGTTAGCGATGGAAGTTCGCAAACATAACATTCGTGTAACAGCTTTAACTCCAAGTACAGTAGCAACTGACATGGCTGTAGATTTAGGATTAACTGATGGAAATCCTGATAAAGTAATGCAAGCAGAAGATATTGCAGAGTTTATCGTAGCGCAGCTGAAATTAAATAAACGTACATTTATTAAATCAGCGGGACTTTGGTCTACTAATCCGTAAGGGATAAATGTATAAACAAAAGAAGGGATATTTATTCTGTAATGGAGTAGATGTCCCTTCTTTATTTTTCCGTTTATAAGACAGAATTTTCGGTATAATCAAATATAGATAGTAGAAAAGTATTGAAAAGGATGGTATTTACATGAGTACGATTGAGAAATGGACGGCTGTTGATCAATATGTGAGTGATGTGAGGAGGTAAAAGGGATGAAAAAGAAATTTCAAAAATTATAACATATATCGTGTGCAACACAGTTAGCTCGTGGACCTCCAGCGTACTTGAAAATATAAGTTTATATTAAAAATTGGAGGTTAGGAATAGATGAGAACTGAAAAAGAAATGCTAGACTTAATTATGAATACAGCAAAAGAGGATGACAGAATCCGAGCAGTTATCATGAATGGATCGCGTGTAAATCCAAATGTGAAAAGAGATTGTTTTCAAGACTATGATGTTATGTATGTTGTACATGATATACAATCTTTTACGTCTAATCATAATTGGATTCATAGATTTGGAGAAATAATGATTGTACAAATGCCGGAAGAAATGTCATTAGTTCCAGCAGATGAAGACGGGAAATTTCCGTATTTAATGCAGTTTATGGATGGGAACCGAATTGATTTAACGCTCGTTCCCTTTGATTTGATAAATAAGTTCATTGGACAAGATAGTTTAAGTGAACTGCTTCTGAATAAAGATAATTGTATTGACGAATTTCCACCAGCAAGCGATAAGGATTACTTAATAAAAAAGCCTACAGAAAAAGAGTTTTTAGATTGCTGTAATGAATTTTGGTGGTGTAGTACGAATGTGGCAAAAGGACTATGGAGAGAAGAGCTTTCTTATGCGAAAGGAATACTTGATGGTCCGGTGCGAGATATGTTCATCGTAATGCTAGAATGGCATATTGGTATGAAAACAGACTTTACAGTTAATACAGGTAAATTTGGAAAGCATTTTGAGCAATATTTTGAAGAAGATATGTGGGAGCAATTTAAAAGGACATTTTCTAATGCAGAATATGAAAACATATGGGAATCATTCTTTATCATGGGTAATTTATTTAGGGAAGTAGCGAATGAAATTGCTAACGCTTATGGATATCAATACCCGCAAGGTGACGATGACAGAGTGACAAGCTATTTAAAACATGTGAAAGCTTTGCCGAAAGATAGTACATCGATTTATTAATAATAGTCAGCAGTAAGACTGTCCAAATGACGGACAGTCTTATTTTTGTTCATGAATAGGAGTTTCTCTAACAAAGTGCAGATGAATCACATATGAAATTTTAGGGAGGTTTTTATCATGTATTATTTTTATTCATCAGAAATGCTTGCCCCATATGAATGGGGACTAGAACGAGATGTTTCGTACGCCTATATGCAATATGACCCATTTTATTATGGAGACTATATGAGTTCATTGCCATACACATATATCCCTCAAAACTATACAGTACAAATGAAAGCATATGAGCGTGGATCGTGGACACCATTTTCGTGGGTCGAAAAATATGCGTACGCATTTTCCGGACCGTACAATAAAGCGGAAGTCGCTCTTACATTTGATGATGGACCAGATTTAGAATTTACGCCGAAAATTTTAGATAAGTTAAAACAACATAATGTGAAGGCGACTTTCTTCTTGCTTGGTGAAAATGCAGAAAAGTTTCCGAATGTAGTAAAACGTATTGCAAATGAAGGGCATGTAATTGGCAATCATACGTATAGCCATCCAAATTTAGCGAAAGTAAATGATGCTGAGTACCGTAATCAAATTATAAAAACCGAAGAAATATTAAATCGTTTAGCTGGTTATGCACCAAAATTTATTCGTCCGCCGTACGGTGAAATACTTGAAAATCAATTGAAGTGGGCGACAGAGCAAAATTTTATGATTGTACAGTGGAGTGTTGATACGGTTGATTGGAAAGGCGTAAGCGCTGATACGATTACAAATAATGTGTTAGGGAATTCATTTCCTGGCAGTGTTATACTTCAGCATTCAACTCCAGGTGGGCATTTGCAAGGATCTGTAGAGGCACTAGACAAAATTATTCCGCAGTTAAAAACGAAAGGGGCACGCATTGTAACGTTGCCAAGTATGTTCCAAACATCGAAAGAGCGGAAGTGAATGTGGTGTTAAATTGGGGAAAACAGGATTGTGTCGTATAATAAAGCTGTAGGTTAGGAGGGGATATAATTGATGTATGCACTAATAAACATAGGAATGAGTATTTTAATAGGTATTATATTTATACTTGCGGCAATTATTCTTCAAAAAAATCCACCGACCGATATTAATGCGGCATATGGTTATCGTACGAAACGATCTATGAAAAATAAGGAATTATGGGATGCAGGTAATAAGTATAGCGCGGAAGTGATGAGGCAAAACGGATTCATCATAATGTTAATTGGAAGTGTTATTAGTATACTATTTAAATACCCCCATACAACGTTAGCGATAATGATCTTTATGCTAGTACTAATCATACGCTTATTCATACGAGTAGAGAAAAGATTGAAGGCACTTGAGCAATAATGAAAAATAGGACTCCCAGCCGATATAGATAGGGGGTCCTAGTCTAATTACAAATCATTATTTTTTAGTAAGGCTTTTCCTTGTTCAACAACAAATTCATAGTATGCAAGATTATATGGATAAATATCATCAAAAGTTATCGTTATCGGTTTATTGCTCAAAACAGAAGTAGCTGTAAAAGATGAAACCTCTCTTTTTAATAGTTGTAGAAAAGAAGTTGCATGTATTTTCATTACATCGTCTACTTCTTCACCTGGTGCGAATGGAAGTGGATTGATGACATTGTGGAAATACATATGACAGAACTCGCGATCAGTAAGATTTGAAATGTCATAATCTATTTCAAAGATGCCCTTGTATGCTAAATCAGTCGTTTGGAAAGAAAGCCCTAATTCCTCTTTAATTTCACGAAGACCACCAATTTGTATATCTTCATCATGCATAATATGTCCGGCTGAAGTAATATCCCATATACCCGGAGCTTCTTTTTTGTTTTGAGAGCGTAATTGGAAATATAAAAACATATCTTCATCATCTTTTTCTACAAACCAACAATGGAATGTTTCGTGCCAATCACCGTCACGATGCACTTCATCACGTAATTTCTTCCCAAGTATCTTTCTATCAGCATCAAATATTGTTAACCACTCTGTCATTTAAATTCCCCTTTCTGCAAATTTTATTATACAATATTTGTATTGAATTTTGGGAAAATAAAGAAAAAAGGAGAGGGTATAAGTGGGGATAGAGAGCGCGGAAATAAAATCGATTATTTCAACAGAGGAAGAATTACGGAAAATATTAGGGAAACCAAGTGAGAGAGCATTAAAGAAAGTTATTTCATCACTAGACCACCATTGCATAGATTTTTTGTCCAAATCTCCTTTTCTAGTATTATCTACTGCAAATAAAGTAGGAGAGTGTGATGCTTCGCCGAGAGGAGATGCACCTGGATTTGTATACGTATTAAATAATAATAAAATTATCATTCCGGAAAGACCAGGCAACCGTCGTATAGACTCCATTTTGAATATTATTTCAAATCCACGTGTAGGGTTACTCTTTTTTATTCCAGGTCTTGGGGAGACGCTCCGAATAAACGGCCGAGCGTATATTACAAACGACGAAGCCATTTTGCAAGAAATGCAGGCGAATGGGCGCAATCCGTTACTTGGAATTGTTGTTGAAATAGAAGAGTGTTATATTCATTGTGCAAAAGCTTTTATTCGTTCTAATATGTGGAATCCAGAATCTTGGTTACATAAAAAAGAGTTACCTTCAGCAGCAAAAATGTTACTGGAACATGCGAAAGTAAATACTTCTGAAGAAGATGTTGCACGTTCTTTAGAAGAAAGTTATACGAAAAGATTGTATTAATGAAATTTTATTAATATAGTTTTATAAGGTGGGTATATACGTGGTTTAGAATAGAATATTTATATATGAAGTGTTGATTTACAAAGTGGAGAAATAACAAAATAGGTAAATCGATCGGCCGTTACATAATGTTATTGTGAAATATAATAAAAATTGATTTTGAAAATAGTTAGTAAAAATAGGCTTGCTTTTTAAAAAGTTGATAATTATAATAAGTTAACAAATAGACATGAACGAAAAAGTAACGATAAGGACACGAAATCATTTTTACGGTTTACAGAGAGGGAAGTCAAGGGTGTGAGCTTCCTAACACGAGAAATGATTTTACCACCTTTGAACTTCAATAGTGAACGAGTAATCTAGTAATTATTGACGGAATCAGCCGTTATCTGAACTTGAGCAATCTAGGGAGAAGTACGTCTAGGTTGGAACAAGGGTGGAACCACGAAAACACATTCGTCCCTTTCCTAGGGATGAGTGTGTTTTTTTATGAATTACAAGATTGAAAATTAAAAATAATTAAAAAATAGTATTGATTTTGTTTTTTATGCGAGTATAATGAGTTAACAAATAAACATGAACGAAAAGTAACGATAAGGACATGGAATCATTTTTACGGTTTACAGAGAGGGAAGTCAAGGGTGTGAGCTTCCTAACACGAGAAATGATTTTACCACCTTTGAACTTCAATAGTGAACGAGCAATCTAGTAATTATTGACGGAATCAGCCGTTATCTGAACTTGAGCAATCTAGGGAGAAGCACGTCTAGATTGGAACAAGGGTGGAACCACGAAAACACATTCGTCCCTTTCCTAGGGATGAGTGTGTTTTTTTATTATTTTGAAAGGAGGTGCAGTAACATGAAACGATTTGTACGTACGGAAATAACCACCACCTGCATGATTAAAAAGCAGAGCAAGGTGATTGATAGAGATAAATAATAAAATTGTAGGAGGAGATTAGAAGATGAATAACGTTATTAATGTTGGGGTATTAGGATTAGGTACGGTTGGAAGTGGTGTTGTTCATATTTTGAAAGAACATTATAAAAAAATTGCACTTGATACAGGGTATGAAGTGAAGGTGAAAACAGTCGTTGTACGTGATTTAGAAAAAGAACGTGATGTATGCATTGATGGAATCGTAGTAACAAGTCAAGTCGATGAAGTTCTAAATGATTCAAAGATTGATATTGTAGTAGAGGTAATGGGCGGAATTGAAGAAGCGAAGCAGCATATTGTTAAGGCTTTACGAAATAAGAAACATGTCGTAACAGCAAATAAAGATTTAATGGCTGTATACGGTGCAGAACTTCTCCAACTGGCAAACGATAATGATTGTGATTTATGTTATGAGGCAAGTGTAGCGGGCGGTATTCCGGTGTTAAGAGGGTTAACAGACGGATTAGCATCAGATCAAATTGAAAAAATAATGGGAATTGTAAATGGTACAACAAATTACATGTTAACAAAGATGAGTCAAAATGGATGGTCGTATGAAGAAGCTTTACAGGAAGCACAAAAATTAGGTTTCGCAGAATCAGATCCAACAGCGGATGTAGATGGGCTAGATGCAGCGAGAAAGGTAGCGATTCTTGCAAACTTAGGTTTTTCGATGAATGTTTCTTTAGATGATGTGCAAGTAAGAGGGATTCGAAAGGTCGAAAAAGAAGATTTACAAATGGCTGAAAAATTAGGATTTACTATGAAATTAATTGGGAAAGCAGAGAAACAAGGATCAGCCATTCATTTAAGTGTAGAACCGACTCTTTTACCAAGTCATCATCCATTATCGAATGTAAATAATGAATTTAATGCAGTGTATGTTCACGGGCAAGCGGTGGGAGAAGTAATGTTTTACGGACCTGGAGCTGGGAAGTTACCGACTGGCTCTGCTGTAGTAAGTGATATTATTTCAATCGTTAAAAATATGAATCAAGTTCAGAAAAATAAAAGTGCGTTAAAAGAGCCAGAGCCGTATGAATTACAGGGAGACGAAGAAGTTGTTTCGAAATATTTCTTACGTATTTCATTACGAGACGAACCTGGGATGTTGCAAAAAATAACAGAATGTTTCGTTAATTATTCTGTAAGTTTAAAAGAAGTTATTCAGTTACCTTTAAATCGTGAACTTGCAGAAGTCGTTGTTGTGACACATCAAACTTCAAAGTATCAATTCGAACGAGTTTTAGGAGCGATAGAAGATGTCGCAAGTGAAATAAACAGTTATTACATTATTGAGGAGGAAAAACAATATGTATAAAGGATTATTAAAACAGTATGCTTCTTATTTACCGGTGAATGAAAATACACCTGATGTGAGCTTAATGGAAGGGAATACACCACTTATCCCGTTATTAAATATATCAAAACAATTAGGAATTCAGTTATACGGTAAATATGAAGGAGCGAATCCGACAGGTTCTTTTAAAGATCGTGGTATGGTAATGGCAGTCGCGAAGGCGAAAGAAGAAGGGTCAGAGGCGATCATTTGTGCATCAACTGGTAATACATCAGCATCGGCCGCAGCATATGCGGCACGCCTTGGAATGAAATGTATTATCGTAATTCCAGAAGGAAAGATTGCTCACGGAAAATTAGCGCAAGCAGTTGCTTACGGAGCTGAAATCATTTCAATAGAAGGGAATTTTGATGATGCACTTAAGGCTGTAAGAAATATTGCTGCGGAAGAGCCAATTACATTAGTAAACTCAGTGAATCCTTATCGAATTGAAGGGCAAAAAACAGCAGCGTTTGAAATTTGTGATCAGTTACAAAGTGCACCAGATGTGTTAGCAATTCCTGTTGGAAATGCCGGAAATATTACAGCGTACTGGAAAGGTTTCTGTGAATATGAGAAGGAAAAGGGCTATAAGAAGCCAAGAATTCACGGATTTGAAGCGGAAGGAGCAGCAGCTATTGTAAAAGGACATGTCATTGAAGAACCTGAAACAATTGCAACTGCGATTCGCATCGGTAACCCAGCAAGTTGGTCATATGCAGTAGAGGCTGCTGAGCAGTCTCACGGTGAAATAGATATGGTATCAGATGAAGAAATTTTACATGCGTATAGATTATTAGCAAAATCGGAAGGAGTTTTCGCTGAGCCGGGATCAAATGCTTCATTAGCTGGCGTAATAAAACATGTTCAATCTGGAAAAATCAAAAAAGGAGAAACAGTTGTTGCAGTTTTAACTGGAAATGGCTTGAAAGATCCTGATATCGCAATTTCTTCTAATACATTAGATATTGCAAGTGTTTCAAATGATATAGAACAAATTAAAGAGCATATTAAAGGGGTGATTATGTCGTGATACCATTAAGTATTCGTGTTCCTGCTAGTACAGCGAATGTTGGACCTGGATTTGATTCAGTAGGAATAGCGTTGTCATTGTATTTACATGTAGTAGTAAAAGAGAAAGCTGATAAATGGCAAGTAATCCATTCCTTTGATGATTCAATTCCGACAGATGATAAAAATTTAATCGTTAGTACGGCATGTAAAGTAAGCCCTTCTTTATCACCCCATATAATAGAAGTTACTAGTAATATTCCACTAACAAGAGGGTTAGGAAGTAGTGCATCAGCAATTGTAGCTGGGATAGAGCTTGCGAATCAGCTAGGCAATTTGAATTTAACTACGGATCAAAAAGTGCAAATTGCTACAAATTTTGAAGGACATCCTGATAATGTTGCTGCCTCCATTTTAGGAGGAACTGTAATCGGAGCACTTGATGGGAAGAATGTTTCGGTTGTAAGAATTGAAAGTAAGGAATTAGGTGTAATTTCTCTTATTCCGAATGAAGAGTTAAATACAGATGAAAGCCGGTCTGTATTACCAGATATGTTTCCGTTTCATGAAGCTGTTAAGGCTAGTGCGATAAGTAACGTATTAGTAGCCGCATTTTGTCAAAAGAAATGGGAAGTTGTAGGTGAAATGATGGAAAGAGATCATTTTCACGAGCCATTTCGTTTAGAACTCGTACCGTTATTACCATCTATTCGTAAATGTGCAAAAGAGTTTGGAGCATACGGTACAGCGCTTAGCGGTGCAGGACCATCCATTTTTATATTAACACCGTATGAGAAGCGTCAAGAAATTGCTGAGCAATTAGCGAGAGTATTTACGTCTATGAAAGTGTGTGAGCTAGAAATCGATCATAGAGGAATTACTGTAAATAAAGAAGAACATATAGAACTATAAAAAAGCTAGCATTGCTAGCTTTTTTTGTTGCAAATAGTTTTTCAGTTGGCATATAAAAGAAAAGTAATAATGTATAATTTAGTAAAGCGTGTATTCATTTGGAGGTGATCGTATGAAGCAAGAGTCACCGGAAGAAAAAAGAGAACGTATGCGGCAAAGTGAATTGAAAAATAATCCTACTGGTTCTTTATATGATGGACTTAACAGAGCTGAAACAGGTAGTCCAGTTGATTTGGCAGGTGGTATGAATTGGAAAGGCACAGCGCTAGTAATTTTAGTGCTAGCTTTAGGCTATATAATATACACTTATTTCTTTAGTTAAGAAATAAGTGTATATTATATAGAATGATTTGCTTTTATAAGTAGTGAGTATGAAAAAATACGGTTATTGTACTACATATACTTTATGCAAATTATAGTTGTCCATATGTAAAATAGAGCTAGCGTTATGCTAGTTCTATTTTTTTTTGCCACATTCCTGTAACAAAGCCTATGTATATTCAGTGGTGGAGGTGCAGAAGATGAAAAAAATGATAGCAATATGTCTTCTTACAACTATGTCATTTTCGACATTAGTTGGGTGTGATGTAAAAGGTAATAATGCTGTACAAGAGTCTCAAATAAAGAAAGCGACGTATAAAGAGTTTACTTACGATGTAAATCCAGAGACTTTCACGTTAACTGTAGAACATGATGGTGTAAAGGAACAGGCGTCACAGCCGTTACCGAAAATGAAGGTATCAAATGTAAAAAAAGACAAGGGGCGTACATCTTGGGAATATCCAGATCAAAAAGTAAAAGTGAATGTAGAAAAGAAAAAAGATCATTTAAATATTGAAGTGGAATCAATTGGTGCAGAAAGCTTCACTTGGCCGAAAGTACAAGCTGAAAATTATACACTTCCGTTATGGGAAGGAAAGCAAATTCCGAGTAATGATGAAAATTGGAAGAAGTTTTTAAAGGATGATGCATATTCATTTGCTGAATCATTTTCTATGAAGTTTTTTGCGTTAAATGGTTCGAAATATTCCATTGTATACATTGCAAACAATATGTTTAATAATGAATTGAAATTTCATTCGGATCCGAAAATAGGATTTGATTTTGTACATGAATTCCCGAGCATAAATAAAAATAAAACATATGGATTTCAAATATATGTGACAAATAATGATGCAGTCAGTATTGCTAAACTGTATAAGAATAATATTGCTGGAAAAGGTGAATTTAAAACATTACAAGAAAAGGCTAGAAAAAATAAAGAGATTGAAAAACTTTATGGTGCGGCTCATTTTTATTTTTGGAATCAAAATGGTTTGTCTGACAGTAACGTAAATTGGCCGAAGATAAGAGAGCAAATAAATAGTCCTGTGTTCAGTCATATAAAAGAGCTTATTCAAAAGAATAGTTCAGAGCCTGGGGAGCTGAATGTATTTGAGCAAGTAAGTAAACAAGATTTCATTGATAAGTACCAAAAAAATGTTATTTTACGTTATATAAATGAAGTATTATCAATGAAGGAATTGTATAAGGAGAATATTTTCCGAAAAGTTGATCAGAACGCTAGGGAGTTATTAAACAAAGGTGTAGATCATTTATCGAAGATGGAGTTATATAACTTAAATAAGCATGTATTAAAATCAGCGCTCGGTGATGCGATTGAAGAAGTAAGTAAGTGGGGGAACGCAGATGGAACGGATATTATAAAGGAAATGAAGGCGGCAGGAATAGACAATGCGTGGATTGGGTTACCGAACTGGGAGCAAGGCTATATGCAGCCTAATTTCGTGACAGAAGCTAAGAAAATGGGATATTTAGTTGGTCCGTACGATTCTTATCATTCTATTCACGAAAAGGCTGATAAAAATTGGAATACAGCTTCTTTTCAGGATCCATCGTTATATGAAGAGGCAACTGTGACAAAGAAAAATGGTGAAAAGGTGCAAGGGTTTTTAGGGAGAGGGCGAAAATTAAATCCAACTTTATCTCTTCCTAGTGTAAAAGAGCGAATGAACGATATATTACAAAATGGGCCTAAGTACAATTCATGGTTTATTGATTGTGATGCAACAGGGGAAATTTATGATGACTATTCGGCTAAACATATAACGACCCAAGAACAAGATTTAAAAGCAAGACTGCAACGAATGGATTATATTGCAAAAGAAAAAGGTATGGTAGTGGGCTCTGAGGGTGGAAATGATTTTGCAAGTAGCACGATTGCGTTTGCTCATGGCATTGAAACGCCTGTAGTTAAATGGGACGATGAAGATATGAGGAAAAATAAAATAAGTCCGTATTATGTGGGCGGATATTGGTCACCGAATCAAAATGTTCCAGAAAAATATGCAAAACAAGTACCGTTGAAAGAAGAATATAAACAAGTTTATTTAAATCCAGTATATTCGGTACCGTTATATAAATTAGTATACAACGATTCTGTAATTACAACGCATCACTGGGAATGGGGAAGTTTGAAAGTAAAAGATGAAGTAGGAAACCGTATGTTATATGAGTTATTGTATAATGTTCCTCCGTTATACCATTTAGATGAAGTAGAGTGGAATAAGCATAAACAAGAAATTACGCAGCATCTGAAAGTTTGGAATGAAGTTCATGAAAAGGCAGTAAAAGAAGAAATGACGAACTTTGCATATTTGTCAGAAGATAAATTAGTCCAATCTGCTTCATATGGAAAAGATATTAAAGTTATTGTGAATTTCTCAAATGAAGAGGTAGAAATAGATAAGGCGAAACTAAAAGCAAAATCCGCTGTTATTTATAATCATGGGAAGAAAACAATGTATACACCGCTTGAGGGATAATATGAAATGTATTGTTGCATTACTAATTTTTCAGGTGAAAATTGAAGGGTTCGAAACGAATAAATTTAGAAATCTGTAATTTCGGATGTTACGAAGCGTTAAATATTTGAAGTTGAAAAATAGTGACTTGCCAAAAATAAGCACGAGAGTATAATGTGAAATGGAATACATATTGAATTTATCATGTAACCTTACAAAAATGTAAGGTGATTGAAAGGAAATTCAATATGAAGATTGCTAGACATACATTATACTAGGGAAAGAGAAAGAGAGGCGATTGAAAATGAGCTCTGAATTAGAACAAAATACGAGAAGCAATAAAAAACGTTCTAAAAGAAAGTCAATAAAATGGTTCATTTTAATTCCATTTTTCCTACTTATTTTTGGAGGAGTAGGATATGGATCATTAATATATAATAAAGCAAAAGCTGTTGTAAGTGATGCGTATGCACAAATTGATAAATCATCAAAACGCGATAAAGAAGTTGAGCCTCTAAAGGATAACATCTCTATTTTAATTATGGGTGTAGATGGTAGTGAAATGCGAAAAAGTCAATACGGAGAAGCAGTTCGAACAGATGCACTTTTATTAGCAACAATTAATAAAGATGATAAATCAGTAAAATTAGTAAGTATCCCGCGTGATTCGCGTGTATATATTCCATCTAGAAAAAAATTAGATAAAATTACACACGCACACGTATTTGGTGGTGTTGAAAGTACACGAGATACAGTGGAAAGATTTTTAAATGTTCCTGTTGATTATTATGTGAAGTTTAACTTTGAATCATTCGTACAAATTGTCGATTCACTTGGTGGTATTGATATTGATGTACCAGTTACTTTCACAGAGCAAGATAGTAAAGACCAAGCAGGTATGATTCATTTAGAAAAAGGCTACCAACATTTAAATGGAGAACAAGCACTTGCACTTGCAAGAACGCGTAAAATTGATAGTGATGCAATGCGTGGACAAAGACAACAACTTGTAATAGAAGCAATTGCTAAAAAAGCGATGTCTGTCCAATCAATTAGCAAAATGGGCTCTTTACTTGATGCAGTTGATAACAATATGAAAACGAACTTAACTTTCGATGATATGCTTGCTATTACAAAAAATATGGCAGGATCTAACTTGGAAATGGAAAAAATGCAAATTGAAGGTACGGATAAACGTATCGGTGGTATTTATTATTACATTCCAAATGAAAAAAATGTGAAAGATATTTCAAAAAAATTAAATGAGCATTTAGGTGTAACACCAAAGCCAGTTGGAAATGAATAATAAAAAAAGATTGGCCTTTGCCAATCTTTTTTTATCGAGATGGATTTGTAACTTTTCTGTAACGATTTTTTATCCCACTTTAATGGGCAGTAAGACCCCCACCTCAAAATTCAGCGAAAGCAAAGAATTTAGGTGGGGGTCGGGCTGCCCATAAAAGTCCGATTGGTGAGGGCTAATAATCAGTGGGGGATGAAGAAAACTCCCACTGATTAAAGTTTCACTTTATTTTAGAAAACTTATACTTAAATCATTTCAATTTGTATAAACAAAAGGTGCAATTATACGATATACTAGAGGAGACGATTTGGCAATTAACTCCTAATGCTGAAGAGAAGCAAATACAATTCATCAAAACTATAGAACAAATTGAATTGATGGGAAATCGAAATAGGTTAAAGCAAGTTTTCTTGAATATTGTTCAAAATGCCATTAAATATTCACATAAAAATGGTAAAGTATATATTGAAGCGACTAAAAAAGAAGGACAAGCAGTAATAAAGGTGAAAGACGAAGGTATTGGAATTGCTACAGAGCATTTACCATATATAGAACAGTCATTTTACCAGATTAATAACCGTGCTACAGGTGCTGGTCTTGGTTTAGCTATCGTTAAAAAAATGGTAGGGCTTCATGGAGGTACAATTCGTATTATAAGTAAAGAAGGAATAGGAACAACCATTTTGATAAAACTCTCATTATAATACATATAAAGTCTGTTTATATAGTGTAATAAAATAAATAGATGTATAATTATATTGGGTGATTTATATATAAGATTAATAGGGAGAGGAATTCGATAGAATGGAAAAAGCTTTTAAAATTAAACGAGTAGTAGTCGTTTTAATAGCGATTGCAGCAGTAGCTATTGGGTATTTTATGTTTCAATCTATTACTTCACCAGCAAAGGCTGTTGCAAAACAAGAAAACGTAGTACAGCTTGCAAGTGAACAACCGAAAGTAGAAATGAATAAAACGGCACCAAGTCGTTTTAATGGAAAAGAAAGAAAGGTTGCATATCTTACATTTGATGATGGCCCAGGGAAATATACGGCTGAATTGTTAAATATGTTAAAACAGCATGATGCGAAGGCGACGTTCTTTTTAATTGGAGCGAATGTAAAAGAATTTCCGGATTTAGTGAAACGTGAAAATGCAGAGGGTCATTATGTAGGTATGCATAGTATGACACATAATTTTGCAAAGCTATATAAAAATGGCGAGTATGTAAATGAGATGAAAGAAGATCAAAGTTTAATCGCAAATCTTATTGGAAAATCGCCTAAATTAACACGTCCACCATACGGATCGATGCCTGGATTAAATGAAGGTCTTCGAAATAAAGTAGTAGAGGGCGGTTTTAAAGTATGGGATTGGACAATTGATTCATTAGACTGGAAATATAACAAAATGCAAGTTGATGCAGCTGCAGCACAAATTGCTCAAAATGTAATAACAAATGCAACAAAACCACAAGAAGTCATTTTAATGCATGACATTCACCCACAATCAGTTGCTGCTGTGCCAGCAATTTTAAAAGGGTTAAAAGAAAAGGGTTATGAGTTTGAAGCTTATCATGAAGAGAGTCACTTCCCAGTGAATTTCTGGCATGATAACCGTATGTAATGGAGGAATGAACGTTGAAGTATGGAAAAGTAGCAGTAGTTGGAGCACTATCAGTAGGACTATTAACAGGTTGTTTCGGTGAAAAACCAGAAGAAAACCTATTTACAGCTTTTGAAACAGCGGCGACACAAGAAAAATCATTAGTTGATGAAGCGAAGAAATTAGAGAAGTTAGAGAAGGAAGGTCAAGAACTATATTCTCAAATTTTACAAGAAGGTAAAGATCATAATGACGCTGTTATGAAGAAAATAGAGCAAGCTACTGCAAATGTAGATGAACGTGAAAAAGTATTAAAAAATGAGAAAGAAATGCTAGAAAAAGCTCAGAAAGAAACGAAATCTATTCAAGGAAATATAGAGAAGCTTGAAGATAAGAAGTTACAAAAACAAGCGAAAGCAGTAGAAGAGTCGTACAAAAACCGTTATGATGCATTCCAAAAGATGAATGAAAATTATACGAAGGCGTTAGCGACTGAAAAAGAACTGTATGAAAAATTAAAAGTAAAAGAAACGAAATTAAAAGAGATTGGTGAAAAAGTTAAAGCTGTTAATGAATTAACTGTGGAAGCACAAAAATCAAAAGAGCAATTTAACAATTTTACAAAAGAATATAATGACAGTAAATTAGCATTCTACAAAGGTGCAGAGATTAAGATTAAAGATCAGAAATAAAGAAGAATCTTAAGCGTAATAAAAAGCCGGGGAAACATCGTCACAAATGTTTTTTCGGTTTTTTACGTTAAATGAATAGAAAAGACTGGAATTGATATCATAAAAGAGTTATAGTGGATTATTCTAAGGGAAACATTGTAAAGTAAGGAGAATGGAAATATGTCATATGAATTTTTACTCAAATTAGGTTTAGCACTCTTTTTAGGATTATTCATCGGGATAGATAGGCAGCTAAAGAATAAACCACTTGGTGTGAAAACAAGTATGGTTATTTCTGTAGCAAGTTGTTTAATTACGATGGTTTCAATTGAATCCGTACATGTATATTCTGTTCCGGGGCATACAAATATGGATCCAATGCGTTTAGCTGCTCAAATTGTGAGCGGGATTGGTTTTCTTGGGGCAGGTGTTATTTTACGAAGAAGTAATGACGTTATTTCTGGATTAACGACAGCTTCTATGGTGTGGGCTGCTTCAGCTTTAGGTATAGCAATTGGGGCAGGATTTTATTTACAAGCGACTGTTGCTATGATTTTAATTATTTTAGCGATTAATGTACTTCCGCAACTTGTGAAAATTGCAGGTCCGTATTCATTAAGACAAAAGGATTTATCTATAAAAATTACTGTAAAAGAGCATCATGAGCTAGACGGTATATTTAAGCAAATTAAAAATTTAGGAATGCATGTGAAACGCGTAAAAATTAAAGATATAGATAGTGGAGCATTTCAGCAACTGGAGATGGTTATTTTAGCTCCAGAAGATTTGTATACGACGGAGTTATATAGTTCTCTAAAAGAGATTGATCGAGTAGTTTCAGTTGAAGTAGAAAGTAGATAATGATGATAAAAAAGAGTGAAGTGAATTCACTCTTTTTTTATTTGGATTTTTAAGGAAATAAATTGATATAATGATGAATAACAAGGGGGAGAAATGATGGAAATACATATTAGAAGAGCGATAAAAGATGATATACCAGGTATAGCAAAAGTACATGCTGATAGCTGGAAAACAACGTATAAAGGGATATTTGCCGACGAAATTTTAAAAAATATAACATATGAGCAACGGGAAAAACAATGGGAAAATATTTTTCAACGAGAAGATAAATACCAATATAGATTTGTAGCAGAGACCGTGGATGGAACAATAATCGGATTCATTGATGGGGGAGTTGAAAGAAGTGGTGCATATAATTGTGATGGAGAATTATATGCGATCTACCTTTTACAAGAGTATCAAGGAATGAAAATAGGACAAAAGTTATTTCAGGCTTTACTATCTGAATGTATAAAAAATGATATGCAATCACTTTTAGTATGGGTTGTTACGAATAATCCTTCTAAAAAGTTTTATGAAAAATTTAATCCAGAAAAAATTGATACGAAATTTTTAGAGAGACTAAATATAGAAGAAACAGCGTATTGTTGGAGAGATATAAATAATATTATTATGTAAACTTTATGTTTAAAAGAGGTATACCAATTAAGGTATACCTCTTTTATTTAACTATTTTGGATAGATTACTAATGAAAAATAGTAAGTATGTAGTTTGAAACTGAGTATTTTTTTCGTGTATTTTTAACTAGATTAAAGAAAAGAGAGAAAACAAGAAAAATTAAATCAGATGAAAAAATTCTGAAATATACTATTGAATTGAATATCATTATCAATTAGAATCATAGTTGATAACGATATTCAATTGTTGTTTATTATATGAAATTTCGATAGCTTTAATATAAAGAGGAGGAACAACATGCAGCATGCGAAACAAATCGCAGAACATGCAACGTTACAAAGTTTTTTAAACTGTTATTTAAGGGAAACAGGGAGTGGAGAATGGATTACAGAGGATGAAAAAATGAAAAGTATCTTCAGTAATACGTTGAATAGAGATATAGTCCCCACATATTTATATTGTCAGCTATCAGCACAAAACGTTACTTTGTATGGAGAAGTTATATATAAATCAGCAACAGATCGCCATTTGTTTGGAGAACAATTTTATTATCAAATTGGAGATAGCAATTCTACTATTAAAGCTGATTATGTGACAGTTATTACATTCTTAATAAAAGAGATGTCTATCAACTACGGAGAAGGGACGAATCCTGCCGAACTTATGCTTCGAGTTATACGTAGTTGTCAAAATATTGAGGGATTTATAAAAGAGAGAATAGAAGATACATCTGCATTATATGGTTTCCATACATCCTTTATAGAAGCGGAGCAATCTTTATTATTTGGACATTTAACACATCCAACTCCAAAGAGTAGACAAGGTATTTTGGAATGGAAAAGTGCAATGTATTCTCCAGAATTAAAAGGAGAATGTCAGCTTCATTATTTTAGGGTGTATAAAAGTATAGTAAATGAAAAATCATTATTAACTGATTCTACAACAGTAATTCTAAAAGAAGAGTTACGTAATGATGAGATGGTGAGTAAGGAATTTATATCGAAGTATTGTAATGAAGATGAATATTCGTTACTTCCGATTCATCCGCTTCAGGCAGAATGGCTATTACACCAATCTTACGTACAGGATTGGATAAATCAAGGAGTACTTGAATATATCGGTCCTGTCGGTAAGTATTATATGGCAACATCATCACTTAGGACGTTATATCATCCTCAATCAAAATATATGCTTAAGTTTTCATTTCCAGTAAAAGTAACAAATTCAATGCGTATTAATAAATTGAAGGAATTAGAGAGTGGTCTTGAAGGAAAAGAAATGCTAAATACAGCAATTGGTGAAGTGTTAGAACAGTTTCCAGGTTTTGATTTTATTTGTGACCCAGCATTTATTACATTAAATTACGGGGCAAAAGAATCTGGATTTGAAGTAATTATACGAGAGAACCCTTTTTATAGTGAACATGCAAATGACGCTACTTTAATTGCTGGACTAGTGCAAGATGCTATACCTGGAGAACGTACTCGTTTATCGAATATTATTCATCGACTAGCGGGTTTAGAAAATAGAACCTGTGAAGAAGTAAGTTTAGATTGGTTTAGGCGATATATGAATATTTCTTTAAAGCCGATGGTATGGATGTACTTACGTCATGGTGTTGCATTAGAAGCTCATCAGCAAAATAGTGTTGTTCAGCTAAAGGACGGTTACCCAGTAAAATATTATTTCCGTGATAATCAAGGGTTTTATTTCTGTAATTCAATGAAAGAGATGCTTAATAATGAGTTAGCTGGTATTGGAGAACGTACTGGAAATTTATATGACGATTATATTGTAGATGAAAGATTTCGTTACTACTTAATTTTCAATCATATGTTTGGACTCATTAACGGATTTGGTACAGCTGGATTAATTAAGGAGGAAATTCTTCTCTCGGAATTAAGATCTGTACTTGAATCCTTCCTTCCTTATAACCGTGAACCTTCGACCTTTTTAAGAGAATTGTTAGAAGAGGATAAGTTGGCATGTAAAGCAAATTTATTAACGAGATTTTTCGATGTCGACGAGTTAAGTAATCCTTTAGAACAAGCAATTTACGTACAGGTACAGAATCCGCTCGTTAGAGAAGTGGCTGTCCGTTCATAAATAACGTTAAAATTTCACGTAATACAAATAATGGTATTTTTATAAGGTGGAGGGGCTTATGAGAGTGGACATGTATCATACAAAAATATTGAAAGCGCTCGAATCAGAAGATTACATTTCAGTGCGAAGAAGAGTGTTACGTCAATTAGTAGAATCGTTAATTTATGAGGGAATCATTACGCCGGTTCGTATAGAAAGCGAAGAACAAATTCTTTTTCTTATACAAGGACTTAATGAAGACAACGAAAGTGTAACGTACGAATGTTACGGAAGAGATCGAATGACATTTGGACGTATTTCTATAGATTCATTAATAGTGAGAGTTCAAGAGGAAAAACAAGAAATACAATCAGTTTCGCAATTTTTGGAAGAAGTTTTTCGAGTTGTTAACGTAGAACAAACGAAATTAGATTCTTTTATTCACGAATTAGAACAAACGATATTTAAAGACACGATTACACAATATGAAAGACACAATAACGTGCAATATACTCAAAAATCATACGATGACTTTGAAAGTCATTTAGTAGATGGTCACCCATATCATCCTAGCTATAAAGCACGCATTGGATTTCAATATCGTGACAATTTTCAATATGGGTATGAATTTATGCGGCCAATAAAACTTATATGGATTGCAGCCCATAAGAAATATGCGACAGTAGGTTATGACAATGAAGTGATTTATGACAATATTTTAAAAGGTGAGGTAGACGAGCCTACATTAGAAGTGTATATGGAACGAATTTACAGTACGGGATGTGATCCAAAGCAGTACGTGTTTATACCTGTTCATCCTTGGCAGTGGGAGAACTTTATCATTCCCAATTACGCCGATCATATACAAGATAAAAATATTATTTATTTAGGAAAATCAGCGGACGATTACTGTGCGCAACAATCTATGAGGACGTTAAGAAATATTACGAATCCAAAGAGACCATATGTAAAGTTATCACTGAACATACTTAATACTTCAACACTCCGTACGCTGAAACCATATTCAGTTACGAGTGCACCAGCTATATCGAATTGGCTAAGTAATATCGTAAGTCGGGATTCTTATTTAAGGGATGAATCGCGTGTAATTTTGTTAAAGGAATTTTCGAGTGTAACGTATGATGCCAATAAGAAAGCTACATATGGTTCATTAGGGTGCATTTGGCGTGAAAGTATTCATAATTATTTAGATGAGCAAGAAGATGCTGTACCTTTTAACGGGTTATATGCAAAAGAGAAGAACGGGACACCGGTTATTGATACATGGTTAAAAAAATATGGGATAGAAAGTTGGCTGCGATTACTTATCCAAAAAGCAATTATTCCAGTTATACATCTTGTTGTAGAACATGGAATCGCGTTAGAATCACACGGACAAAATATGATTTTAGTTCATAAAGAAGGGCTACCTGTCCGTATTGCATTAAAGGATTTCCATGAAGGACTTGAGTTTTATCGTCCATTCTTAAAAGAAATGAATAAATGTCCCGACTTTACTAAAATGCATAAAGCGTATACGAATGGAAAAATGAATGATTTCTTTGAAATGGATCGTATCGAATGTTTACAAGAGATGGTATTGGATGCACTGTTCTTATTTAATGTAGGAGAATTAGCTTTCGTACTTGCGGATGAATATGAGTGGAAAGAAGAAAGTTTTTGGATGATAGTGTTTGAAGAAATTGAAAATCATTTTAGAAAATATCCAAATTTGAAAGATAGATTTGAAAGTATTCAGCTATACACTCCTACATTTTATGCTGAGCAATTAACGAAGCGTCGATTATATATGGATGTGGAATCGCTAGTTCATGAAGTTCCAAATCCATTATATAGAGCAAGAGAACTTAACAAACAAAAATCAGTTGTTACAGGGGGAAATTATGCTAATCGTTAATAAAGAAGAGTATAGCAAAAGTGATTTTGATTTGAGGTTTCAAGCTTATGAGGAAATGGAACAATTTCAAGAAGCAGCAGGAAATAGATTTGCGCTTTGTCTGAAAGATCCATTTGATATTATTACGCTTGTGTTTTTCTTAAAAGAAAAGAAATCATCCGTATTACTTATACATGAAGATACGCCAAAAGAAACGGCTATTGAAATGGCAAAGCGTGCCAATTGTGCCGGAATTTTATATGGAGAAAATAGCGATTTTACGAAATTAGAAGTAGTGAACTCTTTACTAGAGGAGCCATCTTTATTGCAATATAGTTCTGGAACTACGGGTGAACCGAAATTGATTCGTAGAGCATGGACGGAAGTTGATACAGAAATTACTGCTTATAATGAGGCTTTAAATTGTGAAGTAGATGAAGTGCCGATTGTTATGGCTCCTGTTTCACATTCATATGGACTTATATGTGGTACGTTATCTGCAATTACGAGGGGAAGCAAACCGATCATCATTACGAATAAAAATCCTAAATTCGCCTTAAATGTCGTTCGTCATACAGAAAAACATATTATATATGCAGTACCACTTATGCTACATATTATGGGGAGTTTCCCGCAAGGAACGTTTCAATTTCATAAAATTATGACATCTGGAGCACCTTTACCAGAAGCATTGTTTTATAAACTAAAAGAAACGACAACATATATGATGCAACAATACGGATGTTCTGAAGCAGGTTGTATTAGTATATGTCATGATATGAAAAGCCATTTAGATTTAGGAAATCCACTACCTCATGCGAGTATAAGCATAGGTTCAGATGAAAATATGCCTGAAGAAATCGTAGTGAAAATGAATGATAAGGAAATTTTCACGAAAGATTTGGGCTATAAATCTGAGCGCGGCCTTCATTTTATGGGGCGCATGGATGATGTGATTAACGTTTCAGGATTAAAAGTCTTTCCTATAGAGGTAGAAGAAACGATGCTTCGATTAGAAGGCGTTCAAGAGGCAATTGTATATCGAGGGAAACATCCTGTGATGGGCGAAATAGTTAAAGCAAAAGTAATCTCTCATATTGAACCAGTTCGAATAAGAGAATGGTGTATACAGCATTTACCAGCTTACAAAGTTCCACATGAGATTGAAAGTGTAACTGAAATTCCGAAAAATAAAACTGGAAAAGTAAGTAGAAAGTTACTAGAGATGGGAGAGGTTACAACGTGAGACGTGAAACATTAAAAAATGAAGTTTTGAAAATTATGACAGAAAAAATGGAACTAAAAAATGTAACGCATTTAGAAGAAACGATGCGTTTAAACCAAGATTTATATATAGATTCGGTAATGATGTTACAACTCATAGTTTACATAGAAATGGATGTAAAGCTATGCGTTCCAGAGGATGAGGTAGATCCAAAGGCATTTTTAACTATAGGATCTTTGCTTGACTTTATGGAGGAATTACAACCGTTACAGGAAGTGAATGTAAATAACTAACCTTTAGGAAAGTGGATGAGAACATGACTTCAATTAAAGTGCACTGTTTAGTGAGTTGTTTTTGTGAAATTATAAAAAGGCGTAGCGATATAGATTTTCGTCCTTTTTATTTTGGACTATGGGACGGAGATTTTGATATAACTGAAGGTGGCATTATTTCGTATCACTCCGAAAATATTAACCATGATAATTATTTATTATGGTATGAAAAATTGTATGGCATAAAAGTGAACGAATGGTATGATCATGCAAAAGATAAGGATAGCAATGTAGAAACGTTTTTACAATTAGTAGAAAACAAGCCGGAAAATCGTTATGTCATTGTAATGGTTGATATGTCTCTATTACCTGAGAGGGAAAATAAATTCCATCAAAAACCATTTCCACATTATTTAATGATATCAAAGGCGGAGATAGAAGAAGAATGGTTCATGCTAGATCCTGATTTTCGCTGGGAAGGGAATATGGAAAGAGAAAAAGTGCTTCACTCTGTTCAAGATAACCCATTTGGCGGAGGGTATTTCATTGATATAGAAGAAATTCAAGAGCCAACAGAAGAAATGGTAGAAAGTTATTTCATAGAAACTTTCAAAAGAAATGAAAATGAACTGACTATGGAACTGAAAAATTTAATTATAAAAATGGCAAATGAAGAAGATGGGTATTTGCTTTCTGGTCTTGTAGCGGCAGTAAAACAAATACCAGTACTTGCAATTCGTAAATATAGTTATGAACATGCCTTTGCATACTTCCGTGAAACGTTGCAATATTCGGAGCAAGAATTTGATTATTGGTGTGATCGGGTAGAAGATATTGTACAAGGATTTACAAATGTACAGTATCGTGCAATTAAAATGTCAATGATGAATAATAAAGGTATGCTATTATCAATTGTTGAAAAGCTGGATGAAATGAATGCAATTGAACTGCAAATAAAGGCTGAATTAGAGAAACAGTTTTTATTATGGAAAGAAATGAAAACAAACGAGTCTGTCTTAGCGTTAAAAAAACCTAACTGAATTTAAGATAAGGGAGTTCGAACCTATGAAATATTCATTATGTACTATTTCTTTTCGTCATCAATTAATTTCATTTACTGATATTGTTCAATTTGCATATGAAAACGGTTTTGAAGGAATTGAATTGTGGGGGACGCATGCACAAAATTTGTATATGCAAGAGTATGAAACGACAGAACGAGAATTGAATTGTTTAAAGAATAAAAACTTGGAAGTTACGATGATAAGTGATTACTTAGACATATCATTATCGTCAGATTTTCAAAAAACGATAGAGAAATGTGAACAACTTGCAATACTAGCTAATTGGTTTAAAACGAACAAAATTCGTACGTTTGCTGGACAAAAAGGTAGCGAAGATTTCTCGGAACAGGAGAGAAAAGAGTATGTGAACCGTATTCGCATCATTTGTGAAGTATTTGCTCAGCATAATATGTATGTACTTTTAGAAACACATCCAAATACGTTAACGGATACGTTGCCTTCTACTTTGGAATTATTAGGAGAAGTAGATCATCCGAGTTTGAAAATAAACCTGGATTTTCTTCATATATGGGAGTCAGGAGCAAATCCAATAGACAGTTTCCATCAACTAAAGCCTTGGATACAACATTATCATTTTAAAAATATATCATCAGCAGATTATTTACATGTGTTTGAACCTAATAATGTATATGCAGCAGCGGGAAGTCGTATCGGGATGGTGCCATTATTTGAAGGTATCGTAAATTATGATGAGATTATTCAGGAAGTGGGGGGAACTGACCATTTTGCCTCACTCGAATGGTTTGGACATAATGCGAAAGATATATTAAAAGAAGAAATGAAAGTATTAAGAAATAGAAATTTAGAAGTAGTAACTTCTTAATATAAAATGATGTAAGAGTCTCTCATTGTAGAGACTCTTTTTTAAAAATGAAAATTAACCAAAAATTACCATGTATTTAAATTAAAATTTAACACAATTTATATATAAATAAGGAGGTGATTGGTAATGGCTAGAAATCGTAATTCTAATCAATTAGCATCACATGGAGCACAAGCAGCTTTAGATCAAATGAAATATGAAATTGCACAAGAGTTTGGTGTACAACTTGGAGCTGACACTTCTTCACGTGCAAACGGTTCTGTAGGCGGTGAAATTACAAAACGCCTAGTAGCGATGGCAGAACAACAACTTGGTGGCGGATATACTCGCTAATTGTAGAAGGTTATAGGAGAAAGGAAGGATTCTTCCTTTCTTTTTTTTTCAATTAATTGGTATGGATATATTGCGAATTTGATTCAAAGAATAGGAATGATACTATATTTTCCCCAATTTCTTTTGTTGTAAATGGGAAGTAGTAAAGATGTAATAGCCCTGGTGGAATGAAAAATTACGTTCCAGCAGGGCTATTACATGGTAAGAAATATATGATGAAAGGTTCCGAAGTCAACATGTTAAAAAAAGAAAACTGTTGTTTAATTGCGCTTGCATCAGTTCCACTTGTTATGACATTAGGGAATTCAATGCTCATTCCAATCCTGCCGACTATTGAAAAGAAATTACATATTTCATCATTTCAAGTATCCATGATTATTACAATTTACTCTATTGTAGCCATTTTACTAATACCGATTGCTGGTTATTTATCAGATAGATGGGGACGAAAGATGGTAATGGTTCCGAGTTTGCTCATTGCGGCTATAGGAGGCGCGATAACTGGTTGGGTATCTTGGAAAGTTGATAATCCTTACACTTGGATATTGATTGGTAGAGCAATTCAAGGTATTGGTGCTGCTGGTGCAATGCCAGTTGTTATACCGTGTGTTGGTGATTTATATAAAGATGAAAAACAAGTCAGTACAGGGTTAGGAATCATCGAAACATCTAATACATTTGGAAAAGTACTGAGCCCTATTTTAGGATCTGCTCTTGCTGCCATTGTATGGTTCTTACCATTTTGGGCGATTCCAGTTTTATGCGTAGTATCAATCGTTTTATTACTTGTTCTAGTAAAGGCGAAGAAACAAGAAGGAGAAGTACCGCCACTTAAAGAGTTTATCAAATCTATTCTCTCTACGTTTCAAGAAAAGGGAAGATGGTTGATTGCCATTTTTATATTAGGTGCAATTATTATGCTTATTTTATTCGGAATTCTCTTCTATTTGTCGACTATACTGGAATCAAAGTATGACATTCATGGTATATGGAAAGGATGTGTACTTGCTATTCCGTTGCTTGTACTGTCACTTAGCTCATATATGGCCGGTAAAAAAATTGGAGATAATCAAAATGTTATGAAGAAGTGTATTTATATTGGTTTTTTAATGGCAGCTGCATCAGTCATCATTCCTTTATTTATAAAAGGGATCTATTTACTACTTCTTTGTCTCGTTGTTATGGGGGTAGGAATTGGTATGGCCCTCCCATGTTTAGACGCCCTCATCACACAAGGAATTGAAAAGGAGCAAAGGGGAACGGTTACGTCCTTTTATAGTTCCATGCGATTTATCGGTGTAGCAGCTGGACCACCTTTATATTCTTTTTTCATGAAAGGTGCTGACCATGAAGTGTTTTATGTAACAAGTATATGCGCTGTTATCGGTGCTTTTATAGCGATCATTTGGATTAAACCAGCAAAAGATGCAAAGAACGTAAAACAGAAACCGGAACCTACTTCATAATTTGAAAGAGAATTGCATGATGTTTTCAGTAACATGCAATTCTCTTTCGTTTCTTAAGAATAAATAACTTGTTTTAACATATAAAGCGCGACACCCCATATGATGAGACCAGAAAATTTATTTAATAACACGATTGTTTTTCCGGTTGAGTCCATTCTTTTTAGAAATTTCCCCGCTAAAGCTAAGCTTATAAACCAAATCCAAGAAACGATAATAGTTGCAAGTGTGAAAGACCATTTTTCACTTCCTATGTATTGAATAGAATTTGTTCCAATTACACCGATTGTATCTAAAATTGCATGTGGATTTAATAACGAAACCGATGCGGCGAAAAGAATTTGCTTTTTTAATGGCATACTTTTTTCTTGCTTTACATCGTTGGAAGGGTTACTTCTCCAAATAATAAAGCCCATGTATAGGAGAAAGAAAAATCCAATTATATATAACGAGTTAGTTAGCCAAGAAAAAGTAAGGAGTACAAGGGAGACACCTTGCACCGCAATTAATATAAGTAACGTATCACATATAGAGGCCGTTAATACTACAGGGGCTGCCCTCCAAATGTTTGGTTGGCTCGCACCTTGGTTAAAGACGAAAACATTTTGAACACCTAATGGAATGATAAGACCAAATGCAAGAATGATACCATGAATAATTGCTTCACTCATCATATTACCTCCTATTTTAATTCATTATGATAGTGTATATTGTATAGAAGAAATGAAAATTTGTATCCATCCATATGGTTGGGGAGGTTACCAACCAAAAAGAATATAAGGTGATATGATGGAAAGATCTTTTTGGAAACCGAATATGTCTCTAGCGACACCTCTGTATAAACAAATAGAAACGCATATAAAAGAAAGAATCGTTAATGGAGAATGGACTATTGGAACGAAATTACCTTCACAAAGAGATTTGGCACATACATTTGGTGTGAACCGGAGTACAATTGTAATGGCTTTCGATGAGCTAGTGGCAAAGGGATACATTGAAGGGAATGGCAGGAAAGGAACAATTGTTGTAAAGAATAATGAGAATGCTTCTACATACGCACCCCCGCCTAATTGGCAGTCTTATGTAGAAACAGGACTCCATTATCCGAATCTGCCTGCTATTCAAGAAATTAATCAAGCTGAATTTTATCCACATGTAATTCGTTTAGGAACAGGTGAACTCGCGCCAAGTCTTTTACCTGAAAAAAAGATGAAAGATATTATGAATAAGCTTTTAAAGTCGAACATGATACTTGGATATGAGGAACCGAAAGGGAATTTTTATTTAAGGAAGAAAATTGCGGACTATTTAAAAGGACATGGTGTATATGTAACTCCTGATTCTATATTAATTGTTTCAGGAGCAATTCAAGCGTTGCAACTTATTTCTATGGGGCTTCTACCAAAAGGGGCATCTATCTTATTGGAAAAACCATCTTATTTATATTCTCTTAATGTTTTTCAATCAGCAGGAATGCGATTAATTGGTATACCGATGGATGAGAACGGTTTACATGCATCATACATTCCAAAATATAAGAAGCAATTTAATGCATCTATTTTATATACAATCCCGTCTTTTCATAATCCGACAAACTTTAGTATGAATGAGAAGAAAAGAATAGAAGTGATGGAAATATGTAATGAAATTGGATTGCCTATTATAGAGGACGCAGTATATCAAGACTTATGGTTTGATGAGCCTGTTTCAAAGCCTTTAAAAGCATATGATAAAAACGGAATTGTACTACATATTGGGAGTATGTCTAAAGTCATTAGTCCAGGATTAAGAATCGGATGGATTGTCGGATCAGAGCCAGTCATTCAAAGATTAGCAGACATAAAAATGCAAACAGATTATGGCTCGAGTTCAATATCCCAGCAAATTGCAGCGGAATGGTTTACAAATGGATTGTATGATGAACATTTACAGTTTGTAAGAACTCAGTTGAAAAAACGTAAAGATTTTATGTTACAGATGTTAGAGAAATATTGCTATGATATAGCAACTTGGTATGAACCGGCAGGTGGTTTTTATATTTGGTTACATATGAATATACCCGTGTCAAATCGTAGCTTATTTGACAAAGCTTTGAAAGAAAAGATTTTATTAAATCCAGGTACTTTGTATGATAGAAGTGCAAATCAATTTTTGCGTCTATCCTATTCATACGCAACGTTAGAAGAAATTGAAATAGGTATTAAAAAACTTGCACAACTAATGAAAAAGTAAGAGGAGAAAGTAATGAAACAATATGTAATTTGCCAAATTATCAATGGAGAAAAATATTTAGCTGCTTATGCGGAGACGAAGGAGGAAGCAATTGAAAAAGCAGAATTGTTAGGATTACGAACGGGAAATCGATACACCGTTATTACTGCAGAGGAAGCAGAAGGGTTAACGTATCCTTAAACAACGTATAATAATGATGGAGAAAGTAAATAAGCCTAGTAATATATTATTACTAGGCTTATTTTTTTTGAAAGCGTTACGTGTTCTCGTATGAAAAGCAATAGTATTATGAGTCAAGTTGACGGAAGTAACGATTTGATTTTCGATCCTGCTTTCCGTTTCTATAGTCATCAATATATTGTCTGAAGTTCCACGATTGTAAAAACTTATTTGCGGCATTATAACCAGAATTGTATAGCCACTCTTTTTCTTCCTTTGTTAAGACGAAGTTTGTACTAGTAATAGCCCCTGTTGGAATTGTAATTGTTCTTGCTTTTGATTCCTTGTCTAAATGACGTAAATCATGGGCTTGCATCATTGTTTTAAAAAGTCCTTTGAACATGGAGATAGGCTCGTTGTAGTGGGCTGGGTCAGCTTGAATCTCATCTTTTACGAAATGAAACCCAAAAGTCGGCCAGCGGGGAGAGGTAGGGGAGTCGAAAATCCAAATTGGATAATTGCTTAAAATTCCTCCATCAACCATATAACAAGGCTGCTTCCATTTAGGGGTTCTCCATTTTACGGGCTCAAAGAAGAAGGGGATGGTACTACTCATCCTTACAGCTTTAGCGATAGAGAAGCGATAATTTAAAAATCCGTAGTTTGGTAAGTCATCGGGAAAGATAACCATTTTACCATTACTTATATCAGAAACAATAATTTTAAGCTTATTTAAATCGGGTAAATCTGTAAATAAGTGAACTCCTTTTTTTCGCAGTAATTCTTCAATCCATTCTTCTATAAAAATATTAGAGTAAATACCAAGAGTAGTCCATGCGCTTAATCCTTTTCCGATAAATGGGATTCTGTCAATAAAGGTTTTCTTCGTAAATTTATTATAATCAATGTCAGTTATAATTGTTTTTAACTCTGAGCAAGAATATCCTGCTGCTAGGAGCGCGGCGATAATGGAACCAGCTGATGTTCCAGCTACACGCTCCCATTCATAGCCTTTTTCAGCTAACGCGCAAATTGCCCCTACATGCGCAATTCCGCGTACACCGCCTCCTTCAAAAACACCATCAATCTTCATTCATCATACTTCCTTTCACATAAAATATTTGAAAATGGCAAAAAAGCACGTATTGTACGTGCTTTTTTACAATAGTTTTTAAATTTACTAGCAGCCTACAAAGCCGCCCCAACAGCTAGCTCCGATGATGATTAGAAGGATAAATAAAACAATTAATAAAGCGAAACCTCCATAACCACAACCGCCGCCACCGTATCCGTAACCACAGCAACTATATCCGTAACCCATGTGGAATTCCTCCTTATATTAAAAATAAAAATGAACGAGGGGAAAATGTACTGGAAGAAATAATGAACTATCGTGTTTGTAGGAACAATGTATACTATGCTTTTTTAAACTTGTTCGCGTATGAAGGAAGAGCCCGTTTTTTGGAGGCTTGTTGTTTTTATAAAGAATGGAGTATAATTTTTGTGCGATGATACAAATAAGTATGTAAATGTAAGGAGAATGTATGAATAAACAAATTGAAGTATTAATTGATAAATATGGGCTCACACATTTAAAAGAGGAACTGATGAATACTGTATTTCCTTGTATAAAAGTTGTGCCAAAGCAGGAGGAAACAGTAGCGATAGGTAGTTCGAAAATGGGAGGGGTTCCTGACTTACCAGCTACATTTGAATACCCAACGCATAAAGGAAATCCGTTACAGTTTATCGCTCAATTTAATTTAAATGATTTACAAAATGTTGGTATAGATCATGATCTTCCTAAGACGGGGATGCTATATTTCTTTAGTATTGAAAATTACTTTGAAGAAGATGTGAACCCAACTGAAGCGGGGCGTGTGCTTTATTATGATGTTCCTGTAGAGCAATTACGAAGAGCAGATGAATTGCAAACGGATTATAACCAGTGTGCAACTACTTTTGAATTGACATATAAATTGCCAGAGCTCTTCATTGAAGATGAGGCTGATTCAGATCGATTCTTACAATTGCTTGAAGAGTTAATTCCGGATAACTACGATAACCATCAAATATTTGGTGAGCCATTTTCTGTACAAGATGAGGTATTGTACGAAACTGGAAAATATATGGAAATAGACCCGCAGCAAATGACGCTTTTATTCCAAATTGATTCAGATACTAAAAATTGTAATATGATGTGGGGAGATTTAGGGATGCTTTATTTCTGCATTGGAAATGAAGACTTGAAAAATCGACGTTTTGAAAATGCATGTTGTGTATTACAAACTTGTTAATGAAGAAGGTTGTTCTTGTAAAAAGAGCAACCTTTTTACAATGTTAAATATGCATAATCTCATATGACCTATACGAAAAAGTATTGTATACTCTGAAACTATACGATACTTTTTCGTATAGTTATAGAATGTAAGGAGTGACATGATGGGAAAGACAAGTAAGTATGTGACAGCTGCCGCACTTTGTTCAACGATAGTAATGGGAGGCTTACAGGCTTCATCTGTATCTTATGCAGCTACGAATTCAACTGTAGCGACATCACAATCAGATGCAAAGTTGTTAAATGATTTTAGAAAAGAATTAAAAAAACAGGTTGATAATCGAGAAGAAAATATTACAATCACATATAAAACAAAAGATAGAAATGCTAGAAATGTGATGGACCAATTGTATGACGAGTTTAATAAAGTTGTAGATGAAGATGAGTATGTAAAATATAATGTAGCGTCTACTAGATATTCTATTAAAGGGTTGCCAGGAAACTATACGTTTACACTGCAAGTTAAGTACCGTGAATCAAAAGAGCAAACACAATATGTAAAATCTCAGGCAAAAGCAATTATCGGTTCAATTGTAAAACCAGGAATGGATGAGCATGAGAAAGTAAAAGCTATTCATGATTACGTTGTAAAACATGTATCGTATGATACGTCTTATGGAGCATATACAGCATATGAAGCGTTAGCGAATCGTTCTGCCGTTTGCCAAGGATATACGTTATTAACATATGAATTACTAAAAGAAGCGGGTATCCAAAACCATATTGTAACAGGTACAGGAAATGGACAAGCTCACGCATGGAATTTAGTGAACATTGAAAACAAATGGTACCACCTTGATACTACATTCGATGATCCAGTACCAGATAAAGCTGGACGTGTAACATATTCATATTTTAATATGTCTGACGAGCAATTAAGTAAAGATCACGAATGGGATCGTAGTAAATACCCAGCGGCAACTACAAGTTATTTTGGTGAATTAACAAACAAAATAAAAGCGGGTAGTTCAAAGACTGCTGCGTATGAACAAATGTTAAAAGAAACAAATTTAAAATATATGTCTACACAATACGGAGCAGAGAATTATAGTGAGTTTAAGAAGAAATTACAGCAACAATTCGCTTCTAAGCCAGAAAAGGTAGAAGTACGATATAAGCAGTCTATGGATGGGACGATGCAAGATATAAAGAAAGTGTTAAATGAAATAGATTGGCCAAAAGGTGCAAAACGTGTTTCTTATGAAGTAGCACCTTATAGTGCGATGGCAGATTATTCATTAGCGACAATTACATTTACGTATTAAGTAATGAAAAAGAGCATCTGTAAATGAAGTGACCCCTAAAAGTTAGACACGGTTATTTCATTAGGCAGCTTGATAAAAATGAGTCCGGTATTGTACCGGACTCATTTTTAATTTTGCCTTAATCCGTTACGTATTATAATAATCTATATATTTTTCTAATTCTATTTTAAAATGCTCTACACTTTCAAATTCTTTTATGTAGAGGAATTCCGACTTCATAATCCCAAAGAAATTCTCTATTACTGCGTTGTCGTAACAATTATCTTTTCGAGACATACTCTGTACAATAGCTCTTGATTCAAGTGTACGGACGTATTGTCTCATTTGATAATGCCATCCTTGATCCGAATGCATTAATAGTTGGTGGTTTTCAGGTAAACGTTCTAATGCATTCTCTAACATCTCTGAAACAAGTGAATACGTCGGTCTAGAACCAATTGTATAGGTAATAATTTCACCATTATACAAGTCTAATACAGGTGATACATACAGTTTCTCTCCAAACAATTTAAACTCTGTGATGTCCGTTACCCATTTTTGATTCGGGGCATCTGTGTAAAAATTATGCTCTAAAATATTAGGTACAATTCTACCGATTTTTCCTTTATAGGATTTATATTTCTTCATACGCACAACACACCTTAATCCAAGCTCTTTCATAATGCGTTGAACCTTCTTGTGATTCATTTTCTTTACTAAATCATAATACGTGCTTCGTGGAATATTAGCTAGCTCCACGAGTGCCTTCACCGAATATTTATGCCTTAATTCATAGACTACTTGCGCTTTGTCTTGTCTCGTGATTTTTCCTTGTTTTGAACTAAGGCATTCAACTTTTTTAAGTACTCATTTTCCATTTCAAGCTGTTTAATA
>NZ_MAOE01000068.1 GCF_001884185.1 Bacillus albus
AGGCATCAATTCCTTGTGTTTCGAGTTGTTTTTTCCAAACAGAAATCGTTGAAGGGGCAGGGATGTTAAAGATAGCGGCCGTCTCAAATAAGGACATACCGTTTTCAATCATAAAGTTTAGTACGTCTAGTTTAAATTGTTGTGTGTAATTTGTACATCGTTTTAGAAAAGCTTCCACACCATTTTGTTTATATTGGTTTACCCAATTCAAAATGATTGTGTTACTTATACCGATCGCTCTACCTATTTCTCGATAACTTTCATTTCCCTTCAAATAACGTAGAACGATTTGTATTTTTTCATCAGCTGTAAATTTAGTCATAGAAAAACTGCACCTCCAATTGTTAGACTGTGTCTAACAATTGGAGGTGCAGTTCACTTTTAAAAACAGAATTATGTGATAAAATAAAAAAGGAAGGATGTGGAATTTGAATGGATTTGTTCGAAAGTAATATATTTATATTGATATATATATACTTGTTTAGTAATCGGACTTGTCGTTTTATTTTTCCTATCATTTACTTTGTTTATAAGAAGAGCATTGCAAAAAAACAACATGTGATGCATATGAATAAGAAGCTAGATCGAATTATTGAATTGCTTGAGAAAGATAAGAAATAGTGATAGAAGATGTATGAAAAGGAGAAGAGGATGGCTAATTATATAAAAGAATTACGTGAAAAAGTAGGGCATGATTATGTTTTCTTAAACTTTGCCGGTGGTTGTGTATTTAATAAAGAAGGAGAAGTATTACTGCAAAAAAGAGGAGACTTTAACGCTTGGGGCTTTCCAGGTGGCGCAATGGAGATAGGAGAATCGGCTGCGGAAACTGCAATTCGAGAAATAAAAGAAGAAACCGGGTATGATGTAGAAATAAATGAGCTTATTGGAGTGTATACAAAATATTTTCAATCATATCCAAATGGAGACAAAGCACAGTCAATTGTGATGTGTTTTTCATGCTCAATAGTTGGAGGGAATAAAAAAATAGATGGTGATGAAACGTTGGATTTGAAGTTTTTCCCGTTAGACGACATGCCACCGTTATTTTGTAAACAGCATGAAGATTGCCTGCAAGATTTATTGGAGAAAAGAGTAGGGGTATATCGTTAACATAAAAAAGAAGCTAAATGAGATTAGCTTCTTTTTTATGTTTTACTCACTTCCACCAATCATCAAACATAGACGCTGGTACTTGTCTTTTATGCTCACTCACTGTGTAACGTTTTTCAATCTTTTCTGCAACGTCAGCTGGAACTGTTTTACCCTCTAAATAGTCATCAAGTTGATCATACGTAATACCTAACTCTGTTTCATCAGCTTGACCTGGTTTTTCATCTAATAAATCAGCTGTTGGCATTTTTAAGTAAAGTCGCTCGTCCGCACCTAATTCTTGTAATAAAGCGCGTCCTTGGCGTTTCGTTAATCCCGTTAATGGTAAAAGGTCTGCACCACCATCTCCGAATTTTGTAAAGAATCCTGTAACAGCTTCTGCAGCGTGATCAGTTCCAATTACAAGTAATCCTTGTTGACCACCGATTGCGTACTGCGTAACCATACGGATACGTGCTTTCACGTTACCTTTATTGAAATCTGTTAATGATTCACCTAATAAGTTTTCGTATTGATTTGAGAAAGCATCAACTGTTGAAGCGATATCAAATGCAACAGATTGATCAGCTTGAATAAATTGTAATGCTAATTGCGCATCATCTTCGTCTTTTTGTACTTTATAAGGAAGGCGCACGGCGATAAATGTTGCATTACCTCCTTCATTACGAATTTCCTCCACTGCAAGCTGAGCTAAACGTCCAGCTAATGTAGAGTCTTGTCCGCCACTAATTCCAAGTACAAATCCTTTCGCGCCCGTTTTTTTTACGTAATCTTTTAAGAAATCAACACGCTTACGGATTTCTGCTTTCGGATTAATTACAGGCTGAACATGTAATGCTTTCATAATCTGTTCTTGTAATGTCATTATGTTTCCTCCTATTCATATTAAAGCGGTAAATAAGTTTATATGTATATTGGTACATACTTCTATCCTTTATTATTTCGCAAAACTAACGAATATACAATAGGATGCGTGTATGAATATGAATGTAGTCATTATAATGAAACTGTTTCATTTAAGCAATTTTTTTGAAACCTTTCAAAAATGTAAGGTTTTTGTCATTTGAATCGATGGAAGCTATTTCCGCATTTTACTAATATGAGAACATAGTTAGCAGAAGGGCGGAGAAGTAATATGAACATTAGAGAACTCGCATACAGGAATGTAACGCGAAATAGACGAACATACTCAGCATATTTTTTAAGTAGTGCATTTGCAATTATGGCCTTTTTTGTGTACTCGTTTTTTGCGTTTCATCCGGCATTAAGCGCTGGAGAATTGGGACGGTATGTATTCGTAAGTATGTCTTTTGCACAGTCCATTATTTACTTATTTACGTTTTTCTTTATTTTATATTCGATGGGAATGTTTTTAAAAACGAGAAAGCGTGAATTAGGAATTTTAATGATGTTAGGTATGACGAAATATCAATTAAAGCGTCTTATCTTCTTTGAAAATATTATGATTGGGATAGGGGCCATTATTTTTGGAATACTTGCTGGAATGATATTTTCCGGAATATTAATATTTGTAGCTCCGATGATATTAAAATTAGATATTTCTTTAGCGTATTACATACCAATGAAAGCCATTGTTGTAACGAGTATTATGTTTTTCGTATTATTCATGATTATTTCATTATTTAGTGCAGGAATGATTCGAAAAAATAAAATTATGAAATTGTTTAGAGGATCAGCAGAAGCGAAGCCGGAACCGAAAGCATCCATTATTTCTTCTATACTGGCGGTTATATTGCTTAGTGCGGGATATGCAGGAGCACTTATGTCACACGGTGCAATGGTATTTGTCATGATGATCCCTGTTACAACGGTAGTCATTATTGGTACGTATTTGCTGTACAAGCAGTTGAGTGTCTTTATTATTAGACTATGTAAGAAAAGTAAACGTTTCTATTGGACACAGACAAATATTATTACGTTGTCAGATTTAGCTTACCGTATGAGAGATAACGCAAGAATGTTCTTTATTGTAACTATTATTTCAACTGTAGCATTTTCAGCGATAGGTACATTAGTTGGTTTCGCATCAATGACGAAAGGCATTATGGAGAGACCAATTGCGTTTCAGTATCATTCTAAGCAAGGAAATAGTAATGAATCACAGCATTTGAAGATGATTGACGAAGGATTAAAGAAACATAGTATAGCAGCTACTAAAACGAATATTTCAACGAAAAAGGCGGAGGAGCAGTCGTTAAGAAATGCCGTTTTTATAAAAGAATCAGATTATGAGAAATATGCGAAGTTAACAGGAGAACCATTTCAAACTGTAGCAAATAAAGAAGTTTTATTTTTAGCAATCGATATACCAGGACCACCAATGAAGGAAAGAAAAGAAATTACTTTACCACATTTGAATGAATCTTTAAAAGTGAAAAAAGTTAATACTTCTTCATTAAGTAAAATAATAAGAGGTAACGTCTATGTAATCTCTAAAAATCAATATGATGCATTACAAGATGGATTTAAAGAGGAAAAAGATTATGTTTACAAAACAGAAGGAACGCAAGATGAAATAGAGGTTGGTAAAGAGCTTACTCATCAAATGAAGAATTATGAAGAACATGCAATGTTTAGTGCAGAAGAGTATGAACAAAATCAAAGTTTACAAATCGCAGGACCGATTCTATTTGTAGGTTTCTTTATAGGTATCGTATTTTTCGTATGTGCAGGAAGTTTCCTATACTTCCGTTTGTTTTCTGATTTGGAGGATGATACTCGTTTATTTGAAATGATTCGAAAAGTAGGTTTAACGAGCGGGGAATTATCGAAAGTAGTTACAATTCGATTGGCACTTTTATTCTTCGTTCCAATAGGTGTTGCAACATTACATGGAGCAGTAGCGTTAACTGCACTGGGACAGATGTTTGAGTACTCACTATTTAAAGAAAATGCGATTGTATTAAGTATTTTCGTAGGAATTCAAGTTGTATATTTCTTACTGATAAGATCTCGTTATTTAAAACAATTGAAAGAGAGATTACGTATTCGTTAACTGTGTTTTTTTAACTTGAGTACAAAATTTTCTAAAAAGAGACAAGTATTACCAAAAAGTGATAAAATGGAAAGAGCGAGGTGGAAAAAATAATAGAAAGTAAGGGGGGAGTAATATGAAAGCAACAGGAGTTATTCGAAAAGTAGACGAATTAGGACGAATTGTTATTCCTAAAGAATTACGTGATGTATTGGGAATACAAATCAAATCACCGCTTGAAATTTTCGTAGAAGAAGACAAAGTCATTTTACAAAAATATCAACCTTACAATGCTTGTCAAATAACAGGTGATGTTTCAAATCAAAACATATCATTAGCAAATGGAAACATTACTGTTAGTATAGATGGGGCGAAACATTTAATAAAAGAAATAGAGAAGTTTTTAAATAAGAGTGAGGCTTAGTCTTAATTTATTTTTAAAATTTCATATCATTCTATAAAAACTATAAAAGGACCATTAAATTGGTCCTTTTATTTATCTCGTAATTTTTCGTGTCTAAAAATTACGAGATAAATAAAAGAGTAGAATAAAATTAGTAAGCTATATTGAGAAATATTTTTAAGGAAGGAATACGAAACGAATAAAACGAATGTTACATTTAAGCATTTTCAAAAGTGGTCTGAAATGAAAATAATTTATTTTCAGGAGGGATTACGATGAATAGTAGTACAGCGAATAAACAAAAAGGTATACAATTGATTCCTTTTACAGTCGAAAAGGTGGTTGAACAAGTAAATGAAATTCCACCAGGTGTACAACTCATTCATGCTCCGCAAGTATGGGAGAAGAGTGCGAAAGGAAAAGATATTGTTGTTGCCGTATTAGATACAGGGTGTGATATGAATCATATAGATTTAAAGGATCGCATTATCGGCGGAAGAAATTTCACGAAAGATTACGAAGGGGATCCGAATATTTATCTTGATAATAATGGCCATGGTACTCATGTAGCTGGGACAATTGCAGCGACTGAAAATGGTGTTGGGGTTTTAGGAGTCGCACCGCTTGCTAAAATGTTAGTGTTAAAGGTTTTAGCAGGAGATGGTTCTGGAAGTTATGAGCAAATTATTGAGGCGATTCATTATGCTGTAAATTGGAGAGGGCCTAATAAAGAAAGAGTTAGAGTTATATCAATGTCACTTGGTGGCCCGCAAGACGTTCCAGAATTACATGAGGCAATTCAAAATGCGGTAAAGCAAGATGTTCTCGTCGTATGTGCTGCTGGGAATAATGGGGATTGTGATGATAACACGGAGGAACTAGATTACCCAGGTGCTTACGCGGAAGTAATTGAAGTCGGCGCTGTCAACTTAGAACGAAAAATCGCATGTTTTAGTAATTCGAATCAAGAAATTGACTTAGTGGCGCCAGGTGATGAAATTTTATCTACGTATCTTGAAGGGAAATATGCGGTATTAAGTGGAACTTCTATGGCGACACCCCATGTCGCTGGAGCACTCGCATTGCTTATTAAGCAGTGTGAGAGGGAATATGGTAGAAAATTATCAGAGCCAGAAATATATGCACAACTTATTAAAAGAACTGTACCTTTAGGATATGAACGTACATCTGAAGGGAATGGATTAATAGATTTATTAAAAGAATAGAAAATACTAAAAAACATCTCATATGAATATGGGATGTTTTTTAGTATGGTTCTGTTGCATGTAATACGACGTCTAATAAACCGGGGAATCTAGCATGTAAGTCATCTTCACGAATTGAAATGAAACGTTGTGTTCCTTCAAGGCGTGTATACATAACACCGGATTCACGTAAAACCTTGAAATGGTGAGATAAAGTTGATTTCGCAATGGGAATGTTTAAAGCACCACAAGATTGTTCATGTTTGTCTAGTAGCATCGTTACGATTTGTAAACGAATTTGATCGCTAAGTGCGTATAAAACAGAAGAGAATTGGATTTCTTCTCGGTTTGGATGATAAAGAGTACGCATTTTTTCACCTACTTGCATAAGTTAATATAGTTTGCACTATAACATATAAAGTGGTATATTTCTATTGTTCGAATATATTCGAACAATAGAAATATAGGGGGAGAAAAAATGAAATATACAAAATTACAAAAGGCAGGACTACATAGTTCAAAGTTAGGGTTAGGAACGAACGCTGTAGGGGGACATAATTTATATGCTGATGTGAATGAGGAAGAAGGAAAACGATTAATAGAAGAAGCTATCCGGCAAGGGATTACATTTTTTGATACAGCAGATTCATACGGTTTCGGTAGATCTGAGGAATTGGTAGGAGAAGTATTGAAAGGGAAGCGCCAAGAAGTTGTACTTGCAACAAAAGGTGGAATACAGCCGTTATTAAATGGGGAGGTTTATATTAATAATGAACGAAGTTATTTAAGAAATGCTGTGGAAAATAGCTTAAGAAGATTACAAACTGATTATATTGATATATATTATTTACATTTTACAAATCCAGAAACAAGTTACATAGATTCAATTGGAGAGCTTGCTCGTCTAAAAGAAGAAGGGAAAATTCGTTCAATTGGAATATCTAACGTAAACGTAGAGCAATTAAAAGAAGCGAATCAGCACGGACAGATAGATGTTGTACAATCACCGTATAATATGTTGGATCGTGCTGCTGGAGAAGAACTTTTGCCGTACTGTATAGAATCAGGTATTTCATTTATTCCATACGGGCCTCTTGCATTTGGGATATTAGGTGGAAAATATACAGAAGATTTTAAATTGAATGAAGGAGATTGGCGTCAAAGTGTAAATCTATTTGAAGAAAATACATATAAGAGCAATTTTCAAAAAGTAGAGAAGTTAAAAGGCTTAGCTAAAGAAATGAATCTTGAAGTATCGCATTTAGCTTTAGCGTGGCTATTAAACAAAAAAGGAATTGATACTGTTATTCCTGGTGGGAAACGAGCGGAGCAAATAAGAGAAAGTGTAAGAGCGGTGGAAGTTTCATTGAATGAGAAGGTGATGAAAGAGATTGCATCTATTTTAGAAGCTTAGTTGAGAAGAGGGGGAGGTCCCTCTTTTTATGAAAAAGGAGAAGGTTTAAATGAAAAGAGTACTAGCTGTATTCTTTACGATAATGTTTATGATAGGTACAGATACTTTCTTAATTTCACCACTTTTACCGACATTACAACAGGTGTATCATGTTTCAACTGAGCTGTCAGGGTGGATGGTGAGCGCTTATGCTTTAGGATATGCTGGATTTGCGCTTATCGCTGGTCCTATATCAGATGGCCTAAACAGAAAAAAAGTGATGGTAATAGGAATGAGTTTTTTTGCGTTAAGTACGTTTTTATGTGGAATTGCACCGAGTTTTCTATGGATGCTAATGTTTAGGTTTTTAGCAGGAGTCAGTGCAGCCTTCGTATCTCCACAAGTGTGGGCATCTATTCCGCTTCTTATAGAGAAGGAGCAAATTGTAAAGGCAATTGGAATCGCAACAGCAGGGTTAGCAATCTCTCAAATTTTAGGGTTGCCAGTTGGATCGTATTTGGCAATGATACACTACACAACACCATTCTTCATCATTGGTATATTATCAGCACTACTTGTCGTTCTTATCTATGTAGTATTACCAGAAATACAACCGACTCATATAGGTGGAAGTAAAACAAACATCTTAAAGCGCTATAAACAATTACTTACAGATTCAAAGGTTTCACTTTCTTATTTTGCATATTTTGTTTTTCAAACTGGTAATTTTGCTGCATTTTCATTTTTTGGTGTATGGCTTTCCATTCAATTTGGCTTACAAGTTCATGAAGTAGGTACAGCTATGCTCGTATTAGGATTAGGGAATTTAACTGGTAATATTTTTGGCCCTAGAATCGTAAATAAAATTGGTTATAACCTTTCTTTCTATGGTGGAATTATATTTACAGCAGTGCTATATGTATTACTTCCTCATGTAAAGAACATTGTATTGGTGGAGTTATTGTTCTTTGTTTTGTTTTTTGTGACAGGAATTTTATTTGTATTAATGATGAGGAACTTACAAAACATGTCTAGTGTAGCAAGAGGAACAGGAGCCGCGCTTGCGAATGCTTCTATGTATATTGGTCAAATGATTGGAGCTGCAATAGCAGGAATGTTATTTGCAGTATCTCACAATTTTATATTGGTAGGTAGTTTTACTGCGTTACTATATATAGGAGCTTTATTTCTGTTTAGAAGAAGTGAAAAGCTTAATGAAGATAGTGAAACAGGAATTGCATCATAAAGTTTGTATAAATATTTCTCAAATCAGAATGAATAAGAGTGTGAATACATGAATGTGCTTTTTATTACAGTGGTTACTAAAAGTATACAAATAGTAGAAGAAACGTATTGTAACAAAGTTATAAGGAATCCAAAAATAAAAAATCCCTATAAAGATAGGGATTCATATATCGGCATATAGTTCCTTGGAAAAGGATATACTTAGTTTATCATATAGGACTACTTATATTTGTGAAAAAGATGTGAAATAGGTGTGAAAAAATACCGTAATAAAAAGCACTGTTTTAGCCAATGAACTAAAACAGTGCTTTTCTTTTTGATTGAACAGTTGCTGCATTTTCATCATGTATGCCTGCATCTTTAATAATGCGTTGTTTTGCTTTATTTAATAGATGGTTTACTGCTTCTCCAAAATAGTTAGCTTCGCTTTTTGTGCGGGCTTCTCGTAAACATTTATAGTTTTCTAGCAGTTCCTCTTTTTCAGTGTCTGTTAAGAAATCTTCTATTTTCTTTTTTGTCATACGAAACACCCTTTCTTCTGACAAACGACGCAATAGAAAATATTTATTTTTTATTATAGCAATAATTTTTAAAGAAAGTATAGACTAACGTCGTAATAATTTGTCAATTTCTTGAATCTTCTCATCAGCTTTCCCAATTTGTGTGTTTTTAGCCTGCTCACCACCAAGCGCTTGGTGCAGTAAGAAAGTCTGACCGGAAATAGCAGTCACAATGGATACTTTAATAATTTCTTTTATTAAGGTGACATCGAATAAAACGAGTCCAAGAAGTGCAGCTAGACTACCAGTGAAAATATCAGTCAAAAACCCAAAGTGAAAAAAAGTTTTCAAACGGCGTGGAAGCAATAACTTACCTTGGTTATTGATTAGATGGGAAACGAAACCGGTAATGCCACCAACGAGAACAGCAGTTAGCCATTGATACATTTCCATCGAATCCACTCCTTTTAGTGAATAAGATTCGATTATTTTATATTGATTCCTTTTAATATTTCATAGAAGCATATTGAGAAAGTTTGTTTGGTTTTTTTCCTGTATTCAATTCAATTATAGCAGAAAAATCTGGTATATATGAGTCTATTATATGAAGCAGTTATTCCTTAATATGAATATAGATTATCGAATAAGAAGTGTGGATGGTTATACAAAAAATATAGGGGAATTAGTAAGTATGCTGGAGCATACGAGAGCTGTAACATTACAGGAAATAAAAGATCTGTCAGTTGAGCAATTAGATTGAATTATACCGAGTGGAGAGAATTCCATTGGAGTGTTACTAAAGCATATAGCAGCTATAGAAAAAGCCCATCAACTTATTTCATTTCAAGAGCGTGACTTTACAAAAGAAGAATTAGAAATATGGGAAGACGCACTGTATTTAGGAGAAGCTGGGAGAACAATCCCTGGGCATGAAATACAGTATTATATACAACTTCTACAACGTGTTCGAGAAGAATCTCTGAAGTATTTGAGTGAACAAGATGATGAACGGCTTATGTCAGTAAGAAAGTGGCCTAACGGTGTAGCGTATAACAAGCACTATATATAGTTTCATGTGCTAGAAGATGAGATTAATCACCGTGGACAAATTAGAATAATGAAAAATAAATTATTTGAAAATTACGTTAAATAAGGTAGCTTTTTGTATAGATATTCCATATAATGAGAGTAATTAAAATAAGAACGGGGTGATGTATTATGGCGAAAATAGCTTATATGAATAATAAACCAAATACAAAGGTGGATGGAAAGGGCGAGACTATATAAGGGAGCGCACGATCCTTCCACTTAGCTTAAACTAGGGAGGATATCAATTTGAATCAAAATATTTTAGAATCGTTCGGCTGGGATTCTTTTTTTGAGGAACAAGCTGTAGAGAACTTTGAAGTAGGGCGTATTTTACTTGAGCATAAGCATATATATCGAATTATTTGTAATGATGGTGAATATATGGCAGAGCTGTCTGGAAAGTTTCGGCATGAAGCAGTAACGAAGGGAGATTATCCAGCGGTTGGCGATTGGGTGTATATAAAGAAAATAGAGAATGAAAAGAAAGCAATTATTCATCGTATTTTTCCAAGGAGAAGTTCTTTTTCTAGACAAGAGGCCGGTACTCGAACGGAAGAACAAGTAATAGCAGCAAATGTAGATTATCTATTTTTAGTGAATGCACTTAATCATGATTTTAACGTAAGAAGAATGGAACGTTATTTACTATTAGCGTATGAAAGTGGTGCAATGCCTGTTATTGTTTTAACAAAGAGTAGCTTATGTGAAGATGTGGAACAGAAAATTGTAGAAACGGAAGCCGTGGCAATTGGTGTTCCGATCTTCATCGTTGATAGTTTAGAACATAGTGGCATAGACTCGTTGCAGCAATTTGTTTCTTCTGGGAAAACAATTGCTCTAGTCGGATCATCCGGGGTTGGAAAATCGACTTTGCTAAATGCACTTATAGGAATTGAAGTAGCAAAAACGGGAGATATTCGTGAGGAAGATAGTAAAGGAAGGCATACGACAACTCATCGTGAATTGTTCCGATTACCGAGTGGTAGTTTAGTTATTGATACTCCGGGTATGAGGGAACTGCAACTTTGGGAAGGTAGCGATGCAATTCAAACAACATTTTCTGATATTGAAGAATTAGCAAAAACGTGCCGTTTTAGGGACTGTAAGCATGAAAATGAGCCAGGTTGCGCAGTGCATTATGCAATTGATAACGGAATTATTACGCTAAATCGTTTGCAAAGCTATAAAAAATTACAAAGAGAACTAGCGTATTTTATGAGAAAACAAGATGCTATTCTTGCAAGGGCAGAGCGTGATAAGTGGAAAAAGATTTCTAAACAGCATAAAAAAATGTGAAAATCCAAAGGGTGGTTCCCTTTGGATTTTTGTATTTGTAAATTTTATAATAATATTATTCAAATATATAGACAAATAGAATTTAATTGTTTAAACTTTACAAAGTATTCACCATAATAGGTTATAAAAATAATAATTAGGGATTGGGAAATATTTATAATTCGTTACGTTTAACTTTTTAAATTGAAAAGCAGGAGGTTTGTAATGGGTAGACTATTAAATTTGTTTCGTGATATGAAAGTAGCAAAAAAACTACTAATTTCATTTTTTGTTATTTTAATTGCGGCTGTCTCTATTATCGGAGGCATGTCTTATCAAACAGCTAAAAAGAATTTTGAATCACAAATTACGAGCAGTGCTCACGACAATATAAAAATATTAGATAATTTAATCAATCAAATGATTGAGGCGAAATTTAATGATGTAAATAATTTTGCACGTGTGATTCAAGGTAATATGTATCAAGGAGATAATCAAGAGGAATTAAGAAAAATGTTATCTCAATATATCAATTTGAATAAAGATGTTGAACAAGTTTATGTTGCTGGGAATGATAAGAAATTTGTGCAAGAGCCAAATATACAAATGGCAGCAGACTATGATCCAACAGAACGTTCTTGGTATAAAGATGCAGTGGCAAAACAAGGTGGTATTGTCATTACTGAGCCGTATAAGGCGAAAGGAAATGGACATATTGTCGTAACGATTGCAAAACAAACAGAAGATAAAAACGGTGTTGTAGCAATAGATTTAAGTTTAGATAATTTATTAAAAACAACAAAGTTAATCAATATCGGTAAAAAAGGATATGCTTTCATTTTAGATGGGAAACAAAAAATAATTGCACATCCTCAAGAAAAATCAGGGGAAAAAGCAGCTGATTCTTGGGCCAAGAAAATTTATGAAGATAATCACGGTGCTTTTTCATATATGTATGATGGCAGTGAAAAACAAATGGTATTTGCTACAAATGTAAAAACAGGTTGGAAAATCGGTGGAACGATGTACTCGAATGAAATAATTGAAGCTGCACAGCCTGTATTTTATAATATGTTAATTGTAATGTTCATTTCATTAGTTATAGGCGGGGCGCTTATTTATTTTGTGACACTTTCTATAACGAAGCCATTAAAGAGATTAGTTACCACTTCTAAAGAAATAAGTGAGGGAGATTTAACGCAAACAATCGAGATTCATTCTAATGATGAAATTGGTCAACTTGCAAAAGGGTTTAATGAGATGACAGATGCATTGCGAACGTTAATAGGAAGAATAAATACTTCGGCTGGACATGTTGCAGCAGCATCAGAAGAGCTAACGGCAAGTGTAAGACAAGCGAGTGAAGCGACTGAGCAAATTACAATGGCAATGGATGAAATATCGAGCGGGGCAACAACGCAAACGACAAGTGTAGAAAATGGTGCAATGTTACTATTTGATGTAACAGAAGGAATTCAGCATGTAGCAAATAGTTCATCATCAATTAGTACCGCTTCTGCTCATACTCGTGAAAAAGCAGAAGATGGTGGGAAATTAGTCGGAAAAACTGTAAATCAAATGCAATCTATTGCAGAATCTGTTTCACAATCAGATGAAGTTATACAGTTACTAAATAATAAATCAAAACAAATTGGTGACATACTAGAAGTAATTCAAAATATTGCAGATCAAACAAATCTTTTAGCTTTGAATGCCGCAATTGAAGCTGCAAGAGCGGGAGAGCACGGAAGAGGGTTTGCAATCGTTGCAGATGAAGTACGTAAATTGGCGGAGAAGTCTAGCGTATCTTCTAGTGAAATTAGTAAATTAATATGTGAAATACAAGATGACATGAGTAAGACGGTAAAATCTATGGGGCATGTAAATGAAGAAGTTCAATCTGGACTTGTTATTGCGAATGAAACGAAGCAAAACTTTACTGAGATTTTACAATCTACAAATGAAATTGCTGATCAAATTAAAACAATGGTTGAAACGGCTAACGGGATGTCAAAAGGTGCAAATGAAGTGTCTATTTCAGTAGGGCAAATTGCAATGACAGCACAGAATAATGCGACGAGTACTCAAAACGTTGCAGCATCAGCAGAAGAACAACTAGCGTCCATTGAGGAGATTAGTTCTGCGGCGGGTACGTTATCTCAAATGGCTGAAGAATTACAAGGGTTAATTGAAAGATTTAAAGTGTAACAAAGGACAGACTACTCCAAAATAGCAGTATGCGATTTTGGAGTAGTCTGTTTTTACTATGTAATATGAAATGCGATAGAGAGTGTGTTTATGATGTTTAAAGGTATATCATATATAATATTTGTCGAAAAATAGAGGTATTTGTTAACTTTATGTATAATTATAATCATATAGAATGCAAATAAAGGAGATTATTAATATGGGAGTGTACTGGGGGACCAAAAGACATTCTTGGCTTAGTTATGTCTCATTTTGGTTAAGTATTTCATTTTTTATTGTTTTTCTAATTGAAGTGTTTATTTTAAAAACACTTTCGAATAGTTCGGTGCAAATTGTTAAATATTTTTATTTTATATTTGTACCAGTAAACATCTTTCTTAGTTTAAAGTTACTCTTTAAGAAGAATGAAAAGAAAGCATTACCTCTTTTTAGTTTCATTGTATCATTATTATTTACAATTTTAATACTAGTATTAGCATTAGCAGCTACTGGGAAATTCTTTTAAGGGGAGTGATAAAAGTCACTCTTCTTTTTTGTTATTGTAAGGAAATACTAAGCGAAGGATGGATAAAGAGTGCGTTTACTTATGTTTGATAGGATTGGAAAGCTTTAGAAGCATATTAAGAAATACAATGAGAGACAATTCATATAGCAATGAAGAAAATCAGCTGTTTTATATGCAGTATGAAGCAAATGAATACGGTAAAAACGGTGATATATGGTACAATACATTTGGATAGTGATAGAGATAAAGGGTATATAAAATACTCATCGTTTTTTAGTAAGAGAGGGGTTATCTTATGCTATACGAGGATTTGATGACATTATTTCAAACAGCTCCGAAAGAAGAAGGTAGAGGCGGCTGGAAATATATAATCCAGGAACGAAATGATAAATATGAAATTGTTGATGAAATGTTAAAAAATGAAATGAGTGTTGAATTGTATTTTAATGAATATGATGAGGTGAAAATCACTTTATATAAAGATGGAATGCCTATTTCTACTATGCAAAGAATTGCGATTTCAAAAGTTGAATTAGACGAAGAGGAAGAAGGAATTCAATTCGTTTTAGAACGTATGCCTAGTCGGATGATTCGCTTGCAATTAAAGCCATATTTAGCACTCGAAATGGGACCGTACTGGGAAGTTTGTGATGATTGTGAATAAACATAAAAGGAGCATCCAATGATATGGATGCTCCTTTTATGTTTTTTGAAGTCGTTTAAAAGCAATAATCGGGAGTAAAATAATACTGACCCATCCGATTATAGGATATAGAATGTGGAGCAATTCACTGTAACCAACGTAACTAAAGCAATAACTAATTAATAAAATGAAGAAAATAATATTGTTGTTTTGCCATCCGGTAATCGATTGCATTTGTTTTGTCATTCCGAATACATTGCCAACTAAAGTTGTGAACACTTCACCGAAAATAACAAGAACAAAGAAGAAGTGGAAAGTTGCATTAAATCTTCTTATGACTTCAGCCATTGGGATGTTATATTGATAAAATTGATCGACTGATAAGATCGCTAAATGGCTGCATAGTAAAATTAAAGAAAGTCCTGCCCCACCTAAAATACCGCCCCATAAAATGGCTTTTCGATCTTTAACTTCACTGGCTAACGGGACGAGAACGCTTTGAGCAAGGGAAAGATTTAAGGCGACATATGTAATTGGACTAGTAATCCACTTCATATTCCAGCTTTCTGCTGGAATAGTGTTACTAATAGGAGTTGTACCATGAAAAAAAGTAGTAATAGCAAGTCCTATAATAAAAATCATCATAATAGGTACGACAAGAGTATTTACCTCAAAGACACCTTGTAATCCACGACTACCTATAATAAGGCATGCAATTACTGTAATGAGAATGCCGAGTTGTCTTGGTAAACGAAGTTGCTCTTCAAATACCGCTCCAGCTCCTGATAACATAACGCTCGTTACACCAAATAATACGAGTAATAATAGTGTATTTACAACATTACCAAATACATCTCCAAATAAATATTTGTTAAATTCTTGCGCTGAAAATGCACCGATTTGTGATGAAAGCAACATCATCTTCGTGCCAAGCCAAATAAAAAAAAATCCACTGACACATATACCAATTGTTCCGTAAAATCCGTTCACTGTAAAAAATTCAACAATTTCTCGTCCAGTAGCAAATCCAGCTCCAACGACTGTTCCAATATAAGTAGCAGCGACTTTCTTTGCTACTTGCCATTGTTGATTGTCCATGTTATCCCTCTTTCTACTACGATGAGCTTGATTTACTATTATGCATATGTATGAGCTTGGACAATTAGACGTAAGAAGTAGTTGAAAACATACATGAATTGAAAGATATTAGGGAAGTATTAAAGGTGTTAAAACTTTGTTACATATGAGCCAATCGTTCGAAAGGATAGGAAATGTATGGTAACATGTAATTAGGTTATTAAAAGATAAACATTATGAAATGATAAGAGGAGTGGATTGTATGAGTACGAAAACAAACGTTGTTGAAGTATTAAACAAGCAGGTAGCAAACTGGAATGTGTTATATGTGAAATTACATAATTATCACTGGTATGTGACAGGACCACACTTCTTTACATTACATGAGAAATTTGAAGAGTTTTACAATGAAGCTGGAACGTATATTGATGAATTAGCAGAACGTATTCTAGCATTGGAAGGTAAGCCATTAGCAACAATGAAAGAATACCTTGCAACATCTAGTGTGAGTGAAGGGACAAGCAAGGAATCAGCAGAAGAAATGGTGCAAACATTAGTGAATGATTACTCTGCGCTTATTCAAGAATTAAAAGAAGGCATGGAAGTTGCTGGTGAAGCTGGCGATGAAACATCAGCGGACATGTTATTAGCAATTCATACTACATTAGAACAACACGTATGGATGTTAAGTGCTTTCTTAAAATAAATAGAAGTTTATTAAGAAAAAGTCATTGAAAAATTCTTTCAATGGCTTTTTTGTGATTTTTCAGTTTTCTTTTATGCTATAATATAGTAAAAAGGAGGCGATGCGATGTTTCGCTTTTTCAGAACTGGAAAAGAAGAGCGTGAAATTACGAAAGATGAATTAGAACAAGCGATGGCTAAGTTTCTAGAAAAGAATGCTAATATTGTTTATACAGTATTAGTAAATGATGATTATACAGTAAATTATGATTTGTTAAAGCCGTATTTACCTGCATTTCCAACAAATAGTTTTCTTATTACGAAGGAAACGCTTGAGGTATTTGAACATACAGAAGAAAACCTAAACCTAGTTAAAGAAATTGATATTGTACAAAAAGCAGTAGATCAGTACGTAACAGAAAAAGAAATGTTTCCGATTGTTGAGGGTAGTGAAGAGCGTCTTATATGTGGGATGAAATTAGGACCATATTTAAATCGTATATTAAAAAGAGACTTATATATTTCAGAAAAACATTATTTAGTTTCAAGTAAACCAGACAGAAAAAAACAAAAAAGTGGATAGATGTATGGAAAACAACAATAAATATATTGTTGTCTTTTTTTGTTCGTTAAAATATTGATTTTTCAGTTTATTAAACTATATACTAAATTTACTGGAAGGAGAGGAGTAATGATTAAGTATTGTTAGCGTAAGTTACATACAGTGATTACAGAATGGTATAAAGGTTTAGAAATAAATATAATAAAAGATTACGGGGGAATGGGTGTATGAAAAATAGTATGACTTACATTCAATTATTAAATGAAACGTTACATCGTTATGCAAATGAAGGAAGTTTAGAAGCGTACACCTATATAATGGAGCATGCGAAAGGCATAGTGGGAAATGAGGCGCAAATATATAATTTCAAATATGCACTAGCGGGTGCAGCAGGACTTGAAGAAGAAGCGTTGCAATTAATGAAGGAAGCTATTATAGAAAAGGGTTTTTGGTATGGAAATGAATATTTAATGACCGACGACGATTTAAAACCACTACATAAATTTGAAGAGTTTCATAAAATGGTTCAATTATGTAAAGAAAGAGAAGAATTAGCAAAGAAAACAGAACGAGCAGATGTGAAATTTATAGAAGGTAAGAAAAAAGAAAAACTATTGATTGCAGTGCACGGAGATCAAGAAAATATAGGAATAGTAGAACCATATTGGAAATCTGTGTTGGATCAAGATTATACGTTAGCTATACCACAGTCTTCGCAAATTCAGTTTTCAGATGGATTTGTTTGGGATGATATACATAGAGGGAAAGAAGAATTAAAAGAACATTACGTTAATTTTAAAGAAAACCATACAGTAGAAAGTGTAATAATTGGTGGTTTTTCTGCTGGTGCAAGAGTAGCTTTGTATACGATTTTACAAAAAGATATAGATGTAGATGGTTTTATTTTTATCGCGCCGTGGCTTCCAGAGATTAAAGAATGGAATGAGTTATTGGAAGTGCTACAGGATCAAAATATAAAGGGATATATAGTGTGTGGGGAGCAAGATGAAGATTGTTTCGAATGTACGCAGCAATTTGTACAATTATTAAGAGATAAGAATATAGAACATAAGTATAAAGTTGTGCCCAATTTAAACCATGATTATCCTGCAGATTTTGATGAACTATTAAAAGAAGCTATTGCATATATAGAAGACAAAAGTAATAAGTAGTAAGAAGGGAGATGCATCATAATGGATGTATCTCCCTTTTATCATTATAAATGAAAAGCTTTTGCTAATAAGCGATAAGAATTTAATTTATCTTCAAATCGATGAGTAATTGTGACAATCATAAATTCTTCAGTATTATACGCTTTGCTTAAGTTTATGATTTGTTCTTTCACGGAAGACGGATCACCGACAATCATACGTTGACGATTTTCTTTTATACGGAATAAATCATACGCGCTGTATGAATAATTTCGAGCAGTTTCAATAGAAGGAGTACCAGTTGTACGCTTTCCTTGCTCTAGTAATAAAATTGATAAATCTAAACTAGAAGCAATTTTTTCGGCCTCTTCATTTGTTTCCCCGCAAATAACAAAAATAGAGACGATTGATTTTGGTTTGTCTCCTAAATAGGAAGGTTGGAATTGTTCCTGATAAGCCTTCATTACTTCAGGGCCACCGTATCCGTTAATGAACTGTGCGAATGCAAAAGAAGCACCTTGTTTTGCCGCAATCATTGCACTCTCTCCACTAGAACCGAGCAACCACATCTCAGGGGATGTGGGAATCACAGGGGTAGCCTTTAAATTTGCGTAATGATGATTTTCTGGTACTTGATCATGTAAGTACATTGCAACATCTGCAATTTGTTCTGGATATTGATCAAGTGAGACCATTTTTCCTTCTTGAAGTGCGCGAGTTGCAATTGGCATACCACCAGGTGCTCTGCCAACACCAAGGTCAATACGATTTGGATAAAGCGCTTCTAAAACGCGGAAGTTCTCAGCAACTTTATATGGGCTATAGTGTGGCAACATAACACCACCCGAACCGACTCTTATCCGCTCCGTTTTCGCTGCAATATGAGAAATCAGTATTTCTGGACTTGAACCAGCAAGACTTACAGAATTGTGATGTTCTGATACCCAAAAACGTGTGAACCCTAGTTTTTCAACTTCATGTGCAAGTGTAACTGTATGTGAAAAAGCTTCGGCTGCTGTACTACCATCTGATATAGGGGATTGGTCTAATACACTTAATTTGATCATAGAATATACCTCTCAATCTTAATGTACATCCTATTATATATTTACTTACGAAAAATGCGTAATAAAATGCTCAAAATACAAGGTGGATAAACCAACTATCCACAGTTAACGAGAAAAGCCTCTTTCATAATGATTCATTTCGACTAAATTTAAAATATAATCGTAGTTATCAATCTCAAGTTTTAGTTGTTCACGCTCTTCTTTAGATAGATGCATACTACTAAGTTTATTGCATAGTTTTTGTTTCTTTCCCTCTAAATACTTCTTTGTAGCGTGGTAGTCGTAAGTTTGTTTCATTTTCAATCACTCCTTCTTTGCTGTTGCTATATTATACGAGGCGTGAAGAGATGTGAAAGCTAACTCTTATGTACTTTTAGTGAATATTCCTCTTTCCATGGTGTTATGTTTATGGGAATTTATGAATAAAATGCACTAAACCACTAATGCCCATTTTATTCCGTTAGTTGCAGTCAGTATAAGTCCTACCACAAAATTCGGCTGGAACAAAGAATTAAGGTGGAGTAGGGATACCTGTATAAGCGCGTTTGGTGTGGGCTAATTAAAGTTTCACTTTATGAAGTAAGGGGTGGAATTGTGCAGAAAGATATAATGTATAACACTGAGATGGATGAAACGTTAAAAGTTATAAATAAAGGGTTAAACAAGACGACTCGTCCGAAGCAAATTATAGTAGTAGGGGCTGGCATGGCTGGATTGGTTTCGGCGTCTTTATTAAAAGCTGCAGGACATGAAGTAAAGATTTTTGAAGCAAACAACCGGGTAGGTGGCCGTATAGAAACGGTTAGAATAGAAGATACTGGATTATATTTGGATGTAGGAGCAATGAGAATTCCGTATTCGCACACATTAACGATGGCATATATAAGAAAATTTGGGCTACAGGTGAGCCCTTTTATTAATAGGAATGAGACTGATATTATTTACGTAAATGGCCGAAAAACGACATTAAAGCAATATGAAAAAGATCCAAGTATATTAAAGTATCCTGTAGAAATGAATGAAGTTGGGAAAACGTCTGAGGAGTTATTATTGTTAGCGGTGCAGCCTATTATAAATTTTATAAAAAAGAACCCAGAGAAAAATTGGGATGTTGTAGTAAAGGATTTTGGGAGATACTCTACAGGACAATTTTTAAAGTATCATCCTTATCAATATAATACTTACTTTTCACCAGTAACAATCGAGATGATCGGTGTTTTATTAGATTTAGAAGGTTTCTTAGAAAGGTCATTTGTTGAGACGTTACGCTTTATATATATTATGCAAGAGGAGAGTGGATTTTGTGAAATAGTAGGCGGGAATGATAGATTACCAAAGTCATTTTTGCCACAATTAGAAGAAAATATTATATATAATCAAAAACTAATGAAGCTACAACAACACGATAAGGGTGTAACAGCTTTTTATCGAAACGAGGAAACTTTCGAATATAGTAGTATTACAGGGGATTTAGTCATTATTACAATTCCATTTTCGACAATGCGTTTTGTGGAAGTAGATCCATTTGATTCTATATCTCATGAAAAATGGAAAGCAATTCGTGAATTGCATTATATGCCGGCGACAAAAATAGGAATTCAATTTAAAAGTCGATTTTGGGAAGAACAAGGACAGTTAGGTGGCAGAATTATAACAGATTTGCCAATTCGTTACGCATATTATCCAAGTCATGGAATTGGAGAAAAAGGACCTGCTATGATGTTAGGCAGCTATACGTGGTCTTATGATGCGTTGTTATGGGATGGGTTATCAAAAGGTGATCGTATCTATTACACACTACAGAACTTAGCGACAATATTAGGCGGTCAAGTATATGATGAGTTCATGTCTGGCATATCAAAAAGTTGGACATTGGATCCATATGCACTTGGAGGTTTTGCGTTATTTCAGGCAGGTCAAGAATCTGAACTACAACCAGCAATTATAAAACCAGAGGGGAGACTATACTTTGCAGGTGATCATACAACGTTATATCACGGATGGATACAAGGGGCAATTGAATCTGGCGTTCGTGTAGCATTAGATGTAAATAAAGTAAATATGTAAAATTCAGAAATTTCTTTACTGTATAGTTTGAGATGGATATTATTATATGTAAAAGAATTATAAGGAGTGTTAAAAGTGAATCCGTTATTATTCGATTTTCCTTCTGAATTTTATACTGAAAGGCTATTTATTCGAATGCCGAAACCAGGTGATGGTAAAGCTGTATACGATGCAATTCAAGCTTCTATGAAAGAATTAAAACCATGGATGATTTTTGCACAAAAAGAGCAAACAGAGGAAGAAGTAGAAGTGAGCATTAGAAAATCGCATATTCAATTTTTGCAGCGTGAGGATTTAAGATTACTAGTTTTTTCGAAAGAAACAGGTGAATTTATTGCATCAGCTGGATTACATCGCATTAATTGGGATATACCTCAATTTGAAATCGGGTATTGGATTGATTCAAGGTTTAGTGGAAAAGGCTATATGGTAGAGGCTGCAAAGGGGATAACCGATTATGCTTTTTCTGAACTGAAAGCAAACCGTGTAGAAATTCGGTGTGATTCTTTAAATAAGAAAAGTAGAGCGATACCTGAGAAATTAGGCTTTAAGTTAGAAGGTACGTTAGAAAGTGCGAGTGTAGCAGTAGATGGAAATGGATTAAGGGATATGTGTGTATTTGCTATGACTAGATATACATATGAAAAAGAAGAGCTGTAAAGAAACGGCTCTTCTTTTTGTACATTATGGTACAGGATGTCCATTAGAACTTTCGAAAATTGTAAACCATTGTTGACGGTCTAAGTTAACTTTTGTAGCAAGAGTTGCTGTTTTAACACGGTCTAATTTACCAGAGCCAACGATTGGTATCATGTTAGCTGGATGAGAAAGCAACCATGCATACAAAACAGTATCAATGCTAGTAACACCTAGTTCAGTAGCGATTTTTTGTAACGTTTCACGTACACGTACAGCACGTTCTGATTGCCCAGTAAAGATTTCTCCGCCAGCAAGAGGTGACCAAATCATAGGATTGATTCTTTTTTCTTGGCATAAATCAATTGTCCCTTTTTCGAAATGCTCAAGCTGCATCGCAGAAACTTCAATTTGATTTGTAATGAGCGGGAAATCTAAATAAGAACTTAACATATTAAATTGTGATGGTAAAAAGTTAGATACACCGAAGTGACGGACTTTTCCTTCTCGTTTTAATCGTGAGAACGCTTCTGCTACTTCATTTGGATCCATATATGGATCAGGACGATGGATGAGCAATACATCAATAAAATCTGTATGTAAGTTTTGTAAAGATTTCTCTGCGCTTCTTATAATATGTTCTGCACTCGTATTGTAGTGCGCAACATATCGCTCTGGAAATTTCGGTGATGGGGGAGCGATTCCACATTTTGTGACAATTTGCATATTTTCGCGTAAGGAAGGCTTAAGTCGTAATGCTTCTCCGAACAGTCCTTCACACGTATAACCGCCATAAATATCAGCGTGATCAAAAGTAGTAATCCCCATATCCATACAAGATTCAATAAAAGAAAGTAACTCTTGCTTTGACATATTCCATTCTGCTAAACGCCAAAAACCTTGAATAATACGAGAAAATTCTAGTGTTTCGGTCATTTGAACTCGTTCCATTATATATACCCCCTTGATGAATGAATAATATTTTGAAAAGGCTTTCTTACTACATATTATTATATAGTTACAGGTTCAGACATACAATAAATATGTTTTGCTACAAAAACGATTTTCTCTATATGCTATAATGTAAAAACATATAGCTATAAGGAGATGTAGGGAATGATTCCAGTAACAATATTAACTGGTTTTCTTGGATCAGGGAAAACGACATTATTAAATCGTATTTTATCAGAGAATCACGGTCAGAAATTAGCAGTGATTGTAAATGAAATAGGACAAATTGGTATTGATAATCAACTGATTATGAATGTTGAAGAAGAGATTATGGAGATGACGAATGGATGTTTATGTTGTACTGTACGTGAAGATTTACTCGTCGCTTTAGAACAATTATTGGGAGTAAAAACAGAAGGGAAAATGGACTTTGATGGATTAGTAATTGAAACGACGGGTCTTGCAAATCCAGGTCCGATTATTCAAACATTCTTTTTAGATCCTGTTATTCAATCTGCATACCAAATTAACGGTGTTGTAACAGTAGTAGATAGTTATCATATACATAAACATTTTGAAAAAGGATTAGAAGCAAAAGAGCAAATTGCGTTTGCTGATGTTGTTTTAGTAAATAAACTAGATTTAATTGAAGAAAGTGAGAAAGAAAATCTCTTACATGAACTGCAAGGAATTAATCCGACTGCAAAGTTAATAGAGGCTACTAACTGTGATGTGAATATTCCATCGTTACTACAAATTCAAACGTTTAAAACGAAAGATACGTTACAAATTTATCCTCATACAGAGCATAATCATTTAGAAGGTGTAAAGTCGTTTGTATTACGTGAAGAGCGTCCGTTAGATTTACAAAAACTAAATGAGTGGATGTCAGCTGTCGTTCAAGAACTAGGTGAATATTTATATCGCTATAAAGGAATTTTATCGATTGACGGGATAGATAAACGTATCGTTTTCCAAGGTGTGCATACACTTTTCGCTGCATCATACGATAGAGAGTGGCAAGAGGGCGAAGAACGAGTAAGTGAAGTCGTGTTTATCGGAAAAGATATTAATAAAGAATGGTTCCAAGAACATTTCAAGGAGTGTGTGAAATAAGTCTGCGTATATTGCAGGCTTATTTTTTGGACTTAATTAAGTGCTTTGTAGAAACATGCTAGATTGCAAAAAACGAAGGATTATAAAAAGCCTGTTTTCACAGGCTGGTATGTTCATCTAATAGTAACTCCATTACAACACCTACAACTGGGCCGTCGTCGTCAATATCGCCATTTAAACGGAAGCCAAATGATTCATATAATCCCATTGCTAGTTTATTGTCTGGATGTAAACTTAAATAAATTATTTTACATTCAAATTTATGTTGTAAGAATTGAATGAGTATGCGAAGGAAACGTTTTGCGTATCCTTTCCCTTGATATTGTTGGTCAATCATAAAGCGATCTAACCATACGCTTTTACGTTTTTCCCAATACCATCCGTACATTGCATATCCTACAAGTGTTTCTCCATCGTATAAACCTACTGACGTTCCGTTTCCCTCAAATAATGATTCTGCTAGAGAAAACGAATTGCTTTCAATAAATTGCTGCTGGTCTTTTGCGACGTTTAAAGCAGCTACCGAACGCCAATTTTTTTCGGTTACTTCACAAATGTGAAGAGTCATAATTCCAACTCACCTTCTAAATTAATATAGCTTAAAAGCTAATATGGATAATTTTACTTGTTATTTTGGTCAAGTCAAGCAGAAGCACATAAAAAAGAAGAGGTTGCCCAAAAATAGCTGAATAGCTACTTTTGGGCAACCTCTTTAATGTTTATACTTCATTATGCTAATGAGAGCATCTCCATTGGTGAGCTCAATATTTTTATTCACTGCACATTGCACTCGTTGAAGGGGCACTTGGTTTTGTATTGTCTGCTGTATGTAATATCCTACAGGAGAAATCTTGCCAAGGGGTGTAAAAAAGATGGAGAATGCAAGCTCGATTTTCATTTACCGACTCTTACTGCATCAGAAGTAGTGGTGTAGATCAATCTAGATTAGAGAAACTGCAATTTATTCTAGGAAGATATATATGAAGGAAAACTCCACCATACTGCAAGTTCTATATATTGACGACAAGGTCAAGTGGAAACATCTAAAAGAATATGAGATGGATAAACATGAACATACAGAATCACATGAACATCAACCATTGTGTGGTGATACTCGCTACGATTAGAAAGCTACAGTTTGCAACAAGAAGACATGTAATTAGTATTCATGATATGGGAAGTATCCGAAACGCAAAACGTATTATGAGAGATTTAAAGTCATATGTGAGCAAAACAATGCCAGGTGGTCCGGTATTGCCAATAAGGCTCAGTGTTACCGGTTGGCCCCTGTAGCACTCGTTGAACCAGTGGGACCTGTAGGGAATTGAAAAGGTTGCATAGGTGGAAATGTCGGTCCGACTGAACCTGGATTTAATGCAGCGGAGGATAAAAACTCGTCCAATAAAATTCACCTCTGAAAAATTCGTATTACTAATAGTAAATGCGTGGGTAGAGCCAAATGAAATGGACAAGCGATTGTATATATGAAATTTAATAAAATAGTTATTTAATAAAAAAGCAGTTAGCTTTTGCCAGACTGCTTTGCTCCCTAATGTAGTTCTTGTTATGTAATTTAGATGAAGATACTACCTACTAGGATTAAGGCTCCTAGCAAAATTAGAGAATCAACTAAAATCAAGAACTGGTTTTTCTGTGGCTTTTTCAATTCTTTTATTAAGCTGAAAACTGCACTTAATCCAAAACAAATGTATAACAAAATCATTATCGTTCCTGACATGATTAACACTCCTAATATATCGATATCTTAATTATATAACGAAAAATATATACATGTAAGTTTTTAATGAAATCCTTATTTGAATAGGAAAATACAGCTGAAATGATAAGTATATCTACTGAACATTTCAGCTGGTATTCAAAGTTTTAGAAACCAATTTTTTTAAACATCTTAGTATATGTAATTACAAGTGCAGCTTGTACAATTACGAATAGTGAACCCATAAACATTTTGTGGTTATAATCTAATGCACCGAATATTGCCATAGATATTCCAATTAAGATAAAAAGTACACTTAGGAAAGGCGTAATTTTCATTAACACATTAAGTCTTTTATTCATATACATCCCCCCTGTTCTCAATAGATTTAAGTATTAAACGAACTTATAAATGTATTTTACTATATTTTTGTTTTCGGATATACAGGGACGTATATAATTTAAAAGGGACCCATGAAACAATACAAATAATAATTTGTATGTGAACGTAAACAAGACCGTCCTGAAGAGGAGAGGGCTTGGTCTTGTTTAGCTAAGATCATGATTTTTTAAGTAATTTTCACATTCTGTTAACCATACTAATATCAAGTTCTTTAATTCAATCGTTTCAATATCGCAAGTGTATTCTTCATCCTCCACATATTGGTGGATAATCTTTATATAATCTTATCTTATGTCTAAATCACAGCTGTTACTCAATCACTAGCAAGTTAAAGTTTTATAATGATCCAAAATGAAAAATACGCTATTCTTTTTGTAGAATCATAGGAATGGGTGGCACATTTTTCATTTTGTTTTGCTAACTTGATTTTGATGTGACGTAACCTTAAGTATTTAAAAAATTAAAAAAGTCCCTCAATAATGTTAAAGGGACCTTGCTCACGCAAATGATCTGTAAATCAATTCATCTTTGATATACAGATCATTTGTATGATAATATTTATAAAGAATTGCTAAATAATGAAATTACATAAATGCTTTTAGAAGTTCTTGAATTAATGGGATTGCTCCACCAATAAATTTTAAAACTGCCATTGCGATTTCCATATTATTCTCTCCTCTGTTTTTGTATTAAGATGTGTGAATCTTTATAACCTTATTATAGTAAGCGTTTACATTTATAACAATACATTTTCGTATGCAATATTGCATATTTATACGTTTAGACAAAAATTAGGCCCTATTAGTCATTCTTTAATGGTATCATAGCGAGGTGTGAATCTTTAAGGGTTTTCCCTAATAGGAGGAAATATGGAAAGAGTACAAGTGATTTACAGTAATCTGAAAATTAAAAGTTGGGCTAAACAGGTATTAGCTGTAGGAGGAGTATTAGGGTTCTGCTACTTGGTGCTATATGTTTTTAGTTTCTTAGTTGTTATGTAAATATTATATAACTAAACTAGTAGAGTCTTGCCTAGATAGGTAAGGCTCTTTTGTTATCTGTAATGAGCAAACTACATAAACCTCTCAAGTTTGTCAGGACCATATATGGTGCCTTATTTCTCTATATTTTAGAACACTAACTCTTATCATTGAAAGTAAATAAACTTCTATTTAAAAGTATTCATTTATATTAAAAACACAATTTTATTGATAAAAAATGCGTTTTTATTAGATACATCTTATAAAGACAAGTATAAGTTATATTACGTTTTGATGAAATTTTTTTATCTTTGAAAAGGATTTAAATCTTACAAATAGATTTGGTTCCTTTCTGTATACCATAATTCCTATATTATCATATGAATATAATATACTGAAATTAATTTAAAAGCAAGAATATTAGTAGGGGTCCGCCACATGTCCATCAACTTAAGATTTTAAAGTAGCCCTTAAACGAAGAATTTTTTAAAAAATGATTGATAGTAAACAAGAAAGGTTGGCAAATACCTAACTAAAGAAAATTCTTCAGGTAAGCTAATCAGTAATATATTAAAAGATTCTTTACAAAATTTAGAGATATATTTTGTAGGTGTTTATCCTTCTATTAGTAGATTGTAAATGCTGATATAATCCTGCTAGTTGATTTATCAAGAAACATCTGGATTTGCAGTCTGTTCATTGATTTTCTGGTATATGTATTTTTAGCTCCTTTTACAAATTGAGCGTTTGATAAGCTTCACTTTATAAAAATGAATCCAAAGTAAAAATAACCTGAATAATCAATGATATTTTCTCTTCTTAAATTTTCTATTGTTAAATTTTGAATAGTAAAGAAAGAGATTTCTACATAAATTACATCCCACTTATTCCAGCGTTTAGGCTTATGTTCAACGGTTTCTTTTGTCATCAATAGGATAAATAGGGTAGGACCATCCCTTTTAAGACGCACTTCTAATAACTCTACGTCTTCAAGTTTTGGTGCTTTTCCAAAAACGCCAATCAATGCCTGGGGATTTAAAATTTTTATTGATTAATCATTTTTATACATCTTATTTATTATTTCTCTTTTCAAAATAATAACGATCCTCCATCCCATCTACCTGTCCCGTTCTTGTATTGTATTCAGGTCTTACATTATGATGAGGGGGTTGATCTCAAATACCACCTTGTCCGAAGGTATGACCAGCTGAATGATCTTGAATTATAATTTTTTGTTCATCAACTTCATATTTCAACCCCAGGTCATAATAGGCTTTTTTATCATTTAGTATCCATTTTCCATTACTATCTGTTAATGGCACTATTTTTTGACTGATTGGATGTTAAGATTATGGTATATTTAATTGCCTTTTAAATTCCTTCAAACTTGCGACTCTAGATTCATGGGCGTTTTTTTCCTCCATTTTCGTAACTTTAAAGCTTTTAGTTGTAGTATTGTTTATGAGCTTACTGTTCACTCAACTTACAGTAACAAATAAATCTTTAATTGTAGGTCTTTCATTTTTAAGTGGATTTATACCAGCAAAAGCAAATCGGTCTTTCAATGGTAATGGACTTGAAATAGGAGGGATACGCTTTAAAACTTTTGCTAAATTTAGATTAGCCCCTAAGATGACTATCTTCTATTATTAAAATCAATACCCGGTTAAAATAAGACTTCCATTACTACCTTTTTTGCAAAGTAAGGGTTGCAAAAAAGCATCCTTTAAGTGGATGCTCTATTATATTATATATTTTTTTATTGCTTTTTTAATTGTTTTACCCCAGTTACTATACTAATTTATTCAAAAAGTTTGAAAGGCCTTTAGCTAATCAAGGATTAAATTTCTAATACCAATTTTAATTTTTTGAAGAGTCAATGGGATTAATGTTGCAACACTCAAAATGAATTTCATAATATTCTTCCTCAGAGAATACTTGTACAATTTGTCCCGTGCTCTTATCAGCAATTGTAAATTCGTTAGTTTCAGAAATGTCCCAAAGTTCCTCAATAAATTTTGTGAAGTTCAATATCCTAACATTTGCCCATACCGGTTCTAAACAATTAGGAACTAATATAAAATATTCTGTTTTGTGATTTGAAAAATTTAAAGAAGTTAAAGAATTTTCAATCCATAAAATATACTTACTTTTAACATTACCAATTGGATTACAAAACTTTGGCTTAGAATCAATCTTACGAAATTTTTTCAATGCTATACCGAATAGTTCTATCCATGCAGAATCAGGATTTTCGAATTCAATAAGTTCTAAATTTGAAAATTGGCCAATGCTTTTTTTAGCACTGATTAACGCTTTTTTCCTACGAATCCTCTCATTTTGATAAATCATAATCTGTCCGCCTCTCATTTGTTATAATAAATGTGATGATCGTTATTAGACCCGTAAATATTAGAGTATCTTTCCTTCTTAAAATCATAAGTATACGGATTAGCTCCGTCTTTTGGTTTACCTGCATGTGTATGTAATACGTCATCATTAATATGCTCAACAATAACTCGTTTACCTTGAGGTGTATCATATTCATAATAACGCCCATTGTGTACGACTTTCAGCATCGCCATGCCAAAATTCATTCATAAAAGTGTCAGAAAAAGTATTTATCATGGTATATGCGGTTTCTATAGGATGACCTGCAGCATACTTTAGGTTCTCCTTTGTCACTGTATCGTCTAACGAATTGTATGTCTCTACTAAACCACCAATAAATTTTCCAGATCCATTCCAAACCCCTTTTATAAACTTTTCTAGTATATTCTTTTCAGAAGAACTGCCTAATAGTATACCAGATTCGAGTAGATTATTTGTTTTTATACTATTATCTAATCGAATATTATTGTCTAGATATTCATGAATAGAATCTGCCCATTCCATATTTATTCTTTGTGTACTAAATGTACCGCTTGCAGAGTTAAAGCCTTTTCCACTTTGAACTTCAGCAAGGCCTGAAGCGATACTAGCCGCTAATTGAATCGCGGTAGCATAATTATTACTAGATGTTTGGTTAAATTCATATAGATGTTCTAACTTTTCTTGGATTTTACGACGCATCTCAATAAAAAGGTTAACCATTGCATCCATATCCGGTAGTGGCATAACTTGTTTCGTAACTTCAATACTTGCTATCGATAATCAAACGATATGTTAATTAGATTTGGATAAAATAAATACGTAGGTATTTATGGTTGACTTCCTATTTTTTTAGAATTATTTTAGTGAATCAAAATTAAAACTTTCTATACATCTTTTGTACTAGTAGACCTAAGTCTAAAAGTATGTATAATTACACCATTTGGCTAGTGGGTAAATGTTACGAACTGATATATACTAGTATTGTGTCTTGCCTTTTTAGGTGCAGTACACAGCCGGTGATTGGCTAGTGGATGTTCTTCCATTTTGCCAGTGCCGGTTTTTTATTGGATAATAGAGAAAATAAAGTTTTTATAAAGAAAGAAGGGGTTGTTTTGAAAGATGTAAATTCTATCTTTATGAGAGAAAAGATTGCTAGTTCTTATCTTTATTTTATTTCTTTTCTTGGTTTGGTTACTATAACTATATCTTTACTTGAAATTAAAATCCCTTCACATCCAACAATACTAACATTGTTGTTACTATTTATGGGGATCGCAGAGTATTTTCCTGTAAGATTTTGGAGAGGAACTAGCTCGCTTACCTTTCCGATCATTTACGCAATGAATTGGCAGTTTGGAATCCATATAACTATTATTGCTATTGTACTCGTAACGCTAATTATTCACCTGCATCGTCGTTCACCGATACAAAGAATGTTATTTAATAGTACTCAGCATGCACTTAGTTTGATTTTGGCCGAATGGTTTTCAAACAAATGTATGTCCTTATTAATTAATAAGATTGATATGTCAGTTCTATATGAAAATTTAATATCCTTGTTATTATTTTGCGTGTTTTTTTGTTTTTTCAACAATCGTTTTTACGATTTGTTAATGATGCTCCTTCCGCAGCCATATTCAATTTATCAGTGGTACAAAAAAACTGTAACGGTATTTCTTTGCGAAACTTTTGGTTTCTCTTATGCGGCACTGATGCACGTATTAATTAGTACATATAGTGTGGAAGTAAACGAGATTACAGTACTGTTTTTCTTTTTTCCACTTGTAGCAACTTCCGTTATTAGTTCTTTTTCTGTACGGATAAGGATGGAGAAGGAACGATTATATGAGTTATTTCTTATTACAACCGAAATTAGTCGAGGATTAACTGGAGGAAACTTGAAACATATTAAACAAGCACTTAAAGGGTTTTTTGGCATACAAGCATATGTAATATGGACAAAAGATGATGGGAACTGGAATATTCTATTAAAAGATGGGAAAGTCCGCTCTGATATATCTGATGATTCAGAAAAGTTCAGGGCGTTTGAGGAGCTTTCTAAAAATCTTGTATTTAATGATTGGAAAATTGGTACGGCTACTGGAGATGAAATATTTGATAGTGTTATACGCTCACTTGTATATTTTCCTCTTATAGTAAATGATGAATTAGTCGGAATGTTTGTTGCAGGGAAAAGTAGAAATGCGGGTTTCTTTCCGGAAGATGTACAATCGTTAGCTACATTTTCTAACCAATTAGCTAACGTTGTTAAAACAAGGATATTGATTTCTGAACAGGAAAAAAGAATGATCGTAGAAGAAAGAAATAGAATCGCCCGTGAAATTCACGATGGTATTGCGCAAACATTAGCCGGGGTGATATTCCAACTAGAATCTGCGCAGAAAAAATACCGTGATAAACCAAAAGATATGCAGCAAGTAGTAGAGAAAAGCATAAAAGATTTAAGAGGAAGCCTAGGAGAAGTTCGCTATTCAATTTATGCTTTAAAACCATATCCGACACAACAATTAGGCCTTAAGCAGGCAATAGCAAGTAAAATAAAATCTTTAAAACAAGAATATGAACTAGACATTACCTATCATGAAAGAGGTCATGCACGTGCGCTTAGTTTTTCAAAAGAAAGAGTTATATTTGATACATTACAAGAGAGTTTGCAAAACATTGTAAAACATGCACAAGCAAAAAAGGCTGATGTTTTACTCAGTTATCAAAGTGAGCACGTGCTTTTAAGGGTTAAGGATAATGGAGTTGGCTTTTCACTATTTGAGTCTATGGTTAAAACGAAAAATGAGCCACATTATGGTATATTACATATGAATGAACAAGCTGAACAATTAGGGGCTACTTTACAGATTGATAGTTCTATAGGGAAAGGGACAGAAATTACACTGTTAATTCCAGATTCACAAACAAGGGGTGCGTAAAATGATTAAAATATTAGTAGTAGATGATCATGCTTTTTTACGAGATGCAATTCGGAGCATACTAGAGGATGAATCTGATATGAAAGTGGTTGGAGAAGCTAGCTCTGGGGATGGAGTATTGGGAAAAGTAGAAGAATGCCGACCAGATTGTATTTTGATGGATATTAATCTTCCAGGGAAAAATGGAATTGAAGCTACAGAATTAGTGAAAAAAAATTATCCGAGTTGCCGAGTACTTGTGTTTACAATGTATGAACATGATGAGTATTTAATGGATGCACTCCAGGCCGGTGCTGATGGTTATTTATTGAAGGATTCCTCATCAGAGCAGGTAGTAGCAGCAATTAGAATGTTATATCGAGGCGATTCAGTTATTCATCCGCGTATGACTAAAAAATTAATTACATATCATCAGCAAAAAATGAAAGTAGAATCAAATGAAAATGAACTGACGGAACGTGAAAAGGAAATTCTCTTTGAACTAGTAAAAGGACTTAGTAATAAAGAGATTGCTGAAGTTTTATATATTAGTGATAAAACAGTTAAAATTCACATCAATAAAATTTTTAAAAAGCTAAATGTGAAAAGTCGATCGCAAGCAGTGATTTATGCAGTCCGAAATCAATTGGTTCCGCTAGATTAAATAAGAAATCTTTCAAAGAACTATCGTGTTGCTTTATTCTGTATCACAAAGAATAAAGGACAAGATAGTTCTTTTGTACTATGTAGGCATAGAATCCTTAGAGAAAAGATACTCCTTTTGTTTAATTTTCAGAATAATCTAAATGTGAAATAATGAAAATAGACTTACATTTTAACCTTGTTAATAATTCATTTTGTAAAAATATTTTGTTGAAAATAAATGATGGGGGGCTCTTATAGAAAGAGTAAAGTGAGTGATTAGCTATATGAGGTATGGGGATGGTTGTAGTGTTGGAAATCTTTCATGATACAAAAGATTAAGATTAATAGAGTTTCCAATGCTAAATGGGAATCTAAGAATCAATTTGTTTCAAAAAATAATATTAAAAATGGGGAGATGCAATATGAAACGAGGGAAATTTGGAAAGATTCTTATTGGAACGTTAACAGCTGGAATGTTATTGTCTCAAGGAATTCCATATAACGTATTAGCGGAAGAGGTAAATACATCTACTTTAACTGGAATTGATGATGCAAATGCTATCTTAAAAGGCCTTACAAAGGAACAACGTAATGCTTTAAAAACGTTAGATACAAAACCAGGTTTTGTTATTTCGCCAGGTATCAATACCGCAAGTCCTAATAATGTGAATGTGATTATAGAATTTAAGCAAGCACCTAGCAAAATTGAAGTATTAAAACAAGCGGCTAAAGGGAAAAAGGTAGCTCTTTCAAATGCGGAACAAAAGGTAGAAGCATCACATAAAGGATTTAAAGCAGAGCTTGAACAGCTTCAAAAGAATAAAGAGAAAGGGACAAATTTAAAAGCTGCCAAAATAACAAGAGAATATAAGAATGCTTTTAATGGTGTAGCGATTTCTATACCTGCGAACATGATTGAAGATTTAGTTCGTACCGGTATGGTTAAGCGTGTATGGGAAGATCATGAGGTTAAAATTGATTTGCCGAAAGAAACAGCTAAGACTGCTGTTGAACCAAAAATGGCAGATAGTGTACCGCAAATTGGTGTGGACAAGCTGCATGATGAAAAAATAACAGGTAAAGGAATAAAGGTAGGTGTACTGGACACAGGTATTGATTACAACCATCCAGATTTGAAAGATGCATATAAAGGATATCGTGCAAAGCAAGGTGAAGATCCAAGCAAAATAGATCCGAACTCAATAAAAGGATGGGATTTTGTTAATAATGATGCTGATCCAATGGAGACAACGTATAAGGATTGGCAGAATTCTGGAGGATATCCTGAGATTTATGAGGGAAGTGCATATTATACATCCCATGGTACTCATGTAGCTGGGACAATTTCTGCAGACAAAAAGAATAATGTAGATTATGCGGTTAAGGGCGTTGCTCCAGATGTAGATTTATATTCATATCGCGTATTAGGTCCGTATGGAAGTGGACAAACAAGTGGTATTCTTGCTGCGATTGATAAAGCAGTGAAAGACGATATGGATGTTATCAATTTATCACTAGGAGCATCTATTAATGATCCTTTATATCCTACTTCTGTCGCAGTGAACAACGCGATGTTAGCTGGTGTTGTTACAGTAGTAGCAGCTGGTAATAGTGGTCCGGAAGAAGGTACCATTGGATCACCTAGTGCAGCAGCACTTCCCATTACAGTTGGAGCCAGTGACGCTGCAATGACTATTCCAACGTTTTCCGCCGATGCAGGTGATGTACATGTAGATAAGATGATGCTACTTGGAAAAAGCTTTACTGATAAGATTGAAGATTTGAAAGGACAATCCTTATCGGTTGTATATGCGGGGCTAGGAAAATCAGGTGATTTTACAGGGAAAGATGTAAAAGGGAAGTTAGCTCTTATCCAACGCGGTGAGATTACATTTGATGAAAAAATTAAAAATGCTAAGGAAGCAGGCGCAAAGGCAGTAATTGTATATAACAATGTAGATGGGGAAATTACAAGTTATCTTGGGGAAAGTACTTCATCTATTCCATCGTTCCGCTTAACAAAAGTAGATGGTGAGAAATTACAAGCAAAAGCTACCCAAGGGGATGTGGCTTTAACATTCGGTGAGCCTAGTAATATAAAAACAGAGGGAGATCACTTAGCTGATTTCAGCTCCCGTGGTCCTGCAACGAAAACAGATGATATTAAGCCAGATATTGTAGCACCAGGTGTGTCTATCTTCTCAACTGTTCCTGAATATATTAATGATCCAAAGGATGGAGAAAATTATCCGGTAGCGTATGGACGTATGTCAGGTACATCTATGGCAACTCCTCATACTGCAGGGGTTGCGGCACTGATTTTACAGGAACATCCAAACTATAGTCCATTTGAAGTAAAAGAAGCACTTATGAATACCGCAGTTGATTTAAAAGAAGAGCGTTCTGTATTTGAGGTGGGATCAGGAAGAATTGATGCATATCGTGCTGTTCATGCAGATACATCTATTGAGGTTATCGATAAAACATCAAACGTTGTAGATGATGAAGAAGTAGAAATTGAAGAAAAAACAGGTTCTATTGCATTTGGGTATAAAAATCAAATTGAAACTGGGCCTATTAAAGATAGCCGAAAAGTCTTAATTAAGAACAGCAGTAAAACAGATGGGAAAGAGTTTAAATTAGAAGCAGAATTTTCACCTACAAGTGTAGGTGTGCAAGATGCAGCGAAGAATGGTGTGAAGCTAAACGTACCAGAGTCTATTAAAGTAGCTCCTGGTACATCGGAAGAAATTAGCCCTGAAATTATCATTCCAGGAAACGCTGAATTTGGTAGATATGAGGGATATATTCATATTACAAATAAAAACAATGAAAAAGAAGTATATCAAGTACCATTTGCAGTTAAATTCACAGAAAAAGGGATTGCGTCTGTAGATTTACTGAGAGATGCAATGGCAACAGATGCTTCTAAATTCCATCCGTTTATGGAAAGACCAAGTTCGCCGTTGACATTTAAATTGAATAGTCCTCTTGAAACCATTGATGCAGTTGTGAAGGACCGAAAGACTGGGAAGGCATTAGGAGTCGTTGGTACACTTAATGCAAATAGTCTAACACCGAATGTTGAATATATGATGTTTTCTGGTATGGGAGGGTATGTACTTCCATTTACAGGAGATCCAACTCATCCAATTGGGGATAAGCCTGTTATGTTGCCTGATGGAGATTACGAATTAAACTTTGTTGGATATGATAAAGAAGGAAAATCGTATACAAAAGGCGATAACATAATCATTGATAATGTAATACCTGAAATGAAATTTAAGGATGTACAACCTGGTATTCACGAAGTCAATGATTCTATGTTTAAAGAAGAAGACGGCCAGCGTGCATTATGGGTGCATGGTAATATTTATGATTCTACAGTAGATGCATTAAAGGCAAAAGGTTTGCAGTATGATCAAAAAGCGAATCAAATCGTTTATTATCAAAACTCAGCCTTCCCATCAGGTTGGTTGAATACAATTCAAGCAAATGGTGATTTTAAATTTGGGGTACTTCCAGAGGAAATAAATGAACCGTTAAATTTAAAATTATTTGGATATGACCTCGCAACTGCAGGGAATATGGCAACTGGATATAAAGATTATGTCTTTGTAAAGGAAGGGACAGAATACGCTGTTCCAAGTTATAACAAAGATAAAATTAAATTAGGAGAGAAAATTACGTTAACATTGAATCTTAATAATGTAAAACAGCTTATGTCAGGTACATTTGAAATCCCTTATTACAAGCAGTTATTTAAATTTGCAGATGTGAAACCAAATCCAGCACTTACGGAATATGTAAAACAACATGGACTGAACCTTAAATTAGAAGATCCGAAGATAAATGAAGAAGGAGCTTGGGAAAACAAGGTGAAAGTTGGCGCATCATTGGAAGGAAAAGAATTTAAAGGATTAGATGGAGATACACCATTTTTAGATGTTACATTCGAGATGACGAACGATGAATACTTTAATGATTTAACTGCATTTGGAGTAGATAAGTTCTCTTATACAAAAGCTGGTGCATCAGAAGGCATTGAGATTCCTGCGTTTAAAGATAAATCTTTTGCTATTGTTTCAAAACATTCAACGGTTACAGGATATATTGGTCCGGAAGCTTTCTTGAATGAGGAGGGGTATTTAGGTAAGAAAGACTATACAAAACTAGGAGCAAAAGTGTATGCAGTTGGTAAGGATGGAAAGAAATATACAGGAACAATTGATGATAACGGGCAATTTGAAATTCGTAGTGTCCCTGTAAGCGATAAAGAATATGATATTTTCGTAGAAATGCCAGGTCATTTAAATAGTAAATTAACAACAAAAATAGGAAAAATGCAGGATGGAGAATTAGTGGGTCAAAACTTTAGAGCTGACATGGATGATAACCTTGCAGGTGATGTAAACGGCGATAAAATGGTAGATATTCAAGATGCTAGAATAGCAGCTCTGTCATATGGAAAAGGAAAAGTATCTGTAAAGGATGGAGATATAAATCAAGATGGTGTTGTAGATGAAACAGATATTCGTTTTATTGAGAAAAACTTCTTGAAAAAGGGTCCAGATGCCAAAGAAAATCAGAAACCGAAAGAAAATGTAGGGCCAGTGACGCTAGATAAAATCTTACGCTCTATTGGTTTAGAACCAAAAAAATAAGTGGGCAAACTTCTAGAGTAAATAATGCAATTAGACAATGAATAGTAAATGAAATGAGATTGGCTAACAAATAACCGGTAATGATTCACGTTAATATTACCGGTTATTTTAAAAGTAATAGTTGTTGGGGTACATGAAGTAACTAGTTTAAAATATATTTACTTTTGTTATGGGAAAAGGTAGTTGCTTAATGATTATTGTTTGCGGGATGGAAATAAGGTTTATGGTTTGAACTTAAAAAATAGGGGGACTTGTGAAATGGGTATGAAGAAAAAACTTGGTATGGGTGTCATAACTGCAGCGCTGGGCTTATCTTTAATTGGCGGGGGAACATATGCGTATTTCAGTGATAAGGAAGTATCACAAAACACGTTTGCAGCGGGTACTTTAGATTTGAGTGTAAATCCTGAAGTTGTTATTAATGTCGACAATCTGAAACCAGGTGATGAAATGGAGCGCGGTTTTCAATTAGTTAACAAAGGAACCTTAGCAATAGGAGATGTGAAACTCCTGACAGATTACAGTGTAATCGATGCGAAAAGGGATAATGGAAATGCTGATTTTGGTAATCATATCCGTGTTGATTTCTTGTGGAATTTAGATAAAAATGAAGTTCCAGTATGGTCTACTACATTATCTGAATTAAAGGTAGCTACGCAAAACGGAAGTATTCCTGATCTTGTGCAAAAAGGTGTTGTAGACAGAGAAGGAAATGGACTTGCTCCTGGTGATGATGATACCTTTTATGTAATGTTCACATTCGTAGATAGCGGTGAAGACCAAAATGTATTTCAAGGAGATGCATTAAAATTAAATTGGACGTTTAATTCCATGCAAACAAGCGGTGAAGAAAAGTAAGTGTAATAATTTGTATACTATATGTTTAAACGTATAGTGCACAATTAATTGGGGGATAAGTATAAGTAACTTTGAACAATATTAAGTTCACCATTTTTATGATGTCGCTTTTTCTATAACGGTAAGTTCAAATTATGTTTCTATTAAATAAAAAATACATCCTTATAGGGATGTATTTTTTATTTAATGATAATGTTATAAATTATTCTACATGAACCGATATGCTTTTAGATAATACTTGCATTGAGAAAGGAACTCTAGCTTCAAAAGCTATAGTGTTTGTTGAATTTGGTGTATTTGAGAAGATGTACGAATCTTTGATACGTAATCTAAATGTTTTTTCAGATCCGAATGGACCAGTATAAGAACTGACTTCGTCTAAAGAACTTCCTGCATATCTAATACCATTAATAGTTAAAGCTTCTGAATATGAATCCGGTGTACCTACTTCACTAACTTTAACATAAAGGTAATCGCCCTTAAGAACAGGAATAGATAAGTAAGAACTTGCACTATACATTTTGTTATTATCGCCTACAGCACTAATGCTAACACTTCGTAATGGAGAAGAATCCGCTTTTGAAATTGTTGGTAAAAATGCTAGTGTAAGTGCAAAACACATAGCTAACATGCTCATAAATTTTTTCATATTAACAACCCCTTAGGTATTTATTTAACATCCTGTATTTTACAGGTTAAAAATGTAAATTTCAATATTGTTATATAAAGAATAATTATGTAATTATGCATATTTAATATAAAGTACACCAAAACTCAGATACATAAATCCCTTGCTGTTACATTGGGGATACGAAAATAACTACAAGAAAAAGGCGTCTACAGAAAAAATTTCTATTCTTATATTTGTAGGATAGTTTTAGATAAAAAAACAAAGAGTTTAGTAATGTATATATGTCTTAATGTAAAATATACATTGCATTTATTCTGTTTGTAATTTAATATATAGATTATAAGATGTTGCGGTATGAAGTTTATTTAATGTTTGTAAGTAAAGAGAAAATGGGAAGAGTTAAAAAAGTCTAACTCAACAGGAGTTGGCCGATGTTGTAAACGTTACGCGACGAACCAGTAGCCTTATTGAAAGCAATAAGTGTAACCCTTCTTTAAAGCTTTGTATGCATATAGCTAAAACAATAGATAAGAATTTAGATAAATTATTTTGGGAGGAACTCTAAAATGAAAAAACTAAAAAAATGGTTTTCACTCAGTACACACTCAGATGAAAGAATTCAACAAATCGAAATGAAAATTTGGGCGCAATCTGGAATTATTGTCCTACTTTTAGCTTTTATAGATGTTGTAATAAGGGGAGCATATCTACACAGCCCATTCCTAGAATGGATTGCTTCATTAGCCATTATAATTTGTTATATGATTTTCTTCTTTATTAAATCTATTCTAACTGGTGTTTATGAAACAGATATTAATAATAAAGAGCAATTAAAAGAAAAATTAAAAGAAAAAATGAGTAATACCTTTATTTTTTGTTTTGTCGCAATAGGTGCTACTACATACAAATATTATTTCCCTGAAGATTTCAGTGGATGGTTAGAAGCAATAGCAAAATTCATTATACTGTTCGTTTTCCTATTTGGTATTCAATATCTTATTACAGTCATAGCGTGGAAGAGATCCAATAAAATATAAGGAAACGAAACAAAATCTATCAGCGTCTCTGTCAAAAATTAAAAACAGCGAAAAGAAGTACGAGAACATTTACGTACAAAAGAAGGTAAAGAATTATATGTAAAACAAAAAATAGAGGTAGAACCCGTATTCGGTCATATTAAATACAATCGCTTCTTCCAACGTTTTTCCTTACAAGGCCTTTCTAAAAATCGACTGGAATGGGGTTTTATTTGTGTTGCCCATAATTTACGGAAATGGACAACAAGTGCTCAATCCAAAGCGAAAAATGCCCGGTTATAGTAGAAAATCTGTTGATTTTCTACTATAACCGGGCATTTTCTCATCCATATTAAAGTTAAAATAAAAAACTGTCTCCAAAAGGTCTTATTTAAAGACCTTTTGAGACAGCCTCTTCTTATTAAAAATTGATTAGTTAGTAGCTTCTTTCAATGCGTTTACGTTTTCTTCCATTAAAGTGAAGTAATCTTTATTATTTTTCGCATCGTCTTCAGAAATAGTGGCTAAGTGATTTAAGCGTAAAATTTTTGTACCTGTTTCTTTTTGAATGACAGATGCTACTTTTGGGGTAGAGAATGTTTCAAATAAAATATATTGTAGATTATGTTCTTTAGCTGTTTTTGTAATATCAGCAAGCTGTTTTTGAGATGGTTCATCAGAAGCTGAAATACCAGCGATAGCAATTTGTTTCAGACCATAGCGTTGTTCCCAGTATCCATAAGCCGCATGAGAAACTAAAATATCTTTCGTTTTTGCATTCGCAACTGCTGCTTTAAATTGATCATCTAAATCAGTAAATTTCGTTTGAAGTGCTGCGAAGTTTTTTTCAAACTCTTTTTTATGGTCAGGTTGTAATTCTACAAGTGCATTTTTAATTTTTTCTGCCTGTTTCATTGCTAGAGTAGGGTCTAACCAAATGTGTGGGTCTTTATCGTGATGATGTTCCTCTTCCTTATGGCCGTCTCCGTGATCATGATGCTCTTCTTCAGTAGAAGTACGCAGTTCAATACCTTTTGATGCATTTACAATTTTAACATTTTCTTTTTGTAATGATTTTTCCATTTTTTCAGCAAATGGTTCTAATTCAGCCCCGTTATAAACGAATAAATCGGCTTTTGCAACTTTTACTGTTTGTTTTTGACTTGGTTCAAATGTATGAGAATCTGCACCAGGTGGATAAATTGCTTCAACCGTTACATAGTCGCCACCAATTTTTTTTGCGAAATCAGCAAGAGGAAAAATAGTTGTATAAACAGTTAGCTTTCCGTCTTTCTTGGCATTACCTTCTTTTGTATTCGAGCAGCCAGTGAAAATTAAAGTGAAAATAAGTAAGAATGAAAATATAGTCAATTTTTTAGGCATTAAGTTCTCCTCTTTTCTTTTTTACGGATATATTTTCCCCAATTTTAGAAGAAAAATATCATTTTAATACAAAACGGAATAATTACGTTTTAGTTTGCGAACTTAGTATAATACATCTTTTATAAAGTTGCAATAAATAATAATCATTCCGATTTGATTTTGTTATAAAGTTGTCAAATATAGATGTGTTATTTTTGCGAATACATGCATATGTGACAACGCTGAGTTCATATATATGAAAGGAGGGTGTAGAGGGGGATGAGTGTTTGGGTTACTTAATGGAAGCTATTTTATTGATATTAGCGGTAGTATTACCATTAGCTTTAGTCTTAATTTTTTTAAGAAGATTAATAAGTAATTTAGGGGATGCGTCAACAGTAACGAAAATACGAGAGAAAGATGAGAAAAAGAGTGAGTAAAGCACTATACGTACGCATAGTGCTTTACTTGTGGTAAAATGAGAGAAGGAAACTCCTAAAAGTTGTATTTTACTGGAGGAGAGAAAAGTAAAATAAGAGGTATATGCATATATGAATAAGCGAACAGCGTTAGTACTTGGTGCAAGTGGTTTAGTTGGACAAGAGATAACGCGTCTATTACTTGAATCAGATTACTACGATTCGGTTACTATTTTTGTAAGAGAACCAATGCAATGGCAACATGAGAAGTTACAGCAAAAGCAAATAGATTATTCGGTATTAGAGGAATATAAAGAGTTTTTTGCTGTAGATGACGTATTTAGTTGTCTAGGAACAACAATCAAAAAAGCAAAAACAAAAGAAAATTTCAAAAAGGTAGATTATGAATATACGTTACGAGCCGCGTGTCTAGCGGAGAAACAAGGTGTGCAAAATTTTCTTGTTGTGTCTTCAATGGGAGCAAATCCTAAATCGTTTTTCTTTTATTCACAAGTGAAAGGGAGAATGGAAGAGGAATTACAAAAGTTAGTCATAGGTGGCATCCACATTTTTAGGCCATCTTTATTAGTAGGAAATCGACAAGAATTTCGCTTTGGTGAACGAATGGCTGAAAAGTTATCTCGTATCATTCCTTTTATATTTAAGGGAGCTTTCAAAAAGTATAAACCAATTTCTGCGAAAGATGTGGCGAAAGGGATGTATATCACTGCATTGCGAGAAGAATCAGGTATCCACATTTATAATTCGAATGAAATTACAACGATAGAATAAATAAAACCGAGAAGAATAGCTTCTCGGTTTTATTTATTTGTACTGATTTTCCCCGATGCTCGCATGTATTGATATGGCTCTTCTAATTCAAAACCAAGTTCATTGGCGGCTATTCTTGGGAAGTAAGGATTACGAAGTAACTCACGGCCGATAAAAATTAAGTCTGCTTCATTCTCGTTTTGTTTCCCTAATAAAACGCTTATACGAAAAATTTTGTCTATTCGTGTTACAATAATGAATATGAATTAAATTGGAGGCTGACATATGTACCAGGCTTATTATGAAAGTGAATTAGGTTTGCTTGAAATTAAAGCGAACGATAAAGGAATTACGTCAGTTATATTTGTTGATGAGAGACAAGAAGGAATTACAAATGAAATGATAGATCAATGTATAAATGAGCTAGATGAATATTTTAAGGGGAATAGAAAAGAGTTCACAGTCCCGCTGTCTGCCGAGGGAACAGCATTTCAAAAAAATGTATGGGATGCGCTCTATACTATTCCGTATGGCGTAAGTGCTTCATATTTAGATATTGCAGAGAAAGTTGGAAATACGAAAGCTGTACGAGCGATAGGAGGAGCAAATAGTCGGAATCCGATTTCAATTATCGTTCCGTGTCATCGTGTAATAGGAAAGAGCGGGAAGCTTGTTGGATATGCAGGTGGTTTATGGAGGAAAGAGTGGTTATTAAAACATGAAGGTATATTGAAATAACGTATGGACGGGAAGAGGGATTGTTTTGAGATGTATAAATTGTGGGCAACTTTGCGAGGGAAACCAGTTGAATTGTGAAAGTTGTAAGCGGACTTTGCATACTGAACAAGGTGAAGGAAGCTCACTAATAGACAAGGAATTAGAAGTGTATGTAGGGAGACAATATCCGTATTACAAAAGAAAATGGGAGCTTGAGGAAAAACGGATTGCTAGGTGGAGCTGGAATGGTTGGGCAGCCATTTTCAATGTAGGATGGCTTGGGTATCGTAAGTACTATTTACCAGCAGCATTATTTGTATTGTTATTAGTAGCGTGCGATGCGTTTTCTTATTATATGGGTTTCAACGTAGCATTACCAATCATTAATATGGTGCCTCTGACGTTTCTATTACTCGTTTTTATTTTATTTGGAATGGCGATTTTTGCGAATGGATTATATTATCAATTTGCAGAAAGGCGTATATATCGAATAAAAGCACGAGAAATTCAAGATGAATCGGTTGAGAAGTACCTCATTCGTGATAGTGGTGGAACGAGTAAAATGGGAGCAACCATCGTTACGATTTTAGCGGTTGCTAGTATTTTTTTCAGCCATTTCTTCTTCCCAACTGATCGAGATATTATTCAAAAAGTTCGTACAGGCTCGCTTTATGAATATCCATTCTTTTCTATTGGTGAATCGTTTGAAAGTTATTTTAGAAATCCAGTTTGGGTATATTATCGTGGAACGGAAGGATTAGAATTAGTAGAATTCCAAGGGATTAGTCCTGATATGCCAAGGAAAAAGGTGAATATCCAATTTATTGTTGATTATAAATTGGGTGAGATTGAGCCGTACTCAATTTCGATTAACGGCGAATCTAAAAATGAGGAAGAATTTTTGAAAATAATGGACGAAATATTTAAAGTTCAAAATCCATTTGATATAGACGATGGATTACAAGTAAAAGAAATAGAAAAAGAAGCGGATGGAAAGACTCTCTATCCGCTTCTTTTTTTAATGTACGAAAATAATATTTGAAATAATCTGAATCTTTTGTATAATAATATATATTATACTGGCTTTCATTTATACATATAGATTGGGGGAAGGAAGAATGAAGAGAAAGGTAACAACGATTGCTGCAGTAGCATTATCAACTAGTGTATTAGTTGCAGGTTGCGGAAATGGGGAGAAGGCATCTACAACAAAGAAAGAGGCAAGTAAGGGGGCAGCAGATAAGCAAGTATTAAACTTACTAGAAGCAGCAGAAATTCCTTCAATGGATACATCAAAATCGACAGACTCTGTATCATTTCGTGCCTTTGTCAATGCAATGGAAGGGTTATATCGTTTAGATAAGGATAATAAACCAACTCCCGGTATGGCAAAAGATGTGAAGATTAGTGAAGATAAAACGACATATACATTTGAATTACGAGACGCAAAGTGGTCTAATGGTGATCCAGTTCGAGCGCAAGATTTTGTATTTGCATGGCAACGTGCACTAGATAAAGCAACAGCAGCTGAGTATGCATTTATTTTATTTGATGTGAAAAATGCACAGAAAGTAAATAAGGGAGAATTACCGTTAGACCAATTAGGAGTAAAAGCAAAGGATGATAAAACGTTAGTAGTAGAACTAGAACAACCAGCACCATATTTCCTTGAGCTTACTTCATTCCCGACATTTTTCCCATTGAATGAAAAATATGTGAAAGAACAAGGGGATAAATATGCATTAGAAGCAGATAAACTATTATACAATGGTCCATTTACGATGAGTGAATGGAAGCATGAACGAAGTTATCAATTAAAGAAAAACCCTAATTATTGGGATAAAGATACAGTGAAATTAGAAGAAATTAATGTAAATATAGTGAAGGAAACGAGCACGGGAGTAAATTTATATGATAGTGATCAAGCAGACCGTGTTATTTTAAGTTCTGAATTTGTTGATAAATATAAAAAGAATAAGCCAGATGAATTTAAAACGAAGTTAGATCCACGTATGTACTTCTTACGTTTTAACCAGAAAAATGCAACATTTAAAAATCAAAAAGTTCGTGAAGCGATTGATCTAGCATATGATAAAAAAGGAATTGCAAATGTTATTTTAAATGACGGATCATTACCAGCATATTTCTTAGTACCTGAAAAATTTACGACAGGACCAGATGGAAAAGATTTCCGCTCTGTAAATAAAAATTTCCGTGACAGTAAAGACAATGCAGCAAAAGCAAAAAAATTATGGGAAGAAGCAAAGAAAGAACTTGGCCAAGATACAATTACAGTAGAATTTTTAAATGATGATAATGGTAGCCGTAAAAAAGTGGGCGACTTTATTAAAGAGGAGTTAGAGAAAAACTTACCTGGTATTAAGGTGAATTTGAAACAACAACCATATAAGCAGAAGCTAGAGTTAGAAAAGAAATTTGAATATGAATTCTCATTATCTGCATGGAGTCCGGATTATCCAGATCCAATGACTTATATTGATATGTTCGTTACTGGGAGTTCATTTAATGAAATGGATTATTCTAATCCGAAGTACGATGATTTAGTGGCGAAATCAAAAGGAGAGCTATTAAAAGATGATAAAGCACGTTGGAATGCACTTGCAGAAGCTGAAAAAATCTTAATTGGTGAAGATGCAGCCATTTCTCCTGCGTACCAACAAAGTACGGCATATTTAGAGAAACCGTATGTAAAAGGTATTGCAAATCATACGTTTGGCGGGGACTTCAGCTATAAATGGGCATATATTACAAAGAAATAGTATAATAGAAGATGAGCGAATTTTCGCTCATCTTTTCGTTTGTTTAAGGAGGAGCTAATTTTGTTAAAAGGAATTAATCATCTTTGTTTTTCAGTGTCTAATTTAGAAAACTCTATTACATTTTACGAAAAAGTGTTAGAAGGAGAATTATTAGTTAAAGGGAGAAAACTTGCATATTTTCATGTATGCGGGGTATGGATAGCACTTAATGAAGAAGCACATATTCCGAGAAATGAGATTCATCAATCTTATACGCATATTGCGTTTTCAGTTGAACAGAAAGACTTTGAACGTCTACTGCAGCGATTAGAAGAAAATGATGTTCACATTTTACAAGGAAGAGAACGGGATGTAAGAGATTGTGAGTCTATATATTTTGTTGATCCTGATGGACATAAGTTTGAGTTTCATTCAGGGACATTGCAAGACCGAATTAATTATTATAAGGAAGATAAACCTCATATGACATTTTACTAAGGGGGGAAGAAGTTGCATGCGCTAGTAATTGGTGGAACAGGAATGCTAAAGAGGGTGTCTATGTGGCTTTGTGAGCAAGGGGTTCATGTTTCTATTATCGGACGAGATGAAGTGAAATTAGAAAGAGTTAAGCGAGAGAGTGCTGTACCAGAAAGTATCACATGTCTATCGTTAGATTATCATAATGAAGACGATGTAAAGTTAGCTATAAAAAGCACAATTGAGCGGAATGGCCCAATAACAGTAGTTGTCGCATGGATACATGCAAGTGCGAAGGATATGTTATCACTCATTTGTAAAGAATTAGACTTGTCGTCTGAAACATACAGTGTTTTTCATGTTTTAGGTAGTAAAGCATCTCGCACGACCGTCCAAAAAATAGGAGGTACGCGGTGTAGCTACCATAGAATAATATTAGGTTTTATATTAGACGGTACATACGGCAGATGGCTTACTCATGAAGAAATATCGGATGGGGTAATAAAAGGAATTGAGAGTAAATGTGATGAATGGATTGTAGGGCGAGTAGAACCGTGGGAATTGCGGCCAACATGGTAAGGGGGAATGGCAAATGAAAACAACTGTATATGTAACGAGGCACGGTGAGACGGAATGGAATGTAGAGAAACGAATGCAAGGCAGGAAAAATTCTGCTTTAACCGAAAATGGTATGTTACAAGCTAAGCAATTGGGAGGTCGAATGAAAGATTTATCTATCGATGCGATCTATAGTAGTCCGAGTGAAAGGACCCTTCATACTGCAGAGTTAATAAAGGGTGAACGTGATATACCGATAATCGCGGATGAGCATTTCTATGAAATTAACATGGGTATATGGGAAGGACAGACAGTCGATGATATAGAAAGGCAATACCCAGACGAAATACAATTATTTTGGTATGAGCCACATCTTTTTCAGTCAACATCAGGAGAAAATTTTGAGACTGTTCATAAAAGGGTAATTGATGGGATACATCTTCTTTTAGAGAAGCATAAAGGAGAAAGTATATTAATTGTTTCCCATGCGGCAGCGGCCAAATTACTTGTAGGACATTTTGCTGGTATTGAAATAGAAAATGTATGGAATGATCCATTTATGCATAGTGCTAGTCTAAGTAAAATAGAATTTGAAGAAGGTAAAGGTGAAGTGAAGCAATTTGCAGATATAAGTCACTTTCAATAAACGAAAAAAAGGCCGCAAAACGGCCTTTTTTATAGGCATAAAAACTAGCAATTACGTTTTTTATACCAGAAGTGATCGAATTTCTTGTTTTTGCAAGATGGGAATTTATGTCCGCCTTTGCAATCATTCCATTTGTGTCCATCATCGTGACAGTCTTTACCATGATCCCATGAATCATCACAAGAGCCACCGTGTCCGTGAGGGAAGAATTCGCATTTTTTACAGTAACATCGTTTTGTCCAGTAAAATTTCTTTTCAAAGCGTACACATTTTGTAACGAACGTACAATGCTTTCTGCGAGTGCGTTTTGTAACTAACACACATTCTTTTCTACGTGTTACTTTCGTAACGAACGTCCATTTTTGAACGCGAACACGAGTACATTTCGTAACAAATGTCCATTTTTTTACATGCGTACATTTTGTAACGAACGTACAATGTTTCACGCGAGTACATCTTGTTCTTGGACAGTTACAATCGTCGCTACATTCTATTTTAGTAGTGCAATCATCATCGCAATCAAACGTACTTGGATCTTGATGTAAGAAATCTTCCATCCCAGCACTTTTGATTTCCTCGACAGCTTTTCTAATATCACGTTTCATAGAAATCCTCCTTATCATGTATTCAGGTGAAAAGGTATTCTTTTTCCTTAACAGGATATGTATGGAGGTATCTTTCTGAACAGGACAAGAGTGTAATTTTATATAAATGGTTGATAGCGGATGTATGGACAAGGCGAAGTGCATACATTGAATGAAGAGAACTGAGAAGGGATGTGAAAATATGCTACCTTCATATGATTTTTTTATTCATCCAATGAACCTAGTGGAATTGAAAAAAGAAATTTGGTCAGACAGTCCAGTGCCAGCAAAATTAACTTATGGAAAAAAGAAGTATGATATTGATATCGTATACCGAGGGGCTCATATTCGTGAATTTGAGAAAAAGTCTTATCATGTTATGTTTTATAAACCGAAAAAGTTTCAAGGTGCGAAAGAGTTTCATTTAAACTCTGAATTTATGGATCCGTCTCTCATACGAAATAAATTGTCTTTAGATTTTTTTTATGATATTGGTGTACTTTCACCGAAATCACAACATGTATTTATAAAAATTAATGGTCAAATTCAAGGTGTATATTTACAGTTAGAATCAGTAGATGAAAACTTTTTGAAAAATAGAGGATTACCGAGTGGTTCTATTTATTATGCGATAGATGATGATGCAAATTTCTCTTTAATGAGTGAGAGAGATAAAGATGTTAAGACTGAGCTTTTTGCGGGTTATGAATTTAAATATTCCAATGAAAATAGTGAAGAACAATTGAGTGAATTTGTATTTCAAGCAAATACTTTGTCAAGGGAAGCTTATGAAAAAGAAATTGGAAAGTTTTTGCATGTAGACAAATATTTAAGGTGGTTAGCTGGTGTCATTTTTACGCAAAACTTTGATGGTTTTGTTCATAACTATGCACTATATCATAACGATGAAACGAACTTATTTGAAGTGATACCGTGGGATTATGATGCGACTTGGGGGCGAGATGTACAAGGGAGACCACTTAATCATGAGTATATTCGTATTCAAGGTTATAACACATTAAGTGCAAGATTGTTAGATATACCTGTATTTAGAAAACAATACCGAAGTATTTTGGAAGAAATATTAGAAGAACAATTTACCGTTTCATTTATGATGCCGAAAGTAAAAAGTTTGTGTGAGTCGATTCGTCCTTATTTACTACAAGATCCATATATGAAAGAAAAATTAGAAATATTTGATCAAGAAGCTGATATGATTGAGGAATATATAAATAAAAGAAGAAAGTATATACAAGATCATTTACATGAATTGGATTAATTTTGAAAGAGATTGAAACATTATCAATCTCTTTTTTTGTATAATAAAGATGTATTGGTAGAATTGGCGTAATATATACTTAATAAAGGATGGAGATGTGGAAACATGACGGTAAAATGGATTGATTGGGTAAAACAAATACAATCTATAGCTCAAGCGGGTTTAACGTATTCTAAGGATGTGTATGATATAGAACGTTTCCAACAATTACGGGATATTTCCATTTCGATGATGTCACATTATACGAAGACAGATTGGGAAGTTGTAGAGAAGTTATTTGCAAGTGAGACAGGCTATCAAACACCTAAAGTCGATATAAGAGCAGTCGTTTTTGAAAATGAAAAGTTATTATTTGTGAAAGAAAAAAGTGATGGGAAATGGGCATTGCCAGGTGGATGGGCTGATATCGGTTATACGCCGACAGAAGTAGCTGCAAAAGAAGTTTTAGAGGAGACGGGTTATGAAGTAGATGATTTTAAGTTATTCGCTATATTTGATAAAGAAAAACATCAACCATCACCTTCAGTAACACATGTATATAAAATTTTTATAGGTTGTAAGATTGTCGGTGGTGAAAAGAAGACGAGTATTGAAACAGAAGATGTGGAATTTTTTGGTGAGGATGAATTACCTAATTTATCAGTTGCTAGAAATACAGAAGGGCAAATTAAAGAAATGTTTGCTTATATGAAAGAACCTATGAAAGAAATATTAATAGATTAATGGTGCTTATGCCGATCATATTGTTGGAATGAAGATATTGGCAGAATGCAACGTTTATGTAATAATGGGATGGTATGTGAAGAAAAAAGGAGATAGAAAATAAAATGTTAGCAAGCATAATAGATCAGTTATTGCAATTTTTTGCAAGCTTAGGTTACTTTGGAGTAGCGCTAGCTTTAATGATTGAAATTATCCCGAGTGAAATTGTACTTTCGTATGCGGGCTTTTTAGTTGCAGATGGTAAAATTAGCTTTGTCGGTGCAGTTATTGCTGGAACAATCGGTGGTACGTTAGCTCAAATATTTTTATATTGGCTTGGATACTATGGAGGCCGTCCAGTTGTAGAGAAATACGGGAAATATCTACTTATTAATAAACACCATTTAGACATAGCGGAAGGTTGGTTTAAGCGTTACGGAGCAGGAGTAATCTTTTCTGCGCGCTTTATCCCAGTCGTACGTCACGCAATCTCTATTCCAGCGGGATTAGCTAAAATGCCGTTAAAACTATTTACACTGTATACTGTAGTTGCGATTATTCCATGGTCAATACTATTTATATACTTAGGTGAAAAGCTTGGTGGAAATTGGAGACACATTAAAGAGTATGCATCTGATTACACACATTATATAATTATAGGAGCTGTTCTCTTTGTTGCTTTATACTTCGGTTTAAAGTATTTCAAAAAGAAAAAAGCAGCGCGTTAAAGTCAATGATCTTTCATTGGCTTTTTTTAATTGTTTCGGTTCTAAAGAAAAGGAGTTGTCCATAATGTGTAATAATAAAGCGTAGCGGAGGAATGTGATGAAAGGGTCACCGTTTATACGTGGAACGATATTTTTAACGATGGCAACGATGATATCTAAAATGTTAGGATTTATATATGTTATACCATTTACAGCAATGGTAGGTACGAGTGGGTATGTTTTATACACATATGCATATCGTCCATATACGATTATGCTCAGCATTGCGACGATGGGACTACCACTGGCCGTTTCAAAAATGGTATCAAAATATGATCAACTGAATGATTATCATACGGTTAAAAGAGTGCTAAAGAGCGGTATCTTTTTTATGTTAATAATGGGAGTCATCTCATGTTTAACGCTATATATATTAGCTCCGCATTTAGCTAAACTTGTAATCGATGGAAATGATCAAACGGGGAATAGTATAACAGCGGTCACTACTAATATTCAAATTGTAAGTTTTGCGTTAATACTTGTACCAGTAATGAGTTTATTAAGGGGATTTTTTCAAGGGTTCCAATCGATGGGGCCTTCTGCTTTAAGTGTAGTTGTAGAACAATTTTTTCGAGTCTTAACCATTTTAATAGGAAGCTTTGTCGTTTTATATATTTTAAAAGCGTCTGTCTCGCTAGCAGTTGGTATATCAACGTTCGGTGCCTTTATGGGAGCGATAGGTGGGTTAACAGTTTTAAGTGCGTATTATATAAAAAGGAGAAAGCACTTAAAGAAAAAAGAAATGGCAAGTATACCGCAAACAACGAAATCTTTCTTTTCGCTGTATAAGGAACTCTTTACATATTCAATACCGTTTGTTGTGGTAGGTTTAGCAATTCCGTTGTATCAGACGATTGATACATTTACAATTAATAAACTACTAATACAAATAGGATATATGCAAGGAGAAGCGGAGAAAATCAATGCAATAATTGGTCTTGTTCAGATGGTTGTACTTATCCCAGTTTCCGTTGCGACTGCTTTTAGTATGTCTCTCGTACCTGAGATGACAAAAGCCTATACAGCAGGAAATGTGAAGTTACTGTACAAACATTTTACAAGGACGAATCTATTGGTAGTAGGTATTACGGTACCTGCGGCAATTGGAATGATGTTGTTAGCAAAACCAGTATATACTCTTTTATTTGGTGCCGGAAATGATCCGGAGATGGGGAGAGTGATTTTACAGTATTATGCTCCTGTTTGTATACTCTTTTCGCTTTTTACAGTAACAGCTGCGATGTTACAAGGAATTAATCAACAACAGAAAACTGTGCTAGGATTAGTAATTGGCATTATTGTGAAGATAGTTTTAAATATTGTATTGCTTCCGTATTTCGATTATGTAAGTTTTATTATTTCAACATACGCTGGTTATACGATTTCAGTTGGCTTTAACTTGTGGATGCTTTCTAAATATGTTATAAAGGCAACATAAGCTTTTTAAGGCAGAGAGCACTCTGTCTTTTTCTTTGTTTAGAATATTTTTCTTATAAAAACGTTTTCAAAATAATTTTTCTATTGAAATTTAAACGTATGTTTCATATGCTGAGAATGGCGGTTCAAAAACTGTTCTGTAAGAGAGGTAGATTCCTACATGTAAAAAGAATCGGGGTGATAGTATGTTAAATATTTATTTAACAGACCGAAACGGAAAACTACAAGAGGTTGAGGAAATGCAAAAGGGTTGCTGGATTAATGTACTTCATCCAACGGAAGAAGAAATTCAATATCTAGTACAAACTTTAAATGTAGACTTAGATTTCATTAAAGACCCTTTAGATGATGAAGAACGCTCTCGTATTGAAAAGGAAGACAATAATACTTTAATAATCGTGGATATTCCAACAGTTAGACATGATGAAGAAGGAAATTCGATTTATGACACGATTCCAATAGGTATGATTGTAATGCCAGATTGTTTTGTGACAATTTGTTTAGAAGAAAATCCAATTTTTGAACGTTTTATTAATCAACGTATTAAAGAATTTTATACGTTTAAAAAGACACGCTTTGCACTTCAGCTCTTATATACGATTTCTACTTATTATTTAAGATACTTAAAGCAAATTAACAGAAAAACAATCGATTTAGAGCATCAATTAAATAAGTCGATGAAAAATAAAGAGATTTTCACATTGCTAGGTCTTGAAAAAAGTTTAGTATACTTTACAACATCATTGAAGGCGAATAAAATTGTAATTCAAAAATTAATGCGTAACAGTACATTTTTAAAAATGTATGAAGACGATCAAGATTTATTAGAAGATGTATTAATTGAAAATAAACAGGCTATTGAAATGGCGGAAATATATAGTCATATTCTAAGTGGAATGATGAATACTTTTAGCTCTGTTATATCGAATAATTTGAACAGTGTTATGAAACTGTTAACGTCTATTACAATCATTTTATCATTACCAACAATGGTCTCTAGTTTCTTCGGAATGAACGTAAAGGTTCCATTTGAAGGTGAGGCTCAAGGTTTTGTAATTGTACTCATAATATGTGCAACATTATCTTGCGCTTTAGCATTTGTATTTTGGAAGAAACGTTACTTTTAACGATAAGAAAGCTGCTCTAGCATAGTTGTGTAACTGCGCTAGAGCAGCTTTTTTGCTATGAAATCCCAAATTTTGAATAGAATATAACTTATAAAATGTAATGTATATGAAAGAGGTGAATTCCGTATAAGTCTTGTCCAATTAATGAAATGGAGTTAAAATTACATATTGTTAATGAAAAGTTGGAGGAAATACATCATGGAATTGTTTCAATTACCGAAAGCATTCCTGCAAATGAATACAATCTTTATCTCCATATTGATCGAAGCACTTCCTTTTGTGCTCATTGGTGTATTTATTTCAGGATTCATTCAAATGTTTGTGACAGAAGATATGGTAGCAAAATGGATGCCGAAAAATCGATTTCTGTCTGTTTTAATGGCTACTTTTTTAGGGATGATGTTTCCAGGTTGTGAATGTGGAATCGTTCCGATTGTTAGGCGATTAATCGGAAAAGGGGTTCCACCATATGCTGGGATTGCATTTATGTTAACTGGGCCAATTATTAATCCAGTCGTATTATTTGCAACATACGTTGCCTTTGGAAGTAGTATGCACATGGTATGGTATCGTTCTATTGTAGCGATTATCGTAGCAATTATCGTTGGAATTATATTATCATTTATGTTTAAAGAACATCAATTACGAGATGATCACTTCCCAGAAGTGAATCATAAACGTCCGTTACGTAAAAAAATGTGGGATGTATGTACGCATGCTGTTGAGGAATTTTTCTCGATGGGAAAATATTTAGTATTAGGTGCGTTAATTGCAGCTGCAGTTCAAACGTTCGTACAAACTTCAACACTTCTTGCTATAGGACAAGGTCCGTTTTCTTCACCAGCTGTTATGATGGGACTTGCTTACATTTTATCACTTTGTTCAGAAGCAGATGCATTTATTGCTTCGTCATTCCAAAGTACATTTTCAACAGCGTCACTTGTCGCGTTCCTCGTATATGGACCGATGGTGGATATTAAAAATATGTTTATGATGCTTGCGACATTTAAAACGAAATTTGTAATTGTCGTTACAGTTACAGTTACACTTGTTGTTTATGCAAGCTCACTACTCATTTATGCGATGGGGTGGTAGGTTATGTTTCGAGCATATATATTATTAGGTTTTACAATCTTAATCGCGCAGCTTCATATTTCAGGTAATATTACGAAGTATATCAATATGAAGTATGCCTATTTATCAACAACAGCAGCTATTATTTTAGGTTTCTTAACGATCGTTCAAATTATTATCGTTTTTCAAAAAGAACATCAGAAAGAACAAGGAAAACAGGATTGTAGTTGTGATCATAGCCATTGCGGGCATGACCATTCAAAAGATGAGAATACATGGTTGAAAAAAGTATTTTCGTACTCATTGTTCTGCTTTCCTATTGTATCAGGATTGTTTTTCCCGATTGCAACATTAGATTCCGACATTGTTAAGGCGAAGGGATTTCATTTTCCAGTAGCACAAGCAGAAAGTAAAGATCCATTTATGACAAGGCAATTTCTAAGACCTGATACGAGCATTTATTACGGGAAAGAAGGATACCGTGGTGTAATGGAAAAAGGGAAAAAAGAGTTCGTTACGAAAGATAGTATTACTTTAAAAGACGAAGATTTCCTAAAAGGGATGGAGACAATTTATAATTATCCTGGCGAGTTTACTGGAAAAAAATTATCCTATAAAGGGTTTGTTTTCAAAGATGATTCTTCTAAAAAAGAACAATATTTCTTATTCCGTTTCGGTATTATACATTGTGTAGCGGATTCTGGTGTATATGGTATGTTAGTGAAAAAACCAGAAGGGGTAGAATGGAACAATGATGATTGGATTCAAGTTGAAGGAGAAATATCAACAGAATTTTATCAGCCATTCCATGCGAACATTCCTGTTTTAGAAGTAACGAAATGGAATAAAGTTGAACAGCCGAAAGAACAATATGTATTTAGAGGAGCCGATTGATAACATCGGTTCTTTTTTGTGGACTAAGAGTTCTGAATGTTGTTAATATTAAACGTGTAGTGATAGTAAGCTCATACTGTCCTAGTGTTAATGAAAAATGGAACTCTTACCGAACTTCTTTGCTCCAGCCGAATTTTGTGGTGGGAGTGTTACTGTCTGCAAATAGCGGATGAAATTATCAAAGAGGTGATAACAATGACTGAAGTAAAGGGAAAAACAGCTAATGAGTCTAGAGTGTTTAAAACGAGCCGCGTATTTCCAACAGATTTAAACGATCATAATACGCTATTTGGTGGAAAGATATTAGCCGAGATGGATATGGTTGCTTCCATTTCAGCAACGAGGCATGCAAGGAAAGAATGTGTCACAGCATCTATGGATTGGGTAGATTTCTTACATCCTGTTCGCTCTTCAGATTGTGTTAGTTATGAATCCTTTGTAATTTGGACGGGTAGAACTTCTATGGAAGTATTTGTGAAGGTAGTAGCAGAAGATTTAATTTCAGGTGAGAAACGTATCGCAGCAACATCATTTGTTACTTTCGTTGCACTTAGTAAGGATAATAATCCAGTTCCAGTTCCTCGAGTAATTCCTGAAACAGAAGAAGAGAAAGAATTACATCGCATTGCTGTGTTGCGTGCAGAACAACGTCATATACGTAAGGCGGAGAGTAAGAAAGTAGCCACATTATTAACTTTTTGAGTTGAATATTTAGTCGTTAAAGATATTATAATGGACTGAAATGTTTTTCATATGAAAAGCGGACACCTAAAAATAGGTGTCCGCTTTTATAGTTTTTTCATCCACATATCATATGACGATAACTACTTAGCAGAAGCAAGCAGCACCGACGATGATTAAGAGGATAAATAATACGACTAATAGCGCGAATCCATTACCATGTGCGAAGCCCATTGTTATTTCCTCCTTTTATTTTAAGATACAACATACAATATGCAAATGAGCTATCGTTTGATATGGACATATATCATGTAATGACATATTTTCTTGAATGATATGGTATTAAAAAAGGGAAGATATAGAAATAACAGTAAGTGGAGAAAGGAAAATATCCATGAAACACTTTTTCGTTGTAATCCTTTGTTTAATAGGTGTATTCATTTGGATGAACATCGATGTGGAAATGGGGAAAAAAATGGCTAGTGAATATGAAGTAGGACAAGTTCGATTAGGTGAATTTCAACTGTATACGAACGGTGAAGAGTTATATACGAAATTATTTGAGGATATACGTAATGCAGAAAAGTACATATATATCCATTTTTATATTGTAGGTAAAGATGAAATAAGTAAAGAGTTTTTGCAGTTGCTCGAGAAAAAGGCATCTAGTGGAGTAGAAGTAAAATTGTCAGTCGATCGAATAGGTGGATATAAGCTGAAGAAAAAGATAATTCATCAACTAAAAAGCAATGGTGTCCAGTTTACGTTTAGTAAAAAACCTAAATTGAAACATTTATTCTATTCGTTGCATCAACGAAACCATAGACGCATAGTTACGATTGACGGAAAAATATCATATATCGGCGGCTTTAATATTGGAAAGGAGTATCTTGGACAAGATCCGAAATTTGGCCCGTGGCGTGATTATCATGTGCGAGTCATTGGGAATGGTGCCACGGATATGGAAAGAAAATTCGCTGCTGACTGGAAAGAAGATACGGGAGAAAAAATGCCTGTACATGAAAGTTTACCTGCAATTGGGAATGTAAAATATCAATATTTATTTTCAGATGGAAAAGGGTTATGGGAAAAATATGGAGCACTTTTAAAGCAGGCTAAAACGTCTTTAATTATTGCTACGCCATATTTTGTACCAAGTAAAGAAATGATGAAAGAGCTAAAAGATGCATTAAACCGCGGTGTCAATGTGAAAATTCTGGTGCCATTTAAAAGTGATGCCGTATTGTTAAAACAAGCTGCTTATCCGTATTTGAAAAACATGTTACATGCTGGAGCAGAGATTTATCAATATCATAATGGTTTTTTTCATGGGAAAGTAACAATCATTGATGGGGAAATTGTTGATATTGGTACCGCAAACTTTGATAATAGAAGTTTTTATTTAAATACGGAGTCTAATTGTATTATCTATGATAAGGGAGTAACAGCGGACGTATGGAACCGATTAAAAGAAGACTTTCATAAATCAAAAAAATTTTTGGAAGAAGATTTTGAGAAAATTAGTAAATGGGATTGGTTTTTAGCAAGAATAGCAAATGTTATAGCATCATATTTATAGCATATAGACAAAAGGAAGGAGGCACTTTCATGGATTGTATGAAAGAATTAATGAGGTATAGTTATATGCTTATATATAAGGTGGGGGAGTATACTGGAGAGGTAAGAGACGAAGAATTAAAGGAGCTATTACAGCATCATTTACCATATATGTTGCAAGCATATAATGAACAAGTGAATTTTCAAGAAGGAGAAAATGTACAGCATATAACTTGTGAACCAATTCCATTTCATTTTCATGAAATGGAAAAGGAAACTGATAGTAAATATACAGGGGATATTTATATTGCAACGTGTTATATTTCGCATTTAAAACGGTTAGCGCTAAAGTTTGCTAAAGTGGCAGTTGAAGTTGCAAATCCAGAATTTCGCTCGTTTTTAGAAAACTGCTTCCTGAAAATGAATCGTTATGCCTATAGTGTATGGCAATATGTCGTGAAGAAAGAGTATAAGATTAAACATGAATATGAAAATGAGAAGTTTGCATAAAAAACTAAGGCGGAAAGATAGGCGCCTTAGTTTTTTGCTTTTCGTGGAGAAAAAATAACTATATGTACATATATATTATCAGAAAATTTACAAATATTTACCGTTTATTTACTATTTTTCAATCTTTCCTTTAAAAATAGAGAGTAATATGGGATTGTACATATTCTATCTAAAGGAGGAAACGCAAATGAACAAATGGGTTAAATCATTAACTGCTATGGCACTTGCAAGTTCTTTATTAATGGTAGGTTGTAGTAAAGGTGAGGACAAGAAGAAAGAAGACGATACAACAACACAACAAGAGGACAAAAAGGATAAAGAAACAAGTGGAACTGAGAAGTCTACGGATTCTAAAGAAAAGAAATAAAAATAATAGAGCTTCCTCTTATATGAGGAAGCTTTTTTGTTGTAAATTGATTGAGATTATTGAAAAATAGAGGAAGAATGAAAGAGGGGGGAAACAAATGAAAGTATGTATATTAGGAGCAACAGGTCGAGTAGGTTCAGCCATAATTAAATTAGCATTAAAGGATTCAGCTGAAGTGACTGCGTTAGCCCGTGATGTAAAGAGAATAGCAATACAAGATGAAAGGTTACGAATGATAGAAGGTAATGTACTAAATGAAAATGATATAAAGAAAGCGATAGAAGGAAGCGATATAGTAATAAGTGCACTTGGCACGGATCGAAGTGGCACGTTAGCGAAGAGTATGCCACATATTATAAGGCAAATGGAAGAAGAAGGGGTTTATAAAATCATTACAATAGGAACAGCAGGTATTTTACAAGCGAGAACAAATCTAAATTTATATCGTTTTCAATCAATGGAATCAAAAAGGAAGACAACAACCGCAGCAGAAGATCATTTAGCTGCATATAAATTACTGAGTAGTAGTAATTTATGTTGGACGGTCGTTTGTCCGACGCATTTAATAGACGGTGATGTAACAGGAGTATATCGAACTGAAAAAGATGTATTACCAGAAGGGGGAGCGAAAATAACAGTTGGTGATACAGCACAATTTACGTGGAATCTATGTAGTGAAAATAAATATGAGAATAGCCGAGTAGGTATTTCCTATTAAAAAACCATCCCGAAACTGGGATGGTTAAAAGACGATATAACATACAAATATGATAATCATAATGATTTGGAGAATGGCTTTCGCTACTGTACTGCTTAAAAAACCAACTACAGTAGCAACTCCTACTAGAAAGGCATCTTTTGGCGCTTTTTTATGCATGAGTTCTGTAATAAATACCGATAAGAACGGTATGATAATTAAACCGAATGGTGGGAAGAAGAAAGATCCGACAATGATAGAAATCATGCCGACACGTTCTCCCCATTTAGAACTTCCATATTTTTTTAAGAAATATCCATTTGCAATAAAATCAGCAACGAAAATGAATAGTGTGAAAATGACTTGAATAATCCAAAAGGACATTGTTAGTTCTCCGCCATTTATACCGAAATGGTAAATGAAATATCCAGCCCAAACAGCAAGGATGCCTGGGATGATAGGGTAAATAAAGGCAAGAAATGAAACAATGAAACAGGCAATGATACAGATTGTTAATAATACTGTCACTTTATAACTCCTTTTTTGTGTCTAATTTATGTACCGCAATTTTTTTCACTTGATGTCCATCAAGTTCTAGTGCTTTAAATTGAAAACCTGCAAATTCAATGAAATAACCAGCCTCAATATTTAAGTCTACTGCTTGGGAGAGGAGCCAGCCTCCAATTGTATCTAAATCGCTATCATCAATATGTAGGCCAAACATATCATTTACTTCAGAAATGAGCACTTTCCCATCTAAAACAGTTAGCTTCGGCGTGCGTTTTTCAATCATAGGTGATTCATCCGCATCAAACTCATCTTGAATTTCTCCAATAATTTCTTCAAGAATATCTTCCATTGTTAAAAGTCCAGCAGTTCCACCATATTCATCCATAACAATTGCCATCTGAACGCGATTCTTTTGTAAATGTGCTAACGTTTTGCGAATGGGAACAGTTTCAAATACAGTAAGTACTGGATGTATGTATGATTCAAGTGGCTTATGAATGCCTTTCGTTTGATCGTGAAATACTTCTTTCGTATTAATCATACCGATAATATCATCTTTATCTTTTTCGATGATCGGATAGCGTGTATACTTTTCAGTTGCTACGATATCCATATTTTCTTCTAACGTATTTTCAGTAGATAAGCAAATCATTTCTGTACGAGGGACCATAATTTCTTTTGCAACTCGGTCGTCAAATTCAAAAATATTATTTACATATTTATATTCGGTTTGATTTATTTCGCCACTTTTGAAACTTTCTCCTAAAATGAGTCGTAGTTCCTCTTCAGAATGAGCAAGTTCATTTTCTTTAGCCGGCTCTAAACCGAGTAGTTTTGTGAAAAAGATAGCTGTACTATTCAGTAGCCAAATGAATGGATACATAATTTTATCAAATAAAATTAGTGGTCGTGCAAACTTAAGTGTGATTGCTTCTGCTTTTTGAATTGCGAAAGACTTTGGAACTAATTCACCTAATACAACATGGAAAAATGTAATCACACTAAAAGCAATAATAAAGGATAAAGTATTCGCCATTGTTCCAGTAATATTAATCTTTTCAAAGAGCGGTCGTAGTAAATGTTCCACAGTTGGTTCACCAAGCCAACCAAGTCCTAAAGAAGTAATTGTAATCCCGAGCTGACAAGCTGATAAATAAACATCTAAATTAGATATGACACTTCTTGCAGCTAAAGCTTGTTTGTTACCTTCATTTGCAAGTTGGTCAATTCGACTTTTTCGTACTTTTACAACAGCGAATTCTGATGCAACGAAAAAGCCGGAAATAAGGATAAGTACAAAGATGAGAAAAATATTTAATATGTCCAAGTGTGTTCTCTATTCCGTATTTGGGAATAAAGATGTCACCTCCTGCGATTATGTTATACTTTTATAATAAATCCAAACGAAAAGAATAGTCAAAGAAAAAGGGTAAATATTGGTATGTTTCTGCAATAGTTTTTGAATGTGCTGTTATTTTGTCCGCTATACAAAAGGAATAACCCCCTACTTTCAGATTATAGAGGGTTATTTCAAATTAAGGTTTTGGAATACTTCTCGTTAAAGCGTATGATTGTTGTTTAACGTGGTTTGTCGTCCACAGTGTTTGAAGGAACGAGAGTATGCAATACGGGATATACAAAAGCAATAAGCTAATTGTAACAATAATAGGTGCATTCCCGCCGAATTGAACGATAAATTGCAGTAGTCCGCTTGCATGAAAAACGCATTCCATAAAAACGAATGAAAGTATAATGGAACCTAAAATAGATTTGTGATTCGAAGTAAGTGCTAAAAACAATGTATCTACAAGGAAAGAAGATTGTTTTATTTCATATTCATTTGTGTTACTTAAGAACGGAACCCATTTTTTTATGGCTTGCATAACGATAATCATGGAAGTACTACAAACGATGATAAAAGATGAGTAGTAAGGAAGTTTTATAAAGTTTGCTATGTATAGGAGTAGTAATAAGACTGAGCATTGCAATAATACAGTACAAAAAGAGTAAGGTATCCATCTTAATAAGGAAGCGAACTTTTTAACCGAATGGGGTGCTTTAAAAAATAAATGGCCGATCCCTAAACTGATGAAGAATCCGATTGCAAGAGTAAAGGTAAAACGAACGATCGATAAAAAATATATTTCCCATATGTAAGGGAATAACGGTGTTGAATGATTCGAAGTATGTACCGTCTGATTTACTGAGAAAAAGATAGATTCGTGCATCCAATCAATCTTTGGAACTGTCATAGAAGAAAGTTGTGCGAAGTTATGAAAAATGCTTATAAAGCCAGTTATGTAAGAGTATTTATGTGTAATGAATAATGCCGGAATAGGACTGATGATAAATATAATGAGAACACCAACGATAAATTTATATATATGTGAGCGCAATAAAGACATGTAATCACCTACTCTTTGAATATTCAGAAAATTCTTATTCTTATTTTAGCTTTTTTCGGCGTAAGTTACAATATATTTTTCTTAAAGAAGTTTAGTATTGTACGGGATATAAGTGAATGAAACGTGAATAAATTATGACAAGAAAATGAATAATTTTCAGAAAAGTAAAATAAATTATTTATTTTTTTCTGAAAATATAATATAGTTATGGCACAGAAAGTATTTTAACATAAGGAGGCTGTTTATGAGGATTAAAGGGAATTATGTACCGAAAAGGGAAGTTTTATTTTGCTCAAGTTCAATTACAATAGGGGAGGCACTGGAGCATTTAAATAAAACTGGTTATCGTTGTGTACCGGTTTTAGATGAAAAAAAAGAGAAATATTTAGGGAATGTATACAAAGTAGATATTTTAGAATATAAAGGTTCGCTGGAAGAGAGCGTCATACAATTATTAAACGATAAAGAAGGTTATGTTAGAGAAGATTCTTCGTTCTTTAAAGTATTTTTTACAATAAAAAAATTACCTTATTTATCAGTAGTTGATGAAAAAGGAATCTTTCTTGGAATTTTAACGCATAAAAAAGTTTTCGAGTTATTAGAAGATGCTTGGGGCGTTCATTCTAGTAAATATTCTGTCATGATTGGGACGCAGGATTATAATGGGGCCATTCAAAAATTATCCACTGTATTAAAAAAATATACAGGTATTCAAAGTTTAATGACTTTTGATAATGATGCCTTATTAGTTCGAAGAATTATGTTTACATTAGGAGAAGAGTTTAACGACGATGAATTAGAGACGTTATTGAAAGATTTAGAAGATCACGGATTTAGAGTTGTATATGTGGAAGAGATGAAAAATCCACGTGAAGTTGAAACGATAGAGTAACATGCAAAAGCCATCTAATTATGTTGGATGGCTTTTGCATGTTACGTGTATAGAATTATTTAAAAATAATGATGAGGTAAAAATTGAGATTGTAACAAAATTTGTGTAAAAGAATAAAAAAAGTAGATAATTTTGATTTTCAAAAAAATCAATTTGAAAATATGTTTTTATTTTTCAACTAAATATGTTACTATATGTGTGATAAAAACAAAGAGGTCTGACAACTATACTCCACGCAATACCACTCTAATGAGTTGAATATTCAAAAAAATCAAAAATTAATAGTTAGAGTAAGAATAAGGGGAATGGAGAAATTATGGAGAAAGACACTGCTTTGTAAGGGGCATATTTTATCAGCTTGAGCAGAGAGGAGGATGCATAGCATATTGTGAAAATAAAGATAAACAATGAAAAAGTGCTATGCAAATGAAAAGTATGAAGGGACGTTTAAGGCCAGGTGATACGGTAGCAATTGGTTTAATGTTATTTGCACTATTTTTAGGAGCAGGAAATTTAATTTTCCCACCAGTTTTAGGGCAACAAGCTGGAGAGAATGTTTGGATTGCTACAATTGGATTCCTAGTAACGGGAGTCGGATTACCCCTATTAGCTGTAACAGCTGTCGCGTTTGTAGAGGGGGACTTGAAAGCGCTATCTTCTAGAGTTCACCCTTTATTCGCGTTTATTTTCCCATTGATTAGTTATTTAGCAATTGGACCATTTTTCGCGATTCCGCGTACTGGAGCCGTTTCATTTGAAATGGGTATGAAGCCATTTTTATCAGAGGCACTGGTTTCCGAGTGGTACATGCTATTTCTTTTCACTATAATTTTCTTCGGAATAACGTGGTATTTATCATTAAATCCATCTAAATTAGTGGATTGGTTCGGGAAATTTCTTACACCATTGTTAGTATTGATTGTTGCTGTAATTGTCGGAAAGGCAATTATTGATCCAATTGGAGAACCGGCTGCGCCGCTAGCAGCTTACAAAGAAAATGCTTTCTTTGGTGGATTTATTCAAGGATATTTAACGATGGATGCAATTAGTGCACTTGTATTTGGAATTGTCGTTGTACAAGTTATTCGCTCTAAAGGAATAAAAGAAAGTAGTCAAATTGCAAAAATAACAGTAGTATCAGGTATTATTGCAGTACTTGGTTTAACGTTAATTTATTTATCACTTGCTTATCTTGGTTCAACAAGTACATCACTTGGGGTATCAGAGAATGGTGGACTTATTTTAACGAATGTTGTAAATGAGTTATATGGAACAAGTGGTAAAATTTTATTAGGGCTCGTTATTATCCTTGCTTGTTTAACAACTTCGGTTGGATTAACATCAGCTTGTGCGGGCTTCTTTACAAATTTATTCCCTAAACTTTCGCATAAAGCGATTGTAACAATGGTTTGTGTGTTTAGTTTAATTGTATCTAACCTAGGTTTAACACAATTAATCGCAGTTACATTACCAGTGTTAATGATCATTTATCCAGTTGCAATCGTATTAATCGTACTTTCTTACTTCCATAAATGGATTGGAAAGCGTAATACCATTTATATTGGAGCTATTTTAGGTGCATTGTTAATTAGTTTCTTTAACGGTTTAGAAAGTGCAAATATTAAAATTGACGCGATTTCTAACGTACTACAAATGTTACCATTATATAAAGAAGGAATAGGATGGTTAATCCCATCATGTATTGGCGGGATTCTCGGTTTCTTCTTCTATAAATCAAATGAATCAAGTGAATTGCAAAAGAAAGGTGCTTAGGCGCCTTTCTTTTTTAAAAGGGAATTTTTTTGTTTTGTCTAAGTAATAATTGGGGGGAATGAAAAAATGGCTAATTTTGAAGATTTTTTAAATTTGGATGTAAGAATTGGAACGGTAACACGTGCAGAGGAATTCAAGGAAGCGAGAGTTCCAGCGATTAAACTAGAAATTGATTTTGGAGAGCTTGGAAGTAAGCAGTCAAGTGCTCAAATTACAAAAAGATACAATCCAGAAGATTTAGTTGGACAACAAATCGTTGCTGTTGTGAATTTTCCGCCAAAACGTGTAGCTGGTTTTAAATCAGAAGTACTTGTGCTTGGCGGAGTACCTGAAGCGGGTGATGTAGTATTGCTTCAGCCTAATATGGAATTACCAAATGGAACAAAAATTAGTTAATGTAAAGGCAGGGGTAACATGGATATCGGACGAGAATATTTACAATGTGCCATTTCGAATTTTGAAGCAACAAAGAAACAAGGGGAACGGGTGCTGTCACAATTATCATATGAACAGTTTGAATGGTCTTCTCATGAAGAAACAAATAGCATAGCAATTATAATTAAGCATTTGCACGGTAATATGCGTTCTAGATGGACGGATTTTTTAACATCTGATGGTGAAAAAGTAGATCGTAACCGAGATGCTGAATTTGAAGGTGGTTATTCTTCTAAGGAAGAGGTTCTCATAGCGTGGCATGAAGGATGGGAATATGTTTTTAAAACGATGAATATGCTAACGCCGGAACATTTATTACAGACGGTATATATTCGCGGTGAAGCGCAAACTGTTATGCAAGCAATTGAAAGACAAATTTCTCATTATGCTTTGCACATAGGCCAAATGATTTATATCGGTAAAATGTTAAAAGAAAATGATTGGGAATGTTTAAGTATTCCTAGAGGGAAGTCTAACTTTCATTTAGAGAAAAAACGTTCAACATAATAATATGAAAGAAACCGATATAAAATTGGAAGTAAGAAAATAAGCCAAATGATAGATGGCTCTGCAGTCATAAGAATGCTACCAACAATCAGCCCATATATAATAAGAAAGAAATTAATAAGTGTATTCACAGGGATAAATCGTGAGATGAAAACTTGCTGTCGTTTAAAACAATCACTATGAAATACATAAAAGCGGAAGTACCATGTGGTAGTAATAAGATCTTTCTTTCGCGTAATTCTTTTTTTGCAGTTATGACAGATGAACGGTGGTCGCATTTCATTACGCTCCATTTTTCATATTTGTAATTATGTAAGACAAAAGTAAGTATAAAGTGTATATCCCTATATATGCTCCTGAAGTAAGAAAAAATGGATTTAATAAAATTCCATGAATGCTTGTCATAAAAACTAAATCTTGCATTAAAACATCATATATATGAATAGAAATAATTGTACCGAGTACATAAAGTGTTAAGTACGCTGAAATATGTAACACAACGCGGGCTGTAGGATGCTTAGCGAGCCAATAAAAAATAAATGATAGTACAATGGGTAATGTTCCTATTAGTAGCTTCAATTCATTTCACCTCATTAACAATATAGCCGGAATTTAGACGGTCTATTCTCTAGAGCTTGTACATAACTTGAAATAGAGAGGTGATAGTATGAATCGAGGCTTTTTTTATGTGAAATTCACGAGTGTACGTAAGTTAGTATTATTTATTATTGCTACAGTACTAGCGACTTTTTTTCTTATTAGTATGATGGTAACCTCTATGAAAGAGACAAAGTCAACGTATTTATATAATTGGTTAAATGAGTTATCAATGAATGGTTACATGTACGTTCTTGGGAAAGAGAATCATTATTTTACACAGGAATATCGAAATTTAAATCAAGATTTTTCAATCTCTTCGTTTCTCTTTTCTATGGCTACGAATATTCGTTTTAACGATGTACGCAGTTTTGTCGGCAAAGAGTTACCTGGTTTCGGTAAGTACGATACAGAAATTGTTATTGCGGGTGAAGGAACAAATTATTCTAACTTGCCTATAGAGTCGAGCGTTCCACTTGAAGAAGTAGTAAAAGAACGGACTGGAGAAGGTGGACAGGCTCAAAAGCAGGATACGAATAAAGAGAAAAAGCAACCGGCTCAAACGACAGGGAAACGACAAGTTGCATTTATTTATCATTCGCATAGCTGGGAATCTTATTTGCCGTTATTGAATTTAACAAATGATCCAAATCCGAATAAAGCGACAAGTTCCGTAACGAATATTTCAATAGTCGGCGACCGATTTCGTGAACAATTAGCAAGTGAAGGGATTGGAGCTACTAACGACAAGACTGATGTCGGTCAAAAGTTGATTAGTAAAGGATTAAATAGTAATAGTTCTTATAAAATGTCACGAGAAATTGTACAAGAAGCAATGACTGGCAATAAAGAACTGCAATACTTCTTTGACTTACATCGTGATAGTGCTCGGAAAAATGTAACGACAAAAACAATTGGAGATAAATCATATGCAAAGCTTGCTTTCGTAATAGGAAAAGGAAATAAAAACTATGAAAAGAATTTACAATTAGCAACGGCATTACACGAGACAATTAATAAGAAATATCCAGGAGTTAGTCGTGGTGTCATTCAAAAAGGGTTCCAAACAGGCAATGGAGTCTATAATCAAGATTTGTCAGGGCAAGCAATATTAATTGAAGTTGGTGGTGTAGATAATACAGAGGAAGAACTAAATCGATCGATTGATGCACTTGCTAAAGCGTTTGGTGAATATTTCTGGCAGGCCGAAAAGGTGAATGGGTAAAGTAAAACAAAAATGAGTGGGAGAGTCTGAAAAAACGTAAGTATAGTGCTTACGTTTTTTTGTAATTGATGAGACGTCACAGAAAAGACATAATTTATCGATGTTATAGTAATATCGAAATTTGTCAAATTATACTGGGGGATTTACAAAGGGATTTTCGAGAAAGTAGAGAAAATCTTTTTACAAGGAAAACTTTTTATTCTAAAACTGGTAGGGTGATTGAAGTGATTAGGGAGATCAAAATAGAAGATGCAGCACCATTTTTGCAATTAAGTAAGCAACTAGACGAAGAAACGAAATTTATGTTATACGAACCAGGAGAAAGAAAATTTACAGCCGAGCAACAAGAAAAAATGATTCATCGCTTTATAGAAAATAAGTATGCAACGATATTGGTAGCAGTTGAAGAAGAGAGGATAGTAGGGTTTATCTTAGTGAATGGAAATCATATTCAAAGAAAGAGACATGTAGCAAGTATTGTAATTGGTATTTTGCAAGAGTATAGCGGACGAGGTATTGGCACGAGATTGTTTAAAGAGGCTGAGAAGTGGGCAAGATTACATGATGTATGGCGTTTAGAATTAACGGTAATGGCCCACAATACAAGAGCTCAGGCACTATATAAAAAAGCTGGATTTGAGAAAGAAGGTGTCAAAAGAGCTTCTCTTATTATCGATGGAGAGAATATCGATGAGTATGAAATGGCCAAATTATTAAAATAAGAGGTCGTTATATGAAAAAAAGATGGACACTACTTGGTATCGTAGCGATGGTACTTATTGTTGGAGTAGCAGGAATCAATTATAAAATGTATAAGGATAAGCAGGCGCGCGAGGTAAATGTAAATAATATATTTCCGAAAGCAAAAGAAACGATTGCGAATATGGATGGTGATATTGCAGTAATTAGTAATCCGAATTCGATGCTTGTCCTTGTGAATAAAAGTAGGCGTTTGCCAGATGGGTACAGACCGCTAGATTTAGTTATTCCGAAAGTGCGCTACTCAAGTGAAGGTGATCAAGAAAAGAAAAAAATGAGGAAAGAAGCAGCAGGAGCGCTAGAGGAAATGTTTCAGCAAGCTGATAAGGAGCGCATTTTCTTATTTGCAGTCTCTGGATTTAGATCTTTTGATCGACAAAAAGCATTAAATACGATGTATAAAAAACAAGATGGAGAAGCAAAAACAGCGATGTCTAGTGCAGTTCCTGGAACGAGTGAACATCAAACAGGGCTTGCTATGGATATTACATCTCAATCTGCTAAGTTTCAGTTAGAGACCGTTTTTGGTGAAACGAAAGAAGGGCAGTGGCTTTCTGAAAATGCCCATAAATTTGGTTTTGTTATTCGATATACAAAAGAGAAAGAATCTCTTACGGGCTATCGATTTGAACCATGGCACGTGAGGTATGTGGGAAATCCACAAGCTACATATTTATATGAAAATCAACTGACGCTTGAAGAGGTAACGCAATGAACAATTGAGGGGAGAGAAGGATTATGACGATGTTATATAAGAAAAAAGTACACGCATATGTGACAAGAGAAAAAGAGGGAGTTATGCAATTACTTGTTTTTAAACATCGTGATATACCTGAAGCTGGTATACAAATACCAGGGGGGACGGTTGACGAAGGAGAAACGTTAGAAGTAGCGATTTTACGTGAAGTTCAAGAAGAGTCTGGATTACGTCATTTATGTATAGAGCGTTTTCTAGCAGATTATATTATACATGTGAAGGACAAACAGGAATATGAAAAACGTCACTTTTTTCACGTAACATTACTAACAGATGTAAAGGATACGTGGGAACATATTGTAAGTGCCGGTGAGGAAGATGAAGGTTTAGTATTTTGCTACGAATGGATTGATATTGCAAAATGTCCTGAATTAGCCGGGAAACAAGGGGAGTTTTTACATCTGTTAGAAGAAGTATACGTGCAGTAATAATTGGGTCTGAAGCGAAGGTGAACTCGTTTCAGACTTTTTTTATTTTTCAGGAAATAAAAGGTTTTTACACTGGTAAATTGAATTCTTTTAAAGGGATTGTAGTTGTATATGCGAGGAGCGGAGAAAATGAAAACGAATAGGTACATGTAATCAATAAAAGGCTTTATAGAAGGAGAATGACGATGGAGATTCAATTTAATGCACAATTAAAAAAAGAATTAACAATTCATGATATACAAGCAGCAATGGAAGCTGGGCAATTATCTTCAAAAGAATTAGTTATGTATTATCTTCATAGAATCGCAAAGTATGATCAAGATGGACCAAAAATTAATTCTATTTTAGAAATCAATCCAGACGCTATTTTTATTGCAGAAGCGTTAGATTATGAAAGAAAGATAAAAGGTATAAGAAGTCCATTGCATGGTATACCTGTGTTACTTAAAGATAATATTGAGACGAAGGATTCCATGCATACAAGCGCAGGCACGATTGCTCTAGAACAAAATATTAGTAGTGAAGATGCATTTCTTGTGACGAAACTGCGAGAAGCAGGAGCAGTCATAATAGGAAAGACAAATATGACAGAATTAGCAAATGCAATGTCGTTTGAAATGTGGGCTGGATATAGTGCAAGAGGTGGACAAACAATAAACCCTTACGGTACAGGTGAGGATGACATGTTTGTTGGTGGCTCAAGTACAGGATCTGCTATAGCAGTTGCCGCTAACTTTACAGTAGTATCTGTTGGAACGGAAACGGATGCTTCTATATTAAGTCCAGCTGTTCAAAACTCTGTAGTCGGTATTAAACCGACTGTCGGTTTAATTAGTCGTAGAGGCATTATTCCGTTCACGTATTCGCAAGATACAGCGGGGCCATTTGCTAGAACAGTAGCAGATGCAGCTATTTTGCTAGGGAGTTTAACTGGAGTAGATGAGAAAGATGTAGCTACTCATACAAGTGAAGGGATAGCAGAACGTGATTTTACAAAATATCTTAATGTTAACGGTTTACATGGAGCAAAGATTGGAGTATATAGTAATGCACCAAAAGATTATTATGAAACTGGTGAGTATGCTGAAAAATTGTTTAAGGAAACGATTGAAGTATTGCGTAGTGAGGGAGCAACAGTAGTAGAAAATATTGATATTCCGTCTTTTCATAGAGAATGGAGCTGGGGAGTATCGCTTTATGAACTAAAGCATAGTTTAGATAACTATCTTTCTAAATTACCTTCTACTATGCCAGTACATTCTATTTCAGAGTTAATGGCGTTTAATGAAAACATAGCTGAACGAGCTTTGAAATATGGACAAACTAAGTTGGAGAGAAGAAAAGATTTTCCTAATACGTTAAGGACTCCAGAATATTTAAATGCACGATTAGAAGATATATATTTTTCACAAGAACAAGGTATTGATTTTGCATTGGAAAAATATAATCTTGATGCAATTCTATTCCCTTCTTATATCGGATCCACTATATGTGCGAAAGCAGGTTATCCATCTATAGCGATACCAGCGGGATATATGGATAACGGGAGACCATTTGGAGTTACGCTTGCAAGCACTGCTTTTTCGGAGGGGACTTTAATTAAACTCGCATACGCTTTTGAACAAGCGACAAAGCATCGGAAATCTCCTAACTTATCATAAATAAAATAAATAGGGCAGGAAATCCTGTCCTATTTATTTTGTTCATTAAAGTGAAATGTTTTTTGTTTTGTCTTATCATATTTTAATAAGTTAAATGATAAACAAGCAGAGCACAATATAAGGATTGAAGCGAGAATATAAATCGTACGAACACCGAACAAATCGGTAATAATGCCAACACTCAGCATAGAAAGACCAGAAGCTGTCGAGAGGAGAGCGCCATGAGCCGTATACATTTTTGATAATAAAGTAGGAGCGACGCTGGATTGTAAAACGGTCGTTTGAGAGATATCTCTAATTTGATAACATGGACCCATTAGAACACATAGGAATAGCGCAATAAACCCACTACTCGTCATACCATATAAAAATGTAAGAATACTAAACAGAAGAGAGCCTATCGCCATAGAACGTATTAAATTATTTTGAATGTATGTACTCATTTTCCACGCTAAAATTCCTCCAATTAATGTTCCGACATAATAACTTGTATTAATATATCCCCACCATTCTTCTCCTTTATGAAGGACAGTCGTTACATAAGCCATCGTAATAGCACCAATCCAAATCGTCCCTGCAAAAGTTTCCATTAAGTCCATACATGTGACGGTACGGAGAGATGGATTTTGAAATAAGAGTTTCCAACCTTCCAATAAAGCAGCACCTTTTGAAGAAGAAGGCTCTATTACTCGTTCATTATGTATGGAACGCAATGAAACGTGTAGTGCAATACATCCAAAAATCATCAAAATGTTATTCATCATGAGTGTAGAGGTAGCGCCGATAAGGAGAACAATAACACTTGTAAATGAATAAGCAGCGGCTTGCGCAATTTGTGTGGAAAAGGAAAAAACACTATTTACTTTTACTAAATTTTCTTGTGGTGTAAGGCGCGGTAGAATACCGTAAAGTAATGGAGCGCTCCAGCCACTACATAATGAAATGAAAAAAATGAAAATGAATAGCGATACAATGTTTGTGGACAGGGATGGGAATAATATCATTAATAAAAATAAGAGAGCAGTTTTTGTCCATTGTAGTGTAAAAAGTAATGAATAAGATGAAAAACGATTCATGATAAGTGGTGCAGATGTATTTGCTATAAGATTAGTTATGACCTGGAGTAATGGAAACAGAGCAGTTAATGTAGCTGATTTTGTTGTGATATACATATGGGTTGTAATAATCATGATGTATACGATGTCAGCGAGAGTAATACATATTTTCGATCCTAAATAGTAAGTTAATGAACGATTTTGCAATAAGCACACCGCCTTCCTAAAAATAATATTTCAGTATTTAAAATAATTATAATTTGAAAATTAAATTTTCGGAAGAATTTCATTTTTTGTCACTTATTGAAAGGGATTTTCATGTATAATGAAGAATATATTAATATAGTATTTTAATAATACTCATTATAACAGTGAATATGTACAATAGCTCGTAGTAAGCGCCCACGTATTAGAAAGGGCGGATAAACCATTCTTTTCTTCATATACATATAGAAAATGAGAAAGAAAGTGAGGGTTGCATATGGCTGCTTGGGTAATATGGTTTATAATAGCTGGTATTTTATTTATTGCAGAAATGTTGTCGATTACATTTTATATGCTTTGGCTTGGAATTGGGGCTGTTGTCGGAGGTCTAATAGCTTTGTTTGCTCCCGAAGCACTACTGTTACAAGTTATTGTCGGTGCGATTGTAAGTTTAACATTGACTTTCTTTACGAAAAGAATTTCAAAAAACTTTCGAGAAGCAAAAGGTTTTACAGATACAGTAGATATGCTAGTCGGTAAAAAAGGGACTGTTATGCAAGCGATTACAAACAAGGCGAATGGTATTGTGAAGGTGGATGGAGATACTTGGACAGCTACCGCAGATGATCCAATTGATGCTGGAGAAAAAGTTATTGTTATAAAGAGGCATAGTACTATATTACAAGTAAAAAAGGAGAGTGAATAAATATGGTAGTAGGATTAACATTAACCATTATTTTCGCACTAATTGTTGTTACATTTATCGCGTTAACAATTAAAATTATTCCACAGCAAAAAGTTGGAGTCGTTGAAAGATTTGGTAAGTTTCAACGTGTTATGCAGCCAGGATTAAATTTATTAATCCCGATTGTAGATCGAGTTCGTGTATATCATGACTTACGTATTCAACAAACGAATGTACCACCGCAAAAGGTAATTACGAAAGATAATGTACAAGTAGAGATTGATACAATTATTTTCTATCAAATTGTGGAACCGGAACTTGCGACATATGGTATTTCGAATTATGAATATGGTGTTCGTAACATTACTTCTGCAACGATGCGTCAAATCATTGGTAAGATGGAACTGGATGAAACGTTATCAGGTCGTGAAAAAATTTCAACAGAAATTCGCTTAGCACTTGATGAAGCAACAGAAAAATGGGGCGTTCGTATTGAACGTGTTGAAGTTGTTGATATTAATCCGCCGAAAGATGTGCAAGCATCAATGGAAAAACAAATGAAAGCAGAGCGTAATAAACGTGCAATCATATTAGAAGCGGAAGCCGCAAAACAAGATAAAGTCCTTCGTGCTGAAGGTGAAAAGCAAAGTAAAATCCTAATGGCTGAAGGGGATAAAGAAGCACGTATTCGAGAAGCGGAAGGTATTAAAGAAGCAAAAGAATTAGAAGCGCAAGGGGAAGCGAGAGCGATTGAGGAAATTGCAAAAGCAGAACAAAATCGAATTGAATTACTTCGTGCAGCGAATTTAGATGAGCGTGTACTTGCTTATAAATCATTTGAATCATTGATTGAGGTTGCGAAAGGGCCAGCAAATAAAGTCTTTATTCCATCTAATGCAATTGAAACACTTGGTACTCTCGGGGCAATTGGAGAAATTTTTAAAGAAAAACAGGCGAAGAGATTGCCTTCGTCAGATACACCAAACGAACAATAAGAGTGGAAAGAGAAATGGTAAGCCGTTTCTCTTTTTATTTTTGAGCTGAATAAAAAATAGTAGCATCTTTGCTACTATGGATAGGACTTTTTTTGTATGGCCCGTTTAAAAGAATAATAAGTTTAGACTGCTTGGAAATGTTAAGTTGAACAACTGTTATAGAAAGCTATTTTGTTTCGGAAGATTAAGAATATGGTATAATGAGATTTTATGGATATTGAACAGGGGAGTGGAGAATACATGCAAATACTATTAATACGTCACGGAGAATCAGAAGCTGATATCTTAAACGTACATGAAGGACGAGCAGACTTTGAATTAACAGAAAAAGGAAGAAGGCAAGTACAAAGGCTTGTACAGAAAGTGAAAGCAGATTTTCCGCCAGATTTCATTTGGGCAAGTACATTAAAACGTGCTCGTGAAACGGGTGAAACATTAGCAGAAGGAATTGGGTGTCCAATTCAATTAGAAGAGGAATTAATGGAGTTCAATAATGGAGTACAAGCAGGTCTTTCATTTGAAGAAGCAAAGAAATATCCAGAGCCAAAGTTTCTGCATGATCGTTATGAAAACGGGGAATCGTTTATTGAATTTAGAATGAGAATAGAAGGAATCTTTTCTAAAATCGTGACAGAGAATACATATGAACGAATTGCTATTGTTGCACATGGCGGTGTAATAAATAGCCTATTACGTGCGTTTTTCAAAATGCCCATTTCAATGGATTATTATTTTAAAATGGGAGATACGGGAATCAGCTTACTTGAAATGGATGGCGAACAAAAAACGGTACATTTTATTAATGATACGAATCATTTAGACGGGATGTAAAGATCAATGTATAAAGTAGTGTTCTTTGATGTTGATGGTACTCTTTTAAGTGAGATTGACAGAAGTATGCACGAAAGTACAAAAGAAGCGATACAAAGATTAATAGAAAAAGGGATTCACGTAGTTGTTACAACAGGGAGACCATATAGCTTATGCGCGCAATTTAAAGAGATGGGCATACATACAATTATTTCAGCAAATGGTGCGCATATTAAGTGTGGAGAAACTGTTATACATAAATCGGTACTTTCAAGTGAAATCGTTCATGATATCTCAGAGTTTGCAGAATTACATGGTCACAGTATTTCTTATTTTACTGAAGGTTTTGCAATGAACGGAATAGCTTCAAATAATGAGCGTGTAATACAAGCGCTTAGCGAGACGTTACATTTAAAGGAGTACCCTGAAAAAAGCAAGGATTTGTCTAAAGAGATTTATTGTTTATGTCTGTATGCGGATGAAATGGAATCTCAAAAATTTATTGAAAAGTATCCAATGCTTACATTCGAACGTTTTCATGGTTATGTCATAAATGTATTGGAAGATAGTAAAGTATCGAAGCTAACTGCAATTCAAAAAGTATTGGAGCATTTAAATATTTGTAAGTCAGAAGCGATTGCTTTTGGTGACGGTGGAAATGATATTGAGATGTTGCAGTATGTAGGATTAGGTATTGCGATGGGGAATAGCGGAGAAGAGTTAAAAACAAGAGCTGATTTCGTTACAAAGAAGGCGAGTGAAGGTGGTATTTTGTGTGCCTTAGAGAAATTTCATGTTGTCTAACATACCTTTATTGAAATAAAGGTATGTTAGGATCTTTCATATGCTCACATAGTAAAATATGAATTTGCGCACGATGATGGTAAAAGTGTGCAACAATTTCAAGCAACCATTCAAAGCGTGAATAAGAAATACCCCAATAAGCAGTCTTCATTTCCGCTAATTGTTCATTGGAATAGGATAAAAAAGTTTTAGAAAGTAAATCGTAGCCCTGTATCATCGTTTGTTGCATTTGCGTAATAGTTTCGAGTGTTTGTTCTTTATAGAAAGTATGTAGTTGTTTTTCTGTAATGCCATTTAAAATGAGTAGATCTGCATGGCAAATAAGAGAAAGATGGGTACACATTTCAAATACAGATCGCTTTGCGTGAATGGGCTGTATTTTTAATTCGGTTTCACTATATTGGTTAAGCATTTGAATAGAAGTATCAACAGCAACTTTAAGTTGGTACAAGGCAGATCGAACAAACATTGTAATTCTCCTCATCTCCGTTTATAATAGTTTCTTGAGGGTATTATATCATACTCAAAATTCCGAAAATTCTAGTAGTTTGACTAGCATATTGAAAAGTATTATATTGTAAAAGGTCATATGAAACGTGAAATAGAATGGAATGCAATTATTGAGTTAGGAGTTAGACCAATGAGTTTGAAATATGGAAGAGATACAATTGTTGAAGTGGACTTAAATGCAGTAAAACATAATGTAAAAGAATTTAAAAAACGTGTGAATGATGAAAATATTGCAATGATGGCTGCTGTAAAAGCAAATGGGTATGGCCACGGGGCAGTTGAAGTTGCGAAAGCTGCTATTGAAGCGGGAATAAACCAGCTTGCAGTTGCATTTGTAGATGAAGCGATAGAGTTAAGAGAAGCAGGAATTAACGTGCCGATTTTAATTTTAGGGTATACATCAGTAGCAGCTGCGGAAGAGGCAATTCAATATGACGTTATGATGACTGTTTATAGAAGTGAAGATTTAAAAGGGATAAATGAAATCGCAAACCGTCTTCAAAAGAAAGCGCAAATTCAGGTGAAAATTGATACAGGAATGAGTCGTATCGGTTTACAAGAAGAAGAGGTTATACCATTTTTAGAAGAATTAAACCGTATGGAGTATGTAGAGGTAGTAGGAATGTTTACACATTACTCTACGGCAGATGAAATCGATAAATCATATACGAATATGCAAACAAGTTTATTTGAAAAAGCTGTTAATACAGCAAAAGAATTAGGAATTCATATCCCATATATTCATAGTTCAAATAGTGCAGGTTCGATGGAACTAAGCAATACATTTCAAAATATGGTTCGTGTAGGTATTGGAATATATGGAATGTATCCTTCAAAAGAGGTAGATCATGCGGTTGTTTCTTTACAGCCTGCGTTGTCTTTAAAATCAAAAATAGCTCATATTAAACATGCGAAGAAGAATCGCGGTGTAAGCTATGGGAATACGTATGTAACGACTGGTGAAGAATGGATTGCAACTGTACCAATTGGTTATGCTGATGGTTATAATCGTCAGTTATCTAATAAAGGGCATGCATTAATAAATGGAGTCCGAGTACCTGTTATTGGCCGTGTTTGTATGGATCAGCTCATGTTAGACGTTTCAAAAGCAATGCCAGTACAAGTAGGAGACGAAGTAGTATTCTACGGTAAGCAAGGTGAAGAAGAAATTGCGGTAGAAGAAGTAGCTGATATGTTAGGTACAATTAACTATGAAGTTACATGTATGTTAGACAGAAGAATACCGCGAGTGTATAAAGAAAATAATGAAACGGCTGCTGTCATAAATATACTAAGAAAAAACTGAATCGTTATGATTCAGTTTTTTTATTTTTGACAAATGAAAAATGCTCTATTTGTACCGTGTATTTGAATGTTTTTAAAACCTTCAGATTCCAACGAAGATATTATTTCTTCATTGGAATAACAAGCTTCTTCAAAAGTAAAGTCACTTCTTGTCCAATTATTATTATTGTCATGCTGAAATAGTATAAAGTTCATTTCTGCTTTTTTATTTTCTTTATCATATGTAGAATCAATTGTACAAACATATTCTTTCGCTGAAATATGAAACGAAGCAATCCAATTTTCAAGAAACCCTTTCTCCATATTCATATCAAATACGAATGTACCTTCGCTATGTAATACGGAGTAAACATTACGAAAAACATTTTTTAATTCTTCTAATTTTAAAATATGGTTTAAGCTATCGCCAGTAGAGATAACATAGTGAAATTGCTCATTTATATTGAAATAACGAGCATCATCGACGATAAAGGTTGCGTCTGGCGCGTTTTGACGTGCGTATTCAATCATTTGGGTAGAACCATCTATACCAGTTACTACAAAAGTATTATCAATTAATTTCTTAGTAAGGTGACCAGTCCCGCAGCAAAGATCTAAAATATGAGAATGTGGTGGTGCATATTGTAAAACGAGTTTTTCCAAAAGAAGATAGGACTGTTCAGCAAAATGTCCCCAATGTTTATTATAGATGTCTGCAAAAATATCATAATCAGAATAAATTTTTTTTTTACACATATGTATTCACCTCAAGATTCATTATATTATAATAGTCATGCTTTGTTTTCATTTCAAAACCACATTGTGTATATAGTTTTAAAGCATTTTTATTTTTCGTTTCGACGTCTAATTCAATTGTTGAAATTCCTTCTGTAATAAGGGTATGTACCATATAACTAAGAATATCTTTTCCGTACCCTTTACCTTGATATGAAGGGTGAACGGCGAATCCTGATAGTATAGTAGATTGCTCTTGCTTAAAAACTGTAATCGTTCCTATCACTTTTTCGTCGATAAGAGCACTATATACTTGATGAGAAGGTGAATGCATCATTTTTTGTAACCATATAGAGGTATTTTCTACTGAATCTCCAAAGGCTTTACTGGAAAGTTCAATAAGATCAAGAAGTGATTCTGAAGATGCAAGAGTGAGCTGTATAGTACTCTTTGTTGTTTTTTGTACTTCTTTTGCTTTGAACTCCATACTATATTCACTATACAAATAAGGTAACTTCATATGCTTTGCAAATTCTTTCCCAGAAGCAGAATCCCCATTCATAATAAGAAGTACTTCATCTACCTCTCTTTTTCGTATTTCTTTCATTGCAGTTTGTAAAAGAGTGGTGCCTATATGTTGTTTTCTATAGTCCGGATGAACAAACCCTATTAATTCTAGTTTTGTCGGTCTTTCAAAGTCATACATACTTAATGCACCAATTAATTGAGTATCGTCATAGAGTAAAATATCATGTATCTCTTCTTTATTACGAGCAGTTAAAAAGTTTACATGTAAATCTGAAGAGTAATCAATTTGATCGTATTGTCCGCAAAAATGAGCTAAATCTTTCATTTGCTGAATTTCGTTCGCTGTTAAAGATTGTTTTTGTTCAATATTCATTTCATAATCCCTCTCATTCTTATTTAAAAATAGGCTGGATGACTTAGCCACTTTTCTAACTCCACACTGCCCTGAACAGATAATAACCGGTGCAAATATCGATAGGGACGTCTACATTCTACAAGATGAGGAATGGGCATAACGGTTTCGTATCCTTGTTTAAAAGCGCGAGCTTCTTTTTCTGTAAGCACATATTCTAAGCCGATAAAATCAAACTCCCGGGGAGCAACTGCGTAAGCTTCTGTATCTACTAAACCTGTAATAGTTGTACCATCTGATAAAAACTGAGTAGGGTCCATATCAATTAAAACGAGCGTTGATTCCTTTGGTGCTGGTAAGGAAGAAAGTTGTGATTCGAAAGTAGGAAATGCATTTTGTATGCTTTCATTATCGGAATAAAACATATTTACAAGCTCTTTACTGACTTTTAATATGTGAGACTTAAATTCTTCTAGTGGAACTTGGAAAGTACATGATGGATTTCCTATATAACCGGCATTACATTTATGTATTTCTGCAAGCCCTTTTCCGAGACTGATTAAAACAGAATCTGGTTGTCCGATAAAAGATTGAACTGTACTACCTGTTAACTTTTCGACCACAACGAATTCACGGCCATTTAAAATATGTTTTTCTAATATTGTTGGGATGGGGAGATTCGTATATTCTTGCAGCAATGCATGTACAGCTTCTAAATGATGGACGTTCCTCGGATCAATACCAAATAGATTTTTACATCCCCACCAAAAATCATTATTTGGTTCTTCATTCATTTTAGAAGAACGAACGATGACTTCTGCATCTTCAGTTCGGACGAGAAACACATCGCTTGCATGGTCATCATAACCTGGGTGTAAAGTTTGAACAGATAAAATAGGTGAAGTGAATAGTTGTTGTAGCATGAAATTAATCCTTTTTCTGTAAATTCTATAAATTCATTATATAACAGAATATGTTCCAAGTGGATAATGATAGGAACAACATAGAACTTACATACATTATTGGTGAGAAATCAGTGTTTAAATTATATTTTTCTAGTTTTGTATGAATTATCAAAATAATGTTTTTGATGATAAATCTTTAAAAACACCCAAATGTAAATCTCTTATTTTTCAGTAAATGAAGGGTTAAGTGTTCTTTTATGAGAGTTACAATGTAGGTTATGAAAAATATTTCTCAATAATAAAATGAAGAGAAAAGTGTGAAGAAATAGAATAGATTCCTTTATAATAGTTTTAAATTAATTAATATAATTAATTATTAATAATATTAGATAGGAGAGAATATGATGGCAAACGTACTCGTAATAAATTTCCCTGGAGAAGGTCATATAAATCCGACTTTAGCTATTGTAAGTGAGTTAATTCGGCGAGGGGAGACAGTTGTTTCGTATTGTATTGAAGATTATAGAAAGAAGATTGAAGCAACAGGTGCACAATTCCGAGTGTTTGAGAATTTCCTCTCTCAAATTAATATTATGGAGCGAGTAAATGAAGGTGGGAGTCCTTTGGTGATGCTGTCTCATATGATGGAAGCATCAGAACGTATTGTTACTCAAATTGTAGAAGAAACAAAAGGGGAAAAGTACGATTATTTGATATATGATAATCATTTTCCAGTAGGACGTATTATAGCCAATGTTTTAAAATTACCTAGCGTTTCTTCTTGTACAACGTTTGCTTTTAATCAGTACATTACTTTTAACGATGAACATGAATCAAGAAAAGTAGATGAAACGAATCCATTGTATCAATCTTGTTTAGCGGGAATGGAAAAATGGAACAAACAGTATGGAATGAAATGTAATAGTATGTATGATATTATGAACCACCCTGGTGATATTACGATTGTATATACTTCAAAGGAATATCAGCCGCGTTCAGATGTATTCGATGAATCGTATAAGTTTGTGGGCCCATCAATTGCTACGCGTAAAGAAGTAGGCAGCTTTCCTATGGAAGATTTAAAAGATAAAAAATTGATTTTCATTTCTATGGGAACAGTTTTTAATGAACAACCTGAGCTATATGAAAAATGTTTTGAAGCGTTTAAAGATGTAGAAGCGACAGTCATTTTAGTTGTTGGTAAAAAGATAAATATAAGTCAATTTGAAAATATTCCAAATAACTTTAGGGTGTTTAATTATGTGCCGCAATTAGAACTATTACAGTATGCTGATGTATTCGTGACACACGGTGGTATGAATAGTTCAAGTGAAGCGCTATATTACGGTGTTCCGTTAGTTGTAATTCCGGTAACAGGAGATCAGCCTTTAGTTGCGAAACGAGTGAGTGAAGTAGGAGCTGGAATAAGGCTTAATCGTAAAGAATTAACTTCTGAATCGTTACGTGAAGCTGTAGGGAAAGTAATGTATGATGTAACGTTTAAGGAAAATAGTCGTAAAGTTGGAGAGTCACTTCGAAATGCTGGTGGGTATAATAGGGCAGTTGATGAAATCTTAAAAATGAAAATGAATTCATACTCAAAACTTAAATAAATGTTTGGAGCACACTTACTGTAATATGTAAGTGTGTTTTTATAAATAAATTACATAAAAAATCACTGTAAAGGTGAAACTTTTGTGTATATAAACTCATATCTTTGAATTAGTAGTAAAATTACGTTAAAATAATACTAAGAAAATATATAAGTTTTGGGGGTAATGGATGAAAAGAGTATTTGAATACATATTATTAACGATTGGATCGATTATTGTAGCGGGTTCATTAGAGCTTATTTTAGCACCTAATGGATTAGTAGATGGCGGGGTAACGGCTATTGCTATTATGGCAAATAAAGTTGCTGGATTGCCGCTTTACGGGGTGTTCTTAGGAATTAATATCCCGATTTTATTATTTACTGCAAAAGTAATGGGAAAGAAGTTCCTTATCCGTACATCCTATGCAAATGTAGTTACAACACTCGGATTAATCTATTTAAAACCATTTCCAGCAATTACAACTTCTGAATTGTTAATTGTTCTTTATGGAGGAGTCCTATTTGGTGTTGGTGTAGGGATCGTAGTAAAAATGGGCGGAGCAATAGACGGATCAGAAATGTTAGCAGTTTGGATGAACAAACATTTTAAAGTGCCGATTAGTACATTTTTACTTGCTGTAAATGCAGTTATTTTCACATTTGTAGCGATTTTATTTTCAATCGAACAAGCGATGTTCTCATTAGCAATTTTCTATATTGTTACGAAGATGATTGATTTCATATTAGATGGTATTAATCAAGGAAAGAGCGTTATGATTATTTCTGGTAAAAATAAAGAAATTGGCGATCTACTTATGAAAGAATTGCAATTATCCGTTACGTATCTACATGGAGAAGGTGGTTTTTTAGGAGAACATAAGAGAATCATTTACTGTATTACAAACCGTTTCATTTATCCAAAAATGAAAGATCTCGTTCTCTCTGTAGATCCAACTGCTATAATTGAAGCTTCTTATTCAACAGAAACAACTGGTGTTAAGCGTCCAGGAAGGGCTGCGAAATCAGAAAAATAGTAAATAAAAATAGCTCCACGTAAGTATAACTTGCGTGGAGTTATTTTTATTTAGGAAACCAGGCCTTTTTCAGTAGTTGGACAACAGTTTCGATACGATCTTCTGGAATACTACCAAAACCGAGCAATACATAAGAATCGTCCTTTACATTATGAACAGAATCGTATGTGGAGAGAGGGTATAACTTAATACGTTCTTTTTCAGCTGCACGAATAAGTTCTTGTTCGTTCATCCCGTTATGAACGTGAAGTACAATATGGAGTCCGGATTGTTCACCGAGTATATGAACGTTATGTCCCATCTCGTTTGTAATACATTTAATTAAAGAAATATGTTTTCTTTTATATAACGTACGACTTCGGTTAATATGACGTTCCCAATCACCATTTTGAATAAAGGTGGAAAAGGTAAGTTGCTGCAGCGTAGAAACTGTTTGTTTAAACATACCACCAAGTTCTTTATAGATTGTTAAAAGGTGAGGTGGTAAAACGATATATCCCATTCGTAAAGAAGGTAAAAAAGATTTCGAGAAAGTTCCCATGTAAATAACACGTTCATTTGAATCTAGTCCTTGTAAAGAAGGGATAGGTTTTCCTATATAACGAAATTCCCCGTCGTAATCATCTTCAATAATATAGCCCTTACAATCATCCGCCCATTTTAATAACTCGAGTCTTCTAGATAACGGCATTATGATTCCAAGTGGAAATTGGTGAGATGGAGTGACATACGCTACATTAGAACCCGATTCACGTAAAGTAGAAATATGAATACCTTTATCATCTAAAGGGATAGGGTGAACGGGAAGATTAGAACTTTGAATCATAGCAGGTATACGGTGAAACCCAGGATTCTCGATTCCGTATTCTTTTTTTGAACCAAGTAGTTGAATTAGTAGCCAAAGAAGAGGCTGCGTACCTGCTCCAATTATAATTTGATCAGGCGAAGAATGTACCCCGCGAGCATGATATAAATACTTTGAAATATGTTCTCGTAGAATGAGCTCACCTTGTGGATCTTCTTTAGCAAATAATTCATTTTCATATTGAAATAAAGTTTCCTGTAATGCTTTTTTCCAGTTTGTTATCGGAAAAGCTTGTTGATCAATAAGCCCTTGGCTACAATCATAATCATATTGTTCGTTTTCTTTATTATTAGCACTGTTTGACGTAATTTGCTGTTTCTTTTGAATGACATCAATATCGACATTGGCAACAAAAATCCCGCGTTTCGGTTTGCTTTCTACATATCCTTCAGCTAGTAATTGTTGATAAGCAGATTCAACTGTAATACGGCTCACATTAAGTTGCATAGCTAAATTTCTGTGAGAAGGTAGGCGTGTACCGGCAAGTAGTGACCCATGAGAGATTTCTCGTTTTATATATTCACAAATTTGTAAGTAAATGGGTGTTTTACTTTGTAATACTAATGGGATAGTCAGATCCATGTATAGACGCTCCTTTTTAAACTGGCCTTATAAAAAAGAATAGAACTGTCACTTAAGCTAAGGGCAGTTGCTTTCTATAATGATGATATAACATTTAGAAAATTTTATAAATAGTAAGGGGAGAAGCATAATGCATATTAAAGAAGTAGTAACAGAAGTGGATTTACATGATGTATTTCCCGTATTACAGCAGTTAAGAACAAAACTATCAAAAGAAGAAGCGAGTTCTTTATTTCAAAAAATGAAAGAAGAAAATTATAAACTGTTTTCGCTACGTAATGAAGAGGATAAAGTTGTGAGTCTAGCCGGTGTAGCAATTTGTACGAATTTTTATAATGAGAAACATGTTTTTGTATATGACCTTGTAACCGCGGAAGCTCACAGATCAAAAGGGTATGGTAATGTTTTGCTGTCATATGTAGAAAAATGGGGGAAAGAAAAAGGCTGTAGTTCTATCGTTCTTACATCTGCGTTTCCAAGAATTGATGCACATCGTTTTTATGAAAGAGAGGGTTTTGATAAGGTAAGCTATTCTTTTTATAAAGCGTTATAATATTAAGTAGGTTCCGTATGTAAAAATATATGGAACCTATTTTCTTTTTCAGATTTGAGTTAGGGACAGGTCTAGTAATATAATTTGTCGAATATTAGAAATTAAAAAGGGAATATTGAATTTAGAGAATGTTAGGAGCGTTTATACTTGAAAAAAATAAAGAAATTATCTATACCAAATGATGTAAGAGTCATTATTATTTCTGATATTCATGGAGAATTAGATCTTTTTAAGGAACTACTACATAAAGTTAATTTTAAAGATGAGGATTATTTAATTATTAATGGTGATCTTTGTGAGAAAGGAAGAAATAGTATTGGTGTCGTAAACTATGTGATGGATCTAGTAGTTAGTAAGCCAAATGTGTATGTAATAGAAGGGAATTGTGAGGTTGTAGTTGAAGCACTTGTAAACGAAAATCCTGCGCTAATAAATTATTTATGTACGAGAAAGAATACAATTTTCAATGAATGGCTAGCACAATTGAATGTTACCGTTAATGAAGAAAGTGATATTTGTGAAGTGAAAAACATATTGATGGGTCATTTCTCAAAAGAAATAAAGTGGCTAACAGAATTACCAACAGCTATTGAAACTGAGGATTATATATTTGTACATGCTGGCCTTGAAGATAGAGAGGATTGGAAAGAGACAGAACGAAAAAATGCGATAGCAATGCCGGAGTTTTTCAATCAATCACATAAAGCAAATAAGTATGTAGTTGTCGGTCATTGGCCTGTTGTAAACTACTCAGAGAAGGCCCCGTCTAACAATCCAGTTATTGATAAGGAGAAAAAGATTATAGCAATTGACGGCGGAAATGCGATTAAAGAGGCAGGACAATTAAATGCATTTATTATTCAGAGGACAAGTGCAAGTGATAAGTTTTCTTATACATATGTAGACTATTTCCTGGAATATGAAGTAATAGCAGATTTTCATGCCGATGCAACAATGCAGGGCGGGGTTACCTATCCACATTATTACATAGAGCCTATTGAGAAGAAGCAAGATTACACAATATGCAGGCAAAAAGAAACGAATACATTACTTTCTGTGAAAGATGAATACATTAAGCAACTTGATTCAGGTGAATACACAGTGAAAACCGATATTTCTTGTGCGCAAATAAGCGTAAAAAAAGGGGATATTGTTTCTCTCATTGATGGTAGCTGCTCAGGCTATGATTTAATTAAAAAAGATGGAGTAGAAGGTTGGATAGAGAAAGGGATTTTAGTTGAGATAGAAAAGACGCAAAAGAAAATATTTAGCTGACATAGGAGGGAGGTAACCTCCTATTTTTTTATTACCTTTTTAAATGAGTAGATTGTTTGCTGTCTTTAATAAGTAAATAAATCGTACTCGGTAAAATGACAAGCGTCATTCCTAAAATAATTGCTAGTATAGCATAACCTCTATACGGAGCAGAAATGATAAATGGGAGCCCCGCTAGGAAAATACCTGCTATTATCATTGAAATACTACAAATATTTGAAGCTCTTTTTTCAAGGTGCTTATCATTCCACTCCAATGAAACGGTTGATTTAGTCGTATCAATTTTGGAACTGAAATAGCCTATTAATATAAATAAAAGCCCTAATGCTAAAAATATGAAATGATCAAGAGGAAGTGAAAAGCCAAGAGCGATAAGGGAAATGACAATATCAACAAAAAATAAGAATAGTAACATTGTGTTGCCGATCCAATGGAGAAATTTCTGGTTACTTGCTGCTTTAGATAAAGCTAAAAATAAAAAGAATACGAAGGAACATATAATTATATTTACGATAACAAAAGTGCCTTTATCCATAGTTGATGTAGGTGTTCCATTGAAGTCCCATTTCGTAACAATACTTAATGGTAAGAAGAAATAGAGAATAATATTTGTCATAATAATAGTAAGAAATAAAGCAATACTAAATCGATTATTCATTGAATCACCAGCTTTCTACATGAATAATTGGTACCTTATAACAAAATTATACAATATAATAAATGATATTTGTTTTGATTTTTCAGAAAAAATATTATAATTATATATAAAATAAAGAGGAGTGTAGGAGGAAATTATGAATAGCGTAATAGTAAAAGGGGATAAAGTAACAATTCGTACAATTGAAGAATCAGATATAAAAACATTATGGAATCTCATATTTAAAGAAGAAAATCCAGAATGGAGAAAATGGGACGCACCGTATTTTCCGTTTTCAATGCAAGAATACTCATCCTATAAGGAAAAGATGCAAACTCGTTTAAAAGAAGAACTGCTATCCAATTTAATTATAGAAAATAACGGTCAAGTTATAGGGACGGTCGGATTTTATTGGGAACATAAACCGACGCGTTGGTTGGAGATGGGAATTGTCATTTATAATCAGGCTTACTGGAATGGTGGCTACGGTACAGAAGCGTTAACGTTATATCGAGATTTGTTATTTGAAAAGATGGAGATTGGTAGAGTAGGGCTCACGACTTGGTCTGGTAATGAACGAATGATGAAAGTAGCTGAGAAAATAGGAATGACTTTAGAAGGTAGAATGCGCAAATGCCGGTATTATAACGGAACGTACTATGATTCTATTCGAATGGGAATGATTCGTGAAGAATGGGAAGCGCTGAGAAATTAAAATTAATTAAGGTAAATTATGAAAATGGTTCTGCCATTTCTTCTAGTATATTAGCAGAATATAATTTAAAGAGAATGGAGACATCGAGATGACATATGTAATTAGAGAAATGAAGCAAGAAGATATTCATGCTGTACAATCAGTAGCGAAAATAGCTTGGCACGATACATACAAAGGCATTATTCCAAGAGAGATTCAAGACAGTTTCCTAGACGAGGCTTATTCTGATGAAAAAATGAAATATCGTCTTGAGAATACACATTTATTCGTTGCAGAAGAAGAGGGAGAAGTAATTGGCTTTGCAAATTTTTCACCTGTTAGGCTGCAAAACGAAGCAGAATTAGGAGCAATTTATTTGTTACCAGATCAACAAGGGAAAGGGATAGGAAGTGCTTTATTACAAAAAGGGTTAACGGTATTAAAAGGAATTCGGAAACTATACATTCATGTAGAAGCAGCGAATGAAAAAGGAAAACGGTTTTATGAAGCGAAAGGTTTTGCGCAATTAGAGGAATTTGAAGAAGATTTTGAAGGACATATGATGCAGACAGTAAGGATGGTTTTATACATATAAGGAGGACTAGAAGTGAAGATTTTTGATTTTAATGAAAAAGTAGGAAAGCAAATCACAGCATTTCAATCTAATTTCATAATGTCGAAAATAGTGAATCATAAGGGGAATATACATATAGGTGCTATGCATTTACAAGAGAATGGAATAATTGGATATCATGAAGCAGTTGTATCGCAACTGCTTCTTATTGTGGACGGAGAAGGATATGTATGCGGAACAGATAAAGAAAAAGCGAAGGTGAAGGCGGGACAGGCTGTGTTTTGGGAGAAGGGCGAATTTCATGAGACAAGTACAGAGCATGGATTAATGGCAATTGTTATGGAAGCGGAGGATCTTGAACGAGCGATATTAATGCCTATTAAAGAGGAGGGTTGTGAAAAATGATAGAAAAGGCAAACCGGGAAGAAACGGACGAAATAATACAATATGCAGCTCAATCGCTTTTTGAAGGTACGAGGGGAAATTGTCGGTTAAATACAGAGAAAGCGATTGAAATTACAAGGCCGATTGTAGAAAAGGGAGCGTATTATTTAGTCGTTAAAGAAGAAAACAGTGTAATGGGATGGATATTAATAGGGGAAAATACGGACTATTTTTCTCATGAAAAACTAGGGTTTATATACGAATTGTATGTTTTTCCAGAGTACCGCGGGAAAGGGTTATCAAGAAAATTAATGGAGACTGGTATTAAGGAATTACAAAGGAATTATTCAGAAATTCGTTTGAATGTATTTGCTGGGAATTTTGCGAAAGAGATGTACGAAGAGTTTGGCTTTGTTGAAAGACAGGTAATTATGACTTTGAAGTGAGAACAATATTGTGGGTGGGAGAAAAGAAAAATGAAAAAAGAAAGAGAATATATTTCGTATTTATAAGGGGGGTATCCAGCATTACAAATAGTATCAACTTACATAAATGAAATAGGATAAAACATTGATGTATTAATTATAAATGATGAGATAGTATTCCATTTTTCTGAATATGAAAAAGCATTGAAAAATTTTGATTAGAAATAAAATAGTAGATTTATAGAGTATGCTTAAAAAATAAGTAAATTAGTATTATATAATATAATGTTTTTATAGTAAAAGAGAAATTTTGGAAAAATATCATTTTTTTATTTAGAAATTTATAAATTATTGATATAATCAATTTGTAGAATTGATTTTTGGTTAATTTTACTATTTTTAAATTTTAAGGGGGATTTATTCATGGCAGGACAAATTCGCATGTCACCAGAGGAGCTTAAATCGAAAGCGACTCGATATGGACAAGGTGCAAATCAAATTGAGGACATTTTACGTCAACTACAAAACTTACAAAATGAATTAAGAGGAGAATGGGAAGGTCGTGCTTTCGAAGGTTTTGATCAACAGTTCAATCAATTAAAGCCAAAAGTACAAAACTTCGCACAGCTATTACAAGAAATTAATATGCAGCTTAACAAAACTGCAGAAGCTGTTGCAAGACATGACGAAGATCTTTCTCGTAATTTCGGTCTACAATAAGACAGATAAAAAAGAACTATATAATTTAGCCATGCAACGATCTGTTGTATGGCTAAATTACTTTAAAACTAGAGTAAGATACGAAGTCTTTAACTTAATAGACTCGCAGTCGCAGGAGTGATAAGTAGTGAAAAAGTTCAAGTGGAGCATCTTGTTGTTTATTATTTTAGCTCTTGTGTTATCAACAGGGGTCTCCTATTTAGCGTTAAACCAAAATGTTAAGAAAGCAAATGAGAACACCACGCCCAAAATGACAGTTGCATTGGTAAATGAAGATCAAGGTACTGTATTTGAAGGTAATAAAATAGCGTTTGGAGATCAATTTGTTAAAAATGTAAATAAAAATACGAAACAAGAATGGTACGTAGTGAGTCGCGGAGTTGCAGAAAGTGGTTTGAAAAATAATAATTACAATATGATGATTGTAATACCTAACGATTTTTCAAGAAAGGCTGTTGCGATTGATTCAGAACTTCCAGAAAAATTAACATTAAATTACAAGGTAAATGCAACTGGAAATAAAGATTTGAAAGCTGAGGCAGAAAATACAGCTTCTGCTATTTTAGAAGATTTTAATAAGCAAATCATCGATGTTTATTTTGCAAGTATTATCGGTAAGTTGCAAGGTGCACAAGATAATATAGGTAAAATAATTGAAAAAGGGACTAATCAAACGACTATGTATAAAAAAGATGTACATAGCCCGTTAGCGAATTACACAAATCAATTTAAAACGGTACAAGATTACACTGGTATTTCTGTTAATAGTTTTAAAGGATTCCAAGATGTTTTAAAAGGGTTTGGTCAAGCTTTAGATGAAGGGAATAAATCTAATAATACGTATTTAGAAGGATTTAATAACTTTCAAAAAATGCAAACTGATAATAATCTGTTAGCAAATAATTTTACAAATCAATTTAATCAGTATATGAGCGATATGAATTCAGGAGATACTTTAAAGCAGTTAAGCGCATTGGAGTCTGCAAATAAAATTATCGCCAATCAATTTACGCTTTCAGAGAAAGATCCTAATATTTTAGCAGATGCTTCAGCAATACAAAAATATTTAACAGATGTAAAAAAACAAGTGTCAGAATATGATACAGAACTTGCAGGGAAATTAGAGAGTGACATACAAGCGACAATCCTTAAACGATTACAAAAGTCTATATCAAATGATGGACAACACGAAGTAGTTATAAATTCGTTAATGAAACAACCAGATATTCGTATCAAGCAACAAATTGAAAATTTAATTACAAAGTTGCCTAGTATGAATATGGAAGAAATCGTTCAAAGTGATTTGCCTGATGTAACGAAATTACAACTGAAAAACGTAATCCAATTTACGAATAAATATAATAAAGAAAATAATTTTAATTATAATCCAGTCAATAAAATATCTTTAGGAAACTCAATTAAAGAAGTAAAAGAAAGTTTGGCTAAAGATGGAATTACATTCAGTGATACAGCGAAAGTAATTGGAATGGATTCTTCGCAAACTATGAATATAACTATTCCTAGTGGCTTTGAGTTATATGGTAGTACAGATTCACTATTAATTGATGGTGTGGACCGTACAAGTGAATTCTTGCAAAACGGAGCAGTTGCAATATCAGCACGTAATGAGGGAGATTTGAAAATTAGCCTTCATGTGAAGTTAGTAGATCCAAGTATCAATATAGATGTTTTCTCTCCAGTAACGTGGGAATGGAAATTGAATGGTAATTACGAGAAAGAAACCAGTACCGGAAAAGAAGAACCTAAAAAAGAAGAACCAAATAAAGAGAATGAAGGAACAAAAACAGAAAATAGCAAGGTAGAAAATGTAGTTAATCAAACGCAGTATGGAATCATGCCGCTAGTAAACACTGTTAAAAAGCCTATCATTCAAAAGACAGAACAGAATAATAATAACACCGGAGGAAACCCAGAAGGCGGAACGGGAACAGATAACGGAAACGGAGGAAACCCAGAAGGCGGAACGGGAACAGATAACGGAAACGGAGGAAACCCAGGAAGCGGAACGGGAACAGATAACGGAAACGGAGGAAACCCAGAAGGCGGAACGGGGACAGATAACGGAAACGGAGGAAACCCAGAAGGCGGAACGGGAACAGATAACGGGAACGGAGGAAACCCAGGAGGCGGAACGGGAACAGATAACGGAAACGGAGGAAACCCAGGAGGCGGAACGGGAACAGATAACGGAAACGGAGGAAACCCAGGAGGCGGAACGGGGACAGATAACGGAAACGGAGGAAACCCAGGAGGCG
>NZ_MAOE01000069.1 GCF_001884185.1 Bacillus albus
ATATTCATTGTATTTTGGAATCACACGAACTTGTTTCAGTTTACCTTCAGTGAAACCTAGTTTCCCAATATTTAATTGTAATTTCGTCTTTGGAAACTTTAAAAATCTACCGTTTTTAATGATGCAATCTTGGTTTGTATACAGAATCTCTTTTTCAGAAGAACGAATATACTTTGGAATCCTAGGCATTCCAGCATATTTGTTTGGATTCTTTTTATAGTCTTTTAAACTAGCAAAAAAAGATTTCCAATTTTGGAACAAACCTTTCATGAT
>NZ_MAOE01000070.1 GCF_001884185.1 Bacillus albus
CGGTCAGAGGCGTCTGGTCCCCTCTTGCGAACCGGAGCAGGCGGTAGGTCATGACGCGTTCCGCGTCTGCAATGTGACCCACGACTTCTTTCAGCGTCCATTTTTCTTCCGCATAGCGATATGCGGCCTGGCTTTCGGTCAACGATGCCAGTAGCTCGATCATTTGCTTTTCCTGGGTAAGCAGAATGTCGATGATGTTACCGTCCGGCGGCACCAAACGGATATATTCACCGGAGCTCCCGGCGTATTCTTCTTCTGACGGTCTTTGATTCATGCGTAGTCACCTCTTTATGTACATATAGAAAATTATAGCGCTCGTCTATGTCTAATAAATTCGCGAAATGATAGAACTTCCCTTCTAATAATTGAGAATAAGCAACTATTTAGTTGGTCAGTCGCCACACTATCCTGATTCGTTAGCACAATAAGCAACGCTAATCAATAATGCATAAAAATTATCTGTTATACAATACTTCCAAGACATTAATATATAAAGGTAACACCTTCTTTTTTAATTTAAAGATGAATTTTCAATTATATTTTGAAATGAACCGGAGTAAAACACACTAGTCTAACTACTTTTTTATACAAGGTTTTATGCAAAAAAGAATAGCGAAGATCCCTAGAATCCCCGCTATATCAATGATGTATAAAATCTTGTATAAGAGATAGATAGACATAGAGACAAAAAATTTAGTAAAAACAAGGATGCTATGAAAAACTTGCTACCGATAACGAGAATTATGTAAATAAGCTGGCCATGTGGACAGCTTATTTTTTTTTGCTTAGCGTGCAAAATTCGCGTCTCGTTGACGGTACCCCATGCCCATCAAGCCAAGAAAACAGGTCACCCCCAGAACGAAATTTCAACTTGATGGCTATGGGGCGGTACCCCGTAAACGTCCAATAGCTCTAAAATATACAAAAATTAAGAAATATGAAAAAGACACTCTTATGAGTGCCCTTCTTAGCAACTATGACCGCTGCAGCTACTTACCATACCCCATATGAATTTCTCCTGTAAGAGGATATTTTAAGTACATATTTAATTATTAAAATAAACCGCACCAAAGTTTTCATTAAATCTTTTACACCAAACAGAAACCGAACCATATTCATTTACATCTATCCCTTCAGGAATTTCGTAGTTTTGGTCTCCTTTATTTCCCTTTAATTTTCCTAATTCAATATACTGATAGTTTTTCACGTCTTCATTATTTTTTAAACGATTTGTAGGAACTAATACAACTCGTACATCTGGCCCATTAGATGTTGCAAAATTAGAAAGTCGTAAAACACGTTTTCCATCCGCTAATTGGTAAATTTTTGCCGTTCCGGTTGTTTCATGGACACCGTTTTGAAACTGACCTTCCCTTATTACTCGATCACTTTGCTGCTTTACTTCAGTTGATTGTATCTCTGCTTGTGGCAATGATTCATTTACGTGCTTATCAATAAATAATTTCTCTGGTCGGAATAATGACCATAAAATCCCCAATACAATTATCAAACCACCTATAAACCATACATATTTTCTTTTCATAAAGTAAAAAACCTCCTGTAACATACTGTGTAGTAGTATGTTAACAAGAAGGTCTTTCATTTTTCTAACGTAAATGTTACAAAAGTCTTTCAACCATCTTATTTTTTTACTGATGTGATGGGAAGAGTGAACCAAAATTCACTTCCCTGCTTACCATCTGCGCGATTCCTTACACCAATTTCCCCTTTGTGCATTTCAATTAATGATTTTGCAATAGCTAATCCAAGTCCGGAACCTCCAGATTGTGAACTTCTTGATCGATCTGTTCTAAAAAAACGTTCAAATACACGTAATTGATCATTTGGAGAAATTCCTATTCCTTCATCCCGCAAAGTGAATTGGACCTGTTGAGTTAGTTTATTTTCCACTACAGTCAATTCAATTGTTCCAGAGATAGGAGAATATCGTATTGCATTATGTAATAAATTTCCTATGACCCTTTCTATTTTACAAGGCATAATTAAAAGTCTAGGTAATGTATCTGGAACAACCAATTGCACATTGATTTGTTTGTCTTCCAATAAGACAGAATGCGACTCTAATACATCTAATAGAACTTTATCTAAATGTGTGAAACTTGGGTGAAAATCTACTTGCTCAAATTCTAATTTAGAAAGATCAAATAAGTCGTTAATTAATCCACTTAATCTTTCTATTTCTTTTAAAATCGTCGCTAAGTATTGCTTTTTCATTTCAGGATCTTCAATCAGGTTATCTTGTAATGCTTCTATCATCATTTGCATGCTAGCCATAGGTGTTCGTAAGTCGTGTGAGATATTGGTAATTAGCTCCTTACGAGAGTTTTCCTGTTGCTCTAACTTAGTAAACCCTTCTTCTAATTTTTTTGCCATCTGTTGAAAGGCTGTTGCCAATTCTTTAAACTCTCGTGGTTCTTGCCCAATTATATACATCGTTTCAAAGTGTCTATCACTAAATTGTTTCGTCAATTTTATTAAATTTTGTATAGATCTCATGATAGGACGTGTCATTAGCCAATAAATAAACGTTGAAATAATAAATGCCACAAATGCAATTACTGTTAATAACCGTGTTTGTTCCGGTTCAAGTAACATTTTCGTTTCACTATACCATATAGCAATTACCATAATACCAGTACTTAATAGATTCATGAGTAACAATTGAATACGTAATCTCATGTTTCATTTCCTCCATTTGGCTCAAAGCGATATCCTATACCCCAAACCGTATGAATCCAACGATTCTTTATCGTATGCTTCTCGAGCTTTTCACGTAAACGACTCACTAACACGGTGACTGTGTTTGATGCCCCTTCATGTCCAAAATCCCAAATTAATTCAAGAAGCTGCGAGCGAGAATATACTTGTTTTGGATGCTTTGCCATGAGATAAAGTACCTCAAATTCTTTCACCGTTAACTCTACTTCCTTATCACAAACAAGTACATATCTTGTCTTTGGATATATTTTTAAATCTGGAAACTCTATCACTTCCAATTGGCATTCTTTCGATTGTATTGGTACATTGCTTCCTCTTCTTAGTATAATTTGAACCCTTAATACTAATTCACGAGGCGAAAATGGCTTTGTTAAATAATCATCTGCCCCCATTGTTAAGCCTAAAATTCGATCCCTTTCCTCTCCCTTAGCAGTTAACATAATAATAGGGACATTTGATTGTTGACGAATTTCCTCACATAATTCCCATCCATCTTTTTTGGGTATCATTAAATCTAATATAATTAAATCTGGTTGATGTGTAAGAAATAAATCCCAACCTTCTTTACCATTTACAGCTATATAAACTTCATATTCTTCTCTTTCTAAATAACGTTTGCAAACTTCTCGAATATTTTCTTCATCTTCTACGATTAAAATTCTTTTCTTCATATACTATCCTCACTTCTTTTTCACCAATAACACAAAATTTATTTTTTCTATTATCCAATAAAAATATCTTTATAGGTAAAGATATAGAAACTAATCACATAAATAAATCAGAATTCTACATTTCAGCCTCGAAACAAATGAAAATTCGGAAAATATATTATGTAATATAGATAGTAATCTTAACATTTGATTACTCATATGACTAGATAAGTATTTAAAATAGTAGTTACTAAATCATATAAATTAAAAGAAATGAGTCCGATTTAACATCGAACTCATTCCTTATTAGTAACCTAAATTATTGTATCTAACTTTTCGGATTCAATTCATTTCCGTTTCTCTTTCAAAACTTAGCAACAGAACTATTACCTATTACTGAACTCTTGATAGATTCCATGCTATAGTATCAGTCCCATTCTCTCCATTACCATATTTCATATAATCAATTAAATATCCTACCTTTAACTTGTTACCATTAGATAGTATGTTCCATTGCTTATGGTGTCCAGTGAAATTCTTTGGGTATGCATGATTAAATTTAAAAGTACTTGCGTTCTGTTTTTGATCTAAATGAATATAACTATCTTGAAGTTTTAAGTATGCATAATCTGCATAAATAGGATTTCGGAATTTAATTAATACCTCTTCATCCTTTTTAATTGGTTTTCCAGGTTTTTGTTGACCTATTCTTTCAATAATTATATTCACTTTTTCATCGCTAGATTTTTCAGCCCAAAGATACTCCCATTTGTTCCCGGCATGATGACTTCCCCAATAAGCTGTATTTCCATATGAAGCTACGGTATAAGGAACTCCTTCTGTAACAAATTCACCTGAATTATCTACTACATAATCTTCAAATTCTTTATTAGCTTTAACTTCAGTATCAATCTTTTGTGTAGGCGTTAAATTGTGTGCGTCATTGATTTCAAATGTAACTTTTCTGTGCGCAGCAATTTCAGATTTAATAGGGTGTATATTTTCTCTAGATTCATATGTAAATCCATTCTCACGTTTAACAAGTTTTACTGTTTGTGACGGAGCATTCCATTTCTTGCTATAAGTAGTAGGAATCTCTTTACTCACTCCAAATAAACCTGGTAAGATTGATGCCCTAATCTTTTGCGTCACAGAATCATAACTGCCTTCTACTAATGTTGGTTGCTGTAGTTTTGCAAAAGCACCATGTACAGAGTCTTTATGTAAATAACCGCGATCTCCCTGTCCCACTTTTAAATCGTTCAATGCATCAGTTCCATTATTAGCTGAAACCACTGATACGTTATTAGTACTTTTTGCCTTGTTTACAATATGATTTACTTTTTTCGTATCTATATTTACATGTTGAAAAACTTCGTTATAGGATAAAACTGGCTTATCAGCTAGGGATTTGTCTTTAGGAGTATATACCCTAAACTTTGGTATATTTCCTATATCTGTTTCTAATTGTTCAGTAGCTGCATTTACTCTAGACTCATATCTCCCTGAATCCCCCAAATGCATAATTTCTTCACCTTTTTCAATAGATAAATCCATTGTACTTGTAGGTAAAACTTCAATCGAAAGAAGTTCTCCTTGTTCAACAGCTTTCAATTCATCCAAAGATAAGACAATATTCGCATCTGCTTGTCCTTCTAAACTATCAATTACTACTTCTGTTTTATTCCGTCCACCTTTTTCTGTACTTAAATAATTTGCTTTATAACGATCTTGTGTTGCCTTTACAGTATTAATAATTTTGTTTCCTAAACGAATATTAAAATGAGGCGAAACATTTTCAGCAGATGCTGTTCCTACATTCTTATATTCCAAATGTACCCGTAATTTTGCTGCGTTCGCTGTATCCACAGTTGTTGCAGTAGACCAATCAAAATTATTTGTATAACTCTCCGTTTCCGTAGTTGTTTTTGAATATCCGTATCCCACATTTGCTGAAACACTTCCAGAAGGAACAGGACCGGCTGCTGAGCCTTCTACACCACCTGAACCACTTAGGCCTACATTAAATGAATGTTGTGTAGATACGCTTTTCTCCCATCCTCTGCTAACGGATCCGCCATTATTATCCGTAATGGTTGCAATAGGGATTACTTCAATTCGTTTGACACCAATTTGCAAATTCGGCATGTTGGCAACTATCGGATTGAAATTAATATCAGAATCGTTGTTATAATTCTCAACCTCATACATATCAGTAAAAGGATCACCATCCGTATTTGCATTTATAGGATTCGATATAAATTTTGGTTTCCCTTTATCCTTCTCGGGATCCCATACTTTCGCTTCATTTTTTCCAGTTTGTGAATTGAATTCAATTTTATATCCATTAATCTCTAAGTCGTTAGGAATACCATCTTTATCCCAATCGTTATTTGCCATTTCAATGTTTTGTGTAATGAGTGAACCTATTTCTCCATCAGATCCGAGCGTGAAATTCTTATCTTCTTTTTTTACATTTGCATTCTCTTTGAATATTTCAACTGTACGTCCTGGGTTCTGTTGTTTTTCATCTGCTAAAGCAGGAGATGCTAAAGTCAGTGCCATCGATACACTACCTAATACACTAATTGCTGGCTTCAATTGTTTCATTGTTATTTTTCCTCCTTGGTTTCTAGGTCAATTAGAACACCTACTAGTAAGATTAATTTCATCATATATAACAAATCTTTCTTTTCTCTCTCATAACTGTTAAAAAAGTCTCTCGTAAATATTACAAAACACTTACAGAGTTTTTAAAAGCTATAAAAAAATATATATGAATCATCAAAAAGCAGTAAAATAACGAAAATAAGAGATATGTCTGAATCACTTGGATGAAACCACTAGTTTCAAAAGCCTTCACGCAATGATGATTGCATGAAGGCTTTTGATGCTTTCTTATTTTTTTGTTTCGTTGACCCATGTAATAATGTCCTGGATGACGTACTCGGGAACATTGGCAGGGATTTGGTATTCACTAGGACAACTTAATTCCCCGTCTCCCTCCGTAAAAAAGTGGTTCAATTTTGGATATTCTTTGAACTGAACATTACTGCGGCTTGAAAGTCCTTCTTTCTACCTAGTAAACTCATCTTTTACTGTTACTTGATAATCACGTGCGCCCTGCATAATCAGTAAAGCCTCTTTTCGTGATTTTGCTTCCTCAACTGGGTGCCACCGTGTAACATCATACATGAAATGTGGAGATGGATAATTGTAACCAGCCGGTGGGTGATCAGGATTGAAAGTAGGATCCTGGATAAAAGCGAACTGTCTTTTTAGTTCATCGATTACTTCCTTTGGTGCCCCAAGGTATTGATTCTGATCAATGGCAATGTCAGTCAAAGGGCGTGCAGGTGGGGCGAGTAAGATACTTCCTCGGACAAGTGAAGAAGGCGCTTTGCTCAGAATATTACTTCTTATGAAAAAGAAAAGAGAACTGAGTGAATATAAGGACATATATATAATTAAAGATTACTTTCTTCTTTTCCAAGCTATATTGAAAGACACCCAAGAGCTATCAAAGCGATAAGGCTTCTAACCGCAAGGACTGCGGGGTTAGCTTAATCAATTAGCGTTCAATAGAACTCTTTACTTAGGAATCCCTCACTTCTAAACGAAGTGAAAGTGGGGGTAGTTCAAAAACAGGTGGAATGCTTTGTGGAAAATTGAAAATATCTTCTGAATCGTATTTAGCTTTTACTTGAGTCAATTTTTTGAAGTTTTCACCAAAATATAAATCTGACCAATCTTTCATTGAAAGATCTGGTGTGTTAACGTAGACACCTTTCGTAAAAGGAATCAATGCTTGACGAAAATCTTCTACCCAGCGAATCCCTTGTGCAGCTCCCTCTGGTTTGTCCCACGTGGAAAATAACACCATATTCACTAGAGCTTTTCGATAAAAATAAGCAGTATCTTCCTCGGGTACTTCAGAAACAGTCCCACCTAAGCCCTGAAAAAATATGGAAACAGTGGCATTAGGTGGGGCTTGACTCATAAATTGTTCAATCGTAGCAATACCTTCTTCAGGTAATAAAGAGTCCATAAAAGGTGCTACGCTTTTAAATGGTAAAGGAGTTGCAGGCTGATGATTGGATATTAATGTTATAGCTTCTAAATAAGACAGTTCTTTTATGTCTACCTTTATAGGTGATCCAACTTGGAGAAGTGGTTGTATCAATTTCTGTAAGTCTGTAACTGACCCATGAAAAATCCCATGCATCAACAATGGAGATGTCTTTTCTGACGACAATAATAATGTAGGAGTAAAGCGTTTATCAGAAGTAGGTAGAGTATACTTTTGCCATTCCTGTATAACGGCTTTTAAATCTTGGTGCCCCCAACTAACTTCAGCAAAACCAACAGTCTTATTTTCATGAGTACGAAAGCGAAAAGATGTACAAACACGCCATCCTTTCCTATGATTCTACAGAAAGAATAGCGTATTTTTACACTTTAAGGGGGGTGAGAAAAAAATCCAAAAGAAAAATCGATTCCCGAAAAAAATTTCGAATATTCAATAAAACAAAAAACTAAAAATTGTTATTATTTTTGAATATTACCTAATCCTTTTACTAACTCTTTATCTAATCCTTGTACTAATTCTTTCTCTGATTCTTTCTCTAATTCTTTATCTAATCCTTTCTCCGATTCTTCATTCTTCTTACTATGCCCCTCTACCATTCCCACTAATATTTCTGTTATTATCGACATAGGTACACCTTTATCCAATAACATTTTAAGAAATTCAAATATAGAGAGACCTTGTGAGCTAATTGAATTATATTTGTTATTAATATGTTGTTCTACATTTTTTTCAGAAAGTTGATTATCCCTAGTCTTATTTTCAGGAATATGTTTTTGATTATTGTTCACTATACGTGAAGTTGTAGTACTTGGAGCTGTATTATTTAAAACTGTAGTATTTAAAGGGTAAAGCCTGTTATTTATGCTTGAACTGATTTTCATCTCTCATTTTCCTCTTTCTTTTGTGATAAATTTAATATGAAAGTGTTATTCCTAGCTAATACAAACGTATAAACATTTCATATTCTCTTTTTACATATTCTTTATGCCATAGTGTTATATCGTATATCTATTTATTATAAGTATAATATATATTACGTTTAAACTAAATAGAACAGTATATAAATGTATACTGTTCTATTTTATAATGTTTTAAAAATCACTATAAATAGATTAAATTCCATTCTTTTTTGCAGGAAACCTATAGGACTGAAATGCGTTTGAATCTAAAATACAAATACGTATGGAATCGATATTTATTGGTTCGTTGTACAAAACGAAATCTCTAGCAAAATATCGTAAGACATATTATGATAAAAAGCTTTAAATATCTAGAAAAAATAATGTAATTTATCAGATACAAATTTAGACATAAAAAATACGATCTATTCTTATTTTTCTACAGAAAGAATAAATCGCGTTTTTTCATTTTTGGGGGGTATTTTATTTTGTTAGCTTGATGGTCATGTGCTGCTACTCCATACCCATCAAGCTAAGATTTTGAATTATTCCAAAATAAAAATTTCATTCTTTCATAGTTGTCCATAGAAGTTCAGTTCGTTTTTTTCATTTATGGGAAGAATGTATTTCTTAACTTGATAGCGATGTGGCGAGACCTCTACAATCAATTTATGGATAATCAGATTTAATATCAAATGTAAAAGTTACCAATATATACATATAAACCAGTATTATAGTTAGATACTGGTTTATTTGATGCTTTTATTTATGTACTTGTTAATTTAGCATAGATGATAAAAAATAAGGTTAATTGTCCTATTATCGCAATATTCGGCACTACTATAATTAAATTAATAATAAAAAAGACTGCTAAAATTCCTAAAAACAAGCATAAATGATAAATGTTCAAGCGGTGTTGTTCAAACCTGTATTGATGAAAAACAATTGTAGTTGACAGGAAATAGAGCAATACAGAACCAAAAACAAAATATAAGATAAAAGAATAATAGACCTCATGTAAAAATAATAATCTAATGGATGCTGCAACCATACTCAAAGACATTAAAATAAATAGATGACCATAAATAATAATTTGACCAGAAGTTTGTCTAGACTTGTCGAGTTTCTTCTCCATGTTATCGAAATATTGCCACCACATCGAAATAATGAGGATAAATGAAATAATCGCAAAGCTTATTGAATCCCAATTTCCTTGTTTAGGTTGAATGACCACAAGAGTGCTTATAAGAGCTTCCCCAAAGAGAATAATGGAAAATAGACCAAATCTCTCTAACAAGTGGGCTGTATTTGTAGGAACCTTTTCTAAACACTTTCTTCCAAGCAGTGGGACAATAATATCGATAAGAATCCCAAAATATAACACAGCATATCGAATCCAAGAATCAAAAAAGACGGATAATAATGAAATAACGATTCCAATCCAAAAATATCTTCCTAAAAAGAGTGCTGCTTTTTTTCGAGCCCCCTCTTCTATACGCTGGACAACAAGATATTGAATTGCAGTCACGACCCTTAAGCCAATATAGCCAATTAAAAAAGAAAGATAATAAGGATCAAAATCAGCTGATAAGCTTGATGTCATTATTAGGACAAAAAACATTTGCAAGATCAAAAAAATTCGTTGATGAAATAAATCTTTTCCAAACCGGTTAACAAAGATGGTTTGCCCTACCCAAGCCCACCAGATCGGAATAAAAATTAAGACAAACTTTACTAAATACTCTGCATGGATTTGACCATCTTCAACATGAAGTAAAACATGAGTCGCAGCCGTCACTGCCGCCACAAATAACAAATCATAAAAGAGTTCTAACCACGTCACTTTCTTTTCTTCCATTTCTGCACTCCCTCCTTATAGTAATAGTATGCTAAAAATATATAGTAATTGGAAGAGAAAATAATATAGACATAAACCATTTCTCATCGCGGGCGTAGTTACGGATGTTTATGTTGCTTTCCCAGCACTTTCCGCTATAAAAGCTGGGTATGAAGTATTTGCTGTGACTGATGCTTCAGGAACTTTCAGTAAACAAGTTGCAGATGCTGCCAATACGCGTATGGCACATAGTGGTGTGCAACTTATGAACTGGTTTAGTGTAGCGTGCGAATTACAACGCGATTGGCGCAACGATGTCGAAGGTTTTGGCAATTTACTTGCTAGTAATCTTACAGGTTATCAAAATATAATTGGAAGCTATAGGGAGGATTTATGGAAAGGTATTTTACAATTTCAAGTTATGCACCATATATAAGAAGAATCCAACAAACTATGATTAATCACTACATTTTCTTTCATAGGATAGGATGTCAACGTAAAGAAGACACTTTCTATAGTGTCTTTTTTGAAATAGTATACCTATGTTAGCTTTTTACACTCTAAAATAAAGTCGATATCCTCACAAGTAGTATCCTCATTGTAAATACGTTCAATAACTTCCGCTGCATACTCTTTATCTTCATATGTTTCTGCTAATCTCTTTATATAGTTTTTTACAATTTGTATCGCTTCTTCCAGGTCTAAATTATTTTTCATTAATTCAGGGTTGAAATATCCCAATTCGTACACTCCTTTTCATTAATGGGGTACCGCCATATGTCCATAAACCTAACAAATCAGGTTGCCCCAAAACGAAAAAATGAACTTCATTGCTATAAAAGACTCAAATTTTTCGTTTTGGAGCATTATAAAATTTTAACTTGATGGTGATAGGGTGGGACCCCAAACAGTACGATTTTATTTCAAAGACACAACGTTCTTACTACACATTTTTTATTTATCCCACACTCTCATCTACTAGTATTACTATTTTTTATTACTAATGTTGCCGTTTCACTCGGATGGCTAAGAGGAAAATGATGGCCATATGGAACAAAATCAACCTTACCAAGATGCGATGGAGCAGAATAACCTCTGTCATAATCCCCCCAAATAATGTGAAGATTACACTTTGTTACTTCATTGAAATCACCTTGATTATTTTTCAGTAGTAAACTGTTAAGCTGAACCGTAGTATTTAAAATTCTAGGAGAAGTAAAACTGGTCCTTATTTTTTCAATATAATGTTCAGGGATGCTCTCGATACTTTCAAACAAACCATTACTTAATAAATAACGCTCTATAAAATTAGTAGTTGCCAGTTTTAATGTCCATTTGTTCATAAATTGAGGAACATTTAGCGATTTAGCATTTTTTTTAACAACAGGTGGCTGAAGTAAAGTGATTGAATACTTCTTATCTATGTACTCTTGTACCAATGCTTTCAGAAGAATAAATGCACCGAATGAATGGCCAATTAGATGTGCACCATTCGTAGCTTTCTCCAATAACTTTTTCACTACATTCAAATAGATATTTAGAAGATTTTTATCTCGTTTAAAAGGAGAACGTCCCAAACCTGGAAGATCCAAGATCCATACAGGTTGACCAGTTTTTTCATGAAGCTCTTGTGCTAAAGGAAATAAATCCTCTCCATCACTCAATAAACCATGTAATAAAATAAACGGTTTACCCTCTCCTTGTAATTGGTAAAGGGTAGTGTTATCGCATAATGTTCGTTTAAATAAATGATTATGCTGGCCATTTTGATATATCATTCGATAATCCAGATCAGCTACTACGGCAGGGAGAAATTTCATTACACTCGTCTTCTTAAACCAATCCCCTCCCATAATTTTTTTCGCTGAAACATTTGAAAATTTTCGTTTTGTAATAAAATTCAGTCCATCAGAAGGAATTTTTGTTATTTTACTTACTCCACTATTCATAATTGTTTTCATAAGCGGCATTGGAACCGAGATTTTTGGTGCCCTCATATTCATACTTTCCGACATAATACTTAATAATTCAGCAATGTTCTGATCGTGCTGTTTGTCTTCAACAAGTGTATATGTTTGAATAGTCGGTTGCTCCAACCTGAAAACCTGCACAATAAACTTCGCAAACTCATCGTTTGAAATAAGTGGTAACCTATATCCCTTACCTCCAGGAATCACTGGCATGAGCCCTCTTCGCATAATCATCACAAGCAAACCTAATCCTGCTATCTGCTCTGTACTCCCTGTTTTGCTACTACCGACTACAGTTGGTGGATTAATTACAGAAAGTGGATAACCTACTGCTGATGCCTGTTGACGGATATAAAGATCTGCTAAAAATTTTGTTCTCTCATATGGATTTTTTATTTTCAAATAACTGTTTCCTTCTTTAAACACATCAATTGCAATCTTGCTATTTTTATCATCAAAGGGACTCATATAACCTACAACATGAATAAATTGTTGCAAGCCCTTCAATTGATGAATACTTTTAGCTAATTCACTAATATGTTTCGCGCCATTTAAAAATACGGAAGCTGCCTCTTTACTTGTCGCTTGAATATCCATGGGGCCTCCTGCGTGAATAATCACATCCGTTTTCAACACCCTCTCCTTATCTTCAGCACTTAGACCTAAATCTATTTTCGTCAAATCACCTTCAATAAAGTGCATAACTGCCTTTTTTAAGATGCCTCTTTCTTGAAAAATGCGTATTGCTTTACTTTTCGACCTCACTAAAAGAAGAATTTTAACATCCTCTTTGGCTAATTCTTTCACTAATTGCTTTCCAATAAAGCCTGTTCCACCAGTTAAAAATACTGTTCTCATATAAAATCTCCTTTTTAGTACTATTCAGTACTAATTTGATGTAAAAAAAATGCTTCTTTTATCGAAGCAATTTTAAAAAATGATCTGCTGTTTTCGTAATTACAGTTGCATCCTTCAATGTTTCTGAAATAAATAACGCTCCTTCAAGATTTGTAATAAAAAGTGATGCAACCTCATCAATATTAATCGTATTTCTGAATTCTCCATTCTCTACCCCTTGTTTAAGTAATAGAGAAACTTTCTTTTGTAATCCTGTAAAAAAAAGACCTATTTTTTCTTTTATTTGCGTGGCCTGTGTAGGACTTTGAATATAAAGAGTAATAAATGGACAGCTGCCCTTATACTCTCTCGACTGAACTCCTTGTGATAATTGCTTTAAAAACAGTTGGATACGATCTTCAACTAAAAATTGGCTCTGAGAAATTACGTCATCAATTGCAGATTGATACATTTCAATCCAATAATCAACGACCCCTTCTAATAGTACTTCCTTATTAGAAAAGTGATAATACACATTAGACTTTGAAACTTTGCTTACACGTACTAATTCATCCATACTTGTATAAGCAAACCCTTTTTCTAAAAATAATGTTGCAGCTACTTCAATCACACGTTTTTGATTCATTAATTTTACCTTTGTCATAAATAGAACTATATAGTACTAATTTAAATATTGCAAGTATTTATGTTAATTTTGAAAAAATTTTGATTAAAAAAATTCCACTAACATTGATTTTACTAAAAAAAAAATCTTATTTTGAATAAAGTTGAACTGAACCCCGAAATTGTTAATTCACTATCGCCTAATAGGGGTCACCATACATGCCCATCAACTTAAGAAAAAGAAATGCCCCCTGATTCAAGTTGTCTAGCGAAAAAATCACGTTTTAATCGACTTCTTTATCATGCATACCTTTCTATAAATTACTAGATATGAAACAAGGATCGTTTCATATCTAGTAATTTACTTGATTAGCTTGATGGGTATGGAGTAGTGCCCCTATAAACAAAACCCACCAGAAACATCTAAAATTTGCCCTGTTACCCAGCGACTATCAGAAGAAGCAAGGAATGCTACTGCATCTGCAATATCTTCAACTTGCCCTATTCGTCCGTACACAGATGAATTCATAGCAAAATTTCGTATTTCCGGATTATCTAGCAATTTCGCATTCATATCTGTCTTCGTATATCCAGGCATAATTGTATTCACTGTTATACCTCTTTCTCCAAGATGTTTAGCTAGAGGCAGTGTCATCGTATTAAGCGCACCTTTACTTAAGCCGTATGCAATTGAGCCTGTAAAACCAAGCCTTACTTCAGCTGATGAAATGTTAATAATGCGGCCCTCTGCTCGTATTAATGGTAATGTTTGCTGGATTAAAAAGAATGGTGCTTTCATATTTACAGACATAATTTCATCAAAAACTTCTTCTGTCGTATTTTCAATCGTTCCTTGTGTACCTATCCCTGCATTGTTTACTAAAATATCAATCTCTGGTGTACCAACTCTTATTTGTAATTCATTCTTCAATTGTTCTACTAGCTTTTTGACACCATCAATTGAATTGAGTTCAGCTTCAATTAAGAACGCTTTTCCTCCATTAGATTCAATCTCACTAATCGTTTCATCTGCGGCTGCCTTATTTCGACCGTAGTGAATCGCAACTAATGCTCCATCTTTCGCCAATCTCATCGCAATCGCACGGCCAATTCCGCGACTCGCTCCTGTTACTAATGCTACTTTTCCATTAAGATTCTTCATTTCTTCCATCCTTCCTAAATTTCCGTTTGATGAATGCTATACTTATATTTTCATGCAAAAACCAATCATTTTAAATATAGATTTATAGGTAATTTAGTTCGTTCACTTATGATATTATAGTTATAATTTATGATTCACTTTAGAAAACAAAACAAGGAGGCTACACAATGCAAAACACAGTAAAACTGGATGAAATCGATCATAAAATTATGAACTTGTTGTATGAAAATGCGAGAATTTCCGTTTCAGAAATAGGACGGATTATATCCATGACGCAACCTGCTGTAAAAGAGCGTATTAATAAACTTGAAGATCAAGGAGTTATAGCGGCTTACCGAACAAAATTTGAGCCTTCTAAAATTAATAAAAATATTCAAGCATTCATTATGTTTAAAACGAGCCAATGCACTGATTTTATCCAATATTGTAATGCCGCTCCTGAAGTAACAGATTTATATCGAATTAGCGGGGAATTTAATTATATGATGAAGGTCATGAGCGATTCGATGGATTCTCTCGCTGCATTTTTAGACTCTTTAATGCAATTTGGATTATCGTCTCCTTTAATTGTTTTAAAGAGTGAGTTTGAGGAGAAATTGTCGTTCTAATAAAGGCATAAGAGAATTAGCATCAGATTTCCTGAAAAAAGAAAAGGGAGTGGATCCCCCACTCCCTTTAACCATCTACCCCTGATTCCTCTGCGCCTCTCTAAACTCCTCCTTCACCTTCTCTAACAAACCTTCTTCCGTAATTAATCGATACGCTGTATTTGCTAGTGCTTTTGCGGATGTAAGTAACGCTTTATCTCCAAGTTCTGAACGGGCTGCTTCTCTAAATTCATTCGTATGCGCAATTAAATCGTCTGGCCCGATTTTAATGTACGGATGAATTGTTGGTACGACTTGGCTTACGTTTCCTGCATCTGTTGAGCCGATGCCAAATCTTTCTTTCCGGTTTACGTCTTCACCTTGTAATTCTAGTTCTTCGGCTACGACTTCATTAAATGTTTTTGTTACGAGTAGTTCATCGATTTCATTTTGGAATTGATGAATTTTCACTTTCGTACCTGTTGCTAATGCTGCTCCCTCTGCGATATTTCTTACTTTCTCTGTTACTTCCGCACATCTTTTTCGCGTTGCTGCGCGGATGAAGAATCTTGCTGCAGCGTAGTCAGGAATAATGTTAGGTGCTTTTCCGCCCTCAGTAATAATACCATGAATTTTCACATCTGATGGAAGTTGTTGGCGAAGTGCGTTAATGCTGTTATACAGTTGAATGACCGCATCTAATGCGTTAATTCCTTCTTCTGGTGAAGCTGCGGCGTGAGCTGTTTTTCCGTAAAAATGAAAATCAAGTGGATCGACTGCTAGTGACGGACTCGTTGTCGCTGTTTTTCCGCTCGGATGAATCATAAGTGCCGCATCAATATCTTTAAATAAACCAGCCTTTACATAACTCGCTTTCGCACTACCATTTGGCCCTCCTTCTTCGGCCGGCGTACCAAACACGACAACTTCCCCGCCAATTTCTTCAAGCGTTTCTGATAATGCGATTGCTGCCGCAACGCTAATTGTACCAATTAAATTGTGACCGCACGCATGACCGAGTCCTGGTAAAGCGTCATACTCAGCTAAAAATGCGATAACTGGTCCTTGTTTTCCTGAGCTTTTTCGCGCGATAAAACCTGTTTCATGTCCAGCTATATTGTGCTGCAACTGAAACCCTGCGCTCCCTAGCAATAAACTTAGTGTTCTAGATGCGTAAAACTCTTGGTTACCAATCTCCGGATTTGCATGAATATCGTGACTTGTTTCTATGTACTTTTCCTTATTTCTTTCAATACTCTCTTCAATTGTTTTTCTTTGTGACGTTACTCCAGTCGCTCCCATTTTTCTTCCCCCTTATATTTTCACGTAAAAAAGCCTCTTTCTAAAAGATAGAAAGAGGCTTCTGCATATACAGTCAAAATGAGCTTCTTTCTTATCTTTCAAGTTACCTTGCTGGAATTGGCACAGTATTCATAACGAATCCGCTGCCGAGGTATCATAGGGCCAGTCCCTCCACCTCTCGCGATAAGAATTTTCATAAAATTATATTAAATTACATTCATTCTAAGTTCATTCCGATTAAAAGTCAAGGCATTCCTATCCGAATTTACCGAATATCTAAAAATCCTTTTAAAACACCAATTGTTTCTGGTGCTTGCAGTCTTGCACATACGTACGGTAATTCCGTACTACCTTCAAACATCATTTGAGATGTGAGCGGTGCCCCTGCCCAAAAGATTTCATCATCAATTACGATAAACGGGAATGCTTTATTTTGTCTTTGTAACTTTACATTTTTTAATGGAACTGGTCCATCACTATACACTGTTATTTGCACATTTGAACGCATTAACGCTTGCCATACTCGCTTATCCACTTGTTTTGTACTTGGAAGTGAAATAATAATTTTTCGTTTTGCCGCTAAAATATCTTTCAATAACCCTTTTGGCTCTTCAAGATTCATTTCCATAAACCAGCGTAAACGTTTTGAAATTTTCCGTTCCCACAATTGTCGTGATGTCGTGCGGTCATACACATCTCCGTGACGTTCTATATGAGCTGTTAATTGTGATAACGCTTGTTTTCTCGAAAGGTTTTTACGCATATAATGACAATCTGATAATTGAATGAACTTCCCTCTCGCCCTTGTCACTGCAACATTGACGAGGCGATGGTTTTTATGGTCAAAGAATAACACGCCAGGTCGTTCTTGCGGATAACTATCCACTGTATCAAAAATCATCATATCTCTTTCAGAACCTTGAAACTTATGAACCGTCGCCGCTAAAACAGGTATATGACGATACTTCGTTTTCTGCAACATTTCTCTAATGCACGTTGATAAAAAGCGGGATTGCGCTCTGTAAGGTGTAACAACACCGATCGATTGAACACCGTCTAACAGTCCGATTAACATCATTTGCATCGCTACTAAACCAGACATAATGTTAAAACGAGAACCTGAAGCAGCGTCCTTTAACGAAAAGGCACCCATTAGACTCGTATCAAATAAAACGCTCGCCTCATTTGCGAACGGTTGTAGTTGCGCAAGTTCTTTACGTTCTGAAACAGACGGATGATCATATACTCTATTTTTATAAATAAATGAGTTTGTAAACTTCGAAATATCTGCATGCATACGTCTTTGTTCTTGCAGCATAAAAAGGTTCGGATGTGCTTCTGATTTATTAACAGACTCAACAATCCCCGCATGGTAAAACATATCTTCCCCAAGCCATTTTCGAACGAGTTCATGGTTTGCCATCGCAATTGGAGGTAACTGTAAAAAGTCACCACAAACGACGATGCGTTTTCCAAGTGAAGCAGCTAACGCAATTTGCGGAACATATGCCATACTCACTTCATCTACGACAACTAAATCAAACGTACGCTCATAAATAAGTGAATCAATCGCACATTTCGATAAAGTCGCACCGATTACTTTCGCATTTTCAATATATTCTTTTTCTACTTCTTTAATTTTCGCTTTTTGCTTTCGAAGATCACTTTCAATCTCTTGTATACGCTTCTTATCAGCAGAAGTCGCTTTATATGATAAAATCTTTTCACGAAGATCTTGGCGTGTTTCTTCTAAATAGAGTCTTTCTTCTCCCCAAGACCCGTTCGTCGTTTCAACTAGCTTCGACGCAAGTAACGTTTCATGATTTCGTATATGATCATGCTGGCTATAACCGTAACGAACAATTTCACCAGGCGTCCATTTCTTTTTATTTTCAATTTGCTTCGTTACTTCACTCATTAATACGTCCACTGCCGCATTACTATGAGCTAATACAAGTACCGATTTTCCTTTTTGATAATGAGCCGATATAATACGTGATAAATTGTAAGACTTCCCTGTTCCAGGCGGTCCCCATACGTACGTTGTCGGATTATAAAATGAACGATACGCCAATTCATTTTTCGGATTTTTCATCTTCTCAATATGCTTCGGACTACTCGTCCCGTCAACAAGACGCTTTATACGATTACGTTTTAACTTATCTTTACGCGCTTCTTTCAATCGCTCTTGCAGTTGCTCTAACAATTGCCACGGTTCACTGTATAAAACAGCTTCTCGTATTTCACCTTGTATATAATCATTTAATTTCAATTCTATTTCTAATCCATGTACAGATAATACTTCTCCTGTCGCTTCCTCACCATCGAACTCAATTCGAATTGGTGAACCTTCCGGTAAGCTTACTTCCGAAATAAGCTGAAATACATATACTGTACTTTCATAATCTGTATATAAAAAACGACCGTTCATGATAGAAATCTTACTACCACCTATCGTTTTCCAATGCTTAATTTCATACGCTAATGCATAATGCCACTCTTTCATCGTTTCCGATAATGAAGGAGTTTGAGTAGGTGTATTCATCGTATAATCTCCTTCCTTCTCCCCAAACATACTTTCTCACTATACCATATAACACGCTAAAATTTGTAAGGTTTTTATCTTGCTTATTTTCTTAATTTTCAATAACATATTGTATATAATTTTCAGAAAGAAGGAATCTACATGTCAGTTAGAAGAATTGAACACGTCGGACTTATGGTTGCAAACTTAGAAACATCTATTTCATTTTATGAAGAAGTAGTTGGCTTACAGCTCATTAAACGTATGGGACACCCGAATCCAAACTTAAAACTCGCTTTTTTAGGTGTGGAAGAATCAAAGGAAACGATACTAGAACTCATTGAAGGTTATAACTCTTCTCTTCCGGCAGAAGGAAAAGTACATCACATTTGCTTTAAAGTGGATTCATTAGAAGATGAAATTAAAAGACTAAATAAACATAAAGTAATCTTTTTACTAGGAGAAGAAATTGAAACATTACCAGATGGAACACGTTACATATTCTTTGCTGGTCCTGATGGAGAATGGATTGAGTTTTTTGAGACGGAGAGATAGAAAAGAATCAGAATTTTGGCCCTTATACTACTTCCAATCCTTTATGCAATCTTAATAAATAATTGGAAGATTCAAGGGGTTTCCATTTTCGTTGGAAGAATTCTATTAAAAATAATCTTTTTCATAAATAGAATATTAACAAAAAAACAAACAGTGAAAAGGTTGAAGGAACCAGCAACAAAGAAAAAAGTGTTACCTACAAAGAATAAATTGTTCTATTCCCAATTTACGGAAAATTTGATATACTATTTTCATAAATTGAAGATTTTACATTTTAGGAGGATAAAATGGAGAAAAAAACAGATTTTTCTTTGTCACTTTTGTTTTTTTGGATTAAAGGATTTGTTTCAGTTGATTCAAGATTTGTAAAAGTATCCACCGGAAACACTATATTAGGGTTTATTCCTGCTGGAAAAGATAATCAAAACATTCCTTTAAAAAATATTAGTTCTACAATGATCTCTTCTCAGTATAGAATAAAACCCATTATATTAGGATTAATTATTCTTCTTTTTTCTTTTAATACCATGGGAAGTAACTTTATATTCGGACTTATTTTACTATTAATCGGAATTGGTATTTTAGGTAGTGGTTTGCAAAATGTATTGATTATTCAAAGGGCAGGATCTGATTATATTTTTTCAGTACCATTCTTTGAAAAAGCTAAATTGGAAATTATTCAAGATTGTATTGCTGAAGCTTTAGCTTATGATACGGATAAAACTGATTTAAATTTATTTTTTGATAAAAAATAAAAAAATAATAGATTACTTTGTACCATATACAATAGATTTTTTAAGTGTCTATTCTATATGGTACATTTTAATTCTCTCCTATTTCTTTTCTTAATGGGGTTCTACTCTTATAAATGTTATAAAAATCTTTCCAATAGCTCTAACTTGCACAATGCTTCCCGTTAATATAATACGCTGATTCTGTGAAAACCGTAAATACAACCTCTACTTCTGGAAGTCCAAAATCCATTACATATGTAGTAATAGCCTTGGCAAATCGATCACGAATTTCCTGTCCACGCTCGAACCATTTCACTTCAATAAGAGGAAACGCTTCTATTTCTTCTCCATTGAATACAAACGTAGAACTTGGTAGTTCCAAGGTGAAATTATCCGTACCACACTCACAGATATCTGCGAGCTCTTCTACTAATGGCTTGCTTATGCTTTTTAATTGTTCAGTAGTAATTCCACGAAACACAACATGCGGCATGTTATTCCCTCCGTTACATAGCTTTATATTTCCTCATATCATAACACAATTTATTTTGCTGCACTAACATCTATTCGTACATTTCAATGACTCCAGAAAACATCGAAGCAGTACGTCGAGTAATTGATGAAAGTAATAGTGGAACCTTACAACATAAAGAACAGTACCTCAAGATTTTGGTTCGTTGGTATGAAGGCGATTTCTCTCAATCCGTTGAGGAGCATAATTTATTATGGGAATTGGATAATAACAGCACTGGTCAAGGATACGAGTTAGCGACACCGGAACAAGAAGAAGCATACATTCTAGAACAAGGGAAGTCTGAAAAACAATAATGAGGTATTGTCACATCGGTATTAAACTATCAAATAGAGATGCTCCTATAATAAAAAAAACGCTATTCTTTCTGTAGCATCAATTCAAAAAAAGAAGGGCTTATCCCCTTCTTTTTTGAATTCTGTGTCCCTTATTATTTACTATAACCACGATTCAGTTTCGTTAACTTTTCATTGATGGCAAAAATTCTTACTCTAATATCTTTAACACCAAATGTTTGAAGTCTGTTTTTGTGCATTTCCGCGTATTTTTCAGCATCTTGTTTTTCTTCAAATACATAGATGCCTCCAGCTTCTTTTGTTTCTTGATTCTCAGTCCATATTTTCCAATGGAATCCTTCTTCTTCGTTAATACTGTTTGCTAAATCCCAAAATCCCTTTTCCATTTCTTCACCAAAAGGACCTTCAAACGGAAAATCAACTTGTAATAAATATGCCATCTTCACTCACTCCTATTTTTAATATAAAATTCTTGCCATTCTTTTACTAATTATAATTTTTTTGATTTTAATGATGATACTGTTTACATTCGTATTGCTATTATTCCACCACTAATTTAAAAATCCTACTATTTGTAAAATACCCATAAAACGGTAGCAATTTAAACGCAAACAGTTTTAAATTATGTTTAAAAAATGTGATACAAACTTATCCCAAAACTAAGGACAAACAAAACAAGCGCAGGTATTGCTTTCTTAAAGGGATCTCTCGCTAATACAATAAGAGTTAATGCAGCTGCAAGCATCGTACCGCCTAACAACAATCCTGCCAATAAAGCTGCCATTGGAACCCAAATTCCTATTAACATTCCAATTGCTCCTACAATCTCAAAAGCTCCAGTTAAGAAATTAAAAAACGAAGGTAAACCAAATCGCTTAAACTCATCTGCCATTTTCCCAGATATAATTTTCGTTCCTGTCATTAAAAAGAACAGAAACAACACTACTTTTACAATATTGATGAAAATTAAAATAGTCATCACACCTTTCTTATTATTTGATAAAACTCAGTATTGTTCAGGTAATAGTCACTACCTTTACCCTATTTCCTGATATTGCCCTTATGGAAGTTGCTTCACTTTACATTACCCTTTTCCATATGAAAGGGATTAAAATTACATGCCATAGCATATATAATACATAAAATTTGACTGGTACTAGGCAAAAAAATGACCTTGAATCAGATATCATACAAAATAAAGCTATCTCCATCATTCCTCGAAACAAAAATATATGCTATAGCATATATAATACATAAAATAAAGTTTGTTCCTTATGAATAGAATCAATAAGGAACAAGTATTAATAGCGTGTATCATACAATTTGTTTAATAATGATTGTAATACTTTAATCTCTTCTTCGCTCAAATTACTTGTAACGAAATGATGAGCGTCTGTCACGACAGGCAAGATTGTTTTCTTTAATTCGTCACCTTTTTCAGTTAAAAAAAGGTTGTGTGAACGCCTATCTTGCTCATTCAAAGCCTTCTTTACAATCCCTTTTCTCTCCATCGACTGTATCATTCTTACGACAGTAGTTTGATCTTTATCAATAGCTTCTGCTAACTCTTTTTGAGTAGTGGCTCTTCGGCTACAGAGAACACTAATAATCCCCCACTGCTCTGGCGTAACTCCAAAAGGTTTTAATTTCTTCGTAAAATAATTCGTCATTTTCACATCAGTACGATGAACAAGATAGCCTATTAAATCATGTAAGTTCATGTATCACCTCTATAAATTAATATATAAAAGAGTATAGCATACCAGTCAATTATTCACGGTAAATGTATTTGTTTCATTAATTATATGCTATGGCATATATATTATAGTAGGTCATTTTAATTGTCAAATGAATTACCTATTATTTTCTACAGTATCCGTCCAGCTTATGAAAAATAAGAAAATCCCGTATTGAATAAAAATACGGGATTTTTATAAATAAGTTATTCACTTATTCGAAAGAAGTTCATTCGTTACATATTACATATCTAATTAAGAAACATTCATATACCAGCCCAAACATCTTTTCCATATCGCCCTTCATCTTGCACACGATCCAACCAATTCCTTGCTTCTTGTTCACTGACTTCATGAATTTCTTGATATGCTTGACACAGGGTATCTTCTACATCAGGAGCCATTTTACTTCCATCCCCACATATATAAAGGTGAGCTCCATTATCTAATAATGAAATTAAATTGATTCTATCTTGTTTTATTAAATGCTGTACATATGTTTTTGGATATCCTTCTAGGCGAGAAAAAGCTGTGTGTAAAGAGATTAATCCATCTCTTTCATCATTTTCTAGTTCTGTACGATAGAGATAATCCTTTTCAGGATGACGACAACCAAAGTATAGATGTGCTTGTCCTAAGTTCATACCTTTTTGCTTTTGAACACGACGCGCTTGCAAGAATCCACGGAATGGTGCAATTCCAGTACCTGGTCCAACCATGATAATTGGTGTTTCTGGATTTTCAGGTAATTGAAAGTTTGATTGTGGCGTTCGAATGAAACAGATAATCTCATCTTTATTATGACGCTGAGCTAAATAATTAGAAGCGACTCCTTCATATGTCCCTTCCCCACTCCATGCAGGCGCATTAACAACACCAACCGTAATGCTCAGACGATCCTGTGCAACGAGTGGAGAACTTGAAATAGAATAGTAACGTGGTTTGAGCGCAGGAAGAAGTTCTAAAAAACGTTCAAATCGGATTTCACAAGCCTCATACTTTTCAAGAAGATCCAACATTGAAATACGTTTCTTTAATATTTGTTCATGATAAACTCCGTCTTCCAATAATGATTCCAATTCCTTTTTATGAGGAGGGCATGCTGTGAATGTCACCATTTCTCGTATTTGTGCTCGAGTGGCTGCTTCTTGCACTTCAACACTATAACTAAGAAGGTCATATAAACTAACAGGACTGTCTAAAGGTATGTGATTTACACTGCGCCCACTTGCGCTCAGTATGACTTGATCCTTCCCGTTTAATCCAAAGCGTTTTAAAACTCGGTTGACATTTTTCTGACTATTAATTGGCAGCACCCCAAGGTGGTCTCCTTCTTGATACGTAGCGCCTTCTGGCAAGGATATCTCGATATGTCGAGTGCTTCTATCACTGCTGGATGATTGGAGTTCACGATTTTCTAATACAGACGCATAAACTGCTTCATATGTTCGCGCAAGAGGAGATCCTCCAAGACGACTGACAAATTGTAAACTTAATGTACTGCGTTCTTTCTCCATGTTTTTGTTAAGTTCCAATCCAAATGCCTTCATCGCATCAGACCACATGCTTTGTTTCCATTGCTCGAGTTGTTCCTCGAAATCACCACTTGCATCCGCTTCCCCGCGTTTAGAAAATCTTGTTGCTCCTTTTTGCGCCATTTGCTCATCAATGTATCTTGGAATTCGCTGATAAGTACTAGCCCAATTATGATCTCCACAACCAAAAACTGCGTATTGAACACCTTTTAGCTCGTCCGGTTTTAATTCCTCCAACCATTGCACAAACTGTCCTGCATTACTTGGCGGCTTTCCATTATAAGAAGAAGTTACAATAAGAACCGCTCCTTCTTTTGGCAGACTTCCAATTCGATCGTTAAGAGCTGCCACTTCCGTTTGAACACCTTCTAAACTAGCTGTATCTGCTAGTTCTCTTGCAATACCTTCTGCTACCCCTGTATCCGAACCATACAGAACAAGCAGCGAAAGATTATCGGCTCCAATAATAGAAGGAGTCTTCTGAACTTGCTGCTTAATTTCATGGTTTTTCAGTTTCTCCTCTGTAGGTGCAAGAACAGTAGTATGGCTAATAGTTTGATTTCGGGGTAGAATCCTAATTTTAAAATCACCAGGCTTTAGCGTTAATGTTTGTTTTACGTTCAGCTGATAGTCTTGATAATCAATGAATTCAAAATGTTGAAGAAGCATTCCCATTACGATTGTGGCTTCATGAAGTGCAAACTGCATACCGATACATGCTCGTTGACCATTTCCAAATGGCTTATAAGCGTGATGAGGAACCTTATCTAGATCTTCAAATCGTTCAGGTTGGAATTCTTCCACGTTGTCTCCCCACGCATCTTTATCCCTATGTAACTGTGGAATAAGAACAGAAATACGATCTTTTCCTTTCTTAATTGGATATTTCCCACCAATCACTGTATCTTCTTTTGCATAGAGACTGAATGCTGGAGCAGTAGGCCATAGACGTAGCGATTCATTTAAAATCATCCGGATATACTTAAGTTTCATAACTTGTTGGTATGTTGGAGTAGGATCTGTCAAAACCCTATCTACTTCTTCATAGGCTTTTTTTAATTTATCCGGATTCTTTAATAAAAAATAGATTGCAAAAGATAATAATCCACTCGTTGTTTCATGCCCAGCTATTAAAAAAGTGATAATTTGGAAACGAATATTTTCATCATCTAATTTTTCACCAGTTTCTGGATCCTGCACATTTAACATACGGGAAAGTAAATCATTTTCTTCCTGATTTCCACTACTTTTACGTTCAGCGATAATATTATCTACTAAAGAAAACATAGATTGGATATCATGCTGAAATTGACGTTTCGTTCTCCACATGATTTTATCTTCTATATCCAGCCGCTGTAATTGGTGCATCGCCTCATCTAGAGCACGGGTCATGCTAGTAATAAAAGGATGAGGGGTCTCACGATAAAAGCTATTAAACCGGTAATTAAAACCACATAGACCCATTGTATCTAATGTAAGGCGAGTCATATCCTCTGGAACATCTACGTTTTCATTCGGATTAAGCCGTGCCCATTTTTGAACGAGTTGTACAGCAATATCGACCATCATGGCATGGTAATCTTTCATTGCCCGTTGGCTAAATGTAGGCATCAAAATATTATGAGCTTTTTTCCAGTTAGGCTCATGAGTCTCGCTTGTAAATAATCCGTCTCCGGCAAAGGCGCGAACTTTCGCTAAAGCCCCCTCTATACTTTTATCGAACCTTGTTTCATCACAGACTTCTGCTACCAGTTCATGTCCAGAAACGACAATAATCGTATCACTTAAAGTTTGAATTTGAAAAATAGGACCATACTCTTCCGCTATCTTGATAAAAGATAAGGTCGGTTTATCTTTGTCGATTAATGGGAGATTCCCCAGCGGCCCATATGTTTTCGGCTGAGGAATGGCAGATACTTTTTTATCCATTAAAAACACCCTTTCAAAAAGCATGAAATAAAATATCCCATTCAATAAAAAGAAGATAGCAATGAATCGCCTGGGATAAAAATATGTAATTAATTACCTTAATTTATCTTTCCCCTAACTATTCACGATTATGATATTGCTTATAAGGTTGGTAATCTAAGTTATTTGTTGCTATTACATTTATAACTTGCAGAAAAAATACTAAATGAAAATGAAGTGTATTATGATAATGTTTATCAGAAATTGAAAGCTAAAGGTTGTAGTATTAGGAAAACCAGTAGTTTCTCATGTCAATTCAAACAAATACGATAAGTAAGTATACTGTTGTGTTACTAATGAAAAAGGATCTGATATGAATATCAGATCCTTTTTACTATATATCATTATTTCACTGATTCTTTTCCAAATTTAAATACCCGCGCCTTAGCAGCAGAAATTTGCATTTCTTCATAGTCTAACTAAACATTAAAAACTTGTAGGAATTATAATCTAAAGTTTTATTTTGCTCTACCGATTTAACCTCTCGACAGCTTCCGCGCTTGTATCTACACGTTTAACGAAAAAAACTAATAGCAGTGCAACAATATTCATGCCAAGCGCTACATAGAACGAATATTGAATTCCGGATAATAAAGCCTTCTGAGTTAACATTGCCTTCGTAGCTTCTGTGAAGGTTGTTGGATCTACATCAGCCATTAAACTTTCAGCTTTTGTTTTTGTTACAGAATTCATAATCGTAACAAGAATGGCAGTACCAATTGAACCGGATACTTGTTGAGCTGTATTATTAACAGCTGTACCGTGCGGATTTAAGCGAGTTGGCAATTGATTAAGGCCATTTGTCATAAGCGGCATCATCACCATCGCCATCCCAAACATCCGCAGTGTGTAAATAAGAATAATATGTGTGTGACTAGAGTCGAGTTGCAGGTTTGCTAGCATATAAGTTGAAACGGCTGTAATGGAAAGTCCTACTATACCAAGAATACGAGGGCCATATTTATCAAATAGTTTACCTGTAATTGGTGACATAATCCCCATGATTACCGCACCTGGAAGCATCATCAGCCCAGAGCTCAGCGGTGAAATACCGCGGACGTTTTGTACATAAGCTGGTGTTAAAATCATACCCGAAAACATGGCCACTGCGTTGACAATTGCAATTACAGACGCAAGTGCAAACATTGGGTACTTGTAAACACGTAAATCCAATAACGGTTCATTCATTTTTAATTGGCGTATAATGAAAGCAATTAAGGCAATAGCGCCTATAATTAAGGTTGTTAAGACCACTTTATTCGTCCAACCATCGGAACTTGCAGAACTGAATCCATACAACAGACCGCCAAAACCGACAGAAGATAATAATAATGAGAGATAATCAAGTTTTGCATTTTTATTTTGTTTCATGACATTCTCCGATTTCCAAATCCCTAACAGTAAGCTAATGATCGCTAACGGTAAAATCATTTCAAAAAGCAAACGCCAGTCATAATACTCTACAATATAACCTGATAGTGTCGGTCCAATTGCTGGGGCTGTAATCATAACTAACCCAAAAATCCCCATTGCTGTTCCCCTTTTTTCTCTCGGAAAGCTTACTAGCATAATATTCATTAATAAAGGCCCCATGACTGAAGAACCTGCTGCTTGAACCATCCGGCCAGTAAGTAATAATCCAAAGTTCGGTGCTAAAGCCGCTAAGGCTGTACCAAGAATAAAAATCAACATAGATGTAATAAATAAACTCCTATTGGAGAAGCGGGTTATTAAAAATGCTGAGGCCGGAATTAATACACCACTTACAAGCATATACCCTGTAGAAAGCCACTGAATCGTTGAATAATCTTGAATGTCTAAATCCTTCATTATTGATGGCAAGGCTACATTTAAAAGCGAGTTATTTAGAAATGAAACAAATGCTCCAATAAAAAGGATGACAAGCATTAAATATGGTGGCTTTCTTTTATGTAATGTTTCACTCATATATTCATTTACCCCTTCATTATATATTCCATTAATTCGTTTAAGCCATTTGCATATCTGCACAAGAATACATTGCCCTTGCAGTATTTTGCCAAACTCTTCGAATGGATATTCTCTTTTTAGCAATTCTACTTGCTCAACGTTACATCGTTACATCTGAAAATCTTTTTTATTGATCAAACGTTCATAAACGCGTTTGTTAACCGAAATTAAATTAGGTTACATTTTGAGGTGGAGTTGTCTTATTGCCCACAAATAGTAGGATAAATCAACAAGACCATACACCTATTCCTTTAAATACAGGCTTGTAAATCTAGTTATGTAACCATCCATAAAAAGGAATATTACATAGGCTAAGTCTAACATTACATTTTTAAAGTGAGGGGAATAAACTTATGTACCAATATTGGTATTTGAATTCAGAAGGCAACGGTGAGCAATATACGAACCAAATTGCAATGTCATCATTATATTTACAGCCCCAAATCACTAAGGCTGAGGGAATGAATGATTTGAAGATTCTTGAGAATTGGAGTTGTCGAGGCTATCCATTTGGTTGGGATTCGCCAGCCTATTATACGGGTTTCAATTCTCAAACTCCTCCCTTCTCTTTAGGTCAGCCAATCCATTATGCAGGGATGATGCCAGAAGGACATCCCGCTAATTGGACGCCATTACAAGGCCATGTAGGTAATTTCCAAAAACCTCCCTTACCCTGGGCCCAACCATTCAATCATGCAGGGATGTTCGCACAAGGTCAGCTCGCCGCTTTACTATCGCCACCAGCCAAAGCTTTTAATTTTAATACCAATAATAACTGGGGTATTTTTGGAAATCCTCCAGGATGGGGCGGACATGCGGGTCCTATGGGATGGGGGAATAATGGTCAGCCAGGAATGTTTGGAAACTTACTTACATTAGGAAAAGGCACCATGAATGGAATCGGAATGCTTAGTAGTCTAATCGGTATGGGGAAGTTCTTCTTTTAGTTAAGTAAAACTGTAGGATAGGTCCTTAACCTAGAATCAAAAAACATTTCCTTTTCCCATGATTTAATCTTCTCAAACATCCCCCTCAATGTATTAATTGTACGCTTCCAATACTCCCTACAAGTTCGTTTCCTCGTCTTTCAAATTATAAAAACATCAAAAAAGACATTCCAAATATGGAACGTCTTCTTTCACTTTATAAAACCATTCAACAATCTAAAATATTCTAACCGACATACTCACTCATTTAACTAAAAAAATCGGTTAATTGCATAACGCTCTTCTAACTTTCCTTGCGAAAATTAGCGGGGCCTCAACGTCTTCAATATTAACGTAAATCAAATATTGACTACTGTTAATGAGGCGTTATGTCATACAATGGAGTTAATATTAGAAAACTGTGAGGATGATTACGTTGATAAAATTTGTAATTAGTTATGCTGCAAGTCTGTTCGCTTTTATTTTTGGATGGTTCTTGATTTCATATATTTCTCATCCTAGCTTTATTCACCCGAACGTTGTATTAGGGTTCATTAAAACAATCGTCACTTATGGTAGTATACCGGCTCTTGTAGCTTGTCTAATTGGGGAAGTGTTATACAGGAAAATCAAAAGATGTAGAGAATTTCAATTTGGAATTCCTGTATTTATAGGACTAGCAGTTATCTATACACTTATACCATTTCTTTTTCTTTTTCCTTTTAATTTTTCCCATTTCTTTGATTTCGTTGCACCTGTTATTATGGGATCCTTATCTTTTTATTTCGTACGTAGAAAAATATAATTAACTTCAAGAGTGTGACAAAAAGAATCCTGATTAGTAAATTCACACTGTATAACAAAACAGAACTCAAAGAACGCATCCATTCTTGCGAAATAAACAAGAAAAAGTATTTGTGGACTCTAGGTTTAAACAAAACGAGAACATTCAAAACGCCGTCATTGCTTTTCTTAAAAGAAGAATTAAAAAGTTAGAGAAAAAGAATACAGGGTTTGAGGAAGAAAAAAAGTAATTGCGTGAAAAAGGAAAGGTATAGCTTACTGATTACTTCATGCATTCATAAAAATAGGACCGTGCATATTAGACATATCTAATATGTACGGTCCTTTCGTTTACTAGTCGTTCACTTATATAACCTAAAAATAAGTATGTGGTCCTTTTACCATTTGAATTTCTTTTTAAACTTCTTATATTTTCTATACGAATGTCTAACAATGTTTAACATAAAATACGGTATTTTAATAGGGAAAGGAAATTTATAAATGAAAGGCAAATAAAATATAAAATATGCCTTTTCTAGGTCTCTCCACTTACTATCTTCTTTTGTTTTTAAGAAATCAGATACATCGACTACATATCCTCTTCCGTTTTCCATCATCACATTTTTCCCGTGAACGTCACAAGGAGTTAATCCTTGTTCCCTTGCATACTCTAAAGCTTCATTGATATCAAGGATTACCTGCTTAGGAATTTTAATCCCCTTATGAATAGCATCGTATAAGGTAATTTCTTTTAAACGTTTCAATACTATGAAATTTTCTCCTTTATATATAAGCTTCGAATAAGAAGGATGATTTCCGATTCTTCGGTATACTTCTGACTCTTTTTCAATTCCTTCTCCTTCTCGTGCGTAAACTTTCACAACCCAATCTTTGTATTCTTTATGCATGAATACTGCAGCATAATTCCCTATTCCTAAACACTTCCAAAGTCTAGGAATATCTTTAACTACTACAGGCTCGAATTCATCCTCACTTCTTATACTTACCTCTTTTAATAATTCATCCTTTATCAATCCCACAAAACTGTTTATACTCATCATTTCCACTCCGGTTTTGCTAAAAGGGGTCCCACCCACATTTTAACGAAAATATACACTAAGTGAATTTTATCATAAAACGAGACATCTTTTTTCTTCAAATAAAAAGATGTCTCGTTTTATTTGAACTGTTGAATACTTAATATGTATTCCACTATTCATAGCCCCAAACCGTACAACATAAAAATATTTCCAACTATTTATGTAGTTTCAGTTTTTCAGAGGCAACTGTATAAGGGCTTTTCTTAGTGTAATTTCTCTTCGTCCATCGGCTATAAAAATTCATTTTTTCCCATAATCATAACCTAACTTTTCGTCTGGATCGGCAAAACAGAATGATTCTCCTGTATCTGGGTGACCAAAAGAAGGATATCTGCTTTCAAATCGGATGCTTAGTACTCTATTTTATAATCTATAGACTTAACAGAAAAAGTTTCCTCAAAACGATAAAAAACTTTGAACCTCTTGAGCAAATAGTTGTAATTCATCAGATACAGAAATAGACATACAAAAACGCCATCCTTTCTTATGATTCTACAAAAAGAATAGCGCATTTTTTCATTTTAGGGGAGAGTTTGTTGAAGTAGTCTAATAGCGATTGGTGGTACCCCTTATAGGATAATAGAAGTTTGCATTTTTAATTTTTTCACACTCTATTAACAAGGCAGTTATAGCATCCTGGTTTAGCGTTAAGAATGTGAATATATTCTACTTCTTTATTATCAAAAATTTCATCTATATTTTCTCTTAAATTTACACCTTCTGTAACCCTTGCTTCTACAATCATTGAGTCAGTATTGTAGCCGCGTACAGATAGATACCTATGATGTAACATATGCGGAATTTCATTTACATCTAGCTTAGCAGTAGTTGCTCCCTTTCGTATAAATATAGGACCACTTGCTTTATACGGCGAATTAACACTATGATATTGGTAATTCAGTAAGATTACCTCTTCTCCTACCTCAGCATCCTTCAAACTTATCCTACAAGGATATCCAGGATTTTTATTTGCTATTATTTTGACTGCCCCGATACTTTTTAATACTTCTTCATTCATTAGAAATAGGTTATTAAACTCCTTCTCTTGTAACGCAACGATTTGAAAGTTATTTCTCATATTCTCCCCCCTTAATTAGTTGTTATAAAGCATTTCACTAATGATGCTACCACTAAAGTTCATAAAACTTGTTCAATAATCTTGCCCGTTTGTTGAGGATTGAATTAAAAAGCTTACAATTCTAAAACAGAGAAAAAATGGCTTATTATTGTTCAATACCAAGTTGTTTACTTTTAATCAATCAGTAATGATTTATTGAAAAATACGATGAGTACAAAGCACTCTTGTTAATTCATGCTATCTTTTGTTAAAGAACGTAAATTCAGTCAAGTTCTTGGTTTACGGTATTTCCACTATGGAAAGCACGAAATTGACTCGGTGAAAATCCTGTATTTCTTTTAAATGCATTATAAAAGCTAGATACACTTTGATAGCCTGTTTGATAACCAATCTCTGTACTATTAAAGACCGTTGTCAAGAGCAGTTCCTTTGCTTTCTTAACTCTGATCCTTTCTAGATATATTCGAGGAGTATACCCTGTTCTTTCTTTGAAAATCCGATTTAAATGAAAACGACTAACTCCTACCCTTGATGCAATTTCATTTAAAGACATGTTTTGAACATAATTATTTTTTATCAATCGCATAGTATCTTCCAAAACGCATTCGAACGGGTCGTATATTTTTATATTTAGATCTGATCGGCATCTTTTGCATGGGCGATAGCCTGCCTTTTGAGCTTCGTGCGCATTTGAAAAAAAGGATACATTTTCATAATTAGGAACCTTAGACTTGCAAGAAGGCCGACAGAAAATTCCAGTTGTCTTGACTGCGTAAAAGAATATCCCGTCATACGCTGAATCACATGATACTGTTGCTTTCCACATGGTATCTCTGGAAAGGTTATTTTGATCCTTCATTAGATTTTAATCCTCCCTTGTAGGCGAAAATCTTATTACTCAAAATCATATAACTCGCATATATAGCCACGACAATTAACGGAACAAATATATACAATTGAAAAAATGGAATCACCAGCAAACATAAAATGAAAGAGATTAACGATGCCCACCATGCCGGTGTGTTCTTCCTAAATAATTTAACGCCTGCTGCCATTGAAAGAACATAAACTAGAATCCCAAGAGAAGTCGGTATAAACAAAATATCATCAAACGTTAGTGACAAAGCTTTTGTCACTAACACACCTGCTACCGAAAAACAGATAACAAACAATGCCATCTGTCTTGGAATTTGAGTAGTTGCATGCAGCCTTGAGAAAAATTTTGGGAAAGCACCATCTCTGCTTAATGAATATCCTAATTGCGTTAGGCTGGCTACAAAAGCATTCGCTGTCCCTGTACAAATAATTAAAGCTAAAACAGCTGTAACGACTTTGGCACCTCCGCCTACTGTATCTCCCATTATAACACCAATAGGAGACAGGTTGCTTTCTTGACTGCCATACGTGGCCGTTCCAATAGTGACAAGGCTTAGCGCTAAAAATAATAATCCAATGACAACTGCACTAATAACTGCTCCTTTGACAATATCTTTTTCTGGTCTTTTAAAGTGCTCAGCCAAATTACAAATCGCCTCCCAACCGAAAAATGACCAAAAGATAACCGTTATAGCGTTCCCGACAGAAAACCATCCATTTGGAACAAAGGGAGTAAAATTTCCCCATTGTATTCTTGGAAACGCCACAAATACAGCTGACGCTAAAAGAATCAGTAATAAAGAACTTAAAATCAATGCAACTTTACCACTAACATTTACGCCGTAATAATTGGAAACACCTGCAATTACCAAAATAAAGACGGCAATTAAAATTGTTTCAAAATGCGAAAATCCAAATGCCTGACTGACGTAAAAAGCACCAGTTAAAGATACAATCGTTTGACCAACTGCTGCTGTTACAAAATAAAACCACCCAACGATATTGCCAAGATGATATCCAAAAGCATTTCTAACAAAGGTTGCTGCTCCACCGGAATCAGGATATATCCGTGCCAAACTAGCAAAGGAATAAGCAAGCGGAAAGCTAATTATAATAACGATAAACCAGGATACAATAGATGCAGGGCCCGCTATTGAGGCCGTTACCCCCGATAAAAAAAGGACACCTGATCCTAGAATAGCTGAAATGTATAACGCAATTCCTTGAAATAATCCAATGGCTTTATTGTTCATGATCTCCCCCCTTTTATAGGATTTAGTGTACTAGTAAAAAGGGAGGAATTCTTCTTGTTTTTTGCGGTTTAATTCGTTTAATAAAACAATCAAAAGCATTTTTATTATATTTCTTCTTCAACAATCTGGCCCGATTGTTGAAGAAAGTAGCCTGTTCCAATAAAGAACTTTATTGTTCAGTAACAACTTGTCATGAAACCATAAAACGAACCGAAATTTTTCTTAAGAGTAGAAAATTCGGCTCGCTTTATGTTGGAATTTGCTTAGCGTATATTTTCGTTAAAATGTGGACGAGATCCCATTGCTATTAAGCTAAGAATTTAAGTGTAATATCATTTAAGGGAATACTTAAGATACAAATAAAATATCTTTTCCATGTCGTACTGTTTTATTAAAGTCTACCCCGAGTTGTAGCTAGTTCAATGCGACTGTAAATTCTGAGTTCGGTGCACCAGCAAATACAACCGTTCCGTTCTCTGGTAGTTTCACGTTGTTATTGCCGCTCACAACGGTAAAATTGACGCATACTCCATTCTCATCATACACCGCGAATGAACTTCCTGATGGCAACTCCACATTCATCGTTTTCCCTGCTGCCTCTTGCGGAATCGTAAACCATTTGGCATGCCCATTTTTTTGCAGTGTAACTTTCGATAATTGACCTATATCAAGGGGTTTTACGTTAGATTCACTGACGTATAAAAAGCTGGACATCTCCATATATTCAGTACCATCCTCTGTATAGAAATGGGCTTCCTTTGTATCCCGCCCATTCATCACAGGAATCTGAATTTGATGCGTCGCCGTATTCGGACCTGTAATTTTTTTGCCGTCCCAATACCCATCCTTGATCGTAATTTGTGTGTTAAGAGGCATTAGTTGTCCTAGATAGTTCATAGAATTAAATTTTTCGTTAACGAGGTAGAACTTGCCACCCTCACGCTTCGCCCATGCAGCAGCTGTTTTCTTCGGTAACACATTGTTTTCTAATTTCTGGGCTAAATAGTGAGTCATCACATTTTGCCCCAATCCCGGTGATAATTCATATGTGCTCTCTCTCAAATAAACTTTTCCATTCTTCTCAGTGACAAAGTTAAGCCTGGAAGTACCCTTCTCATTTATAAAGCTTCCATCCGCCGTATATACATATTTTTCTTCCGGTTTAGTTGGTAAAAACAGTTCTCCCTTCTTCGTAATTTCTATTTTGAAAT
>NZ_MAOE01000071.1 GCF_001884185.1 Bacillus albus
AATGCAGGTTTTTATGCACAGTTTTTTTGAATAATTATTTAGTTTTATATATTCTTTGCATACCAGTTCATCATATTGATTGTGTAAATAGCTTTTCTAATAACTTGGAACGCCTTCTAATGTATATTCTATCCTTTTATTTATTTTTGAAAGAGAAAGAATGAACCGAGAACTCACTATAAAACTATCATCAATCTCAAGTGAATTGTCTAAATCATTTACATCTAATTCTCTAATCAAAAGATCCATCGCATCCTCCTTTAAGGAGTGCCTACAATTAATAATATTTCCCATGGTTCTTTTTATATTCTTTACTTGATTCTAACTTACTAACTCATTATCTTTATTGCAAATCAGAATAACAAAATATGAAAACGAAAAGAAGATGACGAGCGGCACGCATAAATATAAAATAATCTATATATATGAAAAATCTCATTTAAAATTATTGATATCAATGTTATAATAAAACCAACCAAGAAGCATCCAACATATTTTGATTAATCACTACATTTTCTTTCATAGTATGTCAATGTATAAAAAGACACTTTATAAAGTGTCTTTTTATTAAATTAGTTTCCATGATATTCTAAATTCCCCCTCATGTTCTTCTGTTATAATTTTAACTTGTTATGTGTCATCTTTATTTACTTTATATTTTTACTTTTTCTACTATTAACTTCTAGTATTGTATTATCATTTGAATCTAAAACATAAGCTTTTATGGTTCCCTGCTTAGTTTTATCACCAAAAGAGAATATCCAGCTTTCACCTTTTTTAACATTCATATCTTGAGTTGCAAAACCAGTGAATTTTTTATACTTCACATCTATACTATTTGAACCTCCATGAATTTTACCACCAACAATCCTCCCCTCCCTTGTAAAACAACCACCACGAACCACCAAACATAGAACAAATACTAGTGAATTTTTAATAGTTTTCAAAATTTGTTCCCCCCTTATCCTCACAATAAATATCTCCCATTTAAATTTTAAAAAACTATAATATCTCCTAGTCAACATATTATGGTTATCATAATGGCGGGATATAATAGCGCTAACGATTACTAATGAAACGTGCAATGCGACAGTTGCGTATTTTTTTGCTTTCTTTTTGAAACATGCTCCACTTTTTCTTCGCTCCATCGATACCATCCATAAAATATAGAAAAGGTCCTAACAGGAGATAGTTGTAATTTAACTAGTAATATTTTCAAAAAATACAGATATAATAGAAAGGAAATTTGGCATTATTATAATGATGTACTAAAAAGTAAATTATATGATTATTAAAATTCAACTTAAGGTGAGATTGTATGTGAATGAAGATGAAAAAATGAAAAAACCAGTGGTAAGTTTTATTTTATTAACCAACATTATTTTTGGCCATTGTTTCTTCTTGTAGGATTCATAAAGTTATTAGATTTTCCAGTTTGGATGTTTGATGTAATGCTATTCAGCTTGGTCTTCCACCTTTGCTTTTGTGTTGCTATTTAAGAAACTCTATCCTAATCAGAGTTTCATTCAATTCATAAAAGATAGATTTAAAAATAAAATTAGGTTACCTATAGTTGTTACTGTAAGTGCGATACAAATTATTATATTTTTGACGATGTTGTTTCTCGTTTCAATTAACAGTGAAGCAGATTCGTTTTTTAATAGAACTTCATGGGGTGTGTTAATTTATTACTTGGTTAAAACTATTGTATCCGGACCTCTAGGAGAAGAATTAAGTTGGAGAGGTTTTACACTAATAAAACTTCAAAAAAATATTCACCATTACAATCTTCAATAATTATCGGTTTTTGGTGGGGAATGTGGCATTTTCCTATATGATTTACTACTGGTTTTACAGGCATTAATTTAATCAAATATATTTTGTTTTTTATGATTGCAATTATATCTACTACTATAATCATGACAACATTTTATAATTTAAATCACAATTTGATTATTCCAATTATCATCCACTTTTTCTTTAATTTTTTTATAGGCATATTAAATGGTCAATTAATTGAATTAATAATGTACAATGCAATTTTTTATTTTATAGTTGCGGTTTTAATTATTGTTATAAATCCAAAGAAAGTGTTATACGGAAACAAAATCCATAAATATACCAATGTAGATCGTGACTTGATTTAGTAATAGTTTTAAAGTTTTTTATGTATAAACTATAGAAGATTTGCAGACATAACTTCTCATTATCAGTAGCAAGAAAAAGACAAATCCCTACTTTCAAGAGGAATTCGCCTTTTTCTTTTTCTATAACTCTATTCATCTTTTTATACATTACTATCATCGTGCCGTTTTCAAGTTCTTGTTTGTTACTGGATTATCCGAAAAACTGTATAAAATCTTGTATGCTCTTAGCGTGGGAGTTTCCAAAAATTCAGGTGATACCCGTTAGCATATGAAATTCGCGTTTTGTTGGCGAGACCCCATTTGCCATAGCTAAAATTTCACATTATTTTGCCGATTTATCCAACGGGGGCTTCGGCTCTCTTTTTTTATTTTCGTTCGACAAAATATGACAATATTATGATGGATTGTTTGCTATGATAATATTGGAAATCTTACATTTTACATAATTGGAGGAACGGAAATGTACAAAAAAATGGGTACAATTGCTTTAGTAGGAGCACTTGCTTTTAGTTTAGCTGCATGTGGTGAAACAGAAGTTAAAGAAGTAAGTAAAAACGATGCACCTAAACAAGAGGAAAAGAAAGATAAAAAAGCATCTACTGAAAATAAAGTTTATAAAATCGGGGATACAGTAGAAGTTAATGGTCTACAACTAACTTTCAGTTCAGCTAAATTCGTTGAACCTAACGAATACATCAAACCTGAAAAAGGGAAAGTTCTAGAAATCGCTTTCAATGCTAAAAATAATGGTAAGAAGGATGTATATTTCGGAACTTCTGAATTAAAAATTGCTGATGCTGAAGGTAATCAATTCAAAGAATACTTCGGTGGAGAAAATACTTTCGTGAATGAAAATATCGCACCAGGTAACCAAATCACTAACAAAATGTTATTTGATGTTCCAGAAGGCGCTAAATTCACAGGTACATTCAAACCAACATTTACATTTGATGAAAAATCTGTCAAATTCGAATTTGACGTAGCTAAATAGGGAGAAATTAAAATGAAAAGAACAGCTGAATTTGTATTAGGACTTATTGGTGGGATTTTTGGAATCCTATGTGCATTTATCGCATTATTTATCGGTGGGCTTGGATCTGCTTTAGAAGCTGATGGTGCAAACACTGTTATCGGTTTAGGATGGGGTGCTGTTGCTCTATCTGTGTTAGGAATCATTGGTTCTGTTATGGTGAGAAGTAAAGCTAAAGTTGGCGGCATTATGATGACTGTCGCTGCTATCGGAGGATTTATTTGTATCTCTCTAATTTACTTATTACCAGGAGTATTATTACTAATCGGTGGATTAATGGGTATCTTCCGTAAAGATAAAGCTACTGTATCTGCGTAACACGAGCACTCGAAAGAGTGCTTTTATTTTACTCTCAGACATAAATGAAATTAGGGGTGATGTATGTGAAGAAAGGATTTATAGGGAGATTATTAGCTGCTACGTGCCTTGTGTTTACGGGATGTTCAGCAGACATGAAAGAAGTTGAGACGGCTACTAAAGATAAATTAGAAGATAGTCAGTTAGGACCATACATTGAAAAAGTTACTTATAAAGCTGGTGAAAAGAAAGATGATTACACACCTGTAAGTGTTCAAATAAAAGCAAACGAAAAATTCTCCAATTTATCTAAAATGGAAACATATGCAGCTATGAACGACGCCTTCGACAAAATTATAGGATCTTATAATCAGGTTTCTTGTGGGGGTAATAACAAATGTGACTACAAAGACATCAAAATATTCTATGGTAAAGATACATATATTATGAATATTATGTATAGAGGGCTTCTTATTAACGATTTTGAAACATATACAAAAAATGATTATATAGTAGATATGGACCGAGTAGACAAGGTGACTCCAACTAAAAAATATAAAGAAAGTCATAATACCGCTCCAACACCTTCGTCAGGACAAGGTTCAACCTCTACATATGATCCTAAGAAAGACTCAGCTAACTATGATGCTAATGGGAATTATAAACCAGTGGACCAAATGAAACCTGAGGAAATCAAAAAAGAGCTAGAAGGAATGCTAGAAGAATCTCTGAATAAGTAGTTTAAACAAAATATAGATTTTGTTCACTTTTACGATATATTTATGAAATGTTTATATATTACATTATATAAGTCCCTTTTTAGAATCATTTTCATTCTGTCAAAAAGTCCTAGGAGAACTAGGACTTTTTACGTTTAAATAAAGAGGTATACCGGATTTCTCAATGCACAATACTACTTAACGTGGTAAAATAATATTTGAAATACATATTATTAAAATTAAAGTGGTTCAAGTCGGAGGAAGGCACCTTAAGGTGTCTTTTCTTTTTTCTTATTTTTGCTAACAATATATTCTATAAACTTACCAACCACAATTAAAATACCCCTAAAAAGATTAATGGAAAAACTAAATAAACAACTATCATGAAACCTTCTAATCCCAGTACATCCAAACCGAAATTCATATAAGAATTAAAAATATCTATAATATTTACAATTATCAACAATAAAAGTGGTACCCATAAATCTAAACTACCCACTGCATCCAAAAAATCCAAATAAGAGGAATAAAAAATACCAATACGTTTAACATTATTCCGATTTTTGCCCAAATATTTTTGTTTTCTATATATGATAAAACAGCTAGGATAAATCCAATCGCACAAAGAAATGCTGTTAAAAAAATCGAAGCTCCAAATAATGCAGTTAATATGATTCTGTATTTAACATTAATAAAACATATCATTAATAAAATGGGTATTAAAATTGATATGCTTATATTTATACTACTTTTTTTCATCATAATATCCCTTTCTAAAATAGCATATGAAGAGAGCATAAATTGAAGGTTCTTTATAGGCTTACGGCTAGCATTTCAGAAAAACCCCTCAAGTGAAATAAGTAATAAAAAGGCAATTTTATTTCTACATAAACTAGGTTTTTCTAAACAAACATGTCTATTATCACATGCTATTACATTAATATAAACATTTAAATGAAAACGAAAAACTCCAACAATAACAATTTTTAAAAATATAAATCATAAATATATGCTCTTCTTACATATATAATACAGAGCTTGTCTTAGTAAATATTAAGTTATGTAAGAAGGGAGAATCCCCCTTGAAAAAAGTATTATTATTTGGAGACCCAGGTATAGATGATTCTTTGGCAATAATATATGGTTTATTGCATCCTGAAATTGAGATTGTTGGAATTGTTACAAGTTATGGAAATGTTACAAAAGAACAAACGACTCGAAATGCTGTTTACTTATTACAATTAGCTGGAAGAACAGATATCCCTGTTATCAGTGGTGCCTCTTTACCATTTCTTAATGGTTTCACTGCTTATTATCCAGAAATACATGGTTCAGAAGGACTTGGACCTATCCAACCACCAGAAAGTGTAGCATCAATTCCTATTCATAATTTTAGTCTAATTCTGTCAATTGTTGAAAAATATAAGGAAGAATTAACAATTGTTGATGTAGGTAGGTCCACTTCTCTTGCAATCGCTTTAAACCTTTGGAAAGAAGCAATGCAAAGCATAAAAGAAATATACATAATGTCCGGGGTATTTCTTCAACCAGGAAACGTCTCACCTGTAGCTGAAGCAAATGCATATGGAGATCCAGTTTCAACCCAGTTTGTAATTAATCAATCTAAAAATTTAACAATAATTCCTTTAAACGTAACAAATTCAGCTATTTTACTTCCAAATGAAGTTGAATATATTGCAGAACACACTACTACCCCATTTAAATCATTAATTAAACCAATTTATGATTATTATTTCAGTGCCTACAAAAAATTAAACCCTAGTATTAAAGGCGCTCCTTTACATGATGTTGTTGCGATGAGTGCAATTGTTAATCCAGATTTTCTTCGATACATGTATCGAAAAGTAGAGATTGATTTAGAATCTTTAAGGGGACAGACTGTCGCAGATTTTCGTCCAGGTGCAAAAGCTGAGGGGGCTAGAATTGGATTAAAATTAAATCAAAAACAGTTTATTAAGAATTTCACGGAAATTATGATAGATAGAGGAACAAATTAGAAAATGAATTTACCCATTCATATGTACACCACCAGTTTGACATAATAAATTTTCTTTAAATAGTATACAATATACCTAATAGGAGTATGTATGCATTTTTTTGTAGGATTTTTAAGATATTTAGTAGTTACAATTGGGTGGATTTTTTTGATACTGCTTTGGTATGCTATATTTTTTTGTAAAAACTCTACTATTTCATTCATACTATTCAAGAATCCTAAGAGACACAAAATGTGTCTCTTTTTTATGCACAATTAATTGGCCACCATTCCAAAAAGAAAATGAAACAGTTGAACTTAATTTGAACACATATCAATCAATTTCTTGATATGAAGGGAAATAATTAAAATTTACCGAAATCATTTCACATGCTGAAAGTAAAAGGAAGTATATATCATTTGCTCTAAAAATTTTTTTGAAATGTAAAGGAGTGAGATTAAATGAGTATACATGAAGTTTTGATATCTAGAGCTAATACAGCTGTAGTAATGAAATCAGGAAATGATTCAACGGCTTTCATTGGAGGGAATCCTTTTAAAACAATTAATGGCGCCATAACAGCAATTAATGCAATAGGTGCCACTGGAATAACGATTTTTGTATTTCCTGGAATTTATGATGAAACAGTAATCATTCCAAATGGAAATTCATTAAGAGGGATTAGCTTGTTAACTGTAACAATTCGTCAACAGAATGTAACCTCGAATACAACTGTGTTAACAATGGGGGAAAATACAAGGGTTGAGGATATTACTATACTATTAACTTCAGTTAATCATGTCAATTTAACAGGGGTTGCTTTTCCGGGTACCACATCATTAACAGCTAGATTACGAAACGCAGTTGTAACAGTAGATAATTCAGCTGCCTCAACAAGCGGAACTTCCAATGTTTATGGTATTCATTCTTTTGGAACAGGAACTCCTGATGAAAGTATAAGTACAGTAAGAGCTTCCACAATAACGACTAGATCAATTGGCTTTGGCAATAAAAGAACATTATTAGTTAACACGAATCCACATAACTTTCATTGTCGAGATATTAATTTAATTACTACTAGTTCGGGTGAATCTGGATCATATATCGGTGCAGAAGTAAATCGAACTGGAGCACAATTAAGTTTACGCTTAGCATCAATTCAAGGTACTACTGCAGATATTTCTCAAACCGCTGGAACTTTGATTTTAAGTTCAACAAATCTTCAAAACTCAAGTGCTAACAATTTTGGTTTTTCCACAATTTCACAACCTACATTCCTTGTTTGGGCAGACCCTGGTAGTTTACCAAATAGCGCAACTCGTTTTTATCGGCCTGGGACGGCTGCTGTCTCGACTACAGAGGTCTTTCTACGATTAGGTCAAAAAGCAGTAATAAAATCTTTAGCAATTCAAGCATTAACTGCACCTGGGGGGACAAACACAGTCACTTTGACAATTCGAAAAAATGGTGTAGATACACCTCTTACTGTTTCACTAACTGGTACTCAAACTTCCAATGTAAATAATGATATTTCGGTGACATTTCTAACAGGTGATCGTATTTCACTAAAGGTAACTACAGGAGGAGCAAGTGCTACCACAGATACTGTAGCTCAAGTTGAAATTTTCTAATATTCTTTATCCACTCAGCCTGTCAAGAAACAGATAAAATTGTGATATAGATGTATTTTCTTAGTTTAATAGTAATCTGGTATTACCATATTTAGGTTTTTTGTGTACCTCTTTAGACACGTATATTTCATAAAAATTACCTGTTACTCTTGCTATAATTTTAAATGTAAACTGTTTGTTGCATCCAACATTTTATAATCTTCTATATTTATTAATATAGAAACCCTAAGCAAAGAGGGAAGAATATTGGTGATTCTTCCCTCTTTGCTTCTTTTTTAAGGACCCATCTACAATACTATCAATCTAATGTAATACAGCTACCCCCGCAACAGAATTTTGTACTAATTAATACTAAATAGGTTCTAGCATGGGATTGAAGAACTGAGAAAAGCTTCACATCAAAATATAATTATATACATCTTATTAAAAATGATTCTGTCTTAAGAACTGAAAATAGCTATTAGAAAATATGATTGCTAATTTTATTTCAATCTTCCTTGGACCCAAGTAGCAATATCATTTATAACATACTCAGGGATATTAGAAGGATTATAATATTCATCCGGTTTACTTAACTCTCCATCTCCTTCTGTAAAGAAGTGATTTAACTTTGGATATAGTCGAAAATCAACATTATCTCGCTCTTTTAATTGTTCTTTCCAAAGGGGAATTTCAATTTTTGATTGAACTTGATAGTCTCTTTCCCCTTGAAGAACAAGAAGCGGTGTTTTTTGTTTTTGTGACATTTCTGCTGCTTTAATTTTACGGATGGAATCCCAATATACTGGTGATCCTAATTGAAAATCTTTTGGAGGATTCTGACTAGAGAAATTAGGGTCATTTAATAATTCCATCTGTGATTTGTAAAATTTATATTCTTCTGGTTTTATTGCTCCAATAGAAAGACGATACTCCAATTGATCTAAAGCGATGTCTTGAATTGTACGGGCCGCTCCTGCCATCACAATTGCCCCAGCAATATTTTGATTTTGGTCTTTTTCAATCATCTTTGGAATCATCATTCCACCTAGACTATGACCAAGAATATAAATTTGATTCTTATCTATCATAGGTTCATTTTGAAGAAAATGAGTCACAAAAAGAGCATCATCTGTTGTACCTTTATCAACTGTATAAAAAGGGCTAAGTTCTGTTTTCAATCCATGTTCATAGGTTCGTTTATTATAGCGAAGGACAGCAATTCCTTTCGAGGAAAGACCCTCAGCTAAATCGCGAAATGGTTTTAAAGCATATGCTGTTTCATCCTGATCGGCTGCTCCATCTCCGTGAACAAGAATAACCGCTGGGAAAGGTCCTTTTCCCTTTGGAACTAATAATGTTCCTGGTAATGGAAATGCACCACTTCCAACTACTACTTCTTTATCAATAAATGATTCAGGCCTACTATATGATGGTCGATCTGCAACGGGACCCAATGACATACTGGGTTGAAAATCATCTATTTTTCCAGATGGATCTAGTTTTATTAATAATGGTACGGTAAATCGTTCAAAAACTAATTGGATCTCTACATTTGTATGAACGGAATTCTTCTCTTTTAGTGTAACCTCTCCAATTTCTATAAAAGAGCCTGATTGTAATTGTATAGGAAGGTTTTCCCAATAACTCTTCATCCATTTTTCAGATATTATTTTCTGTAATGATCGAGAAGTTAAATGAAATGCAGATTTATAATCTTCATTATGCATAGAACGGATAAATGAAAGAGAAGTAGATATAAAAGGATTTTCATCTTTAATTTTGTATATTTTTTCTATATTTGTATTTATTTTCTTTTGTGTCGATATAAAAATGCCTTCTCCCTCTTTTTTATCAACCGACACTTTAATTATTCTCTCTATAATTCACTTAAATAACACTTTACCAGGATGTGATACTCCTCTATATAGAGTAATTTAATAATTGCTAATTACTCTATAAGAAGTCTCACCAACAAATACAAGTATGCCCATTATGGTGACGAATGGAATACTGTTGGTTTTATTGAGAAATCTAAAATGTTTACAATAAAGTTGATGGATCGGATAATAAATAGTATACAAGATCCTACTAGTCTCATAGGGTAGTGAGACCTTATATACATAAAGACACCAAAAGGTGTCTTTATGCTATTTAAACCACTAGATTGTACTACGTATTGAATGACATTAACACATTACTATCTATGAACAAATTTAATGGTTTTTGGATCTACCTTTGCGTTTATAACCTTGACTTTTATGGAATAACTTCCTTCTTCTAAATATTTTATAGGAACTGAGAATTTTTGAGGATTCGAACGATGAAGAATATTGGCACTTGCTACATGTGATAAATCACCTCGTAAATTATAAAACTCAAATACTACATAGCTTCTTTTTCCTGCCGTAGATGAACTTAAATCAGCAGTCCCAATAATGGTATTGTACTGTGGAATATATCTTATTGGATTTCCATTACTAAGCCAAAACTCACTTTCTTTAACGGATGATTTTTCAGTATTAATTTGGGCGGAAACCGTATTCTGATCAGGACTATAAAATGCACCAAAGACTAGAAAACCTATACTCATTACAGGAATCAGAATTCTTTTTTTCATTTTATCTACTCCTTAAATTATATTTTTAACAAATACATAATACTAATTAATTGCTAAAATGTAAATATCTAGGTTATAATTGGAATATTAATCTATAAAATTTCATTTTTCTTTCCTGTTCCTTTTTGGTTAGGACGCTAGAGCGTCGTTTGTGAACGTATTCCCTCATATTGAATACTTTAAATTCATGAATAAAAATTAATACACATCTCCATTAAGTTAAGAGTTTAAGTGTAATATCATTTGTGGAATTCCTCTTTGTAAAGGAAATGCGTAAGATACAAATAAAACATCTTTTCTATGTTTTGCTGTTTTTTAAAGTTTATTTTGAATTGTAACTAGTTAAATTTGATTGTAAATTCAGAATTCAGTTCACCAACAAATACAATCTTTCCGTTCTCCAGTAGTTTTACTTTGTTGTTATCACTAACAACGGTAAAATTGACGCATGCTCCCTTTTCATCATATACCGCGAACGAACTCTTCGGTGGCAACTTGACGGTCATCGTTTTCCCTGCTGCCTCTTGCGGGACCGTAAACCATTTCGCATGCCCATTTTCTTGCAGTATAACTTTCGATATTTGACCTGTATCAAGGGACTTTACGTTAGATTCACTGATGTATAAAAAGCTGGCCATCTCCATATATTCATTACCATCCTCTGTATAGAAATGAGCTTCCATTGTATCCCGTCCATTCAACACAGGAATCTGAATTTGATGCGTCGCCGTATTCGGATCTGTAATTTTTTTGACATCCCAATACCCATTCTTGAGCGTAATTTGTGTGTTAAGAGGCATTAGTTGTCCTAGATAGTTCATAGAATTAAATTTTTCGTTAACAAGGTAGAACTTGCCACCCTCACGCTTCGCCCATGCAGCAGCTGTTTTCTTCGGTAACACATTGTTTTCTAATTTCTGAGCTAAATAGTGAGTCAGCACATTTTGCCCCAATCCCGGTGATAATACATACTTGCTCTCTCTCAAATAAACTTTTCCATTCTTCTCAGTTACGAAGTTAAGCTTTGAAGCACCCATCTCATTTATGAAGCTTCCATCTGCCGTATATACATATTTTTCTTCCGGTTTAGTTGGTAAAAACAGTTCTCCCTTCTTCGTAATTTCTATTTTGAAAT
>NZ_MAOE01000072.1 GCF_001884185.1 Bacillus albus
GACCAGCTTTTTTTAACACATCTTGAGGCATTTTAGCCTTGACGGGCTTGCCGAAGGATTTGTCTGGTTTTATTTCCTTAATCGTCCCTTTCTCTTTAAGCGTGGCTAGCAGTAAATTTGTTGCCAATAATTGATTTGTAATACTGCTACCACCGGATGACAACACAGCTGCTGCCATCTTCTGTTCTGGAAGCACGACCAATGACGCATGTTGCAGTATCGTATCCCCAAGTCAACGCTTTTATCCCATATTCACTGAATGGGTATAGTTTCACACTATCCCATCCAAGACCATAGTTGAATACATTTTCACTATCTCCCGGCCACATTCCTTTTTTATATTCTTCTTGTTCCATCGCCTTGACTGCTTTATTAGAGAGAATTTCTTTTCCCTGTCCCATAAATATTTGTGAGAATCGCACCACATCTTCTGCAGTAGAAGAGATTCCTCCCGTACCAATCACATTCACCATTTCACTGGGAAGTTGTCCCTGGTATGTCGGAGAATACAATCCAGCCCGCTTTTTATCTTCCCATTTGTCTTGCGATGTTTTCGTATGATTCAGTTCTAATGGCTCTGTAAACTTTTGATGTAGAAATTCAGTAAAACTCATACCACTGACTCTTTCTACCAAGATCTCAGCC
>NZ_MAOE01000073.1 GCF_001884185.1 Bacillus albus
ATCCTGCTTTTTTTACCACGTCTTGGGGCACTTTAGCCTTGACTGGCTTGCCGAAGGATTTATCTGGTTTTATCTCCTTAATTGTCCCTTTTTCTTTAAGCCTAGCTAGCAGTAATTTGTTTGCCAACAGTTGATTTGTCATGCTGGAGCCGCCGGAGGACAATACAGCTGCTGCCATCTTCTGTTCTGGAAGCACGACCAATGTAGCATGTTGCAGTATCGTATCCCCACCCTTAGTCAACGCTTTTATCCCATATTCACTGAATGGGTATAGTTTCACACTATCCCAGCCAAGACCATAGTTGAACACATTTCCGCTATCTCCCGGCCACATTCCTTTTTTATATTCTTCTTGTTCCATCGCCTTGACTGCTTTATTAGAGAGAATTTCTTTTCCCTGTCCCATAAATATTTGTGAGAATCGCACCACATCTTCTGCAGTAGAAGAGATTCCTCCCGTACCAATCACATTCACCATTTCACTTGGAAGCTGTCCCTGGTATGTCGGAGAATACAGTCCAGCCCGCTTTTCGTCTTCCCATTTGTCTTGCGATGTTATCGTATGATTCAGTTTTAATGGCTCTGTAAACTTTTGATGTAGAAATTCAGTAAAACTCATACCACTGACTCTTTCTACCAAGATCTCAGCCATTGTAAAACCGTCATTACAGTATACTGAGAACGCACCAGGGTCTGCCTTCAAGTTTTGGTTGGACAATTGTTGCAACAAGATATCATGAGCATAAGCATCATTATCTTTAAATAAAAATGCATTATTGAACGTCGAACCTTGCAAACCCGAGGAGTGATTCAACAGCATACGCGGTGTAATACGCTTATATCGTTTATCTTTCATTTTGAAATCAGGAATATAGCGGGCAACAGGAACATCCAAATCAACTTTCCCTTCGTCTACTAGTTTCATAACAGCCGCAGCCGTATATACTTTACTGGTTGAGCCAATTCCGTATAGAGTATCTTTGGTTAGTGGCTCTTTCCCTTCTATGTCGTTCTTACCTGTCTGCCCTGACAAAATAAGTTTACCATTATCAATCAGCGCATACTGTACGCTAGTCGTCTCATAGGACTTCGTGAGCAGTGCAGCGTTCTCTGCAGCAATCTTCTCCAAATCCTTGCTAGCAACTTCTTGGTTAGCTACAACCGCCATCTTACTGCTAGAAGACGCTATCGCTCCTGTTGGTAGGCTCATCGTTAGAGCTAAGGTAGCGGCTAACACCCCATATAATTTATTTTCCATAAGAAAAATTCCTCCTTAGATAAATGATCGATTTCATCTTTTATTTGTTCAATTACAAACATCACATAAACTACTATCCCGCCTTTATCCCTACCGTCTAAATTCAACAAGTAAAATACTTTTAAAAAGACCTAGATTTTCGGCTCTACTCATACTGTTCAAATTGACGATCAACATATGCCTACCTCCATGTATCCCTCCAGCAAAAGTATCAAATCCTGAAATACCACCTGTATGTCCCCATATCGGGACACCGTTAGGAAGTTAAATTTCATAGATTCCTAGACCATATCCATTGATTCTTCCCTTTCCTGCAGGAACTGTAATGAGTATTTGTTTTATTTGCTGTTCTTTCAGTAATTTGCCACCAAGCAAATAAGAAAAAATTGTTTAAGTCGTTACACTTCCAATACGAAAGTAAAAATCTGTTTTTATCGATTTCTTAGTTCTTATATCCGCTACACCAGCTGCATATCCCCACGTTTCTGTACTCCGGGAAGTTTTAGCAATTATCCCGTGGTATCCAAGTTGCAATGTATCTCATGGAAGTACGATCTCGTTGAGTACTTATTTGTAATGAACTAAGTATATTTTGAGTGGAACCTGTTTTTATAATTTTGGTTAGTATTAGGTATAATAAAGAAGTTCCGGCAATGAAAAGTCCCAAATTTGCAAATGGAAGTTAACTATATATTTTCATAAGACGCTCTTCCCCTCTATTGATATAGTATGAGCGGCTGTATATTCTTTCTTACTAACTACACAGAGATCATCTTCATATTGTTTGTGTTTACAAGCACCATTCTGTCATAACCAAGGATAACTCCTCTCTTTTTCACACGTATGTTAGTACCATAAATTACTTTTTCATTTAGAATGATCTTATTACTAGTTTGTTTTTCGTATAAATATCTCCTATTCCCCCCCTGTTTTACGCTTCTCTATATTTGTATCCTATACAATAAAAATTTCTTTTTCCTTATCCATTTCTTACAATTTCCTTACGTTCAAATCACTTCTATGATTAGGTAGGTTTTATTTTAAATCTCCAGGATAATAAGTGCATATATAATCCCACGATTTCATAGAAGATGGATTAATAACCTTTCATGCACATCTCTGATATTCCCTTAGATTCCACCCTCAACCTTTGCCACAGTTCCAACCGGCATCAGCACTTCTTCACATTCTTATAAGTGGAAGTCATTATTTCATATTCACCATTGTAAAAAGATAAAACGAGAACGATTGGAATGCCATTTGTATGGGCAATTGATTGCCATTCTACTTTGTTCTTCTACTATGTTTCAAATGCGGCAATTACTGCTTATGAAAAAGAAACGAGAACTGAAACACCCCCCTAATATAATTGACATTGTATGAGCTTAAATTGATAGCGATGGGGTACCGTCAGTATTTCGGAAAAAACCACACTAAGGGTATACAAGATTTTATACATTTTTTTGGTTAATCCAATAACAGACAAAAATCCTAAAACCGCACCAGGATAAGAACGTATAAAAAATGCATAGATCCATAGAACAAAAAAGACGATTCCCTTGTGAAATTAGGGAACCGTCTTTTTCTTCGCTACCGAAAACAAGAATTATGTAAATAAGCTGCCCATATGGACAGCTTATTGGATTTCTTCAAATATACGATATTTTATTTGTCGATATTTTTTCAATCTTCATTATTAATTTCTATTGTACCTGTTCTAGCACTAACTTTTAAACTATTTAACAGATTATCAGGTGTTTTGATTTCCACTTCATATTCAAATGTAGATTGTGCTAATTTGTCATCTTCTAATTCGAATTCTTTTTTCACATTCATAATTTCTCCATTTGTATGAGCTAAAGCAATTTCACGAACTTGTTTCTCTGTGTAGTTTTCGTTCTTTTTGGCATAATTGTAACCCATACCATAATATCCACCAACAATCGCAATACCACTTACTAAAATAGCAATTACACTTATTATTATTTTCTTTTTATGTTTTAACATTTTCATCCACTCCTTCATGATTAATCATCTATTCCAAATCTTGCTTCAAGCGCATTTTCTGCTTGCTCTAATTGATCTTCCAGTATATCGTATTCTTTTTCTTGCGCTTTATATTGTTCAATCGTTATCGTTCCAGCGTGATAATCTGCTTCTAGCTGATTATCGGATAAATCTATCTTGTCATCCAATTGATCAATTTCTTTTTTCGTTGCTAAGTACGTATTTAAGTTTTCTTCTTTTGCTCCAACTGGTTTCGTGTTATTTGCCTTTTCAACGATAGCTGCGACTTCGTTTTTGAAATCTTGTATTTGCTTCGTATCATTGGCAGCAGCTTGTGTTTTGATTGGTTCTTGTTGTAATTGAGAACTTTCTTTTTGCAATGTATCATTTTCCACTTTCTGTTGTTGTACTTCTGTATTGTTATCAGCTTGAGTAGAACAAGCTGTTAAGAATAAACAAGACATTACTCCAATTAACATCCACTTTTTCATTCTGTTTTCCTCCCTTTACAAGTGCACCTTATCCTTGCCTTTATATTACTGAACAAACATTAAAGGAAGATTAATGTACAAAAAAATAAAGTGAAGACTTTTACGGGTAGCCCGACTCCCCCTAACTCCCTCGCATTCGCCGAATTTTGAAGGAGGAGTCTTACTGCCCGTTAATGCTGGATAAAATGATATAATTAAATCGTTTCTAATCTTTCTTTAATGTTTTGGAATTATAGTGATACATATAAATAAGAAAAAAAAGGAGAATGTTAATGCGAGTTCTTATTGTCGAAGATGAACAAGACTTACAAAATATATTAGTAAAACGATTAAATGCAGAACATTATAGTGTCGACGCATGTGGGGATGGAGAAGATGCCTTGGATTATATAAACATGGCTACCTACGATTTGATTGTGCTTGACATTATGATTCCCGGAATAAATGGTTTGCAAGTATTACAAAAATTACGCGCGGACAATAACACAACTCCTGTCTTGCTTCTTACAGCTAAAGATACAATTGACGATCGCGTAACAGGACTCGACTTAGGTGCGGACGATTATTTAGTAAAACCATTTGCTTTTGACGAACTGTTAGCAAGAATTCGCGTGTTAATGCGAAGAAATACAGGAAACACATCTAATGTGTTTGAAATCGCTGACCTAGTGGTAGATTGTAATATGCATAAAGTAACAAGAGGAGACCAGGTTATCACTCTTTCCAGTAAAGAATTTGCTATTTTAGAATATATGATTCGTAATAAAGAAGTTGTGCTGACACGAGATAAAATTGAGCAACATGTGTGGAATTACGACTATGAAGGTGGCTCGAATATTATTGATGTTTACGTCCGCTATCTTCGTAAAAAAATTGATAGCCAGTTTGAAACGAAGTTAATTCATACAGTACGAGGAACTGGTTACGTATTGCGAGTAGAATCATGAAAAGACTATCAATAAAAATGAGAGTAACCCTGTGGTATACAGGGCTAATTGTAATTATTATGGCACTCGTGTTAGCTTTTATTTTAACTTCTTCAGATAAAGTTTTGCTTTTTAATATGAAAGATCAATTGAAGAGCACAGTAAAAGAAAGCATAGAAGATATTGAATATAAGCATGGACAATTAAAGATGGACGATGATTTTGAACCCTTAGAAGATGGAGTAAATATCATCATTTATAATAAACAAGGTGAGCTGCTGGCAGGTAATAGTCCAACAAGCTTTAATAAAAAGATATCGCTGAAATCCGATGAAATACAAACCATTAAAGACGGTAATAAAGAATGGATTGTATATGATTTTCTCCATAATACAGGCGGCGATGAGCCAGTCTGGATTCGTGGAATAATGACTATGAGCCAATTATCGTCAACGATGAATACGCTTATCGTCATAACACTCATCTCATTCCCATTACTTATTCTCATTGCGGCAGTGGGAGGATATTTTATTACGCAAAGAGCGTTTCGACCTGTGCAACAAATGAGTGATTCAGCCAGTAAAATTAGTGATGGTAAAGACCTTTCGAAGAGAATTCATTTACAAGGTTCACCGAAGGACGAAATGTATCATTTAGCACAAACCTTTGACAAAATGTTTGAGCGATTGGAGACATCGTTCGAAAGTGAAAAACAATTTACATCTGACGCATCTCATGAATTAAGAACACCAACATCTGTTATTATTTCACAATGTGAATACGCTTTATCACAGAGGAATAACCCGAAAGAAATGGAAGAATCGTTAGAAGTCATTTTAAAGCAATCACGTAAAATGTCCGCGCTACTATCCCAACTCTTATTGTTAGCAAGAGTTGACCAAGGAAACCATAATACTTTCCAATTTGAATGCATCAATATGAGTGAATTAACGGAAATCGTTGTAGAAGAGCTTTCATTAATGGATCAAGAAGCATCGATTGATATCACAACTCATATAGAGGAAAACCTGTTTATAAAAGCAGATCAAACATTGATGATGCGTTTATTAATGAATTTACTAACGAATGCGATTGCTTATAGCAAAGCGAACGGCACTGTGCATATGCAACTGTCCCGTGATGGAAATAACATAATAGGTAAAGTCTCCGATAATGGCATTGGCATCAGCGAGCAACATATTACGAAAATATGGGACCGATTCTATCGAGTTGACGCAGCACGAACATCTTCAAGCGCCGGAAACACAGGTTTAGGATTGTCGATGGTAAAATGGATTGTAGAACTACACGGAGGAGAAATTACGGTTGGAAGTAAATTAGGAGAAGGCAGTACATTTACTTTTAAACTACCAATTGAAAAACGAGCATAATGTATGAATGTTTGTAGCTCCAAGGTAAAGATTCTTCCATCCTTATATAAAAGTAACCGTTGCATTTTGTTCTGTTAAGTTCATATGCATATGGAAAAAGTATCGAAATAAAACCCCAGAAATCCAAAGGTCTCTGGGGCTTCATTATATATTTAGCTCTTTTTGCTTTTTGTTTTGTTTATGTCTATGCAGCAATTTTCGGCTTATGAGAGAAATCAGTAATAAGATCAGTACTAGTGCGAAAAGTTGCATGTATGATAAATTAAAATATTTAGCACCTGTGACAAGTAAAAGTGTAGAAATCGTACCTTTTACAATAAAAAAAATAATAATCCATAATCCGCCTTTTTTCCAGTTCATTTTTATATTACCGATACGATAAACTTAACTAAATCTATACAATTCAATCAAATTTACACAAGTTAGTGCTTCATCGTGTTCTCGCAACCCCAAAGGGACGAGGGGTATAACACTCCACACGAGGCAGTATGGTTACCTCCTATTATCAAGCTTTTATTTTACCCATCTTGATAAATTTATCGAAGCATTTACATCCCTATCGTGATGGCTATTGCATGAAGCACAACACCACTCACGTATTTTTAAACTCCACTGTCCTTCTGGTTGAACTGAATGGT
>NZ_MAOE01000074.1 GCF_001884185.1 Bacillus albus
ACGGTGTAATACGCTTATATCGTTTATCTTTCATTTTGAAATCAGGAATATAGCGGGCAACAGGAGCATCCAAATCAACTTTTCCTTCGTCTACTAGTTTCATAACAGCCGCAGCCGTATATACTTTACTGGTTGAACCAATTCCATATAGAGTATCTTTGGTTAGTGGCTCTTTCCCTTCTATGTCGTTCTTACCTGTCTGGCCCGACAAAATCAGTTTACCATTATCAATCAGCGCATACTGCACGCTAGTCGTCTCATATGACTTCGTGAGCAGTGCAGCGTTCTCTGCAGCAATCTTCTCCAAATCCTTGCTAGCAACTTCTTGGCTAGATACAACCGGAGTCTTACTGCTAGAAGACGCTATCGCTCCTGTTGGTAGGATCATCGTTAGAGCCAAGGTAGCGGCTAATACCCCAAATTGTTTTATTTCCCATAAGAGAAATGCCTCCTTAGATAAATGATTGATTTCATTCCTTATTTGTTCAACTACAAACATCACATAAATTACATTTTTTCTTTCTATCTACTTACTAAATTCAGCAAGTAAAATATTTTTAAAAAGACCAGGACTCTCAGCTCTACCCATACTGTTCAAATTGACGGTCAACATATGCCTACCTCCATGTGTCCCTCCAGCAAAAGTATCAAACCCTGGAATGCCACCTGTATGTCCCCATATCTGGATACCGTTAGGAAGTTTAATTTCAAAGATTCCTAGACCATATCCATTAATTCCTCCCTTTCCTGTAGGAACTGTAGTAAGCATTTGTTTTAGTTGCTTTTCTTTCAGTAATTTGCCACCAAGCAAATAAGAAAAAAATTTGTTTAAGTCGTCTGCAGTAGAAATCATATCGCCAGCTGAGCTAGCTATACTTGGGTTAAAATACGTAACATCTTTTAGCTCACTTCCCTCCTCATGTTGGACATAGCCACGGGCGTGCTTGGTGCCTGGAATGATACTTGAATTTCCAGGTAAGAATGTATCCGACAATTCGAGTGGTTCAATAATTCGATGTTCAATCTCTTCTGCATAGCTATTTCCAGTTACTTTTTCAATAAGCATACCCAGTAATACGTATCCTGTATTTGAATAGGACCAACTCTTTCCTGGAGCAAAATCTGGAGGTGCTGAGATTCCAATCTTCACTAGCTCCTCAGCGGTATACAATCTTTTGGTATTCGTAAAATCAGCTTCTTTTGATCTTGAGTACTCAGCGATACCACTTGTATGGTTCAATATTTGACGGATAGTAATCTGTTTAGCATCATATCCATTTCCTTGTATGACATCAGGTAACCATTTTTCAATTGAATCATCTAGATTTAATCGATTTTCTCCGGCTAATTGAAGGATAACCGTTGCTGTGAACGTCTTCGTCACACTACCAATGCGAAAGCGAAAATCTGTTTTCATCGGTTTCTTAGTTTTTAAATCCGCTACCCCAGCTGCATACCCCCACGTTTTTCTATCCTCAGAAGTTTTAGCGAGTATTCCTGGATAACCAAGTTGCAATACATCCCGCATTGCTTGTTTGACGGAAGTACGATCCCGTTGAGTATTTATTTGTAATGAACTAAGTTTATTTTGAGTGGAATCTGCTTTTATAATTGAGGTTGGTGTTAGATAGATTAAAGAACTTCCGGCAATGAAAAATGCCAACCCTACACATGTAAGTCGACTATATATTTTCATAAGACATTCTTCCCCTCTATTCATATAGTACGAGCGGTTGTAATGTATTTCTTACTAACTACACAGATATCATCTTCATATTGATTGTTTTTACAAGCCCCATTCTGTCATAACAAACGGTAAACCCTCTCTTTTTTACATGTATGTTAGTGCCATAAAAGACCTTTTCATTTAGAATGCTCTTATTACTAGTTTGTTTTTCGTATAAATGTATCCTATTTCCCCTCCCTCTTTTACACTTCTCTATATTTGTATCCTATATAATAAAAATTTCTTTTTTCTTATACATTTCTTACAATTTCCTTACTTTCAAATCGTTTCTCTACTTAGGCCATTTTCATTTTAAGACCTTTAGAATAATAAACGCATATATAATTCCACAATTTCATAGAACCTGGATTAATAACCATGCGCCCAATTATCGATTTTACTTCCTCGCCTTTGTATAATTCGACATGAACCTTTACATTTTTCGACATTTTTCTACACAAATAGACAAACGTGGTGTATTCTATAGTAGAAGAGTAATTAAAAGACTTACTCTTTGCTATTGAGGGAAGAGCCTGAGAGCCATATCAGGCTCTTCTTTGTTTATATACCATGTATTAAAATAACGATCTTGTCTAAAAATCACACAACCATTAAAAACATACATACAATATGATATGAACCTTTTTCTATATTAATCTTGCTCAATGAACACACTTCTATCACGACGCTCTTTAATTTTCAGATAAGGGTCTTGTTACATTTCGGAACGTTTTATGTTATATTATTTGAGTCTTTTTTTATATCTTATTCATTCTGTAAAAAGTCTTAGTCTCCTAAGACTTTTTTGCATTCAAATAAGAATTTTATTTAAATTACCTCCACTACAACATCAGTATCAAATGCTTCTTTAACATGTAATGCCATTTTTAACTCTCTATTATATTCATTCAATTTTATTAATTTATTCACTATTATGCTTGTAATTTCCAAGCTCACCCATCTCCTTTTCATTGTTTTTAATCGCTTTTTGTAACCGTTTCTGTATATTCACACCCTCTTCCTGTCAAATAACTATTTTGAATATTTTTTTATAATTTATATATACTTATAATTAGAAATTAGTTATACTATTAAAGTTCCTAACAGTACTTAATATGGAATCGACAATTGTAACAACTTTACTTCCAAAAGTCCTAGCATTTTAAGCTGGGACTTTTTCCTAAATTTTTGATTCTTCTATTCAGTAATACAAGCCGATTCAATTTTTATGTTTCTTCATCAAAATCAATGACAGAATATCTAGGTACTACTAAAATTTCCTTTCCGCAAACATTACAAGTCGGATTATCAAATACATAAACCTCTTTAAATATATCAGAATTTTCAAAAATAAAAATCAGCATGTTCGAAAACTACAAGACCATTCCCCCTTTAATGTATTCAATAGCCATTTCCTTTTTCCCATTTCTAAAAAATCAAATATGATTATAATAACTGTTTTTTTCGTTCTTCCATACGAATTACTTTTCCACTTTGATATACAAATGTTTGTTCACCCATCCACCTTGAGGTGCTTCAATTAGTTAGACTTGACCATTTTCTCGTGGTGCACATCATAATAGGGATATTAATGCAAGTATCAATCTAAAGGATAAATCGATAAGGCTTCTAACCGCAAACGCTACAGGAATTTCTAAATATTGGAGTACTATGTTAACTTTTCATGAATATGATTTATATCTTCACAATCTATTTGTAAATGAAGTCTCAGTAGCTAATGTAGATACATCTATATCAAGTATTATTTCTGATGTAATATTTTTCAAAAATACAGCTATAATAGAAAGAAAATTTGGTGTTAATATAATGATGCCCTGAATACGTACATCATTATATTATTTTTTAAATTTAACTTAAGGTGGGATTGTATGTGAATGGAGATGAAAAACTGAAAAAACCAGTGGTAAGTTTTATTTTATTAACCAACATTATTTTCTGGCCACTTTTTCTTCTTGTAGGAGTCATAAAGTTATTACATTTTCCAGTGTGGATTTTTGATGTAATGCTATGTATATCAGCTTGGTCTTCCACCTTTGCTTTTTTGTTGCTATTTAAGAAACTCTATCCTAATCAGAGTTTCATTCAATTCGTAAAAGATAGATTTAAAAATAAAATTAGGTTACCTATAGTTGTTACTGTAAGTGCGATACAAATAATTATATTTTTGACGATGTTGTTTCTCGTTTCAATTAACAGTGAAGCAGATTCATTTTTTAATAGAACTTCATGGGGTGTGTTAATTTATTACTTTGTTAAAACTATTGTATCCGGACCTCTAGGAGAAGAATTAGGTTGGAGAGGTTTTGCACTAATGGAACTTCAAAAAAAATATTCACCATTAAAATCTTCAATAATTATCGGTTTTTGGTGGGGAATGTGGCATTTGCCTATATGGTTTACTACAGGTTTTACAGGCATTAATTTAATCAAATATATTTTGTATTTTATGATTGCAATTATATCTACTACAATAATCATGACAACATTTTACAATTTAAATCGCAATATAATTATTCCAATTATCATTCACTTTTTCTTTAATTTTTTTATAGGCATAATAAATGGTCAATTAATAGAATTAATTAAGTACAATGCAATTTTTTATTTAATAGTAGCAATTTTAATTATAGTTATAAATCCAAAGAAGGTGTTATACGGAAACAAAAAACATGCCAATCAAGATTGTGAATTGAGTTGGTAATAGTTTTACATTTTTTTATCTATATTCTAAACAAGATTTGTAGACATAACATCTTATTTTCAGTAGCAATGGAAAAGGGGGAACCCTAATCTCACAAGGAATCCTCTTTTTTGTTCTATAGATCTATACATTATATATATATTTCTATTATAGCGCGGTTTCAAACTTCTCGTTTGTTACTGGATTAGTCAAAAAACTGTATAAAATTTTGCATCCTCTTAGCGTGTTTTTTCCAAAATGAAGGCGGTCCCCATGCCCGGCAACTTAAGAATTCAGAATTACCCCAACACGAAAAACGGGCTCAATTCCTATGGGCACCTAAAAAAAGATGAAATTTTCAATTTTGGACTGTCAAAATGTTAGCTTGATGTCGATGTGGAAACGCCTCAACAAACAAAACATCTAGAATTGACACCTTGAATTATTTTATCAAGATGTTACAATGTGAATTGTACGATGAACACATTTTACTTTCTTACTACCGCACAGAAATTGTCCCCTAGCTCTTGCTAGGGCTTTTTCTATGTACCGTATTAATTGCATCATGAGTATACACACGTTTTAAACTCACCTATTTACATAAAAAGAGTTACAAAAACTGAGTAAGTCAGAATTAACAAAAGTAGTAGCAGAAGAAGCAGAGTATACACAAAAGAATGTAGCTGCAAGAACACAAACTGTATTAGATACGTTAACAAACGTTCTAGCAAATAGAGAGAAAGTATATATTCTTGGTTTTGATACAGTTGAGGTATGTAAAAAATCTGCACGTATAGATAGAAGTAATTATATATAATTTTGAATTCTATTATTCTAAAAATTATTAGACAGTATATTATAAATGTACAATAGGGGAATATAACAATGATTCAGAAGATACAACATTATTTATATCATTTAAAAACACCATGGTTTATACTAGTCATGACTTTTGCATCTTTCTTGTTACCAATGCTAACTAGCTTTCTACCGGGAAGTATACAAAAAAACCCTATTGAAGATGAAGATTTATCAGTTCAAATAGTCGATGGTATAGTCCTTGCACCTTTATTAGAAACAGCTCTATATCAAATGTTTGTATTTTGGATTTTAAGATTAATTCCCGGTATGGAAAAACACAATAAATCAATTATCTTTATTTCAGCTTGTATATTTGGATTGAGCCACAGTTTTGGCTATACTTATATGTTATATGCTGGAATTATGGGATGGGTATTTGCATACTCTTATTGGAATTATACACAGAAAAAAGAAAATGGACATACTAAATTTTCAGCATTTTGGATTGTATGGAGTATACATATCTTACATAATATTGTTGTCTTTTTAGCTAAAAATTTTTAATCTTGGATTGATGTGACGGTACCATTAGTACTGCCCTAATACGTTACAACTTTTTTATAAAACGTTGTAACGTCCTATGTTTTTGACCATTCTGTACAACGATAACTTTGGTTTACTGATTTCACTTGTAATCTGGTAGCCTAACCTCTGATACAATTTAATGGCAAGTTGGTTCTCTTTCTTTACCGTTAGAGAGCATTTGGCAAAGCCTTGCAGTGAAGCCTGTTCCTCGGCAAACTCAAGTAGTCTGGTACCTATCCCCAGTCCTCGACTTTCAGGCAATAAGGCGATTGTTCCGATGTGAAACTCGTCATCTTCTCCCTCCTTCAAGGTAATCATGGAATAAAGCATTTTGATATTCAGAATGTTATAAAAAACAAAATCCAACTTTCCGAATGAAAGCAGCTGTTTAAAAGTGGGCCAAGCAAGACGATTTAAAACGGAGATGGGATAGCAAGTAATCATCCCTAAAGTTTTCCCGTCCATTTGAGCTTCATAAGCGTATTGATGACTAAAACGGTTGTTCCCCTGCCGCCATAGCTTACAAAATGTCCCTTCGACTGTGTTCTTCTCCTCAGATCCTGCAAGTGGAAACGCCATGTATTCCAATGCCATTATATTTAGCTGGGCGCCGACCATGGATTGTTGAACAGCCTTTACTATAGAGATTTGATTCATTTCCCAGTACTCCTTTCCGCTTTATATATTATTAATTTTAATTATCACGGATTTGTATTAGTTCAATCCCTTCTCAACTCATCCTTAGCTTTGAAACCATAATAAAATGTATTTAAAACAAGCTCTGCAGCAGATTTTTTAGCCACATTTCCTTCATGTACTTGTTCCCAAGTATGGAAAATCAGGGCATAAAGCGTATTCAAAATCCATTCGCTGTTAACCGTTTGCTGAAAGTAACCACGTTGTTGTAACAACTCAATAACGCGTCGTATTGGTTCCCTCAGCTTCTCTTCAGCTTCACCTAATTCTTTGTTGTTAAATACAGATGCATCATGACCTAGAAAATAGATTTTGTCACCTAAAGGGATTAATGCTTCAATGAGTTCTGGAATATAGTTTTCGCTTCTTTCCTCATCCAGTGGGATCTGGTTTACGGTATCACTTACCAGTTGTATAGCCCGATGGCCCAAGAACAGCATCAATTTCTCTCTGCTTTCGACGTAGCGATGGAGTGTAGCAATGCCAATTCCCGCATATTCCGCAATTTCATTCATCGAAGCAGTAGGATTTTCAACAAGCAATATAGTAGCCGAATCAAGAATTGCATTAAATCTCGCTTCCTTTAACGTTGATAAGTCTTTCTTCATCATCAATCTCTCCCTTTTTCTATATAAAGTCTTCATTTTTTGATAGATAAATATATCATTTGATATTATGATAAACAATCCCAAACAAAGTGTCCAGCTGCTGAATGTAGCTTTCCAAAAGAATTATATTACTGAAACTGATAGTACTTGAATGTTTCATTTTTAGCATTCCATTATTTAAATGACGATGAAGAAATTAATTTTTTTATGTAATACATACAAAAGCTAAAGGAAATGGTACGAGTCGCTTTCTTAGTAGAGAAAATGATCACATTAGCTGGGTTTTATAAGCTATTTTTCACGATGTTCCCTAGTGGTATTTTAATTTTTTCACTAATATGGTTATCCTTCTTGCTAATTTTTTAGCATTTTTTCATGAAGGATTAACAATTACAGTAATTTTTCTAGTTTTTATAATGAAGGTTCTTTTTGCATAAAGTTATCGGTTTACTTTAAAATTCACTTCCGGGTATTTGGTCATCAGCCTTTTAAGGGTTGAGCCGTCATCCTTCTGTTTTACATACTGGTCAAAAAATGCCAGGCTGAATTCGTTTATAATGCGATGAACTTCCTTTGGATTTTCACCTGGGCTCTGCAATAGAGGGGAGAACAAATGTAAATCAGTGAAGCTTGTATGATCTGTATGAGGAATGACCATTGACATACCACCGCCAGCTAACCCACGCTCATATCGTTCCGTCACTTTATCGGGATCTGCTTCATCAGGCTCTACTGCACTCATGAGCAGAAATGGTTTTCCAATCCCACTTTCAGGTAAAATTTCCCCATACAAAGCGCCATCCATATTGATAGCTGCTTTAACACGAGAATCTTTTGCAAGTATTTGTGCTGCGGTAGCTCCACCGTAAGAGTGCCCAAACATTCCAATTCGTGAGATATCAAGCCTTCCTGTAAAGAAGCCGGACTCATCGTTTTGGTTAAGTTTCTCTATCTGATTAAGCACAAAGGTGACATCTTCCTCCCATAATTTTATGTGGCTATCCCCTGCGTCATCAGTTAAATTGAAGGGCTGTACGTAAGCAACTCGACCATCTGGAAAGACGGTAGCTGCAGTATCAAAGGTATGATCGATACTTAGAACAATATAGCCTTGACTAGCCAACTCCTCAACTTCAAACGTGTTTTGATTACGAAAACCATTAAAACCATGAGAGAAAAGTAATATGGGATAATGATTCTCTGAGTCTGAGAGTTGTAAATCCATAAACGAATGAGATTTTACCAATTCCAAGTGGCTGAATGCAAATGCAGGAACGGACAAAGTTTTTTCCAATCCCTTGGAGAGCTCATTTATGTTACGAATATAAGGTTCTTGGTCCCCCTTGCTTTTTTCAGCTGCAGGATACCAAATTTGCACCATCAGTTCGCGTCGATCAGTTGGATTTTGCGAATATGGTTCATTTCTTTGATGATCAACCCAATGATATAGCTTCGTACCGACCCTATGTGGGCCAGTTGGTTCTTCAAATGAAAATACTGGCATAAGTAAGGGTAGCGCAACTGCTACAGACAAATAGATGCACAACAACAAAGTTTTAACTATGAATATACCCCGGCTTCTAAAGCCCTTTTTCCGCCCAGCTAATAAATAGCATAAAATCAAGATAACTGGGGATACATATGCCGGAATCATCTGCCATCTAAAACCTTCTACCAATAGCTGAACTGTAACCATTACAACAGCAACCAAAGTAGCTAATTTAGACCACTTTTTCGTTTCTCTGCCTACTAACAGTATCCAACTCAATAGACTAAAATTCACAACTATCAAAACGACTTCCCAGAAATTCATTGGCCTATCTCCTTTGAATGCATTTTACTTCTAATTAAAGAGGTAATTTTCAATCTGAGCAAAAACATATGAAGCACCTATATAGTTGCACCAATTATGCTTAATAATCGTTTCATATACTCCTTTCTTAAAATGCCCAGCTACCTTTACGGAAAATTGGCTCTACAGTTCCATCTGGTAAAATACCATCGATGTCCATCTCACTGTTGCCAATCATAAAGTCCTCATGTATTACTGAAATATTTGCACCTAACGTTTCGAGTTGATCGTTTTCTAAATCCCTTCCATCCTCTAAGCAAGTTGGATAAGCTTTACCAATCGCTAAATGGTTCGAGGCATTTTCATCAAACAATGTATTAAAATATAAAATCTCCGATGCTGAAATTGGCGATTCATGTGGTACAAGTGCTATCTCACCTAAATAACAAGCGCCTTCATCCACATTAATAAGCTCCTGTAATAAATCATGTCCTCTCTGTGCTTCAGTTTTAATAATTTTTCCTTCTTCAAATGTCAGTTTAAAGCCGTCGATAATATTCCCTTGGTAAACTAATGGTTTTGTATTGCTTACATAGCCATTTACACCTTGTTTCATCGGTAACGTATAAACCTCTTCCGTCGGCATATTAGCCATAAAGATAGTATCATCTGAGGTTTTACCACCTCCAGTAATCCATTTATGCTCTGGTGCTAATACAATTGTTAAATCAGTACCTGGTGCTGTATAGTGAAGCTTCGCATATTTTTTATTGTTCAGTAGGACCGCACGAGATTCTAAATTTGCTACATGTTCACGCCATTTTTCAACAGCATTGCCTTCACCGATACGAACAACTTTAAAAATAGCCTCCCATAATGCTAGTACTTGCTCCTCAGCTGCTAAATTCGGGAACACCTTGGATGCCCACTTTGATGAAGGAACTGCTACCATCGACCAAGCTATTAAATCCTTCATTACGGCGTTGCGATTGTTTTCTAGAGCAGCTCCTGATACCTTTTGATAGGTAGCTAGACGATCAGCTGAAATACCTGCAAATTTATCAGGGTCTGTAGCATCTATTATTAATAGTGCGCCTTTACGTTCGATTAGCTCATCATTCATTTTGACTAGCCATTCTGGGAAACGATTAAATTCCTCATCTGAGGCATGATCAAAGTAAGCCCGATCCATTTCCTCATCAGAAAAATTAACATGAACACGTCCTGCTCCAGCCTTATAGGCCTCTTTCACAACTAAACGCACGAAATCCAATGCATCCACTGATGTATTGACTAATAAGTATTGCCCTGGTTGAATATTGACACCAATTTTCACCGTAAGTTCTGCATATGCTTGTAATTTTTCTTCAAAAGTCATATTATTTACCTCGCTTTTATCCAATAATTTTTGAATTCCCCTTACTAACTTGCCTTCATACCATACTTTGTGAATAGGTTTTTCAGGATTTTCTCTTGTCTATTTTTACGTTTTTCATCAAGACACGATAACAACTAATGGATTTTTTCAATTCATTAGTTATCTCTTAAAATTAATTTAGTTACTAGACGAGAATATATTTCAATGAGTTTCGATGTCTTTACCAGATAATCCAATCCAAGGGGAACAAGCACTACATAAATTTATAGCGTTCTTTATTGTATAAGCTCACTCATTTCTTCCCAATCTTTTCAATGCTGCTGCACCTAAAGGCTTTCCAGCAATTTGGCGTTTAACAATCTCAATCACACCTTTCTTTGTATAAAGTCATTTTTGATAGATAAATCTATCATTTAATACAAATATAAATCATTTAAAATGAATTTTCAAGCAATTAAATTTATTTTTTCAATTTTTTGGTAGCATTCTATGTAAAACTGGATTCTAACAAAGGTAGCGATAACGGTAAGATCTTTATGCATAAATGAATAAGAAATTACTGCTAAATATTAACGAACCGATGTACTCTTAACTGGGTAAAAATCTGCTTTTTTGTTTCAAAATTTGCTTAGCATATATTTTCATTAAAATGTGGCGGTACCTCACCATCATCGCATGCCCATCAACTTAAGCATTTTATAACACCCCAAAACGAAAAAACGGTCTTCTTTCTATTGGTTAATGAGGAAAAGTGGAAAAAAGTTAGTTAAAAAACGCAAGCCTCTTTTGATTAGAAGTTTGCGTTTTCTATCATATACTTTATTTTTTTCTTCACGAGCTAAACCGATTACAATATCTTTTCCATCAGCATCTTTTAATAACACTTTAAAATGATTCACATTATCAAAAGTAGTAACATCAAACATTTTCACTTTAATTGTTTTCCCATTATTCCCAGCACTTGAGTACCCCTTCAACGTTGACTTATATGTTTTCCCTTTTTCATCCATAAGAATTACACTATCAATTGTTTTTATCTGACGTTTTATTTCTTCATCATCTCCAGAAGAATCACGTTCAAATGTGATATTCGTACCTGTTGGTAGTACTTCAGCAGACACTATTTTTACAGACTCAGGTTGTTGTTTAGGAACAAAATATTTGAAAAAGAATGGGATGGACATCGCAATCCGCACGGCAACTACTAACGGGACATCAGGCGTAGTCTCACGAGAAAACGTGCGAAGCTGATGTGTAGAAACGTTTGTTCCTTGGAAAAACACGTCTTTTCCTGTTTTGTCATATAACTGCTGAAAGGTTGTGTCCTTACTCCCTGTCCATTTTTCAATTATCGCACCTATCCACTCAGTGAAGAAATCCCCTTTATAAATGCCAAAACCATCAAAAAATAGACGAATGTTATCTTGAATAAACAAAAAATCATGATCTTTTAATGCTTTAAAATTCATATCTTTGTGGATTTTTACGACATCTGCGAATGGAATGGAAAGACCTAAAATTGACACTCCCACGGCTAAAGCCGCAAGTCCTACACCTTACGGTGTAACGGATGGGATTCTTGAATGACTAACCGT
>NZ_MAOE01000075.1 GCF_001884185.1 Bacillus albus
TTTGAGTTAATACTGCCTTTGTATGCGCCATCAATTCCATCACAATAGCTTACTTCATATCCTTCTGGGAATTTTGATATTGCTTTGAAGGGTCTCCAATAATAATGCTCTGCCTTTACCCAACGACTTCTACCTAAATCTAACCAAACATCATTATCTTCTCCCCAGTACGCATCCCAATATAATACTTCTGCTGCTGTCGTAAAGTCC
>NZ_MAOE01000076.1 GCF_001884185.1 Bacillus albus
TTAGCTGAATTATATAATGGTCAAAAATTATCGCCATTAAGCATTCAATATAAAGATTATTCTGCGTGGCAAAGAAGCTTGTTTACTCAAGAAGACATGAAAAAACAAGAAAAGTATTGGATGAATGTGTTCAATGAAGAAGTACCATTACTAAATATGCCAATAGACTATAAAAGGCCAAAAAGAAGAAGTTTTGCTGGAGATAGAATCAATTTAAAAATTAATAGTGAAACTTATAATCAGTTAAACAAGTTGGCTACAGAAAATGAAGTCACTTTGTATATGCTTATGTTAGCAGGATACACGACTTTGCTTTCTAAATATACAGGGCAAGAGGATATAGTAGTAGGATCACCAATTGCAGGAAGAAAACATGTAGATTTAAATAATGTAATGGGAATGTTTGTGAATACCCTTGCGATGAGAAATTATCCAAAGGGCAATACATCTTTTAGTGAGTATTTAAAAGAAGTAAAAGAAAATACATTGAAAGCATATGAAAATCAGGATTATCAATTTGAAGAATTGGTAGAAAAGGTAAATGTGAGAAGAGACATTTCACGCAATCCACTATTTGATACGATGCTTGCATTTCAACACACTGATAATATGCTATTAAATTTGGATGGATTAAAGGTTAGCGTGTTAGAGGATCAGCGGAAAATAGTTAAGTTTGATATTACTATACACGTAAGTGAGTTAGAGGACGGATTAGGATTAGAAATTGAATACTGTACGGCTCTCTATAAAAAGGAGACCATAGAGAGGTTTTTAGAGCATTTTATAAATATCTTAAGAGAAGTAGTAGAAAATCCAGAGCAGAAATTAAGTGAAATAGATATATTAACAGAGAAAGAAAAAAGTAAGTTATTAAACGAATTTAATAACACAAAAGGAAAATATGCTAAAGAAAAAACACTTCCAGAGCTTTTTGAAGAACAGGTAGAGAAGACACCTAATAATGTTGCACTTGTTTTTGAAAATCAAAGAATAACTTATAAAGAGCTAAATGAAAGGGCAAATAGCCTTGCGCATATACTTCGCGAAAAAGGAGTTGGTCCTGACGTAGTAACGGGAATAATGGTGGAACGCTCTATTGAAATGATAGTAGGTATAATGGGGATTTTAAAAGCTGGAGGAGCTTATTTACCAATTGATCCAACTTATCCTAGGACAAGGAAAGAATATATGTTACGTAATAGCCATATAGAGATACTATGCGTAACGAATGATGTTCATAGCGATATATCTTTTCATGGACAAATTATACAATTAGATAAATTAAAATATAAAGAAAATAGAACGAACATCAGTAAAATAAATAATCCCCGAAATTTAGCTTATGTAATATATACATCAGGTTCTACAGGGAATCCTAAAGGGGTAATGATAGAACAAAATAGTGTAAATAACTTAGTCAATGGGTTAAATGATGTGATTTATAAAAAGTTCAATACTAATGTTAATGTCGCGTTGCTAGCACCATTTATATTTGATGCATCGGTGAAACAAATATTTGCAACATTACTTTTAGGACATACTTTATTTGTTGTGCCAAAGGAAGTAAGTTGGAATGCAATGAGTTTAATTGAGTATTATGCAACAAATAAAATACATGTATCCGATGCTACTCCGGCACATTTAACAATGCTTAGCTATGTAAATACAATAGAACAAGAACTAGAAATTAAAGAATTTATTGTAGGAGGAGAGGCATTAACGCCTTATTTAATCAAAGGTTTATTTGAAAAATTCGCCAATCTTAAACCTAATATCACAAATGTTTATGGGCCTACAGAGTGTTGTGTAGATTCCACAAGCTATAGAATTGAGTTTGATCAAATAAGCGGTGATAAGGTAATTCCGATTGGAAAACCAATTTTAAACACTAATATATATATATTAGACAAGGGGAATAACCTTCAGCCAATTGGAATAGCTGGGGAAATATGTGTATCAGGTGAGGGCATAGCAAGAGGATATTTGAATAATTTGGAATTAACAGCTGAGAGGTTTGTTAAAAATCCATTTAATATCGATAAAACTATGTATCGTACTGGAGATCTTGCAAGATGGTTACCTGATGGGAATATAGAGTTTTTAGGGCGGATAGATCATCAGGTGAAAATACGTGGTTATCGAATTGAACTTGGAGACATAGAAAGTCAACTGTCGACTCATCAAGATATTGAAGAAGTGATTGTTATAGCTAGGGAAGATAAGGGAAATAATCAATATTTATGTGCGTATATCGTTTCAGAAAAAGAATTACATGCAAGGGAAATTCGGGAATATTTAGAACAGAAACTTCCGGATTATATGATTCCTGGATATTTTGTGAAATTAGATAAACTTCCGTTAACAACGAACGGTAAAGTAGACAGAAAAGCACTTCCTGAACCAGATGGAAGCATTGAAACTGGGGTAGAGTATGAGGAACCGAGAAATGAAGTGGAAGAAAAGCTCGTTGAAATTTGGAGAAGTATTATTGGGATAGAGGATATAGGGATTAATCATAATTTCTTTGTATCTGGAGGAGATTCCATTAAGGCAATCCAAATTATATCTAGATTATCAAGAATTGGCCTTAAGTTAGAAATGAAAGATTTATTTGCACATCCAAAAATTAAAGATCTTGGAAAGTATATAAAACGAGAAAAGAAAGAACAAAAAGTTCATGAAATAGTAAAGGGGGAAGTAGAATTAACCCCGATACAAAGCTGGTATTTTGAGAAAAACCAAGAAGAGATAAATCATTTTAATCAATCGTTCATGCTATTTAGAGAAAATGGATTTGATGAAAAACAGATAGAAGAAGTATTCAATAAAATTATGGAACATCATGATGCTTTACGCATGATATATAAAGAAAAAGACGGAGAAATAATTCAATATAATAGAGGTTATGAAAAGAACCTATTTGATTTATATATTCATGATGTTAAGGGTGTTGAGAATAAGGAAGAGAAGGTATATGAAATTGCTACAAGTATTCAGAAAGAGATGGATATTAAAGAAGGCAAACTTATAAAGCTTTGTATATTTAAATCGGATGAAGGAGATCATCTTCTGATTGCGATTCATCACCTTGTAGTGGATGGAGTATCATGGAGAATCCTACTTGAAGATTTGGAGACTTTATATTCACAACTAGAAAAAGGTGAAAAGCTAGAAATAGGATTCAAAACAGATTCCTATAAAGAATTTGCATCAAAGTTAAAAGCTTATAGTATGAGTAGGGAATTAATGAAAGAAAGGGAATATTGGACAAGTATATCAAAAGAGAATGTACAGTTTATCCCTAAAAAGAAAGAAATCACAAAAAACAACTTTGAAAATAGTAGTACAGTAAGTATTACATTAAATAAAGAACTCACTACATCTTTACTTAGAAAAACTAATAGGGCATATAATACAGAAATAAATGATATTTTATTAACAGCTTTAGCAGTTGGAATCAGAGAATTAACGGGGAAATACAAGCTAAAAGTAAATATGGAAGGGCATGGAAGAGAAGAAGTAATAGAGAATTTCGAAATCAATAGGACTGTTGGCTGGTTCACGACGATGTATCCAGTGCTTTTAGATATAGGGTACGAAAATGAACTTTCGACCAACATAAAGACAGTTAAAGAAACTTTAAGGAAAATACCAAATAAAGGAATAGGTTATGGGGTATTAAAACATTTAGCGAAAGATAAGGGATTTGTGAATGAAGAAAAGGCACCAATTTCATTTAACTATTTAGGTGAATTGGATCAAGATATTAACAGGAGAGAATTCTCTGCATCGAAATGGTCTATAGGTGAAACAGTCGGTAAGAAAATTACTAGGAATACATCTATAGAAATGAATTCAATGGTTTTAAATGGTGAATTGGTTATTCATACAACATTTAATGAATTAGAATACAGTGAAAAAATGATAAAGGATTTAAATCAGAAATATAAAGAAAGTCTTGAAATGATAATTAATCACTGTTCGAATAAAGTAGAACCAGATCAAACACCTTTTGACTATGGAGATATAAATATAACATTAGAAGAACTTGAAGAAATAAAAGAAAAATATAATGGTTTTACTATTGAGAAAATATATCCGTTAGCAAATATGCAAAAAGGGATGTTATTCCATGCATTAGAAGATAAAAATTCAAGTACGTATTTTGAACAAATTGTAATGGATATAAAAGGGACTGTAGATGTAGATATTTTAGAAAAATCATTTAATACAGTATTGAGGAGACACGAAATATTAAGAGCAGCATTTGAGTATGAACTAGTGGAGGAACCAAGACACGTCATACTTCAAGATAGAAAAGTAGGTTTCGACTATTATGATATTCAAGACGAAAGCATTGAGCAGAAAACAAAATTTATAAAGAATTATTTACAAAAAGATAAACAAAAAGGCTTTAATTTAAGTAAAGACACATTAATGAGAATTAGTTTAATTCAAATGAATCAGGATTCATATAAATTGGTATGGAGTCATCATCACATATTGTTAGATGGATGGTGTCTTGGGATTATATTAGGTGAGTTATTTGATGTTTATGGAAGAAAGATGAAAGGTGAAGAGAGCCATTTAGCGGATCCAACACCATATAGTGATTATATAAGATGGTTGGAAGAACAGGATAAAGAAGAAGGATTAGCACATTGGAAGAGCTATTTGGATGGATATGAAGAACCAGCACAGGTTCCTAAAATCTTGAATAAAGTTAATGAGTATAAAAGAAAAGAAAAAACGATAGAATTTTCAAAAGAAATGACTCGTAACATTATTCAACTTGCGAATAGAAATCAGGTTACTTTTAATACTGTGCTGCAGGCAATTTGGGGCATTCTTTTAGCGAGGTACAATAATATAGAAGATGTTGTATTTGGAACAGTCGTATCAGGAAGAGAAGCACAAGTGGAAGGAATTGAAGGGATGGTAGGACTATTCATTAATACAATTCCGACTCGAGTTAGACTGGAAAAAGATAGTAGTTTAAAAGAAGTTTTAAGAAATGTCCAGGATGAATCAATAGAGAACAATAAATATAACTATATAAATCTAGCTGAAATTCAATCTTTACATGGTCTAAAAAGTAATCTAATTGATCATGTAATGGTATTTCAAAATTATTCACTAGATGATAGTAGTTTTAATCATGCAGAAAATGATACAGGTTTTATGTGTCAAAATATAAGGGGAGAAGAGCAAACCAATTATGGATTCAACATTGTAGCAATTCCTGGAGAACAGTTAGTATTAAAATTAACTTATAACGAAAAGATTTATCCACAGAAAATAATAGATAATATAGAAATGCATCTTAAAAAAGTAACGGAACAAGTTGTTATAAATGAGAATAAGAAATTAAATGAGATAGACATAATCTCAGAGAAAGAGCAAAATGCATTATTATATAGATTTAATGATAAAAAGACGAATTATCCGAAGGATAAGACTATACATCAGCTGTTTGAGGAACAGGTGGAGAAAACGCCTAATCATATTGCCGTTGAATTTGAAGGCACTAAAATGACGTATAAAGAATTAAATGAAAGGTCAAATCAAGTTGCTAGATGGTTACGAGATAAAGGGATTACTGCGGATACAATTGTGGGAATTATGGTTGAGAGATCACTTGAGATGATAATTGGAATAATGGGCATCTTAAAATCAGGTTCAGCTTATTTGCCGATAGATCCTAAATCTCCTCAGGATAGAATCAAATTTATGATACAAGATAGTGATATTCAAATTCTATTAACGCAGGAGAAATTCATTAATGATCTTTCATTCGATGTAGATTTGGTTAGTTTAGATAAGAGTGAGAATTTTCAATTGAGTAAAGAGAATTTAGTCCCTGTTAATGATTCTGGGAACAGAGCTTATATCATATATACATCGGGCTCTACTGGAGTACCAAAAGGTGTGGTTACATCACACTCTAATGCAGTAAGAGTTGTTCGCGACACAAACTATATTAAGATTGATGCAGATGATAGTATTTTACAGCTTTCAAATTATTCCTTTGATGGATCCGTATTCGATATCTACGGTGCATTGTTAAATGGTGCGAAATTAGTGATGGTACCAATAGATACAGTATTCAATTTAAGTAAGCTAACAAAATTAATAAAAGAAGAAAAGATTAGTGTTATGTTTATAACTACAGCCTTATTTAATACGTTGGTTGATTTAGAAATAGAGTGTTTATCTAATATAAGAAAAATCCTTTTTGGTGGTGAAAGAATTTCAGTATCACATACAAAACGAGCATTGGAGTATTTAGGGAAAGATAAGTTGATTCATGTATACGGTCCGACAGAAAGTACTGTTTTTGCTACGTATTATTGTATAAATGAAATCAATGAAGAATTCGACACAATACCAATTGGGAAGCCATTAGCAAATACTTCAGCATTTATAGTAGATGGAAATCAGAGACTACTTCCAATCGGTGTAGCTGGAGAACTTTGTTTAAGTGGAGCAGGATTAGCTCATGGATATTTAAATCGACCAGATTTGACAGCAGAAAAGTTTGTTTCAAATCCATTTATACCAGAAGAAAAAATGTATCGAACAGGGGACCTTGTTAGGATGTTACCTGATGGAAATATTGAGTTTTTAGGTAGAATGGATCATCAAGTGAAAATTCGTGGTTTCAGGATTGAACTTGGTGAGATAGAGAGTCAACTTCTTAAATATAAAGAAGTGAAAGAAGCTATTGTTATCGTAAGAGATGATATTCATGGGGAAAAATATATATGCGCTTACTTTACTTCTGAAACATGGAAAAATGAATCAATGATTCAGGAAATTAGAAAGTATCTAACTAAAGAGCTTCCAGAGTATATGATTCCTGCATTTTTTGTTCAACTTGATAAGCTACCGCTAACTATAAACGGGAAAGTAGACCGAAAGTCATTACCAGAGCCTGATGGGAATGTAACAACTGAGATAGAGTATGTAGCACCAAGTAATTTTGTAGAAGAGACTATTATTTCAATTTGGGAAGAAATCCTAGGCATCAAATCTATTGGAATTTCTCATAACTTCTTTGAAATAGGAGGAAATTCACTGAAATTAATGAGTGCTGTTGCTGCTATTAATAAAGTTTTAAATACAAATATAAGCATTCATAATTTCTTTGAGAATCCAAGTGTAATAGGTTTAGCAAATTATATACTATCAACTGAACATGATTGTCAAAATAGTTCTTATGATTATGTTGAGGAAGAGGTATAACGGTTTAAAATGAAATTCATTTCTTTTGGAGGTAAAAGATATTAGTAATAGGTGTAAAAAGGCAGATTTTCTATAATGTTGATTGTTTTGAGATTTAAGATTTAATTATAAGAAAAGGGGATTTATCCTAGGAAAACTGTACAATCTATACTTCTTCTCAGCAGAGAAAAAGGAATAGATTGTGCAGTTAAACTAGGCCCAATGGTTTAAATTTCAAAGATGTATATGAAATTTGATAGTTGTTTTAGTTATTTACTAACAGTGTGAGAAATTGAATGGGCACCGCGAAGGGAATGATTCTAGTTATGGATATTAAAGGGTTTATAAATGATTTGAAAAAATCAAACATTTTCTTATATCAGAATCAAGGGAAGATAAAAATTATTGGACCTCGTGAACTAATAACAGCTGAATTAAAGGGAAAAATAAAGTTATATAAAGAAAAAATTATTATAGCTTTAAAAAATGAAGATATAGAAAAAAAGAATGAAATTCCAAAAGCGAAACAATCAGAAAATGATTGTTATACCTTATCAATGGCACAAAAAAGGATGCTTATTTTAAATGATTTGGAGTCTAAAGGTACGACATATAATATTCCTTTAGTTATCAAAATCGTGGGCGATTTTCAAATGCAAGTTTTTGAGAATGCTTTTAAGGCACTAATTGATAGACATGAAGCATTAAGAACATCCTTTGTAATGATTGATGGAGAACCAGTTCAAAAGATAGAAAAAGAAATAGATTTTAAAATTGAATATAGTGAATTAGGAGAAGATAGAGTATCAGAACGAGTGGCACGATTTATAAGACCTTTTGATTTAGAGATAGCGCCGCTTCTAAGGGTAGAGATTTTACGTGTTAATCAGAATGAGCATATCATGATGCTTGATATGCATCATATTATTTCAGATGGAGTATCAATGGGCATTTTGATGAAGGAGTTAGCTGATTTAGTTAGAGAAAAAGAATTAGCACCATTAAAAGTTCAATATAAAGACTATTCGGAATGGCAAAAAGAATACTATAAAGGAGATAACATAAAGCAGCAGGAGGAATATTGGCTCAAGGTATTTGAGGGTGACATTCCAGTTCTGAATATGCCAACTGATTTTCCAAGACCACAAATACAAAGTAGTGAGGGAGATAGGCTTGGTTTTGAAATAGATTCTGAACTAACAAATAAACTTAAATTTCTTGCAAGGGAAAATGGAGTTACTATGTATATGCTTCTTTTAGCAGTATATAAAACGCTTCTTTCTAAATATACAAGGCAAGAGGACATAATAGTTGGTTCACCAATTGCGGGAAGAACACATGATGATTTAAAAAATACAATTGGCATGTTTGTCAATACCCTTGCAATGAGAAGTCATCCAAAAGCAGATACTAAATTCATTGATTATTTAAAACAAGTAAAAGAAAACACATTAAATGCTTATGAGAATCAAGAATATCAATTTGATACATTAGTAGAGAAACTAAATTTAAGAAAAGAAACAAGTAGAAGCGCATTGTTTGATACGATGTTTGATATACAAACTCAAAATAATTTTGAGTTTAATATAAATGGAGCAACCACTGAGGTTTGCGATATTGATTTTAATGTGGCGAAATTTGATTTAAGTCTTACGGCGATAGAATATACAGATCATTTGAAATTTGATTTGCAATACTGCACAAAATTATTTAAAAAAGAAACAATCAAAAGACTTGCAGGTCATTTAGTAAATGTAATAAAGGAAATTACCAATAATCCGGGGCTTAAATTAGGAGAAATAAATTTACTTTCAGAAGAAGAAACGGAAATCATATTACACAAATTTAATAATACTATGGCTGAATTTCCTAAAAATAAGACCTTAAACCATGTATTTGAAGAGCAGGTTCTAAAAACACCAAATCATATTGCAGTTATATTTGAAGAGGAACAATTAACATATACACAACTAAATGAAAAAGCAAATCGACTGGCAAGGTTGCTTAGAAAAAATGGTGCAAAGCCGGATACTGTAATAGGAATTATGGCGGATAAATCCCCAGAAATGATAATTGGCATATTGGCGATTTTAAAAGCTGGAGCAGCATATTTACCAATTGACCCTGAGTATCCTGAAGAAAGAATTGAATATATGCTAAAAGATAGTGAAGCAAAATTAGTTGTTACTCAGGAGCACTTACAATTCAAAGTAAGAACAGTTCCAAGTATTTTATTTAATGATGAAGAAATTAGTTCTTTAAATAAGGACAACCTAGAAAATTTAAATCATTCATCTGATTTAGCTTATTTAATATATACGTCAGGTTCTAGTGGAAAGCCTAAAGGGGTTATGACTACACATCGTAACGTCATTAACTATATTTATGCATTTTCAAAACAAATTACTTTAAATGAAGAAGATTCTATATTACAAGTAGTTTCATTTTCATTTGATGCTTTTACGGAAGAAATATTTCCTATTTTGGCTAATTCAGGGAAATTAATCATTAGTAAAAAAATTGGTGATCTGAACATAGATGAGCTAGTTAAAAATATTGAAAAATATAATGTGACTTTAGTAAGCTGTTCACCACTGTTACTCAATGAAATTGATAAAAATAAGCATTTAATACTTAATAAAAATATGAAATTTATTAGTGGTGGAGATGTTTTAAAGTATGAATATATAAAAAATATTATTGAGATTGCCGATGTTTATAATTCATATGGTCCTACAGAAACAACTGTTTGCGCAACATATTATAAGGTCAGTTCCAATGATTGTATGGGAATGAGTGTACCTATAGGTAAACCACTAAGCAATTATAAATTGTATGTTTTGGATAATAACGCTCAATTTCTGCCGATAGGAATACCTGGTGAATTATATATAGGTGGAGAAGGTGTAGCGCGAGGATACAAAAATAAAAAAGAATTAACTGAAGAAAAATTCAAGTCTAATGCTTTTAGTTTAGGAGAACGAGTGTATCGGACTGGAGATTTAGTAAGATGGCTACCTGATGGAAATATTGAATTTTTAGGTAGAATAGATAATCAGGTAAAAATTCACGGTTTTAGAATTGAACTGGAAGAAATTGAATATCACTTATTAAGACAATCGAACATAAAAGAAGCTAAGGTAATTGATAAAGAGGGGATAGATGGAAACAGATATCTTTGCGCATTTATTACAGTTAATGATTTGAATGAAGAACTGAACATAGATAAAGTGAGAGAGTTGCTTGCCAAAGAGCTTCCTGGTTACATGATTCCTTTGCATTTCATAGAGATGGAAAAATTGCCGATTACACTTAATGGAAAAGTGGATGTGAAAGCATTACCGGAACCAGATTTCAATAAATTTATAGAAGATCATTATGAAGCACCTCGAAATCTAGTAGAAGAGAAGTTGGCTTTAATGTGGAAGGACGTTTTGGGTATAGAGAAAATTGGAATAAATCATAACTTCTTTGAAGCTGGAGGACATTCACTAAAAGCTTTTTCATTGGTATCAAAGATACACAAAGAATTAAATGTTGAAATACCATTAAAACAAATATTTAATTTTCCTACTATCAAAGGCATTGGCGAATATATAAAAGGGAAAGAAACGAGTACTTACTCAAAAATAAAGAAAGCTGAGGAGAAGCAATTTTATAATCTTTCATCGGCTCAAAAAAGGCTATATATTTTAAATCAAATAGAGGATAGTGGAATTACTTACAATCTACCAGTTGTTATACAAATGAAGGGGCGCTTTCAATTGGACACTTTTGAAAAAGCCTTTAAAGCATTAATTGATAGACATGAAGCATTAAGAACTTCTTTTGTAATGATTGATGGAGAACCAGTTCAAAAGATAGAAAAAGAAATAGATTTTAAAATTGAATATGGTGAATTAGGGAAAGAGAACGTATCAGAACGAGTGGCGCGATTCATAAGACCCTTTAATCTAGAGCTAGCTCCTCTTCTAAGGGTAGAAATCGTACAAGTTAGTCAGGATGTGCATATCATGATGCTTGATATGCATCATATTATTTCAGACGGAGTATCAATGAGCATTTTGATGAAAGAGTTAACAGATATATTTGGAGAAAAAAAATTAGCGCCATTAGAAATTCAATATAAAGACTATTCAGAATGGAAAGAAGAGTTTTGTAACGGTGATAATATAAAGAAACAGGAGGAATATTGGCTTAAAGTATTTGAGGATGAGATACCAGTTCTGAATATGCCAACTGACTTTCCGAGACCACAAATACAAAGTAGCGAGGGAGATAGATTAAGTTTTGAAATAGATTCTGAACTAACAAACAAGCTTAAAATGTTTGCAAGGGAAAATGGAGTTACTATGTATATGCTACTTTTAGCATCATATACAACGCTACTTTCAAAATATACGGGACAAGAAGACATCATAGTTGGCTCGCCAACTGCAGGAAGACAACACGATGATTTAAAAAATACTATTGGTATGTTTGTTAATACTCTTGTGATGAGAAATCATCCTAAATCAGACAGTAGATTCATTGATTATTTGAAGAAAGTAAAAGAAAATACCTTAAATGCTTATGAAAATCAAGATTACCAATTTGATGAGTTAGTTGAAAAGCTAGCCTTAAAAAGGGATATTAGTAGAAATGCATTGTTTGATACGATGTTTTCTATTCAAAATTTAGATAATCTAGAGTTGAATATAAAAGGCTTAAAAATCGAACCTTATGACATTGATTTTAAAGCGGCAAAGTTTGATTTAAGTCTATCGGCAATTGAAAATACAGATCACATAGAATTTATTTTAGAGTATTGCACAAAATTATTTAAAAAAGAAACAATACAAAGAATTGGAAATCATGTAGTTAATATCTTAAAAGAAATTGTTAATAATCCTGAACAAAAACTAAGTGAAATAAATTTGCTTTCACAAGAAGAAAGGGAAATGATATTAAACAAGTTTAATGATACTGCAGCAGAATATCCAGTAGGTACTATACACGAACTCTTTGAAGCGCAGGTTAAAAAAACACCAAATCATGTAGCTGTAGTGTTCGAAGAAAAGCATTTGACATATGAAGAATTGAATAAAAAAGCAAATAAACTAGCTAGAATTTTGAGAGGAAAAGGTGTTGCACAAAATAGTATAGTTGGAATAATGGTGGATAGATCAGTAGAAATGATTGTAGGAATATTGGGGATTCTAAAAGCTGGAGGAGCATATTTGCCGATAGATCCAGAGTATCCTACAGAGAGAATAGAATTTATGCTTGAGGATAGTAATGCGGACATTATTATTACTCAAGAACATCTAACGGATAAAAATGGTTCCTACGGTGAAGTAGTAAATGTAAATCATATAGATATATATGATATTGATGAAGATAATTTGAATCATATCAATTCACCGGATGATTTAGTGTATATCATATATACATCAGGAACAACTGGAATCCCTAAAGGTGTACTAGTAGAGCATAAGAATTTGGTTAATGCTCATTACACTTGGAGAGAACACTATGAATTGTCAAAGTATAAAGTTAATTTACTACAAATGGCTAGTATGTCGTTTGATGTATTTGCAGGGGACTTATGTAGAAGTTTATTAAATGGTGGGACAATGTATATAGTACCAAGTCATATTAAGCTAGAACTGGATTTATTATATAAGACAATTAAAAAGTATAAAATTAATATTTTTGAATCGACCCCAAGTCTTATTATACCTTTTATGAATTATGTATATGAAAATAATTTTGAACTCACCACATTACGATTATTAATATTAGGTTCTGATAGCTGTCCTATACATGAGTACAAAAATTTGGTTAAAAGATATGGGGAGAATATGAGAGTGATTAATAGCTATGGAGTCACAGAAGCAACTATTGATTCTAGCTATTATGAAGAAGAGTACGATTATATACCTCAAATGGTAAATACTCCTATAGGAAAGCCGTTAAATAACACAAAATATTATGTTTTAAACTCTTTATTAGAACCACAACCTATAGGAGTGTATGGTGAATTGTACATTGGTGGAAAAGGTCTTGCAAAAGGATACTTAAACAAACCAGATCTTACTCATGAAAGGTTTGTTTCAAATGGCTTTATACCTGGTGAAAAAATGTATAAAACAGGGGATTTGGCAAGATGGCTTTCAGATGGAAATATTGAGTTTTTAGGAAGAATAGACAATCAAGTAAAGGTTCGAGGGTTTAGGGTAGAAATAGGAGAAATTGAAACTAAGCTATTAGGTAATCAAAATATAAATCAGGCGGTAGTAATTGATCGTGAAGATAATGCTGGTTTTACCTATTTATGTGCATACATAGTAGCTAAAGAGGAGCTAACTACAAGTGAATTAAGAGACTACTTGTCAAATTACTTACCAGATTATATGATTCCTTCATTTTTTATTCAACTAGATAAAATGCCTCTTACACCGAATGGAAAAATAGATAGAAAAGCATTGCCTCTTGTACAAGAGGGGAACCTTTCTATGGGAACAGATTATGAAGCTCCTCGAAATGAAGTGGAAGAACATCTTGTATCAGCTTGGCAGGATGTCTTGGGTATTAAAGAAATTGGGATTAACGATAGTTTTTTTGAAGTTGGTGGAGATTCTATAAAAGCGTTACAAATAGTTTCTAAACTATCGAAAGTGAATCTTAAACTCAAAATTAAAGATTTATTTGAAAACCCGAAAATTAAAAATATTAGTAAGTATGTAAAAAATGAATCAAGAGTTAAGAAAAACTATGAAATAATTCAGGGAAGCGTTCCTTTAATCCCAATACAGCAAAGACATTTTATATTAAACAAAGCATTAAATAATAAAGAGCTAAATCACTATAATCAATCATTTATGCTGTATAGAAAAAATGGATTTGAAGAACAGATTGTAGAAAAGGTGTTTCATAAAATTTGTGAAAAACACGATGCTTTACGAATGATTTATAAAGAGGAAAATGGTGAAATTCTTCAATATAATCGTGATTTGAATGGGGAATTCTTTGATTTATATGTCTATGATATTAAAAATCAAGATAATCAACAGGAGATAGTGGGTCAACTAGCAACAAATATACAAAAAGAAATTTCGATTACTGACGGTAAAATGTTAAAGCTTTGCATTTTTAAAACAAATGAGGGCGATCATTTGCTTATTACTATCCATCATCTTGTAATAGATGGAGTGTCATGGCGGATATTGTTCGAAGATTTCGAAACGTTATATAAACAAGCCTATCTCAATGAAAAACTTGATATAGGTTTTAAAACGGATTCATTTAAGGAGTTTTCAGAAAAGTTAATGGATTATGCGGAAGGTAATAAACTTCTAAAAGAAAAAAAATATTGGGCAGACATATCTAATATGAAAGTAGATTTTTTAGCGAAAAATGAAGAAATAGATGTGACCGATTATAAAAATAGCAAGACCTTAACCATTTCACTAAATAAGGAGAACACTCAAAAGTTATTGGGAGAAACAAACAAAACATATAATACTCAAATAAATGATATCCTTTTAGCCGCTTTGTTAGTAACAGTAAGAGATTTAACAGGAGAAAACAGGTTAAAAATTCTTATGGAAGGTCATGGAAGAGAAGAAGTCATTGGAAACATAGATGTTAGTAGAACTATTGGGTGGTTTACTACAATATATCCTGTATATTTTGATTTAGGTAAAGAAAAAGAAATTTCTATGAGTATAAAATTGGTAAAAGAGACTTTAAGAAAAATTCCTAATAACGGAATAGGATATGGGGTTTTAAAATACCTGAAAAAGGATCAAGATTTGTTAAATGATGAAACGGCACCGATACTATTTAATTACTTGGGAGAAATGAGTAAAAAAGGGACCAATGAAGAATTTTCTGCATCATGGCTATCACCTGGTGAGAGTATAGGTGGCGAAAATGCAAGAGATGCTTCTATAGAAATTAATTCAATAATTGTAGAGGATACATTAATAATGAACACTACCTTCAATGAGGGGGAATATTCCGAATATTTAATTGCTGATTTCAACCAAAAGTATAAAGAGAACCTTGAAATGATAATCAATCATTGTATTAATCAAACGGAATCAGAAAAAACAGCTTCCGATTATGGTTACAATAAAATGTCACTACAAGAGCTTGATGAGTTATTAGGTGAATATGAATACATCGATAATTAAAGCCTGGAGTCAACCCACAATCATAGCGACTACTTAATTGTACAAATCATAATTATAATTTTTGTGCCTTTTCCGACGGAAACTATTTAGGGGGATAAATTTATGAAAGTCAATAAAGTTGAGAAAATCTATCCATTGTCAAATATGCAAAAGGGGATACTGTTTCATGCTATTGAAGATAAAAATTCAGATGCATATTTTGAACAGATTATATTAGATATAAAAGGTTATGTAGATGAAACTATTTTTGAAGAAAGTTTCAACGAGATTATGAAACGGCACGAAGTGTTAAGAGCATCATTTAATTATAAATTGGACGAGCCATTACATGTAATATTAAGAGATAGAAAAATTAAGTTTAGCTATAATGATGTAAGTAATTTAGATTTAAACACTAAAGATTTATATATGGAAAAATATATAGTAGATGATAAGCTGAAGGGCTTTGACTTAACGAAAGAAACCCTTATGAGAATTTGTTTGATGAAAACAAATGATAACTCATATAAAGTAATTTGGAGCTTTCATCATATATTACTTGATGGTTGGTGTATTGGAATTATATTAGATGAGTTATTTACTATCTATTCACATAAAATGAAAGGTGAAGAGCATCAATTAGAAGATCCTAGACCGTATAGTGATTATATAAATTGGCTAAATAATCAGGATAATGAAGAAGGATTGAAGTATTGGAGTGAGTATTTGGAGGGGTATGAGTTAAATGCTACCCTCCCTAAATTTAATAACTCTAGTACTGGAAAGTATCAGAGAAGAGAGAAAGTGATAGAGTTTTCAAAAGAGTTAACAGATAAGGTTACACAACTGGCAAATAAAAATAATGTCACCTTAAATACAGTGATGCAGAGTATTTGGGGACTTATTCTAGCGAAGTATAACAATAGTGATGATGTTATTTTTGGAACAGTTGTCTCAGGAAGAGATGCAGCTGTAGAAGGTATAGAGAACATGTTAGGTTTATTTATAAATACAATACCAACTAGAATAAATCTGCAAAGTGAAAAGTCATTTAAAGAAGTTTTAAAAACAACTCAACATGATGCAATAGAAGGTAATAATTATAATTATATTAATTTAGCCGAAGTTCAAGCTCTTAGTAATTTAAAAAGCAATCTTATTGATCATATATTAGTATTTGAAAATTATGCTATTGATAAAAAAGGATTGGAAGAAAAGGAAAGTGGATTAGGGTTCGAAGTTATATCTGTAACCGACGAAGAGAGAAGTAATTATAGCCTAAGTCTTACTGTCGGATTAGGGGAGAAATTGAAACTAACACTTGTATATGATGAAAATGTATATGAAGAAAGACTAATCGATAATCTAGAGTGTCATATTCAAAATGTAACGAAGCAAGTTATCGAAAATGATGATATGAAATTGAGCGATATAGATTTAATTTCAGAAGAGGAAAGAAACATCCTTCTCTATAAATTTAATGAAACAACAGCTGAATATCCTAAAGATAAGTTGATACATCAATTGTTTGAGGAACAGGTTGAGAAGACACCTGACCGCGTGGCAGTTAGCTTTAAAAGTAATAACCTAACTTATAGGGAGTTAAACGAAAAATCAAATCAAATAGCTAGACTACTGCGAGAAAAAGGTGTTCAATCAAACACAATTGTAGGAATCATGGTCGACCGTTCTTTAGAAATGATTATAGGAATTATGGGGATTCTAAAATCCGGAGCGGCATATTTACCAATTGATCCTGAGACTCCTAAAGAGAGAATTGGCTACATGTTACAAGATAGTAATGTGAAATTTGTATTGACTCAAGATAGATGTATAAGTCAACTTAATTTGAATGTGGAGTTAATTAATTTAGAGCAAGAGAATTTTTTAAGGCTAAGTACAGATAATTTGAATTTGATAAATCATTCGAGTGATACAGCTTATATCATTTATACTTCAGGATCAACAGGAACACCAAAAGGAGTAGTTATTCCGCATTATAGTGCAATTAGAGTAGTTAAGAATACAAATTATATTGAAATCAATGAGAATGATACGATACTACAGCTTTCGAATTATGCTTTTGATGGGTCTATATTTGATATTTATGGTGCACTTCTAAATGGGGCAAAGCTAATAATGGTTGAGAAGGACACTGTATTAAGTCTTGTTAAACTAGCTAAGTTAATTAAGGAAGAACAGATAAGTATTATGTTTATTACCACAGCTTTATTTAATGCGCTTGTAGATTTAGAAATAGATTGTTTAGATAAAATAAGAAAAATATTATTCGGTGGTGAAAGAGTTTCAGTTCCACATGTGAAAAAAGCCCTTGAGAAATTGGGCAAAGATAAAATTATTCATGTTTATGGTCCAACTGAAAGTACAGTATATGCTACGTATTATTTTGTTAATGAAGTAACTGAGGTTATTCCAATAGGAAAACCGTTAGCAAATACTTCGATTTTTGTAGTAGATAAAAATTCTAACCTGCTTCCACTTGGTGTACCTGGAGAACTATGTATTTCTGGAGATGGATTAAGTAAAGGGTATTTAAATAACGAGAGATTAACAGTTCAGAAATTCGTTCCAAATCCGTTCATTCCAGGAGAGAGAATGTATCGAACAGGAGACCTTGTGAGAATGTTACCTGATGGAAATATTGAGTTTTTAGGACGAATTGACCATCAAGTGAAAATTCGTGGTTTCAGGATTGAATTGGGTGAGATAGAGAGTCAACTTCTAAAACATAAGCAAGTAAAAGAAGCTGTTGTTATCGCGAGAGAAGATAATAATAATCATCAATATTTATGTGCGTACTTTACTTCTGAAACATCGAAGGACGAGACTAGAGTTCAAGAAATTCGAAAGTTTTTGGCAAAAGAGCTACCAGAGTATATGATTCCTGCTTTTCTTGTTCAGCTAGACAAGCTACCACTTACTACAAATGGAAAAGTAGACCGAAAGGCTTTACCAAGTCCTGATGGAAGTTCAGTTGCAGGAGTAGTAGAGTATGAGGCGCCAAGAAATGCAGTCGAAGAAAAGCTCGTATCCATTTGGCAAGATATTTTAGATATAGAAAACATAGGAATTCATCATAATTTCTTTGAAATTGGAGGCCATTCACTGAAAGCAACTACGATGGTTTCTAGAATCCATAAGGAACTTATGGTGGAGATACCTTTACGACAAATCTTCCAAACACCTACTATAAAAGGAATTGGAGAATTTATTGACTCTACAAAAGAAAGTGTGTATGCATCCATCAAAAAAGTAGAAGAACAAGGTTATTATCCACTTTCATCTGCCCAAAGAAGACTCTACATTTTAAACAAAATAGAGGGTAGTGGAGTAACTTATAATATGCCTTTCGCTATGAAAATAGAGGGTGATTTGGATGTTCATCAGCTTGAGAAGGCATTCCATAAATTAATCGAAAGACATGAAGCTTTAAGAACTTCTTTTGTAATGGTAGATGGTGAACCAGTCCAAAAGATTGAAAAAGAGATAGATTTCCAAGTGACGTATAGAGAAATGGGTACCAATAAGCTAGATGATATGATTAATGGATTTGTTAAACCGTTTGACTTGGAGAAAGCTCCTCTTTTACGGGTTGAAATCATACATGTCACAGAAAATGAGCACGTGATGTTCCTAGATATGCACCATATCATTTCAGATGGTGTATCAATGGGGATTTTCATGCAGGAATTAGCTGAATTATATAATGGTCAAAAATTATCGCCATTAAGCATTCAATATAAAGATTATTCTGCGTGGCAAAGAA
>NZ_MAOE01000077.1 GCF_001884185.1 Bacillus albus
GGTGATTCCAAATCCTTAGTTTGATAGAGATTTGAAAAGATTACATCCACAAATTAAATTTTTTAACTGGTAAATTGAGGGTTAATATACAGAATTTTCAGTTTTATATATATAAATTTACCTTCAATCTTTTTACAGGGAATTATAACATATAAAAAGAAATTGTCGCTTATAAGAAAATATAAAACTATTATAGGAGGATTTTTATGCAAATAGTTAAAAAAAGTTTATCTCTAATTATCATGCTAGTATTAAGCATCACCAGTTTCACTTTTTATGGTTCTTCAGATGTACAAGCAGCTTCAAATTCAAAACGTGTATTTCTTTATGTAGGTGAGACAAACAATGGGACTATATATCCTAAATTTAATACTACGGATATTGATAAATTTACAAATGTTAATGAATTTGTAATCCTACCAAGCCCGCACTGGGAAGTGTACACTGATGGTTCTAATAATTCTTATTCTAGAGCCTTATCGTATATAAAAGATACTGTTAACACTATTAATAAATCTCAAAAACCTAAACCTGTTATCATTGGGCTACCAGGGCTAAATTCTGAAAATGCACCATTTGACAAACTATACCCTAAACTTCAAAGCTTTATTAATCAGATTGACAAAGAACTTGGAAACTCAGTATCAGGATTTTATTTTAACTGCGAGTATATGTATAATAACCCAGGAAAACAATTCGATTACAATAATCTCATGAATAATAGGACAGTCAAGTTAGCTAATGATTTATCATACTATGTTAAAAATTCCTTATCAAAACGTTACGATTTCATATGGGCTCCTATCTACTCTAACGCTGAAAACATCGCAGCAGATACAATTAAACGTGTAGGTTTTGTGACAAATAGGACGAATATTTTTGATGAGGTTTTGTTACAACCTAACTACTATTTCAATGGAACTGGAACAGGAATCTCAAATCAAGCACCGGCTTCAAATTTACAAGGAGTAAAATACAGTATACAAAAACAGCAAGTAACTTTCCGCGATGGTAATCCTGCAGCAATTAAATTAAGTAATAATACAACCCGTATTGGAGTTCAAATGGAGATTGATGGTAAGATTAGTTGGGGGGATCCTTCTAATAATTTAAGTGCAAGTACTTTTCAAAATCGCTATCAACAATATGTAAATGCTTATCAAACATTTGTGGGGATTTATCCTATTAGCTACTATGGAGCAGAAAAAATTCATATTTTTAATACTAATGTTATTAATTCCATCAACCATTTTTACAACAAAAATTAATAAAGAGGGATAGCATAAAAATGCTATCCCTCTTTATTCGAATTTCATCACAATCAAGCTGAAGTTTTCATAGTACCCCTAAAACAATGATAACTTGTGATAAAAAAGCTACTTTTTCTTTCAGAATAACTCTGAACCCTTAAATTGAGAGGCATGTGGTGCTACCCCATCGCTATCAAGTTAAGCCCATACAACGTCACTTATAGTATGAGATTTTCTCCCGTTTTTCTATGACTATATAGCAAAGAGATAGATACAGATAATGTAAAAGAATTTATGCTTAATATCTTTATTCAATGGACAGCATTGTCGATAATTATCGACTACCTTAGTTGGGTTTTAATTCCTCATAAATTTAGGTTAACACATAAAGAATTTTACATTGATTATCAACCATATATCACTTTGATTTATGTAGCAATTTTTATTAGTCATCATATAGTTGGTTTTTTTATCATTTAACCGATTCATCCCCCCTCCTCTAAACGGAGTGAAGATGCGGGATGAATCGTTTTTTTCTTTTTTGGGTGCACTTCAAAATGTTAGCTTGATGGGCATGGGGTCTTGCTAACATTGCGCCAATTTCTGTGTGAAAAAGCTTAGTTTTACCGTACGTTAAGGAATTACGATAAACGACATGTTTATTATGGTCCTTCGTTTTTGGTGATGAGTTTTGGAAATTCTATTGCTTGAACTGCAGTATTATTAATCGTTGCAATTTTATTTGCAATGTTAGTCTTATCTGCAACTCGTATAATAAAAGTAACTGAAAAATTTCGTGCTGTTGTGATTGTTGTTACTGCATTAGATTTATTATTAGATTTTGATTCAATTGAAAATGGCGTACATAGTGGAGCAGCAAAATATATAGAGTGGTATAGTTATAGTACAATAGGGCTCATGATGACATTAGTATGGTTATACCTTCAAGTTCTTCGTTTTATTTCTTACTTTATGAAAAATGTATAATAGAAAAAATCCTGCATGTTTCAAACATGCAGGATTTTTTCTATTATGTAGTATTTATTAGGTTACTTTCGTCAGTAGATAATGTATGAAGAAGCGTTACTACAATTTCAATTGATACTTATAAACTTTTAGTATTCTATTTCTATAATCTTCCTTCGAACACTACAAATAAATTAACAGTAAAAAACTTATAGAAGGAGAAGCGATAAAGGAAAAGACGCAAGCAACTTTAACTAACCTTGAGAATGACAAACAGGAATATTTAGGTAAGGAGAGAACAGGGCAGGTTACTTCTACAAGATGAATAAGACAATAGATCCACCAAGAGATTGGGGGAAGCCTTAAAAGGAGTTTGATGTTAGAAAAGATAAATTAAAAAAACCTCTAATTTCACTCTTAATAATACTTGTAGTTTTGATTTCCTAATAAAATATGTAATTTGCAACTTGTTCTTCTAATATCAGAGAAGAGTATTATTTGGGCTATATTAGTGCGGAATTTAATAGTTAGATGTGAGAAAGAGAAAAGAATTCAAGATTAAAGAAGGCAAATGAAGAAAGAAGGTATAGTTAATTTTACTTTTATTTTTGATGAGGTCTATTCCTATTCTCAAATCTTAGAAAGTAATTGGTTATTTCCTTGTTGAAAAGGAGATCAACTAAAATCCAGGCTTATCGACAATTACAAAAAGCCAGAGATTTTGCCAGCATAGAATCCATAGGGACTCATACCATGCGTAAAAGTTCTATAAACAAAAGATGTAGATATTTTGCAAGAAATCTTAAATCACAGCACACGACAAAACATATTAACTAACATTGGAATCAATAAAGAAGAAAAAGATAATATACTTGATACATTTTTCATCTGGATTTATCTTTTGCCGAGAGAAGACTCTTTTTTTCAATTTGTATAAGGTGTCATAGCTCCAACATATAGGGGAGGGAAGTTTAATTATTAAAAATCTATTACAAACTTTTCATATTTAAATTCCAAATATAAAAAAGAACACCAGGAATTATAAAAAATTCTTGGTGTTTTCAAAAAAATAGTTCAATAGCAAAACATAAAACAAATACTGAGAGAATAAGTTCATAGACACACTTTATGAGAAATAAATTTGCAGCCCATTCACTACTCATTTAAGATAACACCTCAAAAATAAAACAAACATTACCTTTTATACCTTTGTTAACTGTATTTTTCTATCTTTATCTGAAATACAATCTATTATATGTTTTTTCACCCCAAAATAGTAAGACGCTAAAAAAGAGAGCATTTAGGCCCTATTTTTATTAACAAGGTGCCATTTAATAAAATTACCTTTTTATAGGGGGGGAACTCTATATTTTTAATTTCTTATATACATGATATTTTACATGAGGATCAAGTAAAACCTTTCAAATTGATAAAACTTCCTTTGAATTACTATCTCTAGTTTACCCTTCCAAATCAAAGAATATTGGTATAACTATACCTACTATATTCTTCGAACCAATATAAACAAAGAATCCTACTACCAGGATTCTTTGTTTGTTAATATCAAATAACAAACAAAAGAAATATCATATTCTCTTTTTAAAACAATTTTGTTTTTATATAAAAATGGAGGTAAGTATACCATGATTTTAGAGTCATTATTAATATTTGAACTTCTATAACTAAAAATGATTTTTGAACTATGCCTCCTGTCTGCTGGTACTAAAAAATTCGGGAAAAAGTTTTCTATCGGAAAAAGATAAATAATAATATTCTCTTACTTATCTTTTCAAATTCCCTTTGTCAACTAGATTTTTTTATATTTAAATCAAATAAACTCTGATATATATTTTCTTTATCCCACTTACACCTGAAATTAGTGGGATAAAAATATAATATGAAATACACACTCATAGAAATTATAAATCGTATAAAAGGGAGAATTTTATGAATATTGAAATAAGTGAAGTTTTAATTTCTGAAGAAGAACTACAAACAAGAATAAAAGAAATAGCATTACAGATTGAAAATGATTTTAAAAAAGAAGAAATTGTTTTAATCTCTGTTTTAAAAGGTTCTTTTATCTTTACTGCTGATCTAGTTCGTCATATTAAAAATGAAGTGAAAATTGACTTCATCTCTGCATCTAGCTACGGTAATCAAACAGAAACAACAGGTCAAGTTAAATTATTGAAAGATATTAATATGTCTATATCAAATAAAAATGTAATTATTGTAGAAGATATTATTGATTCAGGATTAACACTTCAATTTTTAAAAGAACATTTTGCAATGTATAAACCAAAAACATTAAAAATCTGTAGTTTATTAGATAAACCAGAACGTCGAAAAGTTGATTTAAGCGTAGATTATGTTGGTTTCCGCATTCCAGATGAATTTATTGTTGGATACGGTATCGATTGTGCTGAAAGATATCGCAACTTACCATATATCGCTTCAGTTGTAACAGATAAATAAAGTTATCAATGGTTTGTAAGTTGTGAATTTTCAAGTTTTATTATTAATCCCTTCCTTCCCAAAAAGGGAGTTGAAATCTCTATCTTTATTACATTTTCTATCCTGATATATTGAGAGTTAGATTCTGAATAAAGGATACGCTCACACTATAGCAAATTGGCTGGATAAAAAAACAACAAATTGGAAGGTATTATATCCAGCCAATTTTACTATGCTAAATATGGAAGGGAAGATTCGGATGAAAAGGTGGCAAATGGAATGGCTCCTAGTATCAGTTGCATTAGTATGGGGAGCAAATTATACAATAGGAAAGTGTGGAGTGGCATATATGTCATCCATTCAATTTAATAGTTTACGATTTTTAGTAGCATCTCCGGTATTATTACTTATTACTTATTACTTTTATGATGGAACGCTCATTACGTATTGATAGAAAAGATTGGTTACGATTACTAGCAGTTGGTATCGTTGGAACGACGATGTATCAAACGATGTTTATGCTTTCTGTAAAATATACTTCAGCAACGAATGCCTCATTATTAATTGCTATGTCACCTATATTTACAGGGATATTAGCAGTATTACACAAACAAGAACGTTTTTCGATGAAAGTACAAATTGGTTCGATATTATCCTTTATTGGTGCAGCACTCGTATTATTAACAGGGCATTCAGGAGGAGCTTCATATGAGTATGCGTGGCTCGGGAATTTAATTGGATTAGTCGCAGCAATTGCATGGGGATGGTATCCAATATTAGCACAACCTCTTATTCAAAAATACTCCGCAATGAGAGTCACATCATGGTCAACATTAATTGGAATTGTACCTCTTGTTTTATATTGTTTATTCAATGTAAATACATTAACCTGGCCAGTAGACGTGCTAAGCTGGGGCTCTCTAACATATTCGATCGTCTTTGCGACAATCTTCGGACTTGCAATGTGGTATGTCGGTATTAGTAAAATAGGCTCAACGAAAGTAATGGTTTACATGTATCTCGTTCCACTGTTTGCAGTTATTTTTGCAGCTGTAACAATTGGAGAGAAAATAAACATAATGCAATTAGTTGGTGGGTTAATAATATTTGTCGGTTTATATGTTGTAAAAAGAGGTGGAATAAAGAAGACAGCTTTCAATTTGAAAAAAGTAAGTTAACGGAAAAAATGATTTCTTTTATATAGAAGGTGATCATTTTTTATATCTCGAAACCTTTGAAGAATGTAAGGGAGCAATTGATGTGTTTGAAGAGGTGCAAGTATAGAATTTAATAATCATAGGATTCAGGAGCACACAACGTGCTTCTTTTTTTATTGCGAAAAAGAGATGAGAACGATGGAGGATGAAATTTTCAAGCTATTTTTACAGCAGGGTTCATGGGATATTTTAGCTGGATAGCTATTGTGGATGAATAAAAAAAGAAATGAACAACAAGAAGATAAGTATCAGGCAGTCATTGAAGAACAAGCAAAAGTATTTAGATCTATTTCTAAAGATGTAACTGAAATTAAATAAAAAATTTTTGAAGGTGATGACAAATGAAAAAATCTATTAAAGTATTAATTTCAATTCCAATTTCTACGGCCGCTATGATTGCATTAACGTCAGCAGGGAGTGCTTTTGGTGATAGAACACTCTAATTGTTGATGATTTACCTAAAACACCATATCGTAGCGGAGTAGGAGCGTATGAGGGAGTTGTTGCACATAGTAAAGCGCCAGCAATCAATATTTAACGTTATGAATCTCGTACATGGCGCTCTGCTTTCGTACATTATGCAGTAGATTGGGATGAAATAATTCCAATTGCGGATACAAAATATATCGCTTACGGTGCTGGACCAGCTGCTAACAAAAGATTTCTTCATGTTGATCTTTCTGAAACTAGTAATCCAGCTAAATTTTAATCATCGTATGAACGTTATGTAAAACTTTTAGATAAGATTTTATAAGATAGAGGGATTCATCTAAGTACAGGATTATGGACGTATAAAGATATTATTTATAAATTAGGGGAACCGACCACGAAGATCCGCTTGATTATTTTTGTAGACATGGTATATCAGAATCGCAATTTAGAGCAGACGTACAGAAGGTATATGAAGGCAAAATAATTATTGTTAAACATGAAAAGACAAGAACCTGCGCAAAACGTTACAGGGGCAAGAGGGATTGATTATATTGAGGGTTATAACCTAAACCTAAGAAGCAGACCATCAATAAATTATGGTATTATCCGTCAATTAGGTAAGGATGAATCATATCAAGTGTGGGAAAAACAAGGTGATTGGTTAAATCTTGGTGGTAATCAATGGATTTATAACAGCCCATCCTACACTAAATATCAAGGGGAACAAACTTCTGCAGCAAGTTCTGTAGTAGGTAAACGGATTGCTTCTAAAATAGACAACCTTCGCTTTTATGACGCTGCGTTCTGGTGTGAAAAGGATGTAACCAGAACTGTAGATGAAGTACTTGGATTTACGATTGATGCAAAAGTAAGCGTTGATGGTTCACCGCATTATAAAGTACATAACAGTAGAGGAACAACATACTATATAACTGCAAATTTGAGATATGTGTATGTGAAGTAAACAGAAAAAGAAATACATCTCTTATTTGGTTTATCATAGTATTATATGTAACATTTGGAAGCAATATGTATATGAAAATAAAGAAAGAGTATTCCCGGTTGGATAGAGTGGAATACCCTTTCTTCTGTATAACAGTATTGGCATTTTCATTATATGCGTTTATTGCATATAATATAGCTTGAAAATAATAAAGACACCTTCCCCAATTGAAGGTGTCTTTTTCCTGTTGTAAGTTCTTTAGATGTCAATTATAGATTATGCAGTTTACGTTTATTTTCTACCATAATACGGTTACCCTATAAACCATAATTACTTCATTATTATGAATCCGTAAACACCTCCCGCGCGCCTTGATAGATATAGTTAAGAATGTCATAAAAGTTGTTGACAATAGCCCGATCTTTCATAACGTGTTAAGTTATATTTACCAAATTTATCGAAAGGATGTATATTCTATCTCTTGTTTTCCAATTTAACAACAGCTCAATAAGAGAATATCATATTATAGACAGTACAGGTTTTCATTGTTTCTCTTTGCCAAAGGGAGTTTTGGTTGTGTTGCAAAATTCGAGTTTGTGAGATTCTATAGAAGACAAGTGTGAGTTAATAAAACCCCTAATTCTTTATTTCTCCGCTACGCAGTATTCCCTAAAAACATCCTTCGTGAAATATATGATGAGGGATGTTTTATTTTGTTCAATATATCTTATATTCTAGAAGAGATAAGGGGGGAAATATGAATGGATAACCATAGGATGAAGCCACTAACTTACGTTTCCATGATACTCCATCTTGGTAGGATAAAGACGTTGTTGGATCTGTAGATGTAGGGCTAGTTCAACTAAGGTAATATTTCTATACTGAACTGCACTTTGTACTTAAAATAATTATTCCCCCTTGTTTTTTGGATGTTCGGCTTGGCAATATAATCAAAACAGAGTAAATACTATGTTTTTCCCTTTGGTAACGGGAAAAAACATAAAAAAATTTATACATTTAATTGATATAATTGTATAGTATAACTTGCACAGTATAAGTTTCACGTTTCAAAAGTATTCTTGGACGAAAAAAGGAATCTATTTAAGATTCCTTTTTTTATGTCTTCACCGTTAGTGTTGAATCAAATTTTTTGCCGGAAGCGGACGTTTTTGGTAATTCTAAGTGAAGGGTAGTTCAAAATATGTTCCTTGAGTATGTATTGTGGGATGGAAAAGAACTAAGACTCATTATGAAACGTCATGTTTCTTTTTAAGTGATTGGATAATGAAACTTTGAACTCATTAAATACTAACAGTACGGATGGGATTGTATCATAATATCAGCGAAATAGGCTGGCGCTTTTCCTTTAGGTAAAGGAAGTTTTTACTGTGTCGTAATGTTTGGGTTTGTGAGATTATATAGAAGTAATACGTGAGTTAAAAGAACGCCTAACTCTTTAATTCACTACCTTACTTTTTTCCTTATAAACATCCCCCGCGAAATATCATGGGGGATGTTTTATTTTGTACACTATATCGTATTCTAGAAGAGATAGACGATGCTGGTTCTGTATATGTAGGGTTAGGATTCATGATTGATGCGAAAGTAAGTGTTAACGGGGCATCACAATACAAAGTATACAATAGTAAAGGGTAAAACATACTATGTAACTGCAAAAGAAGCCTATGTATATATGAAGTAGCAAAAAGGTCTGCTCAAACTTGAGCAGACCTTTTATTATTAATAGTATAATACTTTTTGCTTTTTCATATCTCTAATATGCTACTTATTTCTTGAACCAACACTTTGAAATGTTTTGCTACGTAGGATTAGTTTAAAAGGGGAAATGAAAAGATAGAGGCTTTCCCTTTTATAAATGGAGTAACAATAAGAATTTATCGTAAAAAAAGAGATCATAAATGATCTCTTTTTTTATAAGGGTTTTTAATATTCTTTTAACTCATAACTTACAGAAGGTATCTGAGAGAGATTCCATTCATTTCCGGTAAGTCGAGGCATTAATAAATATATAATAAATTGAGTTTGGTTAGAAGAGAGAAAAGTACTTTTAACAAAGGGAGTTTTGAGAGGGGGTAAAATAGAAGTTGAATAAAAGTAATGTATACGGATAGGGCATATTTCATAAAGAATGTAGTCCCTAGTATATCAAGACAAGAGAAATACAAAAATTCAATAATACAAAGGATTTATAAAAAGTTAGAACAATTCAGAAACATTTCAACCGGTTTCCTGTACGTTAAGGATCCAGTTTGTATTTTTAAAGAATATATAAATGCTGGGAATTAAATCTAGGATTAGTTCCTTCTATAAATTCTAACGGTGCCGATGGAATTGTATCATAATACTAGCAAAAGGGACTGGTTTTTTCCTTTTAATAAAGGGAATTTTTGTTGTGTTGAAAAATTTGAGTTTATGAGATTATATAGAAGTAATCCGTGAGTTAATAGAACGTCTAATTCTTTAATTCACTACCTCAATTTTTCCTTTATAAACATCCCTCGTGAAATATCATGGGGGATGTTTTATTTTGTACACTATATCGTATTCTAGAAGAGATAGGCGATGGTGGTTTTGTAGATGTAGGGTTAGGATTCATGATTGATTCAAAAGTAAGTGTTAACGGAGCATCACAATACAAAGTATACAATAGTAAAGGGTAAAACATACTATGTAACTGCAAAAGAAGCCTATGTATATATGAAGTAGCAAAAAGGTCTGCTCGAACTTGAGCAGACCTTTATTATTAGAAGTAGTATAATAGGTTAAGTTTATATATAACCGTTTCGCTACCAACACTTTGAAACGCTCTTCTACGTATGCCTAGTTTAAAGAAGAAATGAAAAAGATAGAGGTTTTCCTTTTATAAATGGAGTAACAATTGAATTTAGCTATAAAAAAAGAGATCATAAATGATCTCTTTTTTTATAAGGGTTCCAAACTGATTTTTAACTCATAACTTACAGAAGGTATCTGAGAGAGGTTCCATTCATTTCCGGTAAGTCGAGGCATTAATAAATATATAATAAATTGAGTTTGGTTAGAAGAGAAAAAAGTACTCTTAACAAAGGGAGTTTGGGGAGGGAATAAAATAGTTGTTGAATATCAGTAATGTATATGGATAGCGGGTATTTCAATAAGAATCTAGTTCATAGTATATCAAGACAAGGGAAATACAAAAATTCAATAATACAAAAGATTTATAAAAAATTTACATAAAGATATGTAAATGCAAAAAAATTCTTTTCATAAAGGAGTTTTTATAGTATTGCAAATTGTGAGTGTGTGGGATGATATAAGAGAAGTAGCTACTGGAATCTTTTTTTGTATTTCAGTTCGTCTAGTTATACTCTATTTGCCCTCGTTAGATATAGCGAGGGATTTTTTTGTTCATTTTAGATAATTGGATAATGAAACTTTGAGCTTTATTAAATACTAATGGTACACCGAGAGGGTTGTATTATAATACCACCGAAATGGGCTGTTGTTATTCCTTTTAATAAAGGGAGTTTTTACGGTGTTACAAAATTCGAGTTTGTGAGATTATATAGAAGCTATCCGTGAGTTAATAGAACGCCTAACTCTTTAATTCACTACCCTACTTTTTTCCTTATAGACATCCCTCGTGAAATACATGGGGGATGTTTATTTTGTTAACTATTTCTTATACATCTTGCATTAGAAGGCGTATAGAAAGTGAACATAAAGGATTCAACGTAGTATAAAGTGAAAAACTCTCGTGACGATGTATACTACATTATAGTAAATTAATATTGTGTAAGAGTAAAACAAAAAAGAAACGACACTGCATATAGAGTATCGTTTCTTTTTCATGGTTGGCTGAGAATAACTGTTTTGTTAACTTATTTTCACTACCAAAACTTCTCTTTCTACACGTCTCCGAATCTGCGCACTCTATGTTGAAAGTCTGTAATCGCATTTAGCAAATGTTCTTCGGTAAAATCTGGCCAATACACATCTGTAAACCAAAGTTCCGAATATGCAATTTGCCATAGCAGGAAATTACTAATGCGCAGCTCCCCACTTGTACGAATAAACAAGTCGGGGTCTGGTAAAGAACTTGTCATTAAGTAAGAAGAAATCATTTCTTCACTTATTTCTTCAGTACGAATTTTTCCTTCCTCACTATCTTTCATCATATGTTGCACAACAGAAACGATTTCATCTCGACTTCCATAGTTTAATGCAAAATTAAGGATTAATCCCGTATTCTCTCTCGTTTCGTCCATGGCTTTTTCCAACGCTCTGTGCGTATGGGGAGGAAGACGATCTTTTCGCCCTATTACTCGGACTTGTACGTTTTCTTCAATCAATTCTGGTAAAAATGTACCTAAAAATTCTTCTGGAAGCTTCATCAAATAATCAACTTCCTTTTTCGGTCTTTTCCAGTTCTCAGTCGAAAAAGCATAAAGAGTTAATACTTTCACATCAAGCTTACTTGCAAATTTTGTGATTTTCTTCACAACTTGCATACCTTCATGATGTCCAGCAATACGAGGCATTGCTCTTCTTTTTGCCCATCTTCCATTACCATCCATAATAATAGCAATATGTTCTGGGAGATACCCTTTTTTTACTTTTTTAACAAGATGATCAAACGATGTGCCCTTTTTATCTTTTGAAAAAGGAAACTTTTTGAAAATCATTCATACCCTCCAAATGTTTGTAAAAATATGTTTTTCTGTTTCTGCACCTCAGCAGCAAAAGTTTTAGTTGCATTTCCTACAGAAGTTCACCTCAATGAGAATACCGCAGTTGTTGCAAGTATATGTTTTTCATTTTACTAAAAATCTTGCTTCTATTTATAATTAGATGGACATAACGAGCGTTTTCATTATAGAACTTATAAGAAATAATTATTATATTAAATACTTCCTTTTCGAAAGGTAAAAATAAACTTGACGGCCCTTATGCAAACGATAACGAGTGACTTCCTTTGTTATACAAGCGATTAAATCTTTTTATCGTCCGTTATCTGCACTTAAATTAAATCCGTTCATTCTTTAATTCACAACTTTACCTCTTGCCTAATAAATCCCTCGTGAGATATCACTGAGGGATTTATTTTGTTAACAATATTTTATACATCTTGCCTTAGAAGACGTAAAGAAAGTAAAAATAAATGGTTCAACATAGTGTAAAGTGAAAAACTCTCGTGAAGATGTATACCACATAACAGTAAATTTATATTGTGTAAGAGTAAAATAAAAAAGAAACGAAACTCCATATAGAGTATTGTTTCTTTTTTGACTTGATGAGAATAGCTGTTTTTCATTGCTTTAATCGAAGGGATTTTAAAATACATGTCCATTTTCCTTATTAAAACGCCATGTTGGATTTAGCCCCCACACGACCATCCAACACTCTCATCCAAAAACCAGGGGGACATTGTTTGCTATGAAATATTCAGAATTTTTCTTTTCGATCGTATAAATATTTTCTTCTATAAGACTAGCTTTATATTACTCATCTAAAAACTGAAGTTCTTTTTCCAAAATTTTGATACTTAGTTGAAGATAAAATTTACTTTTTAGTAAGGGAATTTTAGTGATTTTCATTTTTATTTATTTTTGTTTATATAAAATTAATAAAATATTACATAGATGGAGGAAACAAATATGATTACAAACATTGGAGAAACAATGATAGCAGGAACAGGATTTGCAATAACAGTAGGAGAAAAAACAACAATAAAAACAATGACGACAGCAGAGGCAGAAGCAGAAGCAATAACAACAGTAGGAGAAATAATAACAATAACAGCAGAAGCAATAACAATAATAGCAGAAGCAATAACAACGGTAGGAGAAATATTAACAACAGTAGGAAGAATCTTCTGATGTTAATGGAATGATACAATTGCTACCAACACGTAAAAAAACACCTTTTCCAGTTGAAGGTGTTTTTTTGAAGTTTTTGAGATATATCAATATAATATGTAGTTTACGTATATTTCATCCCATAATAAGTTACTCTATAGCCCCTATTTACTTCATTATTACGAATCCGTAAACTTCTCCCGTGCGTCTTGATAAACACAGCTAAGAAAGTCATAAAAGTTGTTGGCAATAGCCCGATCTTTCACAACGTGTTGGGATGTATTTACCAATTTTTTGCAGGGATACATTTTCTACCTCTTGTTTTATATCTCGTCAAGTTGTTTAAAATAACAGGAGTTTTTTGTTCTCTATAACAGATTATCATACTATAGAAAGTACGGGGTTGTATTTTTAACCTTTATTAAAGGGGATTTGAGTTTTGTAATAGCAATAAAATTTTTGCTAGAATCCATTCTTGCGAACTTATGCTCCGGAAAGAGGGGCTCTTTTAACAATTATTTGTTTGCATCGAACGATAAAGTAAGTATTCCTACTTCTTAGTTTCATTCAATCTTCTCCACTTTTAATTTTTCATGATGATAATATATATAGAAGAAAAAATTAATAAATATTCACTTTGTTTTCACCTTGATAGAATAGAAGTTGATAATTAAATATACGGATGTATTGAATGTAAATGAAATTAAAATTAAAAAGGTATAAGGGTTAATTTTTAAGTTAAGTATATAAAAATAATTTATTATATAGATATAAAGAAATGAGGGATTGTTGCATATGAGCTCAAATGCAGCAAATTTCAGTCTTACCAGTAACAAAGATATTGTAAAATACTTTAATGTAAGAAAAGATCCTGTAAATTTAAGAGGTAAAATGTTTTGGAGCTACTTATTTAGTAATGAGGGGGATCAGCCAACGCAAGTCGATCTTCGTCATAAGATGTCAGGTATAGTGAATTAATGGAATATAGGTTCTTGTACGGCGAATGCAATTGTTTCAGGGGTACGGGGATACCTATTATTACAATCAGGTCGCTCATTTACTTACTTATCTCGTTTGGTTTTATATTATCATGAGTGAGAAATAGAAGGACATGTTCAGGAAGATAGCGGAGCGAATGTTCGTGATGGTATGGATGTTCTTAAAAACATTAGGGTATGCCCTGAAGAGGATTTTCCTTATACTGAGAATTTTAGAGATAAGCCATCAGCAAAGGCTGAATCCGATGCTGTACTTTATAAAATTGGAACCTACTATCGTATTCAAAATTTATCGGGATTAAAGGCTGCGCTTGCTCATGGATTAGTTGTTGTACTTGGATTTGCTGTGCCAAAATCTTTTATGTCACAAGAAGTTAAAAAGACTGACATAGTTCCGGTATCAGGAACAGATGATATAATTGTTGAAGATGTTCAACAGGCAGGACATGCTGTTTGTGCTGTTGGATATCATAATAAGCAAACAGTTATTATTCGAAACAACTGGGGAGATAAAGGATATTGTTATTTCCCATTTGCATTATTTAAAAATAGAATTGTGCAAGATATGTGGACAGGTTGTTAATTAGAAAGAGGAGTGGAAGTATGGAAACTACTAAACACGTTTCCATGTTACAGGTAGTATAAAAAAGCGTGAAAAAGATGTAGAAATAAAGGGTGTAATGCATTATCATCTATTAATTAATAATATATCAGTTATACACGCAAGTGATGTAGAGATATCAACGATTCCAGATGAGCTATTCTGTGCTATTTCGTTACGGAGATGACGAGGGTTTGGGAGAGTCAATTAGTGGCCTAGAATCAGGTAACCCTATTGAATTAAAGGGGTCTATATTGATAAAAATCATGCATATCCTTCAATTGGAAATCCTGGTGATTCAGTTTTGCATTTTACCCATCATCCAGTAGGGTTTGTTATCTACAACGGAAAAAGATATGAGTAATATTTTTATACAAGCTGGTATTTTAAAGTGAACGAAAAATAAATATCATCCGGCTAGAAAACTAGAGGACACCAATAATTCATTAAAGCAGCAACTATAGTTGTTTTAGGAATTGGTATCCATTTTATTTTGAAAAGGGAGATGGGGAAATGAAGGTACTAAGAGATTAATTACAGCGCTTTCCGAACGAGAAATCCCATCGCCTTTAGACATGGGATGAAAGTGGGGCTGGATACGGAGTGCCACTAAAAATCATAAGGTTTGTGATATTTTAAGAATCCAAAACGTTGGTAGTTTCTGTAATCCTTTTTGTTGTAGTTTTTAAAAAAAATTGAAACTCTTTTATCTGAAATATAGGATGGGATGTGCGGGAGATAAATATTAAATTGCATAATACCACAATCTGGAATGACAGTGTGAAAGTGTTAGGTTCTTAAAAATTTATTCTGCATCTTCAAATATAAAAGGGGAAAAATAATGTATATTGCATAGTATTTAGGAGTAGTTCGGTGAGTGGGAAATAGGGGATTATAAGAAAATTGAATGTTTTTTGTTAGACGTGATGGTTTGTTCCTATGCTGTAATTGAGTAAATTGGTATTGTATTGACTGGCATGACATAAGTAGTACCATTTTGGAATATATGATAGTAGGTGGATAAATATCATAATATATACTTTGTTCTAGGTTTCTTTATGAATATCTTATAGATAATATCATTACATCGTGATTATTTATGATTTGGTGTTTTGGCTACATTGCAATAACTTAAAGAAAGTGAAGGTAGTAGCCAACACTTACCAAAACATATACTTTTTAAACTGCTCTCGTTTGTAATACCCCATTTGTTATTTTCCCCATTTTTTCTAAAGTGTAGTTTGAATGTTATTTTGAAAATTCTTGTTAGATTCCTGTAATTAATGTAACAATACTTCAATTTCCTTAAGGTCTCGCTCTTGAAGTATTGTTGATACACAAATAAGTGGTATCTTTTCAATAGAAAGAGGTACTGTAGTGACAATAAAATCAATATCCATATGTTGTATACTTTCCTCCAAATCAGCTCCATATACTTCATCTTCAATTTTTAATTTCTTACCGAATTGTCTCATTAATACACTTTTCATATATGATTTCCAACTTAATCCTTGGTCTGTAATCAGCAATGCTCGTTTATGCTCCAGGTGATCTTCTACTTGTTTAGCAATTATACGCATAGTTATTTTTGCTACTTCTTCCTCAGGGATATAATTGAGACCACAAGTTTTCCCCCATAGGCTAAATGCTTTCTCTACTAAACAAAATGTTGTATTATGTTTTTCTTTTATATAAGTTGTTGTATATTTCTTAGGTCGTTTTAGGTTAGATTTAAGTAATAATTTATAAAAGAATCGCCTACAATAATTAATCATTCCATAAATAAATTCATCGTCGTCCTTTAATTTTATTCCTACTTCTTGTTCTAGAAGTTGAATAAAATAAGCAATGGCTAAATAAGAACGTATTTTCCCTTCTTTATAATGCATAAGTTCTTCCTTCTTAGATTTTTCCTGGTCGTTTATTTTATAACTAGAAATTTTGAGTGCCATTATGAAAAGTACTTTCTCTTCAATTGTTTGAAGAATTTCTTTTTTATATGGTATTTTCTCATTTGTCTCAAATGCTTTTATATAATACAGTGATGCTTCATTACATTCGATAATCTTTTTATTCAAATTAAAATTGTACCCTTGTTTTTTGCGTTTCAAAAAAATTGCCATGAAAAAGATTAATTTGCGTCTATCACTAATAAAAATGGTAATACCTAGTCTTTCTTCAATGTAGGAAATGTAACTATCAAATTCATCTTTGCTATATTCTGTAAATGGCCATTCTTCTCCCACAAATGCTTCTAAATACAGGTCAGAAAACATGAGTAATATTTGTACTTCATCGCCTACAATTCTTAAGGGTCTTTTCGTAAGGGATAAACCAAATTTTTCTAAGCGTGCCTCAACTTTGCTTAAAACTTTATTCATTGAAGATAGCGGTATATATAGTTTGTCTGCAAGAGATGCAATGGTATTGAAATCGTGTTCTAATAATTGTTGAAATGTAAGAAACGTAAGAGAGCGTTTGAAAAATTTAGAAATAATTTCAGTAATGGATTGATCAGGTGCTAAAAAAAGTTTGATGCCTTGTCCCTTAATTGAAGATATTGTAGAGTTTGGCGAAAGTGAGTCATTAATAATAGATATATCTTTTCGAATAGTTTTACTTGAATAGCCTAGCTTATGTTCTAGTTCCAAAATAGTAAACCATCTATTTTCTTCACTCAGTATTTTTAGTATACCAATTTGACGCGTTATATCTCTTTCCATTGTATTCCTCCATAAATTTACAAATGTTTTTTGTATTTCATCATGATATCGTGATATTCATTAACATTTAATTTGCATATGTTAGTAAAAATCCGGATTTTATTTAGTCACCTTTGTTAAGTTGCCAAACTTATTGGGATAATCAAGGCCAATTTATTGACCAGTAACATTAAACCATGAAAAAGATAGATAAACAAGAGTTTTAAATTTGAATTTGAAATTCTTGTTTATAACTTTTTTACTATGGCTATAGTGTGAAGTTGACGCTACGCTATTTAGGACGTTAGGATCCAATAGAATATTTCTAAATAATAAAAAATGTAAGTTGTACCCAATCGAAAAGGAGTTATTAGTACTTGAAAAGTATCAAGTATGTAAATATAATATTGCGGCAGGGATACAATTTATTTAGTTTTTTATAACCTGAAATTAAATAAGTATTTAAAATTTTAATTTATTAACGAATGGAGAAGATACTGTGATAAAAAAATGTGCTGTAATAGGAGCATTAGGGATAGTATTTTTTGGGGGATGTCTACCTGAAGTAGAAATCTCAAAATCAAAAGTTACTTATAATGGAATACAACAAAAAGATAGTTTTTCCCACGTAAAGGCTTTTGATTTGACTGGCTATGTAGTAGGCATTCATAAGAACAGTAATATCATAGAAGTAGCCAATGTCGAGACAAAAGAAGCAGCTATAGAATTTTCGGAAAAGCGAAATGATTTTATTAATTTGGCAGTTGAGGACAAATTTGTACTATTTGAGAATGAAGATAATGAAGAATATGAAATCGGCGAAAAAATAAAAATTTCTGCGGATAAAACTGAGAGGATAAATCATCTTATAAAAATCGTAATTGACCCAGCTGTAACCAAATTAACCGCGGAAAAATAAATGGGAAAAGAACATAACAAGATATATATATATAAATTTTCAATTGATACGAGAGGGGCAAAGATTTTTATCGTTCCATATAGTGTGGATGAGCTAAAAAATTTTTGAAAAGCTAAATATATATTTAAAATCGGGTTATGTATAGCTGATTTTTAAAGGTGATGTAAAATACAGATGAATTTGAGTAAAAGTCATTTTCAAACAGTAATATGTAAATTTTATCGTTAACTCTTTACTTAAGACGGATTGCTGAGAGAGGCTAGTTTTAACTTGCTCATTTTGTTTAAGATTAATCCCAAAATGTTTCATAGCTGAAAAATTATTTTTGGTAAATGCATTATATTCATTAAGAAGTTTTTAATAAGTAAGATATCTTTAGTATATGAGGTGAAGACAAGTTGAATAGTACATCTTGGTTATCAACACGTTATTTTGCTTTCTTTTTTACATGGGGAATTTTTTTACCTTATTGGATTGTTTGGCTAATAAATGGAAAGGGTTTTACTGTGGAGGAAGCCGGTATCATAGTTTCAATAGGATTTATTTTTAGATCTTTTACAACGCTGTATATTTTTCCTTATTTATGTCGTAGAACAACTTTAACAAAGCTTGTAATTTTCATTCCTTTACTTTCTTTTTTATTACTATTATTGTTCATTGAGCTGAACTCGTTCCAAAGCATTCTGGCAGCCACTATCATTTTTAGTTTGCTTTATCCAATGCTTTTACCACTTAATGAGACAGTGGCTTCCCTTCTTTCTAAAGAAGAGAATGTAAAATATGGGAATTGTCGTTTGTGGGGGTCTGTAGGATACATTACTGCTTTAGTAGCAGTGGCATTACTTTCTAATCTTATTGGAGAAAAAAATATCATTTATATAATGCTTATTGGTTGTGGACTCATGTTTTTAAGTGGTTTGATTCGAACACCAAATTTATTGAATAAAAAAATAACAAAGAAAAAATTTTCATTAATACCCTTTTTAAAATCACCCAAATTTCTAATCTGTATTAGTATTTGTATTTTAATACAAGGTGCTCATGCAGCTTATTATAATTACGGAGTTATTTATTTAAGAGATCTTGGAATCAGTACCAGTGTGATTGGCCTTATTTTAATACTAGCTGTTGTAGCTGAGGTTATTTTCTTTTCAATTGCAGATCGATTCTTCAGTAAGGTAAAACTGTCAGCGCTTTTTGCAATTGCTTCACTTGCATCAATTGTTAGATGGCTAATGATTTACTTTTTTATGAATGAAGTTGCGTTTATTTCATCCCAGTTACTCCATGCATTTACCTTTGGAATGGTTCATTATACATTTATGCGTTTTGTTAATGAGGAAATAGATAGAGAATTAGTGCCCGCAGCACAAGGGATTTATGCTTCTTTAGGAATGAGTTTGAGCACCGGTATTTTGACTGTTATAGGCGGTTATTTATATTCGTACTCGCCTAACTTACCGTTTTTAGGAATGGCTGTAGTATCATTACCTTGTTTATTTTTAAGTATTCGTCTATATACTCGTTATGAAAAAAATACAAGTATGGAAAAACAAAAAATTAAGTATGAAGCTTAAGAACATGAGAAATACTAAATATTTGATTAAAGAGTGTTTTTTAATTGTCGTCTTATTTGTATGGTATTAGAAATATGCTCAAAAGCTAGAATAAGTCACATTATAAAATAATAATATCATTTTAGGTCGGGTGAAAAGTTTTATATCTTGAATTATTGGACAGGTTCACTTGAATTTTATGAAATGGTTGCTAATTTATACGATTCATTATGCGTTTTTGTTTATAAAGGATATAAATACTTTTATTTCTCGAAAAAATGAAGAAAACTCCTTTTCCAAAGGGAGTTTTTTATGTTGTCGAAAAGTAAATATACATATACGATATTTTTAAAGGTGTATTGTATTAAAATTATATGTAGTTATAAAAATGGATTGAAAGTTAATCTTCGTCCTCTCATAGTATGATTTCGAAAATTTCTAATAGGCTTTATTTATATCAGGGATGGCTTTCTAATAAGGAGTCAGTCTATCTTTTCATATTTGGAGACTAACTTTTAATTAAAGTAACATCATCTTGGAAAATGAAGAATGTATTAAAAAAATAATGTGAAGTAAAGAAAGTACGTAAATAATCTAGATAAATAACTACTGTAACAATAGTTAGTATAGGGAGGATTCCGCTTAATCCGAAGAGGAATGTGGGTATACCAAGTATTTGCTCTTCATAAGGTATATCAGGTATTCTTGGGGTATTCTGTAATTAAAATTCAGTAAATGTACTTAAGAACATGGTAAGTGCTGGGAGTAAAAAATATATAAAGACTGAATTTATAAACATTAATCAACCGTTTCTAAATCAAAATTCACTTCTTAAAAAATCGGATTTGTAAACCTGTAAGGGGAAATTGCGATTGGTTAATAAGTATTTTGATGTTTTTATCAAATTATTGAAGGGAAAGAAACAAGGAATGTAGCATTCCAGAGTAGATAAAATTATTTAAAGCTATATCCATGCAATAGTTTAATGGAAATTATATTAAACATGTATGTTTCATTTGCAGATCCAAACATACAGCTATGAGGCGATTTTTCTTAAAAAGTAAAATAACGGAAGGGTATAGAGTATACAGAAGAGTTTTCGCAAAGATAATGAAAGGAAAACGCCTCTTATGTATAATATCTCATTTGGTTCTATATAATCTATTCTGGAGAGAAGAAGGGAAGGTTAAGGAAGCTGTTGTCTACCGTGTAATATAAGGGAAATAGTAATAATTCTTAATCCATTTATCTAATATAAAAAATTGGAAAGGACCTGTTTTTACAATAATACCCATTCGGAAGAATACTCAACCAACATATATTCTGTTAAGTAACTTATTGAACTACTCACCACTTAACGTTCTTACGGACTGTTTGAAGTGGGAGATTCCTGCGAACACCGATGTATCCACCGGTTATCTTAGCAGGCTCTATCCGTAGTCCCTACGGTGAGAACATAAGTATCTTGTACGTTGACGCACCACACTCCCTACTTTAGCTTGGTTTTCGCAACTTCGGCAAGCGTGGGGCGATAGAACGTTGAAGATTTTACGATTGCAACGTTTTTCTGCAACCAACCTCATATCTTCAGTTTTCGAAGAGCAATCTGTACAAGTAAATGATAGCAAACATGTTGGCCTATGCCAACCGACATCCATCTCCCACCTAAAATTGGTGTTTTACACCTTCACATTTTTGAGGAAGGAGTCTTCTGTCAGAAAACGATAAATATCACCAAGTGATACTTTACATTTTAGTAGCACTTCTTAAAGCGAATATAATACTATTAGACATATCTTCTGTTGTCCAATCATCCTCTAAGTTAATAGATTCAGTAGGGTTAATAGAACCAATGAATTTTTTTAATTTTGGTACTAAAACCATAGACATTATCCAATTTACTGTATGGTTTACGGAAAGGAAATGGAAAACTCCTTGTTTTTTTCCCTCCATTAAAATTTCGATCAGTTGTTCAAAGAGACCGATTATATGTGGTTTAATGGTATCTAATCTCGGGCTTTGTCTAATGATCTCCTGATAAGCTAAAGTCCCAATCTCAGGATGTTTAGTTCTATGGTTAATGAGAACCGTCAAAAAATCTCTAAGGGCATGCAAAGGATTAAGTTGATTTTCCTCTAGAAAATTTGGTAAATCTTTTGAAAGACCATATTTTTTAAATACTTCGTAATAAAGATTTTCTTTTCCGTTAAAATAATATGAAGCCATGGCAACATTTACATTAGCTTCTTTTGCAATTTCTTGTATACTAGTACCTTCATATCCATGTTCTCCAAATTTTTTCTTCGCCGCTTCTAAAATATTTTCAATCGTTTGTTCTCGATTTTTGGTCATATAATACACCTCAAAAATAAATAATTTTCATTAAAAACAAATATAATTAAATCCAAATTTTTAATTTAGATTTAATTATATATTTAAAATCTAAATTTCTCAATGTTTAACCTCATTTATCTTTTTAATCTTTCCATATAAAACATTAATATTATTTAGGGACTTTAAATTAAACTAAATCCTAGAGAAAGGATCAGAGAGTATTAAATAAAAGAAAGAATAAAAAATATCCAGTTTATATAGTCTGTTTCATAGAAAGTTGGAAAAGTGTGAAGGAATATATCACACAATCATAAGAATACTTATTGTTTTGTGATATAAGAGTGTTTTGAGCTCTTAACAAGGCGTTTCAATTGTTGCAATACTAGAAACAACTCTAAGATATTTGGAGGATTGTTTAAAGGGAGCATATAATAGGAGGGAATTTCTTTCGCTGATTCATAAAAAGTCTCATATCTCAAAAGAAAGAAAATTTTTTGAGATATGAGATGCACAATCTATGAGTATATTCCATTTTAATTTATACACTCTAAGATGATTCTAGTATTTAATTTATATACGTACAGCTGTACCGCTTACAGCAACCATTAACATTCCATCACGGACAACTTCATAGTCTACGTCAACGCCAACTATGGCATTTGCTCCTTTTTGCTTTGCAAGTTGTTTCATTTCTTCCATTGCAACATCGCGAGCCTCTTTTAATTTACTCTCGTAAGCGCCAGAACGGCCACCTACAATATCACGAACTGAAGCGAATAAGTCACGGACAATGTTTGCCCCCATAATAGCCTCACCATTTACAATATCAATGTAATCAATAATCTCTTTACCTTGAATTACAGACGTTGTTGTTACAATCATAATTAATACACTCCTATCTTTTCCTGAATGGTATTACACCTTAATTTTATAGCTTCTAAAATAATTGTACATAAGAATTTTTACTTTTAATAAAGGTAAAAACGAGAAGAGTATATTACTAGTCACTTAAAATGTTTATATTCTGATCTCATATATAATTTGACACTTCCATCCCTAAAGTGGCAAGCTGGCTAACGTCAGTGGGATTCTTACTACCAAAGGCGAAATTCATTTCTGGTATCGCTGACGTGCAGGATTGCGGTGTGCTATCACCACTCTCACGACAGCCCCTTATAGCTTCGTGAGCTACGGTGACCATATTATACAGCTAATTGCGTGTTCAAATGCTTTAGCGTCTTGCCCTTGACGAAACATAACACTTTATTGATAGCATGAGTTTAGTCTTTCGAACTCCATAAGATATCTTGTTTCCAAGTAGCATATAGGCGTTTTAAAGACTTGTTCTTGATGAATGAGTGGAAGTGTTTAGGTGATTGTCTAAGAATTCTAGTAATTCACTGTATGTCGAAAAAAAGAAGTTTGGTTGCAAGCCTCTTTTTGATTCATTATCGTATATTAGACATAACAGAACCTGTGAACTTATAAAGACATGTTTAGTACTATCAATTTGAGAAAAGTCTCTTTAATATTTTCGGCAACATACATAAAAAGTGTTTTAAAATTGAATGTTGGTCAAGCCCACAGTTAACCTCCTCCCCAGGTGATATCCAAAAGTCCTGAGAATCCCTCGGCTTTTGAAATTTTTCTATGTCTATTTAAGGCTATTTACGTTTTGGAACAGTAAAAGTGTCTGGATTTAGTAAATCTATCGAACCCATAATACGTACTTCATTCTATTTAATGTTGATAGGTAATATTAAGTTGTTTTTTCTATAAAAGAATAATTTACCCGTATATTTTATCCCTTTAGCAAAGGGATATTTTGTGCTGTTATTTTCACGGTATTACCATTACCATTTTAATGGTAATTAGAAAATTAAAAAGGAATGAATAATAATGAAGAAAGTTATCTATCCAATTGTAATGTTTATCATGTTGACAGCTGCAATTGTATCTTATTTTATATTTCAAACTGAACAAGTAATACCAAATGGTTGGGTACATGAAAAAGGAAGTCGGTATTATTATGAAAATGGAAAAATGAAAATCGATTGTTGGGTGAAATCACCAACCGGAGATCGATACTATTTTAATACAGATGGAAAAATGAAAACCGGATGGGTAACAACTGGTGAAGATCGATATTATTTAGGTAAAAATGGAAAAATGAAAACTGGTTGGATAAAGCTTGGAACTCCATGGTACTATTTGGGGGAGGATGGAAAAATGAAAACCGGAAAATTAAAACATTCGGATAAATATTACAGTTTGGATAAACAAGGAAGGCTTTTTATAGGGTGGCAATATATTAATAGTGATTTTGGAAAATATTTAACTGAAGATCAAAAAAGTACTTTTAGTATAAATGATATAACAGCTCTGGAATTTGATAAATATGGAAACGTAATATCTTATTTAGAAAAAAGAAACGAGAAAAAAATATATGGTAATAAAACAATGGGATTAGATAATTTTGTCAATGATCTTAAAAGTTAGTATACTTTTAGTCAACCAGCAATTAGCCTTCAAATCACTGAGATGAATTAATTTGATGTAGTATGAAGAATGGATTAACAGATAGATTTTACTTACTATAGAAGCAAGAATCCAATTTTGAATTTGGATTCTTGTTTTTTACTTATGTGCAAATCGTAATTTTGAACATTACGAATATTAATTCGAGGAAAAATACTATTTTCAGCAAAAAAGTAAAATATTTATGGAGCTCTTCCGCAGAATTAATCTCAAGAATGTGATCGCTATATAATTTTTGATGTGTAAATTCTATACAATAAAGTTCTCTTATTTCTTGTTTTGTTGTTTATTTTATAATTTTGTACCTTTGAATGCTTTTAGAATGAATTTAAGCGGTTTATGGTAAACGACTGATGGAAGAATAAGTAGAGGGTTGAAGAATAAGATGTAAAACGACATGATGAATAACATGTCATTAATCTAAAAGTAATTATTATATAGAGAGTTATTAATTCGAATAGTAACAGATATCATACAAAGTATTCAGAGTGAAAATTATGAATACTACTTATAAGTTAGCAAATATTCTATCTAAAAAAGTAAACAATTCTATTAATTTTTCTATATGCATGAAATTTTATACATGTAATTATTTTTTATTCAATTTATATTTGTTATGTCTTAATTTACTTTAAAGTCAATCATTAAAACGCCCGTTTTGATAGGGTGTTTTTGTACTTTCTGTTGATTTTCTTTCGGTATACAATGAGTTTGTTGTTTTTGTAATAAAACAATACAAAATATATTCGGGATACTCCTATAAATATATCTTAGTAATTATTATTAAAATTTTAATTGAAAGGTGGTAGAAAAATTGAATGACAAAATAAGTTTGAAAGAATTATTTTTTGTTTTAAGAAAACGGATTGCTTTGATTCTCGTAATTTCGATTGGATCGGCACTTATAAGTGGAATTGTCAGTTACTACTTTATGACACCAATTTATCAAACTTCCACTCAAATTCTTGTTAATCAAAAAAAACAAGATGAGAAATTTATTCAATTTAATGAAGTGCAAACAAATTTACAATTAACGAATACTTATAAGGTCATTATAAAAAGTCCCGTAATTTTAAATCAGGTGAAAGAAAAATTGGGATTAAATATAAAAATAGATCAATTGAAAAATGAGATTAGCGTAGGAAATGAGAAAGATTCGCAAATTATTGTCGTTACAGTGCAAGATAAAAATGCATATTTGGCTCGTGATATCGCCAATGCAACTGCGGAAGTATTTAAAGGTGAAGTTGCAAAAATTATGAACGTCGATAACGTAACAGTACTATCAAAAGCAGAAGTTGCAAAAAGCCAATCTCCAATTAAACCACGCCCAATGTTAAATGTAGCAATTGCTTTCGTTGTTGGTTTAATGGCTTCAGTTGGTCTTGCATTCTTACTAGAATACTTAGATAACACAGTGAAAAAAGAAGAAGATGTAGAAAACTTACTTGGCTTACCAGTGTTAGGTATTGTAGCTCGTATGGATGAAGAAACACCAAACGTAAAATCACACGCTCCATCATCAAGAAAAGTGAGGGGACAAACAATTGGCTCTTAATTTATTTAAAAAGAAAAAGAATCATCGTCAACGTCGTCAATTAATTGCTCATCAACAACCGAAATCACCGATTTCAGAGCAATATCGTAATATTCGAACGAATATCGAATTTGCAGCTGTCGATAAGAATTTACATTCGTTAATGGTAACATCTGCGAATCCGAGTGAAGGGAAAACGACAACGACAGCAAATATGGCAGTTGTGTTTGCCCAGCAAGGAAAAAAAGTGTTATTAATTGATGCTGATATGCGTAAGCCAGAAATGCATAAAATGCTCTTGATAGATAATATTGTTGGATTAACAAGTATTTTGACACGCAATGATCAGTTGGAGAAATGTGTTCAAAAGACAGCGGTTGAAAAACTACACTTTTTACCATGTGGTCCAATTCCGCCAAACCCGGCAGAATTATTGGGTTCGAAATCGATGCAAGAATTTCTTGCTCAAGTGTACAGTATGTATGATTTAGTTATCTTCGATTTACCACCAATTTTAGCAGTTACAGACGCACAAATTATGGCAAATGTATGTGATGCTTCTATTCTTGTCGTTCGTAGTGAATCGACAGAAAAGAAAACAGCGGTAAAAGCAAAGGGGTTATTAGAATCAGCAAAAGGTAAATTGTTAGGGGTTGTTCTGAACGACCATGAACGTGAACAAAGCTTATATTATTACTATGGTGAAAACTAATTTAAAAGTGAGATATGGTAAAAACATATCTCCTTTTTTCCCTTGGATATGAGTTAACTCATATCCAAGGGAAAAAAGGTTTTTATATGAGAGAGGGGGGATGAAACAAATGATAGATTTACATTGTCATATTTTACCTGGTATCGATGACGGTGCACAGACAGTAACAGATAGTTTGACGATGGCACAAAAGGCTGTCCAAGAAGGAATTCATACAATCGTTGCAACACCACACCATCAAAATGGAAAATATATAAATGAAAGTACTTCAATTATTGATCAAATAAAACAACTAAATGACGAACTACAACAACATAATATTCCACTTACCATTTTACCAGGGCAAGAGATCAGGTTATATGGTGATTTATTAGAAGACTATGAAGCTGGTAAAATTGTTACTTTGAATGAAACAAACAAATACATATTCATTGAATTTCCATCTAATCACGTACCGCGTTATGCTGAACAATTATTATACGAATTACGTGTTAAGAGAATGATTCCAATTATCGTTCATCCAGAACGTAATGCCGAGTTAATCGAGCGGCCGGATAAGTTATATAACCTTGTAAATAAAGGGGTATTAACACAAGTAACGGCAGGTAGTTTATTAGGTAAATTCGGTAAAAAAATTAAAAAGTTTTCACTACAACTTGTAGAACATAATTTAACGCATATGGTCGCTTCAGATGCACATAACACAACGTCAAGAGGATTTCATTTAGCGGAAAGCTATGAATTAATTGAAAAAGAATTCGGAATGAATGTTATGAGTGATTTGAAAGAAAATCCGTGCTTATTAATTAGCGGGAAAGCAATTTATAAAAAAGATCCAGAACAAATCCTTCGTAAAAAATTGTTCGGTATTTTTTAAATAGAGAACCGGTGATGCCTCCTAACCGTTATCAACGGAGGTACTCGGTCATGCTGTGGGTAGATATTTTTATTTCGAACCTACCTTAGACGCTTGTCGTCGCGAGTATGATGTGAGGATGGGTTAGATGCCCTTAGTTTTTTTATGCTAGAAACTCTACCTATTAGGTTATAGACATGGAGCTATAGGTATAATTTAATTATTTTTATATAAAAATAATATAACATTCTTTGGGGGGACTAGATTTGAAAAAAGTAAGAAAAGCAATTATTCCAGCAGCTGGACTTGGGACAAGGTTTTTACCAGCAACGAAAGCGATGCCGAAAGAGATGTTACCAATCGTTGATAAACCGACCATTCAATATATTGTAGAAGAAGCGATTCTCTCTGGTATTGAAGATATTATTATCGTAACGGGTAAAGGGAAGCGTGCTATTGAAGATCATTTTGATCATTCTTTTGAATTAGAACAACATCTTCTAGAAAAAGGTAAATATGAAATGCTAGAAAAAGTACAAGTACCATCCAAAATTAATATTCATTATATAAGACAAAAAGAACCTAAAGGACTAGGGCATGCAGTATGGTGTGCTCGTAAATTCATCGGAAATGAGCCGTTTGCGGTATTGCTTGGTGATGATATTGTTCAAGCAGAAACACCGTGTTTACGTCAATTAATAGAACATTATGAAGTAACAAACTCAGCAGTAATTGGAGTACAAAATGTTCCAGAAAATGAAACGTATCGCTACGGTATTATTGATCCATTTCAGCGAAAAGGACGTAGCTATCAGGTGAGAAAGTTTGTAGAAAAACCAGAACAAGGAACAGCACCTTCCAACTTAGCAATTATGGGCCGTTATGTATTAACGCCAGAAATCTTTAGATTCTTAGAAAATCAACAAACAGGGGCTGGTGGGGAAATTCAATTAACAGATGCAATTCAACGTTTAAATGAAATACAACATGTTTTTGCATATGACTTTGAAGGTAGACGTTATGATGTTGGTGAAAAATTTGGATTTATTCAGACAACAATTGAGATGGCATTGCAACATAAAGAGTTAAAGGGGCCATTAATAAATTACATGGAAAATATAATGCGTAAAAGTTTAATTTAATGAGGACAGGGAAGGTATTGTATGAAGACAAATAATAATTTAATATTAAATTCAAATATTAAAATAAAAAAATACCCCTCTAAAACATATTTAGGGATAAAATATATAATTGATGTTATGTTTTCTTTATTTGGAGTAATTGTATCATCTCCTATAATTTTAATATTCAGTTTGTTGATAATTTTAGAATCACCGGGTTCGCCTTTTTATTTCCAGGAAAGACTTGGTTTAAATGGGAATAAATTTAGTGTCATGAAATTACGCTCTATGCGAAATGATGCAGAAAAAAATGGAGCGAAATGGGCGGAAAAGAATGATCCTCGTATTACAAGAATAGGGATATTTATTCGAAAGACACGTATTGATGAATTGCCGCAACTATTTAATATTTTAAAGGGCGATATGTCCCTTGTAGGGCCTAGGCCAGAAAGGCCTGTATTTACAGAACAATTCGAAAAAGATGTACCTGGATTTAAAAAGAGGTTAAAGGTAAAACCTGGATTGACAGGATGGGCACAAGTAAATGGTGGTTATGAAATTACACCAAAAGAAAAGCTGAATTTGGATATATATTATATAAATCATGCAAGTATCATGTTGGACTTAAAGATTATTTTAAAAACCATTAAAGTTGTAATTACAGGGGATGGCGCTAGGTAACTAAGGGGGTAGTAAAAGTGATAAGAATGTTTACATCCGAATATGAAAGGATATTAAAACTTTTTCTATTTCTTTCATTGATCATTTTCATTGGTTTATTATCTCAAGAGATAATGTGGAGTAGTATATTTATACTGCTATGCATCTTACCAATTATTATAATTTTATTTTACAAAAATCCCTTTTTGGTAATGGGGTTACTACTTCCACTGGAATCTATTTATGTAATTCCTATCGGCGCAACCAAATTAGTCAAAATATTCGCTCTGTTATTTTTTATGTTTACTATACTGTATAAGTATAGTAAACATAAAAAAGTAGCTAGGAAATTCTTATTATCAGACTATTTTTATGTAATGATGGTATTTTCTATATTGGGTATATTTAGTTCGTTGCTAAGTGATTCTATATTCCAAAGCTTATTAAAGGTATTTCAATATATACTGATTTTTTTGTGTTATTTTATACTATTGCAAATAAAATTTAACAAGCAAGAGGTAAAAAGTATCTGTGGTTACTTTATTTTAGGTATGGTTTTGTCTTCGTTTATAGGTCTACTACAAAAATTCACCAATATGCCTTGGTTATGGTCTGAATCTGTAATACATTCTGCAACTGGTGTAGGAAGAATTACAGCTTTTTTTAATAATACCAATGGGTATGGTGGATACTTAAATATTGGTTTAGTAATAATACTAGGTAATTTACTTTTGGAAAAAAATCGTATGAAAGGTATCTTGCTTCAGATTTTAGTTTTTATTTTACTTCTTTTAAATCTTATATTTACGGATTCAGAAGGTTCTATTCTCTCATTTATAATATCTGCATTTATTATATTGCTTTACAAAATTATAGATGTAAGAAAACTATTTTTTGTAGCATTGCCAGGTATAGTATTCATCTTATTGTTAAGCTTTAATATTATTAATAGTGACTTTTCAAACTCACTATTAAATAAATTAGTAGAGCAAGGGAGATGGATTTTATGGGAAGGGGCTATACGGATTTTTCTTGACAATCCATACTATGGAATAGGGTTTTATCAATTTCCAGAAGTTTTAAAGGACTATGGAATATACTCTATATATGGATCAGCTTGGCCACATCCACATAATTTATTTTTAGATTTAGTTGTAACAGTAGGAATACTAGGAAGTGTAATTTTTATTTTGTTATTAGCTTGCATTATAAAACATGTACTAATTATGAAGAAGAATGTTTTCTTTAATAATCATTTTAAATTGATCTCTTTAGCAATTATAATAGGTGCTTTTATTCATGATTTAATCGATGGCGGTTTTTTATGGGGAACTAGCTCCTGTGCTACATTATTATGGATAATAGTAGGAGTTGTTGAAGAATAGATAAAAAGATGAAAGAAGGACACGAATGAAATTAATATCTACATCGTTAATAATGTTATGTATCTCTATATTTAGTGCAATATTGGGACTGTATAGAGAAACCTTACTAGCTAAATATTTTGGAATATCAAGCGAAATGGAAGCTTTTGTTATAGCTTCCTTTCTTCCACTTGTTGTTCTACCTGCAATTGGAAAAGCACTTACGACATCTTTTATACCTGTTTATATAAACTTAAAAAAAGAATCAGAATCAAGTGCTATAAATTTTTATGAACAAAGTAAAAAATGTGTAGTATTTATTGGAATTGTATCAATGATCGTAATAGGCATTGTATCAATAGTATATGTATATAAAATAGCTGAATTTCAAGATTTAGGAATGAATAATTTACTTTTATATATGATATTACTACTTTTACCTACAATATTAATGTTTAACATATATGGGATTGAGAGAGGGAGACATCAAGCAGAAAATAGTTATTTATTGCCCTCTATTTCTAATTTATTTATTAATTTATTTTTTATTTTATTTATTGTATTTGGTGCTAATTTCAATGATATTAGTTATCTATGTTATGGATTATTATTAGCAAGTTTTTCTCAAATGTATCTTCTTTTAAAAACAAAGAGAAATAGTTTGCATGAAATAAATGGAAATAAATGGTGGAAGTCAAATGAAATGAAAAGCTTCTGGGCTTTTTTTCTGCCTGCTATCCTTTCTAATATAGCCCCAACAATACCAATGTTATTAGCAAGGTTTTTGACGGATAATTTTAGAGAAGGGGCGTTAGTTAGTTTAAACTATGCCTTTACAATAGCTAGTTTGCCTATTTTATTATTAGGGATGTCATCTTTTTCAATTTTATACACATTATTTAGTAAAAGTTTTGTGTCAAAAGAATTTAAAAAGCTTAAAATTCAGCTCAGTAATAGTATAAATTTTTTAACTATAATATTAATCCCCTCAACAATTTATGTCATCTATTTTAGTGAAGAAATAATAAGGGTTTTGTTTGAACGTGGAGCCTTTGATCAGCAGGCAACAATGTTAACTGCATCGGTATTGAATGTTTTTATATTAGGATTATATCCAACCGCAATTCGTGAGCTTTTATTTAGATTTTGTTTTGCTACATCTAATAAGAAAACACCGTTTATATCAGGATGGCTACTTTTAATAACGAGTATAATCTTTACAGTATCGTTTTGTTTCAGATTTAATCAATATGGTGTGCCATGGGCTATTTTAATTGCAAATTTATTTACTGTGATTTATATGTTTAAAAAGAATAAAGAATATATGAATTATAGTCTAATATGGAATTTAATAAAAAAAATAATATTTATTTCAATTCTTTCTATATTAAGTATTATTTTAGTAAAAAAATTAATAGAGAATAGCTGGTTGTTGAAATCTGAATCAATATTTATTTTAATATGCTCAGCATTAATGTATCTAATCTTTTATTTGGTTGGTCTCTTTATATTTCAATACAAGGAAATTATGATGTTATTGGATGATTTTCGAGCAAAAAGAAAAAAATAATATAAGTATTTATGTCATTAAAAACACTTTACGGAGTTTATTTACCGGGTATGTTTCATTTTAAATTGAAAGTTTTTTATGCCTAAATTTTTAATTTACCTAGTATCTTAATTAGTACAAATAAAGAGAAAAACCTATGTTATATAAAAAATAACATAAACTGCTAGGTAAGATTTTAAAAAACTTTGATTTTTAATAGATTGCGTAATTTTATTATAAACAACTAAAGGGAGATCTGGATGGAAAATAGTATAGGTAAATTTGATGGTAACACTTTGATATCAATAATTATTCCCACTTATAATGCTGAAAGATTCATATTAAATACGATTAATTCTATAAAAGAACAAACATATGAAAACTGGGAAATTATTGTGATTGATGATTGTTCTTCTGACAACACATTGCAAATAGTCAAAGGACAGCAGGCGATTGATAAAAGAATTAGAATAATAAAACTAAAAAATAACAGTGGCGCTGCGATCGCTAGGAATACAGGCATTAACAGTGCCAAAGGAAAATATGTTGCTTTCTTAGATAGTGATGATTTGTGGCTACCAGAAAAACTAGAAAAACAATTTGCCTTTATGCAGGAAAATGATATAGCTTTTTCATTTACAAGCTATCAAATTATAAATCAAGACGGTACTTCTACGGATAAGTTTGTTCATGTGCCGGAGAAAATACATTATAATGGCTTGCTGAAAAATACCATAATTGGATGTTTAACAGTCATGATTGATATAGAAAAACTAGGAAAGATACAAATGCCTAATATTAGGACACGTCAGGATACTGCAACTTGGCTGAAAATCTTAAAACAGGGTCACTATGCATATGGGTTAGATGAAGTATTATCTAAGTATAGGAAAGTTGAGAATTCAATCTCAAGTAAAAAGTTTAAAATGGCTAAAATGAACTGGAAATTATATAGAGAGATTGAGGGGTTAAGTATCCTTCGATCAGCTTGGTGTTTTGTAAATTACGCCTTAAATGGAGTAGTAAAACATTTTGTTAAATAAGACTTAAAAGCCTTTTCTTTCAAAAGGCTTTTTTTGTTAATAATTAAGGAGGATATAAAATGAATATTGCTATTTTTGGAACAGGTTATGTAGGATTGGTGACGGGAGTATGTTTGTCGGATATTGGACATCGTGTAACGTGTATTGATATTGATGAAAGTAAAGTTGCGCAAATGAGATTGGGGATTTCGCCAATCTATGAACCGGGCTTAAATGAATTAATGAGTAAAAATATTTCAAGAGATAGATTGTTATTTACAACGGATTGTCGTCAGGGAATTAAAGATGCCGATGTGATTTATATCGCAGTAGGTACACCGCAGCAAGCAGATGGTTCTGCTAATTTAAAATATATAGAACAAGTTGCAATGGATATTGCCCATAATCTTACAAAAGATGCGATTGTAGTAATTAAAAGCACCGTCCCGGTTGGAACAAATGATTATATTAAAAAAATAATTCAACAAAATTTAAAAGCGGATTTAAAAATAAATATGGTATCGAATCCAGAATTTTTAAGAGAAGGTTCAGCTATTCATGATAGTTTTTATGGAGATCGTATAGTTATTGGTACTGATGATGAAAAAACTGCAGATATTATGGAAAGTTTGAATAAACCTTTTAATGTTCCTGTTTTTAAAACGACAATTAGAAGTTCAGAAATGATTAAGTATGCTGCAAATGCATTTTTAGCTACAAAAATTAGTTTTATTAATGAAATTGCCAATATTTGCGAAAAGTTAGATGCCGATGTAGAACATGTAGCAAATGGTATGGGATTAGATAAAAGAATTGGTACACAATTTTTAAAAGCTGGTATTGGGTATGGTGGTTCTTGTTTCCCGAAAGATACACACGCTTTAATACAGATTGCTGGTAATGTAGAGCATGATTTTGATTTGTTGAAAGCTGTAATTAATGTGAATAATAATCAGCAGAATTCAATTGTAGATAAGGTGAAAAATATACTAGGGGATATTAGAGGGAAACAAGTTGCAATGCTTGGATTGGCCTTTAAACCAAATACAGATGATATGAGGGAAGCAGCATCTATAGTTATTGCTAATCATTTAGTAGAATTAGGTGCAAAGGCTATAGCTTACGATCCAATTGCAGCTGAAAATGCAAAAAAATTACTTCCTAGTGAGGTAGAGTATGTATCTTCTATTGAAGAAGCAGTTACAAATGCGGATGTAGTGTTTATTATAACTGAATGGGATGATATAAAGACATTTCCAATTGAAAAGTACATTGAATTAATGAAACAACCTATTATATTTGATGGACGTAACTGTCATTGTCTAGAATATGTGAAGAAATTTGATATAGACTACTATTCAGTGGGGAGACCAGCTATAGTTCGTGAGAAGGTTATTTTATAATATATGTTTTATTATAAATAAAGAAGTTACTTATATAAACCCGTCTATTTTATATGATAGTTGGGTTTATTTTATGTATTTTTAAATAGTTTTTATTTAGAAAATTTTAAAAATAAGAAAGTTATTTTTTCTAAATTAAGATAGGCTAAAATTTTTTGATCACAGTAAGTTATTAGGAGGTTAATTATTATGGCAATACTTGTAACAGGTGGAGCAGGATATATTGGTAGTCATACATGCGTAGAATTACTGAATAGTGGTTATGAAATTATAGTAGTGGATAATCTTTCAAATAGCTCAGTAGAGTCTATAAATCGAGTGAAAGAGATAACAGGAAAACAATTTAAGTTTTATAACGAAGATGTTTTAAATCGCGAAGCACTTGATACGATTTTTGAAGAAAATATTATTGATGCTGTCGTTCATTTCGCAGGCTTTAAAGCTGTAGGGGAGTCAGTAGCTATACCGTTAACATATTATCATAACAATATTACAAGCACATTAGTGCTATGTCAGGTAATGAAGAAGCATAATGTAAAGAAGATGATTTTCAGTTCATCTGCAACGGTATATGGTATCCCAGAAACATCACCAATAACGGAGAAGTTCCCACTAAGTGCGACAAATCCATATGGTCAAACGAAATTAATGATTGAACATATTATGCGTGATGTCGCATTTGCAGATGCTCAATGGAGTATCGCATTACTCCGCTACTTCAATCCATTTGGTGCACATGAAAGTGGGCGTATTGGCGAAGATCCAAATGGAATTCCAAATAATTTAATGCCATATGTAACGCAAGTAGCAGTAGGTAAGCTAAAGAAATTAAATGTCTTTGGAAATGACTATCCAACTAAAGACGGAACTGGTGTTCGTGATTATATTCATGTAGTAGACTTAGCAAATGGTCACGTAAAAGCGCTTGAGAAAGTACTTTATACAACAGGAGTAGATGCTTATAATCTTGGCACGGGTACTGGCTATAGTGTGCTGGAAATGGTTGAAGCATTTGAAAAAGTTTCGGGTAAGAAAGTTCCTTATAAAATTACGGAGCGTCGTCCTGGTGATGTGGCAGTATGCTTTGCTGATGCATCGAAAGCCAAACGTGAACTAGGATGGGAAGCAACACGTGAATTAGAAGAGATGTGTACAGATTCTTGGAGATGGCAATTAAATAATAAGTGTGGTTATCAATATAGTAAGAAGGAAATTTAATTTAAGTTGCAGAAAGATAACAAACCCGAACTATAGTTTGTGTTTGTATTTTAAAGAATCGTTTATTAGAATTTATAAATTTCCATTTGTAAATTACTGTCTTTTAAACAGAATTAAAAGCTAAAAATTCGTTAAAACGTGGTGTTTTAATACATTACGGAGGGATAATATTATGAATTTCAAAGAGTTAGATTATAATTGCTTCAACTTTATAAATAATAAAGTACAGCAATACCCATTGATAGATAATGTAATGATTATATTTGCAGAATATGTACAGTATGCTTTTGGGCTACTAATCATACTGTTATGGATTAAAAATAAAACCAATTATCGTGTAATTGCTTTTCAAACACTCTTCGCGATTATGTTAGCCTATTCTATAAATAGAATTGTAGAAATGTTTATCTATAGAGAACGTCCCTTTATTTCACACAGTATTAAACAACTGGTTGATCATACTGCTAATTCTTCTTTTCCAAGTGATCATGCAACGGCTGCTATTGTAATTGCTACTACACTATGGCTCTCAGCATTTCCCTTTAAATATATTTGGTTTCTTCTAGCGGTAGGCGTGGCTTTTTCAAGAGTATGGGTTGGTGTACATTATCCTTTTGATGTAATTGTTGGAATTGTACATGGCATAATAATAGCATTATTTACACGGTATGTAGTATGCAGAATACCAACGGTTAGCCTTTTCCTTAAAAAAAACATTTTTCAAGGAAGAGGCTAGCTTTTCAGATAGTAAAAAGAGCTCCTTTTATTTAATTATAGTTATTTTATGCTTATTATTTTTGGAATTCTTTGAGGGACTATCTAACACTGTTGCAAAGTTTCAAAAAGAATAAACAGGTGTTATTAAATGAGGGAACCATTTAGGCAGTGATCTATAATTTATGTAATTCATTATATGTTGAGAAACCGAACTCTGAGTCAAGACTTCGGTTTCTTTTATATAGAGCATGAATGATTTCGATTTTACGTTCTATTAAAATTTCAAAGATATCACGATAACTTAAAGAAAAATGACAATGGTAGCCGACGGCTACCAAAATAATATCTTACTTGAACTGCTTTCTTTTAAAATATCGCATTTGTGTTTCTCCGTATTCTTTTTTTCGAGAGTGTAGTCTCATTTAGAAAATTTTGTGACAGAACTTTTTAGATAAATTAAAGGAAGTTAAAATGTTAAAAAAAAGAGAATAAGGGCGTCTGGAGCATACCGGGTTATGTTGACGAATCAAAACACAAATTAAATCAAAAAGATGCTACAGTATAAATTCCGAAAGATTAGAATTTATAAAATTTAATTTACCGTATTATTAATATAATAAAAATATATCAGTTCACAAGGAGACGTTTAGTTTGTTGAATTATGAAAAAACTGCAGAAGTTTTAAAGGTATTAGCTCATCCACTACGAATTAAAATTTTGAAAGAATTAATTACAAAAGGGGCATGTAATGTAAATCAACTTGTAGATATTCTTGGTGTCCCACAATCTACTATGTCGCAGAATTTATCGAAGATGAAATCTCAAAAATTAATTAGGAATGATAGAAAAGGATTAGAGGTTTACTATAGTGCTCAGAACAAAACTATTAATTCCATTGTCGAAATATTATTAGATTAGAAACGGTTCTTATGTAAAGTTTCTAAAGCTAAACTTTTTTAATTGATTAAGGAGATGATGAAATGTACATCCATTTTGATGATTTAGATTTACATTATGACATAATAGGAGAAGGCACACCGATTCTTATGATTCATGGTTTTGGAGTAGATATGAACGTAATGAAAGGATGTATGGAACCACTTTTTAATAAAGATCGTACTTATCAACGTATTTATCTTGATTTGCCTGGAATGGGGAGAACTAAAAACCGTAGTCTGGTTTATAGTGCAGACACTATTTTGCAGGTATTGATGAATTTTATAGAAAAGGTGATTGGTAATCAACCATTCTTATTAGTAGGAGAATCTTATGGTGGTTATCTATCCCGTGGAATCCTTTCAAAAATTCCGCAGTCTATTCTTGGTATACTTTTTATCTGTCCAGTCATTTACCCTGATTCATCACAAAGGATTCTACCTACTAATTCAATGAAAATAGAAAATCTTGAATTATGGAGAACATTAAAAAAGGAAGAAAAAATGATGTTTGAATCTGAATTTTTCCTTTTTAATAAATTAACATATGAACGTGGAGTCAACGAAGTGCTAATCGGTAATCAAAATGCAGATAAAGATGCATTAAAACAAATTAGTGAATGTTACTCTTTTTCGAAATGGTTTGTTGAACCTCATTTTGATGGAGCGACAACGTTTCTGGTAGGAAAACAAGATAGTGTTGTCGGATATAAAGATGCTTTTAATTTGATGGGAAATTATAAAACAGCCACTTATATAGCATTAAATGGTGTTGGACATAATTTTCAAATTGAAGCCCCTTGTATATTTGAATCAATGGTCTCTCAATGGCTAGATTCAATTTCTTAAGGATTAAAAATAGAGCATTTAACAACGATAAGATTTTTGAGATAAGTCATATGAGGGGTACCGCCCCATCGCTATCAAGCTAATAAAATAAAATACTCCCTAAATCTATTCTTTCTGTAGAATCATAGGAAAAGATGGCGTTTTTGTATGAATCTATCGATTCAAGGTGAGTTTCATTTGTTCGCTGAAGAACTACAGCGATATCTAGTTCCACACATTCTTCAACAACTCGCACAGGAGACAGGTTTTATAAAACGAAAAAGAAAGTATGTCGCACGAGATTTGGCTGCTTTATGTATGTGGATTATTCAACATGTAGCAAGCGATTCCCTCACTAGGTTATGTAGTCAACTTTATGCCAATACAGCTACACTCATGAGTCCAGAAGGACTTAATCAACGCTTTAATCAATACGCTGTTTTATTTCTACAGCGTATCTTTTCTCTTTTAGTCAAAAACCAACTAAACGATTCATCTCAAATCCAAAACCAATATACTTCTTAATTTCAACGTATACGTATTTTAGATGCTACTATTTTTCCAGTCCCAAATCATTTGGCTCATATTTATACTGGTTCAGCACGGTGTGCACAAACAGCCGGTATTAAAATTTAACTAGAGTATGATTTACATAGTGGTAAATTCCTCAATTTTTAAATGGAACCAGGAGAAAATAATGATAAAACCTTTGGTACAGAGTGTTTGGATACATTATACCCAGGTGATTTGTGTATTCGAGATTTAGGATACTTTTCTCTAAAAGATTTAGACCAAATGGATCAAGGAGGTGTATTCTATGTTTCACGGTTGAAATTAAATAATAGGGTATATGTAAAAAATGAATTTCCAGATTCTTTCGAAATGGGACAGTAAAAAAGCAATCTTTATATGTTTTGCTGAACCTTGAAGATATTATGCATCAAATAAAACCAAGAGATACTTATGAAATTCGGCATGCTTATATTGGACAACAAAAATTACCCTCACGAGTTGTAATATACAGACTTACATCAACTCAAATTCATAAACATAGGAAACAAAAAACTTATGTTGAAAAGAAAAAAGGAGTTACATACTCCGAAAAAAGTAAACGTTTAACAGAAATCAATGTTTATATTACCAACATACCATGGGAAATTGTTTCGATGGAACAGGTTCATGATATCTACTCACTACGTTGGCAAATAGAGATTGTATTTAAAACATGGAAACCTCTTTTTTGTATCAATTATTGTCACAATATAAAGCGAAAGCGTTTAGAAGGCCATCTTTATGGGCAGTTAATCGCTATTTTTCTTTGTTCTTCCACCATGTACAAAATGCGACAGCTGTTACTACAGAAAAAACAAAAAGAATTAAGTGAATATAAAGCAATTTATATGATTCAAGATTATCTTTACTTAGTATATGGAGCTATACAAAAAGACACCCAAGAAGTATCAAAAATTTTCCTTCGTCTATTTGACCTCTTACAGAAAACGGACGGAAAACCCATTAATATGAAAAAAGAAAAATATTTGAAATTTTAGGTGTTGTTTACTAGTCATTGTATCCAATCTAAAACAAAAAACTGCATAATCTTTAAAAATACACCTTCTCAATGTTTATTTGGTATGCGCATTTTTAAAAACAAATAAATAGAACATCAAGCATATAGGGACATAAACGGAAGCCCATAGAAAATCCAAACTTAGCTTGATGGGTATGTGCAAATACGTCTATTTTAGCTAAATATTTTCTATTCATAACATCATCCTCCAATTACCAGAGAAGGCTTGTTATTTCAATTAGATTTACTATATTGGGAAAGTACTAAAAATTTGGATATAGGATTCTTTATTTTTAAAATTAATAAATACAAGCGTATGAAGATATTCTACTTCCTTGAACTATCCCCGCTTTCACTTCGCGTTCCTTGAGGAAGGAGTCTTCTTAGCTAAAATGATAAAGATTTTAAAGAAATTCATCCCCTAGCAAGTAGATAGGTGGAATTATCAAACCGCTATTAATTTTATTTAGGAGGTCGTAGGTACTATTACATCTTGATTGGGTAATAAAATTACTTTTGGTAAGGGGATTTTTATATAGGTTTCCACCGATTTTTTTATCGTATAATGTTTTTAAGAAAGGAGATTAAAGTTATGAATTATCGAAATCAATATAAACGTCAAACATCATTTCTATTTAATTTAATTCATTCAGCCTACCAATATTCACAAAAAGCATATCGTAAAGTTGATGAAAAGGAAGATAGAGATTATCAAGCATCGCTTGCATTTGCGGTAGAGGCAAATACATTCGCTACAAGTGCACTTGTTTTTTATCATCAAAATGAGCTTTTATCACATCCTAAATACGATTCGTTTTTTGAGTGTTTCCAAAACTATAATTTTGAAATACTACAAACAATAACTAAAAAAGATCAACATATAGCTTTGCTTAAATTAAAAAATGAACAATTAAATGATTCATTTTCGGATATTGAAAAAATGGTAAACTTAATCTTGGCCGAACGTTCTCAATACAGTATTGACTAATCCTTTAATAAATAGTATAAGGCGAAATATTTCTTCGGTAAGTTGAAAAGTTTCTGTTGCAAAGTTTAAAAAAGCAGAAACAGGTATTGATAAATGAGAGGGAACTATTAGACAGTGACCAATAATTTATGTGATTCCTTATACGTTAAAAAAGCGCAGTTGGGTTGTAAACTGTGCTTTCTTTTATATAAAGGATGGATGATTTCGATTCCTTTAATTGTACGTGAAGCATGCCGAAGATTTTGAAATACTACGAATTTTGTAAAGCGGCGTTTCACATGCTTATGGTCCTGTTCTATGAGATTATTCAAATGCTTGATGGTTACAATTAGTTGTATGTTTATAAAAGCCTTGTTCTTTTAAATTTTTGAATGCACAAAGTAATAACAAAAAAATAATTCTAAATTAGATTAAGAAAAGGTGAAGATTGTTGGAGCAGTAGTAATGGGTACTCCTGATGAATTCAAGGAATATCAAAATAAAGAATTTATTAAATCTTCTTCTCTCGAGGCCGTAATAGAGAAATATTAATGATTAGATTTGTATTTCAGATATAGCATGAAAGGTTCTGATGCGAGAACTATAATACATTGTAAAAAAGGATAAGGTTCCTAATGGAATCTTCTTTTAAAGTGTCTTTTTAAATGATTAGATGGAGAAGAGCAAGAAAGGTGATTAATATTGTTATTTTATATAGGATTGTTAGTCGGAAAGCTAGCGGGATATAGTAGTAAGAAATTAGGTTTCAATGGATCTAACATTCCAGGGAAAATTCTGAATTACTTATATAAGAATGCATTACAAAAATTAGCGACACAAGTAGAAACCGTGGTTTTGATTACCGGTACAAATGGAAAAACAACAACTTGTAATTTAGTTTCTTCCATTTTCAAGTCCAATAACAGTGAATATATCAGTAATATAGAAGGATCTAACTTATTAGAGGGAATTACCTCTGCTTTTATAAAAAAAAGTAATATACGCGGGAAAATACAAGGCGTGAAAGTAGCAGTTCTCGAAGTCGATGAATTGACAATGATCGAAGTTCTGAAACAAATACAGCCTCAATTGATTGTTGTAACAAATATCTTTAGAGATCAATTGGATCGTTATGGAGAAATCAATACGCTGATTTCAAAATTACAAATCGCTATTCATTCTAGAGAGGCTTACTTGCTATTAAATGGTGATGATCCATATAGTAGAAATTTTACTAAACAAAAGAATAAAACCATGTATTTTGGTCTAAAGGAAAATGTAGGAGATTTTTATAAAAGTAATATTAGGGATGCCATCTATTGTTTTTGTGGCCGTCTATTGAAATATACATATACACACTATGGCCACCTTGGAAAGTATTATTGTTCATGCTCCATAAGTAGTCCCGCATTAGATGTAGAGGTTACTTCAATTCAATCACAAAACAACTTAACGATTACGATACAAAATCAAACCTATACTTCCAATTTGAAGGGTGAATACAATGCATATAATATGCTAACGGCCATAAAAACTGGAGAATTTTTAGGTTTTAGTTATGAACAAATTCACAAAGGATTAAGCGAATATCACTCAAGTAATGGACGTATGCAACAGTTCCTCATTGCAAAAAATATATACCATCTAAACTTAGCTAAAAACCCACAGGGGATGAACTGTACGATAGATTATTGCAGACAAAATAAAAACATAACACAATATGTTTTTATTTTAAATGACTTGATTGCTGACGGGAAAGATATCTCTTGGATTTGGGATGTAGATTATGAAATACTAGCAAACTCCAATGTAAACCATATAATTTGTGCAGGAACACGTGCCTATGACCTTGCAGTGCGTTTAAAATATGCAGGGATTTCTGTGAATAGGATAAAAGTTATCCCGAATATTTCTGCTGCCATTCGGAATAGCATTGTGGCAGGGTATGAAACGTCCATAATTAGTAATTATACAGGGTTAAATACAGCCCGGCAATTTTTAAGCACAGAGGGAACGCTGTCCCCTTCGTAAATAAGAAGGCATCTATATACGTTTAATAATTTTACTGAGGGTATATAGATTGCAAATACACAGAATAGAGAGTTGACACTAAAAATAACAATATAAATTGGGTACTTTACTTAGGATTTATAATAAGGCCCAAGTACGTTTTTAACATCTGGAGGTACTATGAAAAAATTGATTATCTATCATTACTTTCCCAATACTCTTAATCTATATGGCGATCGTGGGAATGTAACCATTCTACAAAAGCAATTAGAATGGAGAGGAATAGAGGCCAATATTCATTATGTAGAACAAGTAAAAGATTATCCTGTATCTCAGGCTGATCTAATCTTTATTGGTGGAGGGAGTGATAGTGAACAACAAATAGTTCAAGAACAATTGCTTTCAATTCGAAAAGAACTGAAAGCAGCAATAGAGGATGGTTTAGCAGCACTTTGTATTTGTGGAGGATATCAACTATTAGGTAGTTATTATGAAACTGCAAACAGTGGTATTATACAAGGCTTAGGGGTATTACCATTTTATACATCATGCGAAAGTACGGGATCAATGAATCGATTAGTAGGGAATGTAAGAGTACAATCTGAAAAATTCGGAAGAATAACGGGTTTTGAAAACCATAGTGGCCAAACATTCCATTCTTTTGAATGTCTCGGTCAAGTTCTACAAGGATATGGGAATAATTTAACAGAAAAAAAGGAAGGCCTGCTGTACAAAAATTTGATAGGTACATATTTACATGGACCATTTTTAAGTAGTAATGTTCATGTAGCAAACTGGTTAATATTGCAAGCACTAAATAGAAAATATGGACTTACAGAATTAGAGCCGTTAGAATGTACTTTTGAAAAGACAGCATCCGAAGTCTCATGGGATAAGAGGTAAAGTACGATTGCAAGTGTAATGAAATTTAAAAAGAGAGCGACAGATCCCGTTAGGAATACACTGATATGCAATGAGATTGGAGATCGTATCGATAAGCTGGATTTTGGTGTAAAAAATCTTTGCAACAGAAACAGTATTTTGCTGTTAAAATATTTATTTTAACTATAAGAGAAGTTGGTGCAATCGCAATGGAGAGTGTAGAATATTTTTAGATATGTGTATTCACAACAAGAAACAAAGGCTTTTGTAGATAACTTGTTTGTTTTACTAACATTACAGAACTGTCATCTTTATGTAGGATTAGGAGATAGTTACTTTGAAAGAATTTTTAACAAGATCAAAACCAGAAAAGGTGATGGTTATTGGAGCAGGATTTGTTCCAGAAGCACTGAATGTAGAATTATATGATGAAGTTATTCAAATGAAAACAGAAGAGATATTTGAATATGCAAGAAGAGTAGCTGTGAAAAAGATATTTTAGTTGGAATTCCTTCAGGTATTATAGAAGTTGCGAAAAAACTTGATTAAGAGAAAAAGATATTTGTTAGTATTCAAAGTAATATTGAGTGTTACTAAAGTGCTCAATTATGGATATTTAATCATGATTAATTTTATAATTAATTTAAGACAGAGGTCGATTAAGAACTTCGTCTTTTCGATTTTATTTAACGGGATTACCAGTTATTTCTTAATTGAAATGAAGGGAGTTTTTTTCTTTTACAAAGGGATCCTTTGTTATGTTGTAAATTTTGAGTTTATGCGATTATATAGAAGACATATGTGATTTCAAAGAAACCCTTATTCTTTAATTCACTTTCAACAAATATCTCTCGTGAAATATCACGGGAGATATTTTGTTTTGTTTATGATTTTTCATGTATGCACCTTTCGGTATGGTGAATGTGAAGTGTGATTTCGTATGGATTCCGCGATATGGCGGTAATAGGCCTACATATTCATGTGATATTTGGCTATATACTAAAGCAGGAAATGTTCCTGGTATCGGCAAAGTGTGATATTAATAAATTTATTGGTGGGAAGCCGTTACCTTGGTTCATAGGTGGTTCTGTATCAAATGTGACTACTAATAACATTGTAAAAGCAGATGGTATTGGTATTGCAACATCAAAATACCCCTTATCTTATTTTCAAAGGATATTGGGGTAGTGGAGATAAGGGTATGATTTGTTTAGGACCTGAGAAGCAGTGGGTAAAGTATTAAATATACTAAAGATACCGATGGGTTTGTATTATAATAACATCGAAATGGGCTGGTATTTTTCCTTTTAATAAAGGTAGTTTTTGTTGTATTGCAAAATTTGAGTTTGTGAGATTATATAGAAGATATGTGTGAGTTATTAGAATCCCTTGTTCTTTAATTCACTGCCTCTCCCTTAAAAACATCCCCCGTGAAATATCATGGAGGATGTTTTTGTATATTTTATAATCGAAAAGGATTCATTCAGTAATCGATGGGACTAACGAAGTAAGAAAAGATTCCACTAGGCATCTTATTATTTATTTTTTTCGTTATATCTTTGTACCGGGGTCCTGAAATTCCTTTTGGGAAAGGAACTTTTTACGTTATAAAAATTATATTAAATAGTGTAAGGTTTTAATGTGAAAAATTTGCTTATTAAAGAAGTGATTATTATTTTTTGAAGGGGATACTTTTGTTACAGCGTTTAGTAAACTATCTGACGGATTAGAACAAGAAATGTGTTATCTCCCTAAATGGAGGCTAGAAAATGAATATCTTAAAAAAATTCAAATATCTCTTTATAACATTAATACCTATATGTATGTTGTTATTTTACTATCAATTTTATGTGAAAGAGCCTTCTCTTCAGGCGAAAGCCGCTATTTTAATGGAAGCTCAATCAGGAAAAATTCTTTATAAGAAAAATGATAACATACCTCTTGCTCCAGCAAGTATGTCAAAAATGATGACGGAATATATTGTGCTAGAACGTATTAAAAATGGTAGCTTAAATTGGAATGATATAGTTATCATTAGCCAAAATGCTGTAAATAGTGAAGGGGTAAAAATTGATGTTAAAGTTGGAGAGGGTTTAACTGTTCTAGACTTATTTCATGCTATGGTAATATCCTCCGCAAATAATGCTGCAGTTGCTTTAGCTGAACATATTGCAAAGACTGAGAGGGATTTTGCAAAGATTATGAATGATAAGGCAAAACAATTAGAATTATCAACCCATACAAACTTTGTGAATGCAACAGGGCTTGCTAATGAACAAAATGAAGAATCAAAAATGACGGCTTTAGATGTAGCTAAGTTAGCACAAAAACTATTGGAACATTACCCTGATGTATTAGAAGTAACAAAACTTACTTCTTATGAATTGAATCACAATGGTGTAATTCTGAAAACAACAAATAAAATGCTCTATTATGGCAATACAAAACTATATTTTCAAGGTATTGATGGATTAAAAACTGGATTTACAGATGAAGCAGGGTATTGTTTTACGGGAACAGCTAAAAAAGACGGTAAAAGAATGATTACTGTTGTCATGGGAACTAGAGATAATATCGAACGATTTACAGAAACAAAAAAATTATTGGCATATGGATTTCAGGAATTTGCTCTATATATACCATTTTGGGAGGAAATAGAAAGGTTCTTTGAAAGTATATTAAAAAATTGACTTACCATATGAACCTATTTACTTATACATATACACTTCAAACAAATAGTTGCTTGAAGTGTATTATATTTATGAGACAAAGGTTATGTTCTTATCGTTTCCCGGCAGGAAGCTCCTTCCTTAAAAATACGAAGGTGTGAGACATTAATTTTAGGTAGGAGATGAATGGCGTTAGCCTACGTTTTTTAGCTGAAATTTTGTTAGTAGTTTCTTTCTCTATTTTTCCATTTTATAAAAGGGAATCTCTATCTTTTTTTTGAATTCTATCCATGATATTTTAAATGAGGATCCAACAAAACCTCGTCTGTTGGTTCTGGCGCAAAAAATACGAGAATTAAAAATGGGATTGTAAAATCCTAATAGAATTTAATCTCATACTATACTGAGAGATTGAAGAGTTGATTGATTCCTTGTATTTGTTTTTTGGACAGACTTTCCTCCTTAGAAAGTCTGTCTTTTTTTATCATTTCCGTCGCTTCTAGTCAGTTATGTTCAATTTGTGGCTACCAAAATAGAGACGTTAAAAATCTAAATCTCTGTGAATGGGATTGTATTATAACATCATCGAAAGGGCTGTTTTTTCCTTTAGATAAAGGGAGTTTTTGCTGTGTTGTAAAATTTGAGATTGTGAGATTATATAGAAGACATATGTGAGTTAATAGAACCCCTAATTCTTTACTCACTTCTTCCCGCATAAACATCCCTCATGAAATATCATGGGGGATGTTTTATTTTGTTCATTATACCTTATATAGCTTATAGTAGAAGAGAGAAGGTGAGTAAATGTGAATGGAGAACTTAGGATGAAGTGAATAACTTACGTTTCTATGGTGCTCCATCTTGGCAGGATAAAGACGTTGCTGGTTCTGTAAATGTAGGATTAGGATTAACTATTAATGCTATAGTAATAGTTAATTGTTAACCATAATATAAATATGTGAATTAGAAAAGGTATTTCTAAGTTTAGGAAATCCTTTTTTGTTAGTGGGACCCCATTTAACAATACAAAATACTCCCTTTAAAAACAGAATTTTCATTATTTATATTCCGAAATATTTAGTGTTTAATATAGCTTGTTATAAAAATATTTGGTAAATGGAGGAGAAAATGAAGATGAAATATAAAAAAGTTGGAATTGGAAAAAAGGTAATTCCTGTAACAGCAGCACTAGGTATTCTTTTTTCTGTGGCCCCTATTGCAGAACATAAGGCTAGCGCAGGTATAGCTACTATACTTGATGTGGGGATTACCTCATTAGGTATAGTGAAAGACATCTATCAATCACTTGGGATAGAGGTAGGAGATCCTGACTTAAAAGATTATACTGGTCCCTATGCAGAAAATATATCGTACAGAGCTCCTAATTTTAAATCAGGTGAATTTAGTATCTCTGTACATCATACAAAAAATGATTTGAATTTTACTAAACAGATTAAAGTACTCTATCCAAATGGAAAAAGTGAGATTCATAATTTAAAATCGGGGCAGCAGCTTAAGATTACTGAGGCTGGTACAATCGTAGATTTAAATCCTGGGGCAGCATCTGTTGCAGAACATGATCTTCTTTATATCACACAATCGCAATTAGATGAAGGGAAAACTGGAGTTGCCCTTAACCAAGTGAAGACTATATATGTCGAAAAAACATCGGGGCAAAATAGGATTCTTGTTCACAACTTTTATAAGAAAAAATATGGAGCAAATTCTCTTGATGGATTTAAAGGTTTATTGACAGATCTCTTTTCTCATTTAACAGAGGAAGAAAAAAAGGTAGCAACCTTAACTTCATGTCCAGTATCTAGAGAAACTCTTTCTAATTATGTTATGAATAATTCTGATGCTCTTGCAGATTTTAATAACAGATTAGGGCATATATTAGGAAATGCTGATCAAATTCTAGATACAACTCTTGCAATCCCAGATTTTACTTTAAATTGGGGGAGGAATTATCAAATTATTCCATATAAAAAAGGGACCAATAAAGTAATACTAAAATCAGGCTCAAAATTCCTTTCAGGAAAAGAAGGAGATCCACTTAAATATTCGAATACGATTGGTGATGATGAAGTATTTGAGTTTGTTTTAATTGATCAAAAATCTTCGGATAATAAAATTCAATTCCGTTTGAATAACAAGAATGGAGTAAGTTTGGCTGGTAATGCGACCACTCGGAAATTTGGTACGGATAATAATTTGAAATCTGAAATTCGTTTCCCTAACAAAAGCAATAATGAAATTCACAATTGGCTAAGAAATTGGCATCCTAACAAGTTAAATGAGAAACAAATTTATGAAGGAGTAAGGTTCGAATACAATAGTGAAGAACGAGAGTATAAGAGGGCATATGATTCTTCTGGTAATTTGATAAAGAATAGTTGGGTAAATAGTAATGAAGGTTATAGTTATGCAAATTCTTCAGGAGTTTTCCTAAAAGGCTGGCAAGAGATTGAGGGAAATACGTATTATTTTGCTGGCTGGTATAGAACAGCAGTTGTAGATGGAGATAATACAGAAATTGATGGTAAGCGTTATTATTTTGATAGTTCTGGTGTTTTACAACGTTCATCATGGAAAAAAGAATATGGAAAATGGCATTATTATGATGAATTTGGGGTTCAATTTACGGATGGCCTACGAGAAATTAATGGTAATATTTATTATCTTGATGGTTATGGTGCCGCAAGTGGAAATAAACAACTAGCAGATCAACGAGTTATTCTTCAATTTTCAGATAAAGGTATACTTGAAAGAGCTACTGATTTAACTGGAAAAGAACTAACTACACCTAAAACTGTTACTCTTGACGGAAAACAATTAACTTTTGAGAAAAACGGTGTTATTAGAAAACCAGGGTTGACTGGAAAGAGAGCTTATCCTCAACCAGATGGAACTGAGAAAAATGCAATACATTATTATAGTGTAAAAGACGGGGCACATTATACTGGGTTTAAAACAATTAATGAAAAAAAATATTACTTTAAAGATGGGGCAAACTATACTTTCGATGGTTATCAGCAAATTGATGGTAAGCGTTACTATTTTACTAATGACGGTGAAGCCAAGCTAACAGGGTTTGATACAGTGGATGGCAAGAAATACTATTATGATGATAAAGGTGTAAAGAAAACAGGATGGCAAGAAATAGATGGGAAATGGTATTACTTCAAGGATTCTGGAGAAGCTGCAGTAGGATGGTTCCAAGGTCCTTACGAAACTACCATCCATGGGTATGGATACTTTTGGTATTATGGCAAAGACGATGGGTCAATTTATCAGGATGTTACCGTTAAATTACAAGGCTCAGATGGGTTTGAAAAGGAATATACATTTGACAGTCATGGTCACAAAAGGTAATTAATAATTTAAAAAGTGATATTTTTATGATGAAATCGTGAATACTCCGGAAGCATTAGAAATTTTAGGTTGTTCACGACAAAATCTAAATGAAATGGTGCAGAAAGAAAAAGTGAAACCGATTAAAGAAATGTCACGAGATCGGTTTCACTTCAAAGAAGATATATTAAAAAGTAAAGAGTAAATGAGAAAGTAACCCATAATTCAGGGTTACTTTTTAATTTTATATCAACGGATTCTTCTTTACAGGAATTTATAAAACCTCATTAAAAAAAAGAGATCATTTATGTTCTCTTTTTTAGGAGAGTGATAGTTTTTTACAATTATAGTATTAAAGAAATATCCTTAGTTAGAGAAGGAAAGTGTTTTTACCTTCTTAGTTAGGAATATTAAGGGTATCAAATATACATAATAAAATTTTTTTGGATTAAAAGGTGATAAAGTACAGTTGATAAAGGGAAATAAAGTAGTGATCGTTTTATTTTCGGAGCGATATAATTTAAATTAATATTTTTAATTTTTATTTGTATGTATTAAATAATATTTTTAAATGAAACGGAGTATAGGATGTTGGATAGTCAAACTACTAGTAGAGAATTCATGGAGTTTATTGAACGAGTAACTTTAGTTGTCGAACAAATGAAACCTAATTTTCTTAATGAATTAGAAGATCTTCTAAGAAAACTGGTTCAAACGGACTCTTGGCTAATGATTAAGAATCTAGTACCTGATAATAATAGTTATGCACGTTATTCCTTACATCATGATTCATTAAATCGATTTGAAGTACTTGCTTTAGTCTGGAAGAATGGTCAAAAAACGCAATTACACGATCATGATGGTACTTGGGGATTAGAAGGGGTTTTATCTGGTCAGATACAGGTTCACAATTTTAAACAAACAAAAAAAATAGCTGATAATGTTTTTGAATTGCAACATACCGAAAGTGTAACTTTAGGAAGAGGAGAAACAGATCGAATCCTTCCACCAACGGATTGTCACATCATTGAGGTGGATAAACAAGATATTGCTATTACAGTACATGTTTATGGTAAAAAATTGGAGTGTTTTAAAGTATTCGAACATACTGGTGAATATAATATTTATAAATCTAAAAAACATAATATAAAATAAAGTTTATTATACAATTATATATAATATTTACTATGAGGAGTGTTAACGATGTATGTGGCAAAATCAATTTTAGAGTTAATTGGAAAAACACCTATTGTAAAATTAAATCATATTATAGAAAAAGAAGGTGCGGAAATATACCTTAAAATAGAATATATGAACCCTGGTGGTAGTGTAAAAGACCGAATGGCCCTTGCTATGATTGAAAATGCTGAGAAAAAAGGGTTATTACAATACACGGATACAATTATCGAGCCTACAAGTGGAAATACTGGTATTGGTTTAGCGATGATCGCAGCTGCAAAAGGTTATCGTGTAATTATTGTGATGCCGGAAACAATGAGTATGGAACGTAGAAATTTATTACGCGCGTATGGTGCTGATATAGTATTAACTCCAGGGGCAGAAGGAATGGGCGGAGCTATTCGTAAAGCAACGGAATTGGCCCAGGAATATGGTTACTTCATGCCACAGCAATTTCAAAATCCGGCAAATCCAGAAATTCATCGTTTGACCACAGGTCCAGAAATTGTCGAACAAATGGGAGATCAATTAGATGTATTTATCGCTGGAATTGGGACTGGTGGAACAATCACAGGCGTTGGTGAAGTATTAAAAGAGAAATATAAAGACATTCAAATTTATGCGGTTGAACCTACAGATTCCCCAGTGTTATCAGGTGGAAAACCAGGTCCGCATAAGATTCAAGGTATTGGGGCTGGATTTGTTCCAGAAACATTGAATGTAGAAATTTATGATGAAGTTATTCAAGTGAAAGCAGAACAAGCATTTGAATATGCAAGAAGAGTAGCCCGTGAAGAAGGAATTTTAGTTGGGATTTCCTCGGGTGCTGCCATTTATGCTGCGACAGAAGTTGCGAAAAAACTTGATAAAGGGAAAAAGATACTTGTGATTATTCCAAGTAATGGTGAGCGTTACTTAAGCACCCCGTTATGGACGTTTAGTCAAGAATAATTTAATAATAACTATAAGACGGAGTTAGATTGAAGACTTCGTCTTTTTGGTGTATCAGGAATAAATGGTTTGAATTCCTTTTTTTTCGGAATGTATATTCGTTTTTCTGTATAATGGCTTTATCAGTGGTCACCATACATCACCATCAAGCTAATATTTTTAATTATCCCTATAACGATAAAAAAGAACCGAGATTCTTAATTTAGAATCTCGGTTCTTTTTAGGTGAGTGAATAATTAGGTTGTAAATTTATTTAATACTTACTCTAAAAAGTATAGCATAATATCAATCAAATGATTTGGAGTTTTTTCCTCTTAACAAAGGGATTTTTTATTAAGTTACAAAATCAAGTTTTGTGAGAAGATAAAGGTGACAGATGATTAACTGATATTATTTTTAATGTATTTAATCTGACCATACACTTTTTTCCTTGTTAGATATAGTGAATGGATTATTTTTTAATTAAATTGTGTCTCATATAATTTACTTTAGAACATTTATCGACAGTAAAACACGAAATAATAACAAATTCATATATTGTGGAGAGGAATAGACTAATATGAAAAAAGTGGCAATAGCTATCGTTATAGCAATAATATTACCAATTAATACCTTTGCAAATACAGGTAACAAAAATGAAATTTCCAAAGAGAAGCTAATGTATTTCAAATCAATTAATCCGAGTATTACAAACTTAGAAATAAATTCGCTGATGGAACACAGGAAACAGTTAGATGAATTATATAAACAAATAGATAAATTAGAAAAAGATTATGGAACCCTTGTTGATTATGAAAAAGAGCAAAATAAAGAACCGAAAAGGTTAGCAGACTTAACAGAAAAGCAGCTTGAAAATTACTTTAAGTTAAGTGATAAAATTTGGAAAAAAGAGTTGGAGTTTTTAGATGCTCAGTATAAATTTGGCCTTATAAAAAAAGATATCTATATAGTTGATAAAGAACTTATTGAAGATTTAAGAGATAAAGAGTTAATAAAAAGAGTTGCATTAACTAATCGCTAGTTGCTGCTTCAAAAAGTCACTTAGGTATAGAATTAACTAAATGGTCTGTCGGAAATAATCCGAATAGTAAGTACACAAATAACACAGATTTAAATTATAAATTTGAGCGTATAGCTAGAAAACAAATAATATTAAGACAAAGAGTAAGGGAAGAGGAATTACTATGACAATAATTACGAATCATGAAATAGAGTACATGAATTTTGAGGAAAAGGTTGAACTTTTAAAAATAATGGGCCACCCTACGCGTTTAAAGATAATTAATGAACTTTATAAACATAAGGTGTTAAATGTAACACAACTAACTCAAATCTTAAAACTCCCACAATCAACTGTATCCCAGCACCTAGGTAAAATGAAAGGGAAAATTTTAAAAGGGGATCGAAAAGGTCTAGAGATATACTACAGTATTAATAACCCAAGAGTCAAAAAAATTATTGCGTTGTTAATTCCTATCCAATAGATTCTTTATTACTACATCCTATTCTCACGAATTAAAGTAAAAATAAACTATATATTCTATAACAAACAAAGGCTTATATTTTGATTTAAAGTATCTGAGTGAAAAAGTAGTGATAACCTTAAAAAAGCACTCTTTATAGCGTCTTTTTTATTTTTTAAGATGGTTTAGATAAAAAAAGATATCTTTTAGGCACTTTTTTGAATAATCTTCATGATTACAGGAAATTAAATAATGAGGGTATTATAATGTATACTAACACCGACTTATTAAGAATAATAAATAAATCGGTGTTTTAATTAGTGTACATAATGAAAACTATAGAAAGTTATGAGCAAGAAACGATAAATTGTTACTAATAGAAATGTTGTAGGTACTTTCATGTGAAATTTTAATTTGAAAATAGTTAAGCTATATGATTCAGATGGACAATATACAATTAAATCAACTCGTTGCATAAATAGTTCATATAAAATAATTGATAGTATTAAGGAGATTGTTTCTTGTATTTTTTTTGAAATTCCTGTTATTAAATTGTTGAATACTTGTGGGTGTAATATAAGGCTACTTTATTTTGAAAGAAATCTTTTAAAATGGCCATAATGTAAATAATAATTAGAAAGAAATTTAAGAAGGTGAGTACATTGCTCAAACATTCGCATTTTCAATTTATCTTATTAACAATAGCACTTATATTCTATATAAGCTTTTGTCTTATATTTATATATATTTTTCCAAATCATTATTTTGTATCTGATTTCAATATAAGATTATCATCTTTAGTTGTTGAAACTATTGTATTTATCTCGTTGCTTTACTCATTATTATCCAGAAAAATTAACTTAGGAGTCTTCTGGGTGTGTATTATCTTTGCAATAGGGTGTTTCTTGATAGGGAATTTCATATCTGCTTTTCAAGTACTTAATGTAGAATTACCAATACAAAACTTTATTATTTCTGATGTATTTTTATTGTTTTTCTTATTCTTCTTTCTTTTTGCGTTCTTTTATAAAATCATTATGGAATGTAACAAGTGGGAAAAAGCGTATTTACTTTGCGATTTATGTATTGTTGTTACCGCTATTTTTACATTAGAGTGGTACCTATATAATAAACCTTCTGTAAATATCTTATTCTTATCAATTGGAGATGTTTTTCTTTCATTTATTTTTCCTATTATAGATTTATTACTTCTTTTAGTAGGAGTTAGCCTAATATTTCGGCCAGCCATTTTTAATGCGAAAAGTAAATTATATATCTTTATCGTAGTATTAACTGGATTGGCTATTACGGACTACTTATATTTCTATTTACAAGATGATTTATCAAATCGTTCAGTCCTATTACTAAGGTGTTTGTATAGGGTTTTCCTATTATTTATCGCCATTGCTGCTACAATCCCTAAGAATGTATCTTCTAAAAGAAATTATTTTATTATTGATCCGATATTTGGAAAGAAGCTTCTTGTCATATTTCCTTATCTTGCAGTTACAATCTTAATTGCGTTTACTCTTAAAGAGAAAACTTCCTCGGCTACACTGATTACTGGGAATTGTATTGCATTTGTATTTGTATTGATTCGTCATACTATCGTACGAATGCAAAACAGAGATTTAACTGAAACATTAAAAGTGTTTAATAACCAATTAGAACAAAAAGTATCTCAAAGAACTGCTGATTTAATAAATAAATCTAATGATTTGGTGAAAAACCAAGAAAAATTCAAGTCTTTATATGAGTATCATCCAGATCCTATTTTGACTATTGATTCAAACGGCACGGTGTTAAATATAAACCAGGCTGGAAGCATGTTATTAGAAAAAAACGGTGCTGAATTAATAGGTAAAGAATGTTTCTCGATTTTTTTAGATGAAGATAGATTTGAATTTGAGGCAGCTTTACAGGAAGGTAAACGATGCAGTTCAGCTTCGTTACAATTGCGTGTGAAAAATAATAATGAGAAGGATATACATTTTTGGTACGTAACCATTGTTCCTATTATAATAGAAGGACAAACCTTTGGGAGTTATGTAATGGTAAAAGACATAACAAAGCTGAAGCAACAACAGGTAGAAATACAATATTTAGCATTCCATGATACAGTAACGGAGATTGGGAATCGGATATTCTTCCAAAAAGAATTAGGAAAATACATTGAGCATGCACATGAAACGCAGGATGACTTTGGACTCTTGTATATAGATTTAAATCGTTTTAAGACCATTAATGATACACTTGGTCATCCAATTGGTGACAGTGTTTTAAAAGAAGTTGCCAAACGTTTTAGGGCATGCTTGTCACCTGATATTCCTCTAGCGAGAATTGGGGGAGATGAGTTTGCAATCATAGTCAATAACCACACAGAGAAACAGCTACTGGATTTATGTGAAACTCTATTTCGTATAACTGAAGAGCCATTTGTAGTAAATCAACACAGCTTTTATTTATCTCTTAGTATAGGGATAGCGGTATATCCATTTGGAGGAACAAATTCCACGACACTTTTACAATGTGCTGATATTGCTATGTATAGTGCAAAGGAAAAAGGTAACAATGCTGTTTGTATATATGACGAGTCATTATCTCAAAAAATAATCCGTCGATTACGATTAGAACAGGATTTACCAAATGCAATTGAAAATAATGAGTTGTTTTTATTGTATCAACCACAAATTGATAGTAAGGCAGGTAAAGTTATTGGTGCAGAGGCTTTAATACGTTGGCAACATCCACAGCTGGGGCTGATTTCACCTTTTGAGTTTATACCTATCGCGGAAGAAACATCGCAGATTATTTCAATTGGGAAATGGACGTTACAGGAAGCGTGTCGAGAATTGAAAAAATGGCATTCTGCGGGCTATTCAGATCTAAAAATGGGAATAAATTTATCAGCTATAGAGTTTGAACAGAAAGACTTTGTTCAAACAGTTTTATCTACTATTGAAAAAATAGGGATACCAGCCGGTTCGATTGATTTAGAATTAACAGAGCGAATAGCAATGGTAGATGAAAAAGAAACGCTATTAAAGTTAAAAGCATTAAAATCATATGGTGTACATTTATCAATTGATGATTTTGGCACAGGATATTCTTCATTAGCATATCTTCCTTTGTATCCAATTGATACTTTGAAAATTCCAAGGGAATTTGTTAATAGAATCGGGACTTCTACTGATGGAAATGAAATTATTTATACCATTATTTCATTGGCTCATACTTTAAACATGAAAGTAATCGCAGAAGGGGTAGAGACCAAGGAACAATTAGAAGTATTACAACGAAATGCATGCCATCTAATTCAAGGCTATTACTACAGTAAACCTGTAAATGAAGATGAATTTAGTAATTTTTTAAGTACGATGCAAAATAAATAAGTGAAAAATCGGTATATGTATGCAGTAAAGTGAAAAGGCGTTCTATTCATATGAAGTAGAATGTCTTTCTTATGTTTATTTCCAATAGATATACATTTAGGGTTCAGTCTTAAAAAATAAAATAAGGGTTCTATTGCAAAGTTGGAAAAAAGCATAAACAGATTGATAAATGAAGAACAATGTTTGGGAATTAGCTAGGAATTATTGGAGTTGATTGTACGCTGAAAAGACGGAATCTCTTTGAAGACTTCAGCTTTATTTATATAGAGGTACCACCCCATACCCATCAACTTAACATATTAGTTATTTGGAAACGAACACTATCAAGAGAGAAAAATTTCATTTTTATGGTACTGCAAAATATTAGCTTAATCTTCAAGTGATGAGACATTTTACTGAAAAATTTTATTTTTATTGCTTTTTAAAATTAAATTATATTTATATATTTTAAAAATAAATATCGTTTATTCCAGATTATTATTATACAATATATCAACTGAACTATATATAAGAATGGAGAGTTTTTAGTTGGAACTATTGAGAAACAGTAAAGTTGGTACAAAACTAAACATACTAATAGGTATATCAAGTATTGCCTGTATAGTATTATCCCTAATAGGATTTTGGGGATTAGAAAGAGGAAAGAGTGCTTCTTCTAATATGTATGAAGATAATTTAAAATCAGTTGATTGGATAGGAACGATAGAATCTAACTTTTATCATGTCAATATGAATTTTATGGAAATAATGGTATCCAAAGATGAAAAAAGAATGAACGATTTGATAAAAGAAATGGATATAATTCGTAAAGAAAATGATCAGTTATTAAAGCTGTTCGAAACTAAAGTTAGTTCTAATAAAGAAAAAGAGCTATTTAGCAAATTTCAGGAAGAGTTTAATGAATTAAGAACACAGATGAAAAAGGCACAAGAATTAGGGAAATCTAATAATGAAGAAGCCTACGCTTATTATCTAAAAGAAATCGAACCCAATATGCAAAAAACAATCCAGTCCATTCGTGAACTAATTGTATATAACAGTAATAATGCAGAGCAGTTACAACAAGTTAATAATAAAAGTGCTCAAAATACAATGATAATGTTTGTAGGCCTTTCAATTTTAGCAATTATCATAGTTATATTGATCGGATATCTTATTAAGTTAACTATACGACAACCACTATTATTATTGCAAAGTGATATGAAGAAAGTAGCTGCTGGTGATTTAACAATACGTACTTCTTATAAAGCAAATAATGAGCTGGGTAATATTGTACAGTCTTTTAATAGTATGTTAGATAATCTACAACAATTAATTGCGAGTGTTAAATCGACAACACAAGAAGTTATTTCTTCTACGGAGGGGGTTTTACAAGATACAAAGCGGGCATCTAATATTTCGAATGAGGTTGTTCAGACTATTTCTGAAGTAAAAGAAAAAATAGCAGGACAGGTAACTAGTATTCAAGAGAGTTCATCTTCAATGGATGAAATAACAATTGGTGTGCAAACTGTAGCTGAATCTTCAGCTGTAGTTGCTGAGGTAGCAGTAACTACCACGGAACAAATACATATTGGTAGTGAAGTGATAAAGCACTCAATTCTTCAAATGAACAGTGTTCATGATGTCGTGGAGGAAACATCAAAAGTAATAGATAGACTTGTTACACGTACACAACAGATTGATACAGCTCTGAATGCAATCACTAATATCGCTGAGCAAACTAACCTTCTTGCTTTAAATGCTGCTATTGAAGCAGCACGTGCTGGAGAGAATGGGAAAGGGTTTGCAGTGGTTGCAGCAGAAGTGAGGGATTTAGCTGAAAAGTCTAAAGAATCCGCAAATGAAATTAACCATTTAGTCAAATCTATTCAACAAGACACTCAAGACACAGTTCATGTCATGCAAAAAGGAGAACAAAAGGCAGCAGAAGGAAAAGAAGCAGCCCACCAAGCGGACCAAACATTCTCATCTATTATGAGAGATATTGACAAAATCACAAGTCAAATTCAAGAAGTCTCTGCAGCAACAGAAGAGATGTCTGCCGGTACAGAAGAAGTAAATGCGTCTCTTTCACTAGTAGCTGATACTACAACACAAGTAGAAAGAGAAACAATTCAAACAGTACAATCAATTCAATCACAAGCAGTTTCAATTCAAAAAATTACAAATCAATCCAACAAGATGAAAGAAAAGGTGAATGCATTAACAGAATTGCTTTCTAAATTTATTATTGAAGAGCAAAAAAACGAGAAATAAAATATATTATATAAAAACGTACAGGTCCTTAATTAAAGACTTGTACTTTTTTATTATGAATAACTGTAAGTTGTGAAATAAATTTCTATTTTGTAAACAATTGTGAACAGAATTTTAATTTTTTGTTTTGTTTATTTTTTCTGAATAATACATATTGACAAAATAATGGTAGCAATATAGAATTGGTTTTGTTCACCGGTGAACATTATGTGGTTTTTTTGTTTAGTATTATTTTTATTCACTATTTCTAACATCAAGATATTCTATCTCTATTTTTATGTAGTTTGAAATATTATTGGTTACTTAAAATCAATAAAACAATTTATATTGATAAAATTATTTAAAGGGATGATTGTATGACGAATGCTATAGCGGTAAGAAATGTACGAAAGTTTAGTTCTCAACCCTTATCTACTAATTGTGCTGAAATATTAAAACGTAGTAAGCATGCAATAATAGGTATTAGTCCGTTTAATAGTAGATTTTCTGATGAATATATTAATAGACTCATTGAATGGGCATTACATACTTTTGATGATGTTAGTGTTTTATTAGCTGGAAAAGAGGCTGCAAATTTACTTGAGGCTCTAGGAACACCAAAAGGTAAAGCGGAAAGAAAAGTTAGGAAAGAAGTATCTCGAAATAGAAGATCAGCTGAAAAGGCACTTAAAGAGCATGGTGGTAATGTAAATGCTATCCATACTTTTTCTGATTTTAATGACAACAATGCATATAGCTGCATGAGGGCAGAAGCAGAACATATTTTTTTAAGCGAAACTGATTTTCGAAATGCTTGCTTAGAAATGTCACATGCAGCCATCTTAGGTAGAGCAAGGGGTACTAATATAGATATTGATCAAATATCAAATGACATGCTAAATATTGCAGTAGAATATGTAATTGCAGAACTCCCATTTTTCATTGGCGGAGCTGAAATTTTAGGAGCTCAAGAAGCTGTACTTATTTATCATAAACCATGGGAGCTTGGTGAACAGATAGTTCGAAATGATTTTTCTATCAAGATGAAACCAAATCAAGGATATTTAATGGTTCAAGAATTGGAAGATTTATCTTAGCAAATAGTAAGTATCCAATACAAGGGGGAAGAAATATGTCAAATACTATACAAACGGTAAATATATTAACAGAGGAATTTCAAGAAAATCCATATAAGTATTTTTCATACCTACGTCAGAATGACCCAGTACATTACGAAGCTGCGATTGATAGTTATTTTATTAGCAGATATCAAGATGTCCGTAATATATTGAATGATACTGAAACATTTACAACAAAATCATTAGCTGAACGTGCTGAGCCAGTAATGCGTGGACCAGTATTAGCACAAATGCGTGGAAAAGAGCATGTTGCGAAAAGAAAAATTGTTTTAAGAAGTTTTATGGGAGATGCTTTACAAAAATTAATGCCTTTAATTAAAAAGAATGCAGAAGATTTACTATTTCCACACCTTCCAAATGGAAAGATAGATTTAATTAATGATTTTGGCAGAACATTTGCTGTTTATGTAACAATGGATATGATTGGATTAGATAAGAAAGATCATAAGAAGATAGGAGAATGGCATAGCGGTGTAGCTGACTTTATTACCAGTATAAATCAACCACCAGAGGCAAAAAAACATTCTCTTTGGTGCAGTGAACAGTTAGCTAATTATTTAGAACCAATTATTAAAGAGCGAAGATTAAACCCACAGGAAGACTTAATTTCTAAATTATGCAGTGCAAAATATGAAGGAATAGCTATGACTGATACTGATATTCTAGCATTGATTTTAAATATATTATTAGCTGCAACAGAACCTGGGGATAAGACTCTTGCTTTATTAATTTATAATTTAATTAACCAACCGAAACAACTGCAAGATGTATTAAATGATCGTTCATTAGTACCATTAGCTATTGCAGAAACTTTACGTTACAATCCACCAGTACAATTGATTCCTCGTCAATTGTCAAAAGATACGGAAATAAATGGTATCAAACTATCTAAAGGAACTACGGTATTTTGTATGATTGGTGCAGCGAACCGTGACCCTAACGCATTTGAAAGGCCTGATGAATTCAATATTTATCGTCCGGATCTTGATATTAAAAAGGCATTTAGTGGTGCTGCAAGACATCTTGCATTCGGATCAGGTATTCATAATTGCGTAGGGGCAGCGTTTGCGAAATCAGAAATTGAAATAGTTGTAAATGTAGTCTTAGATAATATGAAAAACATTAAATTAGAAGAAGATTTTCAATATGTTGAAAAAGGGCTTTATACACGTGGACCTATTTCAATGCCTATTCTTTTTGATAAGTTAGTTTAAAAAACATGGCTATTTTAGTTATTAATATAATTCAATTTTTGCTAAGGGGCTAAAACCCCTTAGTTTTTCTATTTTTATGAGAAGGTCAACATATATACCTTCTAAGCTGATATAACGAAAAATTAAATACATTGTTTCCATGCTTCTAAAAATTTTGTTACAACTTGTAACTCGGAATCATTAAATTGTTGGAATAACTCACTGTAACGCTCATGTGCAATTTTGTGTAATTTTTTATGAACAATGGCTAACTGTATTCCCTTATCAGTTAAAGTATAAAATATTTCCTTCTTATTATCTGTATTTTGATGCGTCAATAAAATTTTATTATCAATAAGAACGCGAATAGCTTTAGAGATGGTTGCTTTAGAAATATTAAGTTCCATAGATAGTAGAGTGTTATTCATTTGTTGTTTACTCTCATGAATAACCGAAACAATATGTAGTTGCGTTAGAGTCCAATTTTTATTTATATTTTCATATTCACTAACTAATTCTTTTATCATCTCTTGAGATGCATATTTTTTCTTTTCTCTTGTTATGACAAAGTCTTCGATAGCTTTTAAGGTTTGTTCATGAACAAAATTTGTCATAATAATTTCCCCTATCTAGAATTATTGTTTACTGGTTAACAATATAAAGTTTACCAGTAAACAATAATTAGGTCAACAATTTAAAAAAGGACTTTTATGCATTGAAACTAACTCTTTAATATAATAGGGCTTTATTAGGGTAAATTATGAAAAACAGATACATTAAAGGTTCTTACATAATTAGTTAAATTCCAACTTAGCAATTGACAATTGCTAAATGAGGATATAAAATCAAAATAGTTTACCGGTAAACAAAAAATAAAATAGATAAAGAAGGGTAGAAACATTTAAATGAATAAGGGCATAAAACAGAAAATTTACGATAATTATCTACATTTGTTACATCTCAATGAACAAAAGGCAGATAAGGATATTGAGACTTTTTTTAAGCAAGCAAAAATGAAAGAAATAGAACATGTACCGACAAATATGACAAGTATACACGTAATTGCCTGTATTGGTGAGAATCAACCAATAAATAATATTACAATTGCAAGGAAAATGAATTTATCTAAAGCGAATATCACAAAAATTAATACCAAATTAATAAAAGAAAATTTAATCACTCGTTTTCAGTCAGTTGATAATAAAAAGGAGGTATATTATCAACTGACTCCGGCAGGACAATCACTTTGTGAATTACATCAGAAAATTCATGATCAGAAAGAAAATGAATTTTATCAGTTCGTTGATTCATTTTCTGAAATTGAACAAAACGCAATATTGAAGTTTTTACAAAATATAAACGATAAAATGTTGGGGAAATAAAGTTATTATAACTTAAATAAATTAGCTAATTATTAATAATCTTTTAGGAGGGATAGCATGAACCGCGTTAAATCAAGTGCTTCTTTTCTTTTATATTTGTTGTGTATTAGTGCTTTTTTCGCTTCTTTAAACCAAAATATATATTCTCCAATAATCCCCATAATCCGGGATTCATTCCAAGTATCTATAACAATGGTTAACCTTTCGGTTTCCATATTTATTTTTATTACGGCAATTATGCAAATTGTTTTTGGTTCTATAATTGATTTTAAAGGTGCTAGGACTATACTTATTCCGAGTATTATTTTAACAATTTTAGCGAGTATTGGTTGTGCAATTACAAGTAACTTTACAGTGTTTTTAATATGTAGAATTTTACAGGCTGTAGGGACAGCTGCAATACCACTTATTGCGGCAACTACAATTGGTACTGTATTTCAAGGAGAACAACGAGGAAGTGCAATGGGTACATATCAAACCATGTTATCCGTTGCCCCTGCTGTTGCACCTGTGTTAGGAGGTTTTATTGGGGAAAAATATAATTACCCAGGGGTTTTCTGGCTACTTGTAGTAGTATCTATAATTCTATTTATTACTAATTGGTTATATTTCCCTGAAGATCGTATGGGGAGTAAAAAAGAAATGAGTGGAAAAACACTTATATCTCACTATGCTTCTATATTTAAAAGCAAAGTGGGAAGCTCCATATTAATATTAAGTTTCTTTGCATTTTTTCTTTATTTCTCCTTCATTGTTTACTTACCAATTTTATTAACAGATCATTATCAATTAAGTTTACAGGTAGTGGGTTTACTTTACTTACCAATGGCTATAAGTTTAATAATTGGCAGTATGACTTTTAAAAAAATTCAATCAAAAATTTCACAAAAAAATCTTTTTATAACTGGAAATGTAGTCTTAGCTTTAAGCGTAATATTATTTGCTGTGACACACTCGAATACTTTAATTGGTGTAACAGTTGCTTTAATTCTCCACGGAATATCAATTGGTATCCTCACTCCTTTATTTGCTACTATGATTGCAAATGAATTTGAACATAATAGGGGAAGTGCAATGGGAATGTTTAACTTTATTAGATATATGGGAATGGCTGTCGGACCAATTGTTTCGGGATTATTATTAGCACATTTCAAGCCTACAGTTGTATTTGCTCTATTTGGCGGATTTTTTATTTTTCTCTCTTTTGGCATGCTTATACGGATTAGTAAGAGATCTATTAAAATCGTGCCAAAACAAGAAAATCTAAAATAAGAAAATGATTTCATCATAAAGAATTAATAGTATATAAACTATACAGTTAAATTATTATCCATAATAAAATTATGGTAGACCGAAAGCTGTTCTTATTCATAATAAAAGATGAAATATATTGTTTCTTTTGTAATTTTGAATAAGGTAATTAGAAATTTCAATAAGAGAAATTATATTTAGTTAAGTATTGAACTACTCACCACTTAACGTCCTTACGGACTGTTTGAAGTGGGAGATTCCTGCGAACACCGGTGTATCCACCGGTTATCTTAGCAGGCTCTACCCGTAGTCCCTACGGTGAAAACATAAGTATCTTGTACGTTGACTCACCACACTACCTACTTTAGCTTGGTTTTCGCAACTTCGGCAAGTATGGGGCGAAAGAACGTTGAAGATTTTACGGTTGCAACGTTTTTCTGCAACCAACCTCATATCTTCAGTTTTCAAAGAGCAATCTGTACAAGTAAATGATAGCAAACATGTTGGCTTATGCCAACCGACATTCATCTCCCACCTAAAATTGGTGTTTCACACCTTCACATTTTTGAGGAAGGAGTCTTCTGTCGGAAAACGATAAAATATAAAGATGAAACATTAATACATTTAATCCCAAAAGATCCTTATTTTCAGTTTTTTTCTTGAATAAATTACATCCTTTCGAATATATTTGTATGGTTTAACATCCTGTTAATAAAAATACATCACTATTAAAGGGTGATGTATTTTTATTTTAGAAAGACTCGTTATACGCAACTGTACCTTTTAACTAATAGATTTGCTATTAAAAATCATGGTAAAGATGTACGTAGACATATATATAACTAAAGTAATTTCTTTATAAAAAAGTACCCACTTTCTTGTCTAAATAGCATCCAATTCTATGTCTTTGTACAGTACAAGATTGTAGAACGACATGAAACTCTAAACTAAAATATCATGAAAAAACGTTGATAAATAACCATTATTACAATTTTTGTAGGTACTTTCATGTCCCGATAACAGGACAAGAAAGTCTAAACTACTTAGCCAATGATAATAAAATACTCATGAAATATATTGATTTTAATAGCATCATGCTCTGAACGGTCTGCGTTATAGAAATATAACATAAGACATTCATTTTCAAATATAAATTGAGCATGTACTTGCATGTTAAAAAGAACTCTTATAGAAAGGGTTCTTTTTTATATTATAAAAATTTTTGTTAAGAAAAACTTAAGAAGCTTCTTCACTTTTTATTAAGGAACACTCTTTATACTCAAGAATGTGTTAGAGAGCATATCTATTCTTGTTGGAATCTAAAAGAATAAATAAGTTCACATATATCATATAGAAAAGAGAAAGGTGGAAAAGATAGATGAAAAAAACATGGATTGCTGTTTCAGGATTAGTTGTTGTAGGAGGTGGATTATTGATTTATATGGGAGGAGAAACAATAGACCGATTCAATCCGTTATTGAAAGAAAAAGATGTGTACGTCCTTACAAAAGGGGAAGCAAAACCTGACCCAAAACACAACGGTAGGAGGTATTTTTACGAATTAAACGGAGTGGATAAATCAGGTAATGAAAATACCATTAAATTAGGGGTTTCTAAAAAAGAACTTTATTCAGATTCTTATTTAAAAGCACATGTAAAAGGAAAGTATGTTTACGATTTTGAGAAAGTACAGGAAAATGAAGTTCCTGAGAAAGCAAAAGAAAAACTTAAAAAATAAAGATTCAATATATCAAGTTAAAAGATAAAGGTAGGAGAATCATATGAACAAATCAGTTGTAAATGTAAAAAATGTTCAAAAAGTATACGGTAAAAAAGGGGAAAGTCAGTCCCACGCTTTAAGAGATGTATCATTCTCGATTCAAGAGGGAGAATTTGTTGGAATCATGGGACCGTCCGGCTCAGGAAAAACAACATTGTTAAATGTAATTTCAACGTTAGATGCAGCAACTGGAGGCATTGTTGAAATCGCTGGTATCGATATCACAAAAATGAAACAAGGGGAGCTTTCAGATTTTCGTTCTCAAAAATTAGGATTTATCTTTCAAGATTTCAATTTATTAGAGAACCTATCTATTTATGAAAATATTGCTCTTCCACTTTCACTTCAAGGCGTCCCATCGCGTAAGATTGGCCCAAAAGTAAAGAAAGTAGCTAATATGTTAGGGATTTCGGAAATACTTCAAAAATATCCATCTGAGGCATCTGGTGGACAAAAACAACGTTCTGCGGCTGCACGAGCACTTGTACATGAACCAGCAATTATTTTAGGGGACGAGCCTACAGGTGCGCTGGATTCTAAAAATGCAACAAGCCTTTTAGAAGCAATGAAAAATTTAAATGAAAAACAAGATGTTTCGATTATGATGGTTACCCATGATCCATATAGTGCAAGTTATTGTCAGCGCATTTTGTTCATTCAAGATGGTGAGTTATATAAAGAAATTCATCGCAGTGGTACGCGTGAATCGTTTTATAAAGAAATTTTAGATGTACTAGCAGCTTTAGGTACACAAAAAGGATAAGGAAGGGCAACCACCATGATATTTAAACTTTCTATGTCAGGACTAAAAAGTAAGCTAAACGATTATATTGTCTTACTTGTTGGTCTTGTTATGTCAATTTCAATTTTTTACATGTTTCAAACGCTAGCATTAAATAAAGCATTTGTTGAATCAAATACTACTATTCGGTCAATTGGACCTGTTTTTCATACGGGTTCAGTTTTATTAGCAATTATTACATTCTTTTATGTTCTATATGCAAATTCTTTTTTGATGTCTCTTCGCCAAAAAGAATTTGGGATGTATATGATGTTAGGTGCTAAAAAGCATAAGGTGACATTACTTATGTTTCTAGAAACAATTATTATTGGGACAGTATCTTTAATAATTGGAATTACAGTAGGAATAGGACTTTCACAAGGAATTGGTAAACTTCTTATGAAGCAACTGGATTTTACGGCGAGTGGTTACCAAGGCTTTTATGTACCATCTATGTTAGTTACTTGTATGTTCTTCTTGGTATTATTTGTGTTATCTGCCATTATGAATAGTGTAAAATTATCACGTCTCTCCGTTCTACAACTTGTACATGCAGATGCTTCAGCAGAACGTACAATGATTAAAGGGAAGTGGACGGGAATCGTTTCATTTTTAGCCATCATTTTATTAGGTAGTGGTTATGCTTCCATGATTTATATGAATAAATTAAAAGAACAAGGTCCTATGATTGCAATGATTACAACTACAGCTGGAACGTATATGTTATTCTCTTCTGCACTTCCGTTTATTATTCAAAAGTTAAAGAGTAATAAGAAACGCAGTGAGAAAGGTCTGAATGCTTTTACATTTGCTCAGCTAAACTTTCGTATTAATAGTTTAACAAAGGTACTCGCAACAGTAGCTATGTTAATAGCACTTGGTGCGGGGGCCATTTCAGGTGGGATGGCTTTCAAAAATAACGTAATGAAATCGACTGACCAAATTGAAATATACGATACAGTCCTTCATAATCCGACACTAGAAGAAAAAAACATTTTAGATGGTATTACATTTAAAGAAAAAAATGAATACCGTTATAAAGTGGATGAGAAGTATATTTACTACTTGAAAGAAGATTTAGAGAAAAATCGTCCGCTTGTACAAGCTGGAATAGAAAAAAAGGATAGAGGAAAAGTAAAACGAGTCTCTGAAAATCTTCCTGTAGGAGCCATTTCAAAATATGATGAGGAGAATAGAGAGAATTCAAATATTATCCCAGAAGAATGGGATGACGCTTTACGCTCTATGCAACCAACCTATTTAAATTACATGGGAAAAGTAAAAAAAATAGTAAATCAACAAATGTATGATGGAATTCAAGAAAAAGAAAGCACTGTTGTAATTGGAAAAACGGAAGATTTTATAACATATTTAGACAAATGGAAAAAAATTGACGAGTTGCAGCTAGTTAAATATAAAAATGTCACAGCTGAAGATATCTTTAGTAAATATCGAATATATAATGGAATTTATGCCAGCGCCAGTGGAACTGTATTTATGGGCTTCTTTTTAGGTATTGCTTTCCTTGCGATGATGGCAAGCTGCTTAATGTTTAAGATCCTTTCCGGTGCATCAAAAGATATTGTATGCTATGAAATGCTACGTAAAATTGGGGTCCGTCATGAACTATTAACAAAATCTATTTATAAAGAGCTATTTTTAGTATTTTTATTCCCAGGAATAATAGGTATGGTTCACGTGCTATTGGGGATGAACATTTTTGGTTTCATCTTAATTGATCCATATTTCCGAATTTGGTTACCAATTTTCATTTTCCTTGTTATCTATTCAATCTATTACTTTATTACAGTTCAATTTTATAAAGGAATTGTTCTTCCGAAAGAAAAGTAATAAGTATATAATTTTTAACTATAGATGATTCTATATCTTCGACTTAATAATTTAAGAATGAGATAAGAAATTCTTAAGTAAAAGACCTAAAACTACTTGTTAATGTTTTGGGTCTTTTATATTTAAAAATCCAAACTGTTTAGACCTTCTTGTCTAGATGTTTTTTTTATGTCTCAATAACGTAACGTGAAAGTTCAAACTTTATGAGCATAGGGCAAGAAACCCTAAACTATTTAGCCAATAATACAATAAAATAATATAAAAACAAACTGTTACATATAGCACTAGAATTTGTAAATAAGGCTCAAAGCACATATCTAAAATCTCGAAGATTTTATTTTAATGAAAAGATTGGACGAAAAGAATTCGAGGATTTTTTTGCAAAGTATGAAAATTAGACCGTGAACTTAAAGAAGTTAAATATTGCTTCTTGAAAGCTCAATGTTTTACACATACGATTGTTAAAGACCATATTTATCTTTATGAAACTTGCTATATCTGTAAATGATGAATAGAACTGAAAATATCTTTATATAATCTTGATATAAATTTCTCATTATCTTTCTATAAATATGAGATTATCTAAATATGAACAAGCTACACTCTCCTTAGAAAGAATTGAGGAGAGGTATATATGAAGTATATTAGGAAAGAAACATTTTGTTTATTAACTATCGCAGGTCTAGGCATCTGTATAGGTATGTCAAATAGTGGAAGTCCAAAAGTCGAAAAAAATTCACCTGTCGTTGTGCAAGAGGTGCAACAAAAACCTGAAGCAGATGAAAAAGAAAATGTATTAATAGAACAAAAAAAAGAGGTAATAAAGCCATTAGATGTTCAATTAATCTTACAAAAACCAGAATTGATGCGAGGTTGTGAAGTAACAAGTCTCGCTATGGTATTACAATTTTCAGGAGTGCAAGTAGATAAAATGGAATTAGCTTCTAAAATTAACTATGTACCATTTCAAAGGAATGGTTTAAAAGGTAATATGCATAAAGGGTTTATTGGAGATATGGATACTTTTAATAAACCTGGATTAGGTGTTTATGTTGAACCTATTTTAGAATTAGCGAAGTTATATGTTCCAAATGAAAAAGTGGTGGATTTAAGTCAACAAGAACCTGAACATATATATAAAATGATTGACCAAGGGAAACCTGTATGGGTAATAACAAATGCTAAGTTTAAACACCTACCCGATAACCAATTTCAAACTTGGAAAACAGATGTAGGAGAAATGAAAGTAACATATCACCAACACAGTGTTGTTGTGACGGATTATGATGAACAGTATGTATATATTAACGATCCACTAAAAAAAGATAAACATAGAGCGATTAATCGAAATGATTTTGAACAATCTTGGATTCAGATGGGAAGACAAGCAATGACCATTTCGATTTAAGTGAACGAAGATTGGGTGAGAATAGAAATGAAAAAAGTGTTGATTATTGAAGATGAAGAGATTATACGAGAGGCTGTAGCACATTATTTCTCGCATGATGGATATGAAGTGGTAACTGCAGAAGATGGACAAATTGGATTAGATATATTTGCTGCACATGATAACGATATCAGTTTAGTTATATTAGATATCATGCTCCCAGTAATGGATGGATGGTCAGTTTGTAGACGTATCCGTAAGAACTCTAATGTTCCTATTATCTTATTAACAGCTCGAAGTGATGAAGATGATACATTACTTGGATTTGAATTAGGTGCTGATGATTATGTAACGAAACCATTCAAACCTACAATCTTATTAGCGAGAGCAAAACGTTTGTTCAAAGATACAAATCAAAATGTTCAATTTCAGGACTGCATTGATTTATGTGGTATTCGCTTAGATAAATCAGCGCGTTCGGTTTCTATAGATGGACAAAGAGTAGAGTTTACACATACAGAGTATGAAATTTTACAATCTTTAATGGAGCATAAGGAACAAGTATTAACGAGAGAGCAATTAATCACAAATATTTGGGGATATGATTATGACGGAGATGATAAAACACTAACTGCACATATGCGTAATGTACGTTTGAAACTTGGTGAGAAAGCAAAACACATTACTACAGTTGTTCGTACGGGATATAAGTTTGAGGTAGAGAAATGATGAGAAAGAAAATTGTATTTCAGTTATTTTCTCTTACATTTTTACTATGCTGCATGATTATCACAGCTATCTTTTTAGGGCAAATGTATGTGATGAAATACTTGTATATAGATAAAGAAAAAGAAAATGTTCAGAAGCAATTACAACAATATTATACATTTTATGAAGCTCATAAACAGGACGAAAATACACTTCAGAGGAAAGAACTCTCGTATGTGAATCAGCAGGGGATTATGATTGCTAGGCTTGATAAAGAAGCGAATATAAAGAAATTACCATCAGGAGATTACTATATAAAAGCGGCTGATAAAAACGATCCAAGTCGAACATCTAAAGTCGTATTTAACAATTTAATTAACGCAAAGAGAGATATGGATTCTAATTTTAGCATTTTAATTACGAGTTTAATCGATAAGACGACCAAAACAGCCATCATGGATACAGTGAGTAAAGGACCAAATAAGGATATCGTTGTTCCTACAACATTAAAAATAAAAGGCTATGATGGAGGATTTGTCGCTCCTACTTATTATCAGATGGATAAACACATGATGTCAGGTGCTAAAAATGGTTTTAAAGCTTTTTCAAAAGAAGAAAGTGATAAATATTATTTTTTAGAGGGTATTGTGACAGAGATAAATTTCCCAGTGTATTTTAATCCGGAAATTGACAATACATTGTACGGTAATGAAATGTTTGCAAATCGTATTTTACAATTTCAATCAGATTGGATTAGCGATAAAGTAAAATTACATGGAGAAGAGTGGGTTCAGAATGAAATTAGTATAAATGGAATTAAGTATCTAGAAACAATAAAACCACTCATGAAAGATGGACAAGTAAAGGAATTTATTTATACATTGTCTTCGCTACAACCAATTACTAAAGCAACAGATATAATGAGTGATTATTATGTATATATTATTGCATTTGTGTTGGTTTTATCACTGATTGTGAGCTTGTATTATTCAAGAATTATTAGCAAACCATTATTAAAGATCAATGAAGCAACGAAAAAAATAATGGAATTTCAGTTTAAAGACAAGCTTTCTATCAAGTCAAAAAATGAAATTGGAGAGCTTTCATCTAATATTAATCAGCTCTCAGAAAGAATGGAAGGCTATATCAGTCAGTTAAAAACAGACTTAGAGAAAGAGAAGAAATTAGAACAGACACGAAAAGATTTCATTGCAGGCGTTTCACATGAATTAAAAACACCTCTCAGTGTGATGCAAATATCTGCTTCCATGCTGCAAGATGGTATCGCACCTGAAATGAATCAATATTATTGGGAAGCATTAGAAAAAGAAATAGAGAAAATGAATGTACTAATTGATGAAATGTTGAATTTAGCTAAATATGAGTCCGGAACGTACCAGATACAGATGGAGCAAGTGAATATAGGGGCTTTAATTCAAAAGATAGAAAAAGATTTACAAGTTCAAATTGATGAAAAATCACTTCAAATTAAATTAAATATAGATGATGTGTGTGTGAAAGGGAAAACGAATTTATTGGAACAGGTCATTACAAACTTGTTTACAAATGCTATTCGTTATACAGATGCGAAACAAACAATTGTGATAGATGTAAAAGAGGAGCAACATGACGTATATATAGGGTTTGAAAATAAAGGTTCACATATAGCAGAAGAAAATATCGATAAAATATGGGATCAATTCTATAGAGTGGATAAGGCAAGAAAACGAGTGTTTAGTGGAACGGGCCTTGGATTGGCCATAGTAAAGAATATATTCGAATTACATGCTGCAAAGTACGGTGTTAATAATACTGAAGATGGAGTATTGTTCTACTTCCGTTTAGAAAAATGTGATGCAAAGTAGTATCTAGAAATAAATTGACAGCAAGATGGAACTATATCATCTGGTTTATTCTTATAGCAAGGTTAATTTCACCTTAGTTACCTGATAGTTTCTATAGTATCTATTCTTTATTTTCAACTGGTTTCGAACCTCCATATGTAAATTCAAAAGAAAAATTTAAATACGGGCATACGATTATCTTTTTATTAGAACATAATTCTAATTTGTATCCCGTACCAGGAATAGCAAATTTAAATAAAAATAAAAGTAAAAGTATGTTAAAAAGGAGAATTCTAATGATTAAAAAATTCCAAAAAAAATCATATCGTTGGTCTGCGATAGGGGCTGTGGCAGTTATTGCTGTATCATCTGTATCCTTATTAAATGCCCGTGCTGATATACCGACAAATTCTGAGAAAAAACAAATAGAAGTAAAAAATAATATGAAAGAATTAAAAACACAACCTGATATTTCTATACAGCAAATTGTAGAAAAAATGATTGGTACAAAAGAACAGGCAGAGGCAGAATTTTTTGTTTCAGAAGGAGAATATAATACTTTACTTACAGAAGTTGGAGTGGCGCAAAATCTGTTTACGAAAGAAGAATTTAAGCGATTTATTGATTTAGAAACAGAGGCATATACTTTGGGTAAAAAAGTAAAATTAGTAGGAAGTCCTGACAAGTTAGACCCCGAAGAGCAAAAGAAATATGAGAAAAATGATGAAAAAATAGGACCATTTAGACAGAAAATTTATTCACAATTTAATTTGACTAAAAAGGAAGCACAGGAATATCTTGATTTTCAAATTAAGAAACCAATGTATGTAGTAAAAGGGTATAAACTAAGTGGAGAAGATGTTCAAACACCGTTGGCTATTAAAAAAATGAATCCCACTATTGTTTATGAATATCGAAATGAAGATTCCGTATATATGGTGTATCAATCTGCAGTTAGAGATCAAGGAGAAGATTCGCTGAAGGGGATAGTAGGGACTAGTGAAAAGATAACTAATTATGAATTAGTCGGGACAAAAATAAGTTTATCTGAAAATACAAAGGATAAATTTAAAGTAATGAAGATGATTGTTCCTGCAAAAGGAAAGAATAATACTTATCAAGTTACAATTCTTGCAGATAATTTAAGTAAAGAAGAATTAGAGAAAATTATGCTGTCCTTTCTAAAATAAAAATAGAGTCTCAGAATTCCATTTAAATGGACTAAACTAAGAAGAGGGTATTATGTTCAATATACGAGCATATATCCTCTTTTCTTATACATATTAGATTAGTAATACAGATATTGAAAATCATGCTAATGATACACGTAGTTATATATATCTGAAGCAACTCCTTTATAAAAAAGTAGATACTTCTATTCCTAAAACAATGATAGGAATAGAAGTATCTACTTTTTGAACCTAGGACAAGAAACTCTAAACTACTTTGCCAGTAATAATACAATAAAACCAGAGATACAAAAACATCCTGCATGGTTCAAACATTTTGTATCTCGTAGTATCAATTAGGTCACGTTAGTCAGTGGAGAATGTATAAAGATGCTTTACAACGATTTCACCCTTTCAACCACCCTTTTCTATAAACCTCTTGCGATCACTACAAACAAATTAACAGTAAAAACTGATTCCCCCTTAGTTTACAGGAAATCAGCTTTTTCTATGTGAAAAATATCTTAGCGTACGCTAAGATATTTTTGGAAGTAAAAACCCTCTGTGTTTCTTTTTGATTAATATATTTACTGAACTTTCCTGCACAGATGCTCCTTCAATCCTAATATAAAAGCGATTTTGAAAGTAAGTAATTTGTAAGTAATGGGTAAGAAAAAAGAAATTCTCATTGCGTATGATAAAAATATAAAGAGGAATGAAAGGGGAAAAAGGTATGACCTATTTATGAAAAATAAAACAGTAACGAGAGTGTTTTAAGGAAAAGAAGTAATTTCTATGATTAACATACATGTGGAAAAAGAGGAGTATATCGTGTGTTATGACTCAATAGCGTTTGTGAAAATAATATTAACTAAGATGATTGCAAATTCACCTTATTTTTATCTGAATTTTCCAATTTGATTATTTCAACTTTATGAAGATAGTAGCTAGAAAATTTGTGTGATAGTATTTTAAATAGAAAAAAAAGACAATTCTGAAAAGAGGGTGTAATTTGGATGGTTTAACTATTGTAAATTTTAGGGTTAGATAGCTATTAATGGATTATTTTCATTGAGTAGAGTTTTAGCTTGTAGAATATGAAAATCAAAGAAAGTTGTTCAGATAAATTAATGAAATATTATCGTTTTTTACTGTGGTTGTAATGACGATATAACTAGAAATCATTTAATTTGTCCACGTTTATAGGTAAAAAAGATTATTTAGGGTCAGAAGTGAACGTATAAAAACTAAAAATAAATATATTTGAATGCATAAATTATACCAAAGATATTGAATTTTATAGTTATTGAAGTTTGAATACTATTAAATTTCGGATGGATATATGTAGAGTTATAAATTATGTGCAAAAAAGAGGTATTGTGTACACCAAAACATCCGTTTTAGTAAATTTAAGGAGCACATTTTATGAAAACTACCGATTCAAAAGGCCTATTAGGAAATAGGGTTTATTTACAAGTTTTCTCTGCCTATTCATTGCTTATGCTTGGTGTTTTTATTGATATGTTAGCGATTATGACTATAGTTGGGTTTGAATGGGAAGTAGATCCTACTATGATTGGATTGATCCCTGTTGCATATGCACTTCCTGGAATTATTTTTGGCTCATGGGCAGGTGTTATTGCAGATCGTTTTAGAAAAATTCCAATTATGATGTTCTGTAATTTGATGGTTGGTTTAATAACAATTGCTCTTTTATTTGTACAAAATATCCACTGGCTCTTAGTGGCATTAATGATTCGTTCCATTTTTATTGTTTTCTATTATCCTGCACAACAAACACTAACAAGACAGATTGTATCCCCAGAGTTGCTTACTAAAGCAGTAAGTATCAACGGAATAGTAGAGCAGGGTACCAAGATAGTAGGCCCACTTATAGGGGGCATGTTGCTGAGTTGGTTTCAGCCAGAGTTCTGCCTCATTATAAGAGCTATAAGTTGTTTATTAGCTACGTTAGTTCTGATACCCACAATAAAATTCAAAGAAACTATATCGAAAGAACTTGTTGAAAAGCAAAAGCAAAGCACTTGGGCCGCTTGGGTACAAGGGTGGGGCTATGTGTTATCTAATCGGATAATATTATCAACTATGATTTTCGTTACAATAGCCATGGCAGTATTACAATTAGTAGACTCACAATTCCCGACTTTATTTAAGAGCTTATTCCCACATGATAAAAGTAAAATGGGATATATCATTTCTATTATTGGTCTTGGCGGAATACTTGGTGCATTACTAACTCAGAAATTAAAACAATTTCAATATGGTTGGGTAGTATGTGGAGGCATGGTTTTAATGGGAATTGGTTTTGGGGGGATTGGTTTGATAACGCCCGGTACGGTCTTCGTTTTGGCCTATCTGATTAGTTTTATCGCTGGTATTGGAAGTGGGCTGATGCTTGTATCTAATCAAGTCATTTTACAAATAGAATCTGATCAAGATCAAGTAGGAAGAGTATTTGGTATTCAAAGCAGTTTAACAAACGCAGTTCTAATTATTTCTCCTGCTATGAGTGGCCCATTAGTGCATTTGTTTGGAGTAACCCAACTCTATGTTTATGGCGGGATTGGGCTTGTTGTCATTGGAGTAATTGGAGTTTCACTGCAGAAATATTTATGGGCTAAACATAAACACGAACCTATAAGAGCAAATAATTTTTGAAGGGAAGATTTTTTATGACCAATGAGGAATGTTTTCCATTAAGTCACCCGCAGCGAAGAATATGGTATACAGAAGTTATTCATTCTGATAAAGGGATATGTAATTTAAGGTTTTTATTTAAACTTCATCGAAAAATGAATTATTCAAAATTAAACCAAGTTGTGAATCGCGTTATCAGTGAAAATGACGGTCTGTGCATTAGATTAAAAGAAAATGGGCATCAGGAACCTAAACAATATTTTACCAAACATGAAGTCCAAGAATTTGAGTTTTTCGATTTCAGTAATGTGGAGAATTCAGATTTGCTTGAGGAATGGATTGAGCAGAAAACAAAAGAAAGGTTTACATTACTTAATTCAAATTTATACTATTTCGCTTTAATAAAATTAAACGATAATGAATGTGCAGTCTTTGGAAATGTTCATCATATTATCATGGATGGTTTATCAATTCAAATATTTACTGAGCAGATTGCAAAATATTATTATGAAATTCATAACGAGACTGAGGAAGGCGAAATTAAAAATTCATATGTTCAATTTCTGGACAATGAACAAACATACTTGAATAGTAGTCGCTTTCAAAAAGATCAAAAATTCTGGTTAGAGGAATTTAAAACACTTCCATCTGTAACCGGATTGAAACCCTATAATACGTACCAAGTTAGTACCAAAGCATCACGCGAGACGTTTATATTATCGGAGCATTTGAAGAGAAAAATAGAGTTATTTTCCCAAAATTACAAATTTAGTTTATATACTCTTTTTGTCGCTGCTTTCTCGTTGTCCATGTATCGGTGGACTTCATCGCTTGATATTGCATTAGGAATGGCTTACGGCAACCGTATGACTAAAATGGAACGAAAATTGATTGGAATGATGGTGAGTACAGTTCCTTTAAGAATGGATATTGATCCAGAAGAAGAAGTGCTTTCATTTATTGGTAGGGTTTCCAGAAAACAAAGTAAATCATTAAGACATCAGAAATATCCATTTGATTTATTATTAAAGCAGATTAATAAAGAGAATAACAGCAATGTGAGACTTTTCGGAACTACGATTGATTATAGGGATCGTGATGAAAGTGGTGACTCACTATGGATCGCAAACCGTGAAGAGGTACAAGATTTTGCAGTGCATATTGAAAATCTAATTGATATAGACTCTTTACATGTACATATTGATTATCGTGAGGAGCTATTTTCTAAGGAAGAGATAAAACGCTTTTTTAACGTTATGTTATCGATAATGGAAAACACTTTTGAAAACCCAAAGCAGAAGGTAGCTGAAATCGAAATTATTTCTGATGAAGATAAAAGAAAAAGTTTAGTTGAGTTCAACAATCCTAAGTTGGATTTCCCACCTCGGGAAACTCTTCATGAATTGTTCGAACGACAAGCAATGATTTATCCAAACGCTATTGCAGTTACGTATGAAAAAGAAAAAGTTACTTATAAGGAGCTTAATGAACGTGCAAATCAGTTAGCTCATTATCTGCAGAAAAAGGGAATAGGACCTGATACTTTAGTTGGACTGTGTGTTGAACGTTCTCTCGAAATGATTGTAGGTATTTTAGGGATTTTGAAGGCTGGTGGGGCTTATGTTCCACTTGATTCAACATATCCAGAGCAGCGACTTCAATATATTTTAGAGGATGCTAGCATTCAGTTATTCGTAACGCAAGAAAGTTTAAAAGAATTGAAATGGTTACCAGAAAATGTTGAATCGATTTGCCTGGATCGTGATCAAGAAGAGATTGGGAAAGAAAGTAAGACCTTGCCGGTTTCTGATGTGAATTCCCAAAATCTAGCTTACGTAATCTATACTTCGGGATCAACAGGGAATCCAAAGGGCGTTATGATAGAGCATCACAATGTCATTCGGTTATTTAAATCGACGGATTGTTGGTATCAGTTTAATGAAAAAGATACTTGGACGCTTTTTCATTCTTATGCATTTGATTTCTCAGTATGGGAAATTTGGGGAGCATTATTATATGGTGGAAAATTAGTTGTTGTTCCGTACTGGATTAGTCGATCGCCAAAAGATTTTTATCAATTATTGGTGGAGGAAGAAGTCACAGTTCTAAATCAGACACCTTCCGCATTTCGACAATTAATACGAGTGTGTGAACATGAAGATAAGAATAAAAACTTGCAGCTGCGTTATGTGATATTTGGCGGAGAGGCGTTAGAACCCATTAGCTTGTTACCGTGGTTTCAAAGATATGGGGATAAAGAACCACAGCTAATTAACATGTATGGAATTACAGAAACTACAGTTCATGTTACGTATTATCCAATTACTCTAGATGATGTGCATCATGCTTCGAGAAGTAATATCGGAAAACGGATTCCAGATTTAGAAGTGTATATATTAGATGCTTATCAACAACCTGTTCCTATAGGTGTAGATGGTGAGCTTTATATCGGCGGGGCAGGGCTTGCGCGTGGGTATTTAAATAGACCTGAATTAACAGCAGAGCGCTTTATATCTCATCCATTTAGTAGTGATCCGAAAGCAAGATTATACCGGACAGGAGACTTAGCGAGGTATTTGCCAGATGGTAATCTGGATTATCGTGGAAGAATTGATCATCAGGTTAAAATACGTGGTTTCCGAATTGAGATTGGGGAGATTGAGTCTACTTTAAATGCATATGCATCTATAAAAGAGGCAGTTGTAATTGTAAGAGAAGATCAACCGGGTGATAAACGATTAGTAGCTTATGTTGTAGGAGATGGAAATGTAGGTGCGTGGAGAGAGTATCTTAAAGCGAAACTACCGAGCTATATGGTACCTTCAGGATACGTGAAGATGGAAGACATTCCACTTACAGCTAACGGCAAAGTTGATCGTGAGGCCTTACCTATGCCAGAGGAAAAGCAGATTAATAGTGAATGTGTTGGCCCTCGAAATAGTAATGAACAGATACTGGCTACAATTTGGAAGCAAGTATTAGGTATTAAAAAGGTGGGAATCTATGATAATTTCTTTGAAATTGGTGGCGACTCGATTCTCAGTATTCAAATCATATCTCAAGCAAGTCAAGTAGGGTTAAAACTTACTCCAAAGCAAATGTTTGAATGCCCAACTATTGCCGAACTGGCACAAGTGGCTATAGAAACGCAGGGAGTACAAGCGGAGCAGGGGATTGTGACAGGAGATGTGCCTCTTACTCCAATTCAGTACTGGTTCTTCGAGCAAGAACATCCACATCCAGAGCATTGGAATCAATCAATGCTTTTAAGAGTAAAAGAGAGATTGGATGTGAAGTTACTAGAGGGAGCAATATTAAATTTAATCAAACATCATGATGCTTTACGTTTTCGGTACGAGCAGTTATCAAACGGAACATGGAGGCAGAGAAATGAAGGGACTGATGAGCTGTCAGTACTCCATGTTGTAAAACGGAACAAAGTTAATGAAAAAGAGTGGAATAAAATAATACAAGAAGAGATGAATATTAATCAAGATAGTTTCAATTTAGTTACTGGTCCGTTAATGAGAGTAGTTTACTTTGAGGATAACTTGACTGGAAATGATCGAATATTCTGGGTGATTCATCATTTAGTAGTAGATGGAGTATCGTGGAGAATTCTATTGGAAGATTTACAGGTGGTATATAACCAGATGAAACAAGGTCAAGGAATTCGCTTACCTGCGAAAAGTACATCTTTTAAAGAATGGTCTGAACGACTCCAGACATACAGTGATTCGGGTATTTCAAAAGAAGTACAGGATTATTGGAATGAACAAGTAGAAAAAGAAACGATGACAATTCCAATGGACTATCCAATACAAGAAACAACAGAAGAATCGATTGATCAAGTGACGAGGACTTTAGGAATAGAAGAAACATATGCATTGTTACAAGAAGTTCCAGTGACTCATAAGACAAGGATTGATGAGGTACTATTAACGGCATTAGGACAAGCTATCGTCGATTTTACAAATCAGCAAACGGTTTCTATTCATCTAGAAGGACACGGTAGAGAAGAGATGATTGAAGGTATTGATTTATCACGGACAGTGGGCTGGTTTACGAGTATTTATCCCGTTCATCTCAATTTTCAAGGAACTCAATCACCTATAGAAGGGTTAAAGGCTGTCAAAGAACAATTGCGTCGAATTCCGAATCGCGGAGTTGACTATGGTATTTTACGTTACTTGAATAAAGGGTTAATTCCGGTTTATCAGCAAAAGCCTTCAATAAGCTTTAATTATTTGGGCCAATTTGATCAGGTGTTTTCAATGGAATCTTTGTTTATGCAAGAGACAGGGTTTACATTTTTAGATCATGCTCCAGATTCCAAGCCATCTCATCTAATTGATGTTATCGGAATGGTGAAAGATGAAAAGTTACATTTTATTTGGATGTATAGTAGAGAACAGTTTTCTAAATTAAAAATTCAAGTAATAGCAGATGCTATGTTGAGTCATCTTCGTCAACTTATAAATAAACCAACAACAGAGTCTGCTTTTACGGTATCAGATTTTGCTGATGCAGAGGATCTTACGGAAGAAAGCTTGAGCAAAGTATTACTTAAATTAACAAAGAAGAGGGTGTAAAAATGGGAGACGTTATTGATATATATGGTTTATCACCTTTGCAAAAAGGAATACTGTTTCATACTTTATACGATCAAGATGATGAATATTCTTTTTCCTATATTGTACAAGTAGGTTTCTTGCTCGGGGGGCAATTGGATGTTGCTACTTTTGAAAAAGCTTGGAAATATGTTATTCAACGACATGAGGTTCTGCGCTCAGTATTTGTTTGGGAGGAAGTAGAAAAACCTCTACAAGCAGTTTACGAACGTCTTCCTTTTACTATTCATCAAGAGGATTGGAGTACCCATTCGCATGAGGAGAAGGAGAAGAAATTACACCAGTTTTTGATTGCAGATCGTAGGAAAGGATTTTTATTGGATGAAGCACCATTGATGAGAGTTACTGCGATTAAAGAAGCAGAAGGGGAAACGAGAATTATTTGGACACATCATCATATTTTGCTAGATGGTTGGAGTGTTTCATTGGTCTTTAGTGAAGTGATGGAAGTTTATCTCAAGATGATAAAGGGAGAATTGTTGAATCTTCCTAAATCTCTTCCCTATAAAAAATATATCCAGTGGATAAATAAACAAGATCAAAGTCAAGCAGAGGAATTTTGGAAAGAAGAATTAAAAGGGTTCTATGCACCTACGCCATTAGCGATGGAAAGAAAGGATCAAGGGCAGGAGAAGGGCTATGGAGAGTGTGTTTATCAGGTATCTGAGGAACTCACTGAGAATTTACAAGAGTGGGTACGAAATAGTCGATTAACATTGAATACGTTAGTACAAGGTGCATGGGCTTATTTGATGAGTAGGTATAGCGGTGACAGTGACGTCGTATTTGGCGTAACTAGCGCTGGACGTCCTACTGATTTAATGGGAGCAGGGAATATGGTGGGGCTATTTATTAACACATTACCTACCAGAATTCGATTAACGGATAATACATCAGTAGTAGATTGGCTTCGTAAAATACAAATGAAAGAAATGGAACGAAGACAGTATGAGTATAATTCGTTGATAGATATTCAAGGCTGGAGTGAGGTTCCGCGAAATAGCTCCTTATTTCATACCTTGTATGTGTTTGAAAATTATCCAATTCAAGGTGAGAGAAATGATGATTTAAGATTACTAGATGTTAAAAGCACGGAACAAACAAATTATCCTTTAACACTCATTGTAATGCCCGGTAAGAAAATTACTTTAAAGTTGATGTATGATCGAAGCTTTTTTAATGAAGAAACAATAAATCGGATCCAGAATCACTTATTGCAAATATTAATTCAGATGACGAAGAGCCTAGATTCAAAACTATTTGAAATTACTCATTTAACAGAAGAAGAACAGATACAGTTACTAGAGGAATGGAATCATACTCAAGTTAATTATTCGGCTGAAGGCATGGTTCATACAATGTTTGAGGAGCAAGTTAAAAAAACGCCGGAAGCAATCGCGGCTAGTTACGAAAATGAACAAATTACCTATAAAGAGTTGGATAAGCGTGCAAATCAGCTAGCTCATTATTTACAAAAGCATGGTGTAGGACCAGAGTCTCTAGTTGGTGTATATATGGAACGTTCATTACAAATGATGATAGCGTTATTAGGTATTCTAAAATCAGGAGCAGCGTATGTTCCACTTGACCCTACTTATCCAGAGAGTCGGCTTCGATATATATTAGAGGATGCTGGAATCGAAGTACTAGTGACGGAAGAAAATTCTAAAAACTTGTTTGTATCTGAAAATATAGAAACGATTTGTATGAATAAAGATTACACTGCAATTGAAAAAGAAGAATCAACCCCATGTATAAGTGGTGTAACAGGAGAAAATTTAGCATATGTTATGTATACTTCAGGATCTACAGGGAATCCAAAGGGAGTAATGATTGAGCATCATTCAGTAATTAATTATCTAGAATGGATGCAACATAAATATCCACTTTCTGAAAAGGATGTGGTCTTGCAGAAAACGCCATTCTCATTTGATGTCTCTGTTTGGGAATTGTTTTGGGGCATTCACGTTGGTGCAAGTGTATCTTTCTTACCTCCAGGTGGAGAAAAAGATCCTTCTATTATAGCTGAAGTGATTAAACAACATCAGGTCACTATAGTTCAATTTGTACCTTCGATGTTATCTGTTTTCTTAGATCAATTCAATCATATTGAATTGAACATGAATTGTTCCTCTGTACGCCATGTATTTTCTGGTGGAGAAGAACTAAGTTCAGGGTTAGTTAGACGATTTCAACAGAAATGGAATTATAGTGGACAAGTGAAATTAACCAACTTTTATGGACCAACTGAAGCCACTATTTATGTGAATGCATTTGATATTCAGCCTAATCAAGAATTTGTTTCTATTGGGCAGCCAATACAGAACACGCAATTATATGTATTAGACCAAAATCAACGCTTGCAATCAATAGGAACTGAGGGTGAGTTATATATTGGTGGTGCTGGTTTAGCGCGTGGATACTTAAATCGTCAGAATCTTACTGCTGAAAAATTCATTTCGCACCCATTTCGATTGGGGGAACGACTATATCGAACAGGAGATTCAGTAAGATATCTAACTGATGGAAATATAGAATTTATAGGTAGAATGGATCATCAAGTCAAAATGCGTGGTTTTAGGATTGAATTAGGAGAAATTGAAGCAACTTTAGAAAAATGTTCGTTTATTAAAGAGGCTGTCGTATTAGTTAGAGAAGATCGTCCAGGTGATCAACGATTGGTTGCATATGTAATAAGCGATGGAAATACCCAAGGGTGGAGAGAGTATTTACAAAAACAATTACCGAATCATATGATTCCAGCGCACTTTATAGAGTTAGAACACTTTCCGCTTACTCCGAATGGGAAAATCGACCGAAAGGCCTTGCCAGCACCTGATGAGCAAGCTATTGAAGATTTAAATGTGCTACCTCGGACACCATCGGAAGAGCTTATTGCCTCGGTTTGGAGTCAAGTGTTAGGAACAGAAAATATTGGCATTCAGGATTCCTTCTTTGAACGTGGTGGGCACTCACTACTTGCTACTCAAATCGTCTCTCGATTGCAAGAACTGTTCCAAATTAAAATTCCATTACGTGAACTTTTCAAGCACGATACAGTGGAAGCATTGGCGAAACGAGTGGATCATTTACGAAAAGAAGATAAAAAACGAGAGGTTGCTCCTCTTGTACCTATGAAACGAGAAGAAGTTATCCCACTTTCCTATGCGCAGAAACGTCTATGGTTTATTAATCAATTAATGCCAAATAGTGCTATGTACAATATCCATGCAGCGTGTCGCTTAACAGGTGAATGGTCAATTGAAGCATTGGAGGTCGGATGGAATCAATTGTTGGAGCGTCATGAATCATTAAGGACGACAATTCTAGAACGAGAGGGTGAACCTTTTCAACAAGTTCAATCTCATGTATTCAGACATATTCCTCAAACGAATCTAACAGATCTCTCTTTGGAAGATAGGGAAAGAGAAATGAAACGCCTCATTCAAAACGAAGCTGAGGAACCATTTCATTTTGGACAAGGTCCTCTGATTCGAACACGATTATTGAAAGTGGACAGGGAAGAATGGATTCTCATTTGTACTATGCATCATATTATTTCAGATGGATGGTCAATGGGAATCTTACTTGAAGAATGGATGGCTTTTTATGAAGGAGCATTAAGCGGCAAACCGGCGGAATTGAAGGAGTTATCTATCCAATATGCAGATTTTGTCATATGGCAGAAGGAATGGCAAAAAGAAGAGAATTTGAATCAGCAACTCCAATATTGGAAGGAAGAATTATCTGGGGAACTACCGGTTTTACAATTACCGATGGATCGTCCTCGACCTGCAGTTCAAACCCATCGTGGTGCAAGTCAGTCCTTAATAGTGGCGAATTCCCTACAGGAAAAGCTCAAAGATTTAAGTCTGAAAGAAGGATGCACTTTATTTATGACATTGATGGCAGCGTATCAAAGCTTCCTTTCTCGTTATACAGGACAGGACGACATTATAGTTGGAAGCCCAATCGCTAATCGAAATGTGAAAGAGATTGAGGGATTAATAGGATTCTTTGCAAACACGTTAGTTTATCGAGCTGATTTCAGTGAAAATCCGACGTTCCAAGAACTTTTGTCGCAGGTAAGAAAAAAAGCGCTAAAAGCATACGAGTATCAGGACATCCCATTTGAGAAAGTGGTAGAATCCGTAAAACCGGAACGGAATACAAGTCATTCACCGATATTCCAAACTATGTTTACTTTACAGAATACGAAACAAGAGTTTGTTCAGCTATCTGAAAGACAAATGGAACTTATGGAAAGCCATGCTTCTGTTGCCAAATTTGATTTGAGTTTATTTGCTTCTGAGACGGAAGAAGGATTATCACTAACCTTTGAATATAATACTGATTTGTTTAATGATACAACCATTGAACGGATGGCAAGTCATTTTAAACATTGGTTAAATCAAATTGTCTCTCATCCAAAATGTGTACTATCAGAACTGAATATGTTATCGAAAATAGAATATAAGCAACTATTAGAGGAATGGAATAAATCGGGTGTTATAGATATGGAAGAAAGCACGATTCATACAATGTTTGAAGAACAAGTGGAAAAAACACCAGAAGCAATTGCAGTAGTGTGCGAAGATGAAGAACTAACATATCGAGAGTTGAACGAACGCTCGAATCAGTTGGCACATTATTTACAAAAAAATGGTGTAACATGCGAATCATTGGTTGGGATTTGCGTTACACGTTCATCCGAGATGATTGTCGGTCTCTTAGGAATTATGAAGGCGGGAGGAGCATATGTCCCAATTGATCCAGCGTATCCGGAAAGTCGACTGCAGTACATTTTAGAAGATGCTCAAATAAACGTACTGGTGACACAGGAAAAGTTACAACAAAAAATGGTTATACCTAAATTCGTTGACGTGATTTGTATTGATGGTAATCGAGCAGAAATAGAACAAGAAGTAACTACGGTATGTATGAGTGAAGTGACGGCCGATAACTTAGCCTATATTATCTATACTTCAGGTTCCACTGGAAATCCAAAGGGAGTAATGATTGAGCACAGGAATACAGTAACAATGATTCATTGGGCGCATCACACGTATTCCCGAAAGGAATTAGCGGGAGTGTTAGCTTCAACTTCGCTATCTTTTGATTTATCCGTTTTTGAAGTATTTGTTTCCTTAACGATGGGTGGTAAGGTGATTGTCACTGAAAATGCTTTACATCTAGAGAAGTTGTCTTCCAAGGGTGTAACTTTGATTAATACTGTGCCATCGGCAGCGAAGGAACTGGTTCGAACAAAAACAATACCTTCTTCGGTAAAGGTGATGAATTTGGCTGGAGAACCATTGCCATATTCGCTTGTTCAAGATTTATACGAGAGAAGTACGATTGAAAAGGTGTACAACCTATACGGCCCGTCCGAAGATACTACGTATTCCACGTATATGGAATTAGAAAAGGGTGTCATGCATAGGGTGCCACCAATTGGTAAACCAATATTCAATACAGAAGTATATGTACTGAGTGCCGAACAAAAAATGGTTCCAATTGGTGTAGTTGGTGAGCTATACATTGGTGGATCAGGGTTAGCACGTGGATATTTAAACCGCCCTGACTTAACACAAAATCGTTTTATATCGCATCCGTTTAAAGAAGGAGAGCGAGTATATCGGACTGGAGATCTAGTAAGGTATTTACCAGATGGAAATTTGGAGTATGTTGGACGAATCGATCATCAAGTAAAAATTCGTGGGTTCCGGATTGAATTAGGAGAAATTGAAGCGGCCTTACAAAGGTATACATTAGTTAACGAAGCTATTGTGATGGTGCGGGAAGATTATCCTGGCGATCCGCGTTTGATTGCCTATGTTGTAGGAGACGGGGATGCCCAAAAGTGGCGTGATTATCTCAAGAATCAACTACCAAATTATATGATTCCAGCCTATTTTGTTGGATTAAATGCATTTCCACTCACTCCTAATGGGAAAATTGATAGGAAGGCCTTACCAGCACCAGAGAGACAGGAGATAGCAAGTGGTTATATTGCTCCTCGTACGTCTACGGAAAAAACAATCGTTTCGATATGGCATGAAGTTTTAGGTATGGAAAACATCGGAATTCAAGATTCGTTTTTTGAAATTGGTGGCCATTCACTACTCGCTACGCAAGCTGTTTCCAATCTTAAAGAGGCTTTTGGAATCGAGATACCATTGCATGATTTATTTATGTTTCATACGGTGCAGCAATTGGCGGAACAGATTGATCAATTGCTCGATAACAAAAATCAAGAAATGCAGAATGATAGTAAGGAGAATGTAAGTCTTCAAGACTATATTCAAAAAGAAGCAGAAGTCAGTAATGATGAAGAATTACTAGAACTGCTTAAGCAATTAGAAGAGCTATCAGAGGAAGAAGCACAAGGGATATTCGAGAGTAATTTGATTGAGGAAGGGGTAAAAAAATGAGAAGTGATTTACTTGCAAAGCTGAGTTCACTTTCTCCTGAGAAGAGAGCATGGCTTCAGAAGCAAATGCAAAAAAAGGAGAATAAAGAAGCACTCCCGTTGTCTTATGCACAACAACGTTTGTGGTTTATGGACAGATTTAACCCAAACAGTTCTTTATATAATATTCCAACAGTATGGCATCTAAAAGGAAATTGGATACCTGAAGCATTAGAGAAGGGATTCAATCGACTCATTGAACGTCATGAATCACTACGAACTGTTTTTAAAGAAATAGGAGAACAGCCTGTGCAACAAATTGTCGAATTCCTTCCTAGAGCATTACCTGTAAGAGATTACTCTCAACTTCCTCTAGAAGTAAAAGAAAAAGAGGTAGATAGTTTAATTGCGAGAGAAGCGCAAGAACCATTTGATTTAATGAATGGTCCTTTAATTCGTAATCAGCTTGTTCAATTAGAGAAGGATGAATGGTTATTACTGTGTACGATGCATCATATTATTTCTGATGCTTGGTCCATTGGTATATTCATGAATGAATTACTTGCTTTCTATGAAGAAGAAACGGGCGGAAATCCTGCTAAATTAAGTTCACTATCTATTCAATATGCAGACTTTGCGAAGTGGCAAAAGGAGTGGTTGCAAGGTGATGTGCTAAATCGTCAGCTTACGTATTGGCAGGAAGAATTGTCTGGTGAGCTTCCTATCTTACAACTGCCAGTGGATCGACCTCGACCGGTTAAGCAGACTTACTCTGGGGCTGCGTATCATGTAATTTTTCCTTATAAATTGCTCAGTCAATTGAAGGATTTAAGTCGACAAGAAGGATCTACTTTATTTATGACTTTAATGGCCGCATACCAGAGCTTTCTTGCTCGTTATACGGGACAAAAAGATATTCTAGTTGGTAGTCCGATTGCAAATCGGAACCATAAGGGAGTAGAAGGATTAATTGGTTTCTTTGTTAATACGTTGGTTTATCGATCAGATTTGAGTGGCACCCCTACTTTTCGGGAGATTTTGAACCAAACAAAGAAAAAGGCGTTAAAAGCTTACGAATATCAAGATATACCATTTGAAAAAGTGGTAGAAGCTGTGCAATCTGAACGAAGCATGAGTCATTCCCCTATATTTCAGACCATGTTTACGCTACAGAATATAAAACAAGAACGACTAGATTTGCCTGATAGAAGTATTGAAATGGTAGAAAGTAATATGTCTATTGCTAAATTTGATTTGAGCTTAACTGCCTATGAAGTGGAAGAAGGTCTATTTGTCTCATTTGAATACAACACGGATTTATTTGATAGTAGTACCATTGCACGTATGGCAGGACATTTTGAGAACTGGCTAAATGAAATCACGTATTATCCAGATGAATCATATACAAAGCTGTCAATGTTATCTGATACCGAGCAAAAACAACTCCTAGAAGAATGGAATGATACGGACGTAGTTTATGGTCATGATTGTATGATTCATGAGCTATTTGAGCAGCAAGTTGCACGGACACCTGATGCAGTGGCGGTAGTTTATGAGGGTGGAAAGCTAACGTATCAAGAACTTAATGAAAAATCGAATCAATTGGCACATTTTCTACAAAAACGAGGTATCGGACCTGAATCATTGGTCGGTATATGTATTGAACGTTCTCCTGATATGATTATCGGTCTCTTTGGGATTTTGAAGGCAGGTGGGGCTTATGTCCCACTGGATCCAAGTTATCCCGAAAATCGCCTGAGATATATTTTGGAGAATTCACAAATTCAAGTGCTGTTAACAAAAGAGGCACTACAGGACTGGTTACCTAAAGATATTCAAGCAATTTGTTTAGACCGGGATCAAGTGATGATTTCTAAAGAGAGTAATTTAGCTCCGATGAGTGGAGTAACAGCAAATAACTTAGCCTATATTATATACACTTCGGGTTCGACGGGAAATCCAAAGGGTGTAATGATTGAACATCATTCCGTTATCAATCGCCTACAGTGGATGCAGAAAAAATACCCATTGTCCGAGGACGATACAATCTTACAAAAGACACCGTTTTCGTTTGATGTTTCTGTCTGGGAATTATTTTGGTGGTCATTTGTAGGAGCACGTGTTTGTTTACTTCCACCAGGAGGAGAGAAAGATCCTGCGGTCATTGAGGAGTATATTGAACGATATCGTGTGTCCACCATGCACTTTGTTCCGTCGATGTTATCTACTTTCTTAGATTATATGGAACTATATAATTCGAAAAGGGATATATCATCTTTAATTCAAGTTTTTACTAGTGGAGAAGCGTTAAACACTGAGCAGGTTCGCCGGTTTAAGGGGATCTTTTACAATGTTCAGCAAACAAAGTTAATTAACTTGTATGGTCCTACTGAAGCGACTGTGGATGTGACTTATTATGATTGTGATTTAGAAAAAGAACCAATACTTATTCCGATTGGTCGTCCGATTGATAATACAGAGTTGTATGTGTTAGATCAATATCAACAAGTGGTCCCGATTGGTGTGGCAGGGGAACTTTACCTTGGAGGAGTAGGATTGGCACGTGGCTACTTCAATCGACCAGATTTAACTACTGAACGTTTTATTCCGCATCCCTTTAAGGACGGGGAACGATTATATCGAACGGGTGACTTGGTGAGATATATGAATGATCGTAACTTAGAATATATTGGAAGAATAGATAACCAAGTCAAAATTAGAGGATTCCGAATTGAATTGGGAGAAATTGAAGCAGCCTTACATGATCACTCATCTGTAAAAGAAGCAGTAGTGTTGGTGAAGGAAGATCGACCAGGAGATAAGCAGTTAGTAGCTTATGTAGTGGGCGAAGGGGATACTGGAGAGTGGCGTGAATATCTCAAGAAGCAACTGCCACATTATATGGTTCCGGCATACTTTTTCCAAATTGAAGGTATGCCACTCACTCCAAATGGTAAGGTGAATCGGAAAGCCTTACTGGAATTAGAAGAACAGTTCATAAGTGAAGATAATACCTCATCACGAACACCGGTGGAGGAGCTTATCGTTTCCGTTTGGAGCCAAGTGTTAGGAATAAAAAATATTAGTGTTCAGGATTCCTTTTTTGAAATTGGTGGTCATTCACTACTAGCTACTCAAGTAGTGTCACGTTTACAGGGGATTTTTCAAATCGAATTACCAGTACGTGAACTATTTGAATATACAACGGTGGAGTCACTGGCAAAGCGATTAGATCAGTTACGCAAAGGAGATAAAAAACGAGAGATTCCGCCACTAATACCAATGAAACGAGGAGAAGCTATTCCACTATCTTATGCCCAACAACGCTTATGGTTTATTGATCAATTTACACCTAATAGTGCCCTTTACAATATGCCAATGGTATGCCGCCTTACAGGGAATTGGCTACTTGAAGCATTGGAAACGGGATGGAATCAACTAATAGAACGTCATGAATCACTGCGGACGGTCTTTCACGAAGTGAACGGTCAACCCGTACAGCAAATTGAACCGTATGCTTTTCAATCAATTCCGAAAACGGATTTAACTATGCTTTCTTCTGAAAATCAAGAAGAAGAAGTTAAACGTTTAATTCAACAAGAAATAGAAGTGCCATTTGATTTAACAGAGGGTCCATTAATCAGGACAAGTATTTTGCACGTGGGAGAGGAAGAATGGATACTCCTTTGTACTCTACATCATATCATTTCAGATGGATGGTCAATGGGAATCCTACTTGAAGAATGGATGGCATTTTATGAGAAAGCAACGGATGGAAAGGTAGCGGAACTTGAACCATTACCGGTTCAATATGCCGACTTTGCTCAGTGGCAAAAAGGATGGCTAAAGGAGGAGGTGCTTGATCAACAACTCCAATATTGGAGGGAAGAATTGTCTGGGGAGCTTCCTGTACTCCAACTTCCTATGGATCGCCCGCGTCCCGCAATACAAACACATCACGGGTCGACATACACTCTGGTTCTGCCAAGCACGCTACATGATAAATTGAATGAACTTAGTCGAAAAGAAGGGGCTACACTCTTCATGACGCTTTTAGCTGCATATCAAAGTTTTCTATCTCGTTATACGGGACAAGAAGATATTCTGGTCGGAAGCCCAATTGCGAATCGGAATTATAGAGAAATTGAAGGACTAATTGGTTTCTTCGTTAACACGCTGGTTTATCGAGCTAATTTGAGTGGTAGACCGACATTTCAAGATGTACTGTATCAGGTTCGTCAAAAGGCATTGAAGGCGTATGAATATCAAGATATTCCATTTGAAAAAATTGTAGAAGTTGTGCAACCGGAGCGAAGTACAAGTCATTCGCCAATCTTCCAGACTATGTTCATCTTGCAAAATATGAAACAAGAGTTTCCGGTATTATCTAGTAGAAGTATTGAAATGATAGAAAGCCATAGTCCAATTGCAAAGTTTGATTTAAGTGTAATGGCAGCTGAGACGGAAGAGGGATTACTTTTTACTTTTGAGTACAATAAGGATTTATTCAATGCTACTACTATTGAACGGATGGCAGGACACTTTGAGAAATGGCTACATGAAGTTTCTCATCGCCCACAAAATCCGTTGCATGACCTGAGCATGCTATCAGAACCCGAGCGTACTTTGTTATTAGAAACATGGAATGACACTGTAATGGAAATGTCTCATCAGGGTCTTGTTTGCGACAGATTTGAGGAGCAAGTAGCAAGGCGTCCTGATGCGATTGCGGTAGTTGATCAAACAAAACAGTGGACTTATGGTGAACTGGATAAAAAAGCAAATCAGTTGGCAAATGTTTTACAGCGAAAGGGAGTAGCTCCAGAGTCAGTGGTAGGAGTTTATCTTCCGAGGTCAGCTGAGCTGATAGCAAGTTTACTAGGCATTTTAAAAGCTGGAGGAGCTTATGTCGTTTTAGATCCGTTATATCCAAAATCAAGGTTAGAATACATGATTGAAGATGCGGGAATTCAATTTGTAGTGACGGCAGAAGGACAAGAAGGACATTTCGCACACGTCGAAATGGTGAGGTTAGAAGAGTTAACGGTGGAAAGCGTAATCGCACCTACACGTCAAATAAATCCAGAGAACTTAGCCTATATTGTCTATACCTCTGGTTCTACAGGAAAACCGAAGGGTGTCATGGTTGAATATCGGTCATTAATGAATATGGTTTCTTGGCATCAGGAAGTTTATCATATTTCAGCAGAGGATCGTGCGACTCAGATTGCAGGGGTTGCTTTTGATTCGGCTGTCCAGGAGATTTGGCCGTATCTAACTGCTGGCGCAGCGCTCTACTTATCAACAGAGGAACTGAGAATTAATCCAGAAGCACTAAGAGATTGGCTCATTGATTCACGAATAACAGCTAGCTTTGCACCTACACCTATACTGGAAAGGCTCTTGAAATTATCTTGGCCAGATAAAACGGATCTTCGTTTTATCATTACTGGTGGGGATCAGTTAACGCAGTATCCATCTAACAATATTCCTTTTGCGGTAATTAATCAGTATGGTCCATCGGAAAATACCGTTGTTACCACAGATTGTTATGTACCCGTAGGAGTGACAACAGGTACGCCATCGATTGGTCGACCGATTGCGAATACAGAAGTTTATGTGTTAGATTCTCATCTTCAGTTAGTACCAATTGGTGTAATTGGAGATCTCTATATTGGAGGGAAGAGTCTTGCACGTGGATATGCTAATCGTCCGGATCTTACAAAGGAAAAATTTATTCCACATCCTTTCAAGTCAGGAGAACGTCTCTATTATACAGGAGACAAAGCAAGTTATCTTTCTGATGGTAATCTCCAGTTCCATGGACGTATAGATGACCAAGTGAAAATTCGTGGTTTCCGGATTGAGTTGGGAGAAATAGAAGCTGTTTTGCAGGCACATTCTTCTGTGAAAGAAGCAGTTGTATTGGTACGAGAGGATCATCAAGGTGATAAGAGATTAGTAGCTTATGTAGTTGGTGAAGGAAGTGTCCATGAATGGCGAGAATATCTACAAACACATTTACCAAATTACATGGTTCCAACAAACTTTATTGAGATGGAATTTTTACCACTTACACCGAATGGAAAACTTGATTTGAAGGCATTGCCTGTATTTAGTGAACAATCCGCTGAAAATACTGTATACCCAAGAACTCCACTGGAAGAACTTATTGCTTCAGTGTGGAGTCAAGTGCTAGGAATAAGAGACATTGATGTTCAGGATTCTTTCTTTGAGCTCGGTGGTCACTCTCTACTTGCTACACAAGTGGTCTCACGCTTACAGGAAGTCTTTCAAATCAAATTGCCAGTACGTGAACTGTTCGAATATTCAACGGTCGAGGCATTATCGAAACGAATAGATCAGTTACGTAAGGGGAGCAAAAAACGAGAAATTCCACCATTGGTGCCGGTGGAACGCGGAAATAATATGTCACTATCTTATGCCCAACAGCGTTTATGGTTTATTGATCAATTTGCACCTAATAGTGCACTTTATAATATGCCAATGGTATGCCGCCTTACAGGGAATTGGTTACCAGAGGCATTGGAGTTGGGATGGAATCAGTTGATAGAGCGTCATGAATCTTTGCGGACTGTATTTTATGAAGAGGATGGCCATCCTGTGCAGCAGATTCAACCGTACGTTTTCCGTCCGCTTCTGCAAATGGACTTAACTAAGCTTTCATTAGAGGAGCGAGAAAGAAAGTTGGAGCAATGGATTCAAACTGAAGTCGAATCTCCATTTGATTTAGAACAAGGGCCATTGTTCCGTGGGAAACTCATAAGAATTTCAGAAGAAGAATGGGTTCTTTTGTGTAATATGCATCATATTATCTCGGATGGATGGTCGATGGAAATCTTGCTTCAAGAATGGATGGCATTTTATGAGAATGCGATTGGTGAAAAACAGGCAGAGCTGGAACCACTACCTGTTCAATATGCCGATTTTGCTCAGTGGCAAAGAGAATGGTTGAAAGATGAAGTACTATATCAACAACTTGCATATTGGAAGGAAGAATTATCTGGTGAGTTACCAGTCTTAATGTTGCCCATGGATCGTCCACGTCCGCCAGTGCAAAACCATCATGGATTAACTCATAATGTTTTGTTATCGCGCTCATTACTGGACAAATTAAACGAACTAAGTCGTCAAGAAGGGGCCACACTTTTCATGACCTTATTGGCATCGTATCAAAGTTTCCTTGCTCGTTATACAGGACAAACGGATATTATTGTTGGCAGCCCAATTGCAAATCGAAATTATCAAGAAATTGAAGGACTGATTGGTTTCTTTGTCAATACATTGGTTTATCGAGCTGATTTAAGTAATGCACCGGCATTTCAAGAGTTGTTGTCTCAAGTGCGGATAAAAGCATTGAAGGCGTATGAGTATCAAGATGTTCCGTTTGAGAAAATTGTAGAGGTTATCCAACCTGAACGAAATACAAGCTATTCTCCGATTTTCCAAACCATGTTTACTTTGCAAAATGCGGGACAGAAGCTACCAGAACTACATGGAAGAAATATAGAAGTAATGGAAAGTAATGCTCCAATCGCTAAGTTTGATTTAAGTTTAACTGCTGCAGAAGTGGAAGAGGGTTTATTACTTACTTTTGTTTATAGAACTGATTTATTTGATAGCTTAACTATTGAATCCATGGCTGAACATTTTGGGAACTGGTTGAATGTAATCGTGGAGAATCCTGATAAATCATTAGCTAAGTTGCCTATATTAACAGGATTACAGCAAAAACAGTTGGAAGAGTGGAATAATGATGCTGTAGCATATCCGCAGGAAAGTACGATTCATCAGCTGTTTGAAGAGCAAGTAAATCGTACACCTGATGCGGTAGCAGTGATAGATGAAAAACAGCAGTTAACATATCGAGAGCTGAATGAAAAAGCTAATCAATTGGCCCACTATCTTCAGCAATGTGGGATTGGGACTGAATCATTAGTTGGACTTTGCTTTGAGCGTTCAGTTGAGATGATTGTTGGTATTATGGGGATCTGGAAGGCTGGAGCAGCATATGTTCCATTGGATCCATCATATCCGGAAAGTCGCATACGATATATTTTGGAGGACACTGGAATTCAAGTATTAGTTACGAATGAGTCATTAGAAGGTTGGATACCTAAAGAAGTCAAGGCAGTTTGTCTAGATAGGGATCAAGCAATGATTTCAAAAGAAAGCATTCTTTCACCAAAATGTGAAGTAACAGGAGAAAACCTAGCGTATGTTATCTATACTTCGGGATCGACGGGGAATCCAAAGGGTGTCTTGATACAGCATCATTCTGTAATAAACTTGTCGCATGGTTTACAAAAAGAGGTTTTCGAACATGAGATACGATCTAACATGCACGTCGGTTTAAATGCGTCAATTGCCTTTGATGCATCTATTCAGCAATTACAAATGCTATTATATGGTTCAAGTTTGTATATTATTCCAAATGAAGTGCGAAGTGATCCGGAGCAGTTTGTAGCTTATATTAGGGAGAACAAGTTAGAAATCTTTGATATAACACCTTCATTACTTCAATTACTTTTAGATGTCGGATTGTTAGAAACGTGCGATGGTGTTCATGTTCCGAGTAAGGTACTGGTTGGTGGCGAAGCGATTATGCCTTCATTATGGGAACAGCTAGTAGAGACTGATAAAATGGAGTTTTATAATGTATATGGTCCTACAGAATGTACGGTTGATGCAACCTGCTATCATATTAAAAAAGATAGTAAGAGAGTAACAATTGGGCGTCCGTTGCCGAACGTTCAAACTTATGTATTAGATAGAAATAGGTTGCCAGTTCCAGTTGGTGTGATGGGGGAACTTTATATCGGAGGAGCAGGTCTAGCAAGGGGGTACTTGAATCGTCCAGAGTTAACATCCGAACGATTTATTTCACATCCATTCAAAGAAGACGAGAGGTTATATAGAACGGGTGATCTTGTGAGATATCTTCCTGATGGTAATATAGAATACTTAGGAAGAATGGATAATCAAGTGAAGATTAGAGGATTTCGAATTGAACTTGGAGAGATTGAGTCGACCTTACAGGAGCATTACTTAGTAAAAGAGGCAGTTGTAATGGTTAGGGAAAATCAGTCGGGAGATAAGAGGCTGGTAGCTTATGTAGTGGGCGAAGGCAGTTTAGAAGAATGGCGAGAGTATCTTAAAACAAAACTGCCAATCCATATGATACCTTCCTACTTTGTCGAAATGAAAGAATTACCGCTAACCATAAATGGAAAGATTGATCGGAAATCGCTACCTATACCAGATTATCAAGGAACACAAGAAGGATACGTGGCCCCAAGAAATGAACGTGAACATAAGCTTTCTATCATTTGGGAACGTGTGCTAGGTTCAAAACGTATTGGTATGAATGATAACTTCTTTGAAATTGGTGGAGATTCAATTCTTAGCATTCAGCTTGTATCGCGTGCGAAGCAAGCTGGTTTACAATTGACACCAAAACAAATATTTGAACACCAAACGATTGCTGAGTTGGCGCAAGTAGTCAAAGAAGAACAAGGTGTACAAGCTGAACAGGGAATTATAACTGGAGAGACGATACTTACACCTATTCAACAAAGGTTTTTTGCACAAAATCATCCTAACCCACATCATTGGAATCAATCCATGTTCTTTAGAACGAAAGAGAAATTGGACATAGGATTACTGGAAAAGGCGGCAGGTAACCTTCTACTTCATCATGATGCTCTGCGTTTAAGATATGAACGTTTACCTAATGGGGTTTGGAAACAGTGGAATGAAGGAATAAAAGAACAATTGATGCTTACTGTCATTTCATTAGACGAAGTGCCGGAAGCTGATTGGCATCAGGTTATTCAAAAAGAGATTAATGTTGCACAAGAAAGTTTGAATTTACATGATGGTCCGTTAATGAGAATGGTGTATTTTGATGAAGGTGAGCACGCTGGCCGATTATTTTGGACAATTCATCATTTAGCCGTGGATGGTGTTTCTTGGCGAATTTTATTGGAAGATTTGCAAACAGCATATAAGCAAGTAGTCCAAGGGCAGAAAATTCAATTACCTATGAAGAGTACATCTTTTAAAGAATGGTCGGAGAAATTACATCATTACGCTGAAACTGGACTATCAAAAGAAGTGCTACATTACTGGGATGAGCAGGCTGAACAAGACGTAGTTAAATTGCCGGTAGATGGTACTATAAGTAATCCAGTAAGCGCAGTAACTGAGGAAATTACTGTGGTGTTAAATGAGAATGAGACCCGTATGTTATTGCAAGAAACTTTAAGCACTCACCGTGTCCAAATCAATGAAGTATTATTAGCAGCATTAGTACAAGCTACGGCAGCATGTACGGGGCAGCCGATATTGAGCGTAGATTTAGAGGGACATGGTCGAGAAGAGATTATTGAAGATGTTGATTTATCGAGAACTGTGGGATGGTTTACAAGTATTTATCCAGTTCATTTAAATATTACTAGTGCTAATACGCCAATTGCAGCATTAAAAGCAGTTAAAGAACAAGTTCGCAAAATTCCTAATAAGGGTGTTGATTATGGGGTGTTGCGTTACATGAACGCAACAATGTGTGAGCAATTAAGCTCCCAATATACACCGTCTATTAGTTTTAACTATCTTGGACAATTTGACCAAATGTTTTCTAACGATGCAATGTTTATTCCGGAGAACGAATTTAAGCGTTTAGATCATGCTGCCGGTTCCAAGCGATCGCATGTAATTGATGTAATTGGGCTTGTAACGAATGGAAAACTTCAGTTCACTTGGGTATACAATGTTGGGCAATTCGCCAAATCAACGATTCAAAGTATTGCACAGAATATGCTATATCAACTGAGCAGATTGATTCAATCTTCAGATAGAGAATCTGCACTGACCATTTCGGATTTTGCAATGGCTAATCTTAGCCAAGAAGGTTTGACAAATGTACTAAACAAAATGAATCGTGGAAAGAAGAATCAGATTACAGATTTATATCCACTATCACCTTTGCAAGAAGGTATGATTTTCCACACATTGCATGACCAAGGGAATGAACATGTTGCACCGTATATAGTGCAATTAAGTTTTATGATTAAAGGGAAAATGGATATTCCTACTTTTGAGCAGGCGTGGAGATCTGTAATTCAGCGGCATGAAATTTTTCGTACAGTATTTGTATGGGACGAAATTGAAGAACCTGTACAAGTGGTGTATGAAAATATCCCATTTAAAGTGAACAAAGAAGACTGGCGTACAATGACAAGTGAAGAGATAGAGGAAAAAAGAAAAGTCTTTTTGGCATTAGATCGAAAACTAGCCTTCCAATTTGATGAAGCACCATTGATGCGGGTAACAGTCATTCAAGAAGGTGAGGAAGAATATCGGATTGTTTGGACCCATCACCATATTTTACTGGATGGATGGAGTTTACCATTAGTATTTAATGAATTACTTACAGTCTATCAGAAGAGAATGAATGGAGAAGCTGTGAAGTTACCTAAGTCCTCACCATATAAGAAATATATCCAATGGTTAAGAGAGCAAGATAAGGAGCGGGCGGAACAATTCTGGAGAGAGAAGCTAAAAGGTTTTACTGCGCCAACTTTGCTGGGCTTAGAAAGTAAAGAGGAAGAAAAAGGTTACACAGAGAAGGTTACGTATTTATCAGAAGAGCAGACTCAAGCGTTACAAGGATGGGCGAAACGCAATAAACTTACTTTGAGTACAGTAATTCAAGGTGCATGGGCATATCTCATGAGCCGATATAGTGGAGAAAATGACATTGTTTTTGGTGTAACAAGCTCAGGGCGTTCTACGGAGATTATTGATGTTGAAAACATCGTAGGTCCTTTCATTACAACGTCACCGACGCGAATTCAATTGATGGATGATATAAAAGTAATAGATTGGTTGCAGAAGATACAAGAGGAAGAGATAGAAAGAAGACAATATGAGTATGCTTCTTTGACAGAGATTCAGGGGTGGAGTGAGGTTCCTAGAGGTACACCGCTGTTCAATAGTTTATATGTGTTTGAAAATTATCCGGTGAAAGAGGAGTCTTCAGGAAATCTGGAAATTGGTGAATTGGAAGGAGTAGAACAAACCCACTACCCATTAGGGTTGGCTGTAGTTCCAGGACTCCAGTTATCGTTAAAGTTAATGTATGACCGTAGTAAGTTTAATAAATTAACTATTAAAAGAATGTTGGGTCATTTACGCCAAGTATTAATGCAAATGCTCAAAAACATTGATCAAACTCTGTCGGAACTTGTATATATTACGGAAGCTGAACAAAGGCAAGTTTTGGACGAATGGAATAATAATACAATACCCTATCCACGTGAGAATGTAATTCATCAACTATTCGAAGAGCAAGTGAATCGTACACCAGATGCGGTGGCAGTAGTGGATGAAAAACAGCAACTAACGTATCGGGAGCTGAATGAAAGAGCTAATCAATTGGCCCATCATCTACAGAAATATGGAATTGGAACAGAGTCATTAGTTGGCCTTTGCTTTGAGCGTTCAGTTGAGATGGTTGTTGGTCTCATGGGAATTTGGAAGGCTGGAGCAGCCTATGTTCCATTAGATCCATTGAATCCGGAAAGCCGCCTGCAATATATTTTAGAAGACACGGGAATTAAAGTGTTAGTTACAAATGAGGTATTACTAGGATGGATACCTAAAGACATCAAGACAGTTTGCCTAGATAGGGATCAAGCAATGATTTCTCGAGAAAGTAAACTTTCACCAATATGTGAGGTTACAGGGGAAAACTTAGCGTATGTTATCTACACTTCTGGTTCGACAGGGAATCCAAAGGGGGCATTAGTACAGCACCATTCTGTAATAAACTTATCATATGGTTTACAAAAAGAAGTTTTCCCACATGAGATACCTAATAATATGAGAGTCGGTTTAAATGCGTCAATTGCCTTTGATGTATCTATTCAGCAATTACAAATGCTACTTTATGGTTCAAGTTTATATATTATTCCAAGCGAAGTTCGTACTAATCCGGAACAATTTGTGTCCTATATTAGGGAGAATGAGTTGGAAATGTTTGATATGACACCTTCATTACTTCAGTTACTAATAGATGGAGGTTTGTTAGAAACGAGCGCTGACGTTCATGTACCAAGCAAGATATTGGTCGGTGGAGAAGCAATTATGCCGTTATTATGGGAACAGCTAGTAGAAACTGAAAAAATTGATTTTTATAACGTATATGGCCCTACAGAATGTACGGTTGATGCAACATGCTATCATATCAAAAAAGATAGTAAGAGGGTAACGATTGGCCGTCCGTTGCCTAACGTTAAAGCTTATGTATTGGATAAAAATATGTTACCTGTTCCAGTTGGTGTAACAGGGGAGCTATATATTGGTGGTGCAGGTATAGCGAGAGGATACTTGAATCGTCCAGAATTAACAGCCGAGCGATTCATCCGGCATCCATTTAATGAAGAAGAGCGTTTATATCGTACGGGAGATTTGGTTCGTTATTTACCTAATGGTAATTTAGATTACTTGAGAAGAATTGATAATCAAGTGAAAATTAGGGGCTTTCGTATTGAACTTGAAGAGATTGAAGCGAATTTAGAGAGGCATCCATTGGTAAAAGAAGCAGTAGTTTTGGTAACAGAGGATAAATTAGGAGAGCAGAGATTGGTTGCTTATGTAGTTGGAGATGGTAGTATGCATGATTGGCGTGAATATCTCAAGACACAAGTACCGAATTATATGGTTCCCGCACACTTTATTAAGGTAGACGAGATTCCTCTTACAACGAATGGAAAAGTTGATCGAAAGGCATTGAACAATTTAACTATTCAAAGAGAAAATAACTTCTCTACACCAATCATTCCAAGGGATGAAATTGAATATCAGTTGATTAAAATCTGGCAGGATGTCTTACAGATAGAAGATGTGTATGTAAATGATGATTTCTTTAATAGAGGAGGACACTCTCTCCTTGTAATTAAATTAGTTTCAAAAATTAGGGAGAAGTTTGGAAAAGAAATTAAAGTGTCTACATTGATTAAGAATCCAACAGTGGAAGGAATCGCATGCCTTATTCGTGATAAGCATGATATGACGAAATCAGTAGCAGCGCTAGTTCCACTACAAGAATCAGAAAAAAGACCTTTCTTCTGCGTTCATCCGTTTATGGGGAATGTATTCTGTTACATTCAACTAGCAAGATTACTTAAGAACCATTGTTCATTTTATGGTTTACAGAATCCTCTTATAGAAAAGGGAGAAATTGATGAGTTGACCTTGCCGGAACTAATTCAACTTTACATTGAAGAAATAAAAAGTGTTCAGCCAGAAGGCCCATATCGTCTTGGGGGATGGTCTTTAGGCGGTGCAATTGCTTATGAAATCGCAACTGTGCTAAAGAATCAAGGTGAGGAAATTGAGTTGTTGGTACTCATGGATACTAAAGTACCTTCAAAGCAGGACTATAAAACGAGTGAGGATATGCTCTCATATATATCTAAGCATTTCATTCCTAGAGATCTTACTGAGCAGGAAGGAGGCCTCGTCCATCAACAAGATATGCTTGTGGAGCGATTAATTATTGAAGGCGTACTCCCACCTGATGCAGATCTTATGAATTTGAAGCAAGTTATCAATGCTCATAGGAAATGCCTGAACATAATGGCAGAGCATGACTTGATACCATACTTTGGGGAAGTTATCTACTTTAGTGCTGAGGAGGGAAAAGAGTTGTTTACAGATTGGGGACCTTTATTAAAAGGAAGAGTAAATAAGTATTCTGTCCCTGGATCACATGAAGAAATAGTGAGCTCCCCGGCAGTTGAAAAGATAGCTAAGTACCTATTAAATGAATTTGAAGGGATAAAAGAAACATCCCTTTCATTAACTGAAAAGTAGAGAGTGCAAAAGATGCAACGCTATGAACGAAAAGGGCAGCCCAATAACTGCAAATAAAGTGTAGGCAATAATGAATATATCAAGAGTATTACTTTTTAAGAGGATAATGGAAAAATTACTTGATAGAGACATAGAAACCTATATGAGTTGCTCATAGAATGATGTAAATGCTCTCCATTTTTTGTAATAGAAGCTAATGCTTTGATGATATTACTGAGGAAAGGTGTATGTTTTCATTGATATGTAAATATGCACCTTTTCTATTGTATTTGCAATTTAATAAAGTTAATTTGAATTTATATCCCATTAAATTCATTCTCTATAAAAAAAGAGTCACCAACTTTAATTTCATATAAGTATATACCTCAAAACTTTTACTTTAGACAATATAACATTGAGCCAAATTATAAGATATCTGCTTGTGCAACAAGGGATAAATTTCCGCAAGAGATAATAATTAAAGACATTTATGCAATTTGCCAAAATATATACAAATTTGAAAGTAAGGAGAAAATCAATGCAGAAGACTAAACTTTTTTGCTTTCCACATGCTGGGGGATCTGCGTTTAGTTACGCAAAATGGAAAAATCACTTTAATCCATATATTGAGGTAGTCCCGATAGAGTTAGCTGGTAGAGGATATAGAATTGAAGAAAACTTGTACCAAAGTATGGAAGAGGCAGTAAATGATGTCTACAATAAAATAGTTATGCAGATAGATGATTCGCCCTACATTCTATTCGGGCATAGCATGGGAAGTTTGATTGCCTATGAAGTAGCCAGAAAAATAAAAGATTCTAAAAACGTATCGCCTGAATTTCTTGTTTTGTCCGGTAGAAATCATCCAAATAGTAAAATAAAAAATATCCGACATAATCTTTCTAATGAGCAATTTAAAAGAGAAGTTATTGCAATGGGAGGTACACCATCCGGGGTACTTCAATCAGAAGAATTAATGGAGATTTTTCTCCCAATTCTAAGAGCAGATTTTAAAATTGTCGAGACATATATTCATGAAAAGAATATACAACCATGTGATATTGATTTTCTTATATTTAATGGGGAAAATGATGAATTTACTACATATGATCAAGTAATAAAATGGGAGCAATATACAAGTAAAACGTGTACTCTTCATTCTTTTGAAGGTAATCATTTCTTTCTAAATGAAAATATTGAAGAAATAGCAAAGAGTATTATAAGAAAGTTAGATTCTAAAAGATTATCAAATAGTTTTTAGAGGTTTTCTAAGTATATTCATGGCTAAGGAACAAAATATTAAATATGAAAAATAAAGGAACTGCTGAAATATCATTTAATAAGGGCATTGAAGCCTAAACGAACTTTTCAAAGGCAGGAAAAAAGACTCATTGAATCGTAAGAGTTACTTCCCGTATTTATCTAAAAAAGTGATGCAACTTATTTGCATCACTATTTAAATTTTTACCAGAGAGTAATTTAGTTAATCGGTAGAAAAAGGAAGGTGCAATTTGGTCCCTTCCTTTTTCTCATACATAACGCTTGTTGACAACTTATGAAATAATAGCATTCATCGCTATTAAAATATAACACTAAAAGTAATTAATTAGATATGTAATTGTGCATACATTGTACTATTTCATGAATGGGAATAAAACTATTTATCTCTTTCGGGCTAGGAAACAAATAGACTCAGGTATACTTAGGGTAAGGGCACCCAAAGATGCGCTCCGTTTCCTATTTCCTATCCTACATTAACATTCTAAGCAAATTCCTTCTCTGTCAAACAATTCATCCATTAAATAAAGATAAATCCGCCATACGTATCGCGTAGCATGAAACGTTCTTAATATCATTTGGAATATATTTAAATATACTTCTGATACTATAACAGATCTAAAATTTCTCTACTGGTATATAATTACATATTCATTTCGTAATTTAGTATTTGAAGGAGGCGGGGTAAAAGGGGTCGCTTTTATCGGTGCTATCCGCGCACTAAACGATGAAGAGATTTTGCCAGAAATACAACGATTTGGGGGACTTCTGCAAGAGCGATTACAGTCCTTCCCGAACGAGAAAGCCCATCGCCTTTAGGCATGGGATGAAAGTGAGGTTGGATACGGAGTGCTAC
>NZ_MAOE01000078.1 GCF_001884185.1 Bacillus albus
TCATCTTCCGCCTCTATACTTACTTGTACCGTCTCTCCTGCTTTATATGTTTGTTTTTCTATCTCTATCTTCTTTAGAGTAGGGGGCAGTAGATCTACAGGATTTGTTGTCGTACCATCGTTTTTATCATTTTCTGGTTTATCTGGTTCTGTTGTTGGTTTCTCTTTCATATTAATTGCATTGTATAAAAATTGCGCATATTGCTCACGTGTTACAACCATTTTTGGCTCAAACATATTGTTCCCTGAACCAGCAGCAATTTTATTTTCTTGTAATGCACTGATAGCATTCGTAGCCCAATAGTTTTTTTCCACATCTTTAAAAGTGGTAGTTGCTGTTGCTTTTAAATTAAAGGCTTTTGTTAACACAGCAGCTAACTGCTCACGTGTTAAGATATTGTCAGGTCCAAATTTCCCATCACCATAGCCACTCATAATACCAACTTTAGTAAGAGATAAGATTTCTTTTTCAAACATATGCCCTTTGACATCAGTAAATGGATTTTTAATATTAGGTTCATCTGCAGGCTTCAAGTAAGCATAAATCATTCTAGCTACTTGACCACGAGTTATATTATCACCAAAACCAAACATACCATTTCCATAACCTGCAATAATATTTTTATTTGCTAAATCTGTAATAGCATTAAAAGACCAATGGCCTTGTGGAACATCATTAAACCTTTTACCTTCTGCCTGCGCATCTATCATTGGCGTTAATGCTGTCGCCAACATAATACCGCCTGCTAATACCTTCTGTTTAAGTTTCATAAATTATCTCCTTCATTCTAATTAAGTTTATATGATTTTTTACCCTCAATATAATACTTGAGTACTTTTAAATCCTTCATCTAAACTAACGTTTTAGACTTCTTAAAGAAATTATCCATAAAACCATATCTTCATATATTAATTCAACAAATTAAAACGTGCAATATATTCCTTTTATCTTATTTAGAAGTTTTGAAACACAATAAATTCTAAATAAGATATATCCACTAATATCCTATTCGAATTATTTATTACATTGGGAGAAAATTAAAAAACAGGAAATTGTATGTATAAAACAATTACCTGTTTTTAAGATTATTCTTCCATATTTATGTGGTAAAATCTTATTAACCACTGCCTCGTCATTATCTAAAACGTATTGTATGGCCCTATCAATCTGTTTGACTCTGATATTACTAACATGTCCTATATTCCTGATTTCAGAAAACAGACTAATCTCACCTTGCTGTTGGTCTACTTCATTTCCACGCTTTCCTAGTCCCATTGTTATTCCTCACTTTCTCTCAAAAGGTTAATTTTGTTTAAATTTTGCTTAATTTTCACCAATAACTATCTAAAAATTTTAAAATCGATATATAATGAATTTAATTTAAATTAGGAGTGGTTAAAATGCCTGATACAATAAGACTTGCTCTTTTCATCTTTATAGCAATTAGTGCTGTTTTCTCTTTAATAAAAGAGTTTAAAAAACCTGAGAAAAAAGCACTTTGGATTTCAATAGAATTTTTAGTTCTTTTCTGGGCGACATGGGTAATTTCAAATATCATAATCTAATTTGTAGAGTATTAGTTCTTCTGAATAAAACTCAATATTCCGTCAATACTGTAGACAACCCATTTCTTAACCATATTCCATGATTGGAGCAGTTAGCTTTTGCTAACTGCTCTTTTATTTGTAAAAGGCACTTATTTAACTGGGCAACCATATAATATTCTACGTTCCTTTCTATATAAAATAGTCGTTACAAAAGGAATCTCGTCACGAGAGCACTTTATTTAGTGCTCTTTTTTACTTATGCTTACCAGAAAGCATTTTTGTTTTAAATAATAGCTTCAAACTACTTGGTCATATTTACCAATTCATTTCCCGCTAAAACCATGTTAAAATCACCTGTGAGTACGACATAACTCAGTCTTATGAAGCTCTGTAACATTTTCTGCAGGGCTTCTTTTTTTCAACAAGCCGTTAGTTAAGTATGCTGAGTACTTTGATTTATAAAATCACTTTTTGTTCACTTTTTTGATACATTTATGAAACATTCATGTGTTATCTTCAGTACGTTCTTTTCTTTTTATAATGTCGTGTGAGATATACCATGACTTGGAGCCCTAGACCCCTAATCCTAGGGCTTCTTCATTTTAAAAAGGATTTTGTTTAAATTCACCTTAATTTACATCATTATTTCCTGATATTTTAATTGTGTTATAAGTTAGAAGGAATGCTAAAGCATGAAAAAATATAATTAAAATCACACAATGGGCAACAATTACCTATTTTCACAACTATTCTCTACTATATATTTTGTAATATCTTATTAACCTCTTCTACACTTAATTCAGCAGCTTCTGCAACTTTCTCTATAGGTAACCCTACTTTAATCATATTTTGAATTAGTTGTATTATGGCTTCTTTTGCACCTTTTTCTTTTGCCGTTTCTATTTCTGATACTCTATCTTTTATTGCTTTTTCTCTAGCCTCATATAACCGTAAAAAGTCCTTATCGCTACTTAAACGCTCCCAATCCTCTATTGCTTTTTTCAAAACTGGATCTTTTTCCATTGCTATCGCCTCCAGGATTGTTGTTAATCTCTCATCCTCATACGCAGGAAATAATAATAACCAACGCGCTAAAGAATCTTCCCATGGATTCATTCGTTCTCCTTGCCATTCTTGAATTACTTTTGGAATTTCAAGAAAATGCAACTGCATATTTTCAGTAATAATGCGCTTCGATTTCTTGTTCATCACTGTATTAACATTATGAAACTCTTGCTCTTCTGGAAACAGAATGAAATCTACTATATTAATACAAATGGTTGGTCTTAATTCCGTGTACTTCATCCCTTGAGTCATTTGGGAATAATACATGCCTGACCAATAGAACAAAGAGCGCTCTATCATATCTTTTTTGTCTCGAACTTGAATCTCTATATTAATTTTTATACCACTATTTAACGTAGCTCGCAAATCTAAAATAGACAATTTATCATCCTTCTGCTCTCTTGGAAGGTGCGGATCATCTAAGTGCAAAGATTTAATTTCTTCATCAATAGATGATTGTAGTACTGCGTTAAGAAACCCAATTAATATATCTTCATTTCCTTCTACTCCAAACAAACGCTTAAAAGCATAATCAACTCGTAAATTTACTAGATTCTTTTTTACATAGACACTCATGTTCTTCTCTACCTTTCTCGTTTTAAAATTGTATTTAAGCACATAAAAAAAGATAGAATTACAATTCTATCTTTTTCTCCTCTATTCACATCACCAAGTATGGCTTCTAGTTACTTGATATATAAAATAACCTCTTCACACATATTTGTCGCATTTGCAATTTTCATGATAGAACCCCCCTCATTATAAAATCGCTGAATGAGTTCCATTCTTTCTTGTTCCCTAGTTTTTTTCTACGTCCATTAATTGTTGCATAATATCCATATCCTTAATACACACCTTTCTTTTATATATAATCCCCTAGCTAAAATGATACGATTTATTATATTGTGCGGAAAACAGGCTTGAAAGAAGCTTGCATTGCATCATCGAGACCTTTCCCTTGTGCTGGGTTCCATGCAGCAATAATTACGTTATAACCCTCTTTCTTTAGCTTTGTCGCAAAGTCTATAAGAGCTTTTCGTACTTTTTCATTCTCTACTAAATCGGCATCAAACGCTAAATAAACATTTTCTACCATCATATCCTTTAATACAGGCATAACAATTCGCCAAGCATTTACACCAGGAATTGCAAGAACCGTTGTTCCTATTTCAGAAAGTTCCACTTTATTAAACCTCTCTGGAATCAAATCAGCAATCAGATCTGCTTTTATAGCTCCCTCTGTTATCATCACTGATTTAGTTTGATGAAGTGTACCAGAATTCCAATGTTTCAAATGAGAACTTGGTACCGCTACATGCACAGGCAGTGGATTTTCACTACCTCCTGCACCAGTTCCTTGATTTTTGTTTGCTGATGAGATCCATAAATATTTTTGCCCTTTATGAATCTTTACAACAATTCGTTCCTCTTGAGATGGAATTTCTACCTTTTTGCTCACTTCTAGTTCACCTTCAAAGATACAATCATCATTTTTAGTTATCTTTACAATATTAGGCTGTTCGATTAATTCCGCTTGAACTCCAGTAGGTGCCGTTTTCACATGAACGGAGTTTTTCACTTCATCCACACGAACCTGCCACCCAACAATTTGATTGTATTGGTTTCGAAAAGGAATCAATATACCAGGGAAGCCTGACATCAAACGAAGAGAAAGTCGACCTTTTTTCATCTCATAAAAACCCGGAATTCCCTGCCAGCAATGTTTATTCCCAATCTGTTTAAATAGCTTTTCCCAAACTGTCGTATATGTATTATCCTCTTCTAACTCAATTTGTTGTTTTAAGAAAGAGCGATATTGACGTACTTGTATTTGTTCCTCGCTCATTTTTCTATCTCTTATTAAATGTGCATGATGATGCTTTTGCAATGGTATGAAATCCATTAACTTACGATTAAACACATTTAATTCCTCATTGCTTTTCTTATCATGGATCTGAACTTCATTCACCTCAGGCAATTGATACTTATCTTTTCCATTTATGTAGTGAATGTAGCTTGGATTGCCCGTGTTTTTTCCATAGATCCATTTACTTTCTACACGTGTACACGCTACTTTCTCTTGCGAAACATGCAGCATGCAATTGCCTGTATCATGACAAATTGGACACGGAACACGATAAAACTCCCACCAGCTACCTCTTGGATAAGCACTTGTTAAACGGAACTGTCCTTTTTGAATGTTATAATGCATAATCCCCCACCCCTTATATATTGTTTATTATGTATAGAACAATTACCACCATTAAACTCCTTATACTTCTATTTAAATGCTTTCTTTGTTCTCCTAACAGATATACAAAAGAATATATATCACAAACTAAATAATCGTTTTTATGTTCTTGTTCTAGCAAAGCGGGTGCTATATATACTTTAAATGCTCTAGCAAACATCTCGTGATTTGTAGACCAATATTTTTTGATTCTCTTTTTATCTAATTTGATTTTTGTATCAAAGTATAGATACCTCAAAACTAGTATTCGTTTTATATCTCCCTAAATAATAATTATTGCCTAATGTAATAATGGGTTTTACCAGTCAAACAGACTTTAAAACAACACAAAAAGGGATTCTTCAAGTCGATTAAAAATGTGCACAGCTAATTAAATAAGCTTTATATACACTAATCGGCTCAAAGAAGCCCTTTCATAATTAAAACAAGACATAACTTGCTTCTACAACTCAACCACAACGCATAAGGTGTGGGAATAAACGGAATCAAATAAACAATAAATATAGTTCCATGTTAATAAATTCATACAAAAATTTCAACAACTTTATGTTTCCTTCATCCACTCCTTTCTACCTTTCAGTGAATATTTTTGTACTACCATATGTTTCTACCGTTTCAAATTACAATCCTAGATCTTGCTCTCTTATAACAGCTCGTGCATATCCCACCAATCCCATTAATTGTCCCTCTGATACTATCTAAAATTTATCATTTATATATATGCTATTTTAGGCTGACTTTTAGACAGACAAAAAGAACTTTTCTCTTTCGTTGGGTTCATTTGTTTAAATAGGCTAATCTATTATTTCTTATAAATTCATTAGTTTGAATATTATATATTATTGTTTCTTTCATATACTGTATTAGATTGCTAGAAAGGAGGCGTAACCATGGATAGTTGCGTTGTGTTTGTAAACGGACAACCTTTTTTAGTTCTTTCAGTCGCTGGTATCGAAATTGCTAGATTAGAGATTTCTCTCCAAGTAGCATTAGCTTTAAGAGTGCTCGGAATACCAATCTGCGATTAATTAACGTACCGCTAAAGAAGAGGGCATTAGCTCTCTTTTTTTATTTTCCCCTTATCTTTCCTTTCTTAACAATAAACAAGACGCCACCCAAATCACGGCAGCGCCTACAATAATTGCTATACACTTAATCAAAATCATTTATCCTCAAATTATTTATTTCTTTGCTTCCATACCCCATTCTCTTTACGATAAGTATTCTTTCCATTCATGAAGTCAGCTGTATTACCAGGAATGCTATATTTTTTATTCTTTTTCTTAGCCTTCTTCTTCAGCCTTTTCTCTTCTTGAATAGTTTGCAAATCCGCCTTCCATTGTTTCAACAAATCCTTTTCCCGTCGCATCGAATTTGTACCTCTCGGATTAAAATGTGAACCAAATTACTAGATTCTACCTATTTATATAGATATCCTTTAATCCAAATGTTCATTTTGTTCAAATTTACGTTTATTTATCACCAATTTATGGTTATCCTTCTAAATAGACCAACAACATAATAAAATTCTTTATATACCCTTAGGAGATCTATCATGTTCAACTTTCGTGCAATACTACTCATCTTAGGATTCATTTTGTTTTTATATGGATTCATCGCTCTAGCGTTATTCTTTACAGTTTGACACTCCCACGGCTAAAGCCGCAAGCTGACTAACGTCAGTGAGATTCTTACTACCAAAGGCGAAGTCCATTTCTGGTATCGCTGACGTGCAAGATTGCGGTGTGCCATCACCACTCCCACAACAGACCATATAGGTTCGTGGGCTACGGTACTGTGACCATACCGTACAGATTGTTAGTTCTCAAATGTTTTTACGTCTTGTTCTTGACGACTTAATACATTTTACGGAGTAGAAGAATTTGCTACTCCAACCTCATATGTATTCTGTTTTCAGAGAACAGTCGTTTTAAAGTCTTTTGCATGACTATGAATAGAGTATACCATGTTTTGCTATGCAAAAACGATACTTTCATCCCACGTCTAAAGACGGACTAAAGTCCTGTGTGGGCTTTCTCGTATCATAAGTTCTGTAATAGCTAGTGAACTACCCACCACTTAACGTCCTAATGGACTATTTGAAGTGGGGGCTTCTCGGTTAGTCGTTACTTTTAATAGCTAACGAATTCGTCCTAAGACAACCGAGCTAACTCCCTCGTTCCAAGGGTTACTTTATTGCTATCTTATACTAACGCTAATAGGCGTATTGCTTCATTTTTGATATTGATAGCTGCGTTATAATCTCTATCGAGATTTACACCACATATACAAGAATATACTCGCTCAGACAATGACATATTTTTCACATTTCCACAACGGCTACATGTTTTTGTGGAAGGAAACCATTTGTCTATTTTCACAAGTTGTTTGCCTTGTTCGTGTAGTTTATAAGCTAAAAAAGAAGTGAACATACCCCAACCATTGTCAGCGACACTTTTTCCAAAATGAAGTGCTTGCGACATTCCTTTCATATTTAGATCTTCAATAGCTACAATACGCTGAGATATTGTTTGGTTCCATATCATTTCTATGCCCCCTAATATTTAATGTGTAATTTCTATACAACAAAGAAAAAAGCATCCGAGTTGGATGCCTAATGTATACTAATATTAATATTGAATAGCTTCATTGAAAGACTTTCTAAAACAATAAATATACTAGCTGAAACTGATCTATATCCAATATTCTTTCCTGTAACATTAATAGTAATCTCCGCTAAATGGTTTGGTACATCATCTTTTTCAAAAATTTTATCTTCAACCTTTTCAACTATTGCTACATTTTCCACTTCTTTAAAAGTTTTCAGTAATTTTTTTTCTAATAAAGTAAAATCAAAATTTTCATCTTTAACCACATCAAATTTAATTTTCATTTTTTCCCCCATTTTTAACTAGTTAATACATTAACATCTATATAATTATATATATTTGTATTAAATAATTCAAAAAATATGTTTTATCAATTTACTCATAGTTAACCTATGTTATATATAGAAAAATAAAAAACAAACGAAAGAAGTTCCCCTTTAAATACATTGAGCTGGAGAGATCAGCTAGGTTCGGCATTAGGTGCAGCCATTGTATCTGTAGAGATTTTTACTTTAAGTAACTTGAATTTAAAATAAATTCCCCGTCAATACTGTATGTAGGCTGTATGCCACAACTCATTTGAAGTAGTTTCTTTGTATCTCCTTGTATTGAGCAGTTAGCTTTTGCTAGTTGCTCTTTTAGTCGTGACTATTATTAACAAACTTTCATACAATATATTGTTTTTATAAATTAAGCTCGCCACTTGAATTATAAAAATGGGATTAAACTCTATAACCTTTTCAGGAATCATCCATATTTTATTTCTGAAAAAGTGCTTTATTTTACTGAAAGATGGTTGCGGAAACAAGCGCCTTTTTGTTTATGACAAAAGGATTATTTTTTTAAAATTTTATCTACTAATGACTAATAAATATCTTATAATTGTTATATATAAAATATTTTGTTTAGGAGCAGATAAAATGCCATTTACACTCGAACTTATTCTTCTCATTTTTTTAGCAATTAGTGCTGTTGGCTATTTGATAAAAGAATTTCAAAAAACTAAGAAAAGAAAGCTTGGAATATCACTAGAATTTTTAGTTCTTTTCTGGTCAATATGGAGAATAACGAATATCATAATCTAATTTGTAAAATATAATCTCTTGTGAATAAAACTCAATATTTCGTCAATAATGTATATGACACTAGATTTTCTCCTTGTTCCCCCTTGGAGAACCGAGTAGTTAGCTTTTGCTGACTGCTCTTTATTTGTAAAAATACACTTAATTGACAAGAAGCGCATATAATATTTTGCGTTCCTTTCTTTATCGTTTTTCGACAGAAGACTCCTTCCTCAAAAATGTGAAGGTGTAAAACACCAATTTTAGGTGGGAGATGAATGTCGGTTGGCATACGCCAACATGTTTGCTACCATATACTTGTACAGATTGCTCTTTGAAAACTGAAGATATGAGGTTGGTTGCAGAAAAACGTTGCAACCGTAAAATCTTCAACGTTCTTTCGCCCCACGTTTGCTGAAGTTGCGAAAACCAAGCTAAAGTAGGAAGCGTGGTGAGTCAACGTACAAGATACTTATGTTTTCACCGTAGGGACTACGGGCAGAGCCTGCTAAGATAACTGTTGGATACATCGGTGTTCGCAGGAATCTCCCACTTCAAACAGTCTCCGTAAGGACGTTAAGTGGTGAGTAGTTCAAAGAATAGTGGTTGCAAAATGAACCTCGTGACAAGAGTACTTTATTAAGTGCTCTTTTTTGGTTTTACACTAAAAAAATGAAATTTTTTATGAAAATAGCATCTTTTTAGATAATAGTTCCAAATCAATTGAACAAATTCAAAAATTTGTTCATCGCTAAATCCATGTTAAAATCTCTTGTGAGTACGACGTATCTCGATCATATGAAGCTTTGTGACATTTTCTGCTTGGCTTCTTTTTTCAACAATCCGTTAGTTAATTGTACTGACTACCTTGATTTACAAAATTACTTTTTTAATACATTTATGAAACATCATGTGTTATGTTCATTACGTTCTTATTTTTTAATGTCGTGTAAGATATACTATGACTTGAAGCTCTAGACTCCTAATCCTAGGGCTTCTTCATTTAAATAAGAAGTGTTAATTATGCCAGAAACATTAATGATTTTGTTATATATTTGTTTCGGATTGATTACAGTTTTTAGCTTAATAAAAGAATTAAAAAAACCACAGAAAAGCCAGTTCTTGATTTTAGTTGATTCTCTAATTTTGCTAGGAGCTTTATTCCTAGTAGGTAGTATCTTCATCTAAATTACATAACTAGAACTCCATTAAAGAGCAAAGCAGCCTATCACAAGTCAACTGCTTTTTACTAAAGTTAGCCCCTACCTTATACCGATTTGTCTCTTGAGTGTTAGGAGAAATCCTAGCCTATTCTGTTAAAAAAGAGCTTCTACGCCTCAATCTAAAATCAATATTCTGTGTATACTATACTTGCATCTAGATTATCACCTTAAGAACGAGCAGTTAGCTTTTGCTAGCCGCTCTTTTATTTACGAAAAATGATAAGATTTTTTATAATAATTTTTCTTTATTTCTCAATATAAAGAGCCTTGGATTTCTGTTAACAATCATTTACTATATGATCAAAGAGTAATTAAAAGACTTACTCTTTGCTATTGAGGGAAGAGCCTGAGAGCCATATCAGGCTCTTCTTTGTTTATATACCATGTATTAAAATAACGGCTTTATACACCTTTATTCATTTCATAAATAATATTTGTTATACGTAATATATAAATTATATTATAATATTCTTATGAAACATCACGTGTTTCAAATACAACATTTGATGACCTTTTACCTTTCCGTAAGAGGTCTTTTTTTATAACTATTTTTTAAAATTCACCTTAATTCCCCTGATTTTTTATTAATTTGAACCGGAAACAAAAATACAATCTAAAGTATCTCTTTTACCGTATGTATAGTTATATTTTTGAACTACCCCCACTTTCACTTCGTTTAGAAGTGGGGGATTCCTAAGTAAAGAGTTCTATCGAACTCTAATTGATTAGGGTTGGGTTTCGCTAATACCCTAATCATATTTCCTTAGTCTACAGGTCTACAAAATTCAAATTTTTATTTTGATCAAATACTTCAATCAGTTGTAAGACCGTTAGGATATTTCATATTTTCAAATATAAAACGTCAAAAAAACGGACGTTTATGTTACAAATATCAAAGCAAAACAAAGTTTAGTAAAAAATGTATTGATATAACCTATTTTCACACGTATCTCGGCAAAAAAATAACAGAAATTTTATAAATATATAACAAAAAGAGTCCTGATTGATACGGACTCTTTTTTGAGTTTTTACAAAAGTAAACTTTTAAACACATAATTACATTTCTATTCTTTATTTTACCACCTGAACAGATACTGGTTTCCATCCCTGATTCTCTACCCAATCAATATTAACCTTATATTTTTTATTACTTTGCTTATCTCGTACATTACCGTAGGCTTTATTATTACCATTATTCCCAATAAAATCAAAAGTCAATTGGCTCTCTGGAACATCCACAGCATAAGAAATTGCTTTTTTCATCTCACTCCAATCTACTGTTCCTTCTTTAAATTTCATTTCAGGTTTTGCTCCTTGCGCTGTACCAATTGGCTTCCAAGAAGGATTAGTTTGAGAACCTTTTTCTTGAGATGCCATTTTTTCTTCCTCTTTATTTTCATTTTCGTTTTCGTTCGTTTTTACCGTTTTTTCTACTTTTAGTTTCCCTTCTAACTGTGCTGCTTCTTTATCTCCACTTTTCTTCTCTTCTATCTGTGCTGCTTCTTTATCTTCATTTTTCTTCCCTTCTATCTGTGCTGCTTCTTTATCTTCATTTTTCTTCTCTTCTATCTTTACTGTTTCTTTATCTTCATTTTTCTTCTCTTCTATCTTTACTGTTTCTTTATCTTCATTTTTCTTCTCTTCTATCTTTGTTGCTTTCTTTTCATGAGCAATTGCTTTCTTTGATGCATCAGAAGGGGTAAACAACTGGTATGTCACTATACCAACTGTCACTAATATCAAAGTAAATGCAATATTAAAAATCACCTTTTGACGACGATTCTGTTGTTTTTCTTGAAACCTGCTTACTTGTCCCATTCTTTAAACCTCCGTGTTTATTGTTTCCTCTACTCTTTATGCATTATCCCTATAATTCTTAATATTTTTATTAAATAATAGAAATGAACTACACTTTCCATACAGCATTTCATATCATAATAAAATTTGTTTTTTTCAAGCATCTGATGTATGTTACTCAAAATAATTTAATACATTAAAAATTGATAAGCTTCAGCACTTTAGAAACCTTCAATTTTATTCAAAGGTGATTCTAATTACGTCCATATTAGATCTTTTGTAGAAAGCTTTTTAACAATTAAGCCTCTTCTTCCCTTATTTATAATTTTTAAATTGAATTTCCCCCTATGGTATAATAAAGATGTTTCGTTTTCTAATGGGGTATGTCGTAAAATCAAAAGGGATTTTATCTCTTTTACCTTCTTTTCAGAGTAACTTTCACCACTAGGAAATTCTATTACTCCTAATGTAATCTTTAATTTGCTCTCATCAAAAAGCCACTCCTTATTAAGTTCCCTTATCTTTTGTATAAAACTTCTTTTGGTTTTTCCTATATAGAGCAATGTTTCATTCTTAGCATCTACTCTAGAGATTGTAAATATCCCCTTCTTAGAAGCTTCTTCTCTATTATACAAATCATTTATACTATACAATCCATACCATTTAATATGTACTGTTTCTATGAATCTCACCTCATTTTTAGACAATATTATAATTTCTGAATGTTCAAATTATTGTGGGTACATAGTCTTGATTACTTGAATTATAAATTGCGCTTTTCAATAATACATTTTATTATTGCTAATTTCAATATATAGTTTAATTACTAATCTATATAAAAAACAAAGTGATGTCGTACCTAATATTTTATTTTTTCACGATATTAAACTATCGTGAAAAAAGATAGAGCGTTATGGAATAAAATATAATGTGTATGTACATTTCTTTTAAAAGAAATTTTGTAGTTTGCAACTGAATTACAAAAAATATCGATTTTTGAAAACTAAATTATTAAAAAGGACTACATAGTTTAGTAGCCCTTTTTAAGTCCAGAAATCTGTATGATTGATGTTTTTACCTGTTAACCTCCGTAATGCATTAATAAGCTTGTTTGGATTTTTAAATGAACAAAAAATATATCTTACAAATAATGTAACAACTATTTAAGTGCAGCCTATGTTTTAGGACTCCTGATCAGTATTTTTGTTAGTGGTATTATCATTTTTCTATTTTAAGATATGATGCTCATATTAAATGGGATTGTAGCAGGAGCAATGGGAGGTTTAATGGCATAATGATATCTCAATCCAAATTGTATATCATTGTAATACTATTAATGAGATTGTTTACAGCCACTTTGGTTACCATGAGTCGATGAATTCGTAGTCAACCTGTAAGAATCTACTTCCTTATTTTTAGGTGTCTTTACTACTATCATTCTCTTGTTAATCGTATTTCTCAATTGCCACTGTGCATCAGCTTGATACAATTATATTAGATGGGGTCCAATACATATTATTAAAATTAAGATGGTTCAAGTCGGAGGAAGGTTACTCAATGAGTGTCTTTTCTTTATTTTTCAATACAAGAACTTAAAAATATACTATTATTTAAATGCAAAATCCCTTTTATACAATGACGTAGTAATACCCAACAAAAAAACCACCTATTTCCGTTGGTGAGTCTTTTCTTTATTACACAATACCCAATTATACTCTCTTTTTTATAAACCTTATGCAATTATACATATTCGCGAAAATTACACCAATTAAATATTACATATAGTAAAATAAAAATGTGGATACATTCTATAAAACAGATTCTTTTGATAGGCGTAACATATCAATTATTATAGAAGGTGTGGCGCCACTCTAATACTAATCTCAAATTTCTTGTATTTTGTAAACTAACAATCTGGTGTATATAGACGATTCTGTTTTATAGGATGTGTTTATAGGTATAACAAAGGGATAATACGGATAAGTTTATACTAAATGAATGTGGTTCAAGTCGGAGGAAGGCACCTTAGGGTGTCTTTTCTTTATAAAAAAACTAATTCACTTTCTCCTTGTATAATTGCTCATATTACTTATAACTTATATGTATTTTTATAAAAAATATTGAGGGTACCCCAAATGGTAAATACAAAGACTCCATTTTAAAAAATATTAAATAAAATAGAGTCTCTTGTTAGAAATCTGAATTTAATTTTATACACAGCCTATTCTTCAAACCAAAACAGAACTTCAATAGGTACTTTTAAAACCTTTGCTATATCATAAGTAAGTTTGAATGAAGGATTATATTTTCCATTTTCAAGATTGCCAATTGTTTCCCTTCTAACACCCACCTCTTTGGCTAAATCTTCTTGAGACATATTTAACCTAACTCTATATTCTTTCATTCTAGTCTTAAGTGGCATCTTGCATTCCTTTCTTTTCTCTACGCTCAAATATCTCTAAATTAATTATAAATGTGCCTAAAGGTATGGAAACTGAAATTATAACGAAGAACCGAATTATATGTAAATTTTCTAATATAAAAACACTTAAGAGTAGTATACTGCCTAGTACTAGTGCTACGAAAAAAGCTCTTGTTGCAGCGATCCTAACATGCAGCATAAAAAGTTCATCTGGTACTACTTTTGCATATGTGAAGAAGAAAAAGAAACCGAAAAAATAATATGCCCATGAAATATCACCTAAAAATGTAAACGGACCTAAAAAACCAAAAAACCCAAGAAATCCTAAATATGCCAATTTATTTTTCATATAAACCTCCTATGTGATATATTTCGCTCTTAACGTTATAAATATATCACATAGATATGATAATAAAAAGGATTGAAAACAGTACAACTTCTTTATAAACGTCATGAATTCATCTGAAAGTTACACCAATATTACTTAACGTGGTAAAATAATAGTTGGATGGGAGTCCAATACATATTATTAAAATTAAGATGGTTCAAGTCGGAGAAAGGACACTCATTGAGTGTCCTTTCTTTTTTAACAATATTCAGGTTCATATAACACGTATAACTGTCCACCCTTTGTAACAGTTCCTTTTAAATAATGTTTTATTCCACCTTTTATCACTACCATAGGCATATCTTCTTTTTTAGCATAAGGAAAAGCCTTATAATCACATGATGCAGCAATTGGCTTCTTACTACTATTCAAATTATTATCAGTATCTACAGCTGCGTATGCTCCTGTAGTACCAGATAGCATAAGCCCAGTTGCTAAAGCCCCTACTACTAATTTCTTAAACATAATAATTCCCAATCAAATATTTTTATAACTTGCACTTTAAATGTATCACTTTTGTATTTTTTGTAAATATTTTTCATATATAGAAATATTCGTTTTAATTTTAGTGATTTTTGGGGTTAATTTTATCAACTGTAAAAGAGAGGGTTTTAGAACAATATGTAATAATGCATAATATGTTGGTCAGATATTATGATATACTCACAAAGAGCTGATACAACATTTCTTTAGATTGGAAAACTAAAGTCTTATTTACCTATGGAAAAGGCGCCTAATGGCGTCTTTTCTTTATTTTCAAAAGGACCTGCTCATTTCTTTCTTCAAAACATAAGGTAAAACGAACCCGTTAAAATCCATAGAATGAATCCTAGTTTTCCCCCTTATCTTAAGGAGGAACTATTGTTATGGGATATAGTGGTAGTTGTGGCGAAGGCTGCGGTTTTGCTGGAAGATTTGCTTTATTAGTTGTATTATTTATTCTATTAATCATTATCGGATGCAGTTGCTTCTGCTAAAAAACTATTGGAAAAGACTCTTTAAGGTGTCTTTTCTCTTGTACATTATATCCATTATAAGCTCATTAATTTTTATTTATGTTTAATATAATCTCTGTAGTAGTTTACAGTAATACCTTATGTACATATCAAAAAGAAGTGATGCGTTAACATCCCTTCTAATACCTACTACCATCAGGGTAGTGATATATCATTTATTTTTTACGAATCCCATCCCTATCCTTCCAAATTGAAAGCAGGGATAACCAATTGCCTCCACAATAAACAGTTACCTTTATTCTTTCATATTGGTACAATCTCATTAATATAAAATAACCCACCTATTCTCCAAGGAGAACTATATGTAATTTTGCACTTGTACTTGTATACGATCAAATCATAACAAAACTTTAAGTATCATTTATATATAGTAATTAAAATTAACTTAATAGCCCTAAAACCTTAATAATTTCAATTGTTTTATCATCTTTTATTCTACAATAAAGCCTTTTCCCCATACGTTCACTAATTACAATATTTCCAGAAGTTAATTTACGCAAATGTTGTACAATCAAATCTTCTGGAATTTTTGTTTTCTTACTTAGATCAGAAATTGACAAAGATCCATATGATATCAATTTACAAACCATTGATAATCGAGTAGGATTCCCTAATAACTCTAAAACTTTTATATTTTCTGTATAGAAACTAATGTCCAAATCAAAAGCCCTTAGCAAATCTTCCACCCTCCTAAAATAAGACAGATAACAACCAGAATATCTTAACATAAAAACAGTACAAATAACCCTGAAATATATCAATTGTCCATTGAGAAAAATAATATTCGGATGAAATTCCAATACATATTTTTAAAGTTAAAGTGGTTCTAGTCGGAGGAAGGCACCTTAGTGTGGCTTTTCAATGAAAAACATCAAAAAAAACGGTCTAAATCTAGACCATTTTTATTTTATAATTACTTAAATTCAAATGTAATTCCGTTATTTTTTTTCTCGATCTGCATCATCTGCTATCAGCCAAATTAATTGTTCCTTATGACCTTTAGCCAGTAACCATTTCAAGTTCTTTTAAACTATTACATATGTTTGTACCATGCTTGTTAATTCGTTTAAACTCCATAGGTTTTGAAGTTTTAGACTTTTCCCTTAGTGAACTCAAATTATTAGAACATTCTACAATATTTAGACTGAATGTAGCTAATAAACAAAATATTATTAAATTCTTCAAATAGCCACTTCTAACTCTCTTTCGTATAAAATAAACGCCTTCGAAATTATTCATATGAAAATCAAAAGAAACTTTAAATCAAAATAATTTTATCGTTTTCCGACAGAAGGCTCCTTCCTCAAAAATGTGAAGGTGTGAAACACCAATTTTAGGTGGGAGATGAATGTCGGTTGGCATAAGCCAACATGTTTGCTATCATTTACTTGTACAGATTGCTCTTTGAAAACTGAAGATATGAGGTTGGTTGCAGAAAAACGTTGCAACCGTAAAATCTTCAACGTTCTTTCGCCCCATACTTGCCGAAGTTGCGAAAACCAAGCTAAAGTAGGTAGTGTGGTGAGTCAACGTACAAGATACTTATGTTTTCACCGTAGGGACTACGGGTAGAGCCTGCTAAGATAACCGGTGGATACACCGGTGTTCGCAGGAATCTCCCACTTCAAACAGTCCGTAAGGACGTTAAGTGGTGAGTAGTTCAAATTAGATTAGATGGTAGAAAATATTCTTATACTCATAAATTGTTACATTTGAGCCTGCTAGTGGTACAAAAAGAAGCTATCATCTATTAAATAAAATTCAACTTTGTGTAAGGGTTAATACAATTCTCTATTTTTTCAATCAATAGAGAATGCAAAAGACATTTAATGCGCCTCATAAACTATTCCCTTTTTATCTCCTAAAACATTTCATTCTAGTAAAAATATATTTTTCAGCTTTAATTGTTCCTTTAACTTTTCCGCTTCGATAAAATGACTATTTAACTTCTGTAGCAAGCAACCTAGTAATTAATCCAATCATGCCAATACAAACAGCATATTAATAAGTTTCCCTACAATAACTGAACTACTTAGTTTTTCTTCTGTTTTTTATTTATCTTAAAGTAATCCATTCATAGCTTGCCCACTCTTTTGGTTTCTTATCGTACTTGATACGACCAGTCGTACAAAATGAAGCAATCATCCATTGTACACGGTTCATCTTTGCATACGGATCAATACAATCCTCTATTTTTTTCAATTGATAACCTGTACTATTTTTCTGCCAAATTGTATATAAACGAAGATGTGTTGTTGTAACAAGTCTAACTTTTGTTGTAACTTGCCACTTTGAGATTTTTGTTAAATCTTCTTTTACTTTTCTTTCATACTCTTGTTTTACTACTTTATAACCCTTCTCCTTATTGATTAGTCCATTTGAGAATGCAAAAGGCATTTGATGCACCTCATAGACGGTTCCCTCTTCGTCTCCTAAAATATTTGATTCTACCAGGAATATATTTTTTAATTTTAACTGTTCTGTTAATTCTTTTCCATTCCGATAAAATGATTTTTTTATCTTCTGTAGTAAGATAACCTGCACAATTAATCCAATTAATAAAGGATATGCTAATACCAATAACATATTAATAAACATGTTTAGAATGAGAACTCCTATAAGCACAAATATTGTAAAGTAAATATATTTTTCTCTTTGATGAATGATTTTACTGTTCAAGCCAAGATACCTCCGTTGTGATATATAGTAAACGCAACATACACCAGTGCTCCTAATAAAATAGAACAAGCACCTGGAAAGCTCTGTATCAGCTGTATATCTTTCCTAGGTAGTTTTGCACCAAACATAGAAGCAGCATGCTCTAATTGGTCTTTAATTGCTCCTATAAACCCCAAAATCTTAATTAATCGATACACACTAGCAATCCAAAAGAATAGTAAATGGAAAGCTGTTAGTGTAATTGCGGTAAACACAGCCGATTCTTCTACTACATTGCTAACATATAAAGCTACCACCACAAGCATTTTCGTATCACCAGGTGAAGAAAATTTAAATATCTCTAACAATAAACCACATGCTAAGGCCATGCCTAGTACAATCGCAATCTCTTTGCCTGTTCTTATTCCAGCAAAATACGTGATTCCTATCCCCAAAATTAAGAATTGGAGATGCCACACATTCCTCGTTTTTCTATATTTCAAATCAGTAAATACGTTTAGGATCATGTAACTTAGTAGTAACCCTATAATATACAAAAACACTCTCTTCTCTCCTTTTCTTAATCCAAATACAATATGTTTTCTAAAAAAGGGAACTACTTCTAGTAGTAGTCCCCCTATGCTTACTATTAAATTTATATTTAGTTCCAAGAATCTACATCTGCATTTTTTGATGCTTTTGTGAATCGAGCTAGAATTGTATCATAGCCACCTTGAATTGCTTTCCATACAAATGGCCCAATTACTAATACGATAATTACTGCCAAGGCGATTAACATACCGTTTTCTGATGATAACTGTGAGTCTTCGTTTTTTAACCAATTTTTCATTTTTGCTAACATATTATTCTTTCTCCTTTATATATTGATTTTAAGAATTTAATAAATAAGAACTTCCCTATCTAAATCTTCTATTACTTATTCCAAGAATTTACGTCTGCATTGCTTGATGCTTTTGTGAATCGAGCTAGAATTGTATCATAGCCACCTTGAATTGCTTTCCATACAAATGGCCCAATTACTAATACGATAATTACTGCCAAGGCAATTAACATACCGTTTTCTGATGATAACTGTGAGTCTTCGTTTTTTAACCAATTTTTCATTTTTGCTAACATGATTAGAACTCCCTTATCTATTTATTTGAGCTATACGTAATAAACATCATTGTTTTAAAAATTCTATTATTTGTTCCAAGTATTCACATCTGCATTGCTTGATGCTTTTGTAAATCGAGCTAGAATTGTGTCATACCCGCCTTGAATTGCTTTCCATACAAACGGGCCAATCACTAATACAATAATTACAGCCAAGGCAATTAACATACCATTTTCTGATGATAATTGTGAGTCTTCGTTTTTTAACCAATTCTTCATTTTTGTTAACATGTGTATTGCTCCTCTTCTTATTCAATTTGGGATACTAGCTTCTTATATACTTGCAAATCCTTGCATTAAGGATTGAATAACAATAACCATTGGATAAATCACAATACAGCCAATAACTGCAACGTTAAATTTATTCATTTCCATTGGCTTATTTTGAATGAGACGGTTATAGTTCTCATGTTTTAGCTCTCGCATCATTTTAATCTGCGCGTCCATAATACGAAGGCTCTGTACCTTGTCCGTTTTTTGTGCTTGTTGCAATGCAATCGTAAAGGTATTGACTTCTGGACTATTTAAAGCTGCTGCAAAGTTACGAAATGGTTGATCCGAACCCGCATACATTTCTAATTCCGCTGTAAGTGTAGATACATATGGTCGAAGATGTCTCCCTGCATATATTTGCGCCTTTTTTACTGCTTCTAATGTTGTATGTGTTTTTAACAGCTGCAACATCGGAATTAGATACTCTGGTAATTCAAATTTCCTTGCTTCTATCGCCTGCTTGATTCTTTTCTTTAATAAATAATCAGGATAGAAATAAAGCAGTGGTGAAATCAAAACTCCCACTTTAAATAGGTAGTAATCATGAAACACTGTACATATCAAGAAAACAGAAGTGAAAATGATGGGATACGCAACCTTCATTTTCAAATATTCTTCTGGTTTCGTATCCAAACCAGCTTCTTCTAATTTTTTCTGAATCTGCTCTTTCTTTTCTTCTGTCAGATACTTATGTGATAATGACTGAAAAGGAGCAAGCATCATTTGATTTAAATTCTTCTTTTCAATTCGTCTTGCATTTTCTACATAGTTTGTAAGTAGACTACCATTATCTTTTTTACTTTGTAGAAAGGTAGAAAATACCCAATACATGACAACGAATACCACTACAGCTAAAATCGTAGTCACTTTATTTCCCTCTTTCTGTCGGGTTATAATTTGCAATCTTTTCTACGCGGGTTGCTAAGAAAAATACAATGAACATATTTACCGCTAATGCGATTTTCCCCATCATAGAACCTGCTAAAAATCCATATGCTTCTTTTGACATCAACATAATTACAATCGGCATGGCAATGACGATTAAGCAGTTCTGTACAAAGGCACGTTGTGCTTGCGACAAACTTGAACGTAATCTTGCCAGGTATAGCTTTTGTTTTTCGAAATCTTCTGCAATATCTAGTAAGACTTGCACTGAATTTGCTCCGCCTTCTCGGCTACACACTTCCAACATTTCATGGAAAAATACCAATTCTCTAAAGTTAAACGTTTCATTGAATCCTCTAAATGCACGGTGCATTGTAGTTCCACCTTCTAATAAAAGAGAAACTTTTTCTATTTCTTCTTGAATGCTTTCATGCATCATTGGTTTAACCTGAACTAACACCCGTTTTGCGTTATTACTAATTTGAAGTGCATTCGCTACAGCCTTCATATAGATAGAAAGACGATCAATGACAACCAAGTAGTAACGTTTTTTTCTTCGATAGAGAAGAAATCTCGGAACTAAAAATCCAGATAAAACGGAAATCAGTGTAAAAGGATCTCTTCCAAAAGAAAAATAGAATACTGCTGCAATACTCATTCCAGAAAGAATTGTATATACCCAGTACATGCTTTTCGTCAATTTCCATTCGAACTTTTGGGCTTCTTGGATAACGGATTGTGGCAAATACATCCGCATGCCTTTAATATTCCTTAATTCCAAACGCCTTTCTTCTTTCTCATTTTCTTGTATAAATTGAGAAAGAGTAGAACCCTTAGATTTCGCAAAAAGTAAAACGAGAAATACTACACTAATAAAGATTAAAAATATACACCCATAGGCGAACAAACTATGCATACTGCACCTCCTGTTGTGAAAGGAATGGTACATAAAGAGCTGGGTTTACAGTAGAAGAACGGAATTTCTTCTCCATTTCGGCTGACATTTTTGCTGTAACGATATGATCTCCATGAATCTTTCCTACTCTCTCATTCATTTCATCGTATTCCTCACCTGTAGGAATAAATTGAGAAAGCTGATTGAACTGTATGTCATCTTGATAATCCAATAATTCAATCATCTCTGTAATATAGCGATTCCCATCATCTTTCTTTTCTAAAAAGACAACCAAATCGAATGTTTGAGAAATTAATTCATATAAATACTGCGCATCGATATTGGCACCACTTTGCAGGCACATAAGCATTAAACGTCTAACTGCTTCTTTTGCACTTCTTGCATGGACAGAGGTGAAACCAGGATGTCCTGTTTGGAAGAAGTTAATCATTTTTAACGCTTCCTTCCCCCTTGATTCCCCTACAATTAATCGCTTTGGTCCTTGACGTAAAGCATTTGTTAACAATCTATCAAAATCGATTGCATTTTCTTCTACTTCCGATGCCCTACACTGCATCGGAACAAAATGATGTTCTGGAAAAATGCGATGCAAATATAATTCAGGGTTATCTTCTACTACCAGAGTACGTTCTTTTTTCTTTCCTTTCGGAATGTGAGAGGCAAGATATTTCATAAACTCTGATTTCCCTGTACCCGTAGCTCCAGCAACTAGAATATTCATTTTAGATTTCACGGCTGCAGCCAAAAAGTCCAACATCACTTTTGACGCTTGATTAGTAGATAGCATACGCTCTTCAGAAGCACGGAGGTGATCCGCATTCTTACGAATCGTTATTGTTGTTCCGAGTCCCCCAAGTTCATCTAGCGCAATATTGATACGGATATACGGAAACACGCAGTCCACATACGGCTTTGCCGTATTTAATGACTCTGATGTACTGTTTACCATCTTATAGGCTAAAGCTTTCACTTCTTCTTCCGTCTCAAATCGGTAAGGGAAGGTACATTCTCCCTCTCCAATTTTTTCGTAAATAATTTCTTTTGTGCCATTGATATAAATATCGGTTACATCCTTATCTTCTTTTAAAGGTTCTATAATCCCAAATCCCACAATATCGTCACACACCATATTTAGTAACTGTTCAGAAGGTACATCTGAAATAACGACTTGATTACTTAGTAAAAAGCTTTTAATGATTTGTTCTACAGCTGCTCTCTTTTCTTTATTCATAAAGGATTCACTGAGGATATCACGATGGTCTTTTACTAAAAATGCACGAATTTCATCCGTTATATCTTTAATTTGTTGAGCAGTAGTTGTTCCTAATTTTCGCGCCGATTTGGAACGAATCATATAACCAAAGTGATATAAATCCACTCGATTTCGCCTTAAAGCGACTTGTTTCTCCTGTAAATGGCCCCACATACTACTTGCCTCCCTTTTAATTTCGTAAACCAAAGAGACCCTTTTTCATAGAGGATGTATGCTGGGATGGAATATCAAGACCAGCTGCTTCCATAATGTGATGGACCTTTGTATTAATTTGCGGGGAACCAAATTGCATACCCCATTCATAACTTGTACGATCTCTGTCATACGGAATGGTTACTGCAATTTTTTGAGAAGAAAGTTTTTCAATATCTTCTACATAATCCTTGTCTGCCATATTTAGTACATGAATCATTCGAGGTAATGTTAGCTTTGCTTCTTCTATCAATTGTAATTCTCGCTTAATAGCTAACGCACCACGAGGATTTCCATTTAACACATGAACAACAAGATCTGATTGATATAAGATTGGATAACTCAGCACCTCGGATAATTCAGTTGGTACTGATAGAACGATATAATCATATTCTGTATCTACAAGTGACTCTACAAATGTCGTTACAAACAATTCTTTGTTTTGAATCTCTGGGAATTGAGCTAAGCTATAACCTGATGGAAACACCAGAAAATCCATCTTATCGTGCAATTTTTGCATCAACCTTGGATTCACTTTTTTCTCTAATAAATCTTGCTTGGTACAAATATACTGCGAGAGATTGTATTCATTTTCTTTTCTTACAAGCTCTAATATGTTTTTACTATCGTGGCTAAGACCAGTTCCAACTGCGAAGCTTGGTCTTACTTGGTCTGCTTCTACATAAAGCACCTTTTTCCCTAAATGAGCTAATTCATTTGCCATCGCAATACTTAATGTACTTTTTCCTACATTTTCGTTTGTCGCATAAAAGGCAATGATTCTTACTTGCCGCTCCATCTTAATAACCCCTTTCTTACTTGGACTCGTTCAGATATTGTGCTACATACTCTTTTACATTTTTAGAAATTGGATTAGTCGAATGCTTCTCTACATAGTCTAAAATGTTCTTCTGATCAGATATTTGCGAGAATCCTTCAGCTGGTTCTAATTCTTTCCCTGTTTGTTCCACCTTTTGTCCGACCGCAACAGGAATGACATCTCCAAGTGTTTTTGCACGATTTAAGTATTGAAGTTGTTCAGGTGAAACAGCCAGTGTATATAATCGCGTTACTTTTGGCTTCTGTTTTCCTTCTTGTTCCTCTTTTGATTCTTTCTTTTCTAGCACGAAGGCATCTTCTGTATTGCTATCTTTTGCAGCTGTCACACGTACACGTTGGAACAGACCACCGAAGATAACCTTCTCATTGTCCCCTTCTTTCACAACCTGCTTAAAATACAAGTCCACATATGTGTTTGGAATAATACTATTCCCTGAACTTGTTTCCAAATCAACGAGTAATGGGAAAGCAACTTCTCCATCTTTCAAATTTAAAATGGCAGAGTCCGGTAACTCTTCTTTCTTTACTACTTTGTTTTTAAAGAGATAGCTATTTTCAGAAATGGGTTGCCCATCATTTGTCCACTTCCCTACAACATCTTTTTTGCTTACACGTAATGCATTTGGTGGAATCGCATCACCAGGTAATGTTCGTTCCACTAGCATGTCTTCTTTAATCTCTGTGTGTGCAGGTATCTCCTTTGCGGCTACAACAATCTTTGTTGGTTTTACTGCATTTTCTACTGCAAAATGATTGTATCCATAGATACCCGCTACTGTTACAGCAGCTAGACCTACCGCAACAATCTGCTTCTTTTGAAACTTAGATGGTTTCAATGTTTGTATTCCTCCTTATGTAGTCTTTAAACGCAAAAAAAGGACACACCTATGGCATAATGCGCCTTAGGTGTGTCCTTTTAGCTAATCTAAAGTCTATATGAAAATGTTGGATTCGATTTCTTTAATATTACAATTTCAATATTATGATATATAGAGTTTTATGTCAATCATTTCTAAAAAAAATATTATTTTTACCATTTCAAATCTCTGATTTTAAAACTCAAAAACCCTTGAAAACATTGTCATATCAATTTTTTCAAGCAATTAACCCACATGTAAATATGGTATAATTAATATAACGTAACTAAATATTTCAGGGTGGTCGGTTGCTATCCTTTCTCTTTCATTTTATGGAGAAAGGAGGTGATCGAATGGATATACTTTTCACGATAGCGATTGAAATTCTGAAAGTAATTGCTAGAGAAGTCGCTGTATTTTTTGCAAAACGAGTAGGTAAATACCTATCAACGTCTTGGAAGCAAATACAAAAAAAGCGACGAAAAACGAAAAGAACCACCCACAATGCCGGCAAGCGTTTGAAGGGTGATTCTAAAAGAAAATAAACTCTTTTTAGCAACCATCCACCTTGCGGTAGCAGTTACATAAGGCGAAGTGTTAGCAGCACTTCGTCTTTATTAGTTTATGCAAAAACTATCTTTATAATACTTCTACACATATTATAACACCAACTATCGTACATGTCATGTGTATTCATCTATTACAGTTAGCGAAATAAAACAAAGTATTTTTAAAATGAAATCAATTTCGTTCCTGTTTCAAAATACTTTGCTGGAGCATAACTCTTCCCATTCCAATCCTGAAATTCATTTCCAATATATAAAGATATAATCATTGCGATTACTCCAATAAAAATAGCTCTTCTCACACGCTGCTTTTTCTTTTTATCCACTCAGATTTCCCCTTTCTACGAAAAAAGGCACACCCCATTAAGGGGTGTGCCTTTGGTTTATCCATTCAGCTACTAGTTTAAGAAGGATTATATACTTTTGTCGATTCAAGTTATTATACAATACTATTTAACTAATTTCTATTCTTCATATAGTACCAGTTTGACAGATCAGTAATAATATGTTCCTTTCCAACCCAGTTCCAACCTGGTGTTTGTACAGGGAACGGAAGATCTGCAAGTACCCTTCTCTTTTTAAAATCATCGTACGCTACACCTTTAATTTCCACTTCATTTGTCAGGCACAAGCTCATTTCATTTACACCTGCTGGGTTTGTTTCAACATTAAACGCATATTTCCCATCTTTCATTTTTAATGGCGCATACCATTTGCGCTGGCCATCAATAATTTTTTCTTGCCCATCCCAATATAAAGACTTAGTTGGTCTTTTACTATCGAAGACATGTCCTGTTACTTCAGACAAGTACATATTTTTCGGTAGGAATTTTGATGTTAAGCCATTATTAGAAACACTCTCTAAATCATGTGTCGTTTTTAGTCCTTCATCTGCAAATGGATATTGTGCCGTTGCTTTTGTAAATACACCTGGATAATTGGCATTCCAATCATTTCTGTATTTTCCGTTTACCTCATAAGAAAAGCCATACCCAGCATGGAGCTTAGATGGTGCTAAACTATCAACACTCCCACTTAATGTTTCATAATACATTTCTCCCACTGTGTCTTCTTTTGATACACGTTCACTTACTGTTTCTACCACACCTTTTACACTAGTTACACCGCACATCCCATTTTCATGCGATGGTGCATAGATAGCCGTTTTAATTGGATTATTTTTGTATGTGGTTTCTTCTATGTCTATACGATTACCAGCAGGGTTAATTTCCGCTTGAATTGTTCCTTTCCCTTTATGCTGCCAATCAAGATTCAACGTTTTCTTTTCTCCCTCTGTTAATCTTACCTTTTCTAATGCTACTTGCTGTCCGTTATGTTTTAGCATGACTACTGTTTCCGGATTTGCATATTTTGCTTCTAGTGCATCTAACTTTTTAATTTTGTTCTTCTCTTTTTCTAGTTTTTGTCTTGCTGTATCTAGCCTACTTGCAGCATCGTCTAATCTATTTTCTTCCCAAGAGCAGTCTCTATCAATATAGTAATCATGACCTTCTTCGTCTTTCTCATGAATTGGATTACGACGACAATAGCTTAAACTAGACTGTGCACTATCCCTAGCGGATTCAGAACTATATACTTCCTGCTGAGATTTATCAATATTATTATTTACCTTTGCTCTATATTGGTCACGTTCTGGCTTAAAATTATCACGTGATACATCTACTCTTGTTTTAATATTCTTTCCTTCTCGTGCTGTTTCTCCTTCAATTCGATCAGCCGAAAAATCAATTTTATATTTATAGTCATCTTCATTACCTGGATCTGGATTAGGTGTTACCTCTGTCCCACAGTTACCATCTACAATAAAATCAACTGTTTTCTCATTTGAATCCCTTTGAACCCCATCAATAATTTTTAATTTTGCAGTATAACGACCACACATCTGAGGTTGCCAACTTATATCTTCTTTTGTAAATCGTCCTGCATCGCCTTCATTTGGTTTTTGATTATCTTTTTGAGGATTTGAACGCAGGTAATTTTCCTGATGATGAACTGTTTCTCCACTTTTTGTAATATCTAGCATCCATTTCACACGATTTCGCTCACCTGCTATATGAGAATAAGGGTTACCTGCATCAAGTTTGGAACCACGTTCTGTATATCCCTTATCTTTACTTACATACTCAAAACCATTGAATATAAACTTAACAGGTGTATCCTTCTTACCACTAGAGACTTTAAATTCTTTTATTTCAGGCTTACTTGTACGCACATACCACAAACTATATCTATTTATGCCACTTACTCCTCCTGCACCTGCATATCCACCAGAAAGATAGGCAACATCCCGAATCCAATAAAACATACCGTAATTTATAGGGAGTGCATCATTATTAATTGGATGTGGAAATAAATTATGCAATACGAATTCCGGATTACCCCAATACTTTGTAGAAATGATGGTTTCATTCATTCGCTCCACTTCTGTTACCATACGGTCACCTACTCGAATTGCGCTATTCCAATAACCTTCATTCGAGATTCGAACATAAGGTTCAGAAAGATCCTCGTTTTTCACCAGATTATCATGTGGATTATCAAAATCAAAAGAACCGTTATATACAGCTGGGTAATGAAGGTCACCTTTATACATTAAATCTACACCAGCTGGTGCATATTCACTGCCAGCACGAAAATATTTACCTGGCATCTGTAACTCCCCAGACCTTAAAAATGTATTATCATTACCATTATAAAATGGTACATCCTTATTTTGAGCATTAGCTAAAGTAGGCATACCTATAATAGCAGAGGAACACAGTATTATAAGTTTTTTTCTTAATTTCATTATATTTCTCCTCCTAAACACAAAAAAGGACACACCTGTACCGTTGGGATGGTACGTAAGGTGTGTCCTTTACGTAAATTCAATATTATTTAGTTATTTTTATATTATATTTAAATGTTATCATTATCTACTTAGAAAAACAATATATATTCTACTACTTGCTCTCGACTTGAACATACATCATGTGATCTGCCGTTGAGTTTCCAATGCGTACTTTATAATTTCCTTTTTCAAAAGTATTTAATTTATGAGATTCAACTGTTCCTTGAATTTCTTCATCTAAATTTAAATCTGATTTTAATAAAGTCGTCCATTTCTTAGCCAATTCTACTGTCGCATCATTATTATCTAAGAAGATAACTTTGAAACTACCTTCATTGATTGGAACAATATAAAATTGAGCTTTTAATGAACCTTCTGGTAAGTACATTCCATTATCCACTAATCTTACAACGCCACCTACTTCCGCGTATTTTAAATTAGTATTATACTTTTTATTTACTTCATTGATTAAAGATTGCGCTTGAATGGAGCTTGAATTATTAATTACCTTTGATGATTCATACCATTCTTTATTAAAAGTGAATTCATTTGATACTAGTTTGTCATCTAAAACGTCTGGCTTTGTTTCTGGCTTTGTCTCTGGTTTTGTCTCTGGCTTTGTCTCTGGCTTTGTTTCTGGCTTTGTCTCTGGTTTTGTCTCTGGTTTTGTCTCTGGTTTTGTCTCTGGCTTCACTTCTGGTTTTGTTTCTTTTTCCAGTACATTAATAGAGTTATATAAGAACTGGCTATATTGTTCACGAGTTACATGTGCATATGGTGAATACAGCTTACCTCCAGTACCAATAGTAACGCCATTTTCTTCTAATGCACTAATTGCTTTTAATGCCCATGAGTTTTTATCAATATCAGTAAACGATGTTGTCTTAGTAGCTTTGAATTCGAAAGCATTTGTAAGTACTTGCGCCATTTGTTCACGAGTTAAAATATCATCTGGACCAAATTTCCCCTCACCATAACCAGCAACAAGACCCTCTTTAGCAAGTGCTAAGATTTCCTTCTCAAACATATGTCCTTTAATATCGTTGAATGGGTTTTTGAAGCTAGCATCTGCATTTGCTGGTTTTACATATGCATAAATCATGCGAGCGACTTGTCCACGAGTTACATTGTCACCAAAACCAAAAACATTATTTCCGTATCCTGCTACTACTTTACGGTTTGCTAAATCATAGATTGCTTTCGTAGACCAGTGATTTGCTGGAACATCATTGAACTTTAATGAATCTGTGTTATCAGCCTTAACAGTAAATGCCCCCGCCCCTAATAGTGACGTTCCCATAATTGTTAGTGCTGTTGCTGTTTTTAAAAATTTGTTTGCCATTGTTAGTTCCTCCAAATATATTAGTTTTTTCATAGATTCCTTTATTGTACCGAATTAAAATATAAAATCCAGATAATTTAACATATAAATTAACGAATTTGTGTTTTTTACAAGCCTATTTCTATATATTTATTTTAAAATATATTTTTCTAGCAAAAAAACTACACTTTTCAGTATAGTTTTTTACCAATTTTTATACATATTGGTATTTTCAACGGAAATATATTTGTCCCATTCCATCTTTGTTAGCCCATATCGGCGCTTTCACACTATCTATCCCTATCATTTTAAAAATAAAGAAGTGATGTTCAGCTTTTATCTTAAAATTCAACGGCTTATTATGATCTACGCGCCCTTTTGTATATTCATATTTCCATCCATCCATATTTTGCTCTTTCATTTTCTTCTCTATATCAGGAATTAGATTTACGTTTTTTCCTTCATATGTGTACTGAAAACCACCTGTTTGTTCTGCTAACTCTACTGTACTAGAAGCAAAATCATGTGCCTTTATTAACTGCATTCCATACAGTACACCCTCTGGTATAAGAGTTATCAATAATAAAGAAAGCGTTAGAAAAAGCGCTGTTGTTACTGTATTTTGCATTTCTTACACACCTACTTTTTCTTATTTATTTCACGTTTCCTCCAGCTTTCTTGTTGTCAGAATCTGCTTCATAAATAAATATGTGTTTTGCGTTACTTTTAATGCTGCCTTTTTTTTCATCAAATTGTTTAGTATAACTAGCAGTCTCGGCTTCTCCTTCAACCGCAATCATTGCAGGTTGTTCTTGTACAGCATGTACAGAAAACTCTCGTTTTGATGCAGGATTCTTAAATGTTGCATTTTGTTTATAAGACTTTTCAAATTCTTCCTTTGCGATTTCTGGTTCAATTGCAACTTCTTCTTGCGCTCGTAAAACACCTACTTTTATGGATTTATCCATTGCTGTACTTCCAGCACGTTCTAGTGCAGACTTATTATCTGTGTGTGTTGTATCTCCAATAATCATATCTGTCATTAAGAATAAACAGCCAACAAATAATAATAGTGAGGCAGCACCTATAATAAATTTTTGCATCCCTTTTCATCCTTCCTTAATTTTCGGACTTCCGAAATCGAAACCCACTTAAAATGGAACTTTTCTTTTGATTCAACAATTGATTTGGTAGCAGTAGCTCAGCTATTTCCTTCAGTATTCCTTCTAGCTCTTTATAATAATTCCGACTAGATAGTAAAGTACTACTATTTAATTGAGATTCAAATACATCCTCTATCTCATATGATGCTAAAGCAGTTAATACCTTATCTCCGAAACATTCTTCTACTACCTCATGCTTTAAAAGTGCAGGAGAAAACTTATTCCCAATGATTCTCGTTTTCTCTAAAGCTAAGTAAGAAACAAGCTTTCTCTCCTTTTGTGTAAGAGGATGCGCTATCTTTAGCAATTGATGTAGATTGGGTTCGGCTACAAAGAATATGTAATCTGCCATTTCACATATCTCATGGTATAAATCTTTATCCCAATCGCTCCCCGCATCAATAATAGATATAGGTGCTTCTTGGTTAGCCAATAAAACCTTAATAAAATGGTCAAAATCCTGATCAGTCTCGTTTTTTAGCTCTTGATCCACAATAGGATTCTTTACAATATAATTTATTTTGCCTTGCTTCCATTTTGGGATCGATAATATATCAGATTCCTTCTGTAGCATCTCTTTATATCGCTGCAACATAAATTCACTACGATAGTTTTCTGGTGCCTCAGTATATCCCTTTAATAACGGATACGTATAACCATCATCATATAGATTCTCTATATAATTCACATCAATCTTTAGTTCATTTAAGTAAGCAGCTAAAAGATGTGAAACAAAAGTAGCACCACTTCTCCTGTTCATGCTGGCTACAACAATTGTTCTTCTTGGAATAGCAATACCGATTTGTTTTTCATATACCGGCTCAAAAGCCAATTTATACTGTTTTTTTATAACAGGTGCTTTTGGCATCTTCTCTGAAACAGACTTACGCTTTTGTTTGTTTTTAAATAGTTTGTTGGAATTAGAGGCAGGTTCACTGTTGCCGCCTCCCTCTAATTCACTTGATGCTTCCTCTTCTTCATCATCAGGAACCTCGGGCAACTTTGTTTGTTGCGGTGCCTGACTTGCTCCTACAATTTCCGCTACATTTTTAATATCCGATTCATGTAGTAGCTGCGGGATGACTTTATTATCAATATCAATTTTACGAGAGTTAAAAATGTCATAGATACCTAGATAAATCAGTTTCGCCAAAAACTCATCATCATTTTCTCGCTCTGTAAATACCACAATACGAATATCCCGATTAAATCGAATATCTCTTAGTTTCTGTAAAATAATTAATTCACGTTTCTCCTCATGTCCCGCATCAATATTTAATCGTTTGTCATTAATACATAGAATATTAGGCTGTTCCGTATCTAGAATTTCATCAAGATACTTGATGTGCATTACATCACTATCAGCTACTTCAAATCCAGCACCAATAAAATCCTCACGTAAATATGCCGTATATACAGTATCGCTTATAGCTAAAACGATTTTTTTCGTCATAGTTAACCTCCTACAAACTCTAACGTTGGATTAAAATCATGTTTTCAATTGGAATTTGCGCCTGAAGATGAACCTTCCCAATAATCTCATTCAGAATATACTCCATTTCAACTTGTTCCATTGGACGTGGAGCTCCAAAATCAGAATTTAGTTTTACTCGTATTTCTAATCTATCTTGTATCTCATGTAAAGGTGTACCAAGATAAAGAATGCTGTAGTATAAAACACCATCTTCAATATTTTTTTGAATCATATCCTTTGTTTGATGAATAAATGTAACCTCAGCAACCTCAATAAAAGGATCATCTATCGTTACTTTGCTATTCCAATTTAGATTCCAAATCTCGCAATGTTCTTCTGCATGCACAACAACTCCATTTATTGAAGGCGTAATAGCAAAAAGACGATCTATAGGAGCTTTGATTAACGAGGTAATCTCACCTTTCTCTAATTCAAAACCTTTTTCCAATCGCTCATGTTCAAAAGCACATTCAGCACCAGCGAATGCGATTTCACAGAATACTTGTTCTAGTAATGGATGAATCCCTTCATATGTTCGTACGGCAAACACACAAAACTCCTGTGTTTCATCTGTGCGAATAATTTCGTATAATTCAAATTCGGATGCATTCGCTAAGACAAAAGGAATATCTTTTATAAAGTTAGGGTCAGTATATAAATTGTCTGGAATTTGTGTTTCAGGATGATATATAAACTCTAGGCAAAGTTGATACCCTTTTAAAAACGCATTCTTAGCTGCTGCTGGGAATAAAGTTTCAAAACGTTTTACATTATTTTTAAATTTTTGTTCTTCAACTTCGTTATTAAATTCTCTTGCTTGTAAGATATTAGTTCTATTACCTAACTGCAAAAAGTAATGATTAATCATTCGATTAATACTTTCCTCAAATGTTGTATTATCCTCACAATACTTTGTAAATCTCTTTTTACTCAGGTTTACAATTTCGTTCATAGCCTGGATTCTCCCTCTCAAATGTTATATATACAAAAAAAGACACACCAATGGCAGGTTATGTGCCTTCGGTGTGTCCGTTTAGCTAGAAATTAAATCTATTAATTTGTATATTAATCTTGAATAATTGTCATTCACACATAAGAATAAAGCTATAATTTTTAAAAGTCAATAGCTTTATTACATCCTTGTGCACACATATCTATTCTTCTTTCTCTATACTTCCATGTATCTAAACTCAAAAATACAGTTAATTACACAAACTTCTATATTAATCAAACAATTTTTAGAATAATACAATGTACAGAAGATTATTTACTTAAAATCTGCAATAATTAAAGCAAAATCTCGTAATTTTATTTACGATTAAATTTTTAAAACTGCTTAACATACAATCACCCCCCATATTAATATTATGTAAACAAGAAAAGCACATTTTATTAATTACACTCACAGTCATATATAAACCGACATTAATATGTAAAGAAAAATCCAAGGAGAATTGTTAATTTCATATCAACATTTTAATAGAATAAGTATATATATTAGATATCATTAACATCTTATAAGATACAATTATTAATAGAAAAATTATAAATAACCATCTGTTAATATCAATATACATTTAGATTTTTATCATCTTAATGTAGAAAAACTATTACATTTCAATAAATTCTTTTAACAGACCACTATATTCAAAAGATTACTCCAAGAGATCTGGAGCTTTCATAAAAAACACTATAATCTTTATATATTATTCAACTTTCGAAACTCCATTATCTCTATTATTGATGTCATATGAACAAGAAAAACCAATTCCGCACCCTGAAGTCGCATTGACATATCAACTGAAATTGATATGTCAATTAAAAACCGAAAAGAAATGTTAATTTCATATCAACAGTTTTCATGCAATGAGTACAAATAATCATTAATAATTAAAAAACCGTTTTAAGGGTAATATTATTCGTAGCTATTAATCCTGTAATATAAACATTTAATAAGTTAATTACTTATTAACTAAAAATAAAACTTCTAATCAAATGCAAATCTCAATCTATTAATATACTATCACATTAACATTTTATCATTTTGGCTAACATGAAGTTAACAATAGAATATTGTAAAGTATTTAAATTCAATTTTATGTTAATAATAGTGGTGCAGGTATTTGCAACAGATTCAACCAATAATCGTTTACATGTTAATTATACACACGAAATCAAGCACTTATACATTCAGATCCTTGTCACTTTCATTCAAACTAACTTTTACATGTCATTCAAATCTTTTAACGTATCACTTATTTAAATGATTACTTCGAGAGACCTGGAGCTTTTGTACGAAATACCAGGATGTTTATATACCATTTGAACTTTCAAAACTACATTATCCCTATTATTGATATCATTTGAATAAGAAAATCCTCCTTTGAAAAACTCACTCACATTGATATATCAACCGACATTTACATGTAACAACAAAACCCGTGGTAAATGTTAATTTCATATCAACATCTTAGCTATATTAAGTATAAATATTAATAAAAAACAATAGGAAAGCACTTTTTTAATAGAAACACTGTTAATAGCTTTTAATTCTGTAACCTGAAATTATAATAAATAAACTATATAATTACCACAAGATATAAAACCTCTAATCATGTACAAAGTTCAATCTATCAATAATCTATATAAAACTATCGTATTAACATTTCATTCTTTTAGTTAACATGAAATTGACAGTAGAATATAGTAAGATGTTTTACTATCAACCTCATGTTAATGATAATAGTGTAGATTTAAGGGATTATCCATTCAGACCCTCGCCACTTTCATTTAAACTGACTTTTACATGTCAATTAAACCTATTAGCGTACTACCATATTTAAATGATCACTTCAAGAGACCTGTAGCCTTTGTATATTAAACTATAATCTTTTATATACAATTAAACATTATCGATGTCATATGGACAAGAAAAGGACTCTTCGCAACACCTACTGACATTTACATGTCAACCGACATTGACATGTAATCACAAAGCATAAAGTAAAATATCAATTTTATGTTAACACCTTTAATGCAATAAACATAAATACTCATTAACAACCTTGAAAAAACAGTTTGTATTAGGGATATTGTTAATAGCTATTAATTCTGTAACTTGAACTTGTAATAAATAAATTATTAATATAAAACTACTGTATTAACATTCCATCTTTAAGTTAACATGAAATTGACAATGAATTATAGTGATGCATTTAAATATCAATTTCATGTTAATAATAGGAGTGTAGATATCCATAACGGAATCAAGTAAATAATTAACTTTATGCTAGTTTCTCCACTAAAGTAAGCGATATTACAGGGTGTTAAAAAACATATCCAGTCATTTTGAATAAGTTTTTCTTATATTTGTCCTCATATAAATAAGTCGCTTTAATAGGAACACCACTAATACAGTGATAACTAATGGTAGTTCAGTTAACAAGACATTGATAGTTACCTACCAAAATCCCTTTCTATGTCAATTTCATATCTCATGTTAATGTCAGTGGGGGTTAGATTTCTGTTCAAATTGGATAATTTCCAACTTTGACAAAAGCTATCCTGTTGGAAATTAAGCCAATCACATCTTCGTATTGTTTGAAAATCATAGGTGCTAACACATCGACATAAATCTATCATAAATATTCCATATACTATTAAAAATACTCGTAAATATCATATTGATCGTGACATAGAGTAAACATTAGACCCCAAAGTCCATTCACATTAACTCTAATTTTAAATCCCTAGCTATATTTACTCTCATAAAAACTACTAATTTGGTAATATTATTACCTTTTTTTCTAGCTATTATACATTACAATTTAAATTCCCTAGCTTACGTCGGCTTATTTTTCTGCACTATCATTGATTATCTCCTCATAACTTATTTACAAAATACCTATATTTCCTTATCATTAGTATTAAGTAACATGTTTTGTTAATCTCATGGCAACTATCATTGATCTTGCTAACATAAAGAATAGGGGTATCCATTGATAGAACATTGCCATTTATATACTTTGGGGTAACAATAGCATCAACAAATCAAGCGTATTTTATATCAATAGTCAATGTTCTGTTAACAAACATTCAATTACATGTTAATTTTATCTTTCATGTGAGTTACTGAATACATAGGGATTTACATACATATTAGCGAAGTAATACCTAACATGTTAATCTCAGTTCACATGTTAATTCCAAATTGAGTGTTCATGAGTTGATTTTTAAGGAGGTTGTTACAATGATTGAACAAAAAAACGAATCACAAGACCATCAAATTAACGATGATGACATATTAGATGATAATATTTTTGAAAAAGCATGGCGAATAACTGAATTCTCTAAACTAGTTGGACGTCATCACAATACCGTTTATAATTGGTTCAATATTTTAGAAGAAAAAGGGCTCCACGAAACGTTAAGAACCCAAAATACAAATGAAAAACTCTATAATGCATTAGATCTTGAAATTGCTCTATTTATTAAACAAAAAAGGGATGAGAAATGGTCTTTAGATGCAATTATTGACCTATTACCACATCAATTCGATTTGAGACCTGTATCACCAGAAAATCAATCAAATGAAGTGTCTACTGAATTAAACCTTCAGGCCACTGCAGAAATCATTGAAAAAATGGTAACTAAACAGTTAGAGGAAAAAATAAAACATATTGAGTCTCGTTATGAAGAGAGGGTAGACAGTATACTTAAACAATTACCGCAACCAGAGGATGCTGAAACTCTAAAATTACGTCAACGTCAAGAAAGACTTGATAACTTTATTATTGAACACAGAGCACGACAGGAATTAAGAAAACAAGCAGAAGGCCTGTGGAATAGTAAAGCTGAAGATGAACGTACCAGAAAGGTAGGATGGTTTAAAAAAGAGGAAGATTTGGGTAAAAAACAACTTTTCATTGAACAGTATATACAGGATAATATAATTGATTATATAAAATCTCTTATGAATTCTGTGGAATAACAAAAAAAGTCTGGAACTTAGTCCAGACTTTTTTATTATTTTGTAGTACCAAACATCTTATCTGGATCTAGAAAATCTGATAAATCTTCATCTTCATTTGCTCCACCATCATTTTCTTCGTCACTACCCATATCGATAAAATCTCCAAATGCAAAACCTAAATCCTCATCCTCATCAATACTCTCGATAGTACTAATTTGAGACTTTGTAAACTGAATCTGGCTTTGTCTTTCTTTAAACTCATTAAATTCTTCAACTAATCCTTTAGATAGTCTTGATGGTAATGCATCAGTTTTATAGAACGTATATACACTTCCTAAGAAATCATTTTTACTTACCAAATATCCGTTAAAAACTGTACCGTTTATTGGTAGATTATTTGAAACTTCTACCTTAGCATCATCCATAAAGGAATCATTAATATTTTTTTGCTCATCTAAGATAGCAAGCATACCAAAATGATGTACTTTTGATGCTTCTACAGAACCGTCGTTATTCTTCTTCATCAAATCAATTGGAGGATGGAAAGAGCTACCTCTTAATGATTCTTGGAACATCTCTATAATTGCATGGCTATTTTCTATCTGGTTCATATTACGTGAAACCTTATTAATTACTAAACAGCCTGTTTTCTCAAGTAAAATACGCTTAAAGTCTTGAGAATCGAGTATTACAGATGTACCAGATCCATTGGCAGCGGTATTTAGCTCATGAATAATTTCACTAATGCGTTGATTTGCATAATCCCGTGAATTGGCGATACCTTTTTTCTCATTTTCATTTAATTCCTTAAATTCATCGTAGAAGTGCTGATTATCAGCAAATACTACAAAAGCTACACCTTTGGATTTATCATTTGCTAATTTCCAAATCTCCTGTGAAAATTTATTTACTTGTCGTAATACATCGGGCCCATCTGCTCGAACGGGAAGTGTTACGACAATCCCCATTTTAATAAAATCTTTGCGCTCAATAGCATTTTCAAAGGCAATTCTCGCAAACTTTGCTTGATTTGCTTTGATTTCAGACATTGGATATTGCTTCGCAACTTTTTGTAATTCTTGTCTGATTACTGGTTTGTTATGAAAAGCCGAAAATTCTTCAATAGCTTTAATGATTGTAGAAGTTCCTGTTCCTCCACCTAAACCGGCAAAGAATAGAACAAGTTCATCAGAAGGTCTTACACGTTCAGTAATAAATTCTTTTAATTTTTCTTTTGCTTCCTCATTTGAATCAAGAACCTTTACCGCACGCTCAGGGTTCTTACCTAAACCACCTAATTTAAGTGAAACTTGATTACTTTTTGGTACATTTTTTAATTCAGCTAGATCTCCATCATTACTATTTAGTGCTAAGCAATTATATACTGCTGTGCCATCTGTATGTGTATATTCCGCAAATTTATCTACCATTCTAGTACCAGCTTGACCAAATCCAACCATTGTCATTTTAACTGCTACTTCATTTTTCAAGAAGTTTTTTGCCATTATTTTATCTCTCCTTATTTACCTTTTTTCTTTTCCCTAACTCAATAAGTACTTGTTGCCCTCTATAAGTTGAGATTAAAAATTTATATGGGTGCATAGTCTTTTCATAGATTAAAGACATTGATGATAGTGTACTTACACTTATTTCGGCTGAACGTCTAGATATATTTGTACGTTCAACTTCTAATGAATAGGATTTACCTTTTTTCTTCTTTACTCTCCTATCAATAACTACATTTTCCACTATTTCATTAATCGATATGCCCCTCATGTACTTTGTCTCTTGAAATTGTTTATTTACTACGTTTCCTATGTATAGAAATACACTGTAGAGTATTTCATCTTGTTCAAGTATATCAGCAAACATGTTTACTACTTCATCTGCAAACTTGATTGTTTGATATTTTTCACTTAAAACCTCGTTCAAGTTGTCCCCCCCTTAAAAACATTGGTTAATTATTCCTAGGAACATAGTACATCATTACACGTCGTATATCAAGTCATTATAAATAAAACTTATATATAGGTCTTATATATAAGACTTGTATCAATAAACCTATAAAGAATCTATGTTTTATAAGGGTTTTAATATACAGCGTATATATAACGCGTATACATGTTATATCAATCTTAAATTTCATGTGATTTACATTTTAATTAATTGTAATAAATCACTATAGAAAAAACTGATAAAAATACATGAAAAATCACTCGTTTTTATTAACATGAAACTTACAAAAATATGTATACGACTTATATATAAGTTTTATATATAAGTCGTATACATAAACGCTGTTATAACAACGATAAATCAAATTTTATTTGTAACAATTAATTAATATTACCTTATATAAGCTGTATAAATAGGTTTTATATATAAATCTTATTTATACAACTTATATAAATCGCATCTAAAATATTCAATATCCAAGCACCTACTATCATACGCGTGTATATATTTTACTAAAGAGATTTCATGAAGATTTTATAACAATTCACACTAAGTTTTTTTATTACTTAATTGGTTTGAAGGGATTTATCTCTTATAAGGACGATAATTGTTAATGTTATGTTAATGCGCTGTTCTTTACCTAGTACTTGTTAGTTCACATGAATGTATATGTTGACAGAAAAAATATGCTCTGTGCCTCATTTGAATATAATTCCATGTCAATTTCAGTCACTCTTAGAAAGCCATTAGAAGAGGCTGTTAATTTCATATAAACAACAGAAATCATCTCAGATTATAATTAACATGTTAAAAAGAGAGCCAGCGGTTAAGCTGACTAATGCAATGGTCCTTAAAATTCCTGTAAATAATCTCTTATACTAAGACATTCAAATAGTATAATGCTAAAAATTTGTATCATCGCTATGAAAAAGGAACATTTCTGTAAATTGAATTATTAACAATAAGTTCTTATCTTATTAACATCAAAGTGATACTTACATTACACTAAAAGTATTATTAATTTAGTAGAAATAATGATAGCAATTAGAACTTCACATAAAATTAACAACTAATTAATTTCATGTGAATGTAACCTTTTTGTTAAGCACATGTAGACATACTCATTAATTTTTTGTCTAAGTATTTTATAAGATAGAACACGTAAAAGAATAAGTTAAATTTTCACACTGAATCTGTAACAAACGTAAGAGAGGGCACTCCAACAAAAAGTTTACTTTCTAAAAAATATAGGGAAAGCTACTTTTGGCTATTAAAAGTCTCATTATAATTTTTGAATAATTGTAATCAATTAAAATGTTATTATTCCTATCTAATAAATGTTAGGACGTTATAACATTATTTTATTAACGAAATTTCATTATAACTATTGTTAGCTATCTAGTAGTATATCGGCCTAACAACACGAAAGGTTTAATAGATCCATATAAACCCATAATCTATAAGAGGTTTATAAGTGTAATTACCATCCCAACTCTGGTGTACAAAATTGGGTATCTCTGAAAAGCAAAACCTCTTATTCATGTTTTCTTATTTTACAACCACTATATCGATGTAATAGTATATTAAAAATGATAGGGATTTATTTTAAGTCTAATTTAATATAAGAGGTGTATACTTTGTCCGGAGAAGTGTATAAATATAAACGTCCAGGTACCAAAAAACATTTTCACTTAAAAGAAGCAGACGTTTTTATGTTAACAGTTTTATATTACAAAAGAGCTCTTACAACACGACAAATCACAATGTTATATAGTGCATTTGAGGGAAGAGAATGTTCTGAAGCTAGCATATTTACAAAGCTTGATCGATACTCACAATACGGAGCTTTGCTAACTAAAAAAATAGATAAAAGGGATGACAGCATTACGAAACGCGCCTTATTTGCCTTAAAAGAAAAAACAATTGAATTTTTAATGGAGATAGGGAGAATTCCTAAAAAAAGTTCCAAAAGAAGGTACTCACGAGCAACTTCTTTTCACACAGTATGTTCACGCGAAGTCATTATCCGTACTCTTCTAGCGACTACAAAGAAAGCTCAAACCAATGAAGTATTATATAAAATGGATATTCGTTCTTTTTACCAGAAACAAAATATGACAATTGAGGATGACCAGTTGCCTTTGATTCCTGATGAACATATTTCATATCTAGATAAAAATATCTATATCGAGATGGATATGTGTAAAGAAACAAATGCTACCTTAGTTGAAAAAGTAGGTAAGTACATAGAATTTTCACAAAAAATGAATGAGAATATAACCGTTGTTTTTGTTATGTACGACAAATCTATGTTCCTTGCCGAAGATGCTGAACCACCATACGTGCGTATGAAAAATCTATTATTTTCCATACGGAAATATCATGAAATGTTAATGAATCTACCCAATCTACATATACACGTCTGCTCACTTAAAAATGCTGGAGATGTAATTTCAGATATCATCCTTGGAATAGATGATAATCATAACTTTGAACAAGATATTCTTTTATCTTTATCTCAGCGTTCAGTAGGAGATGCCGATTGGCGTTACGCATTTGTTGAAAGGGTTCAAGCGTTCAAAGAACCAATAGATGGAGGCCTTCGACGAACGTATAAGAGAGATAAAGATGTTATCCAAGATTTCTTCTTTATTTTCGGAAATGAAAATGATTACCGGATGATTGCTAGACTAGACGATGTCATATTTTCAAGAAAAGAAGGAGTCGAAGGCGTTCCACTTGTTGTTATTTATCCGAAACGTGAAAAACCTAGAGATATTCTTTTAATGAACGCTTATCAAAACGTTCTACTGCTATCCTTACAAAATGAAAGTGTCACTATAGAAGCGGATGAACAGATTCTGGTACGTACCGCAAATAACATTCATCCGAAAAGACGTAAACTTGTAGAATTATATTAATCTATTATTTTCTATATAACTCTATATAATTTTATTGATTTTCATTATTTAAAGTGTTAGAATAACGTTTGAACATATAATGAAAACTACAATCAAATCAGAACATATGAAATTAAGGCAAGCGACACACGCTGTTTTTACAGTGGGTGTCGCTTGTCTTTTTTTGTATGAAGAAAGGTGGAAAATGATAATGAATTTACAATTTGCAACAACAACGAATGGGGGAGTGCTCTCTGCAAGAGAAGCATTTAAGAACCCAGAACTTGTACTTAAACATATTACAGAAGAGGGTGCAACGTTTAATGTTTCTTTACAAGATATCCAAGTTCCTGGAAAGCCAAATTACTTTTGGTACGATGTCATAATTGAAACAGCAACAAATAAAAAAATAGAGGTGAATATTGCAGTACTTTCTCAAGAAGAATATGACCAACTATGTGAAAGAAGTAGTATTGATTTATATTTAAAACAAACCGAAGATGCGGCGAAATTCTTTTTAGAAAAATCAAAAGAGCAATTTAAACCTGAATTCAATAATCGCTTCACATTCCATCATAAAATTCAAATATACCTGTAAGATGTAGGTGATTTTCTATGGGGACACTTAAACAACGGTTACCGTTATTTACTACACTCACCTTAATTAGTGGATTTATTTTTTCATTTGGATTCGGTCTAGTAAACTACATAAAGTTACTTTACTATGCATTTGAACCACCGTCTTATCCTATAGAAATTACATATATACCACTTATTTTAATGTTCTTCTCTTTACTATTAGGAGAATTTAGCTTTAGGTTTTACAGCCGCATTCCTGCTTTACATGTCAAAAATGGAAATTTGTTAATCTTAATTACCTCTCACATTGCAGTTGATATCCAATTTTTATGGTTTGCAACTGCTCCGATCCATGCAAAGGTTATTCCTTATCTCACGGATAAATCAAAACATATTAATTTTGGTGAATATGAGGCAATAGGCCAGGTTTTAACAGGAAATTTTCACACACTCATTTTGATTTTTGTATTTTTACCCACAGTATTTATGATTTTGTTTACACTTTGGTATAGTGGCCATATTGTTCGTTACCGAGGGGAGATATTAAAGTGGGCACAAAAATACGAATATAAAAATCACAAGTTGCAAAAATGGTTTAATAGCCAAGAAGAACAAATATATCCTGATGTAGAAATCGGGCCTCATATTGAGCATAAAGAGATGGTTCGTATTAAGGGGAAAGATAGAACGCTAAATGGAATTATTATTGGTCCGATTGGTTCTGGTAAAACATCAAGTTTAATTATTCCTATGATAAATCAAGATTTACACTGGATGGTACGTTTCATAAATAAGTTTGAAACAGCGTATAAAAAGAATGATTATGATACAGAAGAAGTAAAAGGAACATATTTAAATGGTGTGACTGTTATTGAACCTAGTAATGATTTATGTCAAAAAGTATTTAAGTTGGTACAAGCACATAAGATCCCTGCAAGTTCTGTTTACTATATCGATCCAACTAATCCTGATACCAAAAATATAAACATTCTGCGAGGACCAGTTGATAAAGTAGCAGAGGTTTTCGCAATGGTTATTCAAGGTTTGTCTGAATCTAACAATGCGTTCTTTGAACAGGCCCAGCGTAACCACCTTAAACAACATATCTATTTACTAAAACTACACAACCCACAAAAAGATGTTACCTTCGACGACTTAATTGAGATGTATGATGATGTAGAACGTGTCCATCGTATGCATAAACTTTTAAAGGTACAAGTAGAGAAGTTATATGATTTTGTTCAAAGCGGGGATGCTTCACGTGACCAAAAAAATGAATATAAAATTATAAAAGGTATTGATGAATGGTTTGATAATACCATTCGTGAAAAAACAGGCTTCCAAGGAGAACCAGCAGTTTATAAATCAGGGAAATATCGCGGACAACCAATGCATTATGACAGAGAAGAAGAATATGTTAAAGGTTTACGTAATATCTTAAAAGATTTGGCTTCTAACGTTCTAATACGACGCGTTTTATTTGGAACATCCGATTTTGATTTCGATGTTCATTTAGAGCAAGGGGGCATTTTACTTGTTAATACAGCGAAAGGGGAGTTAGCAGACCTTTCAAACGTATTAGGAAAATTTATATTGTTAAGTATGCAGAATGCAGTATTCCGTAGAGTGCCAAATATCTCACCTTACCATCACATTATTGTCGATGAGTTTCCGGATTATGTGGTGCGGCCATTTAAAGAATTCCCTGCACAATCTCGTAAATATAAAGTAATTCTAACAATTGCTAGCCAAACACTATCTCAATTAGCTCTCGACTTCACAGAGCAATACATGTTTACCTTACTGGGCTCATTCCGTAACAAAATGATATTTGGAGATGTAACGCCATATGATGCAAAAATCTTCTCTGACATGTTTGGTGAAAAAGAGGAATTTAAAGAGGCGGAATCCGAACAAGGTATTTCTCCTATGCAAGAGAATCCTGTTAGTCGATTAGGATCAACCTATCAGAAAACAAAAGAAGTTATTATGTCACCAGGAGATATCATGGCACAAGGTGCATTCATCTGTGCTGCCCGTATTGTACAAGACAATCATGTCCAACCCGTACAACAAATTACGAGTAACTTTGTACCAAAAGAAGAATTTATTCAAGCGGTTATTCAGGTAGATATGGAAATAGGACGATATTGGGAAAATGAACGTCTCCGTCTTATTAATGAATCTATCGTCAAAGCAAATCCTATGCAGCATGTAGATGCAGAGAAGATGAAAGAATTTGTCCCTTTATTCCCTATGCAAGATGAGGAAATGGAGAAAGATATACCAATAAAATTACAAGGTGAGCAACAATACATTGTATCATTGGAGAATTATAGGGGACATAAATCCGAAAGTACAATCTCATCAAACGATTCTGCAGTTGTCAGCGAACAGATCGAGGTTGATAAAGAAGAGGCTGAAAATAAATTGTATAAAGAAATTAAAGAATTCGTTATTGAATCACAACAAGTCTCTCCAGCCTTTCTGCAAAGAAAATTTAAAATTAGCTATATGAAAGCTGCTCGATTTATTGAGAAGTTAGAACAAAATCAAGTTGTAAGTTCTTATGCAGGGAATGGCCCTCGTACAGTTCTAATTTCAAATGATAATAGTATACCAATATTACCAAGAGAATCAGATATTAATACTACCCAATTACTTGATAAAAGTATAGAGAATACTAATTCACAAAAGGTAGCCATTTCAGGCGAAGACAACGAGGTTACGCAAGGAGAGACAAGTTTCTTTAAAGATATTCTATATGACGATGTTTTAACTTTTGTAAAAAAAGCTGGTACCACGTCTATATCTTTACTGCAGGACAATTTTAAAATAACTTATACACGTGCATCGAGATTAATAGACGCCTTACAACGAAATGGCGAGTTGCCAGTATTAGAAGAAATATCAATAGAAAGTGTAAGTCCTGAAATAACTAATACAGTCCCGGAGGAACATATTGAGGAAGTCATAAGTGTAGAATTACCTCATATAGAAGAATGCCCTGAAACAAACATGGAAGTAGAGGAAATGAACAAAGAATTATCTATTACTACATTAGAACAAGAGTGGAACAAAGACTCTATAATTCATTCCGAAATTTCTGATGAGACTGCAACATTTCCAGAAGAATCCCCAGAAAATGAACTTTCAATTTCAATAACAGGGGATGCAAAAACAAATATAGAATCTACCCCAATTTTAAAAGAAAAAAAAGAAAATGTAGAGATCAGTACGATTCCAGTTACAAAAACGGTTAATCACATTGAAGAGAATAAGCTTGAAGAGGAAGTTGCAAAAGTTTACGAATCCATTAGCCTTACTGTTCATCAAAACTTAGAAAAAAACATGATAGGGACCATTAGAAATGATGAGGAACAGCGTGAATATAAATCCATGAGCTATAAAGAACAACAAAATCGCTTGAAATCCCAACAAAAAAATAAGTATAACAATACGCAATCACAGCTTAACAAAAATGAGCAACCAAAGACCAATATATCCAATGTTATGAGTAAAAGTCTGGATGATATATTTGGTAATATCGAAAACTAGTCTATTAATATTCAAACCCTACATCTCGATAAATTTATATAATTTTTAAAACAATAATCTTACCTAAAATATGATAAAATAAAACTAATTATTGTGTAAAAAATATACACAAATAGAAATAAACGGAATAGGGGTTGGTAGATATCAAAAAATCTAAGAATTTATCGTTTTCCGACAGAAGACTCCTTCCTCAAAAATGTGAAGGTGTGAAACACCAATTTTAGGTGGGAGATGAATGTCGGTTGGCATAAGCCAACATGTTTGCTATCATTTACTTGTACAGATTGCTCTTTGAAAACTGAAGATATGAGGTTGGTTGCAGAAAAACGTTGCAACCGTAAAATCTTCAACGTTCTTTCGCCCCATACTTGCCGAAGTTGCGAAAACCAAGCTAAAGTAGGTAGTGTGGTGAGTCAACGTACAAGATACTTATGTTTTCACCGTAGGGACTACGGGTAGAGCCTGCTAAGATAACCGGTGGATACACCGGTGTTCGCAGGAATCTCCCACTTCAAACAGTCCGTAAGGACGTTAAGTGGTGAGTAGTTCAATGTACTGTACCCTAATGTTTATAGGAGTAGTTTTCCTTTTAAAACTCTTTGAATACTTATTCAATATTACAATATATACTCAAATGAATGATTCTTTTATAATAACCCTGATTTTTTTGATAGTGTTTTTTCTTCCTACAAAAGCAAGACAATATATGCTTAAAAAAATTCATTGGTCATTTTTTACCAACTTTAAAAATTACTTATATGTATTTTTGGGATATATCATCGTATTTTCCCATTTATCTTGAGTGTTGTAACTAGCTTTATATATAAAAAAACAAATTCATTATTAGCACCCTTTTTTATCCACTGTCTATGGAACTTAGCCAGTATAAAAGAGTTGTAATTCTTCTATTCACTGTTTCGTCAGAAATAAGCTATCCAATTGGATTATATGTTTTAACTCTTATACGATAATCTTTTACTACATTTAAACTCATACTAATTTTATACTTGCAAAAATCATATAATACCATTATATTTAAATTAATAACTATACAAATAAAGCATAACTTACGTGAAGGACACACCTTACGTACCATTCCAACGGTACAGGTGTGTCCTTTTTTACGTTCTAGGAGGAAAATATGATGGCAGAAGGTAAAGTAAACACTCAAATTACAGAAGAACTAGGGATGGCTTTTGAACCAGAGAACAACAATATAGAGGAAATGCATGTAGAAATAACCTTTAATCAATTTGAACGAGTACGAGAGCATGAATTAGAAGAATTAGCTCGTATGAAACGTGAGCGTATTGTAGGGAAAGGATTAATTACTGTCGTTTCTGAAAAACTATTTCCAACTAAAAATGGTACATCAGAGCGTATACAAGTACTTACAATTGAAATCGGTACTCATACGACTGCATACTGTCCCATTACAGAGGCTGGAATCAATATTCCTAAAAACCCTCAGTGGCTAGTAGGAAGGACAAAGCCTGTTATTATTGAGCACTTCCAAAGAACTGAAGAAGGTAACTTCGCCGTCGTATCTATTACCGCGGGAGAACTAGCACTTCAAAAGAGGTTGTATGAAGAAGCAACTGCACAAGAGGGGAATAAAGTATACACAGGAACTGTCTCTGGACATATTCCATCTGCACAAACTGTTTTAGTTGAGGTTCATGGTGTAACCGTAGGAGTGAGGTATTCCCAATGGTCACACTCCTTTGTACGTCCAGAGAATATTGTGATTGGTGATGTTGTAGAACTTATCATTGATAAAGTAGTAGAAAAGAATGGTCGTTATGAATTTAGAGGAAATAAAAAGAAACTAGAAACAGACCCAATGGATAAGCTATTAGAGCTAAAAAAACGCCGTGACCGCTTTGTAGGTAAAATAGTAGGGGTAGATGCAATTGCTGGTATTTTCGTAGAAGTTGCACCAGGTATTCAGTTTAAAGGACTAAAGAGCCGTAATCTTGCCAACCCAACTGCAGAAGATGCAATAAACCAAACGATTGTTACATGCGAGCTGCTTAATATTGATGCCAAAAATAGAAAAGGAACTGTACGTATCCTAAATTATCCCCAAGGGCAGAGTAAAAAATCTAATTCATCAATTTACCAATTTTAATGAATGATTATGCGTACAATAGAGAAACAATTGCCTACTTATGTACCATCTATTCCTCATTTATCAAATGAGGATGTACAGGGACTTCAAATATATCGAATACATGGACTGGATAAATTCTATGTATTCCATTCTTATGAAGAATTGGTTAAGTTTAAGCAGCGTTTGACAGAGGAACAGTATGCCATACTCACTTTCATTGGTGTTCATACATCTGTTCGATTCAATCATTTACTATATTTATTCAAGAACAAATACTCACGTAAGAAAATAAATGATGCACTTCAAGGATTACTTTACTATCGTCTAATTGAAAAATGGCGGGTTAAGAGTTTTGATTTGGAAATCTTTGAAGAAACATATACATTATCCGATAATGGTTACAAGATCTTAAAATACTGGAAAGGTAATATGTTCTTCTTTGCTCCAGAGCGTCTTGATAATCACGGTAAATATGTTCATCTACGCTATTGGCATGATATAGACCTACTTTGCCACCTGCGTTATGCTCCTTCCTTTATAGGGCATATTATGCATCCATCTATTAGTAAAGGGGTTTTTACCCCTCCTTTAAGTTTTACTGTGCAGGGAGGAGTAAATCAAGAATTTAATTTTGTTGTATACTCTACCTTATTAACAGATAAAAAAGATCGCTTAAGACAAATTATCGCTAGATGGAGAGATTTCGTAGAGTCAGGTAAGGATGTTATTATGAACGATTTAGGGAATAACCCTACAATCCTAGTTATTTATATTTCTACTGAAAAACAAGCAAAGCAAATTAATAATGAACTACTACTCGATCTAATTCCTGGTAAAGTATTACTATGTATAGGAGAAACGTTACATGTAGAAGGATTACAACATGCCTTTTATCAACCTCTTGCAGAAGGAAAGATTAAGCAATTAAATACAAAGCTATTCACAATAAACTAAGCCACCCTTACAAGCTATTGCTTTCTTTTAGAGGGTGGCTTGTTTATTGTATAAAAAGCATGAAATATTTATAAACAACTTAAGAGAGCTAATTATCCCATGTCTACCTCTATACAAAGTACAGATTTTACGAAATAATACTACTTGATGCCTGTTTTAACAACAATGATATATAGATGTTGTTATTATTAAAATAAAATATACAAGAAAGGAGTAATACATTGCTACGCATACAAAGAGGGTACATGTACGATCCGGATGATAATGAAGTAATTGTAAATGAAATTTTCTACGATGCGGCTTCAGATAAAAAGCTAGGAAGTAAGATGGGGGTATTTTGTGCAGTAAAGCTACCTACTTCTATTTTTCAAAAGGTTAAAAAAAATGAAAGTAAGTCCTATATGGAAAATATTGAAGTTGAAAAAGGAACTATTAGAGAAATACTTTTTTATTTAGACCAAAATCAAAAACCAGAAAAACTATATTTTGAAATGCAGTACATGAATTGACACTCCCACGGCTAAAGCCATATGCTGACTAACGTCAGTGGGATTCTTGCTACCAAAGGCGAAGTCTATTTCTAGTATCGCTGATGTGCAAGATTGCGGTGTGCCATCACCACTCCGTATCCGGTGCATATAGCAGATACGGCACTCGTTCTATTACCAAACGAGTCAGATTGTGAGTTCTCAAATGTGTTTTAGCGTCTTGTGCTTGACCACTCAATACATTTTACGGAGTAGAAGAATTTGTTACTCCAACCTCATATGTATTCTGTTTTTAGAGAACAAGATTGTTTTAGAGACTTTTACTTGCCTATTATGAAAATCATACCATTTCAAATGCTTGATGTACAGAACGTACCTTCGGTATTTTATCTGTACATCGCATTTGACCTCACTCTCATCCCACCCTTAAAAGGGGTAATATCGCACCATAGTAGGATTTCCCGTTCGGAAAATCTGTAATACCAAGAACCGAAAATAAAAGGGGATCTATAGCAGGAGAAACAGGGGCATTATTATTTAATATATATAACAACTGCATATAAAACCGCTGCTTATATTCGTTTAATTAAAACAATTGAATACAATATAAAAATAGTTTAATATAAACGTATATTTATTGTTTAATTGATTCCGTTTATTCCCACGCTTTATGAGTTGTGGTTGAGTTGTAGAAGCAAGTTGTATTCTTGTTTCAATTGTGAAAGGGCTTCTTTGAGCCGATTAATGTATATAGTTTATTTTGCTATGCACATTTTCAATCGACTTAAAGAAGCCCTTTTTATGTTGTTTTTAAGTTAGGAATCACTTATAAATAGACCTTTTGGGCTAATAATATGCTAAACAAAAAAGCACATATATTGTGCTTTTTTGTTTACTTTAGAGGAGGGATAATATGAAAACGTGAGAGTGATTTGTGCTCATATTTCTTATGAAACAGTAGGTTTTTATTTAAAGAAAACGTACCTGCTTGCGATTGTTTGGAATAATTGAACTATCAAAATTAAATACAATCGAACAAACTAAAGTCATCCATAATGGATAGGAAACATTAAGCTTATTACAGGATATCTGTAATAAGCTTAAAACTACTGGCAGTCCTTACACTCTTCTAAGAATAGTAAAATAAAGAATGTGAAGAATGAATTCGTAGCCTAAATCATTAGTATTGTTAAGACTTTTTGAATTCAAAACTAAAAAAAGATATTAAATACCAATTTATAGTAGACTGGAGAAAGAATGGCATATAAAAATTAGAAACTAGAGAATTTTTATAAAAATAAGGTACTCGTTGCAATGCTAAAAGCACAAAGAATTAGAAAACGAAAAATGAGAGGAGCACTATAATATGATTACAGTTAACCGAGGATATATGTATGATCCAGATGATAATGAGGTCTTAATTACCGAAATTTATTATGAAACTGCTACCAATACAAAGTTAGGAAGTAAGATGAGAAGTTTATCTTACACAGTTATTCCTAATGAAATTAAAGAAAAAATAGAAGCAGCTGCTTCATTATCTTATATGGAAAACATTGAGGTGTCTCAACAATTTGCTGTTGTATATCAAGATGAAATTAACATGTATGGAAAACCGGAAAAATTGTACTTTGAATATACAAATATGTAAGAAGCGAAAAGACATTGAACTAATTGGTTCAATGTCTTTTTTATCATTTTAGCCAAGAAGACTCCTTCCTCAAGGAACGTGAAGTGAGTAGGTGGGAGATGAATTGGCTTCGAACAAGGGATGGCAGGAAGCCATCTTACTTGTTCGACATATAGAAAGTGTTACTTCACCATATACCGAATGTATGTTCGGCGTATAATAGTCATATACCGAAATGGAGGTGAATCAAATGATAATTAATAAATCCTTTAAGTTTCGTATCTATCCAAATCAAGCACAAGCAATTCTAATTAATAAAACAATAGGTTGTTCTCGCTTTGTATTCAATCATTTCCGATCCCTATGGGATCACACATATAAAGAAACTGGAAAAGGTTTAACATATGGTACATGCTCTGCCAAACTTCCTGCCATGAAGAAAGAGTTTGTTTGGCTCAAAGAAGTGGATAGTATTGCGATTCAGTCGTCTGTTCGCAACCTTGCGGATGCGTATACACGATTTTTCAAAAAACAAAATAGTGTCCCGCGTTTCAAATCCAAGAAAAATAACGTACAATCTTATACCACAAAACAAACAAATGAAAACATTGCCGTTGTAGGAAACAAAATAAAATTGCCAAAACTAGGTCTTGTTCGATTTGCCAAAAGTCGTGAAATAACGGGACGTAT
>NZ_MAOE01000079.1 GCF_001884185.1 Bacillus albus
CATTTTGTTAGATGGAACCCCCTATGAAAATTCGAAGTTTTTCCAATCATTAGAAGATAAGTTGGCGAAAGCACAGCGTGTTCTTTCTAGAAGAATGAAAGGATCTTCTCGTTGGAATAAACAACGAGTAAAAATAGCTAGAATTCATGAATACATATCAAATGCTAGAAAAGATTACTTAGACAAAATCTCAACTGAAATCATCAAAAA
>NZ_MAOE01000080.1 GCF_001884185.1 Bacillus albus
TAAAAATTGACGTTTCACGTTGTTTGTTTCGTTTAGTTTTCAAAGTTCAACATCGCGTTTCAGCGACTTTTATAATTTAACATTTTGCATTAAATCTGTCAACAACTTTTTTCTTTCGTTCCTGACGACGCTTATTAATTTACCATATTAATCATTGATTCGTCAACACTTTTAAAAAAAATGCCAAAATAAATTTATCTTGGCATGATATAAAGCTTAATAACCACTAATGCAGCAACACCAGGTAGACCTAATAAACTTGTAATTGTTGCGGTTCCCAAGTTAATTGGAATATGAAAATCAAAATATGTTCCTATAACATTTACGATAAAAAGTAATGCTACTCCCAAAGTAACATGAAAAAGCGCTTTTCCTATAAAACGTAACGGCTTAGAAGAAACACCAAAAACAAGGAAAATAAAAACTAATGTAAGAATACCAACAATAATAATTGTAGAATTCATTTTTTCCTCCTTATGAATGACCTATACACACTTATTTGTATGGGACAAGAAGATAAAAAAGAACATGTATCATATAACTCCAGTCGTTTTGTCTTATTCACCTTTATTCGGTAACACTTTCTTCATAACAACCATTACTTGTTCTTTCCAAACAAAGTAACTGCTAAAGATAAAATAAAAAGGTTCTGCTTTATCAGCAGAACCTTTTACCATTGTTCCATTTTTACAGGACGACGTTTTGCTTCTTTTAACAAGAAGAAATATTTCGCCTCTGCTATTTTTAAAGAACAAAGTACATCTTGAGATGGTTCAACGCTTTGTTCTACCATTCTCTTCTGACGTAACCACTCATTCTTTACCTTTTCTAATAGTACAATTAACTTATCATCATACTCTTTACGCAATTTACCCTTTTTTTGAAAGAACATTTTTGTTTCTCCTCTTATACTTCTCTACGACCTTCTAACGCTTTCGACAGTGTTACTTCATCTGCATATTCTAAATCTCCACCAACTGGCAGACCGTGTGCAATACGAGTTACTTTAATACCTGTCGGCTTTAAGAGGCGGGATATATACATTGCTGTAGCTTCCCCTTCAATATTAGGGTTTGTTGCTAATATTACTTCTTGTACCGTTTCGTCGTGTAGTCGCTTTAAAAGTTGCGGGATATTAATGTCTTCTGGTCCAATTCCCTCCATTGGAGAAATAGCACCACGTAACACATGATATACACCTTGATACTCTTTCATTTTTTCCATTGCGATTACATCTTTCGGTTCCTGCACAACACAAACAACCGATTGATCTCGATGTGAATCGTTACAAATATAACAAGGGTCACGGTCAGTAATATGCCCGCATACAGAACAATATGCTAAGTCTCGCTTCGCATTTACAAGTGCTTTTGCAAAACCTAACACATCGTCTTCTTTCATATCTAATACGAAAAATGCCAATCGAACCGCTGTTTTCGGTCCGATTCCTGGCAATTTCATAAAGCTATCAATTAGTTTTGATATTGGTTCTGGATAATGCATATATCAATATCCTCCTAGAACATTCCACCCGGTAGGTTTAAGCCTTTTGTAAATTTACCCATTGTAGAGTTTGAAAGTTCATCAGCTTTTTTAAGTGCATCGTTCGTTGCAGCTAAAACTAAGTCTTGTAACATTTCGATATCTTCTGGATCTACAACTTCTTCTTTCACTTTCACTTCAAGAATTTGCTTATGACCATTTGCAATAACTGTGATCATACCGCCACCAGCTGTACCTTCAACTGTTTTTTCACCAAGTTCTTCTTGCGCTTTTGCCATATCCTTTTGCATTTTTTGCATTTGTTTCATCATGTTATTCATATTTCCCATTCCGCCACGCATCATAATTAATTCCTCCTAATTATTATTACTCTTTTATTTCAATAAGTTCTTGCCCTACTAATTTTACTGCCTCTTCTATAAGAGGATCCTCTTTTTTCTCTGGGCTTTCTTCAGAAGCTCCGCCTTCACGCTGTAAAAAATCTTCACGGATTTTACCCCATTCACTTTTTGGAATGGCAATCATATTTAATCTTTTACTTAGCAATTCAAATAAAGCCTGTTCCACTGTGTCCATAGCTTCTCGGTTCTCGCTCGCCATTTTACAGTGAATCTCATATTGAAACGCTAAAACGTAAGTATCATCCGAAGCCGCTACCGGTTCGCTATTTTCTAATAAAACAGCAAACGCTACTTTGTTGTATGCTTTGAGCCTTCCTAACAATTCACCCCACACAGCTTTTAATTGTTCTAAATCTTGACGCTTCGCTTGCTTTAATACTTCATTTACGCGCCCGACAGGAATTTTCATACTACCTGTCCGTACTGGCTTTGGTGCTGCACGCGTCTCTCTTACTTCCTGCTGCACACCAGCCGGCACACCATTCTTTTTAACTTGTTCTAACTCTTTCTCCAATTGCTGCATCCTGTTCATAATCGCTTGTAAACGATCTGCACCGTTTGCTTGCATCATAAACTGTTGACACAGTTGGACCATAACAACTTCTAAGAAAATTCGCGGGTGATTTGTCCACTTCATTTCCTGTTGTCCCTTACTAAGGGTATGAATGATTTCATAGATTACTTCCGGTTGCATTTCTTCACTTAACATACGGAATTGCTCATCTACCATCACTCGTTCCAACATATGTTCCAGTTGTGGTGAAGTTTGATATAAAAGCATATCGCGATAATAGTAAATGAAATCTTCCATAAAGCGAACTGGATCTTTCCCTTTAGCCATCATCTCATCTATAATACGCAATGCTCTTGATACATCATTTTCACGTATACATTCTACTAAGTTACCTAAGTATTGCTGAGAAACAGAACCTGTTACAGCTAATACATCTTCTGTCGTAACTGTTTCATCACTATAAGATATTGCCTGATCAATAAGACTAAGTGCATCACGCATACCACCTTCAGCAGCACGTGCGACAATTTGTAACGCCTCATCTTCTACTTTCGTACCTTCATTAGTCACAACCGTCGATAATCTCTCAACAATATCATTTACTGATATCTTTCGAAATTCGAAACGTTGGCAACGCGAAATAATCGTAGGTGGTATCTTATGTGGTTCTGTTGTCGCCAAAATAAAGATGACATGTCCTGGCGGCTCTTCTAACGTTTTTAAAAGCGCATTGAAGGCACCCATAGAAAGCATGTGAACCTCATCAATAATGTATACTTTATATTCTACAGCACTTGGAGCATATTTTACTTTATCTCTAATATCTCGAATTTCATCTACACCGTTATTTGAAGCCGCATCAATTTCTAATACATCCGAAATTGATCCTTGTGTAATCCCCAAACAAGAGGGACATTCATTACAAGGTTCAGCTACCGGAGCATGTTCACAGTTGATTGCTTTTGCAAATACTTTTGCAATGGTCGTTTTTCCTGTTCCCCTCGGCCCAGAAAATAAATAAGCATGTGAAACTTTCTCTTGAAGAAGGGCATTTTGCAACGTTTTTGTCACGTGCTTTTGACCGACTACATCTTCAAATTTTTGCGGTCTCCATGTTCGGTATAACGCTTGGTATGACACGAAAATACGGCCTCCCTCAAAGGTTATTATCTCATTTATTATAACCCATTCTGTTTATAGATTCCAAAAGTTATTTTCCATACAAAAAACCCACCTTAGTATTAAGGTGAGTTTTGTATACATATATAACTGCCGTGCACCTTCTGTCGATTACGTACCATAAGCGTTACTTAAGCAGTTAGCTCGGTTCAGGCACTCCTGCGGCACACGAGAAGACCCGCTTATTGCTGCTTCCTTCCGGACCTGACAAGGTTCACGGGGTCCCGTTGCGCAGGACCCAAACGTCAACACCACTTACTTAAGGCAGACCTTACAGCAACATAACCTCGAGAAGGGATTCGGCCTCGCTAGAGCGGATTGCGAGTATAGGGCACCGCTACCTCCCCGCTTAGCACGGCAAAGTTAAAACCAATATTCGGTTGCCTTCATTAAAGGCACTATCAGTATAACTTGTTTTTTTATAAAATGCAAATACGTTAATTCTCTTTGCTTTTCTCTAACTTCTTGATCTCTTTTCTTTTTTTACGAAGCTCTCTAAAAAAGTTTGTTAACAAAGTACCGCACTCTTCTTCTAATACACCAGCCGCTACTTCACATTGATGATTAAAGCGTTCATCTGTTAATAGATTCATCAATGTCCCCGCACATCCACCTTTCGGATCACTTGCACCATATACAACTCGCTTCACTCGTGATAAAACAATTCCACCCGCACACATCGGACAAGGTTCTAATGTTACATATAATGTCGCATCTTCTAAACGCCATGTCCCTAATTTTTTGCACGCCTCATCAATAGCTAACAACTCAGCGTGAGCTATTGATCTTTGCTCAGTTTCCCTTAAATTATGAGCAACACTAACTACTTCACCATCCAACACTATAACTGCACCAATTGGTACCTCTTGTATTGCCTTTGCTTTTTTAGCCTCTTCTATTGCTAACTGCATAAAATAAATATCCTGATCGTGTTCCATAACATAGTCCTTTCATTACAAATAAAATATACTTTTTTCCATTTACTACACATGGGATAACTTTTACAAATTCAATCCACCCTAAGAAAAAAGAGAGGGGATTACATATGAAAAACACTGCCTTACTCATTATCGATATGATTAATGATTTTCAATTTTCACACGGACCTATCCTAGCTAAAAAATGCGAAATTATAACAACTCCTATTTTACAATTAAAGAAAACAATGAAAGCCTTCGGCTACCCCATCATTTATATTAATGACCATTATCAACTTTGGAGATCTGATATTGACCAACTAATTACTCATTGTACAAATGAGTATAGTAAAAATATCATTCATAAGATTGCTCCAAATTCTGATGATTATATTTTCATTAAACCACATTACTCTGCTTTTTATGAAACACCTTTAAATTCTTTATTAGGCTATTTAAAAATAGAAAATCTCATATTAACAGGAGTCGCCGGAAATATATGTATCCTCTTTACAGCTAACGATGCTCATATGAGAAATTATACACTGTATGTACCACAGGACTGTATTGCATCTAATCATGATCAGGATAACTTACATGCTTTAAAAATAATGAAAGCCACATTAAAAGCAAATATAGGACCATCATCTCAAATAAAATTTAATTAATACATATATCTATTTTCTAACTTTTTATAGCAAATTAACCCGCTCGCTTCCCTCTTGTGCTACAATAATTCTGTTTTGTGTTTTTAGTAGTCACGGTAAATCACTGATTGAAAGGAGGAAACAGCGTGACCGGAGTACCATTTATCACGGTTGAAGGACCAATTGGTGTTGGAAAGACTTCACTTGCGAAGGAAATTTCAACTCACATGCAACTCCACTTATTGAAAGAGATTGTTGATGAAAACCCCTTTTTAGGAAAGTTCTATGAAGACATCGACGAATGGAGTTTTCAAACAGAGATGTTCTTTCTTTGTAATAGATACAAACAATTAGAAGATATTAACATAAAGTATTTGAATCAAAGGAAGCCAGTAGTAGCGGATTATCATATATTTAAAAATGTAATTTTCGCATCCCGTACATTAAAAGATTCTCAATATGACAAGTACATGCAAATCTACCGTATCCTTACACAAGATATGCCAGTACCAAATGTTATCGTGTATTTAACAGCTAGCCTAGAAACATTACAAAAGCGAATTGCAATGCGCGGAAGAGAATTCGAAAAAAATATGGATCCAAATTACTTACTACAGCTCACAAAAGATTACGAAACAGCTATGGATGCTTTTAAAAAGGACCATCCAGATATCCCAGTATTAAAATTTAACGGAGACGATATGGATTTTATAAAAAATCCTGACGATTTAAACGTCATCCTATCTGCCCTTCAAAATACTCTCTTAAAGGAGTCGAAATAATAATGAATTTAAGGCAAAAATATGACATACCAAATGACGCAGTAATCACTATCGCCGGAACAGTAGGTGTTGGTAAATCTACTATGACAACTGCATTAGCTAACGCTTTAGGTTATCGTACATCATTTGAAAAAGTAGATTCGAATCCATATTTGGACAAGTTCTATGCTGATTTCACACGCTGGAGCTTCCACTTGCAAGTATACTTTTTAGCAGAACGATTTAAAGAACAAAAAAGAATTTTTGAATACGGTGGCGGTTTTGTCCAAGATCGCTCTATCTATGAAGATACTGGAATTTTTGCAAAAATGCACCACGAAAAAGGAACAATGACAGAAACGGATTATGAAACATACAAAGGTTTATTTGACGCTATGGTCATGACTCCTTACTTCCCTCATCCAGATTTACTAATTTACTTAGAAGGTTCTTTTGATGATATCGTTGATCGTATACAAGAACGTGGACGTCCAATGGAACAGCAAACACCAATTGAGTATTGGAAAGAGATGCATGGGCGTTACGAAAACTGGATTAATAACTTTAATTCATGTCCTGTTTTACGATTAAATATTAACGAATACGACATTTTGAAAGATGGCGATTCCATTGAACCGATCATTAAAAAAATTGGCCATTTTTTAAAACAAACACGTAAACTTGTAAAATAAAAAACCCGTGCATATGCACGGGTTTTTCTATTAAATTACTTCTTCTTTGTTGGAGCAATAATTTCACTCTCAGGTTTTCCAGCGTTAATACGCTGACGAACAGTACTTGTACTAATATCGTATGCTTCAGCAATCTCTTTAACAGTCATTTCTTTTCCGTTAATTACTGCTGTTAATACTTTACCTGTACGTTTTGGAGCTGCTTCTTTCTTTACAGCTTCCTTTTTAACTTTTTTTGGTGCCTCTACTTTTGTCGCAGTTTGCTTTACATCACAAGTGCAACCACAAAGTTTACGGAATGTATCATCGCTAATAATGCGTGATACATTTGCACCACTGTTTAAAATTCTATTGTTCTTACAGACAGGACATTGTACATAATATAAAGTTTTTCCATCTAAAGGAAACGTTTGTATAATAAGATCCATGTTGACTCCTTTCATATCTATGAAGATAATCATCGGAATATGAGTGTGTAATAAGGACAAAATCGCCTTACACCATACTTTATGATTGGTTTTAAAATAAAAACTCGTTACGTGTTGGTAACGAGTTCTCCAATCTCCACTTATATGCGCTGTTGTCAATTACATCTGGAGGAGGTAGAGGGATTCGAACCCCCGCGCGACTCTCGCCGCCTGTCGGTTTTCAAGACCGATCCCTTCAGCCAGACTTGGGTATACCTCCATATTGACATCAAATATAATATCAAAAGAAAAACAGTTAGTCAACCCTACTAAAATAAATTATGAGGAAAGGAAAATTTTACTTTTCCTCTCCTACATTATAGTACTGACAACGCTCATAATTACCAATCACTCATACCGATGAATGTTTATAAATTTACTTAATAACTGTTTTTCCTCCCATATAAGGGCGAAGAACTTCTGGAATTATAATTGTACCATCTTCTTGTTGGTAGTTCTCTAAAATAGCTGCCACCGTACGTCCAATTGCAAGACCAGATCCATTTAATGTATGAACATGTTCTGGTTTACCGTTTGGCTCACGACGGAAACGGATATTTGCACGTCTCGCTTGGAAAGCTTCAAAATTACTACAAGAAGAAATTTCACGATATGTGCCATAGCTTGGAATCCATACTTCGATATCGTATTTCTTCGCTGCTGTAAATCCTAAATCGCCTGTGCACATGCTCATAACGCGATATGGCAACTCTAATAATTGTAACACGCGTTCTGCATCATTTGTTAGTTTTTCTAACTCTTCATAAGAATCTTCTGGTTTTACGAACTTTACAAGCTCTACTTTATTGAATTGATGCTGACGAATTAAACCACGTGTATCGCGTCCAGCTGAACCTGCTTCAGAACGGAAACAAGAGCTAAATGCAGCATATCTTATAGGCAATTGATCTTTATTTAAGATTTCATCACGGTGCATATTTGTTACAGGTACTTCAGCTGTTGGAATTAAGAAGTAATCCTCACTTTCAATACGGAATGCATCTTCTTCAAATTTCGGAAGTTGTCCTGTTCCTGTCATACTTGCACGGTTTACCATATACGGAGGTAATACTTCTTCATATCCATGCTCATCAGTATGAAGATCAAGCATAAAGCTAATTAAAGCACGCTCTAATCTTGCGCCAGCACCTTTGTAGAATACGAAGCGGCTTCCTGTTACTTTCCCAGCACGCTCAAAGTCTAGAATTCCTAAATCTGTAGCAAGATCCCAATGTGGTTTTGGTTCAAAAGCAAATTCTTTCACTTCTCCCCAAGTACGTGCTACTACATTATCATCCTCTGTTTCCCCAACTGGAGCAGATTCATGAGGAATATTTGGAATAGATAACATTAATCTTTCTAAATCTTCTTCAACTGTGCGAAGTTCATTATCAAGATCTTTTACTTTTTCTCCAACTTCACGCATTTCTAGAATTAGAGCTTCTGCATCTTTCTTTTCGCGCTTCAATACAGAGATTTGTTGAGATACTTCGTTACGTTTACTTTTTAGTTCCTCTGTTTGAACAAGTAGTTCTCTTCTTCTCGTATCCAACTCTTCAAAGCGACCAAAATCAGTTAAATCTTCGCCTCTATGCTGTAACTTTGCTTTTACTTCTTCAAAATTTGTACGTAAAAATTTAATATCAAGCATTATATACTCCTCCTTTTATTTTATAAAACACAAAAAACTCCCGTCCCTATATAAAGGGACGGGAGTTAACCCGCGTTGCCACCCTAGTTGAAAGCATTGCCGCCTTCCTCTCAAGTAGAAATAACGGCTCTTCACCGGAAATGTTTACTAATCATAAAGATATTCCACATTCCATTCCAGGATGGATTCACAAACTGTTTCTATCGATTTCCACCAACCATCGACTCTCTATAAGAAACGGCATTTGTTACTACTTCCTATCAACACGCTTATTTTATAAAATTGTTACCATCAATTTACTATAATCTTATACAAGTTGCAAGTTACTTATACAACTTTTTTCATTTTCGCTTCTTTTACCATTTCTACAAAGTATGCCGTTACACGATGATCATCCGTTAATTCCGGATGGAATGAAGCAGCTAAAAACTGATTTTGTTTTACCGCTACCATTCGGTCACCATGTGTAGAAAGTACTTCAACATCATCTGCCACATTTACAACATACGGGGCACGAATAAATACGCCAACAAAATCTTCTCCTACACCTTTAATAGAAAGTGCAGCTTCAAAGCTATCTTTTTGTCGTCCAAACGCATTGCGCTCAACTGTAATATCCATAGCACCAATATGTGCTTCTTCATAGCCAATAAGTGTTTTTGCAAGAAGAATCATTCCTGCACATGTACCAAACATTGGTTTACCAGACTTCGCAAATGTACGAAGTGGTTCCATGAAAGCATACTTATCAATAAGACGGCGCATAGTTGTACTTTCACCGCCTGGTAAAATAAGACCATCAATTTCTTCAAGTTGTTCTATACGCTTTACAACAACAGCTTCTGCACCACTTGCTTCAACTGATTTCACATGCTCACGAACTGCACCTTGAAGACCTAGTACACCGATTTTCACCATTTTAAAGTTCTCCTTCAATTACCATCCACGCTCTTGCATGCGTTGTTCTGGTAATAACGTTGAAATTTCGATACCTTTCATCGCATTACCTAATCCTTTAGAAAGGCTTGCAATTAGTTCGTAATCCTCATAATGAGTTGTCGCTTCAACGATTGCACGTGCAAATTTCGCTGGATTCTCTGATTTGAAGATACCAGATCCTACAAATACACCATCCGCACCAAGTTGCATCATTAACGCTGCATCTGCTGGTGTTGCTACACCACCTGCTGCGAAGTTTACAACTGGTAAACGACCAAGGCGTTTAATTTCAAGTAGTACTTCATAAGGAGCACCAGTATTTTTTGCATATGTCATTAACTCATCTTCACGTAGACTTGCAACTTGACGGATTTCTGCATTGACTTGGCGCATATGACGCACTGCCTCTACAATGTTTCCTGTTCCTGGTTCACCTTTTGTACGAAGCATAGATGCACCTTCTGCAATACGACGTGCTGCTTCTCCAATATCACGGCAACCACATACAAACGGAACTGTGTAATCACGTTTATTTAAATGGTATACTTCATCAGCAGGAGTTAATACTTCACTCTCATCGATATAGTCTACCCCTAATGATTCTAATACACGTGCTTCTACAAGGTGACCGATACGGCACTTTGCCATAACCGGAATTGACACTGCACCCATAACTTCTTCAACGATTGTTGGGTCTGCCATACGAGAAACGCCACCTGCTGCACGAATATCTGCTGGTACACGCTCTAATGCCATAACGGCAACTGCGCCTGCCTCTTCTGCAATTTTTGCTTGTTCAGCGTTAATTACGTCCATAATAACGCCGCCTTTTTGCATTTCTGCCATTCCACGTTTTACACGTTCTGTCCCTGTTACATTTGTCATGTTACAAAAACCCCCCTAGGTGAATTGCTTTTCCCCGTTAAAGGCGAAAATTAAGAATACTCTTACATTCTACCACTAACTATCAGATGCTTGTCTACTACTTTTTCATAAAGTCGGTATGAAAAATAGGAATAAGAAAAAGCCCCTACAATGAGGAGCTTTTAAAACCAACCTTTTACTGTATCAACAGCACTATTCCATATACCACTAAAGAAAGAACCGATTCCGCGCATAGAACGAGTAAACCAATTTGCTTCTTCTACTGCAGATGTTGTTACAAGGTCTATTTGTAATGACTTACCAGATAAAAATCCAGGATCATTCGCATCTTTTGGTGTAATTACCATTTGGCCAAGTGCAGCTCCTTTTTTAATAGGTGCTTCTTGTCCTTTACTTGCTTCTTTTAATTCTGTTTTATAAACATCTTTACTTCCTTTTGGTACTGGAAGCGAAACAGCTCGTTTTGTTTGAACTGCTACATCTTTATCTTTAGCATTTTCTACACGAACCGTTTCTTGTCCTTTTACTGAAGAACCTTTTTTATACATTTGCTTCATTTCAAAGTTAGCAAATCCATAATCATATAGCTTCTTTGTTTCATCAAAACGTGCTGTATGAGAACTTGTTTTAATAACTACAGAAATAAAGCGCATACCGTTTCTTTCAACCGTACCGGTGAAGCAATCTCCTGCTTCTGGAGTTGAGCCTGTTTTCAGGCCATCTACGCCATCATATTCTTTAACTAAGCCCTTTAACATCCAGTTCCAGTTCGACATTGCAAACTTCTCTTTTTCTGGACGAAATTCTTTTTTCGGGATTTTTGCTGTATCTAACACTTTTGGATAATCTTTAATTAAATGTTGTGCTAAAGTCGCAACATCCTTTGCAGACATTTTATTTTCTTCATCCGCTGTTGTTCCTTCAGGATGCATTCCCTTTAAATCTTTATTCGTTAAACCTGTAGAATTGACAAATTTATAATTTTTCAACCCTAGTTCTTTCGATTTATCATTCATCATTTTTACGAAGTCTACTTCTTTACCTGCAATTGCTTCTGCTAATGCAATTGTTGCACCATTCGCAGAAAAGATTGCCATTGCCTCGTATAGCTCTTTCACTGTATAAGAGCCGCCATTTTCTAATGCAACATTTGATAATGAAGCATCTTGTGAAACCTTATACGCATATTCAGAAACCTTAATTTTTTGATCCCACTTAAGTTTTCCTTTATCCACTGCTTCATGAACTAAATATTCACTCATCATCTTTGTCATACTAGCGATTGATAATAATTCATCCGCATTCTTTTGATATAAAATTTTCCCAGAATTCGCTTCAACTAAAATTGCTGCACCTGCTTCAATGTTTAAAGCAGATCCTGTTTCTGCTGATGCATTGCTGTATGGTAACAACATACTACAAGCTAGTGTAAGCATTGTTACTAGCGCAATGAATCTTTTGCAAAACATACCTTTCACTTTTGCTACCCCCAATATCTATGTACTCACATAACCGTTATTCTAACATAATCAAAAAAAAATAGACAGAGATATCAAATCTCCGTCTATTTGTATATAAGACATTATAATGAGTAGTTTGGAGCCTCTTTTGTAATTTGTACGTGATGAGGATGGCTTTCACGTAAACCAGCACCTGACATACGAATGAATTGTGCATTCTCGCGTAAGAATTCTAAATCTTGCGCTCCGCAATATCCCATACCTGCACGTAATCCACCAACTAATTGGTGAACTGTATCTGCTAAAGGTCCTTTATATGGTACTCGTCCTTCTATACCTTCTGGAACAAGTTTTTTATTTCCTTCTTGGAAGTAACGATCTTTACTTCCTTTTTCCATCGCTCCGACAGAACCCATACCACGGTATACTTTAAATTGACGACCTTGGTAAATTTCAGTTTCACCAGGACTTTCAGCAACACCAGCAAACATACTACCTAACATAACAACGTGTGCTCCTGCTGCTAAAGCTTTAACCATGTCACCAGAATACTTAACACCACCGTCAGCAATAACTGGAATGCCGTGTTTACGAGCTTCTGTTGCACAATCATAAACCGCTGTTAATTGTGGTACACCAACGCCAGCTACAACACGTGTTGTACAAATAGAACCTGGTCCAATACCAACTTTAACTACGTTTGCACCAGCTTCAATTAATGCCTTTGTTGCTTCAGCAGTAGCAACATTTCCAGCAATAATATTTAGTGAAGGATACTTTGCACGAACTTCTTTTACTTTATCAATAACACCTTGAGAATGTCCGTGAGCTGTATCAAGTACGATTGCATCTACGCTAGCTTTTACTAATGCGTCTATACGAGTCATAGCATCAGCCGTTACACCAACTGCTGCTCCAACTAATAAACGTCCTTGCTTATCCTTTGCGGAATTTGGGAATTCAATTACCTTTTCAATATCTTTGATTGTAATAAGCCCTTGTAATACACCGTTGTTATCAACAAGAGGGAGTTTTTCAATTTTATACTTTTGTAGGATCTTTTCAGCTTCTTCTAGCGTTGTACCAACTGGAGCTGTAATTAGCTGTTCTTTTGTCATTACGTCGGAAATTTTGATTGAGTAGTCTTGGATAAAACGCATATCACGGTTTGTAATAATACCGACTAATTTTCGCTCGTCTAAATTATTTACAACCGGTACACCTGAGATACGGTATTTTCCCATAAGATGCTCTGCATCATACACTTGATGTTCTGGAGTTAAAAAGAATGGATCTGAAATAACGCCACTTTCAGAACGTTTTACTTTATCAACTTGCTCGGCTTGTTGTTCAATAGACATGTTTTTATGAATAATTCCTAAACCGCCTTGACGAGCCATTGCAATAGCCATATCCGCTTCTGTTACTGTATCCATTCCTGCACTAATTAACGGGATGTTTAACTGTAAGCTTTCAGATAAAACTGTTTTAACACTTACCTCTCTTGGTAGTACATCTGACTTTGCTGGTACAAGTAATACGTCATCAAAAGTCAAACCTTCTTTAACAAATTTAGATTCCCACATAATTGTTCCCCCTATGATACCAGAAATTATTATTAGTAGCTTATCAATTGGTTAAAATACTGTCAAGGACGTATATATATGTTAGAATTTTTAGACAATAAAAGGAGCGTAATATATGCATCAATCACATTGTACTTGGCAGCAATTAAGTTTCTTCTTTTCATCTCAAAATGTACAACGTTATCTTGCCCGTTGTTATGAAAAATCCTCCATAAAAGATGCTGAAAAAAAAAGTTTTGAAAACTGTTATCCCTTTATTTATTACTTAGAACACGGGAAAAACTATTATGAATTATATAAGGTAGCCCCCTTTTCAATTCAGCCAATGTTATTGTTTTATGGAATGAGCCAACTTTTTAAAGCCTGCTTACTAACTATTGATCCTAACTATCCCGAATCCACTACTGTTTTAGCTCATGGTGTTACGACACGTAAACGAAAAAAACAAGGATATCAATTTTTAGAAGATGAGGTGAAGGTACAAAAAAATGGATTATTTACTCATGTTGCAGAACAGCTGTTTCACATGAAACACTTGGAAGCAGAGAAGTTTAACATGCTAGATTTAATGGGGAATATTCCTGAATTACAAAACCTATTTCGCTATAGTCAACGAGGTGCTACTTTATATAAAATCGATTCAGTAAATACAAATGAACTTTCCTTTTCTGTCAGCATACTAGATCGCCTTCATATGACTACAGAAAGATTTTCACGTTACATTGAATCAACTTGTAAGCATTTATCCATGCAACATGTTCCTGGGAAAATGAGCGAATCAAATTTGCTTTTTACAGCTCCTATTCAATCGTGGAATCCTGTATATAGCACGCCATTATACTACGATTATCTTGCTAATACTTATTACTTACCACTTACAACTGACCCTAGAAACCCTAAACCTGTATTACCTGAACTTCTTGTTCATTATTTATTGCTCTACAATTTAAGTATGATTTCTAGATACGAAACAGATTGGTGGTATGATTTACTTGGAAGTTATAGTTCTGAAGATTACCCATTTATTTATCAATTCCTTACTATTTCTGCTCAAAAAATCCCTTACTACATTTCAGCCTTTTTACTTGCAGAATCGAACCTATTCCATGGGAAATAAAAAAACACAAGTCAAAAGACTTGTGTTTTTAGTTGCTTGGCGACGTCCTACTCTCACAGGGACAAGGTCCCAAC
>NZ_MAOE01000081.1 GCF_001884185.1 Bacillus albus
ACGGAAACGGAGGAAACCCAGGAGGCGGAACGGGGACAGATAACGGAAACGGAGGAAACCCAGGAGGCGGAACGGGAACAGATAACGGAAACGGAGGAAACCCAAATCAAGGTGGTGGCTCAACAGTTATTGAACGTACAAATAATTATATTGTACATCAAAAAACTGAGAAGTTAACAGATAATACATCTAATGTATTAATTAAAGAAGCAGTCGAGACCGTTCAAAGTTATCAAGGTTTAATGAGTCTGTATCAAATGTATTATGGTATTGATTTAAGAACGAATGATGTGGGGCCAAAGCTTGAAGAGGGAACTTTAGATGCGATTGCTACTGATCATTCATTGTACTATATGTTAAATAAGCAAAGTGTAATTGATTTAATTTCAAATCTTGTATCAGCTAGTATTACGAGTGAAGTAAAGCAAGATATGATAGGTTTAAAACAAAAAATGGACTCTTACCAACAGCTCATTACTAGTGCAGATCAAAATTCACTGCTACTAGCAGAGAAATTAAATGAAACAATGCAACAAGCAGCTAGTATGAATCAAAATTTAGGGGAGTATTTAAAAGGTTTAGCGAAATGGCGTGAGAGTAGCTTAAAGTTAGTGGAAGAGCAACAAGTATTAACGACTAATAATGCTGGTGAACAAACAGCTGTACTATCGTTAGACTCTGGTATTAAATCTTTAACGATGCAAACTCAGTCATTAGTAGAGAGTTCGAAGCACAGTTTATCGACATCAGATGATGTGTATAAAACATTTGATCAAATTAATGGACAAGCAAAAGAAATTCAAGAAAGCGGAACGACAATTGTTTCGAAGGCAGATTCTTTATTGAATGATTTTACGAAGAAAATGGAAGACGATAAAGCATTCTCGAAAAACTTCACAAAAATTTTAGCGAATAGTCGTATTGGAGATCGTCAAAATGAGATGCTATATGAGTTTTTAGCTAGTCCAGTTCAGAAGCAAAATGATGGGGTAATTGTAGCTGGTAATGCTTTTACACCGTACTTAATCGTATTAACTTGTTTCATTGTTGCGTTATTTACTGCATATGCAATTGCGAATCAAGAAAAGAAACGAACGCAATCAGATCATTTTGAAGAGAGATTCTCTTTAATTGATATGAATGTACCAACTACAGTAGTAGCATTTGGAATATCGATTGTGGAAGGAATCAGTATAGGAATCATTTCAGGCCGTCTATTAAAGTTTGGTCAGGATCAAAGTTTACTATGGATTGCGTTTATCACAATCATTATGATGGCATTCGTATTAGTTTCAACATACTTATTAAGACAAATAAAAATGGTAGGGATGTTTATTTTATTAGTATTTTTAAGTATGTATCTATTTTTAACTGAAGCAGTTGGAAGTAAAGTAGACCAAATGTCTTCTGTAGGTAAATTGCGTCAATTTTCACCGCTTCAATATATAGAAGGTTTTCTAAATGATTTTATTAGCGGTAAAGATACAGGAAAAGTTATTTTTATCGTATTGTTTGTAATTGCCATTATAGGATTAGTTAGCAATCTATTTGTATGGCACAAGAAATGGGAGGAAAAAGAAGTAAATGATCAAACAATGGAGCATAGTGGTTAAGTTATCATTTATTTGTTTCCTTTTACTGTTTGTCGCGCAACCGATTAGGAGCGCGGCGGACAGTTATCTTGGTGATGATGGAAAGATCCAGTTTAAAGTAGACCGATTTGAAGATAAAGACCAAGAAAAAAATAAAAAGGAACATAAGGAAACAGAATTAGATAAAGCATCAATTGAGTTATTTAATACAGATGTAGAAGAAGAAATTCAAAAAAAGAAAGAGAAAGAACAAAAAGAGATGGAATCTTTAAGAGATTCTCTTTTTATAAAACAAAAAGAAAATAATCGTGTTAAAAATACGAAAAATAGTTTGTTTAGTAGTGAATACGTTGTAAGAAAAAGTGCTGATGAAGTAGCAAGTAATCAAACAATGAATGAAAAGCCAATTAGTACAACAATAATCATATTGTTAGGCGGCGGTGTTTTACTTATTTGCATCGGTATTTATACGGTTCTTCGGAAAAGTTGGAGGTAAAGTAATGGCAATACAAACGCATATTAATGTAACGGTAGATTTTAGTAAATGGAATGGAAATACATATGATTTACGTATACCGAATCATCAATCTATTAAATATTTATTGAAAAATTTATTAGATACGCTAAAGATTGATAATCATGAAGGTGCACATTTTGTAATGAAAGTGAAAAATAAGTCAATTGTTTTAACGGATAATGATCGTTTAATTGATCACCAAATAACAGACGGAGATATTTTACAAGTTTTATAAAGAATATTTCTTACTTTTAGTTTTTTGAAAATAAGTTATTACTGGTTATAAAGAAAAGGAGAAGAGGATAAACATGACGGAAAAAACAATTCAAATTGATGCAATGAACTATCAATTTCAAATAGAAAAAGAAAATTGGAAATTGGAGATGACAAAATCTCAAACGCGTATAAAAGACTTCCGTCAATTCGATATAATTACGGGCGCATCATCTGAATTTGTACCATTAACGATAGAAGAAACGGATGATATGTTTACGTTCCTATTTCAAGTGGACAAAAAATTACATAAGTGGGACGATCTTAGCCGTTTTGGAAGAAATGAGAAATTGAGACTGCTCCGAAATGTTGCGCAGTTTCGTAAATATTTAAATAAACGAATTACGTTCTTTTTACATCCGGACAATGTAGTTTTTAATGCGAATTTAATGCCGAGCATTATACATAGAGGAATTCGAGATATTGTTCCACCAACCCCGTTGTTAGAAGAGCAATTTTTAACACAATATAAGTGTTTAATTATTGCTTTATTCTCCGAAAAGCACAATTTTGATGATTTATATGCTGGGTTACTAAAAGATGCAAAAGAAACGACATTTGAACAGACAGTTGCTCAAATGGAAAGCTTAGATGCATTACTGCAGTTTCTTGATGACAGCTTTGAGAAGGAGCAAACAAAAACAGAAAAAAATATGCAGTTAGTACCTAAAAAGAGCTATAAATCGTTTAAATATTTAGCTTTTTCCTTCATAGCGGCGACAGTTATTTTAGCTGCTCCTTTAATATATTTCACTTTTATAAAATTTCCTTATCAAAATAAATTATTAGAAGCAAATGCGGGTTTCATAGCAACTGATTATGACAAAGTAATTACGCAATTAAATGAAGAAGAATTCGAATCATTACCAGTTGCCTCTAAATATGAGTTAGCATTTGCGTACATTACAGTTGAAAAACTAGGTGAAGATCAAAAGAAATCAATTATGAAAAATATTAGTTTGAAAAGTGATGAAAAGTATTTGCTGTATTGGATGTATAACGGAAAAGGTAATTTTGATAAATCATTAGATTTAGCTAAGACACTGGATGATCCTCAGCTTATTATGTACGGACTTGTTAAACAAATTGAATCACTGAAAAATAATCCGGATTTATCAGGAGAAGAGCGTGATCAAAAATTAAAATCATACGAGCAACAATTGGATGAATATCAAAAGAAATATGGCAAATCATCAAACGATAAAGACTCGTCGAACACAGAGAAAAAAGAGTAAGCACTTGATGAGACAGTTGAAAAGGAGCAGTGAACACGGATGGAGCAACTATTAGTATTGACTTATGGAGACAAAATATATAAGTGCACATTACATCCAAATGAGCAATCAATAGTGTCGATTGGAAAAGAGTGGACAAATGATATTACAAATCCAAGTTTAGAACAGGAAGTAGAATTAAAGTGGAATAATGAAGTAAGTGCTTGGATGATAAAAAATCAATTAATAGAATTCAATAAGGAATTTGAGATTGGAAAAACTAAAGATGTGAGCTTAAAAATCTTTATATCTATTATCGGCACAACGAAAGTGTTTGATATTGGAACGAAACATTCTCTTACAATTAGTCAAAACAGTTATGATGATATTTCTATTGCTGGGGCAAATGTAGATTTAATGCTATCTCGTGAAACGTTGTACGATTCTTTTAAAGTAAACGTATATGACGGGGATGTATTTCATAATTATACGAAGCTAAAAGATAGCGTAATGTTGGAAGCGGGAGACGTATTATATTTTGATGGTGTTTTAGTAGAGATAGGCAGTGAAGATATTCAAGTATTGTCTTCAGAAGAGAACGTTACATCTACGTTACCTATTTTAGTAGAATCAGAAACAAATTATCAAAGTGGTTATCCAGACTATCATCGTTCACCACGTATTATTTACCGTGAACCAGAAGAGAAAATGACAATTGCAAAACCTTCAAGTATGCCGTCAAAACCGACGGAGCATTTGGCGAGAATTATTGCACCTTCTCTTGTCATGATTGTCGTAACAGTATTACTTGCTATCTTTATGAAATATGGGCTGTTTATTATTGCATCGATTGCGATGACATTAGTAACGATTATTGTATCTGTCACATCTTATATAAAAAATTTAAAGCAATATAAAATCGACATTGTTGAACGTGATAAAAGTTATAGAGCGTATATAAAACAAAAAACGAAAGATTTACATGCAGAAAGTGAAAAACAGCGTCATGCATTACATTATCATTATCCAAATGTTGAAGTGATACGTAATATGGCTGTGCAAGTAAATCCACGTATATATGAAAAAACAATGCTACATCATGATTTCTTAACATTTAGCGTTGGGACAGGACAAGCTAATACAAGTTTTGAAATCCAATTTAATGAAGAAGAATTTAGTCAAACGAAAGATGAATTAATTGATATAGCACGTGAACTAAGACAGCGTTATCTATCATTGGAAGATGTACCTGTTGTAACAGATTTGATAAATGGACCAGTTGGCTATATTGGACAACGCTCTTTAGTGTTAGAGCAATTACAATTATTAGTTGTACAAACCGCGTTATTCCATAGTTATTATGACTTGCAGTTTATTACTATTTTTCCTGAAGAAGAAAAAGAAAAATGGGATTGGATGCGCTGGTTACCTCATGGAAGTGTTCGCGATATAAATGTACGTGGATTTGTGTACCATGATCGTAGCCGTGATCAAGTGTTAAATAGTTTGTATCAAATATTGAAAGAACGAAAATTAAAACTAGATGAAAAAAGTTCAACGAATGAAAAAATGTACTTTGCACCGCACTATGTCGTTCTCATTACAGATGAAAAACTAATACTAGACCATGTTGTTATGGAATTCTTTAATGATGATCCGAGTCAATTAGGTGTATCACTTGTATTTGTACAAGATGTTATGCAAAGTTTACCGGAGCACGTGAAAACGGTAATTGATATAAGAGATGCAAAACAAGGGAACATTATCTTAGAACAAGGAGAGCTTGTTAACCGTCAATTTAAACTCAATCACGTACCGAAAGGGTTCAATTTAGAAGATGTTTCACGAGCATTAGCGCCGTTAAATCATTTGCAAAACTTGAAAAATAGTATCCCAGAAAGTGTAACATTTTTAGAAATGTACGGTGTTGAGAAAGTAAAAGAACTGAATATCACAAGTCGCTGGGAGAAAAATGCAGCGCATAAATCTTTAGCTGTACCACTTGGATTACGTGGTAAAGAAGATATTGTAAACTTAAACTTACACGAAAAAGCACACGGACCACACGGGTTAATAGCGGGTACAACAGGTTCAGGTAAGTCGGAAATTATACAATCGTATATTTTATCTCTAGCAGTCAATTTCCATCCTTACGAAGTAGCCTTTCTACTCATTGACTATAAAGGCGGCGGTATGGCGAATTTATTCAAAAACTTACCACATTTATTAGGAACAATTACGAACTTAGATGGAGCACAAAGTATGAGAGCGCTCGCATCAATTAAAGCTGAATTACAAAAAAGACAACGATTATTTGGCGAAAATGATGTAAACCATATTAATCAGTATCAAAAACTGTATAAAGAAGGCTTAGTAAGTGAACCGATGCCACATCTATTTTTAATTAGTGATGAATTCGCAGAACTGAAGTCAGAACAACCAGAATTTATGAAAGAGTTAGTTTCAACAGCGCGTATCGGTCGTTCACTCGGAATTCATTTAATATTAGCTACGCAAAAACCAAGTGGTGTTGTAGATGATCAAATTTGGAGTAACTCGAAATTCAAACTAGCATTAAAAGTTCAAAATACGTCAGATAGTAATGAAATTTTAAAAACACCAGATGCTGCTGAAATTACATTACCAGGACGTGCTTACTTACAAGTTGGGAATAATGAAATTTATGAACTATTCCAATCAGCTTGGAGCGGAGCAGACTATGTAGAAAACAAAGAGGATAAAGAACATTTAGACGCAACAATCTATGCAATAAATGATCTAGGACAATATGAAATATTAAGTGAAGACTTAAGTGGACTTGGTAGCAGTAAAGAAGTAATAAGCGTACCGTCTGAACTGGATGCTGTTATTGACTACATTCACGATTACGCAGAAATAAATGAAATTGAAGCGTTAGCTAGACCGTGGTTACCACCACTTCCAGAAAGCGTATATTTACAAGACTTACATGCTATTCAGTTCAAAGAGGCATGGACGAAAGAAAAGAAACCATTAAAAGCAACAGTTGGTCTACTAGATCAGCCTGAATTACAATCACAAACACCATTAACATTAGATATTAGTAAAGACGGACACGTAGCGGTCTTCTCAAGTCCAGGCTACGGAAAATCAACATTCTTACAATCAGTCATTATGGATGTAGCTCGTCAACATAGTCCGGAGCATTTGCATGTGTATTTATTAGACTTCGGAACAAATGGTTTAATGCCATTAAAATCTTTACCGCATGTGGCAGACATCATTACATTAGACCAAGTTGAAAAATGCGAGAAGTTTCTTCGTCGCATAGAAGACCTATTAAAAGATAGAAAGCAATTGCTAAGTAAATATGGCGTTGCGAGTCTTGAAATGTATGAGAGAGCTAGTAAAGAAGTATTACCAACAATATTAATTACGATAGATAACTATGATGCTGTTAGAGAAGCTGGATTTGTCGAAGACTTTGAACGCATTATTGCACAAATTGTACGTGAAGGGGCAGCGGTAGGAATTCATTTAATGCTTACAGCTACACGTCAAAATGCATTGAGAGTACAAGTAAATACAAATATTAAACTACAAATTGCTCTATATATGATAGATGAGGCAGAATCTAGAGCGATTGTAGGAAGAACAGAGTTGAAAATTGAAGAATTAGCAGGACGTGGTTTAGTTAAAATTGACGAACCAACAATCTTCCAAACAGCTTTACCGACAGATGGAGAAGATGTCCTTACTCGAATTGAAAATATACAAGCTGAAGGAAAAGAGATGGATTCCTTCTGGGATGGAGAAAGACCGAAAGCAATTCCTATGGTACCTGAAGTTCTGGAATACAAGGAATTCATTGCATGGCCAGAAACAAGAAAAATTATTGAAGCAGGCAAACTAACATTTGGTGTAGAAACAGAAAACGTTACGCCTCTCGAATTAGATTTAACGGAAGCGTCTAATATTGTTGTAGGGGGAATCAAGAAAGATGAAGTTGAAAATGTAGTTCATCAATTCCTTCAACAGTTAGCAGACAGTGGACACTTTGACCTAGGTTTAATTGATACAAGAACACGAAATTTCTCAAACTATAGAGAGAGCGCTGCTTTATATGTAGCTGAAAAAACAGGAATTGAGAAAACGATTAAACAAGTTACAAACGCTTATAAATCGAGAGAAGCGGCGTTTAAAGAGGAGCAGGAAGCATCAAGTGAAACAGTGAACCCGGCAGAATTTATTAAGAAATTTAAGCCGATTGTAATCGTAATTGCAGATGTAAATGATATTTTAAGTAATTTAGAAGATAGCGATATATATAGTTTGGCGGAATTAATAACAAATGGTGCATTTATGGGCATCCACTTCGTAATTGGCTGTGATGTTGATTCAATTGACAGTCGATACGACTTGGTTTCAAAAACAATAAAAACGCAATCTCATGTTATTTTACTTAGAAAATCATCAGGCCAAATGGTCTTCGATGTATCTAATAAAGATTTAAGTAGTACAAAGTTAAACCCATTTGAAGGGTATTTTGTTGAAAATCGTTTTGCTACTAGAATTAAAGTGCCAACTATTTAAGGGGGGATTTGCATGGGGATAGAGGAATTAAATAGTCAAAAATCTGGTTTATTAAGTAGTATAAGTTATCAACAAGGGCAATTGGCTGAATTACAAATGAAACTAAGAAGAGTAATAACGGCAAAAGGGAACTTTGTAAATAATCTTGAAGCAATTAGACAAAATCAAGAGCAGTTTAAGTCTTTAGAAATAAACGAAAGTAGTTGGAAAGGGCAAAGAGCAACTACTTTTAAAGAAACGTATGAACAACAAGTCATTTCGAATTTAGGGAAATTTATCGGAGAACTAGGAAGAGTGCAAGAAGACATCGATCAAGCCATACAGCGGCTTGAAAGAGAAATCGCTGCATGTGAGTCAAGTATTGCTTCTTTAAGTAGAAGTGTTTCAATGGTTGACGCTAGTATTCAAGTAGAAGTACAGAAGGCGGGGAAATGATAAATGGGGGAAATTAAATTAAATAAAGGGGTATTTGATGCGAAAGTAAGTGATTTGAAAAGTGGTGCTAGTGATTTAGGTAAGACTAAATTTAATGGTATGCAGTTACATCGTACGAATTTAAGTAAACTGAAAAAATATTGTGAAGCGATTGAAAAACTTTCTCAGAAAGTTCAGCGATATGAGAAATTGTTAGAAAATGATATAAGTAGAGTACAAGAAATTGGAGCAAAAATGGTAGAGAAAGATGCAAAACTTGGGCAAGAACTAAAAGTTGGTATACAGCAGCACTAGAAAAACATTCTACGTAAAAATGAAATAAGGGGAGAGAAACGTGGATAAAAATATTGAATTACAAGAAGTAGACGAATTACAAAAAAGATTTCAAACAAGTGCTGACGAACTAAATCAATATTTTGAAACTTTATTAGGGAAAATAGATGATTTGAACCAACTTAATTCTTTTCAAGGGAAAGCAGCAGATGAAATAAAGAGGTATTTTTCTAGAGTACATGGTACTACGATTGCTGGATTTCAAATTGCAGCGGAAGAGTTGAAAAATGAATTTCAAAAAGCAATAGAGAGTTTTAATAGTACAGTTGATAGTGATAGTGACACAAAGATTTATGGGAACTATTTAGATAATGTAAAGAAAAAAATTAATGGATACAGCAATGAATTTGATCGTTCTAATGAAGAAGCAAAACAAACTATATCGACTATAGCAGACATTGTCCCAACTCAGTATCCATCATCTTCAGGAATATCTGAAGGAATCCAAAAAAGTCAAAAGGAAATTAGTGATACGCTAGAAAAATTAGAAACGTATAATAGTCAGCAAAATGAACTTCAACATTTTAATGAAATGTTAAGTTCATTAGACAAGGGAATGAAAGAAATACAAGCAGCCAATGGAGATTTTTCTAGTAAGATAGTCGAAAAAATTATGGCTGGTGGATGGAATGGAAACTTAATAAATGGTATTTCGAATCATATGACGGCGTTTGATATACAACAAAAAGGAACAAAATTTTTAATAGCTGCCTTTGCTCGTATGTATTATGCTAAAAAGAATTATGATTTTAAAGCAATTTTTGATCCTGATTCTCGAAAAGGAAAAGGGAAGTTTACACTATCAACACGTCAAAAAGAAGATTTAGTGGAAGTATTCAAATTACTAAAGATGGATAGTAGTGATGATAGTATATTTCGTTACGTAAAAAATGGGCTTAAAATGGATGGTGTAGAAAATTCGAGAATCACGAATGAACAAGTAAGAAAAGCAAGAAAAGGAATTTATAAGTTACCGGAATTTCAAGATTTTCACAAATTTCATCAGGATCGGAGTCAAAATGGATTAACTACTGCAATTAAAGAAAGGGGATGGAGTTCGTTTAAAACGGAGTATGTAAAAGGGTTAAAGGATTTACATCCTGGAAAATGGAAAGAAGCCTTTAAAGAACTTGGGAAAACTGGTAAGTTTTTAAAAGGGGCCGCTATATTTGGAGCGGTTGTGTCAGTTGGAAATAACATTGCAGAGGCTCAAAAAAATGGATGGCAGCGAGAGGATATAGTTGATATAGCAACAGATTCAGCAGTAGATATTGGAGCAACTGCTGGAGCAGCAGCAGCTGGTGCAGTAGCGGGATCGTTTTTCGTTCCGCCTGTTGGCACTGTTGTAGGAGCTGGTGTTGCGGTATTTGCCACAGCAGTGATGAATTATAAGTGGGGAGGAGAAGATAATGCAATCGATTATGCAAAAAAAGGAGTCAAACAAATAACGAAAAAGATTTGGTCTTTATTTTGATGTTAAGTTAGATGACATAAAAGGAGTAATTTAATGATGTGGAATATAAAAGAAGAGGATTTGGATGAGTTTCGAATGACATGTAGAGTACGATTAAGTCCTGAGGGAGCTACAGGATTTATGATGGGGGGCATACTCTTTAGTTCAATAATTATATTTTCTATCGTTTTATCAGGTGGTTGGGAGTATTGTCAGGTTCTCTTTGAAATGGGAATTGTAAAGTTTGAGCTGTTGTTATACAGTGTGCAAATCATCTTTTTAATACTATATTTGTTTCCAAAAGCTCGTTTTAAATTTCAAAAATTACAAACAATTGTCGTGTTATTATACGCATTTCAATTAGGAACGATTGGGCTCACAGCTTTAATCGTTTCTGAAATAGCTAATAAGTCGATTGATGTTTTTACATTGACGCTTGCAAGTTTATTATTTCTAGGAGCAGTTTTTTTTCATATTGTGACAACAATTGATACGTTTAAACAAGCAAGTGAAGGTGCATTTAGTATGGATGAGAGATCTAAATCATTTTTTAGTAATACAAAGATGAATGTACTGAAGGGAGTAATGATATACGTACCACTCCTTCTGATTTTAATTTATTTTCGTAACGACTATGGGTTTGATGCTTTACTAATGTATGTGGTTGGGAGCATTTTAATGTACGCAGTAGCCATAGGTGCAGCTGAATTCCAACTTTTAGTGTACTGTAGATTTAAATTTAAATCATTTAATATGACGTGGGAAGAGAATGAGAGACAACGTCAGAAATTTAGAAAATATAATAAAAAAAACAAATCGAAAAGTAGATAATAAAAGAAATGAATTTTTGCTATAGCATAAGTTGTTAATTTATGTGTATGAAATGAGAAATTGCACGTTTCTATTCGAATTAGAAAGAAATAAAGATAAGGGGAGTAGATGTTGTGAAAGTTCAATATAAAGCATTATCACTATTAAATTTAATTAGTATTACTCAAGTCGTCAAAAAAGAAGATTGGTTACTACCTGCTATTGCGCTGAGAAATCAAGTTATCCGTAATGGGATTTATGCAGTAGGACCGGTTCTTTTTAAATATAAACCACTTGAAAATGAACCAGCATATGGTGAATATACATATTGTGTTCCGGTAAATGAACGTGTGGAACTGGGGGGAGATTCTGCATATGAATACATTGATGGTTTAATAATTGAAGATGCTTTAAGTGTGCGTTTTACGGATGAAGATGGTGATATTGAAGATGTGTATAATTTAATACACGAGGTGGCAAATCAAAACCATATTAAATTAGATAGTAGTTTTTATCATGTATGCTTAGATGTATACGGTGATACTTGGTTAGATATTTACGCCCCTATTATAGAAGTAGGTGAAACCGTAAAATGATTATAGAAGGTCAAAGTATTGCATATACAAATGTTGTTTCAAAAGAATACTATATTCATTATACCTATATGAAAGATTCGATTGACGATTTTATGATAGAAATAGAAAAAGCGAACTTAACAGCAAAAGGTCCACTATTTTATGCATTGAAAAATGTTCCTTCAGATGAAAATATGTATATTGAATTATTTATGCCGATATATGAGGATAAAGTTCCACCATTAGAAACAATGAAATTTAGAAGCTATTACTATGTAGATGACATGCTTGTGAAACGATTGACAGGAGATTATGAAACATTAACCGAGTATGCATATGCTGAGATGCTTCAGTATATGGAAGATAATGAACTTGATATGATTTCACCTATTTATCATATTTTTAGCGGTGATGAAGAGCTACAGTATGTTGAAATAAAAATTGCAGTGGATACACAATAATAATTTAGTGTACTTTTAGTTCTGGAAATATGAAAAGTAAAAACCAGATTTTAGTTTCGTTTTATAGAAGAATAATATAAAGGTATTCTTGAATTAAGAGTTCTAATTGTTGTTTTTAGTAGGAAGGAGTCTACATATGTGGCTATTTTCAAAAGAAAAAACTGTGTATTTTCAACAAGAGTGTGAGGATAAAACTGGGGAATTAATTAAGCAGCAAATATTGGAGAAAGTATCAGTAGATGATTGCATAATAGCTGCTGAAATGATTGATGTATTGTTTATATATCCTGAACTTGCAGAAGAACTTGCAAGGGTTTTATATATGAGTAATAAAGAATTATTCCGAACGGTTGCTATGTTTGTTGGCACATTTGAAATTTTTGTACAAGTCTCAAACACAACGAAAGTTATTATCCAATGTATTCCGGTAGATGAAGAAATGGAAGAAGAAGTGTTTTCGGATATGAAAGTGATTGGTTTTAAATATAAGAAAAAGTCCACTGATGAAGAGATAGAAGAAATAGCAGAGTGGATGCTGGAATATAAAAAGATGTGTAAAAAAATAGCAGAGCACTATGAAATAGCTCAAAAAGAATCATTATTATAATGTAAGAATATCTGAGATTAATAAAACCTTCTCTTCTGGTTAGAATGAGGAGGTTTTTTATTCTAAGATCTATATGTAATTGATTGAATAATTCGACATGAGATTTTTCAGTTGGATCAATCTGAATGGGTAGTAGTTACGTTCTGCAGTTCGCTCTGTTCTTATTTTGAAAGGGAAAATTTATTCGAAAGTCAATTTGTAAAGAGGGGAAGGTGTTATTTTGAATAAGGATCGAAATGTTTTGGAAACAGAGAAAAGTTTTTTTGAAAGGACAATAGTATCTATCTATAAAGCGTTAGAATTTATAATGAAATATACAATGATTCTAATAATAATAATGTCTATATTTGTGATAATTGCTGCTGTTTATTTTAAAATATATGAGGGTATAGGGGCGCGTGTATTCCTCTTAATCTCGTCATTATTTGCATATGTGGTGTTTTTTAAGAAAAGTAAAAATGCCTAAAGTAATAGTGAAAATAAAATTAAAAAGATTAGCTATAATACGTTATTTCAAGAGGGAAAGTTTTGAATAGGGCATGAATGTATAACAGCAAGAAAACCTTCTCTTTTCGTTAAAATGAGAAGGTTTTTATATTTAATCTACATGATTTAAGTAAAGGTAGTTAAAGGTGGGAAACTTGGATGTGGGATATAAAAGAAAAAGATTTAGAAAAATTTCGGATGATATGTAAACATCGTTGGAGTCCTGAGGATGCTTTAGGATTTATGATAGGAACAATAAGGGAACGTAATGAAACTAAAAATGCCTAGAGTAACTGGTGACAGTATGAAGTTAAAGAGGAAAGCGAAGCAAGATTATGTGAATTATGAAAAGTCTTTTCATAATAATAAATCATTCTAAGGGAGCTGATTTGTTTTGAAGAATGGAAGATCAATTTGCAGATAAGTTTAAAATGTGGCGGAGTAAGTTTGGGGAATCATAGACGCAAGAAAAAAAACCGAAACAAATAAGAAAAGAAGCTGTTCAGATAAAACCGATAGTAGAAGAAAAACCACTAAAGAAGAGTAGCAACAAGTTGGTCGATATTCTCCTAGGTATTCTTCTTTTTCCAATTCTTATATGGGCTGTCTTGGAAGGTTGTGCAACACAATTAAGCAAAGGGAAGACTTTCCTTATTATCGTTTTCTTTCTCTTAATTGCAATAGGGTTATCTATGATAGGAAACAAATAAGGGGGAGTGCAGATGTTTAAGGAGAAGGAGAAAAAAACATTTACGTTAGATTGGTAAACACACAAGGGGAAATCATTCGAGAGTTTAATTGTACAGAAAAAGACTTGCAAAAAGTAAAAGGAAATGGTGCTGAAATTCGTGTGGTTGGAGATAACTCATATGAGATGGTAGCAACCGATGAACAACTAGAAAAACTAGCAAGAGTCGAAGCAGAAATCGAAGCAGAAATCAAGGAATGGGAAGACGCTTTAAATGAGAGTTTGGATGAACGAGAGGAAAGAGAAGCAAGGCAGAAAGAATTGAAAGAAAAGAATAAATGGAGTACAAAGAAGAAAGTAATCGTATTTGGACTCATATTCTTTGTATTTATTGGATTACCTATTATCGAAGGGTATCAAAATAGTAAACTAGTTGAAGAAGGTACATCGTTACATGCAGAAATTGTAGGTAGGCATGTAGAGGAGGAATTCATATTTACACACCCAACATTAGTAGTTGAGGTAGACGGTAAAAAGCATAATGTATGGGTAAGTGAAGAGACATATAACGGAGCAGAGTGGTTAGGTAGACTAAAAGTCATCAAAACAAAAGATGATAAAGTTGAGAAAGACCCTAGATATGAGGGTGAAGACTTAATTACGAGTTATTAAGCAGTATGTTTTTAGTATTCGCTTCTCTCAAATTAAATAACATTATTATTTGCAAAAATCGAATCCATTAAAATAAAAAACAAATTTTAAATAACTGTAATAACCTCCTAGCATATTGTTGATGGGAGGTTATCACCTTTCTGAAGATAAAATTAAAGAGCTTTATTATCTCGATACAATTGTGATGACAGTAACGTTTTTAATAAGTGAGTGCAGTTTCGGCGGAAACAAAAATAGAGTATGAGGGATATGCTTAAGTGAAAGAGAGAAGAATATTTAGAGCTTTTGAGGAGAAAGAAGGCTATTTGAACTATCAAAAGCATTCTGATTATGTACGGTAATTAATGTAGTGATGATATACATAAGAGATTATCTAAATTTAGTTACACAAAGATGAATGTACTTAAAAAATTAGGAATGTAATGGGATTTTAGTGAATGAAAATTATTTAAACTGTATATAAGGTGAAAAACTGAATGTGGAAAATAAAAGAAGAAGATTTAGATCAATTTAGGGTGACATGTAAACGTCGATTAAGCCCTGAGGGTGCTTTAGGTTTTATGATAGGAACAATAGTGTACGTTTCAGTTATGATGTTTTTTCTTATTGGTACTTTAGTAACGTTTGGTTGGGACTATTATACTACTTTCTTTGAGAAAACAATCGTTAGGATGGAACTTGTGCTATATAGCTTGCAAATAATTTTTTTAATTCTATATTCATTTCCAAAAGCTCCATTTAAATTTCAAAAGTTCCAAACGATTGTCGTATTATTATATGCATTTCAATTAGGTACAATATTATTCACAGCTCTGATTCTTCCTGGAATGTCTGATTATACAATTGACCGAATTACATTAGTATATGTAGGTTTCTTATTTTTAGGAGCAGTGATTGTTCATATTGTGACAACGATTGATACGTTTAAACAGGCAAGTGAAGGTGCTTTTAGTATGAATGAAATATCGGCTTCTTTTTTTAGTAAAACAAAAGGAGCTATGATGAAAGTAGCTTCAATATACGCATTAATCCTACTTGTTTTGATTTATTTTCATAATGATTATGCGATTGATACTTTGATTGGATATGTAATAGGTACTGTTTTACTGTACACAGTAGCCGTTGGTGCAGCAGAATTCCAGCTATTGGTGTACTGTAGATTCAAATTTAAATCATTTAATATGACTTGGGAAGAAAATGAGAGAATGCGTGGGAGAATTCGAAAGCAAAATACAAAATCCAAAACGAAAAGTAAATAAGGGTGAAATATATTACTTTCCAAAAAGGAACATAATGAACTTAAAAATGCCTAAAGAAATCAACGGGGTGTCAGTATGAAGTTAAAGAAGAAAGCTAAGATGATAATAGTTCTGTCAATAGTAGCAAGTTTATTAAGTGGATGTGGTTTTGGGGAGACGAAGATAGAGTATGAGAGATTAGTAAAGGCATTGGATGAAGGGGATATGAAGACGGTTATGTCTGCGAGTGATGATGGGTATGCTTATGTGAAAGAAGAGGTTAGGGATAGCACGTTTTGGGCGGAAAATGATAATCGCATTAGCGTTGTATATCAAACAACAGGAGGAGTATATAATGTCAAAGAAAAAAAGTTCTATGGAACAACTTTGCAAGAAATTGCTAGTTCATTAAACAGTGAGCAAAAAAAAGAAGAGATTGTATATAGAACTAGTATTAAATATGAAGATAATCAATCAAAAAGTCCAGATCAAAATTTGGATGTTTCGAATGTTTATTTCATATTTGATAGATTAAAGGGAATAGATAGTTTAAGACCCAAAAAAGATAAAAAAAGATTTAATGAACCACCCAAGGTAACATATTACTTAACTGAATCGAAATTTCAAGAAATAATTAATAATAAGTTAAAGGTGGACTACGATAAATTTGATGAAGCAATATTATTAATGGAATTTAGTTCGGCGAAAGATTCAAAAGAAAATCCAATGGAATTCACTACAATAAGCATCACAATGGGATATGAAAAAAAGAATAAAGAAGGCCGATTAATAAGGCATGATCAAAAAATAGCAATCTATTTAAATAGTAAAGAAGATAACGATAAAGCTTCTAAAACCCGATATGAGAAGTATGAAAAACAATATTCAAATAGCAAGTAATGTATAAAATAAGGGGAAAGGTGTAGTTATGGTATGAGTAAAAGGTTAGTTGAAAAAATAGTTATTGTAATGACTGTAACGTTTTTACTAAGCGCGTGCAGTTTCGGGGAAACAAAAATAGAGTATGAGAGATTAGTAAAGGCATTGGATGAAGGTGATATGAAAACGGTTATGTCTGCGAGTGATGATGGATATGCATATGTGAAAGAAGAGACTAGCGACAGTACTTATGAAGAAAAAGAAGATGATGAACATAGCAGGATAATATATCAAACAACCCATGGAATATATAATGTGAAAGAAAACGACTTATATGGGAAAACAACTCAAAAGGTTATTACTGATATAAAAAATGATAAAAACGTTGGTAGTAATCAAAATTACAAAAAAGAAACGGTCTATAGTACAAATTTAAAAAATGAAAAATCCCGTTCAGTAGCCCAGGATCAAGCTATGAATGTTTCATATGTAAAATTAATGTTTAGAGGATTAAATGAACTTAGTAAATTGAAACCGAGTGAAGATACAAAAAGATCTAGTGAACCGAGCATAATAAGCTATGATTTAACTGAATTACAGTTTAAAAGCATAATAAATGACAAGTTAAATTTAAAATATGATAAATTTGATAAATTTGATTCTGCAATATTGATGATTGAGTTTAATACGCCTAATGATACAAAAGAAAATCAAATGAGAATAATACAAATAACAATATCGGTAAATTATGAAGAAAGAAAAGAAGATAAGCTTATAAAACGCAATCAAGAAATTTTAACATATTATCATACCAGAGAAGATAATAATCAAAGTGCCAAAAAAGAATATGTAAATTATGAAAAAGGGTATATAAATTAAAAATAATATATTTTGATTGAATTTTGAGAATGATAAATGTTGTGAGGATATGAAAAGGGGTAGTGAAAAATAGTTACTGTGATAACAGTTATGTTTTGCTGAGCGCGTGTAGTTTTAGGAAATCAAAATAAAGTATGAGAGCCTAATAAAAGCAATGGATGAAGGTGACAAGAAGACGGTTATACTTAAGTGAAAGAGAGAAGAGTATTTGGAACTTTTGAGGAGAAAGGATACTATTTGAACTATCAAAAAGCAATCTGATTATATGATTAGCGTAATTAATGTGGTAATGGTATACCTAAAAAATTATCTAAATTTAGTTGTACAAAGATCTATGTACTTAAAAATATTAAGAATGTAATAGAATTTTAGTGCATGAGAATTATTTAAACTGTATAGAAGGTGGAATGTCAGGGTGTGGAATATAAAAGAAGAAGATTTAGATAAGTTTCGAATGACATGTCAAGGGCGTTTAAGTCCTGAAGGTGCTACGGGTTTTATGCTTGGAACAATATTTTATATTTCAATATTTATGTTTATTATTTTTGTAGGTGATTTGAATTACTACAACAATTTTTTTGATAGAACAATTGTTAAAACTGAAATTGTGTTATTTAGTATTCAAATTATATTTTTAATTATATATCTATTTCCGAAAGCATGTTTTAAATTTCAAAAGTTACAAACGCTAATCGTATTACTATATGCGTTTCAACTTGGAACGATATTATTTGTAGTTTCGATTGTTTCTGAAATGGCTGACAATTCAATTGGTAGGATGTATACCGGGCTACTAGTTGTAGGAGCAGTTATTATCCATATTGTAGCAACGCTAGATACATTTAAACAAGCAAGTGAAGGTGCATTTAGTAGTGATGAAAGATCCACCTCGTTTTTTAGTAAGACAAAAGGAGCTATGATAAAGGGGGCTATAATATATATATTCATACTACTTATTTTAATGTATTTTCAAAATGATTATTCAATTGATTTTTTTGTTATGTATGGAGTAGGAACTGTATTGATGTATGCGGTTGCAATCGGAGCGGCAGAATTCCAACTATTGGCGTATTGCAGATTCAAATTCAAGTCATTTAATATGACGTGGGAAGAGAATGAGAGAATGCGTGGGAGAATTCGAAAGCGAAATAAGAAATTCAAAACGAAAAATAAATAATATATTAATAGAATTTTAGTGTTCGAAAAATAATTGAAACGTATAGAAGGTGAAAAACTGAATGTGGAATATAAAAGAAGAAGATTTAGAAAAATTTAGAATGACATGTAAAGATCGTTTAAGCCCTGAGGGTGCTATGGTTTTCTTTATTGGAGGGATAGTTTATACTTCAGTATTTATGTTTTTTATTTTTATGGGGGGCTTGGAGTATTATAATACTTTCTTTGACAAAACAATTGTTAAAATTGAAATTGTTTTATATAGCTTACAATTCATCTTTTTAATTCTATATTCATTTCCAAAAGCACGTTATAAATTTCAAAAGTTACAAACGCTCGTTGTATTATTATATGCATTTCAATTAGGTACAATAACATTTACAGCGGTAGTTCTTCCTGGAATATCTGATTATTCAATTGATCGAATGACTTTAATTTGTGTAGGGTTATTATTTGTAGGAGCAGTTATCGTTCATATTTTGACAACAATTGATACATTTAAACAAGCGAGTGAAGGCGCGTTTAGTATGGATGAAAGATCAATCTCATTTTTTAGTAAAAGAAAAGGAGATGTGATGAAGTGGGCTACAATATATGCGCTAATCCTGTTTATTTTGATATATTTTCATAATGGTTATGGAATTGATGTTTTAGTTCTTTATGCGGTAGGTATTGTTTTACTGTATACAGTAGCCATTGGAGCGGCAGAATTTCAACTATTGGTGTACTGTAGATTTAAATTCAAGTCATTTAATATGACGTGGGAAGAGAATGAGAGAAAGTGTGGAAGAATTCGAAAACAAAATAAGAAATTCAAAACGAAAAATAAATAATATATTAATAGAATTTTAGTGTTCGAAAAATAATTGAAACGTATAGAAGGTGAAGAGTCAGGATGTGGAATATAAAAGAAGAAGATTTAGATAAGTTTCGAATGACATGTAATGATCGTTTAAGTCCTGAGGGTGCTACAGGATTTATGTTTGGAGGAATACTATTTAGTTCAATAACCATTTTTTCTATTGTTTTATCAGCTGGGTGGGATTACTGTATGCTTCTCTTTAATATAGGAATTGTTAAGTTAGAAGTGTTATTGTACAGCCTACAAATAATTCTTTTCGTTATTTATTCATTTCCGATAGCTCAATTTAAATTTCAAAAACTACAAACCCTTGTCGTATTATTATGTTCATTCCAATTGGCAACAATAGCTCCTATTGCTTTGACTGTTACTAAAATGGCTAATAATTCAATTGACTGGATTACAATAATGTATGGGGGTTTATTGCTTTTAGGAGCAGTGATTTTTCATATTTTGACAACAATTGATACGTTTAAACAAGCGAGTGAAGGTGCGTTTAGTATGGATGAAAGGTCTACTTCTTTCTTTAGTGAAACAAAAGGAAAGATGATGAAGTGGGCTACACTATACGCAGTAACTATTCTTATTTTGATATATTTTCATAATAATTATGGGTTTGATGATCTATTCATGTATGTAGTAGGGACCTTTTTAATGTATACGATAGCCATAGGTGCAGCTGAATTTCAGCTATTAGCATATTGCAGGTTTAAATTTCCGTCATTTAATAAAACGTGGGAGCAACATAAAAGAGAAACTCCAAGATATCAAAAGAAAAATAAAAAAAGTAAATCGAAACGTAAGGCATAAAGAAAGTGTGTATTGTAAGTTTTGATGATGAAAAAGTAATAATTTATAGGAGAGTATTTGAACTACGAAAAGAAAATTTACTTATGTAAGGTGATAAAAGTGATTAGTAGGTTATCTAATTGAAAATATAGAGTGGGTAGTGTGATGATGAAATGAACAAAAAAAGGGTTTCTAAAATGATTATTATCATAATAGTGACATAAGTGTGATAAATCTTTCATAAATATTTCTATTTGTAGCGGAAAGAATTTGAGAATAAACAGGTAGCCCCAATTGCTGGAGTAGATGCAACAATTGGGGCGTTTATCTATCTAAATTTAGCTTGAATACATAACATGTTTTAGTTAGAGTATTGCTCAGCAAGTAGTTTTTCCATCTTCATAATAACGGTGTGAAGTTTTTGTGTAATCGGCTTTTATTGCTAAGTTACAACTATTTCCTCTTATAGAGTACTTCTTATTATCGATACATCGTCCACATCCCGATGTCTTTAAACCCTAGACGTTTATAAATTCGTCCAGCAGCTGGATTGTTATAAAATAAACAAAGTGTTCGGCCTTCTTTCGTAAAGTCTTGAATCATTTTTTGTAATATGAGTGAAGCAAATCCATTTCCGCGGTAATTCGGATGCGTACATACGCCAACAACCATTGCGGATAATGAATTTTCAGCGGAAGTAGAGGCGGATGCGATGATTGCGCCGTCTTTTTCAATATAATATGTATGTCCTGTATTTGTTTCAATAGCTTGCCGTAAAATTTTTTCTGATTCATGAGCAGTTCGGAATTCAGTGATGTTATTTCGTAATTGCATAATTCGTTCTAAGTCATCTAGTGTGGCAAGTTTAATTGTTTCTTGGATAGGCGTGCTAGGTAAGTTGTTGTCATCTAGGCATTCGCAAAAATACATTTCATTTTTAGTACCTAGTTGTATATTTGAAGCAGTTTCAAATCGTTCTACAATAGTTGACTTACCAGAGAGTTTAAGCGGCTTATACGCAGAAAGAAGTGCCTCATAGTCAGAGGTGGAAAATTCTTCTTTACTATATGGGATAAATGAATCGTGGAAGCGGAGTAAAATTGATTTTAATGTTCCATCCTCTTTAAATACGCCCCATAGTTCTTGGAAATCTGTATCATAACCGAAAGCTTCAATATCTCCAATAATAAATAAGTTAAGGGCTGCTTCTTCTTTTAGGTAAGCGAATACTTGTTCATGATCTTTCTTTGTTAATTTTCTTATCATAAAGAATCGACCTCTTTTTTTATTTTTCTAAATATTACAACTTAAGTTTTTTGAAATCAATATAAAATTTTATGTTTAGTTCACAAACTTTCGGAAAAACTAGGAAAGATATGACAAAGGAGGTTATGAACGGTGGATCATCCAATTCAAGGGTTAATGAAAGCAGCAATGGAAAATTTAAAAGAAATGGTCGATGTAAATACGATTGTTGGAGAGCCTGTTCAGACGGCTGACGGTGGTGTAGTGTTAACGGTTTCTAAAGTAGCGTTCGGTTTTGGAGCAGGAGGTTCTGATTTCCAAACGAATGATGGACAAAGAGCGAACGGTAACCCTGCATTTGGTGGCGGTAGCGCGGGTGGTGTTTCTATTACACCAGTAGCATTTCTTGTGGTGAATAAAGATGGAGTAAATATTTTGCATCTACAAAATGCGACACATTTAGCGGAAAAAATGATTGAATTAGCTCCACAAACAATTGATAAAATTCAATCGATGTTCCAAAAAGATGAAAAGAAAGAGGGAAATCATCATCCTCAAAACCCAGATGAAATCCTTTAAAAACGCCTGCTCACGAGCAGGTGTTTTTTCTTGTAATCACTATGTAATAAAACACATGAAATTGTAAATAGTTTTTGAAGTTTTTTCTATGTTTCTAAAATTTTTCATGTTAAAATATGCTATAGAATTGAAACATATAAAACGAAGGTGGCTAGGTGCTTTGTCTGGAGGATCTGACCAAGTAAAGAATATGATATATATTAATGGTAATCGTCGAGGTCATTGTTTTATTACATCAGGAATTACGTTTAAAGAGTTTGCAAGTAACATCCCTTCACCGCTTCATCAAGTGTTGCTTTTAAAGCATAACTTTGAATGGACAGATTTTCATTATCATACTTTATTTGAATATGTTGAGGAAGAAAATATACATAAGTTAATTCAAGCAGAGATTGATGAATTTGATGAATTTTGTTGGGTAGATTTTGATGATGCAAGCGATTTAGATGAACTAGAGCCAAAAGAAATTGCAGAGCTTTTATATTTGGCTCACAAAAAAGAACCACTTGCAAGAACGTTCTTTCCGTTATTGAAAAATAGATTTGTTTATTTTTCACATGATGACGGATGGTACAACAAAGTGTATTATCGTAGAATTGCAGACTTTGTAGGGATGTTAAGTAAAGTTATTCCTTATAAACTCGGTGCTTTCGGTAAGAAACGTTTTTCTTTCTTCCAAAAATCAAAAATTTTCCCAGCAATTTCAAAAGAAGTGATTATGGGGCTTCTTCCATTAATGGAAGATGGTCTTTATATTGATCTGGCAGGGAAAATTGAGTCAAGAAGGGGTCTTGAAATTCCGGTATATGTAGTTGGTTCGTATGAAAGTACGGATGAGGTACTAGATAATATCGATGAATTGAAAGAAGAAGCAACAGAGACTGGTTGGCTTATTTTTGATAAGAAAGAACAAGAGTGGCAATGGGTTGTGGACTAAGAAAACTTGGCGCATGCAGTCAAGTTTTCTTGTCTTTTGAAAGGAGTACAAATGAAGAAATATTATACAATTGTGGGCATTGTAAGTATTATTCTTGTGGCAATTTTACTTATAACTTGTCCGAAAGAATCAGATTTTAAATTGTATCTAGAAGATAAGTATGCATTGAAATGTGACGAGAGTAGTTTTGAATGCACACAAAATGTAGATGGTAAAAAAGAAAAACTAAAATTTGAAAGTACAGATGCACGAAATGGTGTATTCTTTATGACTGTAAAGCAAACATTTAAAACAGAAGCTGATGTTACGAAAGAATATAGCGGGGTAGGAATGTTTGGTACATTTCTTTTTGTTTCAGAGAAGACTTTCTAGTAATAGAAGGTCTTTTTCTTATGCTTATGTTCATATAGATGAAGTAAGACAAGCATAGGAGGGATATTGATGAAGAAGGAATGTATTGTTTGTGGCGATGAGGAGTTTTTCTCTTCTACATTATACGCACGTACAAAACAAGATTGGGCGTATGCACCAAATATGTATCGATTTGAAAAGGTGTTTATTGAGCACCGGGATGAAGAAAATTATCCAGTGTTCCAAGAAATTACAGCAAAGCATTGTTGTGGATGCGGTCATATTATGTTGTATCACGAATGAACACACCAAGTATAACTTGGTGTGTTTTTTTAAAACGCTGACAAAGCAAGCGGATAAAGTAAAGTAAATAAAACAGAAAAACTACCAAAACCAATTGCTGTATATCCAAGTGTTCTTGCTCCGAAATTGACAGCTAATAAGCCAACTAAAATCGCAAGGGAACCGAGTGTAACTGGATAAAATGCAATGGAGAAAAGCGAAAGAAATAAAGCGACATAGCCTATCATTGCACCGGTATTTGTACCTTCTATTTCATTTGCAATTTCTTTACGCTTATGTCTAATTGGTAAGCCAGCTGGTGATATTTCAGCTGCATACTCTTCGTTTTTTTCACCACTTTTAAAATGATGATTTCTCTTTCTTCGCATGTACATCCCTCTCTTTCAATTGGGTGTACCTATAGTATCTTTCATCAAGAGAAGAACATGAGTATGAGTTAAACCCAAGTAAAGCAAAAATTGGAGAATAAAGATTCCTTCATTAGCATGTACATTTCCTTATGAAGATAAAACAGGAATTTTGGAAAATGATGTAGAATGAAATGAGTGATAAAGCGTGAAGGTAGGGGAATATATGACGAAATTTAATTGGCATGAATCAGCAGAAAAGAAATGGGATAGTAGTGCAGAATTTTGGAATCAAAATAGTCAGGAGATGTGGGACAGCGGGAGTAGGAGTACAATTATTCCGTTTTTTGAACAGTACGTGAAGAAAGAAGCCGAGGTGCTTGATGTTGGTTGTGGTGATGGATACGGTACATATAAATTAAGTCGCGCGGGCTATAAAGCAGTTGGAGTGGATATATCAGAAGTGATGATTCAAAAAGGGAAGGAGCGCGGAGAAGGGCCTGATTTATCTTTTATAAAAGGAGATCTTTCTTCCTTACCATTTGAAAATGAACAATTTGAAGCAATTATGGCAATTAATTCTTTAGAATGGACCGAGGAGCCATTACGAGCATTAAATGAGATAAAGCGTGTTCTAAAAAGTGATGGATATGCATGTATTGCAATTTTAGGACCGACAGCAAAGCCAAGAGAGAACAGTTATCCTCGTTTATACGGCAAAGACGTTGTGTGTAATACGATGATGCCTTGGGAATTTGAACAGTTAGTAAAAGAACAAGGTTTTAAAGTTGTAGATGGTATCGGTGTATATAAGCGCGGAGTAAATGAGAAGATGTTAGGTCAACTATCTACAGAGTTACAACAATCGTTAACGTTCTTATGGGTATTTATGTTAAAAAAGCATAAAGAAATGAAAGAATTTTTAGGAGGTAAATAAGTGCAGAAAATACAAAAAACTGATACAATATCATCAGAACCAATTAAAGGGGGACTAGGGTATATGACAACTACTACAACAGTTAAATCCGATATTGAAATCGCACAAGAAGCGAGTATGAAAAAGATTCAAGAAATTGCAGCTGATTTAAATATTTTAGAAGATGAATTAGAGCCATACGGGCATTATAAAGGTAAGTTATCTCTTGATATTTTTAAGCGCTTACAAAATGAGAAAGACGGTAAAGTTGTTTTAGTAACAGCGATTAACCCAACTCCAGCTGGAGAAGGTAAATCAACAGTAACAGTTGGTTTAGGTCAAGCTTTTAATAAAATTGGTAAGAAAACAGTAATTGCACTTCGCGAACCATCTCTTGGACCAACGATGGGGCTAAAAGGCGGAGCAGCGGGTGGTGGTTTTTCACAGGTTGTACCAATGGAAGACATTAACCTTCACTTTACTGGAGATATCCATGCGATCACAACTGCTAATAACGCGTTAGCCGCGTTTATTGATAATCATATCCAACAAGGAAATACACTTGGAATTGATACGCGTAAAATCGTTTGGAAACGTTGTGTTGACTTAAATGATCGTGCCCTTCGTAACGTAGTAATTGGTCTTGGTGGACCGGTTCAAGGTGTACCACGTGAAGACGGTTTTGATATTACAGTAGCATCTGAAATTATGGCCGTATTCTGCCTTGCAACAGATATTCAAGATTTAAAAGCACGTCTATCATGCATCGTAGTTGCTTATAATTTTGCAAATCAACCTGTAACGGTTAAAGATTTAGGTGTAGAAGGTGCGTTAACATTATTATTAAAAGATGCATTAAAGCCAAACTTAGTGCAAACGTTAGAAAATACACCAGCTATCATTCACGGCGGACCATTTGCGAATATCGCTCATGGTTGTAACAGTGTTATCGCTACAACAATGGCAGCAAAATTAGGTGATTATGTTATTACAGAAGCTGGATTTGGTGCAGATTTAGGTGCTGAGAAGTTTTTAGATATTAAAGCTCGTGCAGCTGGCATTAAACCAGAAGCAGTTGTTATTGTTGCGACGATTCGTGCGCTTAAAATGCATGGCGGCGTAGCAAAAGATCAATTAAAAGAAGAAAATGTAGATGCATTAGCAAAAGGTATGGAGAACTTACAGAAGCACGTTGAAACAATTCAAAGCTTCGGTGTGCCTTTCGTAATTGCAATTAATAAATTCATTACAGATACAGATGCAGAAGTTGCATACTTACAAGAATGGTGTAATGAGCGTGGCTATGCGGTATCCTTAACAGAAGTTTGGGAGAAAGGTGGCCAAGGCGGAGTTGACCTTGCTGAAAAAGTGTTAAAAGAAATTGAAAAAGGTGAAAACAACTACGCACCACTTTATGAATTAGAATTACCATTAGAAGAGAAAATTCGTACAATTGCTCAAAAAGTGTACGGCGCAAAAGACATTGAATTTGCTCCGAAAGCACGTAAGCAATTAGCTCAATATGAAGGGGAAGGTTGGAGTAACCTACCAGTTTGTATGGCGAAAACACAATACTCTCTTTCTGACGATGCAACAAAATTAGGTCGTCCATCTGACTTTATCGTTACAATTCGTGAGTTGAAACCATCTATCGGTGCAGGATTTATCGTTGCGTTAACAGGAACAATGTTAACAATGCCAGGCCTTCCAAAACAGCCAGCAGCACTGCAAATGGATGTAAATGAAGATGGAAAAGCAGTAGGTTTATTCTAAAAGGTTGTAATTCATCTCGTTTATCTGTAAACTATATATACATCAAGTGGCGCCTTTCCATCGAAAGGCGCCTGTTTTTTGGAGGAAATTATGTTTGATCCAACTGCTTTTGATAATTTAAAAGTAATCGTAGAAGGCGCTGTTTATGATTTTGATTTACATGGAGATATTCTTGTAACAGATCGAAAAGATATGATGGACCTTGCTTCATTAAGTCGTATATATCATATTTCGTTTCAATTAACAGAACCATTCGAACCGTTAGTAGAAGCAACATTTTCACTATCTGTAGATGCAAAGAACTTGTCTGGTGAAATATTAGAAGTACCACAATTTACACCAGGTTGTGAAATGAAGTTAGCATTTTCATTCCCGATAGAAAAGCCAGAGGTAGCGTGCGAAGAAATTGAAACTTTCATGCATTCTATATGGGGAAAAGAAAGAATGATTACGCAAAAACTTTCATACGAATATAATAAGCAAGCGATTTCATATCATAATAAGGTAGAGGTTCTATTTCAAAAAGCGATTACAGAAGACCATGTTGATGATTTAATAGCTGTTATTTCACACATGATAGAAACGGTGCGAACAATACAACATTTTCTTCAAAAATAGAGATAAAGGAGAAAAACAAATGATAAAAGATATGCAACCATTTTTACAACAAGCTTGGGAGAAGGCTGGTTTTAAAGAATTAACTGAAATTCAAAAACAAGCGATTCCAACTATTTTAGAAGGACAAGACGTTATAGCTGAATCTCCAACTGGAACAGGAAAAACATTAGCGTACTTATTACCCCTTTTACATAAAATTAATCCTGAAGTAAAACAGCCACAAGTTGTTGTTTTAGCGCCAACACGTGAGCTTGTCATGCAAATTCACGAAGAGGTTCAAAAGTTTACAGCAGGAACTGAAATTTCAGGTGCATCTTTAATTGGTGGTGCAGATATTAAGCGTCAAGTTGAAAAATTAAAGAAACATCCGAGAGTAATTGTTGGTTCACCAGGACGTATTTTAGAATTAATTCGTATGAAAAAGCTAAAGATGCATGAAGTGAAAACAATTGTATTTGATGAGTTTGATCAAATTGTAAAACAAAAGATGATGGGCGCTGTACAAGATGTAATTAAATCAACGATGCGCGACCGTCAATTAGTATTCTTCTCGGCTACAATGACAAAAGCTGCAGAAGACGCGGCACGTGATTTAGCAGTTGAACCACAGTTAGTACGTGTAACTCGTGCTGAGTCAAAAAGCTTAGTTGAGCATACGTACATCATTTGTGAGCGACGCGAAAAAAATGATTACGTAAGAAGAATTATGCATATGGGCGATGTAAAAGCAGTTGCGTTCTTAAACGACCCATTCCGTTTAGATGAAATTACACAGAAATTGAAATTCCGCAAAATGAAAGCAGCAGCTCTTCATGCAGAAGCAAGTAAACAAGAGCGTGAAGCAACAATGCGTGCATTCCGCGGCGGGAAATTAGAAATTTTACTTGCTACTGATATTGCAGCACGCGGTATCGATATTGACGATTTAACACATGTAATTCACTTAGAATTACCAGACACAGTAGACCAATATATTCACCGCTCTGGACGTACTGGACGTATGGGTAAAGAAGGAACTGTTGTATCTCTTGTAACACCGCAAGAAGAGCGTAAATTACTACAATTTGCGAAAAAACTAGGCATCGTATTTACGAAGCAAGAAATGTTCAAAGGATCATTTGTAGAAACAAAACCGAAAGCACCAAAGAAAAAGAAACCAGCATTTACTGGGAAGAAAAAGCCTAGATAATGAATGGGAAAGACGTAACTAATTGTAGTTACGTCTTTTTTATTTGTAATCAAGTGATAATGGGAATTGTATTAGTGTTTTTTATGTGCCTATCATATATATGCTTTTACTGGGAGTATCGAAAAAAAGGGTAGTTTATTTATTTCGTTTATACGAGGAAATAATATAAAAAAGTCGAATATTAAACTGATACGAAATAATAAAAAGAAGGTACACATATGGATAGGAAATTAGGAATGTTTTTAAATACGAAACATATTGAAGTAAACGAAGGAATAAAGAAGGCGAGAGAATGGGGGTTAGAATATATTCAATTATATGCTATGAATTCGACTTTCAACTTAGCTAACATTTCAAAGGTACAATGGAACACTTTAAAAGAAAACTTATCTTTTAATGAGATTCAAGTCCCGTCATTAGCAATTAGCTTCGGAGAAAATGGAATGATAGGAACTGAAGCTGAATGTGCAATAGAGAGTTTTAAATATATTACTGATAAAGGGTTAAGGTTAGGAGCTAACATAGTAACAGCCCATATTGGGAAAATCCCTGATGATGAAAATAGTGAGCACTATGATAAAATGCTACGTGTTTGTAATGAAATAGGAGACTTAGCGTTCAGATTTGGAGGATTTTTCGCTATTGAGACAGGATCTGAAAAAGTGATAGTGTTAAAGCGATTTATAGAAAATATAAATTCAAAAGGATTAGCGGTTAACTTTGACCCAGCAAATTTAATTAGTGATGTAAATGAAAATCCGGTAGAAGGTTTATTGCTATTAAAAGATTATATAGTACAAACTCATATTAAAGATTGTACAAAAGTGAAAAGCGATAGTTCAAGTAAGTATATTGAAGTAGCAGTAGGAAATGGTGAAGTGGATTTCGATATATTCTGCAAAGTATTAGATGAAATTGGATTCGATGGTTATAACATGATTGAAAGAAATGATTATTTTGACGAACTGGACGGGATGAACCAGTCGATAAATTTTGCAAGGAAGTACATACCAACTCAAAAGGAATAACGATAGCACTTGTAGAAACCTACATAGAATATAAAAACCATTAGGGGGAAATGAAATGATTCATAAAGTTGGACAAATTATGTTATATGTAAACAATCAAGATGAGGCAGTACATTTTTGGACGGAAAAGGTAGGGTTTCATGTAGTTGCAGAGGAAGATAATAAGCAAGGAATGAGATGGATTGAAATCGCTCCGAAAAGCGGTGCAGAAACGAGCATTATATTACATAATAAAGAAGTGATTTCTAAAATGAGCCCAGAATTAAATCTTGGTACACCATCCTTAATGTTCTTCTCAGAAAATCTTGATCAATTATATACAGATTTAACAAATAAAAATGTTACTGTTGGCGAAATGGTAACTATGCCTTCTGGCAAAGTATTTAACTTTGCTGATAGCGAAGGGAATTATTTTGCGGTTATGGAGAAGAACCAATAATAATATTGCTATGTGAACATCCCCCTCAAATATATTGAGGGGATTACATGTTTGAAGTGGATTTTTCATTAGAGAGTTGATTAATATAAAATACGCCTTTTTCAATAGCTGTCTCAATATAACCAACGATTTGATTAAACGTAAACACCTGTAAGTCTTCGTGCAAATGTTGCTCGGGATACAACATATCTTCAAAAAGATACTTTCGAAATTCTAAGACGTTTTCTTTAGTAACTTCTTCAATATCCACGATGTGAGCCTCTTGATTGAGAAGAGAGAATAGCTGCTGTTCTTTATCATAATGATGAAGCAACTTTGCATTTAACAATTTAAAATCGTTATAGTACATAGGTGCGATCGTTTCGTCATTTTCTATTCTATTTTTTAGCCAAGGTAGAAAAAAGCCGCTTAGCCAATTATCATCGGCAATGAGGTGGGTGTAATAGCCTAAGAGAAAAGGGGAATCCATTTGAGCTTTATATTTTTGAAAAAAAGAATTGAAATCTATCCTTCTCGTATAGTTTTTCGTTGTACCAGCGTAAAAGTGTGAAGTTCCTTTTTCTTCTGCTGAATGAACTGCATCAGGGGCTACACCTCCGAGTATGAAAGAAGTTCTATCTTGAATACATAGTTTTTCGGCAATACCGTTAGCGATAATAGTATGCATAATTCGTGATCCCATGAATGACACCTCGGTTTCAAGTATTCATTTCAGGAGGAGGACTGAACAGTTAGTATTACTTTCCCTGTACTTTTTCTACTTTCGACCCATTCATGTGCTTTCCCTGCATCTTGAAGTGGAAAAGATTTCGTAGCCTTGATTTGCAAACGTCCGTCACGCAAATAACGGAAAACTTCATTTGCAGTTTCTTGGAGTAGTTCAGGACGTTTTTTTCGTGTAGTTCCAAAGCTAAAACCGAGTATAGAGCGGCAACTTGCATGTAAATCTTTCGTTTGGAAATTGCCAATTTCACCACTTGCATTACCAAAATGAATGAGGCGGCCGTAATAAGCAAGACATTTTAAACTTCTTTCCGAAACCGTTCCAGAAATAGAGTCTAAAATTACATCAACCCCTTCACCATTTGTCAGCTCATTGACTTTCTCTACAAAATCTTCATCTTGATGACCAATTACATAATCAGCACCGGCATCTAAAGCAATTTCTTTTTTTGCTTCACTTCCGACAGTACCTATAACTGTTCCAGCCCCTAATAGTTTTGCAAGTTGAATAGCAGTAGTGCCAACTCCACCAGCCGCCGCATGAATGAGTACAGATTCACCTTGTTGAATCCTTGCTACATTTGCGAGTAAATTATAGCTTGTGAAAGATACGATAGGGCATGCTGCTGCAGTTTGAAAATCGACTTCATCAGGTAATGCGAAAGTAAGATTTTCATTTGCAACAACATATTCAGCGTAAGATCCATTTTGAGGAAAAGCAATGACACGTTGTCCAGGATAAATATTTTTCACATGAGAACCGACATGTTCTACAATACCAGCGGCATCTATCCCTGGAATAAAAGGGAGTGCTTTATTTCCTTTTTTGCCATAACGGGATTTAATATCAGCGAAATTTACACTTGTAGCAACAACGCGAATCAAAACTTGATTTTCTGAAATAACCGGCATATTCACATCTGTATATTTCATCACTTCAGGACCACCGAACGACGTTACAACGATAGCTTTCATCATATGTCCTCCTAAATTTGACTATATAAATCATTTTAAGTCTTCATTGGAAATTGGAAAATTATATAATAGTTATGCAAGGTTATAAGTGAAGCTTATGAACTCATTGAATCATTATATTAATTTATATAAAATTTTCTAGAAAAATCGAACGAAATAGTAATTACTTGCCAATATATAGTGTAGGACAAAGGAGGGATTGTATGTGAAGGATGAAACAGTGTATACAAATTTAATCCAATTGACTTTATCAGGAAATAAAGAAGCGTATAGCGAATTGTATGATAAAACGATTCAAGAAGTTTATAAAACAGCACATTTTTTAATTGAAGATAAAACAGATGTAGATGATGTCGTTCAAGAAATATACATACAGCTATATGAATCGCTTCGTAAGTATGATAGCGAGAAGCCATTTCGTCCTTGGCTAATTGGACTTGCGATTAAACAAATTCACTCTTATAGAAGAAAGAGGTGGATGCGACTACGAATTATAAAAAAAGCAGAAGAGCAAAGAAAACCAGTGCAAATTGATTTTTCTAACGATGTTGTAAGTAAAATATCAAACCAAAAACTAATCGAACTCATTCATAAATTACCGTATAAATTGAAGAAAGTTATTATCTTAAGATACTTACACGATTATTCACAAGAAGAAGTAGCACAAATATTACATATTCCAATTGGTACTGTGAAATCTAGAATTCACGCAGCATTAAAAAAACTACGTCAAAAAGAGCAAGTAGAAGAAATCTTTTTAGGAGAGGTAGGGAATGTGAAATGAGTTTAGATTGTAGAGTTAGAGAATCTATACAAGAAGAATCGAAGGGGATTGTTGCCCCGCCGGAGTTAAAAGAAAAAGTAATTGTTCAGATTAAAATGAATCGCGAGGGGAACAAAAGAAAGAAGCGTCTTATTGCAGGAGTGCTTGCGGCAGCATTTTTACTCCCAACGACTGGTTTTGCGTATCAATCTATTATGGCGGATGGTATATACGGATCGTTTGAGAATTTAAAAAAACATGCTGGAGCCATGACGTTAGAGGCGTACATGCGTTTAAGTGCAAAGTTATCAGAGGCGAAAGATGAAATGGGTGCGAAAGAATATGAAGAGTTTACAAAAGAACTAAAAAAATTAACAAATGCAAAGCTTGCGTACGGAGATTCAAACGGTAATATTGATTATGATCAATTATCACCAGCAAAAAGAGAAGAAGTGAAAAAGGTAAGTATGAGCCTTCAACCATACTTTGATAAACTAAATGGTCATAAATCTAGTAAAGAGGTATTAACACAAAAAGAGTTTGACCGTTATGTGGAAGCTTTAATGACATATGAAATCGTACAAGTAAAGACAAAATCAACTGGTGGTATGAAAGTAGAAGAAGTACCTGAGGCGTACAAAGAAAGATTTATTCAAGCGGAGCAGTTTATGGAGTATGTAGATGAAAAGGTGAGATAAGTAAAAAGCTCAATGCTTTAGCTTTGAGCTTTTTTATTGAAACAAAAAAAGAGTGTTCAATTATATTTTTTCATATTTACAGTATCTTTTTGTATAAAACAATCTAAAAGTGAATAACCAGCTATTAAACTAATTATCGTAACAAAAGTTGTATTAATAAGAATAATATTAGCTAAATAAGGTAAGTATTGGCCAAGTGGTGAAAAGAGTAGAGCTGGGGAAAAGGAAATTAATATTGTAGGTACTGTAATAGCAATAAATTTATCTGGTTGAAAGCGCCAGTTTTGTTTACTCGTTTCACGATTAATAGATTGAAGGGATCGTAATAAAATGCCAACTATAAGAGGGAAGAGTGTAAAGTAGAATAATCTTGGATACACGCTAAAGTTTGCCTGCGCATCTGTATCTAAATAAAATTGAATTTTCACTCCGACGAATAATAATAAGACGATAAATAATGTAAAGCAGAGGTATAGCATTACTTTTTGCATTGCATTCCACCATCCTTTATTAAAAATATATTCAAAGAAAAAAGAGATATACAATAACTACTGTTGTATATCTCTTCTTTTACGGTTAGTTAATAGTGGAGTTTGCTTTTTCTTGCTTCGTGAAATAATCTATAATGCCCATCGCGCTAATTTCTATATCTAGATGTAAAATGTTATAAACGGAATGATCTGCTGGAACGTTTAACTTTGTAAGGTGGGAAGAAATCTTGTCCATTAATACAGTTTGTAAAGCTTTAGTCGCTTCATCGAAATCATTATACTGCTCAAAGACCTCTTTACCAGTATGAACGAAAATAGGTAACCAATGTTCAAGCTGGTTATATACTTCTGTAACATTGGATGATGCACCGTAATGGCCGAAATAAATACTATCTACATTCATACTTTGAATGTGATTTTTAGAAGCAATCATTGCATCGGGTTGGAATTGTGAAGGAGACGTTGATGGTAAATATAGTTCTACACCAACGTCTGCGAGTTCTCTATAATAAATGCCAATTGTATCGCCAGTAAAAATGCCGTTTGTTAATGAATCGTGAATGCTAATATGGTGCTTTGCATGTCCTGGTGTATCGTAAAATGTAAGTTTACGGTCTTCTGCAATTTGTAATGTATCACCATGTTGTACAATACGAACACGTTCTTCTTCTATAGGAAGAATGGGATCGAAAAGTTTGTCGAAATCTTCTTTGTATACAGCTTTTGCACCCAAAATAAGCTTTGTTGGATCAATCATATGACGAGCACCGCGAGAATGTACATATAAAGTAGCATGTGGACATTTTTCCATCATTAAACCGGCAGCACCGGCGTGATCTAAATGAACATGTGTAACGATAATATTTTTTACATCGTTTAAATCAATATGTAATTGTTGTAAGCCGTCTAAAATATACGGAAGAGAAGGGGCTGCACAAGTTTCAATTAAAGTAATATCGTCACCTAATAAAACGTACGTACCAGTGCGCTCATTATGTTGTAAATCAAAATCATCAATAAGATATAGGTGAGAAGATAATTGCTCTACTTTTTTCATATTTACCACTCCTTATTTACTGTATGTTTCTATTATACGCTAAAATAGAAAAAAGGCAGAAAACGAAAACTCGCCTTCTACCTTTTGTATTATTCTTATCTCGTTTGTTCTTTATTGATAGACATAACGAACAGTCCAACAATCCCGCCAACTAATGGAAGCATAATCTCTCCGGCTAAATTAAAGTAGGAGCTTAAGAATAAACCATTTACATCGATTACCCAACCAATCACATACAATAACATCATATATAGTACGAAATAAAACTCACGATTTGAAATCGTTTCATGTTGTGCAGTTTTCATAATGAACACCATCCTTTTCTTTTATAATGGAATACAAACTGTCACATTTTGTTCACAATTCAATTGTAAAACTTTCCAACATAAAAGTCTAGTAGTTTGTGTCGAATTTTTGAACAGAAATAAAGCGCTATCATTTATGAGTTTAAGTACGTAATAAGAGCTGTATATTCACGAATGTAGTATAGTATAAACATAGAATGATAGTGAAGATAGGGGGAAGAAAAATGACAGTTTATGATTTTTCAGCTAAAACGATAACAGGAGAAGATAAATCGTTAAAAGATTACGAAGGAAAAGCGCTTCTTATTGTAAATGTAGCTAGCAAATGTGGTTTTACACCGCAGTATAAAGGGTTACAAGAAGTATATGATAAATATAAAGACCAGGGACTAGAAATACTAGGTTTCCCATGTAACCAATTCGGAGGACAAGAACCAGGTACAGAAGCAGATATTACTAGTTTTTGTGAATTAAACTACGGTGTAAATTTCCCGATGTTTGCAAAGATTGATGTGAAAGGCGATAAGGCTCATCCTCTGTATACATACATGACAGAACAAGCACCAGGTTTACTAGGTATGAAAGCAGTGAAATGGAACTTTACTAAGTTTTTAATTGGAAAAGACGGGAAAGTAGTAGGACGTTTTGCGCCGCAGACGAAACCGGTGGATTTAGAGGTTGAAATTGAGAAGGTACTTGGAGAATAACTAGAAGTTTTACTTTATTAAAAACGCCTCAAAGAACTATATTGTTCATTGAGGCGTTTTCTTTCAACTCACATTATCAAGATTAAATCGCTGAATGGAAGTCATTTGATTTAGGTGGAGAAGCTGCTTTTTTTATAAGGATTTCCCATAATTGTACGGATTTTTCCCATTCTGCTGCGGCCTGTCCCTTTTGATACATAGCGTTTTCATAACTGAAAGTAAGCTGTTGCATATCATTCGAGTTGTAAAGTGTATCGATATGGAGAGCATATTCTCGGAACGTTTGACTTTCCCCACGTGGTAAGCTGATTCGTGCAAATTGTTTCAAAAGTGCGCTGTAAGCTTTGCTATAGACAGCATCATCTTTTCGATATTTATAGAAAAGAATGATAAAAAATGTAATCCATTTCATTCTAGTAGCGAAGAGAGTATAGCCGATAATACTAATTGGTATCGTAGAAAGGAATACGTACCACCAAGAAAATCTATTTTTAGAAGTTGTAATCTTTTTAGTAGGAGTTTCTTCTGTATCTTCTATTAAACTTTTAAGCTTTGCTTCATTGTTTCTTTGGTGCATTTGCGCGTTTTGAGAATTAGTTTCTTCGCTATTTTGTATAGTAGGAGCAGGAGTATTATTTGTGAAATTATAGGGATTCGTAAATCCTTTTGTTGGTTCGAATGGAATCCATCCGTATCCAGGGAAATATACTTCGACCCAGGAGTGTGCGTTATCGTTCGCGATTTTATAAACATCCGCACCTTCAGCACCCACAAGCGTATTATCAAGAGTTCCTTCTGTATAACCTTTTACCCAGCGAGCGGGAATCCCAGCAGAACGAAGTAACACGATCATAGACGTTGAGAAATTATTACAGTAGCCGCTTTTTGTATCGAAAAGAAATTGATCAACATAATCTTGGTTTTTGGCAGGGAACAGCACATTCATTGTTTCATATACGAAAGAATGGTCAGTGAAGTAGTTTTCAATAGCCAATACTTTATCATATCGGTTGTCTTTATCGTTTGTTAGATTAGCAGCTAAGTCTCTTACTCGCTGCGGTAATGATTCGGGAAGTTGCGTGTACTTTGTCATGAAATAAGGATTTGTTTCTTGACCTTCATTCATTTTTATAGCTTTCAAGTTTTCTATGGAAAACTCCGGGACCTCATATGTTACTTTATATGAATGTAAAGTAGTAGAAGAATTTCCGTCCATCGTATAGATTTTTTCTGAAAATGGGTCAACACTGTATGTTACATCTGAAGAAGCTGCAACTGATACTAACCCTGTTGGATAGGTGAGGTGAGGATAACTTTTTTGCATGGTAATTGTCGCCTCAGTTGTCTCTGTTTTTGTATGTTGTTCGTACCAGCTCACGACGTCGTTTTTATTTTTAAAAGAAACCTTTTTTTGATTTTCAGAAACTTCCCAGCCTTTTCCTGTATAAAAATCTTTCGTTTCGACTCTCCAATATTGTTTGTTTTGCGTTTGTGCTGTGAAAACAATTGTAGGATCTGCCTTAAAAGGACCGCCTAATCGCGAGTCATCTAAACCATACCCAATTTTAGAAACTTCTTGTTTTTTACTTGCTTCGGATGTGTTGAATTTTAAAAAATCCATTGGGTTTGGCCATTGAGGGCCAAATTTTGGAGCAAAGTATGCGATCGTTGCTGACAATACAATAAATATTGTAAGAGGTTTAAGTAATTTTGAGATTTCTCTAGCATAATTTTGTAAGTGTTCCATCTCTTTTATTCGTTCTATGCGAAGAAGACTAAGCATAAAAAAGCCGATGACAACGGTACGAATAATAGCGTAGTTTGCATTGTATAAATGTAAGTTATGAAAAATTGTGATATAAATAATAGTCAATATAAGAAATAACAATCCACGCTTTTTATGAATCATCCAAAAAGAGATGAAAGCACTCAAAAACCAAAATGATAGAAAAAATAAAACGGTTGGAAAAACTGGAGAAATATCTAGCAAATTCCCCTGGAATAACAGGGAGGAATTTCGAGAAATATCAGTAAAAAATTTCGTTAGCCAAGATGGATTTATAAAAATATTTTTATAATATAGGAAATGAATGATGAATAAAATCGTCACGATCTTTATCGGAATCTGCCACTTTGTTTGAAAAAAAGAGAGTGTGAAGCAAATTCCTATAAATATTACAAAAATATCTAATCTACTTACGTTTGTAATACCTATAAGGGGTCTTAGCCATTCTAGTAAAAGTAGAAATGCGCATGCATGCATGAAAAATCTAGTCATATCCAATTGTTTTTTTGCCTGTAATGTTATCATTTGCTCACCTCAAAAAACACGTTTGTATACTGGTTTCCATAAACCACATTTACAAATATTTTTCGTTTTTGTAGAGTTTCTAGAATACTAAGTTCTCGATGTGAGAGTTGATTTGCTTTTTCTTTCACGACAAACACTATTAATTTTCTATTTTTTATAGCAGCAAAGTCAGCTGTTTTTTGAATATCGGGAGAAAGATCGCTTGTCACGAGTATAATCGTGACAGGCTCATAAATTTTTCTTAATTCCATTTCAACACTTCGGGAGAGCGGGAATGCGCTGTCCGCTTGTACTTTCGCTAAATGACAAAAGATTTGATGTAACTGACTATCTCCATTGTCTAAAGGGAAAAAAGTTCGCTCTTTTCCAAAAGACACGAATGACGCTGGTGAATTTTGTTTCAAGACAGCCCTAACAATAGAGGCAGTAAATGTGACGACTGATTCGAATAGAGGGGATGAGGTTCTGTCCATGAATATCATAATATTATGGCTGCGCTGTTGTTCAAATTCTTTCGTCATAATGTTGTTTGTTCGTGCAGTTGCTTTCCAATCAATCCACGAAAAGCGGTCACCAGGTTTATAGTCTCTCACACCGACAGAAATGGTAGAATCTTTTACTAAATTTATATTTGCTGAAAGTGCTCCTTGTTCGAAATGATTTTCCATTTGTCGATACGTTATATCTACATACTGAGGATAGACTAAAAATGTATCTGGAACTGAGAAAGTTATTTCTTTCTCCATCATACCGAATAGATCGCCAGTTTTGACACGTACGCTTGAAAAAGAGTGCTCACCTCTAGGGATTGTGTCAATGGCATATTGAAACGAAATATTTCGTTTCAATCCTGGAAAGAGTATTACTTTATTCATTTTCGTTTGTTTATAATTTGTAAATTGTGATGGTAGTTCATCTTCTATAATTAAATAAAGCAAGGGAAAAGGAGATTTTCTTTTTATTGTAATGGTGCTTAAAAATGGTTCTCCTGCAACATATTCGTCTTGATTTGTTATTCGTTTTACTTCGGCGTCCCGTAAAGCATAGAAGGGGAGTAATAATGAATAAAGACCAATAGGAATCATACTGTAAAACAAAAACCAACTTACAAATCCTCCTTGAAGCATAGCGTATACAAATGTTAAGACTAGGCATAACGGAATGAGTGATAACTTAGTAAAATGATAGAGTGATCGTAGTATTCGTTTCATCAAAGGTTCATCTTCCTTTGAGTCGGTACGGTAGTTCGTGCAATGATTTTTCCGATAACTTGTTCCCCTGTAATTCCTTCAAATTTTGCTTCCATTTTTAGAATGAGCCTGTGAGCCAATACGTAAGGAGCTAAAAATTTAACATCGTCTGGGATAACATAATTTCTTCCATGGATAAAAGCATAAGCTTGTGAAGCTTTCATTAAAGCAATCGAGCCACGCGGACTTGCACCAAGCTGTATAGAACTATAAGAACGAGTCTGACTAACAAGCTTTACAATGTAATGCTTGATTGCTTTGTCCATACTTACTTCCCGTACGCTCTGTTGTAAATAAAGTAATTCTTTTATTGTTGTAATTGCTTGTAAATGGGAGAGAGGATTCGTTTTTTCCATCCTGTTTAAAATTTCAAATTCTTCTTCTGGTGTAGGATATCCCATTTTTAGTTTCAACAAGAAACGATCGAGCTGGGCTTCTGGTAAAGGGTATGTTCCCTCATATTCGACCGGATTTTGTGTAGCCATTACAAAGAACGGTTTTGGTAACGGTCTTGTCATGCCATCTATTGTAATATTGCCTTCTTCCATACTTTCAAGTAAAGCAGACTGTGTTTTTGGAGATGTACGATTAATTTCATCAGCCAGTATAAAATTCCCCATAATTGGTCCAGGCTTGAACTCAAATTGGAGCTCTTTCGGATTATAAATAGAAACACCTGTTACATCTGATGGAAGTAAATCAGGTGTAAATTGAATACGTTTGTAATCAGCATCAATAGATTTAGAAAGTGCCCGTACTAACATTGTTTTCCCAACTCCAGGAACATCTTCTAATAGTACATGACCTTCAGCTAAGAGAGCTGTCAAAGCTAAGATCGTTTCTTTTCGTTTTCCGACCATTAACTTTTCAATATTGTTGATTATTTTTTCTATAATGGGATGTAATGAATCAAGCTGGTGCATCGTAATCCTCCTAATGTTATTATTGTTTTCTAATCTATTTAGTGAAAAATAGCATGAATCTATCTAATTGTGGGCGGTAAAGATTTTATCTTTAATTCTAAGAATATTCAGATTATTTATTCTGATTACATCTAGTATAATTGTTTCCGTAACTTAGGGCAATATGGTAAATAATGATTTCTCTTTTTATGTGAAGTATGTCTTGATATAGAATAGTATCGTCGGTAAAAATAGAAGAGGGGAAGGAAAGATTGACCTCAATGAGCAAAATAAATAGCGTAGGAAACCCTACGCGTATAGTTTGGAACATATATTAATACCCCTTGTGAATAAAAAATAAAGTCGACTTCACATGAAGAGACCAGCTATTTAAATTATTACACTCCTTTATTTTGTATCTTTCTTATATTCTTTTCGTTTATTTAACCAAATATGAATTAATTCTACCAATTCCATTGTTTCAATCTCACAATATTCTCCTTTACCATCTTCGGCTAAATTGTCTAATATGGTAGTTGTGTCGTTCTGAATTTCTAAACCGCAAATGTTGCCATTTACTACCACATAATTTTTTTCTCCGTTTAAAATACTATGTATTTCTTCTAAAATCCAATCTCCAAAAGCTGCAACTTCAATTCCTAAAAAAGTTTCAACAAGTTTAATTTCTTTAGGAAGTCTCATAACTAAATCGCCACTGTTAAGCACTTCAAAACTATATGGATATTTCATGACTATTTTACTCCTTTTACTTCTCTATTAATCTCATAAGCTCTATTAAGGTAATAAATTCTTATACTATCATCTCTATTTTCCTACTTAAATTATAGTAAAAGTAAATTATTATTAAACTTATCTATCCAATATTTCTCTGCTGTAGGTATGAATTCAGTGAAATCTTCATATGTACCACTCCAATCTTTTGGTACATAGTTTTCGTATGATGCCGGTTCTGGAAACATTGAATATAGTATTTTATTATCAAAGTTAATTAATAAGATTGGACTAAAATCTAATAGATCTTCTCCTGCATTTTTCCTTTTAATATTTTCAAGTAGTAAATAATTTAATTCTTCTTTAGTTGTTTTATATTGATTAATCCTTACTAAAAATACTTCTACATTTTCATGATCTAATACTTTTATTCCATTTCTTTCTTCCGTTTCGTCATTATCTTCAATGCTTATACCTAAATTTTTATATGCATGATCTAATTTATTATAATCTAAAAACCATAGTTCTTTATCTGTTACATACCATCTAAACTCATTTTTATATATGACGGCTACGATAATGTTTTCTGCATAAAGCGGTTCTAATTTCATAATATACTCATTTTATTATTATCTTAAAATCCTGCCATTCTTGGTGTATTCTTCTATTGATTCAATCCAAGTTGCTGACAATTCATATGGATTTCCTGGCGTTTTTTGTTCAACTATTTTCAGGATAGTTGCCCTTGATATGGTGGATTTAAAGTATTGTATTTTCATTTATTAACTCATCTAACGATTTAGGTATATCAAATTTAACTACTCCCAAATTACTTCCTCTATTATATAAGAAATTTTTTTGCAAGCTCATTATTATCTGTACTTCATCTTAAACTTTGCTAGAAGCAAGGAAGTAACTTAACAGTCAGTGAAGGATGTGAGCCCTCCACAATGATTAGATTTTCACTTTTTTATATTTTTTTCGGAATTTTTGACAATCTCTTGAACTGTGCGAAATGTCACATCTGTATTTTATAACCTCTTTTATAGTAAGGGTATGTAAGAGAGACGTATTAAAGGAGTGAACAGTATGAAGAAGAAATCTTCAGCACTAATGAGACGTTTAAAATATTTTTCACCAATAGATCGTTATAACGATAATCATACACAAGAAACATATGAAGATCGTGAATGGGAGAATGTGTACAGAAAGCGTTGGCAGCATGATAAAGTAATTCGTTCTACACATGGCGTAAACTGTACTGGCTCATGTAGTTGGAATATATATGTGAAAGATGGAATTGTGACTTGGGAAGGACAGGAGCTTAACTATCCAACGACAGGTCCTGACATGCCTGATTTTGAACCACGAGGATGTCCACGTGGAGCGAGTTTTTCTTGGTACATTTATAGTCCGCTTCGTGTGAAATATCCGTATGTACGTGGTGTTCTTTGGAATATGTGGCAAGAAGAATTACAAAATAACGAGTCACCATTAGACGCTTGGAAAAGCATTGTGGAAAACCCTGAAAAAGCACGTACGTATAAGCAGGCGCGTGGTAAAGGGGGATTCATTCGTGCGAATTGGGATGAAGTGTTACAACTCGTTTCTGCTTCATTACTATACACAGTATTGAAATACGGTCCAGACCGAAATGTTGGTTTCTCGCCAATTCCAGCTATGTCGATGTTAAGTCATGCAGCTGGTAGCCGTTTTATGCAACTTATGGGTGGGCCGATGCTTAGTTTCTATGATTGGTACGCAGATTTACCACCAGCTTCTCCGCAAATTTGGGGTGATCAAACAGATGTACCAGAGAGTAGTGATTGGTATAACTCCGGATACATTATGACATGGGGTTCAAATGTACCGATGACGAGAACACCAGATGCTCACTTTTTAGCGGAGGTTCGATATAAAGGAACGAAAGTCGTTTCTGTCAGTCCTGACTTCGCTGAGTCAACAAAGTTTGCGGACGACTGGATTAGTGTGAAACAAGGTACAGACGGTGCACTTGCTATGGCAATGGGGCACGTGATCTTACAAGAATTTTACGTAGATAATCAAGTGGAATACTTCACAAAGTATGCGAAGCAATATACTGATTTTCCTTTCTTCGTTACATTGAAACAAAAAGGAGACCAATTCGTTGCGGATCGATTCTTAAATGCTTCTGATATTGGACGCGAAACAAAGTTAGGAGAATGGAAACCTGTACTATGGAACGAAAACACGAATGATTTTGCAACACCTCATGGCACAATGGGGTCACGTTGGGATAACGAAAAGAAATGGAATTTACGTTTAGAAGATGAAGAAACAGGTGAAAAGATTGATCCACGTCTTTCTTTACTTGGAATGGAAGATAGTGTTCAAACGGTGCAAATTCCGTACTTCTCTGATGATGGAAACACAGTGTTAGAACGTACAATTCCAGTGAAAAAGGTTATGACAGAAGAAGGCGAAGTGTTCGTTACAACCGTATACGACTTAACGTTAGCAAATTACGGTGTGAACCGAGGGCTTGGCGGACAAGAGCCGAAAGACTTCAATGATGACGTGCCGTTTACACCTGCATGGCAAGAGAAAATGACAGGAGTAAAACGTGAGCTTATTATTCAAATCGCTCGTGAGTTCGCACAAAATGCTGTTGATACGAACGGTCGCTCAATGATTATTGTCGGAGCTGGTATTAACCATTGGTTTAACTCTGATACGATTTATCGCGCCGTTTTAAATCTTGTACTTCTCGTTGGGGCACAAGGTGTAAATGGCGGTGGTTGGGCGCATTATGTTGGTCAAGAAAAATTACGACCAGCAGAAGGATGGCAAACGATTGCGATGGCAAACGATTGGCAAGGGCCACCAAAATTACAAAACGGTACATCTTTCTTCTATTTTGTAACAGACCAATGGCGTTATGAAGATACACCTGTTGGCCATTTAGCATCACCAGTGGAAGGAAACTCTCGTTATCAACATCACGGTGATTATAACGTTTTAGCGGCGCGACTTGGTTGGTTACCTTCTTATCCTACATTTGAGAAAAATGGAATTGAACTATATAAAGAAGCTGTTGCTGCTGGTGCAACAACACAAGAAGAAATCGGAAAATATGTTGCACAAAAATTAAAAGAAAAAGAACTAAAATTTGCGATTGAAGATCCAGATAACAAAAATAACTTCCCACGCAACTTATTCGTATGGCGTGCGAACTTAATTTCAAGTTCCGGTAAAGGGCACGAATATTTCTTAAAACATTTATTAGGTACAACGAACGGATTAATGAATGATGATAGCGATTCGTTGCGACCAGAAGAAATTAAATGGCATGAGGAAGCGCCAGAAGGGAAGTTAGATTTACTCATTAATTTAGATTTCCGTATGGCTGGAACTGCTCTTTATTCTGATATCGTCTTACCTGCTTCAACTTGGTATGAAAAGCATGATTTAAGTAGTACAGATATGCATCCATTTGTACATCCATTTAATCCGGCAATCGGTTCACCGTGGGAAGCGCGCTCTGACTGGGATATTTTCACTTCTCTTTCTAAAGCCGTGTCTGATTTAGCAAAGAAAATCGATCTTGAACCAATGAAAGAAGTTGTGGCAACACCACTTCTTCACGATACACCGCAAGAATTAGCGCAACCACTTGGCAAAATTAAAGACTGGAGTAAAGGTGAATGTGAACCAATTCCGGGTAAAACGATGCCACAAATTCATGTTGTCGAAAGGGATTATAAAACGATTTATGACAAGATGACTGCGTTAGGACCAAATGCCGGAAAACAGCCGATTGGTACGAAAGGGATTTCTTGGTCGGCGGAAAAAGAATATGAGCAATTAAAGAGCCGATTAGGAGTCGTTCGAACAGATACTATTGCAAAAGGTTGCCCAGACATAAAAGAAGCAATCAATGCTGCTGAAGCGGTATTAACACTTTCTTCTACAACAAACGGTCATATGGCTGTAAAAGCATGGGAAGCACTTGAAAAACAAACAGATTTAAAATTACGTGATTTAGCAGAAGAACGTGAAGAAGAATGTTTCACATTTGAACAAATTACAGCGCAGCCAAAAACAGTAATTACTTCTCCAGCCTTCACAGGTTCTGAAAAAGGTGGACGTCGTTACTCACCATTTACAACAAATGTCGAACGTCTCATCCCTTGGAGAACAATTACTGGACGACAATCTTTCTATTTAGATCATGACATGATGAAAGAATTTGGTGAAACGATGGCAACATTTAAACCAATTCTGCAACATAAACCGTTCCGTAAATCACGACCTGAAGTAGAAGGAAAAGAGATTACGTTAAATTATTTAACGCCGCATAATAAGTGGTCGATTCATAGTATGTATTTCGATTCATTACCGATGTTAACGCTGTTTAGAGGTGGTCCAACCGTTTGGATGAATAAAGAGGATGCTGCTGAAGCTGGCGTTGCAGATAATGATTGGATCGAGTGCTTTAACCGTAACGGTGTTGTTGTAGCACGTGCTGTTGTAACGCACCGTATACCGAGAGGAATGGCATTTATGCACCATGCGCAAGATCGTCATATAAACGTACCTGGTACGAAATTAACAAGTAACCGCGGGGGAACGCATAATAGTCCAACTCGCATTCACGTAAAACCGACACATATGATTGGCGGATATGGCCAATTAAGTTATGGATTTAACTATTATGGTCCAACTGGGAACCAGCGTGACTTAAACGTTGTAATTCGCAAACTGAAGGAGGTAGATTGGCTTGAAGATTAAAGCACAAGTCGGAATGGTAATGAATCTAGATAAATGCATCGGCTGCCATACTTGTAGCGTAACGTGCAAAAACACCTGGACAAATCGTCCAGGTGCTGAATATATGTATTTCAATAACGTAGAAACGAAACCTGGTATTGGTTATCCGAAGCAGTGGGAGGATCAGGAGAAATATAAAGGCGGCTGGGAATTGAAAAATGGTGAAATTCAGCTGAAATCCGGTTCGAAAATGAAGCGCCTTATGAATATTTTCCACAATCCAGATCAACCAACAATTGATGATTACTTTGAACCGTGGAACTATGATTATGAAACATTAACAAATAGTCCGCAGCGTAAGCATCAGCCAGTTGCTCGTCCGAAATCAGCAATTACAGGCGAATTTATCGACAAAATCGAATGGGGCCCAAACTGGGAAGATGATTTAGCTGGTGGACATATAACAGGATTACAAGATCCGAACGTAAAGAAAATGGAAGAAGAAATTAAAACTGATTTTGAAAATGTCTTTATGATGTATTTACCACGCATATGCGAACATTGTATGAATCCATCTTGTGTATCTTCTTGTCCATCTGGTGCGATGTATAAACGTGAAGAAGATGGGATTGTTCTTGTCGATCAAAATGCATGTCGTGCATGGAGATTCTGCGTATCTTCTTGTCCATATAAAAAAGTGTATTTTAACTGGCAAACGAATAAAGCTGAAAAGTGCACAATGTGTTTCCCTCGTATTGAAGCAGGTATGCCAACAATTTGTTCAGAAACTTGTGTAGGACGTATCAGGTATATTGGGGTAATGCTATATGACGCTGACAAAGTAAAAGAAGCGGCTTCTGTTGAAGATGAAAAAGATTTATATGAATCTCAGCTTACTGTTTTCCTAGATCCAAATGATCCAGAGGTGGCAGCAGAAGCGAAAAAACAAGGAATTCCTGAAGAATGGATAAAAGCGGCACAACAGTCGCCAATCTATAAAATGATTATTGATTGGAAAATCGCTCTACCTCTTCACCCAGAGTATCGTACAATGCCAATGGTTTGGTATATCCCGCCGCTTAGCCCAATTATGAATATGGTGGAGGGGAAAGGTAGTAACTGGCAAGCAGAAGAGATTTTCCCTGCAATTGATAATATGCGTATTCCAATTCAATATTTAGCGAATTTACTCACTGCAGGAGATGAATCCCATATTCGTCTTACATTGAAAAAAATGGCTGTTATGCGAACGCATATGAGAGCACTTCAAATTAATAAAGAACCAAATGAAGCTGTATTAAAAGAACTCGGTTTAACGAAACAGGATGTAGAAGATATGTATCGTCTTCTTGCTATCGCGAAATATAAAGATCGCTTCGTAATCCCAACGTCTCACCGCGAACAAGTTGCAGATTTATATAACGAACAAGGAAGCTGTGGTTTATCCTTCGCAAGTGGCCCAGGATCTTGCACGACAATTTCTTAAATAATGGGGGCGGAAACATATGAAACAAAGTTTACAAACTGCTTTTTCTTGTTCTTCATTTCTTCTCTCCTACCCAGAAATCGGGTGGAGAGAAGCTTTAACTGAATTACATGAAGAGGTTGAAGTGATTGAACAGGAAGAAGTTAAAGCTTCACTTTCAACATTTATAGAACAAGCATTAAATAAAAAGAACGATCAATTAATTGATGGTTACGTATATACATTTGATTTTGGTAAAAAGACAAATATGTATCTTACTTATATGAACACCGGTGAACAAAGAGAAAGAGGTATTGAATTACTAGAGTTAAAGCAGCATTATAAAAAATCTGGTTTTGAAGTAACAGATAAAGAACTCCCTGATTATTTACCACTTTTACTTGAGTTTTTTGCAAATGCAAATGAGCAAGACAGTGAACCAATTATGAGTAAATACAAGGAAAACATACAAGCATTACACGTTCAATTAAAAGAAGCAGGTAGTATGTATGAACCAATTCTTTCGGCTGTTTTACTTGCTATCGATACATGGGGTGTACAGACAAATTAGAAAGGAGAGTTGTCAAAATGATGGATCAATTTCTATGGGTATTGTTTCCCTATATCATTTTTGCAATCTTTATCGGTGGACATATTTTCAGATACAACTATGATCAATTTGGTTGGACATCAAAATCTAGTGAACTATTAGAAAAGAAAATGCTCCGAATCGGAAGTATATTATTCCACTTTGGGATTATGTTCGTAATTGGCGGGCATGTTATGGGGATTTTAATTCCAGAAGCTGTATACCGTTCCATAGGTATTTCTGAGCATATGTATCATGTAGTAGCAATTAGTTTTGGGCTTCCAGCAGGGGTTGCTTCAATCATCGGTTTAATTATATTAACGTACCGCCGCGTAACAGTAAAACGTATCATTGCAACGAGTACGAAGGGAGATTATATTGCGCTTATTTTATTACTTATCGTAATGCTAGCAGGACTTTCCTCAACGTTTTTAAATATCGACTCAAAAGGATTTGATTATCGTACAACGATCGGTCCATGGTTCCGAAGTCTCTTTATTTTTCAACCGAATGTTGGGTATATGACGGGAGTGCCAGTATGGTTTAAAATTCATATAATTGCAGGTATGGGTCTGTTCGCAGTATGGCCATTTACAAGACTTGTACATGTTTTTAGTGCCCCAATTAAATACGTAAGCCGTAGTTATGTAATTTACAGAAGACGTATTCCAAATGAATTGAAAAAATAATGTTGTTTTATATGTTTAGTAACTTATAAAGAAAGCCGAGATCTAATTGGAGACCTCGGCTTTCCTTATAAGTATAAGTTAATCAATACTACAAACAGAAGCAGAGCAATCTTCACAAGCAATTTCACATTTTAAAAATTGTAAATCGTGAATGGTAATCTTTCCTTTATGAATAGAAATTGTACCTTGCTTTTTTAATTCATTTAACATCCGATTTACGCTTTCACGTGAAGTTGCACAGAAATTAGCTAGTTCTTGATTCGTTAACGGTAAATCGATGAGAATGCCATTTTCTTTTAATACACCGTAACTATTTGTCATTCGAATGAGAGTAGAATATAAGGCACCTTTTTTGCCGTGTAACACTAAATCTCGGAACTTCGTTTGCATTCTTCTTAAATGTTCACTAATCCATTTCATAAATTCAAATACAAGAGCTGGTTTTTGGAGTAATTCTTTTTCTAATGCTTCACGCTTTATAACGCCTACTTCAACATCTTCAAGACATTTTGAATTTAATAAATACTTCGCATTGTCCGTGAACAACGTTAATTCTCCAATAATGTCATATTCCGAACAAATTCGAAGTGTTAATTCTTGTCCGTCAGCACTAAGTTTACTAATTTGTACTTTTCCTGAGTGGATGATATAGAGTTCGGTTGCCTCCATACCTTCTTGAAAAATAAAACTACCTTTTTTTATCTGCATTTTATATTCAACAGATGCAAGTAATTCCTTTAAATCTTGAGATAATTTCATACTGTTTGTCACAGCAATCACCTTTCTTCTTATAAGCAATACATTTCCTATTTTGAGTGTAAATATGTTGAAAATGCAAGAGCTATTTTAAAAATATAGTAAAATTTCAATGACCGTAAGGAGGAGAGACTGAAGATGTGAACAAAATGCGAACAGATTTGTGAAGAATTTTTGAATGGGGAAAGTGATGTGAGAAAAGTCACATTGAATTTGCAGCTTATTTTTTATAATAAAGGCAAATAAAAAATTGAAAGCTTACTAAGGATTGCAGCAGAAAAGAAGGGATATAGATGCACGAAAAAATGAAAGATTCATTAGAACGGCCACTTCAAGATTTACGTATTTCAGTTATTGATCGTTGTAATTTTAGGTGTACATACTGTATGCCTGCTGAAGTGTTCGGACCTGATTACGCTTTTTTGCAGGAAGATTATTTGTTAACGTTCGATGAAATAGAAAGATTAGCAAGGTTATTTATAAGTATGGGAGTCAATAAAATTAGGCTGACTGGCGGTGAACCGTTATTGCGTAAAGACTTACCTCGGTTAATCGCAAGGCTTACAAAACTAGAAGGCTTAAAAGATATTGGGCTCACAACAAACGGAATTCATTTAGCGAAACAAGCTAAGGCGTTAAAAGACGCGGGATTAAAGCGTGTAAATATTAGTTTAGATGCGATAGAGGATCACGTCTTCAAAAAAATTAACGGAAGAAATGTAAGTACAAAACCTGTACTGAAAGGAATAGAAGCAGCAAAGGCTGCTGGATTAGAAGTAAAGGTAAATATGGTCGTAAAAAAAGGAATGAATGATAGTCAAATTCTTCATATGGCTCGTTATTTTAAAGAAAAAGAAATTCAGCTCCGTTTCATTGAGTTTATGGATGTAGGCAGTACGAACGGATGGAATTTTGAACAAGTGATTACGAAGGAACAATTAATAGAGAAGATTAATCGCGTATATCCGGTTGAACCTGTTACACCTCGTTACTTTGGAGAAGTTGCGAAATTGTATCGATATGTAGGGAGCGATGCAGAAGTGGGATTTATTACTTCAGTATCTGAGTCATTTTGTTCTTCTTGTACGAGAGCTCGTATTTCGGCAGACGGTAAGTTTTTTACGTGTCTATTTGGAACGAAAGGAACGGATTTGCGAACGCTTCTTCGAGAAAATATTTCTGATGCATCACTATTAAAAATTTTACAACATATATGGCGATATAGAACAGATCGATATTCAGATGAAAGAACGGCGGATAGTACAAATAAACGTCAAAAAGTTGAAATGTCTTACATTGGCGGATAGCGAGAGGAGGATTTCCTATGCAAGAGCGATATTCAAGGCAAGTATTGTTTTCTAGAATAGGTGAAATGGGTCAAAGAAAAATAAGAGAAAAGCATGTACTTTTAATCGGTGCGGGTGCACTAGGAGCTGCGAATGCAGAAGCATTTGCTAGGATGGGAATTGGGAAATTGACAATTGCCGATCGTGACTACGTCGAATGGAGTAATTTACAGCGGCAACAGTTATATACAGAAGAAGATGCAAAGCAATGCAAACCAAAAGCAATTGCAGCAGCAGAACATGTAAGAAAGATTAATTCTGAAGTGGAAATTGTACCAGTTGTAACAGATGTCACAATGCGAGAAATAGAAGAGTTAACAAAAGAAGTGGATCTCATCATAGATGCGACTGACAATTTCGATACGCGCCTACTTATAAATGACATTTCACAAAAAGAAAATATACCTTGGATATACGGTGGATGCGTTGGAAGTTACGGTGTAACGTATACAATTCTCCCTGGGAAAACACCATGTTTTCGCTGTCTGATGGATCATCCTATGAGCGGTGCAACATGCGATACAGCTGGAATCATTCAGCCAGCTGTACAAATGGTCGTTGCTCACCAAATAACAGAGGCGATAAAAATATTGGTAGATGATTATGAGTCGCTAAGAGGGACGATGTTATCATTTGATATTTGGAACAATCAACAGCTCTCATTAAAAGTAAATAGACAGAAAAAAAGTACATGTCCATCTTGTGGGAAATTACGAACGTATCCAAGTTTAACATTTGAAGCGCAAATGAAAACGGAAGTGTTATGCGGACGGAATACAGTTCAAATCCGTTCAGGAATAAAGAGAAATCTTAATTTAACCGAAATTCAAAAACGATTACAAAAGAGTGTACATGTCAAAAAAACGCCTTACTTACTATCATTTTTAATTGATGAATATCGTTTCGTTTTATTTATAGACGGTAGGGCATTTATTCATGGGACAAATGATGTGAAAATAGCAAAACGATTATACGCAACATATATAGGGTGAACAGAGAGCGTTTCTCCTTATTAAAACGAGGTGAAAAAGAATGTTAGAAAAACGTATACCAATTCCAGTGGCAGAAGCAGTTGCGCGTGTAATGGAATATGCCTACCAAGGTGAAATAGAAAAGGTTTCTCTTATAGAAAGCTACGGTAGAACACTTGGAAAAGATGTTATTGCAGATCATGATGTTCCGCATTTTGATCGCTCTCCGTACGACGGATTTGCGATTCGAGCGGAAGATACAAAAGAAGCGAGTAGCAGTAATCCTATTCAGTTTGAAGTGATTGGCGCGATTGGAGCAGGCTTTGTTTTTACAGAAGAAGTGAAAGAGTTTCAAGCTGTCCGTATTATGACAGGAGCAGCAATTCCGGAAGGATGTAATGTGGTTGTTATGTTAGAGCTAACGGAAGGATTTGAAGAAAACGAAAAGACTTATATGGTATTAAAACGCTCTTTCTCTTCTGGCGATAATATTTCTTTTAAAGGAGAAGATGTAAAACAAAATAGCATTCTTGTAAAAAAGGGGACTGTTATTAATCCTGGAGTAGCGGCACTTCTTGCTACGTTTGGTTATAGTTCTGTACACGTTATAAAACAGCCGGTTATTGGAATTGTAACGACAGGAAGCGAACTGCTTGAAGTACATGAACACTTAAAGCCAGGGAAGATTCGAAATAGTAACTCCTATATGATTGCTGCTCAAATTGAACGAGCTGGCGGAGTTGTACAGTATTATGGACAATTCGCTGACGATTTTGAGACGTGTTATAACAATGTGAAAAAAGCGATAAAAGAAGTTGATATATTAATTACAACTGGTGGCGTTTCGGTAGGAGATTATGACTATTTATCTGCTATTTATGAGAGATTACAAGCAAATGTACTTTTTAACAAAATAGCGATGCGACCAGGAAGTGTGACAACTGTAGCTGAGGTAGAAGGAAAACTACTATTTGGTTTATCTGGTAATCCTTCTGCTTGTTATGTCGGTTGTGAATTATATGTTAGGCCAGTCATTCGAACATACTTGCATAAAAAAGATTCACACGTATTTCGTGCAGAGGCGATTTTACAAAAAGACTTTCCAAAAGCAAACCCATTCACTCGTTTTGTAAGAGGCAAAGTGGAAATTGTAAATGGAAAATTGCAAGCGACACCAGTTGGTTTAGATAAATCTAGTGCAATTTCTTCACTTGCAGAGGCGAACGCATTTATTGTCCTGCCCGGAGGAACAAGGGGATTTGAAGCAGGAATAACTGTTTCGGTACTGTTATTAGAATTAAACGCTGGAAGTGAGTGGCCATGGGAAGAACCACTTCGGTCGTACAAATGATAGAAAAATAGATTGCTAATTTATATGAAGATAAGAGGTGCAAGATGACACATACGTATTACGAAGTAATTGATACACCTATTTCAATTGAAGAAGTTACAAACAAAGTAATTCGTCGTGAGTGCGGCGCGGTTACTACTTTCATTGGTACTGTTAGAGAATTTACGAAAGGCCGTCGTACGCTATATTTAGAGTATGTAGCATATAAAACAATGGCAGAAAAACAGCTTGAGAAAATTGGTACTGAAGTAGGAGAGAGGTGGCCTGGGACATTTGTCGCCATTACACATCGCATTGGTACATTACAAATTTGTGATCTTGCTGTTGTCGTTGCTGTTTCTACACCACACCGGAAAGCTGCCTATGAGGCGAACGAATATATTATGGAGCGTATAAAACAAATTGTTCCCATTTGGAAGAAAGAGTTTTGGGAAGATGGTGAATCTTGGATTGGTGATCAGTTAGAGAAGGTAGCATATGAGAATGGTGAGCCTGGAAAGGAGATGAGAATATGATTGAGGTACTATTATTTGCACATTTACAAGAAGAAGTAAGTAAGCCAGCATTACACATAGATTGTGAAAATATTACGGTTGCTAAACTTAAGGAAGTGCTCATTAAGAAATACAACGTAGCGATTTCAAGTGAGATCATGGTCGCTATCAATGAAGAGTATGCAAATGAGGAAGACATCATTCAAACTGGCGATGTTATAGCAATGATTCCGCCAGTGAGTGGTGGTTGATTCTTTTCAGCCTAATCATGTTAGGACGTGATTAGGCTGGAGGGAATGAATATAACTATGCATACATAGGAGGGTACAGGATGAAAAGTCCTAATTTTCAATTAAGTTTACAAACTTCTAATCTAGTTATCGGTTTTATGGTATGGGTCATTTTATCATCATTAATGCCTTATATTAAAGCGGATATTCCATTAACTGCGGGACAAATTTCTATGGTAACAGCAGTACCGGTTATATTAGGTTCTGTTCTTCGCATTCCAATTGGTTATTGGACAAATCGTTTCGGAGCAAGAAAATTATTCTTTATTAGTTTTATTCTATTATTATTTCCTGTCTTTTATATTAGTGTTGCCAATTCAATGATGGATTTAATTATTGGTGGTTTATTTGTCGGAATCGGTGGGGCCGTATTCTCCGTAGGTGTAACTTCTTTACCGAAATATTTTCCGAAAGAGAGTCACGGTTTTGTAAATGGTATTTACGGTGTCGGTAACGCAGGAACAGCAATTACTTCGTTCTTAGCACCAGTTATCGCAACTTCAGTTGGCTGGAGAACGACAGTACAGTGTTATTTAGTTTTACTCGCAGCATTTGCACTTATGAACTTTTTATTAGGCGATCGTAAGGAGAAAAAGGTGAATACACCATTAATGGAACAAATAAAAGGTGTATATAAAAATGAAAAACTTTGGTTTTTATGTATCTTTTACTTTTTAACATTTGGATCTTTCGTCGCATTTACTGTATACTTACCAAACTTTTTAGTATCTCACTTCGGATTAGAAAAAGTGGATGCAGGTATGCGGACAGCAGGATTCATTGTACTTGCAACAATTATGCGGCCAATTGGCGGTTGGCTTGGTGATAAATTTAACCCATTTAAAATATTAATCTTCGTATTTATCGGTTTAACACTTTCAGGTATTATTTTATCATTCATGCCTAGTATGAACGTATATACTTTTGGTTGCTTACTAGTCGCATTTTGTGCAGGTATCGGTAATGGTACAATCTTCAAACTCGTTCCAATGTACTTCTCAGAACAAGCTGGTATTGTAAATGGACTCGTTTCAGCTTTAGGCGGACTAGGAGGGTTCTTCCCGCCGCTAATTTTAACATTATTATTCCAACTAACAGGTCATTATGCAATTGGATTTATGGCATTATCAGAAGTCGCACTTGCTTGTTTAATCATTACAGTGTGGATGTATAGTCAAGAAAAGCTGTTAGTGATGTTAAAGAATCATTAAAAAAGAAAAAGAGCCGTCCCGAAGTATTTTGGGAGGATTCTTTTAGTAATAGACTTCAACTTGTTTTTTATTGATATCTTAACAAATGTTCGTTTTCTAAAATATTGTGGTTTTTAAATGAAAAACAGAAGGGTAATGGAATTTTATGTTAAAATATAGATATCAGATGTTATTCAATTAAAGGGCAGGTTAGCTCAAGCACAAAGATTAAACTAATTTTTAGAAAGCAAATATATCGAGAATGAAAATAATAACTTTTGAATTAAACGATGACTATTGGTCGCTAACGAATCGATAAATAGTCGCTCCTTTCTAAAAGCTATCTATTAATATGTATAAAAATATATCAATAGCTTGAAATGTTCCGAAATTCAAAAAACATATAAAGGTATCTATAACAAGAAAAAACTGCATATTTTTTAGGACCAGATTTTTGGGTAAGGCTAATGGATATTGTGAAAAAGTACACTTAAAATAAAGAATACAGTTTAGGTTGATAAGATAAAATTATGAATTTGTATAAATAATTCATAATTTTCTTTGTGAGTCATATTTGATATGTTAAAGAAAAGAGAGCGTTTAATCCAACTAAAATATATGTAGAATGAGGTTTTAAATGTTTATTTTCATTATATTAGACGTAATAGTACCAATATTAATATTGATGCTAATTGGTGCAATCTTACAAAGGAAGTTCCAATTTAACTTAAAGCAGCTATCTACACTTATTAATTATTGCTTGATGCCAGCGGCTGTATTTGTGAATATATATGATATTAGTATAGAAACAGGTTTGTTGCTCCAGATCATGTACTATTTAATGTTTTATAGTCTGAGTCTAATGCTAGTAAGTCATTTTATTTCAAAAACATTAAAGTTAGAAAAAGGAGAAAGTGCAGCTCTAAAAAATAGCATTTCGTTAATGAATTCCGGTAATTATGGATTACCAGTAAGTCAATTGATTTTCAGTCACAATCCAGTGGGGGTTTCCATTCAGATTTTCATTGTGATTTTCCAAAACCTTTTAACTTATTCATATGGGATTTATAACTTACTATCAGCAACAAAAACAATCGGAGGTATTATTCAATCATTTATAAGACTGCCTGTATTTCATGCGCTCGTACTAGGGATTCTCTTTCAATCGTTTACAATTCAAATACCTAATTCTATCTTTCTACCTCTTAATCAGCTTGCGAATAGTTTTGTTGCCATAGCACTCATATTGCTAGGAGCACAATTAGCCAACATTAAGCTTAATTTTTTCCATAGAGTCATAACATGGTCTTTAATTGGAAGGTTACTGATGGGGCCATTATTAGCACTTTCCATGATCTACCTCTTAAACATTGATGGAATTGTTGCACAATCATTATTTATTGCAAGTTCTTTTCCTACTTCAAGAAATACATCAACTATTGCTATGGAGTATCAAATAGAGCCTGAACTACATGCACAAATCGTTTTATTTTCAACACTTTTCAGCATTATTACAGTAACTGTCGTTATTTATTTGTCATATATTTTGTTTTGAATATACGTTTAAAACCGAATGGATTTGAGGCGGTAAATGATGGATGGAAATCCCATTGATATGAGCGGAAAACAGTCTTTGATATATTAGGTGTCGTTTACAATTGTACTATGTCTGATAATCAAGCGGCTTAATTCAAAAAAGAAACCAAAATAAAAAGAACAAACGCTTCTAAAAAACGTTTGTCCAAAGGTAATTACTATTTTAGCTAAGAAATAGATTATAATTTGTGAGTACGAGAAAGCTTTTTTATAAGTTTAGGAAATATAGATGTTAGTTCCTGCTTCATACGCTTCGTAAACGATGGATTTTTACCTGAAGTTGAAATAGTGAAAACATATTCATCATGTCGGATGACGCCAGGTGTGTGAAAAGATGATTCTGTACCATCACTTACAACGTTAACCCACTGGAAATCGTGGGCGGCCTGTTTAACCATCAGATTTACAGCATGTTGATTTGTAGCTGCATAAATAAGGTGAGCATCTTTAATATCATCATTACTAAAAGTTTTTTGCTTCCAAGTAATATAAGGGAGTTCCTTCATTTCCGCGCAAATTTCTGGGCTAATAACGGTGACAAAAGCTCCTGTATCTTTTAATCCAGACGCTTTTCGATATGCGATTTTACCTCCACCAATAATAACGACCACTTTTTTATTTAAATTAAGCATAAGAGGGTACATGTTATACATACACACATTCCTCCATTCGTTCTAATAATGTTAATTTCATATATGTATCAAACTGAAGACAGTTACAAGTCGTAATGTGATCATATTTTTTCGTATGCAACTTAATTTTTTGAAGCAACAACCCGGTAAAGAGAAGATATGGCATGACGTATACGTGAGGCGCAGACGATGTTATCTTCTTGAGCTCAGCAGTAAAAGAAGGCGTTCCTTTCGTTAAAAAGGAGCACGATACTGGCATACCAAGTTTTCGTTCGACAGCTGCTCCGATTTGTTGTAACTCATGTATCGGCTGTGGATCACTACTACCTCGTCCTACGAGTAAAATACTACTACCTTGCATTGGCGTAGCTTCACGTATTCTTTTTACTACAAGTTCCACCATATGTGGATGCGTACTAAAAGGAGGTACAACTGAAAATGATATTTGTGGAAATTTCTTTTGTAGTTGCTCTATTTCAAAAGGAATATCACGTTTATAGTGAGCTGCTGCAAATAATAAAACAGGTACAATCATTATTTCAGTTGCGCCCTCTAGTATCGTTTCTGTAACTGCATCCGAAATAGTAGGTGTTGTTAGTTCTAGAAAAGCTATTTTTTGAATCCTTTCGTTACGTTCTGTCATAACAGAATGAATAAAGTGAATGAATTGCTCATTACCTTCTTGCAAGCGACTCCCGTGTCCAACATATACAATACCTTTCATCGTACCACCAAATCTTTCTTCATAATCATGTTTTGTAATTGCTCATCTACATGATGAAATCCGACCTTATTCGCATAGTGTAAAGTTGGAATGTCGGTATACGAGAAGGGAAGAGTAAGAATATCGCTAAAGCCAAGTCGTTTTATTTCTGATAAAAATGTATCAATAGAGGCACGCCCTTCAAACACAATACTATCCCATGAGAATTCAGAAAGCATACGAGAATGCACTTCATCGAAGCGATGGTCAATTGTATACTCATGAGTCATCATGTATGACCCGGCACCAATTTTCTCTTGAATAAAAGCAATTCGATTAATATTTCTTCCTAAATAAACAGTAGTATCGGAAGAGTACTCTGCTTGTTTACATAGTAGCCCATATTGCATAATTTTTTCTTGAGTGGCAACGTTCATATATTGCAGTTGCGCGTGTAAAGAACGAATATCTTTCTGATGTTTACTACATGATCGCATCAGTATTTCTACACTTTTAGCTGAACAAAAAACAAGACGATCAACTTTAAAAATTTCATTGATTTGTTCAAGTGTTAATGTGTATTCTACCTTTTTGAAAGTTGGAATTTGATATATTTCTGCACCGGCTGCTTGTAACTTTTGCACCATTGAACTTGTTTTATTTGTTGCGGATGCAAATAAAACTTTTTTCCCATGTAATGGTTTACGTTCTTTCCAAGCGATTTGATCTCGTAATGAAACGACATCACCAACAATTGTCATAGATGGATTAGAAATATTTTCGTTTTTGACGATAGAAACAATGGTTGAAAGTGTTCCTGTGACAACGCGCTGCTTTCCGGTTGTACCCCATTCAATGACTGCTACTGGCGTATCTTTTTTCTTTCCTGCTTGTAGTAAGTTTTCACAAATTGTAGGTAAGTTTTTTATACCCATGTAGTAGGCGATTGTATCGCTGTTGTGGGATGAATTATATTTTCCATGGTCGGTTAAAGGACCTTTCGCATGCCCAGTTAGTAAAGTGACGCTATTACTGTAGTTACGGTGGGTGAGGGGGATACCTGCATAGCTACTAGCGGCGATGCTAGATGTAATACCTGGTACAATTTCATATGGAACGTTCGCTGCTGCTAAAGTTTCTGCTTCTTCACCGACACGGCCAAAAATAGATGGATCTCCGCCTTTTAAGCGGACAACGATTTTTCCTTCTCTCGCAAATTGAAGGAGATGGGCGTTAATCATTTCTTGTCGCATAATATGATTCTTTGGCATTTTTCCGCAATAAATAAGTTCACATGTTTCTTTTGTATAGCGAAGAAAGGAAGGGTTTAATAAACGGTCATATAAAACGATATCTGCACGCTTTAAACAATCTATCGCTTTCTTTGTAATAAGCCCTTCATCACCTGGTCCTGCACCAACTAAATATACATATCCGTTCATCATCGCACCTCATCAATTTTTATTTAAAAGGAAGCCAGAGGAGGCTTCCTTTCGTAAATTACATGTATATATAAATGTCACCATCAATAACTTCTACTTCATATGTTTGAATACAGCCGTCATCAGGTTTTTGAACTTCACCTGTTATTAATGAGATTTTCCAATCATGCAGTGGACAAAAGACGAATTCTCCAGATACAATGCCTTCTGCTAACGGTCCGTTTTTATGAGGACAACGATTTTCTACAGCTCGAATATCACCATTTGACAGGCGAAATAGAGCGATAGATATACCTTTCATTTGTACTTCTTTACCGATTTGAATAGGAAGGTCTTCCGCACGCATAACTTTTATTTTTTCTTTCGTTTGTATCATATAGATCACAGCTCCTTATTTCACAGTTTCTACTTCATACATCGCTTTTAATGACTTTGTTTCTAGTGCTTGTCCCCATGCTTCCGTATATGTACTACGAGCTGTTTGGAAACGTTCATTTAATGTAGTAACCATACTTTCATCTTGAAGTATTTCCTTTATGTGATCGAAGCCTAAACGTTCTGTCCAGTAAGCAGTACGCTCTCCGTAAATACCAGTTTCACGATAATATTGCATATAAGCTGTAGCGATGCGAAGGGCATCATCTTCAGTAGGGACGATCATTACAAAATCAGCTTCGCGTACTTCTGTACCACCATTTCCGCCAATATAAAGTTGGTATCCATTTTCGACACATACAACACCAAAATCTTTCGTCAGTACTTCCGCACAGTTACGTGGACAGCCTGTTACACCCATCTTCATTTTATGTGGTGTATCTACCATTTCTAATGATTGTTCAAGTAACATACCAAGTCCTAATGAATCTTTCGTGCCGAAACGGCAGAAGCGAGAACCAACACATGATTTTACATTACGAAGCGATTTTGAATACGCATATCCAGAAGTCATATGTAAGTCAGCCCATACGTTAGGTAAATCATGTTTCTTAACACCATATAAGCCAATGCGGCTCGCACCTGTAATTTTCACAAGAGGAACATCATATTTTTTCGCAACTTCAGCAATTTTCATTAAATCATCAGCTGTTGTAACGCCACCGTACATACGTGGAATAACAGAAAATGTACCATCGTGCTGGATGTTACCGTTCATTCTTTCATTAACGAAACGGGAAGATTTATCATCTTCATATTCTTCTGGAATCGCCATCCGTAAATAGTAGTTCAAAGCAGGGCGACATTTCGAACAGCCGTCTTCATGTGAAAAACCAAGAACATTTCGTACTTCTTTTGGCGATTTTAAACCTTTCTCGTGAATGGCTGCTACGACTTCATCACGTGATAACGTTGTACATCCACACATACCAGTAGACTGCGCAGAAGCATCAAAAGCATCTCCAAGTGTATGAGATAAAACTTGTTCCACAAGCGGACGACATTTACCGCAAGATCCTGCGGCTTTCGTGCATCCTTTTACTTCTTCAAAAGTAGTTAACTCTTGTTCTAAAATGGCATGAACGATTGTACCTTTCTTAACACCATTACATCCACAAACCGTGTCATCCGCACTCATTGTAGCAACAGCGAGTTCACTTTCTTCACCAGCTTTGTGAAGAAGGGAAGCGGCTGTATATTCTTGTATGTCTTCTTCTTTCTTTAACATGCTAAAGAGGCGTGTACCATCAGCTGTGTCACCATATAAAACGATACCGACGACTTTATTATCACGAATTAATACTTTTTTATAGGAACGTTTACATTCATCAAATATTGAAATTGCTTTCGTCTGTTCATCTTCATAAATTTGGCCAGCAGAGAATAAATCACAACCAGCAACTTTTAATTGCGTACCAACGATACTACCCGTATATCCATTCGTTTGTAAATTTGTTATATGTTTTGCTAATATTGTGCCTTGTTCATAAAGAGGGGCAACAAGTCCATATGCGATACCATCATGTTCTGCACATTCGCCAACTGCATAAATGGATTCATCATTTGTTAGCATATAGTCATTGACTACAATACCTCGGTTGACAATTAGACCAGCATCTCTTGCTATTTGCGTATTTGGTCGTATTCCGACAGCCATTACGATTAAATCACAATCTACAACCTCACCATCTTCAAATTGAATGCCCTCAACATGATCTGTACCAAGAATTTTTACAGTTTTCTTTTCCATAAGAAACTGCATGCCTTGCGCTTCTAAATCTTCACGCAGAAGAGAAGCTGCTTTCGTATCTAGTTGTTGCTCCATTAAGCTAGGCATTAAATGAACAACATGTACGTCCATTCCTAAGTCAATTAGACCTCTTGCGGCCTCTAAACCAAGTAACCCGCCACCAATGACAACGGCCTTTTTCTTTTCTTTAGCGGTATCCATCATAAATTGTGTATCTTCAATAGTTCGAAATCCTGTTACACCAGGAAGAGTGGAACCTTCAACAGGTAAAATAAAAGCACTAGAACCTGTTGCGATAATGAGCTTGTCGTATGTAAGAGTACGATTTTTTTCAGTAGTAATAATTTTTTCTTCTCGGTTAATACTTTGAACTCTTTCGTTTGTATACAAAGTTATTTCGTTTTCTTCGTACCAACTATATTCATTCATAATGATATCTTGCATATTTGTTTTGCCTTGTAATACATGAGAGAGCATAATACGGTTGTAGTTCGGATGCGGTTCATCTCCCAAAATAGTAATCTCATATGAATCACTATTATGTTTTAAAATTTCTTCCATACAACGTATGCCAGCCATACCATTTCCGATCATAACTAAACGTTTTTTCATTTTCGTTTCCCCTTTTTATGTGAAATATTGAACAAAGGATTATATTTTTATTATAGAAAATCAAATAAGGGGGAGATGTGATATTTATCACATTTTTATAATGATTCACAAATTGTTAAAATTCGGTTTTATGTGAAGGGGATGTGGATATTTTTCGCAAAACGAAAAAGCAGGACATAAGTATTTACACTCATGTCCTGCACTTAATTTATGCACTTGTAATGGCACGTGGAAATAAAATATTATTTTCTAAATGAATATGCTCAAATAAATCAGACTCTAGTGCTTCAAGACGTTGGTAGACAAGTCGATAAGTACCGCAAGCGCCTTCTGGAGGCGTAAAGTCATTTGTTACTTTACGAAGTTCTTTTATAATATTTCCGGCATGATTGTGCTCATTTTCTAGTTCATCTACTACTTTACGTAACTTTGCATAGTTTTCATCGGTTGGATTTTGTTCAAATTTTAAAATTAATGGGAAGTCTTCCGTTTCTTCTTTAATTAAATGCTGTTCTAATTCCATTTTAAGTTCATGAAATAGCTTATGAATTTGAGCTAAATGAGGCTGATTTGCTCCATGAACGCGTAATACTTTCGTCACATATGGACTTAACTGCGGTAACTCTTCATTTAAATAACGATGGTGCTTATGAATTACATAATCAATCAATTCACGATAAGAAGCACTTTTCCAATCAATTTCAGATTCATTTAATTGTTTCGTATTATGATAAAGCGTATTTAACTCTGTAATTATTTCATCCGCCGATAAATTTCTTTCATGAATTGCATCAATAAGTGGCTTATTACCACCACAACAAAAATCTATTCTATATGATTTAAAAAGATCACTAGCTTTCGGAAATTGTGTAACAATCTCACCAACAATTGAAGTTTCAGTAAATGTATGTTCCATATGAATGCCTCCATAAAGTTTAAATGTAATATCTAAATTAAGAATAGCGATAATTGAAAAACAATGTAGTGATTGAAATCACTTATAATGTGTCAGTTTTGAGGATAATAGGAGTGGTATTTAACAGAGTACATTAATATTTTTAATAGACTGATGAACATTTATTTGTATATAGGAGAAAATGGATATATTTCCTATTACATTTTTAAAATAAATCCATAAATTATAATATAACGATTGAAAGGAGGAGATTTGAATGGAATTCCAATTGTTGGTGACTTGTATATTACAAGAAGGTAATGCTTTCTTTTTAGTAACGAAAGTAGACGATGTTATTACGTTAAAAGTACCGATTACTGCGGGAGTAGCAGGTTTATTCTTAGCTTTAGGTGTACCAAGATGTTCTTAATTTAAATCTCTAGAGTAGAAAGAGGAGGACAAGCCTCTTTCTACTAATACATAATTATTTTATGTAAACTGAAGTATTCTTTTTTTTAATAGCACGTTTAAAATGGACATGCATATACTATAATGTTTCATTGGATGTTTGTGATGAAAGGTAGTTTTAAATAGTACATTCAGTGATATTTTTTTAGCTATGAAAATAAAAGAGGTGCTATTATATATGAAAAGAAGAACATTTGATATTCCAGTCACATTACGAAGAGAGTGGTTTTTAATAGAATTAGCCCATTTAACGAAAAAATATGGAATTGAAATTGCAACTAGCAAAATGGAAGCTGCACCGTTTTTAAGAGATCAAGTTACGGAATCAAAAATAGGGTCAGGGCTCCAATACGATAAATATGATGATGAGTATATAATTGAGAATTAAAGGGTAAGAGCAAAACAAATTTTTTCATAACAAAATATAAAATAAAGCAGATTCTAAATATGGAATCTGCTTTATTATGAAATACTTCTAGTCAACTATCCTCTTTCTAGTGTTTTTCCTACATATTTTTCTTGTGTTATTCCGAAAGATTCACGAAGAATGCGAGCGTAATCTTTTGATTCTATTGGTCGTTTATTTTTGATGCCTTTAAAGGTTTCTGTATAATTTTTATTTGTTAATGATACGTGCCCATAATCAGTTAATTTACAAGTAATAGCCCCTTTATTAAAAGGAGATTCTTTATGTTCTACAATCACTTTTTGAATGTTATTCACCTTTTTCTCATCTATTGAATCTAAAGTAAAGGCATAGCCTATTTTCCATTCGTGTGAAGGTTCAGATTGCAAGAAATTTGTAGATTCCCCATTAGCTCCTTTTCTCATTTCTAAAATGTGTGTACCTTTTCGGGTAGTTCGTTTGCGAATTCGATATTCTCCCGTTTGAGAAGAGATGACTTCTCCGGTAAAAGGGACTGGATGTAAAGGTAGATGAGATGCAAAACCTGCGTCTATAACATAATCTTTATAATTATGATTTAATATGATAATGACATGACCATCATCGGGTTTCCATTTATTATCGTAAAGATCATAAACAGTACCGGCTACTTTATATACTTGAAACCCACAATCCATTAAAAAGTAATACAATAAGGAGTTTAATTCATAACAAAGACCGCCTCGTTTTTGAATTAGTAACTTTTCTACTAAGTTATTTTTTGAGATGTTTTTAATAGTACCAGCCATAATATCGAGATTTTCATAGGGGAGAATCAAGCCCATTTTCAAGAGAATTTCATCTAAATCATTAAATGTTATTTCTTTTGCAGGAATTTTTAGTCGTTTAAAAAACTCCTTTTGTAAATTGGTCATCATAAAGCATTCTCCTTTCTTTTTACAGAATTTTCTTCTGCTCACCGATAGGTTAGTACTTCTAAAAGTTTAATTCAAGTCTGCGAAAATTATCATAATATATGTTTCTGGAAACCTTACTATCTATTTAGAAATTTCAGTTTAATCTTTAATCGTAGGAAAGTCTTACAGCATAAGCTTTTATTCGTTTGTTTTGTATTAAATTAAATAAAAGTACATATCTTCATTAATATTTTTTATAACTAGGTGGTAATAAAGTGTTTTTTTACTAAAGTTTTTTCAAGATTTGTATACTTTATATAAACAATAATGATTTAGAGATATTTGGATTTAGTACGGTTAACAATTATTGAGAAACTTTTTTATAGTGTTCTCTCAAAAGGAAGAGATAGAAACAAAGAGAATAACGTGTGTTAAGGAAGAAGGGGTACTAGTAATCTCGTGGGAATAGGGACAAGATTTTGTTTAAGTAAAAAGATTATCTAGTATTAAGAGAGAAGATAAAAAAATATTACAAAGAGCACCTTCTTTCAAAAAAAGTGGGGGGAATAATATGCGATTGATGAGAAGATGTGTTGCCTTACTAATTGTATTTTTTATCATGGTTCCAATGATTAGCACAAATGTGCGAGCAGAAGTTGTAAAAGAGCTTAAAACAGGCTTTCCAGATCAAGAAGCCTTTACACCTGGAGAATGGTTTTTAGGTCAAAAACCTGCTAATTATGATGAGAATAGACCTCCAATTCTCTTTGTGCAAGGAAGGAATGGGAATGCTGATAGTTGGTATGGTAAGACAGTGTATCACGATATGAATGATATGTATGACTATGCTTTGAAAGCAGGCTATCAAACAGTATTTATACAATTATATGATGCTGCTGGAAAAGGGTCAGCTAGTCAGTGGGACAACGGAAAATTGTTAGCACAAAAATTAGAAGAAATATATAATCACTTCGGTAAAAAAGTTAATATTGTAGCACATAGTAAAGGCGGTATCGATACACAGGCTGCATTAGTAGGATATGGTGCAAATCGATTTGTCGGAAATGTTATTACACTTGCGACGCCACATCATGGATCAAACTTAGCGGATTTATCATATAGTTGGTGGGCAGGATGGCTTGCTTCTATATTAGGTCAAAAAGATGATGGTACGTATTCATTACAAATGGGGGAAATGGCAAAATTTCGTTCAACGATTGATAATAATCCAGCAGCTAAATTAAATCGTTACTATACGGCTACTGGGACTAGCTGGGGACCAGTATTTTCTGCTTTATCTATGGGCGGTCTCTATTTGTCATCATACGGTTCAAATGATGGATTAGTAAATGAGTGGAGTGCTAAGTTACCGTATGGAACGCATTTATTTACAGATTCCAAGTTTGATCATGATAATATACGAAAAGGATCTGCTGTTTTCTCTCGCATTGAACCATATTTACGTACATCAAATGTAGCTGTACCAGCCTTAGTAGCATCCAGCACTAGTTCAAATGAAAATATAGAACAATTAAATACAACTTCAAATCAAAACATTTTAGGAGGAGAATTGCCACAAAATCAGTGGATTGAGCAAACAGTTACAGTTGATAAAAAGGCAGAAGGAATCGTTTCTATATTAACTGCTTCGTCTGATGTAGAAGTACAAATGATATCTCCAAAAGGAAAAATGTTTACAAATAAGGATAGCGTTATAACTAATGATGAAGGGGAATCTTTCTTTGGTGGCGCGACAATTAAAACATTTAAATTTGATAAAATGGATGTAGGAGAATGGAAAGTTAAAATGATGGCGAAGCAGTCGAAAGATGCATATTTAGTTGTAAGCGATTACAAGAGTGGCGCGCCATTTGTTCTTCAAATGCCTACAAAAGTTAAAGCGAATAAATCCGAGTATAAACTGAAAAAATCACCTGTAGCACCTGAAATGAAAGGGGATCTTTCCATAACAGTAAGAGTCGTGAATAAAGAAGGGAAACTAGTCTCTGAATATAATGAATTACAAAATGTGAATAACAATACATTTACTGGTGCTTTGAAGGACATAAAGCAACCAGGAGTATACAACGTTACGATGGATATAAAAGGGATGAATAAAGAAGGACAACCCTATAGTCGTACAATTGTTAAGTCAGTTTATGTGGAGAAATAAAAAGGAATGAGAAGCTTTTAATAAAAAAAGTACCGAACTTTTGCAGTATAAGAGTTCGGTACTTTTTTTATGTTTACTAGATTAACAGAAAAGCATTATTCAATAAAAAAAGATGCTGAAATAGCATCTGAATGTGAAGATGATTATTAACTTAGTTTAATAACTGTTAATTCAACTGAATTGATACCATTATCACAAGTTGCAATACTTTGACGATTGAAACCACTATTATTTTTCAATTGAAGAGTTGAATTAGCGGGTACTGTAACAATCGTTTCACCTGCTAATTGAAGGCATTCGTTATTTGATGAAGTATTCATTTGAAAAGCAAAGTCACCTTGACTATTAGCAAGTGGATTGTCATTTAGAAATATAGTCATGACTGGAATATGTGGAAACACAGGATTTACAGTAGTGTTAATCGTTGAAATGAAAGAAACTCTATAATCACCCGCTTGACTAAATTGTATAGTAGTAGGATTTAGTAAGGAAACTCCTCCTGCTATAGGGCCAACGTGATTAAATGGAAAAGGCTCTCCAAACGGAACAGTTATAAACTCAGTTTGCCAAAAAGTACCGTATGCCGGACAGTTTTTTTATGTGAATGGTCGCATGAACATTTTTTATAAGAACTAGAAGAGGAGTTGCACGAGCATTTTTTATATGAGCTGGAAGAAGAGTTGCATGAACATTTTTTAGTGGAGTTTGAAGAATGATAGTATGAACCCAATATATTACCCCCTATTATGAATGAAGTGTATACTCATAGTATTTTATGCTTGTCTTATATAAAAGGTGATAGATTTGGAGTATAAAGTGCTAATACGATGAAAGAAATATAGTAATAGAATAGAAGATGTAACCATTTTTGAAGAAGAAAAGGTTAATGATTTGGTGAAAAAATCAAAGGAGTCTCTTGGTAGGTTTAATAGAGGCTCGAGGTTACACCTGTATAAGTAAAACCAGTACCCTTGATTGTTTGTATGTTTGTATATTAGAGTTTGTAGTCATTGCTCTTTATTTACGTAATAGGGCAGGAAGAAGACAAAAAGTATCGAATGAATGTACATATGTAGTATTGTTTGCTTTTGATGTGAATAGTAGTTAAAGATACGTTGAAATATTTTATACGGTAACAAAAGAGTAATTAAATAATAGAGGGAGCAACTTATATGGAAAATATATTAAAGGTATCTTCAAAATCAAGCCCAAATTCAGTTGCAGGTGCAATAGCAGGTGTACTAAGAACAAGTGGAAATGTAGAAATTCAAGCGATTGGGGCTGGTTCTTTAAATCAAGCGATTAAAGCAATAGCAATCGCAAGAGGATTTGTTGCTCCAAGTGGTATTGACTTAGCCTTTGTTCCAGCATTTCAAGAGGTTACGATTAATGATCAAGAAAGAACGGCGATTAAATTGATTATTGGTCCTAGAAAGAAAAGGTAACTGCAGTAATTCACTATCGAAATGACATTTAACATAACAAACCAAAAGTGTCACAAATGCTTATAAAACAGGCATTTGTGACACTTTTTTTTGTTTTATTTAAAATGAAATGAACAACCCTAAAACTGCTCATTCTTCTCCCAAGATTCTACAATATAATGCGCAATCGTCGGATTAAAGCCTTTCCCAACTAAAAACATAATAGCAGCAACTTCTGTTAAAGCGTGTTTATGTGATGTATGTTTTGCTTCATTTAAACCGTAGTCTACCCAAGGTTTTACGAAATCTAATACAGGTTTTTTTAAAGGTAAAAACTGTGTACCGACAACTTGCTGGATTTGTTGTTGCGTTGGTTCTGTAATCGGTCCAGGTGGTAAGATTTGCGGTTGTGTAATATCAAATGTTGGTCCAGGTGGTAAGATTTGTGGTTGTGTAGGATCGATTGTAGGGCCAGGCGGTAAAATTTGTGGTTGCGTAGGATCAAGTGTTGGTGGTTTAGGCGGTGAAACACGCGCATCATAGTTTGGTTGATACATTTGTGGCTGATATTGTGGTTGTTGAGGCTGTGTTGCATATGGATTTTGTTGATATTGTTGTTCTTGATTTTGTGGTGCTGCATATGGGTTTTGTTGATATTGTTGCTCTTGATTTTGTGGTGCTACATATGGATTTTGCTGATATTGTTGTTCTTGATTTTGCGGTGCTGCATATGGGTTTTGAGGGTATTCATAATTTGGACGTGTGTCGTATGCGTTTTGCTGATATTGTGGCTCTTGATTTTGCGGTGTTGTGTATGGATTTTGTTCATATTGTTGCTCTTGTTCTTCATATTGCTCTGTGTATCTTTGGTCCTGTTGCTGAGGGTAAAATGGTTGTTGTGGATAAGGCGATTGATTATTATAGAACATGTTTATTCCTCCTTCATGATGATGCCTACCACCTAGTGTATGGGCGGACAAGAAAATATGTGATGAAAAAATGCGGGCGTGTTACAATAAGTAATTGGGTGAAGATAAAATGACAAAACAAGAAAAGATCCAAAAAACAATTACTTTTGTAAAACATATTTTAGAAAAAGATGCGAGTGGGCATGATTGGTATCATATTGAGCGCGTACATAAACTGGCGATTTCTTTATCCGAGCAAGAAGGAGGTAATCGTTTTATAATTGAAATGGCAGCATTACTTCACGATGTGGCTGATGAGAAGTTAAATGAAAGTGAAGAAGCAGGAATGAAAAAAGTTTCTGATTGGTTAGAAGAGTTACATGTAGAGGAAGAGGAAAGTAAACATGTTCTTCATATTATCGCCAATATGTCTTATAAAGGTGGTCATGGCGGTAAAGTGGAGTCACTTGAAGGGAAAATCGTTCAAGATGCAGATCGCTTAGACGCTCTTGGAGCAATTGGAATAGCCCGCACATTTGCGTATGGTGGTGCGAAAGGGAGATTAATGTATGATCCAACTATTCCACCTCGTGAAGTGATGACGAAAGATGAATATAGAAAAAATAACGATCCATCTTTAAATCATTTTTATGAAAAACTTTTAAAACTAAAAGATTTAATGAATACGAACGCAGCAAAACAAGAGGCGGAAGTTCGCCATCGCTATATGGAACAGTTTATTGAACAATTTATGAAAGAGTGGAATGCACAAATATGAAAATGTTAACTGTGGAAAACTTATCAAAATCATATGGAGAAAAACCGTTATTTGATGGATTATCATTTAGTATTGCAGAAGGACAACGTGCCGGAATTATCGGTGTAAACGGTACTGGTAAATCAACGTTATTAAAAATTATTGCAGGGGCAGAAATTGCTGATACAGGTGATATGACTCATTCACGTGGTTATACAATTAGTTATTTATCACAGCAACCAGAGTTTGATGAGCAATTAACAGTATTAGAACAAGTCTTCCATGGTGATACACCTTTAATTCGTCTTCTTCGTGACTATGAAAAGGCGCTATTACATATCGAAAAAGATCCAAGTAATGAAAAAGTACAGGAACAATTATTTGCAGTGCAACAACGTATGGATGCGATGGGCGCGTGGGAAGCAAATGCGAATGCAAAATCTTTATTAACGAAATTAGGAATTACTGATTTCACAGCAACTGTTGGAAATTTATCTGGTGGACAGAAAAAACGTATTGCGATGGCGCAGTGCTTTATTGAAACACCGGATCTATTAATTTTAGATGAGCCTACGAACCACCTTGATCATGAGACAGTAGAATGGTTAGAGGAATATTTAGCACGTTATACAGGTGCAGTATTACTTGTAACCCATGATCGTTATTTCTTAGATCGTGTGACGAATCATATTTTCGAATTAGATAATGGAAAACTGTATAGTTATGAAGGGAATTACAGTACGTTTTTAGAAGCGAAAGCACTTCGTGAAGAACAAGAACTTGCGCAGGAATCAAAACGTCAAAACTTATATCGCCGCGAACTAGCATGGATTCGTCGTGGTGCAAAAGCTCGTTCGACTAAGCAAAAGGCACGTATTCAACGTTTTGATGATTTAAAAGGTCAAGAAGGCCCAGCTGCAAAACAGTCTGTTGATATTGCACTTAGCGGTAGTCGCCTTGGGAAAAAAGTACTTGAGTTAAAAGATGTAACGAAAAAATTCGGTGATAAAACTGTACTGAACAATTTTAATCATATTGTGAAACCAGGCGATCGTATCGGGATTATTGGAGCGAATGGAAGCGGAAAATCTTCTCTATTAAATATGCTTGCAGGTAAAATATCTCCTGATAGTGGTGAAATTGAAGTTGGGCAAACAGTAAAAATCGCTTACTATACGCAAGAAAATGAAGAAATGAATTTAAATCAACGTATGATTGAATACATTAAAGAAATCGCAGAAGTCATTCATACGACAGACGGAAAAGTAATAGGTGCGTCTCAAATGTTAGAACGTTTCTTATTCCCACCACATTCACATGGTACACCGCTTGGTAAATTATCTGGAGGCGAGAGAAGACGTTTATACTTATTACGTATATTAATGGGAGAACCGAACGTACTATTATTGGATGAGCCTACGAATGATTTAGATACACAAACATTAACAGTGTTAGAAGATTATTTAGAAGATTTCCCAGGTGTCGTGTTAACTGTATCGCATGATCGTTACTTCTTAGATAAAGTAGTTGATGAATTGTTCATCTTTACGGGAGAAGGAGAAGTACACGAATTTCTAGGTAGTTATACAGATTATTTAGAAATGGAGAAAACGAGAGAACTTATTGAGAAAGCAGAAGTTCAGAAAGAGAAAAAAGTAGTAGAAGAAGCACCGAAACAACAACGTAAGCGTAAACTCTCATATAACGAGCAGCGCGAATGGGAAACAATTGAAGATACAATTGCAGGACTTGAAGAAAAACTTGAGTCAATCGGAGAAGAGCTTGCGAATGTTGGTTCTGATTTTACGAAAGCTCAAGAATTGTCTGAAGCACAACAAAAAACAGAAGAAGAGCTAGAAAAAACGATGGAAAGATGGAGCGAACTATCTGATATTGTTGAAGGATTAAAATAAAAACAAGCTGCATATATTGAAAAGTAAAGAGAAAAACTTTACACTATTGGTAGAACCTATTTTAGGAGGGAAAAAATGAGAACATCTAATCCAATGTTGAAAAAAGAGGCATTCCGTAAAGAGGGAGCAAGTGCTTCTGCGATGACTATTGGCGGAACAGTAGGCAAAACGTTTATTATGCTTATCTTGCTACTTGCAACGTCTGTCTATTCATACATACAGATGATGCAGGGGACGATGAAGATGCCAGTATTAATTGGTGCTTTAATCGTTGCGGCAATCATCGCATTTGCGTCTATGTTCTTCCCGCGTATTTCACCTTTTGGTGCACCAATCTATGCGGCGGTAGAAGGGGTTGTATTAGGTAGTATTTCAGCGGTGTATACAATGAAGTTTGGCGATTCTATCGTTTTAAACGCTGTATTACTAACAATCTCAATTCTATTTGCAATGTTAGTGTTATATGCAACACGCGTAGTAAAAGTAACGGATAAATTCCGTACAGGCGTGATGGCAGCGACACTTGGAATTATGGTTATGTACTTAGTCGTATTTCTACTAAACATGTTTGGTGTAACGGTTCCGTACATTCACCAAGGCGGTACAATTGGTATTATTATTAGTGCGGTTGTTATCGTAGTTGCTGCATTAAACTTATTACTAGATTTCGATTTAATCGAAAATGGTGTACGTAGTCAAGCTCCGAAATATATGGAGTGGTACACTGCAATGGGACTAATGCTTACATTAGTTTGGTTATACTTAGAAATTCTTCGTTTCGTTTCTTACTTTACGAAAAATGACTAATAAAAAATCCTGCATGAAAAATGCAGGATTTTTTTATTTTTAAAGGTAAATTGATTATATGGTATAATATGGATGGCAGTAACTTGAGGTCAAGGGGATGGAATATGATGAAAGAGAAGAAAGGGATTATGAAAAAGCTATTTTCTAAAAGTTTTTTCATAGAACTAGATGATGCTTTAACGTATCCATCATCAGAAGTTATTACTTCAGCAATAGAGGGATATGCGGCTGAATGTAATGAAAGACTAAAATTTGAGAGTAAAGTTAAACCGATTACTTTTTACTTAGAAAATGTAATGTATCGCGTTGAGGTAAAGATGGCTCGCGGTGGATATTACATTTCATGCAGTGAAGTATAAAGTGAAACTTTAATCAGTGGGGGGGCTTCGTCCCCCACTGATTATCAGCCCTCACCAATCGGACTTTAATGGGCAGCCCGACCCCCACCTAAATTCTTTGCTTTCGCTGAATT
>NZ_MAOE01000082.1 GCF_001884185.1 Bacillus albus
TTGAAACCTTACATGTTTAAAATATGTAAGGTTTCTTGTTTTCTTTTATAGCATAAAAAATAATCTTTTTTACTTTAAAATATATTATTTTACGCTTTTTACCCTTCATACATTTTTATTTACAATGAAGAAAAATATGTGAGGTGGTATAACTTATGATGAATCGAGTTGTATTAATCGGTAGATTGACAAAGGAGCCAGAATTATACTACACAAAGCAAGGCGTCGCGTATGCACGAGTATGTGTTGCTGTGAATAGAGGTTTTCGAAATAGTTTAGGTGAACAACAAGTAGATTTTATTAATTGCGTGATATGGAGAAGGTCAGCTGAGAATGTAACTGAATATTGTACGAAAGGTTCACTTGTTGGAATTACCGGACGTATTCATACGAGGAATTACGAGGATGATCAAGGAAAGAGAATATATGTAACGGAAGTTGTGATTGAAAATATTACATTTTTGGAGAAAAGGCGGGAGGGTGCATCATAATAAGATGGGACTTGAGGAATTTAAAGTATGATGGTGGAAAGAAATCAGCAAAATAAAGCATCCGAGTAGGAGTATAGAGTGGTAACATGTTACAATACAGCTAAGAACATGCAATAAAGGAGAGTTTTTTACGTGAAGATTAAAGCAATTGAACCGACGCCAAGTCCAAATACAATGAAAGTTATTTTGAATGAAGTATTACCATCAGGAGCACGTAATAATTATACAAATGAAAATAAAGAACAAGCACCAATGCAAGTGCAAGAAATTTTGAAAATTGAAGGCATTAAAGGTGTATATCATGTAGCCGACTTTTTAGCAGTGGAGCGAAATGCGAAGTATGACTGGAAAGTTTTATTACAACAAGTTCGTGCTGTATTCGGCGAAGAAGTAGTAGAAGAAAGTGAAGAACAACAACTTGCTCATTTTGGGGAAGTGAAAGTGTTTGTTCAAATGTTCTTTACAATTCCAATGCAAGTAAAGTTAACAGATGGAACGACAGAAGAACGTGTTGGTTTACCAGATCGTTTTAAAGAATCAATTATGAAAGTGCAAATGTCTGCACCAAACGTTGTAAAAGAACGTAAATGGGTGGAACAAAGTACACGTTACGGTAACTTTGAAGAAATCGGAAAAGAAGTAGTAGAAGAAATTGTTGCTGCTTATTCAGAAGAACGTGTAAATGAAACGGTTAAAGAATTATTAAATCAGGCAGGTGCTGTTGAAGTAACGATTCAAAAGCGTGAGCCATATAAAGTAACAGAAGAGATGATGAAAGATGCTGACTGGAAAAATCGTTTTGCAGCATTAGAACAAATGGACCCTACTGAAGAAGATATTCCAGTGTTGAAGATGGCGTTAGATGATGAAAAAGTTTCGATTCGCCGTTTAGCAACAGCGTATTTAGGTATGGTAAAAGGTGATGAAGTATTGCCGTTATTATATAAAGCGCTATTAGATCGTTCAGTAAGTGTTCGCCGTACAGCGGGCGATTGTTTATCAGATGTAGGTGATCCGGCAGCGATGTTCGTTATGATTAAATCTCTGAAAGATTCAAGTAAATTAGTACGTTGGCGTGCAGCGATGTTCTTATTTGAACTTGGAGATGAAAGTGCAATTCCGGCATTAAAAGCAGCGCAAGATGACCCAGAGTTTGAAGTAGCGATGCAAGCGCGTCTAGCATTAGAGCGTATTGAAGGCGGAGAAGAAGCAAAAGGTTCTGTATGGAAACAAATGACGGAGTCTCGTAAAGGGGAATAATGTATGATTGTTTTCTATGATAGTTGGTGTCCGATGTGTACGGCGGTTGCAGAACGTACGAAAAAATTAGATAAAAAGGGTAAGATGAAATTTGTTTCATTTCGAGATGAAGATGTAGTTGAGAAGTATGAACTTTCTCAAGAACTACAAAGCAAGATGGAACAAAGATTGTATATTTTAAAAAATAATAAGTGGTATGATGGAATTCATAGCATACATGTATTAGCAAAGGCCGTTCCATCTTATTGGTTTGCCGTTCCTTTTATAAAACTATCTATCGCACTCGGATTTGGAAGTAAAGTATACGATTATATCGCTAACAATAGAAAACTTGTCCCAGTTGGACAGTGCCGCGGTGGGGTTTGTGAAATCCCTACAAAAAAATGAAATCATCGTAATCTTTCTTTTGCACCTAGTAATAGAGCGTGATATGATGAATTTGGAATGAAAGTTGAAGGAGAGATTACAAGATGTCAAATGCTTATGAAGAATACATGCGCCAAATGGTAATTCCAATGCGCCAAGAATTAGTGCGTTCTGGATTTGAAGAGTTAACTACAGAAGAAGCTGTAACAGAATTTATGGAAAACACGACAGGTACAACTTTAGTAGTTGTAAACTCTGTTTGTGGTTGTGCAGCTGGTTTAGCACGTCCATCAGCAGGTCAAGCAGTTGTTCGTGCTGAAAAACAACCTGATCATCTTGTAACTGTATTCGCAGGTCAAGATAAAGATGCTACTGCAAAAATGCGTGAATACTTCGGAGAAATTCCTCCATCTTCACCATCTATGGCATTATTAAAAGGAAAAGAAGTTGTTCACTTCATTCACCGTCATGAAATTGAAGGTGCAACTATGGACGAAATTATTACGAACTTAGAACAAGCTTTCGAAAAGAATTGCTAAAGAAGGGGGAGAGTAAATCTCCCTCTTTTCTTTATATAGAGGTGAAACAATGATCGTAACAACAGCAGGAAGAACGAATAAAGAAATGACAGATTATGCAAAGCAGGTAGCCGCAAAATTAAATGGTTCATTCGTTAAACGTAATGATATACCAGTACATAAACTACATGAGCAGTATGAACAAGATGTACTTGTTGTAGGGAAAAACCGGTTAGCTATATATCCAAGAGGAACGGAGGAGTCGTTTTTCTTTCATCCAAACTCAGCGATGTTTCGTGTGAAAAGATTAATGCGCGGAGAACACGATCCATTTGTACAAGCCGCGCAATTAGAGAGCGGAATGACAGTGTTAGATTGTACGCTCGGTATGGCATCAGATAGTATTGTAGCTAGTTATATTGTCGGTGAAAGCGGAAAAGTAACGGGACTTGAAGGCAATGAGTATATGGCTTATATTATGGAGAATGGTTTGAAAACATGGTCTTCATCTGTTTCTGAAATTGATGAGGCGATGCAACGAATTGATGTGAAGCAAACGGAGCATTACGCGTTTTTAAAACAATGTGAAGATAGTAGTTATGATGTCGTTTACCTTGATCCAATGTTTGAAGAAACTGTTATAGAATCAGATGGAATAAAAGGATTAAAACACTTCGCTTTGTATCATGATATTACTGACGAAACAATTGCAGAAGCGAGGCGTGTGGCGAGAAAGCGTGTCGTTCTAAAAGATCATTTCCGTAGTTCTAGATTTGAAAAACATAATTTTCACGTATACAAAAGAAAAAGTGCTAAGTTTCACTTTGGTGTAATTGACCCTTGCTAATTGTTTGAAAAGATGTATAATAAGCAATAATTAATTAAATATACTGTCGGTGATGAAGAGAGTAGTCTTTTTTAGAAGGAAAGCGAGCTAGGGATGGTGTGAGCCTAGTGCGGAAGGAAAAGATGAAGCGCACTTCGGAGATGCTTCTTGAACGAATAGTAGAGTAAGCCGAGGCCCCCTGTCCTCGTTATAAACGGGAAAGTGGTTCGTAATGAACAACAAGGGTGGTACCACGGGTTTAAACTCGTCTCTTTTTTAGAGACGAGTTTTTTGTGTTTAAAAAAATAAGGAGGTTATATAGTATGGATTATAAAACGCAGTTTGCGGAAAGTTTATCCGATATTTTTACGAATGAATTAACGCAAAATCAAATTTTAGATTTAATCGAAACGCCGAAACAAGATGAATTCGGTGATGCAGCATTTCCATGTTTTTCACTTGCAAAACAATATAAAAAATCACCAGCTATTATCGCAAAAGAAGTTGCGGAGAAATTAAGTGATCCATTTTTTACGAAAGTAGAGGCTGTTGGTCCTTATGTAAATGTCTTTTTTAATCGTGAAACGGTAAGTGATGATGTATTAAAAACGGTTTTAGCGAAGAAAGAAGAGTACGGTCAAAATCACTTTGGTTGTGAAAAAACGGTAGTTATCGATTATTCCTCTCCTAATATCGCGAAACCTTTTTCAATGGGGCATTTACGTTCTACAATGATTGGAAATTCACTGAAACATATCGCTGAAAAATGTGGTTATGAAGTTGTAGGAATTAATTATATTGGGGACTGGGGCACACAGTTTGGAAAGTTAATTACCGCCTATAAAAAGTGGGGAAATGAAGAAGTAGTTAAAGAGGATCCAATACGTGAACTATTTAAGTTATACGTTCAATTCCATGAAGAGGTAAAAGACGACAAAGAACTAGAAGAAGATGGACGCGCTTGGTTTAAGAAATTAGAAGAAGGTGATGAAGAAGCTGTTGAGCTTTGGAATTGGTTCCGTCACGAATCTTTAAAAGAATTTTCTCGTATTTATGAACTTCTCGGTGTTGAATTTACTAATTTTCAAGGAGAAGCTTTTTATAATAATTTGATGGAAGATTTTATTGGGATTTTAGAGGGGCATGATTTGCTTGAAGAGTCAGAAGGTGCGTTAGTCGTTAATTTAGAAGAAGAGGGAATGCCGCCTTGCTTAATTAGAAAATCCGATGGTGCAACGATTTACGCAACACGTGACTTAACGGCAGCGTTATATCGTCAAAACACATATGCGTTTGATAAAGCGTTATATGTAGTTGGACCGGAGCAAAGTCTACACTTCAATCAATTTTTCACGGTATTAAAAAAGCTTGGATACAATTGGGTTGACGGCATGGAACATGTACCGTTTGGGTTCATTTTAAAAGATGGTAAGAAAATGTCGACACGTAAAGGAAGAGTTATTTTACTTGAAGAAGTACTTGAGGAAGCAATTGACCTTGCAAAACAAAATATTGAAGAGAAAAATCCGAACTTAAAACAGAAAGAAGAAGTAGCAAAGCAAGTAGGTGTTGGCGCAGTTATCTTCCACGATTTAAAAAACGAGCGTATGCATAATATCGAATTCTCATTAGAAAACATGCTGAAATTTGAAGGTGAAACAGGACCGTACGTACAGTACACACATGCACGTGCGTGCTCTATTTTAAGAAAAGAAAGTGTAGAATTTGAAACGTGTACGTTTGCATTAAAAGATGATCATAGCTGGAGCGTCGTAAAATTACTGAATAAGTTCCCACAAGTAATTGAAGCAGCCTTCAACAAAAATGAGCCATCAATCATTTCAAAATATGTATTGGATGTAGCACAATCGTTCAATAAATATTACGGAAATGTGCGTATATTGGAAGAGAGCGAAGAGAAAGACAGCAGACTCGCATTAGTGTATGCTGTGACAGTTGTATTAAAAGAGGGATTACGTTTACTTGGGGTGGATGCTCCTGAGGAGATGTAAAACAAATAGGTATACGTATCATATTAGATATGTATGCCTATTTATTTTTATAGAAAATGTGAAAGCAGAAGTTTTATTTTATTAAATCTAAACTTTTCTAGAATTGATTCAAGTATAGGAATGTCCGCATTAAATGGAGAATTGTAATGTCATATATAAAGGAGACGCTAAACTTGGAAACATACGATTGGAACAGTAAACTAACATATTTAAAAAACACGAGAGATTTATATTACAATGACGATTATGTAAGCTTTTTAGTAAATACAGTTTGGAAGATTACTAAGCCAGTACATATTGTTGATTTCGGTTGTGGATATGGTTATTTAGGCTTAGTACTAATGCCATTACTTCCAAAAGGTTCAAAGTATACAGGCGTTGATAGTGGAGAAACATTACTTGCTGAAGCGAAAGAGTTGTTTCATTTACTACCATATGAGGCAGAATTTCTTGAGGGAAATGCTACAGAAATTGAATTGAACGATACATACGATATGGCAATCTGTCATGCTTTTTTATTACATATGAGTTCACCAAAAACGATGCTACAAAAAATGATACATTCAATTAAAAAGGGCGGAAAAATAATCTGTTTTGAACCACATTGGATATCAAATATGTCTTCATACTTTTTAGATGGAGAGAATCAATCGGAAATTATTAGGTTAGGCACTTTGCAGAATCTATTTGAAAGTGACACGCAGAGAAGCGGAAGAGATGGAAATATTGGTATGAAAATACCGATGTATTTAAGTGAACTAGGCGTAAAAAATATTCAATGTAGAGTAAGTGATAAAGTGAACTTTTTAGACTCTAATATAGATCATAATGATAAACAAATATTGTATCACTCATTAAAAGAAGAGGGGATTGCAGGAGATCCAGGTGATAAACAGCAATTTATAGAACGTTTAATGACTAGAGGATTAACATATGATGATGGGCTAGCTCAATATGAAGCTGAACTCAAATTTTTTAGAGCGTTTCATCTACATTCCTCTTTAGTATATGCTCCGAATATGAAAATTACATTTGGTGACGTAGAATGTTGAAAGATAGCTGTGTGTCGAATGGTGGTTTTTTTGGTAAATAAGTTGATATCCACCGTATAATCACTGATATATTTAAATTATCGCCGATATAATTTTATGTACTGAATTTGGCTTCCAAAAGATAAGACCCGCATGTAACGTTATTGTATTTAATTAAACAAAATACAGAGAAAAACAATCATTTTTACTATATTTTGTTATAAATTCGAATAATATTAAATAATACTATCCATTATAGGAGATTTTAGTTGAATACCTACAATATGATGTGTAAAATCTAAGCAAGTAGCAGTGCAAAAAAATATTCGAGGTGAATACATGCTAGATTTTAAGCAGTTAGATGCTTGTTTGAAAGACAAGAGATTTATAGATGGATTACAGGAAATAAATAATGAAATTTCATATATAAAAGAAAAGAACACTTTATCTTATTTGAAGAGTTGGCTTGCTAATATTCCTTCACATGAGGAGTTTGATATATTAATACGTCTTACTGATGAAGGGCTTATGCACCAATACAGTTCATTCCTCATTCGCTACGCTTATAAAAAATTCCCAAATATGAGAACGCTCTCTTTATATTGTGATGAGTTAATTGATGAGCGGAAAATACTTGAAGTAGAACAGTTGTTAAAAGATTCATTAGAAGAGGTAAATAAAGAAGAAATAGAAGTGGATCTTTTAGCGAAAACATATTTTACGTTAGTACGATGTTTGTTAGAAATGAAACGAAATGAAGAAGCGCTTTTTTATATGCAAAAGGCAGAGGAGTATAGTGCACGTGCCGTATTTGATAAATGGGGTTACGTCTATATGCATACAGGTGAATGGGAGAAAGCAGAAGAACAATTTATAGCCGGCATGCAGCATAAAGATTGTGAAGAGTTATCTACTTATTTATTAGCACAGTTATATGCAAATAAAGGGGAACAAAAACGTGCATTACAGCTAATTGATGATGCAATTGTAAAGTTCCCGCAAGTACCATATTTTCATTTTGAAAAGGTGAAATATTTATTAGATTTAGGGAAGTATGAAGAAGTGTTAGACGTAATAGATAACATAAATAATCAGCTTCCTTATCATGCGTATAAAACTTACTTCGTACATTTACGTGCAGAAGCACTTTACAAAATGAATAAACTTGTAGATTTACAACAGTTATTAAAAGAAGAAAAAAGTTTAAAAGAGTCTTTATATCATAATTTAGAAAAAAATCCAGATGGCAAAAAGGTTCACTTACCGATAGTTCCGATTGTACAAAAGGATAATTATTGTGTGCCGACAAGTTTAGAAATGATGTTGCACTTATGGGGAGAAAAACGTACGCAGGATGAAATAGCAGAGTTCATTTTTGATATGACAGGCTCGAAGTTTTCAGATACTGTTTCGTATTTAGAAGAATTAGGTTATGAATATCGTTATTTTAAAGGGAATGAGGAAATATATAAGAGATTACTCGGTGAAGGAATTCCCGTTTTATTAAGTATTGATATTGAGCATGCTTCACATGTGCAAGTGTTAGCTGGGTATGATGATACGTTACAAGCTTTTTATGTTCAAGATCCAAACTTTATCGAACCAGTCATTGTGGAGTATAGTAAGTTACAAGAAAAATATCGTTATACAGGGTGTTTAGCGATTACGTTTGTTCCGAAAGAAAAGAAGGAACAATTATCATTTTTAGATGAAGAAGAACATCATTATTTTAAATCCATTTTTTCTTTAACGGATCATTTAGATGAACAAGATAAAGAGGGAATTCACAAGCTAGTACAATTTTTAAAAAAGACGAGTGATAATCCGAATACGTGGTTGTATACGGTAAAGCACTTAGATGTTGAAGTAGATAATGAGTTTATTATATGTTGTATTGAAAAGTTAATGAAGAAGTTTCCGAACTCAGATTTTGTTAAATTGCATGGTGCACAGTGCTTTATTCGTCTTGAAGAACTAGAAAAAGCGGGGCAAATGCTTGCGAGTGTTGAGAAGAAAAATAATCGTGCTTTATATCATTTAATAAACGGAAGGTATGCTTTTGAGCAGGAAAGTTATATAGAAGCGATTTCAAGTTTTCGTTCCTCGTTACAATTAGACGCGGATCAGCCGATTGCTTGGAGTTTTCTCGCTTTATCATATATGTATATCGATCAATCTGAAAAGGCGTTGCAGTTTTCTCAAGTCGCCTGGGAACGTAGCCCTGAACGATTCACTTTAACGAATCACGGGTTAATATTAATAGATTTAGAAAGATATGAAGAAGCGTATGAAATCTTTAATGATTTGTTAAAAGAATATAAAAATGAAGCACATGTATGGTATGAGCGAGCGAGATGTGCGCATCATTTAGGGAAATTATATTTAGCGATAAAAGGGCTTAAAATAGCAATTCATTTGGATAGTAATGCACCATACATTTATACGAAACTTGCGGAAATATACGAATCTGATTTGAAGGATGAAGAAAGTACGAAAGAAGTTTTATTAAAAGGTATTGAGAATTGTGACGATAAGGCACCTCTATACGTAAAACTCGGTGATTACCATTTCCAAAATGATAGTCTGGAAGAAGCAGAAACATTGTATACCCGTGCTTTGGAAGAAAATCATGATGATGTATACTCTCACTTCGGACTTACGCAAGTTTATATGGCAAGAGAACAATATAAGGAAGCAAAAGAATATATTCTCAGTATTGAAAAACAAATTGAAAAGAGTCAAGATTTCCTTATGAACGCAGGGATGGTTTTATGGGATGCAGAAGTTGAACTTGGTGGGAATGAAGAAGGATTTAAAGTAGCGTTGACTAAGTTAGAGAGTGGTATAAAGCAAAGCGAATATAATGTAGCAAGTGCGTTAGATGAATATGTGAATCGAATTAAAGGAACAGCATTTGTACAACGAGGTATAGCATTCTTAAGAACGTTACAGAAAGAAAGAAATGAAGTAAGTGAATACGGTTGTTATACAGGTATTTTATATGAATCTATTGGACAGTACGGCCAAGCGATGAAAAGATATAATAAGGCGATAGAACAAAAGGAAACGGCATTACCGTATTACCGAATTGGTGAAACACTTATGCTATTAGGGCAATTGACGGAAGCAAAACAAGCGTATGAAAGATGTTTAGAGCTTGATGGGAATTTCGTTGGTGTACATTTACAGCTTGCGGAAATATACGAAAAAGAAGAAAATCGTTCTAAAGAACAAAGTCATATGGTACAGGCGATGAAAGAAGAGCCATTGCATATTAATATGGAATATTTGGCACAGCTTTCAGTAGAAATGAATCTACAGGAAGAATTGCTGACTGAGCTAGAACAATTAGCAGACGAAGTACCTGAAATATGGAGATTAGATGCGGTTGCATATGTGTATGGAGCGATGGATGAAATAGATAAAGAACAAGAACAGATTGAATACGCACTACAATTAGATGGTGAGCATACAGAAGTTCTATATCATTATGCAAAAGTACTAGTGAAAAATAGAAATGCAAAAGCAATTGAAATTGCCATGAAAGTGATACAAAAAGATGCAAATAATGAACGTATATTTGATGTATATGTAAAAGCGATAGAACAACATAAGAAATGGTCTAATATACGAGATTTTCTTCATACACTAAAAGTGAAAAAGGCAGAAAGAAGTATGGCATTTATGTATGCTGCATCTGCGGTTACAGAAAGATGGATTGAACGTCAACAAAATGACCAGCCGAAGAAATCCATAATTACGAGAGCTTTTTATCGCATGAAAAACCGTGCGAAAGAAATTTCGATTATTACTACAATCATTGATTTATATGAAATTTCGTTAAAGTTAAATCCAAAAAATAGTATGGCAGCGCAGCGATTTGCACTATTTTACGAGAATGTGACGATGAACAATGAGGCGATAGATGTATTGCAAACATCGTTAGAAAATAAATGGGATTACGATGTAGCGAAGCAGCTTGTAAATGTTTTCATAGAGTGTGAGGAAGAAGGTATGTTACGGGATGCTTCAGAATTAACGAAGCAAATGGTTCGAGAATTACCAGATGATTATGATACGCTTCTTTTACAAGCACAAGTATTGTTTAAAGCAGGGGAAGAAAGAAAAGCAGAAAAGATTACCTTACAATTAACGGAGCAAACAACGTTTGTAAATAGAGCGTTTCTTGTTTTAGGAGAAATGTATCAAAGTCAAGAACGGTTTGAAGAGGCAATTCATGTATTAGAAAATGCTTCTATACATCATCCAAATGAAACAGCAATTCTTCTTTCTTTAGCATCTGCATATCATGGTGTCGGCCAAACACGAAAGGCAGAGAAAATAGCGAATGAAGCATTAAAAATTGATGCGAATGATTTGTTAGCGAGATACGATCGTGCTTGTTATTTAGCGCAGTTAAACAGAAATGAAGAGGCGAAGGAAGAACTTGAAATTGTACTTCGTGAGGATGAGTCGGGATTTTTTGCTGAACTTATCGAGGATGAGGAAAATTTAGCAGCATTGCGAGAATTTGAAAAGTAATTGTATAAGAATAGGAAAAAAGGGTATAAATAAAATATATTTAGAATTAGTTGACAATTTATTGCAAAATGGCATAAAATAGCTTTTAACAAAGTATACAAATCTGAAGACGAGAAAGAGTAAAATAGTGTACTGTTCCCCAGAGAGCCGGTATGTAGCTGAAAGCCGGTGTGCAGACGTTATTTGAAAATCATCTCCGAGGAGCCGAGGCTGAAAGTGAGTAAGCCCGGACGGATGTCTACCGTTACAAAGAACACGTATGATAGTACGTTGCTAAGTGCTATTAGTGAAGAGCTAATAGAATTAGGGTGGTAACGCGGGTAAACCCGTCCCTACTTTATAGGGACGGGTTTTTTGTGTGCTTTAAAACATTCAAAGGAGTGATTGTAGATGAAGAAAGTAGATGTAAAAGAGTCAGCTGTAGGGAGAGAAACACGTATTCGTAAGCAGTGGAACGAGCAAAGTATTTTCGAGCAATCAATTCAGAATCGAGAAGGCGCACAATCTTTTGTGTTTTATGAAGGACCACCAACGGCGAATGGATTACCGCATGTAGGTCATGCACTTGGACGGACAATTAAAGATGTAGTTGCAAGATATAAAACGATGGCTGGTTATAAAGTGCTAAGAAAAGCGGGATGGGATACACACGGTTTACCTGTAGAATTAGGTGTGGAGAAGCAACTCGGTATTTCTGGTAAACATGAAATTGAAGAGTATGGAATTGAGCCATTCATTCAGAAGTGTAAAGAAAGTGTATTCACATATGAGAAGCAGTGGCGTGAATTCACTGAGAGCATCGGTTATTGGGTCGATATGGATGATCCATACGTTACGTTAGAGAATCCATATATCGAAAGTGTATGGCATATTTTAGGAACGATTCATGAAAAAGGATTATTGTATAAAGGGCATAGAGTTTCACCATACTGCCCAAGCTGTCAAACTTCACTAAGTTCACATGAGGTTGCACAAGGGTATAAAACAGTAAAAGACTTAAGTGCAACAGTTAAGTTCAAAGTGAAAGATAGTGAAAATGAATATTTCCTAGGTTGGACAACAACACCTTGGACACTTCCAGCAAATGTTGCGCTCGCTATACATTCAAATATGGAATACGTGAAAGCGAAACAAGAAGGTTATGTATACATTGTTGCGAAAGAACGTGTACAAGATGTATTAAAAGAAGACTATGAAGTATTATCTGTTCATAAAGGCGAAGAACTAGTAAATACATCTTATATGCCGCCATTTCCAATGAAGGAAGTTACAAATGGTTACCACGTTATCGCAGCGGATTTTGTCACGGCTGATAGTGGTACAGGACTTGTTCATATCGCTCCAGCATATGGGGAGGACGATTATAGAGTCGTTCAAAGTGCAGGATTGTCATTCTTACATGTTGTAGATGAGAAAGGTGAGTATACAGAAGCAGTACCATTTTTGAAAGGGAAATTTGTAAAAGATTGTGACGTGGATATCGTTCGTTATTTAGCGAAGGAAGGCCTACTATATCATAAAGAAAAGTATGAACATAGCTACCCACATTGCTGGCGCTGTGATTCACCACTTCTTTATTATGCAGGAGAGAGTTGGTTAATCCGAACAACTGCAATTAAAGATACATTTTTACAAAATAACGATTCTGTTACTTGGTATCCAGACCATATGAAACATGGACGCTTCGGTAAGTTTTTAGAAAATATGGTGGACTGGAATATTAGTCGAAATAGATATTGGGGAACACCATTAAACGTATGGGAATGTGAAAGTTGCGATCATCAATTCGCACCGAAAAGCATTGCTGAATTAAGAAAGAATAGTACGAAAGAAACACCTGAAGATTTAGAATTGCATAAGCCTTATGTAGATGAAGTACAAGTATGCTGCGAAAAATGCGGAAGTACGATGAATCGTACACGAGAAGTAATTGATGTTTGGTTTGATAGTGGTTCCATGCCATTTGCACAATATCATTATCCATTTGAAAATAAAGAGTTATTTGAAGAACAGTTTCCAGCAGATGTAATTGCAGAAGGCATTGATCAAACACGCGGCTGGTTTTATAGTTTATTAGCAGTATCAGCACTATATACAGGAAAAGTACCGTATAAACGAGTGTTATCATTAGGGCATGTTCTAGATGAAGAAGGACAGAAAATGTCTAAAAGTAAAGGGAATGCACTAGATCCAGTTGATTTAGTAAATCAGTTTGGTGCAGATGCTTTAAGATGGGCGCTTCTTGTTGATAGTGCTCCGTGGAATGCGAAGCGCTTTTCTGAAAGAACAGTACTGGAAGCAAAATCTAAATTTGTAGATACATTAGTCAATGTGTATAGCTTCTACGTTTTATATGCAAATTTAGATGAGTATAATCCGAAAGAAACGTATGATGTAAAGCGGACGAAATTGGATGAATGGGTATTATCAAGATTGCATAGCACAACGAAAAAAGTGAGAACTGCACTTGATGATTATCAATTTACGAATGCAGCTCGTGAAATCGCAGCACTTGTAGATGAAGTAAGTAACTGGTACGTAAGACGATCACGTAATCGTTTCTGGGAGTCTGGTATGAGTGCTGAAAAAGCAGCTGCGTATGAGACACTTCATGAAGTACTTGTGACAATTAGTAAATTAATTGCACCATTTACACCGTTTGTCGCTGAAGATATTCATTTAAATTTAACTGGAAGTAGCGTTCATTTAGAGGATTATCCAGTTGTAAATGAATCGCTACTTCAGCCTAAATTAGAAGCGGAAATGGATGCAGTTTTACAAGTTGTTGAACTTGGAAGAAGTAATCGTAATCAGCATTCTTTAAAAGTAAAACAGCCGTTAGCGGAACTTGTATTACTAGCACATAATGAGAATGATATGGATTGGGAATCGTATCGTGATATCGTCATGGATGAGCTAAACGTCAAAGCGTTCCATGTTGAACTCGATGAAACGAAATATACGTCCTATCAATTAAAGCTGAACTTTAAAACAGCTGGTCCGAAGTTTGGTAAAAATGTGAATGCAGTAAATACATGGCTAAAACAATTATCAAAAGAAGAAGTACAACACTTTGTATCTACAGAAAGAGCAGTTTACGAAGCTGCACCAGGAGAAGAAATAGTAGTAACAGCCGAAGATGTAGTAGTAGAGAAAGTCGCGAAATCAGGATTTTCTAATACGACTAACGGACAATATACAGTTATGTTAGATACGAATGTAACGGAAGAATTGTTACAAGAAGGAGTAGCGCGTGAATTCATTCGAGCGGTTCAAGAATATCGTAAGCAGCTGAATTTACCGGTTAATTTACGGGTCGATGTTATTCTTGATACAGAGGATGAACTAAAACGAACATTAACGAACCATAAAGATTTATTGGAAGAAAATTTACTCGTTAAGCAATTTACATTTGATCACTTAACGAATGAAGACGATGAGCTATCTTTAGGTGAAGCGAAAGTTCGAATTAAATTAAGCGCGGCTCATTAAAGAAAAAAGGAAGTTGGAATCATTCCAACTTCCTTTTTGTATGATGGAAATTTATCCGGCTAATTTCCTCATAATCCATTCGATTGATCCCACTAGTAAATTCTTTCTCCACACCACGCTAATTAAAATACTGTGCAAATTTCTTTCTAAAGTATTGTTTTCATTTTACACTTAAATATTGAGAAAATTTCACTCACCCTAAATGGAAAGGTAATAGAATTGTTTATAGAGAATTACTCGTAGATTCAATTTTTATCCCATTTTGTGGGGAATGATTGCCTAGTGGTAATGGGATAAGGTTGAGCTACTTTATTAGGGGGAGTGGTTCTATGTTTAATAAAAAAATGGTGGCAATGGCAATGACTGTGCCGTTAGTAATGGGGACGATTTCTACGGTTTCAGCACTGGAAAAACAGCAACAAGTAAAGCTAGAAGCTTATTCGCCGCAGAAAAAAGCAACGGAATATTTAAAAGCAAATGCTGCGCAGTATGGATTAAAAACAGACCTTTCAGACTTGCAATATATTTCTACAACAGAAACGTCAGTAGCTTCATATGTTAGGTTCCAACAAGTTGTAAATGGTGCACCTGTATTTTCAAAACAAATTACAGTTACTCTTAACGGAGAGGGAAAAGGAGTGCTTGCTGTTTCTGATTATCAATCCGTTAAAGGTGTGAAGGAAGTAACGACAAAAATTAGTGAAAAAGATGCAATACAAAAATCAATGGCATATGTTGGAGAAGCAAGTGAGCAAAACTTATGGGCTGCTACAGAGAAAGAATTCGGATATATTGTGGAAGAAGGAATTGCTCGTCCAGTATATAAAGTTGTAGTCCATTCTAATAACCCGTTTGGTGCATGGGAAACATTTATTGATGCGGAAAACGGAAAGTTAATTAAAAAGGTTGATATAAACCGAAAAGCAGAAGGATCAGGAAAAGTATTTTTACCTAACCCTGTTGTATCAAGCGGGAGTTTAGCAGGATTAAAAGATAATAACGATGCAGATTCAACTGCGCTAACGAACCAATTGAAGACTGTTACGTTAAAAGGTTTAGATGGGACAGGATTTTTAATTGGAGAGTATGTAACGATTTCTTCAAAAGCGAGAACGAAATCTACAAACTTACAATTCAACTATACACGTGCAAATGATAGCTTTGAAGATGTAATGTCATATTATCATATTGATACATTGCAACGTTACATTCAAAGTCTTGGGTTTCAAAACATTAACAATCGCTCGATTAAAGTGAATGTGAATGGAACGACGGCTGATAATTCATTTTATTCTCCGACAACGAAAGCTTTAACTTTTGGTACTGGCGGAGTAGATGATGCAGAAGATGCTGGTATTATCGCACATGAATACGGGCATTCGATTCAAGATAATCAAGTACCCGGTTTTGGTAGTTCAGCAGAAGGCGGAGCGATGGGAGAAGGATTTGGTGACTTCTTAGGTGCTACGTATGAAGATGCTGTATCGACTACAGGGTACGGAAAAGCATGTGTTGGAGAGTGGGATGCGGCGGCTTATTCTAGTTCAGATCCAACATGCCTGCGCCGATTGGATACGAATAAAGTATATCCGAAAGATATTACAAATGAGGTACATGATGATGGTGAAATTTGGGCACAAGGTCAATACGAAATGGCACAAGCATTTGGACGTGATGTAGCAACGAAAATTATTTTACAATCACACTGGTCATTAACACCAAACTCTAAATTCAGTGATGGAGCAAAAGCAATTAAGCGAGCGGATGCTCTTTTATATGGCGGACAACATGCTGCTGATATCGATCGTATTTGGGCAGCGAGAGGAATTAGTACGAATTAATATAAAAAGTCGTGGCATTTATAAGCCACGACTTTTTTATTTGCTTATGAACTGGTACTAGTAAAGTAAGCAAAATGAATGGTAGTGTGAATTTATCCCGCATTTAACGGGCAGTAAGACCCCCACCTCAAAATTCAGCGAAAGCAAAGAAGTTAGGTGGGGGGCGGGCTGCCCATTAAAGCCCGATTGGTGAGGGTTAATAATCAGTGGGGGATGAACAAAACCCCCACTGATTAAAGTTTCACTTTATATGCATTTGTTTATTTTTTCTCGTCTTTAAAAACAAAATGCTCTTTAAATTTTCTAGACTCCACTTTTTGACCGTTTCTCATGGAGCGGAAAGGGTGTTCTTGCCAAGTAATGATTACATCAACTACATCTGCTTTTGTAGCAACTGGGAAGTTAGCATGTTTAAATCCAGTTTTTCCACTTGCTAAGCGACTTTCCTTCCGTGAGAAAAGTTCATATTTCGTTTTCGTTTTTGGCTCATTGCGGAATACTTCGACTTGTACGTTATATACTTCACTGTTTCCGACATTTTTAACTGAAAATTGATATGTTTGAAATTCATCTTTTTTAGCTTGAAGCATATTTTTATCTATGTTCTTCGGTTCATCAATATTCACTTGCCATTGATCAGAGTTTTGGGAGATTGGTAAAGATTTTGGTGAATAGGCATATGTTTCATTCACTACAATTAGGCATAACAAAAGAAGAAAGAAACTAATCGCTTTTTTCATAAGAACACCTCGCTACAAAATTTTTATCCCGCATTAACGGGCAGTAAGACCCTCCACCTCAAAATTGAGGGAAAGCAAAGAAGTTAGGTGGGGGGCGGGCTTACCGTAAAAGCCCGATTGGTGAGGGCTGATTAAAGTTTCACTTTATCAATATGCGTAAATAAAACGGAAATTATGTAATAAAATGGAAAAAGGTGATGCTTTGATTCGGATGAATTTGAAAAAACTTGAAGAGGTAGTAGGTGGAGAAGGATTACGAAAATCATTTCATCATATAGATATACATGGTGTCTGCATAGATTCTAAAAGCATTAAAGAAGGAAATTTGTTTGTTCCAATCATTAGGGTGAAAGATGGACATGATTATGTGAAAGAGGCAATAGATAATGGAGCTGTCGCTTCTTTATGGAAAAAGTCTCACGGCACTCCGCCAAAAGGAATGCCAGTTATATTTGTAGAGGACACTTTGCTTGCTTTGCAACAATTGGCACAATTTTATCGTAAAGAGCTAAATGTAAAAGTGATTGGAATTACAGGGAGTAATGGTAAGACAACGGTAAAAGATATTGTAAGTATGATTTTAGGTACAACTTATCGTGTGCATAAAACAAAGGGGAATTTAAATAGTCAAATCGGTTTGCCGTTAACAATTTTAGAAATGAAACGAGATACAGAGTTTTTAATACTTGAAATGGGAATGAGTGAAAAAGGACAAATTCGAAACTTATCCAAAATAGCAAAGCCAGATGTTGCGGTAATTACCATGATTGGACAATCGCATTTAGAAACGCTTGGATCAAAAGAAGAGATTGCGAACGCTAAATTAGAAATTATTGATGGCTTAAAAGAAAATGGTTTGTTTTTATATAATGGTGATGAACCATTGCTTTTGTAAAATAAAAATCTACCAAGTATAAATTGTAAGGCATTTGGTGAAAAGTATACGAATGATTTGTTTCCAACAAACGTGGAATTAGATGGACATGGTGTTCATTTTAGATTAAATGATTCAAAAATACAGTACGATGTTCCTTTACATGGAAAACATAATATTTTAAATACGATTGTCGGCATCGCTGTAGGTCAATTTTATAAAGTCCCTATAGAAACAATAAAGGAAGCATTGCGGCAAGCTCATATTACCAATATGCGCTTTCAATTTTTAACTGCTAAAGCAGGTTTTACAATTATTAACGATGCATGGAATGCCAGTCCTTCTTCAATGAAGGCTGCAATTGAAACGTTACAGAAATTAAACACCTATAAGAAAAAAATGATAGTAATTGGGGATATGTTGGAGTTAGGGAAGAATGCTGAAACATATCATAGAGAGATTGGTAAAATGTTAAATGAAGAGAGCATTCAATATGTATTTACTTATGGAGAATTAGCTAAAATTGTAGCGGAAGAAGCAAGTAAGAAATATGCTACAGGAAAAGTAAAGTCATTTAATAATAAAGCCATAATAGCAGAGGAAGTATTAAAAGTTATAACGGAAAATGATGTTGTACTATTAAAAGGCTCACGTGGTATGGCTTTAGAGGAGATTGTACAAAATTGGATATGAAAAATGAAAATGTATGTAAAAAGGCTTGCTTTTTATAAAACAAAGAGATAGAATACTCTGTAAATATAAAAAGTGATGATCAGGAAAAGTACATGATGCAAAGGTCTACAGAGAGCAATCGGTTGCTGAGAAGATTGCGATACCGCATGATGGAAAGACACTTGTGAGTGTTGCTTTGAACGTGATAATTAGTAAAAGCAAACGGTACCTACCGTTATCAGGGCTAAGATGGTCATTTGACAATTTGGGTGGTACCGCGGAAAAATCCGTCCCTATTTATAGGGGCGGATTTTTGTATTCTTTGAAGGGAGGTGAGTGACCGTGGATGATGACGATGACAACAACAATGACAACAATAACGTAAATAAATATAAATTTACTGGAGGGAAATGTGATGAAGCGTTCACTCACAAAAGAATGTACGGAGCAAAGCGGAAAGGTTGTATTACTTCAAGGATGGGTAAAAAAGATTCGTCATCTAGGTAATGTTAGTTTTTTATTATTACGGGACAGAACAGGAGTAATTCAATGTGTATTAGAAAACGAGTTAGCTGGATTCAGAGTCGATGTAGAAAGTGTTGTCCACGTAATTGGTGAAATAGTTGAGACGTCAAAAACAGAGTTAGGAGTTGAAGTGCTTGCTCACGAAGTGAAAATATTAAATGGCGCAGAACCACTTCCGTTTGAAATAAATAAAAAGAAGTTACAAGTTGGTTTAGATCAACTACTGAATGGACGGGTATTATCATTAAGACATGAGAGAATCGCGGCGATATTTAAAGTGAAATCTACACTCGTTCAGAGCTTTAGTGAATTTCTTATAGAGAACGATTTCACACGTATATTTACTCCGAAAATTGTTTCGCAAGGGGCAGAAGGAGGAGCGAATGTTTTTAAGCTTCCATACTTCCAAAAAGAAGCTTATTTAGCACAATCACCTCAGTTTTATAAACAAATGATGGTAGCTGGGGGACTCGAACGTGTTTTTGAAGTTGCACCTGTTTACAGAGCGGAACATCATAATTCTTCCCGTCATTTGAATGAATATATATCGTTAGACGTAGAACTTGGATTTATTCATGATTTTTATGAAGTGATGCAACTAGAAACGGATGTTTTACGATATATGTTTCAACAAGTAGCAAAAAACTGTGAAAAAGAACTGCAACTATTACAAATAGAAGTACCTGTTATTATAGAAATACCGAAAATTACATTGTTACAAGCGCAAGAAATTTTGAAAACTAAGTACCAGAAAGAATCGCCAATTGGGGATTTAGATACAGAAGGTGAGAAGCTGTTAGGGAAATATGTGAAGGAAACATATAAGAGTGAGTTTGTTTTCATTACACATTATCCGAAAGAAGCTAGGCCGATGTATACGATGCCAAATAAAGAGAATCCATCTATTACCGATTCATTCGACTTACTATATAAAGGACTAGAAATAACTTCAGGGGCACAGCGCATTCATGATTATGAAATGTTACTCGCTTCTTTTAAAGAAAAAGGATTACATCCAGATACATTTCAATCTTATTTAAATACATTCCGATATGGTTGTCCCCCGCATGGTGGTTTTGGAATTGGATTAGAGAGAGTTGTATACAAACTATTAGAATTAACAAATGTACGAGAGGCGAGTGCTTTTCCAAGGGATTGTACAAGACTTATCCCTTAATAATAGGGGAAGGAAATGTATCCGTTGTGCTATTTCATAGTACAACGGATTTTTTAGTTCGTAAAATTCAGCACTTTCTCACCAAATTTTAATGTAAGCTTAATTGTTCTCTCTTTTTTCACCTTTAGTATAAGCCTTAGAAACGAAAGAGATATACAAGGTGAAGGGAGAAATATTATATGCGTATTTTAGTTGTACCATCAGGATTTAAAGAAAGTTTAGGGGCGAAGGAAGCTGCTGATGTAATGAAAGAAGGGATTTTAAAAGTAATGCCGTTAGCTACTGTAGAGACTTTACCAATGGTTGATGGCGGGGAAGGTTTTACAGAGGCAATTATAAATGTCACTGGTGGAAAAATGTATAACGTACAAGTAACGGGACCTGTTGGAGACGAGATACAATCTTATTTTGGTATTTTTGAAACGAGAAATGGTGAGCGTACAGCTGTTATTGAAATGGCTGCAGCAGCTGGGCTACGCCTTGTACCAAGAGATTTACGGGATCCTAGAAAAACGACTACTCATGGTGTGGGGCAGTTAATAGAATTAGCTTTAAATAAAGATGTAAATCGTATATTAATAGGGTGTGGTGATTCAGGTACGTCTGACGGAGGAGCGGGTATGGCTGAAGCGTTAGGTGTAAAGTTTTTAAATGAAGATGAAAAAGAAATACAAATTCAAGGTGGCACCTCGTTATTACAAGTTTCAAAAATAGATACATCGCAAGTAGATCCTAGGTTAAGGCATGTTCAAATTGATGTTGCCTGTAATTGGTTTAATCAATTATGCGGCGAACATGGAGTAGCGCGAGTGTTCGGTCCGCAAAAAGGTGCAAATGAAGCACAAGTAATAGAACTAGAAAAAGCACTAGAGCGCTATGCTTCTGTTATAAAAAAAGATATAGGGATAGATGTACATCATACACCAGGAAGTGGGGCATCAGGCGGGCTTGGTGCGGGACTGCAAGCTTTAATTGGGGCAACGCTTCATCCGAGATACGATATTATTATGAAGTATATGGATTTAAATAAACTATTGTTATCGTGTGATCTTGTATTTACTGCGGAGGGAAGTATAGATTTTCAAACACCACGTGGGAAAATTCCGGCTGAGGTGGCTAAATGTGCAAAAAAATATGGATTACCAGTAATAGCGTTAGTAGGGACAGTTGGTAAAGGGGCACGTATTAATTACGATTATGGAATTGATGCGTATACAAGTATATTACCGATGCCATCTTCATTAGAAAATGCATTTTCTAATGCGGAGAAATGGCTTCGTGATTGTACAGAGAGTACGATGCGTACAGTTTTAGTCGGTTATCAAATCGCTTCTCGTTTGAATAAAAGTGGGTACGTATCATGATTGAAAAGAATGTAGTGGAATTATATGCGAATAACAATGATACTCCGAAAATTAAGTCATCCTGGGTACTGCCTGTAGCACTTATATTAATTGTAGAAATCGTTCTTTTGCTTCCATCGTCATTAACGATGGAAGCAAAATGGAGTTTGTTTGGATTTTGCTGTGCAATAATATTATGGACAACAACAACGATAAATTCAGCTTATATTGCACTCGGTTCTGTCTTATTTCTAATTATTTCAGGAACAGCAAAGCAAGATCTTTTATTTGATTCTTTAGCTTCAGATGTCATTTGGCTTATGATCGGTTCATTTATTTTAGGAAGGGCACTTCAAGTTACCGGTTTAGCTGAGAAAATGACGTACTTTGTTGTAAATCGTGCTCGAAATATTTCGGGCTTGTGCGGGATTTTGACAATGATTATTCAAATACTCGCTTTTTTTATTCCATCTACATCGGGACGTGCAGCGGTTGTATTACCTGTTTTTCAAGCTATATCTAAAGAAATTGGAAGTAGAAGAATTACGAAAGCATTAGCAATTTTAATGCCTACTGTAATTTTAGTTTCAACAAGTTCTACAATTATTGGGGCAGGCTCACATTTAATCGCCTTAGATATGTTAAAGGAATACAATAATAAAAATATTACATTTGTTGAGTGGTTAATATGGGGATTCCCATTTGGAATCATAATGAGCTTTATAAGTTGTCGCGTAATATTATTTTTATTTTTAGATAAAGAGGAAGTAAAAACAAAACTGAACCAGAAAAGAATTAAATTTGAGTTGTCGCGAAATGAGAAGTATACAATCAGTATTTTAATAGCGATGGTAGCTTTTTGGTTAACAGAGTCGCTACATGGTTTGGAAATTGCAACTGTTACGATAATCGGAGTGTTTTTATTAACTTTACCAAAAGTCGGTGTGATGCAGTGGAAAGAAAGTTTAAAAGGTGTCTCGTGGAACTTAATTTTATTTGTTGGAGCAGCAATTGCATTAGGGAAATCTTTAATGGAGAGTGGTGCAGCGCAATGGATTATGCAAAAGTTATTTTTAGTAACTGAACTTATTAATAAGCAATCCATTTTCATCGTATTACTCGTAATTGTTCTTCTTTCAGTTACATCACATTTATATATTACATCTCACACTACGAGAGCAGTCATTTTTATTCCGCCACTACTATATTTTGCAAGTAGTCTACAATTAAATGAAGTAACTGTCTTATTTTTAGGTATTGTTGGAATGAATTATTGTTTAACCTTTCCGGTCAGTTCCAAAGCTTTACTTTTATTTCAAGAAAGTGATAGAGAAACTTTTCAGCCGCAAGATTTATTAAAGTTAAGTAGCTATTTAAGTGTTATATATATGCTACTAATGGTCTTATTTTATTATGCATATTGGCAATGGGTTGGATTGTCTCTTTAACAATCAGGAATATATTTTGTTCCTGATTTTTTTCATTAAGTCGGACAGAATATTGGATATTATTTCTTTTGGAGGAAAGTATTACTTGTTATACTAAAATGGTGCAAATATATATTATAGGAGGCTTTTATGGGAGAAAGGATTTTAATCGTCGAGGATGAAGAAAAAATTGCTCGTGTTGTGCAGTTGGAATTAGAGTTTGAAGGATATGAAAGTGAAATTGCAAAAACAGGTACAGAGGCAATGGAAAAGTTCGGCAATGGTAACTGGGATTTAATATTACTTGATGTAATGCTGCCAAATATAAGTGGGTTAGAAGTTCTTCGAAGAATACGTTTGAAAAATGCTGTAATACCTATTATTTTATTAACTGCTCGTGACTCAGTTGTTGACAAGGTTAGTGGTTTGGATCAAGGAGCAAGTGACTATATTACAAAGCCTTTTCAAATAGAAGAACTTTTAGCGAGAATTCGTGCTTGTTTAAGAATTTCAAATGTAAGAAAAGAAGAGGAACATAGTAGTTATCAAATTGCAGATTTATATTTAGATGAGAAAACGAGAGAAGTGAAAAGAGGTAATAATCTAGTCGACTTAACACCACGTGAGTTTGATTTATTACTCTTTTTAATGAAGCATGAAAATCAAGTGTTAAATCGAGAACAGATTGTAACGAATGTTTGGGGATTTGATTATTATGGTGATACAAATGTTGTCGATGTATATATTCGATATATACGTAAAAAAGTAGATTGTAATGTGAACGTACCACTTATTCACACTGTTAGAGGTGTTGGGTATGTCTTAAAGGTGTAATATATGAAAATTAAAAATAAAATATATTTATTCTCTACAGTATGGTTACTACTTATTTTGTTACTTATTAATAGTTCTATATATTTTTTGTTTTATAAAGTTACAACGAACGGGGAGTTAGAACGATTAAAACGTGAAGCAGTACATATTATAGAAGGAATGAATGCAGAATCAGCAAAAGAAATAGACGCAGTAAATCTGTTGCAACCATATTTACCTTCAAACGGAATGATTAGAGTTATTAATGAAAATTCAAAGGTAATGATTAGACAAGAAGTAGATAATACAAAACCAATACCAGCAGTAAATACGAAATTTGAAAGAAAAGAATCAGCGGGAATTTATGAGAAAAATGGTGGGAAATTCGCTTATATAAAAATGCCAATCATTTGGAATGATGGGAAAATCGTTTCGTTAGAAATGACAGAACGTTTAGATAGTTTGCAAGATAATTTAAATATGTTAAAAAATGTATTAGTTATTGCATCACTTTTCGTTTTAATTCCGTCTTTTTTTGCGGGAAGAATGTTAAGTAAACTCATCTTAAAACCTGTAAATTCTTTAATACAAACGATGGAGCATATACAAGATAGAGGGATTTTCAAAAAAATACCGCTTGAGAAAAAATCAAAAGATGAATTGCATAAAATGGGAACGACATTTAATAAAATGATCGATTTATTACATCAGAACTTTGAAAAGCACCAGCAGTTCGTTTCAGATGCTTCACATGAATTGAGAACACCGTTAACTGTTATTGAAAGTTATGCAAAATTATTAAAAAGATGGGGAATGAAAAAACAAGATGTTTTAGAGGAATCTGTAGAAGCGATATACTCTGAGGCAGTAAGAATGAAAGGTATGACAAATCAAATGTTGCTGCTTGCCAACAGTAGTGCAGAGTGGAAGTTGGAAACGAAAGAATCAGATTTAGTTCGATTATGTAATAGGACTGCGGAACAACTAGAAAAAACATATAATCGGGATTTTCGTATTATTACAAAGGAAGAAAAGGTTGTTGTAAATATTGATGAACAAAAAATAAAACAAGTATTAGTAGTATTATTGGATAACGCAATGAAATACAGTAAAGATTTAATTGATTTGACAGTAGGAATACAAAAAGAAAAAGTCTTTTTTTCTATTCAAGATTACGGTATGGGAATTCCAAAGGAGGATTTAGAGAAAGTGTTCGATCGCTTTTTTCGAGTTGATAAAGCGAGGAGTAGGGAAACAGGGGGTACCGGTTTAGGATTATCGATTGCCAAACAAATTATTGATGCTCATGAAGGAAATATACTACTTGAAAGTGAAGAGGGAGAATGGACGAAAGTTACTGTATATTTGCCTCGTTTTTTATAAAGAGATAGGAGATTGAAAATGAAAAAGAAATGGAAGGTAGCGTTGTTACTTTGTTTTGTACTTGTAAGTGTAGCGTTTGTATCACAACGTATTGTTTCTAAGCAAGGAGAAAAAATATTATCTGAAAAACAAATTCAGAATATTGTGTCTGAACAGTATCCTGGGAAAATAAAAAATATGAAATTAGTAAACAAGGGGGAACAAGATATATATACAGTAAATCTTTCAAATGAAAAAGGCTTATATGAAATAATAGTAGATGCTCAAAGTGGTAACATAAAACGCGCAAAAGAAATATCGTTAAATAGTAATACGATAACGAAAGAGAAAGCGGAAGAAATGGCACTCCAGAAAGTGCAGGGAATCATTAAAAGAACTATATTAGAAAAAAGAAATGGGATAGAAGTGTTTGTTATAACGATAGAAACAAATGCTAATCAAAGTACAATAGTTGAGATTGAAAAAACAACTGGTAAAATTCAATTGTTAGAGAAACCGATGACAAAAATTACAGAAGAGCAAGCAAAAGAGATTGCAGTGCAGCAAGTACCAGGGAGTGTAAAAGGGATAAAACTAGAGCAAAAAAACGAAAAAAATATATATGTAATAGAAATAGAGAAAAATGCAAATGAGAATGTAATAGTAGAAATTGAAGAAAGTACAGGCGCTTTTATTGGTACTTCACAAATACAAAAAGTTATAACAGAAGAGCAGGCGAAAGAAGTGGCGCTACAAACTGTACCAGGTGGATTTATCGAGAAGGTAAGTGTAGTTGATATAAATGGTTTGGCTACTTACCAAATTATAATAAAAAAACAAACAGAAACGGTTGATGTAAGAGTACATACAATAACAGGAGAAATTATATCAACTACATCAGTAAATAACACTATTCAGCACAAGGAGTCATCACAGCAACAAGATGACGATGATCAAGAAGAGGGTAATGATGATCAAGATGATGATGGCGAAGGATAATCACAATAATAAACGGATTCTCGTCAAATTTTAATATATCCCTTGACAGTTACAAATATAACCGATATACTTCATATTAATTTCAAAAGAAAATATATTCTAAATATTTAATTGTGTTGAATAGGAGTAGTAAGGTCGTATATTTGTACAGAGAGCTATGGGTTGGTGTGACATAGCCAAATGACATCCTGAACTCGCCTAGGAGCAGTAAGGTGGAACGGAATCACATTCTTAGTAAATCTTAACGGTTAACCTTCGATATTAGGTTTGTAATCAAATGATTACTACTAAGGTGGATTCATAATGGAATCAATAAGGGTGGTACCGCGTTAAGTAAATGGCTTAGCGTCTCTTTATATAGAGACGTTGGGCCATTTTTTATTTTATGGAAATAGAAATGGAGGGTTTATTCAGATTGGTTTATAAAATTTAATTATTTATATAAAAAGATTTAATTGGGAGGAAAATAAGATGAAACAGACGGAGCAATGGACTTCGAAATTAGGTTTTATAATGGCTGCAGCAGGATCGGCAATTGGACTTGGCGCAATATGGAAGTTTCCTTATATCGCTGGGAAGAGCGGGGGAGGAGCGTTCTTTCTAATATTTATATTATTTACTGTACTAATTGGGCTGCCGTTACTTATAGCTGAATTTATGATTGGACGCAGTACGCAGAAACAAGCAGTTGGCGCATTTAAAAGTATCGCACCTAATACAGGATGGCACTGGATTGGACGCCTTGGTGTTGGAACATGTTTTATACTACTTTCGTTTTATAGTGTTGTAGGTGGATGGGTCTTAATTTATTTATTCAGAGGACTAACGGGACAACTTATTACTCCGGGAGAAAATTACGGAGCATTATTTACTGAAACAATTGGAAATCCCGCTTGGGCAATTATGGCCCATTTCGCTTTTATGTTCATTACGATTTGGGTTGTATCAAAGGGAGTACAAAACGGGATTGAAAAAGCAAGTAAATATATGTTGCCAGCATTGTTCGTTTTGTTTGTCGCTCTTATTGTTCGCTCACTAACACTTGATAACGCAATGAAAGGTGTGAAGTTTTTCTTACAACCAGACTTCTCAAAGATTACTTCAGAAAGTATTTTGTTCGCAATGGGCCAATCATTCTTTGCGATTAGTATCGGTATTTCGATTATGGTCACGTATAGTTCCTATTTAAATAAAAAAGAAAGTTTACCAAAATCAGCAATAACAATTGTTGGATTGAATTTATTTGTTTCATTATTTGCAGGTCTTGCTATTTTTCCGGCCGTATTTTCATTAGGAATGGAGCCAACAGAAGGGCCTGGATTGCTATTTATCGTATTGCCATCAGTATTTAGTCAAATACCATTCGGTGGGGTTTTCTTAACAGTATTTCTTGCACTATTTACATTTGCGACATTAACATCGGCATTTTCATTATTAGAGACAGTTGTTTCAGCAGTGACAAATGGTGAACAGGAAAGAAGAACGAAATTATCATGGATGATCGGTTTCTGCATTTTCTTAGTAGGTATACCATCAGCGTTATCATTTGGGGTATGGAGTGATATTACGATTTTCGGAAAGAATATTTTTGATACAGTAGACTTCTTATCTAGTAATATATTAATGCCACTTGGTGCACTATTTATTAGTATCTTCGTTTCATTCAAAATAGAAAAGAAGGTATTAGAAGCAGAGTTTTTTGTAGGTGGTAATTATGGAAAGAAAGTATTTACTTGTTGGGCATTTTTACTTCGCTTTGTAGCACCGCTCGCAATCATCATCGTCTTTTTAAATGTAATAGGGATTATTTAACAATTAATGTTATAATATTCAGTAAAAAAGAAGGTGATGATCATAAAGGCGAATTTGATAGAAGCAGGGAAATATATGAATATTAGAGGGAAAAAGCTATACGTTGAAACGCATGGGGATCCTAAAGATAAACCGGTCCTATACTTGCATGGTGGACCGGGAGAAAGTTGCTATGATTTTTCATTTCATCAAGCGGAACGTTTAAAAGATTCTTTATATATAATTATGATAGATCAAAGAGGTGTATGTCGCTCAGAAGAAATTACCGAGGACGAAGCTTTTGGATTAAAAGATTTAATGGAAGACTGTGAGGAACTAAAAAAAGTATTACAAATTGAGAAGTGGTCTGTAATTGGACATTCTTTCGGCGGATATGTAGCGTTGCTATATGCGTCGATATATCCAAGTTCAATAGAGAAAATAATATTTGAAGGGCCAACTTTCGATTTTGCGTTAACAAGTAGAGCTTTGTTACAAAAGACAGGGAACTTATTAAAAAAGTATGGAAAAGAAGAAGTAGCAGAAGAGTCTCTTGCTTATTCATCTAGCAATGCTAGTTCAGAAGAGTTGTTAGAAGCTTATATAAGATTAAGTGATGACCTAGAAGAAAAAAGAATGGAGATTTACAATTATAAGGAAGATGTGACAGACGAGAGTTTATATAGTGATGAAGAGTGGGAAGTATTTTTAAATCGCTCCAAGATCCATTTTGATAGATTAAAATTAGAGGGAGCAGTTCATACATCATTATTACCTAAAATAAAAGATTTACAAAATCCAATGTTATTAATAGTAGGAAAACATGATGTAGTAACTTGTGAAAAACAAATTGAAATATTTAATAAAGATGCTCGAAACGGTAAGTATATCGCATTTGAAGAGAGCGGTCATTCACCTCATTATGAGGAAGCAGATAGGTTCGCAGAAACAGTCCTACATTTTTTGAAATGAAGAAAAAGGTGCTTCTATAAATGAGAAGCACCCTTTTTAAATTTATGAATATGTGATTTTGATCTTAGGCCACTTACTTTGCCAATTCTTTTTAATAACTCTGTTTTTGTACATATGTATACGCTCTTTCGATTCAAGAAAATGAGTTGTCGGTCTCACTTGTAAGGAAATCACATCTTCAATACCGCATGGAGCTGTTAATATGACTTTGTTTAGGTCATCAAGTGTAACTCCTAAAGCCGTTGCAGTTTCAGGAAATTTAGAAATAGCATCAACAGAAGAAGAATACGGTGGCATATTATTCACTACATGCATACGAGCTTGATTTTTTACCGACCAAGGGATCGTAGCATCAATATTCTTTAATTTATTTTCTAATGATTGTTCGTACATCTCATCTTTATGTAGACTATCATAATAAATTACATCAACATCAGGCATAGCTGTTCGAACTTCGTAGTTATGTACAGTATCCCAAATTTTAGAACGGACAAACCCGGCACAAATCCACCAATCAGGTAATTGTAGTGATTTTGCCATTTGTAATACATTCATCATCCATTCATCGTTTTCTATTAAGCGAATTATATCTTGCTCTGTTTGTATATTCATTGATACATTCACCTTTCTAGTAAATTAATGTAGTAGTTCAATAATCCATAAAATCCAGTAAGCACCTGGTACAAATAGTAGTTGAGCTAATAACGTACCGAAAAGTCTAGAAATCATTAGCCAACCGTACATTTTACTCATAGACTCAGCACCATTCTCTGATTGTAAAGCACGCTCTGTTAAAAGAGCGATGCGTGGATCGAGTAGTACGGTTAATAAAATTGTAGCAAAACCATTTACTAGACCAGAAGCTGTACTTGCGTTTGTTGCATAGTCTGGATTTAGAAATGAAGCGTAAAGGGCAGAAAGAACCCCAGCTGTATAAATAGCAGTAGCAAACATGTTAATAATCATAATACGTTTTGGAATACCACCGATACGCAGTCTATGAATCATTTCTAATTTTGGGAAGCGTACATATTTTTTTGTATACTTTAATTTTTGAATGTTATTCGTTTTCATCATTCGAATGAAAGAACCGTCTGTTTCAAAGTTTTGAATGACGTATCCAAATAGTTTTGTTAAAGTTGGATACAGTATAATCGCAAGTAATGTACCGATAGAGGCAGATAATAGTACAAGTCGTATAATATGCTCTAAATTAATAGAAGAATCTAGTTTTGCTTCATCGACAATGCCACCTATTAAAAAGGCTTGTAGTAAATTTGATGTTCTTGAAATAAGCAATACCATTCCTACGACAGATAATGCAACAGCAATCTTTTTCAAACGAACCCCTGCTAATCGAATACTATAAGAACTTGTTTCGACTGCGTGAATTATAATTGTAAAGGCCATAATAAATATTAATGTAATAGACATTTGTTTCACCGATTTCTATTAAAATAATTGTAACTTTTTTACTTTATCATATATATCATTTTTTGTAACTGAAAGTATGTGACAAAGGAAAAGGAATTTTCAGAAAAAAGAATAATGATGGTATAATAAAGAGATGGGAAATAATGCTATATATACAGTGGAATAAGTGGGGGAAGAAAACATGTATACAACATTTCTATTTGATCTAGATGGAACATTGACTGATCCGAAAGAAGGGATTATTAATTCAGTACTGTATGCATTAAAAAAGGCTGGGATTGAAGAATTACATATAAGAGAGTTAGATTCATTTATTGGACCACCGATTCAGCAATCATTCATAGAGAGATATAATATGGGGGAAGGAGAAGTTGAACGAGCGGTTTTTTATTTTCGTGAGTATTTAAAGCAGCGTGGATTGTTAGAAAATAATGTATACGATGGTATTCCAAACCTTTTACAACAATTAAAAAATACCGGAAATCGTTTATTTATAGCAACTTCAAAACCTACTGTATTTGCAAAACAAGTACTAGATCATTTTCAATTAACGGATTATTTTGAAGATATCGTTGGAAGTAATTTAGATGGTACAAGAATAAAGAAAGAAGAAATCATTGCTCATATTTTACAAACAAATGAAGAACTTAATAAAGAAGGAATTGTTATGATTGGAGATAGAAAGCATGATATAATCGGTGCGAATTATAATGAGATTGCTTCAATTGGTGTTTTATACGGTTATGGTAGTGAAACAGAATTGACTGAAGTTGGTGCGACTCATATAGTAAATGATGTAAAAAAATTACATTATTTCTTGGTAGAAAATAGTTTGATAAAGAAGTAAATATAGAGACTGAAAATCCCTTTATAACGTATGACAATGAAATCGTTTATGTTTAAAGGGATTTTTCATATGTAATCGAATACTTATAATTAGACATTTTTAGCATGAAAAATTTGTATGAATTAGAGGAGGGATGTCAGAAATAAAAGATTAGTAGAACTATATCAATAAAAGTTTGAATTTTCAGTTTAAAGGAGGGGTATAATTGGAGCTAGTTATTATATTATTAGCACTTAGTTTACTTATGTTTGTAGCGTATAAAGGATTTTCTGTTATTTTATTTGCACCGATATTTGCATTATTTGCAGTATTTTTGACAGAGCCTAGTTTTGTATTACCTTTCTTTTCGAATATTTTTATGGAGAAAATGGTAGGTTTTATTAAACTGTATTTTCCTGTATTTTTACTTGGGGCAATTTTTGGAAAAGTAGTAGAAATGTCAGGAATTGCAGATTCGATTGCAAAGACAATTATAGAGTTAGTTGGTGAAAAACGTACAATATTAGCGATTGTATTAATGGGTGCTATCTTAACGTATAGTGGTGTTAGTGTGTATGTAGTAGTGTTTGCTGTATATCCGTTCGCAGCTAAGTTGTTTCGACAAGCGAATATTCCAAAACGTTTAATCCCTGGAACAATCGTTCTTGGAGCGGTTACGTTTACGATGGATGCGCTACCTGGATCACCACAAATTCAAAACGTAATACCTACGACGTTTTTTAAAACAGACATTTATGCTGCGCCGATACTTGGTATTGTAGGGGCAATTTTTGTACTTACGTTAGGGTTACTATATTTAGAGAGTAGACGTAAGAAGGCGAAAGCAGCAGGAGAAGGATATTTTGGTTTTAACGATAGGAATACGGAAATGGCAGCTTCTTTACAAGCAGAACAAAAAGATATGCCGCTGGTTAAAAATATTGAAATTACAAGAGCACAGCAAGTAATTGCTTTTATACCACTTATTTTAGTAGGTGTAATGAATAAAGTTTTTACTATTATGATACCGAAGTGGTATCCAAATGGTTTTGATTTTTCAGCTATTGGTATGAAATCATTTGGAAAAGTAGAATTAAGTGCAGTAGTTGGAATCTGGTCAGTAGAATTGGCACTTATTATAGGTATAGTAACAACGTTATTATTATATTGGAAACGTGTAGTAACAGGATTTCAAGCTGGATTAAATACAAGTATTGGTGGAGCGCTACTTGCAACGATGAATACAGGAGCTGAGTTTGGATTCGGTGGTGTCATCGCAGCACTTCCAGGATTTGCGATTATGAGAGATGGTATTTCTGCCACATTCACAAATCCTCTTGTGAATGGAGCAGTCACGACGAATATTTTAGCTGGAATTACAGGTTCTGCATCAGGAGGAATGGGGATTGTTTTAAGTGCGATGGGAGATAAGTTTATTGCAGCGGCCAATCAATTCGATATTCCATTAGAAGTAATGCATCGTATCGTGTCAATGGCATCAGGAGGAATGGATACATTACCACATAACGGAGCAATTATTACTATTCTTACAGTTACAGGTTTAACACATAAACAGTCATATAAAGATATATTTGCAATTACTGTTTTGAAAACGGTTGCTGTATTTTTAGTTATTGCATTCTATACAGTAACAGGAATTTATTAAGTCGATATTTTATAAACTAAAATATTAATTAGGGTAAGAAGGGGTGGAGTACTTGCAAGAAGTTGCTGAGTTTCGTATGCCGAAGTCTGTATTATATGGAAGAAATTCGCTTGAAAAGCTGGGGGAACAATCTAAGAAGTTGGGGAAAAGAGCGTTTATAGTTACGGATACAATTATGGAGGAGTTAGGATATGTTGAGAGGTGTATACAACAACTAAATACGAAAGGTATTACAGTTATTACATATAATAAAGTAAATGCTGAGCCTACCAATATACACGTGTTAGAAGCGTTAACTATTTGTAAAGAAAGAAAGTGTGATTTTATTATCGGTATTGGTGGTGGAAGTTGTATCGATGCAGCGAAAGCAGTCGCGGTGTTATATACTAATGGTGGAGAAGTGGAAGATTATGTCCAAAAGGATATGGAAATAGACAATGATCCGCTACCACTTATTGCAATCCCAACAACTTCTGGTACTGGGTCGGAAGTAACAAGTGTAGCAGTAATTACGAATAAACGAACACATGTAAAAATGATGATGAAACATCCAAGTTTTACCCCACAAGTAGCGATTATTGACCCAATTTTAACGCGTTCGGTTCCACCTCATATTACAGCAGCAACAGGGATAGATGCTTTATGTCATGCAGTCGAAGCATATATTTCTAGAGTTTCACAATCACTTACAGATGTACTAGCTCTTTCCGCCATTGAAAGTATTATGAAATATTTACGTATTGCATATGAAGACGGAGAGAATATGGAGGCAAGAGAAGCGATGATGATAGCATCCTTACAAGCTGGAATCGCATTTTCAAATGCATCTGTTACATTAGTTCATGGAATGTCAAGACCAGTAGGAGCGTTATTTCATGTACCACATGGTATATCAAATGCGATACTATTACCTACAGTTTTAGAATATACAAAAGTGAGTGCAGTAAAAAGACTAGCGGAAATTGGACGTTGTTTCAATAAAGATATGTATTCCTATTGTGATGATGAAGTAGCCGACTACACGCTGAGGGAAATAAAAAAACTTTGTTTTGATCTTCGTATCCCAAACTTAAAAGAATACGGAATTGGTGAGGTTGAGTTTGAAAAAGCTATTTCTAAAATGGCGTCTGATGCAATTGAAAGTGGAAGTCCAGCAAATAATCCACGTGTGCCATCATATGATAAAATTAAACAGTTATATCGAGAATGTTTTCATTATCAATATGAAGATTCTATAAAAATATTAGATAATTAATTTCAGAATATTCTTATAAAATTTCCTTGGAAATAGTTAAAACAAGACTTTATATTTTAAACGTAAAGTCTTGTTTTATTATGTATAATATATATAATAAAATGTTTTAATTAGCTGAAAAATAGTGTGAGGTAGGTGTATGTTTTTATGAAAACAATAGGTTTAATTGGTGGTATGAGTTGGGAATCAACGTCTGAATATTATCGAATCGTAAATGAAGAAATAAAAGAGAGATTAGGAGGATTACATTCAGCAAAATGTATGATTTATAGTGTGGACTTTGAAGAGATTGAACGATTCCAGTCTAACGGAGATTGGAATGGCGCAGGAGAAGTATTAGGGAATGCAGCATACGCGTTACAGAGCGGTGGAGCGGATTTTATAATTATTTGCACGAATACAATGCATAAAGTAGTTGAGAAAATAAAGGAGAATATACATATTCCAGTTTTACATATCGCTGATGCAACAGCGAAAGAAATGAAAAGGAAAGACATTCAAACAGTTGGTTTGCTTGGAACTAAATATACAATGGAGCAAGATTTCTATAAGTTACGCATAGAAGAAAATCATATAAATGTAATGATTCCATCAAAAAAGGATAGAGAAAAGATAAACGAAGTAATATATACAGAATTGTGTTTAGGAAAGGTAACACCTCAATCTAGGGAGTATTATAAAAGAGTAATAGAAGGTCTAGTACAAGAAGGGGCCCAAGGGATCATATTAGGCTGTACAGAAATAGGATTATTAATAAAGCAAGAAGACGTATCAGTTCCAATATTTGACACAACTCATATACATGCAGTTGAAGCAGTTAATTTCGCTTTATGAAATAGATTATAATTATATTATGTAACTTAGTTCGTGTGTGTGGAAAACATTCAGAAAATATTTTATAATGTAAGTGGTTACATTTAAGGGGGAATGCGTATGTTTTCAGTTCAACCAATCGCATTTGTACATAATGAAAGAAAGGAAATAAAAGATGATGAGTGGGGAGAAGTAGGATCCTATATTACTTTAACGGAAATGTATACAGAAGAAAGTATACAAGGGATTGAAGATTTTTCTCATATTGAAGTTGTTTTTTATTTTCATAAAGTAACGGATGAACAAATTCAATATTTTGCTAGACATCCTAGAAATAATAATGATTATCCTAAAGTAGGGATTTTTGCACAGCGCGGGAAAAATCGTCCAAATCGCATAGGAGCAACAATTGTAAAGGTGATCAAAAGAGAAGGTAAATCAATTATTGTTGAGGGGTTAGATGCTATTGATGGCACCCCTATATTGGATATAAAGCCGGTAATGAAAGAGTTTATGCCGAAAGAAGAAATTGTACAGCCTAAATGGGCAACGGATATAATGAAACAGTATTGGAAGGGGAATGGAGTAAAATGAGAATATATGAGGCAACAATTGCAGATTTAGATGGACTAGCATCAGTTTTTAATAACTATCGTATGTTTTATAGACAAGATTCCGATATAGAAGGAGCAAAAGTATTTTTAAGAAATCGAATGGAGAGAAAAGAATCCGTTATTTTCGTGGCAGTTGAAGACGGTGAATATATTGGATTCACGCAATTATATCCATCATTTTCTTCTATTTCGATGAAAGAATTATGGATATTAAATGATCTGTTTGTACAAGCTACTAAGCGCGGAGCAGGAACAGGAAAAAAATTATTAGAAGCTGCTAAAGAATTCGCCTTAGAAAATGGTGCAAAAGGTGTAAAATTACAAACGGAGATTGATAATTTATCAGCGCAGCGATTATATGCTGAAAATGGTTATTTGAGAGATAATCGTTATTTCCATTATGAATTGACGTTTTAAAAAATATTAGATGAAAAGAGGCGCATTCATTTTGAAGGTGTCTCTTTTCATTTGCATTATAGTTGATTTAAAACCCAATTTGTCGCATCTTCAAAGTTTTCTGCAATGTAGTTTGGTTCAATATGTGCCCACTTGTCTCGGTACGTATGTAAAGCGTCGTATCCAGCGCCTGTTCGTACTAAAATTGTTGTCGCATTCACTTTTGCTCCCGCAACGATATCAGTCCAGCGATCACCAATTACAGCACATTGTGTTAAATCAAGCCCATGTTTTTCCGCTGCTTGCAGAAGCATACCTGTACTTGGTTTCCGACATTCACAACCATCACCATGTTTATGAGGACATACGTAAATATCATCAAAACCGAAGCCTTCTAATTCTTGTACAAAATCTGCTACAGTTGCTATCCCGTCAGCGATACCTGGCTGGTTTGTAAAAGAGAAAATTTTTATATGATTAGCTTTTAGTTTTTGTAAGGATGTTTTTGTAAAAGGAAATAATGTAAATGATCCTGGGTAATGTATTGTAGTATCGCCACCAATTGTACCGTCACGGTCAATGAAAATTGCTTGAAAGTTTGTCATAGTTATAGTCCTTTCCGTGAAAAAGTAGTTTAAAAATATTTTACAAATCGGTAACCATTTACTTCATATCCTAATTTTTTGTAAAAAGGATGAGCCTCTACTCTTTTTGTTCCACTAACTAGCCATGTGCCGATACAATTATGTATCTTTGCTAATTGCTCAGCATAATCCATTAATACTTGCCCAATGCCTTTCCGTCGTATTGTAGAATCAACGCTAATAATTGAAATTTCCCCATAACGAGTTACATCTTCTAAATTTTCACGTATACGAAACCCAAGTAATCCAAATATAGTTTCGTCTTCCTCATAAACATATAAAAAATCAAAAGGACTCATTTGTACGAATTGCAATCGGTTGTTCATATCTTCATAGGAAATAGAGGAACCTTTTAATTCTTTCGTCAAAGAGCAAAGCGCATCTATATCGTCTATCGTCGCTTCACGAATTTGAAAAGACATATTATCCACTCCAATAAAATGTAATCAAACATTTATTATTCTGTTAAAAAATATTTTTTCCTGCTAGGAAAGTAAATAGTTTATAATGATATATAAATAGTTATATGTTATTCTTTTCCTTGTTTGTATTGGAAATGGAAAGAAGGGGAATGTATGTTAGAAGTAAATATCCGCTCTGCTGGATATGAAATAGGTGAAAAAACAATTCATGATATTGCCTTTTCGATTGAGCAAGGCGAATTAGTTGCTCTTATTGGCGCAAATGGTGCCGGGAAAAGTACAACGATAAAAACGATGCTTGGGTTACTTGTAAATGTGAATGGTGAAATATCATTTGGTGAAAAGAAAAATCCTTATGCATACGTGCCCGAACATCCAACTTATTATGATTATTTGACGCTCTGGGAACATATTGAATTATTAATGGCTGCTCGAGGGAACGAAGTAGGGAGCTGGGAAAGGAAAGCGGAAGAGTTATTACATATGTTTCGAATGGATAAGCATAAACATGAGTATTTATCAAAGTTTTCAAAAGGGATGAAACAAAAATCGATGCTCATTTTGGCGTTTTTAACTGAACCAGATTTTTATATCATTGATGAACCTTTTATCGGTTTAGATCCAGTAGCTACGAAAGAATTTTTAAGTTATTTATATAAAGAAAAAGAACGTGGCGCGGGTATATTACTTTGTACGCACGTATTAGACACAGCTGAAAGAATTTGTGAAAGATTTTTACTCATTTCACAAGGTACATTAGTTGCAGATGGACATTTAGAAGCAATCCAAACGTTAGCAGAAATGCCAGGGAGTTCATTATTAGACTGTTTTGATGTAATTGTAAGGCGTGAACAACATGATTAAACAACAATTTTATAAAAGATTGCGCCATGAACTGGGCCGCAAATGGAAGTCCATACGTTCTATAACGGATTGGACAGTTGCACTATATATTATTATTCCAGTATTTATATTTATGGGGATTTATTATCGTTCACTATGGACGGAAGAATTATCGATGGGAGAGACTATTTATTTCGGATTAGGTCTACTCGCATTTTATGTGATTACATATGGAAGAGGAGTTCGCTCATTTTTTGAGCAAGCGGATAGTTTATTTTTAATTTCGTATCCCGCTCACATGCAAAAATTAATCCAGTATGGCATGACATATACATTTATTCGAATAGCAATAACGAATGTATTAGTAGTTGTTGCGATGTTACCAGTGTTGATGAAAAGTATTGGAGTGACGAAGATACAAGTCGTATTATTTTGGCTATTCTTTACTGTATTTCGATTTCTGTTGTCGTTATTAACGAGATTTATTCATGTACGTGTGGGGAAACGATGGCTACTATGGATTACAAAAAATGTAATATTTTCTATAAGTCTATCCTTTTTCGGATTGAGTTTGTTTCTTATTTATAAAAATCCATTTTATTCTATACTAAGTATAGGTCTAGCAGTTTTTCTAATTATCGTATTGATAACAGAAAAATTAAATTATAAAAATTACTTTTTTAAAGAAATTGAGAAAGAAAAAGAAGAAAGTATGCGCTGGACGAGCGGGATTATGCAAGTTGGTGGTCATGCAGCTAAACCGAGTAGTTCGAATAAAAAGCCGTGGATGTTTCCGCGTTCTAAAAAGTTTTTAGGAAAGAAAACGGATTATCGTATTGTTGAATCCTTTTTAAAAGAATTTTTCCGTACAAGTAGTGCACGAATATTTTATATTCAAATTGTATGTATAAGCACTGTCAGTATTATTATGAGTCCGAAATGGATTGCAGCTATTATTCTTGCATTTGCTTTATTTGCAATTTCCCGCTATGCACGCGATTATTGGACTGAGTTTGCGAAAAAAATGTTTCTTCATTTATATTGTGATGAAGGCAAATTACTATTGTTAAGATGGAAGGCAGATCGCTATTTATTACTTCCAGTAATACTTTTATATGGAATAGTTATACTTTCTCATTTTTATTTATTACCAGCTGTAATTGCTGGAGTCATTTTTATAGTATGGATTGGTTGGATAGTATTCTTACCATAGAAAAAAGAGCCGAAAAATGGCTCTTTTTTCTAATCCGTAACACATTGATAAATAAAATATACTAAAACGAGTATGCTTGCGGCGGAATACATGGCATCTAAAGTCATCGGATCTCCTCCTCATTATTGTTGTATTTTTATTGTATGAAATCTTACAATTTCATATTCAAGTGAAAAATATGTGAACGTTAACAAAATTGTAAAGTGCAAAAATTACAATCATTTTGTATAATAGAGAAAACAACCGTTATATAAAATATAATGAGTGAAAGGGGAGGAAACATACATGCCAAATTGGTTTAGAAAAACCTTAGTCGCATTAATTACCGTATTTACATTTGGTTTAGTGACGCCTCCTTCCATATTGCTTGATAATGCCAAAGCTGCGGACAAGCCTACGAGCACAGCTGGGCAACAAAATTTGGAGAGTACGTCCTATACATATGAAGAAACGAATGACAGGTTAACCACCGATACTTTTATTACTTATGCAATGCAAGAAGCAGAGAAACAGTCGATGCAAAAGTTTGGTACTAAAATTGGTCCAGTAATTGAAGATGAGTTTAAAGATGTAATATTACCGAAGATTGAAGAGGCAATTGCTGAACTAGCAAATGATGTACCAGAAGATTCGTTACAATCATTAGCAATTTCTCAAAAACCAGCTGGTGGAAATAATGAAAAGATTTTTCACGTTTACGATACGAAAACAGGAAATGACTTATTGCGTTTCCACGTAAGAAGAGATCATCCACCGCAAGATGGGTATTATTTTAATTTCCACTATCACCGTTTTGATGATGGGTACTCAGGACATCATGAGTTGGGAAATATTTATTGGAATACGAATGTGCCGCCAAAATGGCTTTCTTAAAAAGAACAAGAGAAATCTTGTTCTTTTTTTATGTTTATAGAAGGGTAAGACGACTATGTTGTTGAATAAAATAGGTTTAGAAAAAGAAGTAAAGGGAGTAGGACAATGCAAAAATATATTGTTTTTGACTTTGATGGCACATTAGTAGATTCACAAAATATATTTGTACCAATTTATAATCAACTTGCTGAAAAGCACGGATATAAAACGGTAAGGGAAGAAGAAATTGAGTATTTACGTAAATTAACGATGCCAGAAAGATGTAAACAACTTGATGTACCGCTGTATAAACTACCAATATTAGCGCTGGAGTTTTATAAATTGTATCAACCTGCCATAAAAGATCTTATTTTGTTCCATGGGATGAAGGAAGTATTAGATGAACTACATAAAAAAGGTTACGGAATTGCAGTCATATCATCGAACTCAGAAGAGCATATTCGGGCATTTTTACACAATAATGGTATAGAAAATATACAAGAAGTGTATTGTTCTAAAAATTTGTTCGGTAAAGATAAAATGATAAAAAGGTTTTTAAAATCGAAAAAAATAACAGAGAAAGATATGTTATATGTCGGTGATGAACAGCGAGACGTAGCAGCGTGTAAAAAGGCTGGGGTGAATGTAATTTGGGTATCTTGGGGATATGATGTCATTGAAACAGTGAAAAAAGATGCACCAGATTATATGGTTCATAAGCCGATAGAAATCGTGCAAGTAGTACAAGGAGCGTATTCTTAATATGAATACAATGCGAGCAGGCATTCATCATATTGAATTTTGGGTAAAGGATTTAGAGGAATCCATTTCTTTTTATGATATGTTATTTTCAATAATTGGATGGAGAAAGTTAACTGAAGTATCATATAGTACGGGAGAAAGTGAAATATATTTTAAGGACGTAGAGGAGGAAATCGTAAGGACTTTAGGACCAAGACATATTTGTTACCAAGCTATTAATAGAAAAGTAGTTGATGAGGTAGCAGAATTTCTTTCTAGCACGAAAATAAAGATAATACGTGGTCCGATGGAAATGAATCATTATTCGGAAGGGTACTATACGATTGATTTTTATGATCCGAATGGGTTTATTATAGAAGTAGCTTACACACCAAATGTAGAAATGTAAGGGGAATGAAAATGAAAACAATGACAGCATGGCAAAATAATATACAAATAGTAAAAGATGCAGCGAATATTGAAGAAATTTCTAAAGGTTTTTCACCTGATAAAAAATATATAGTTACAACAATTGATGATGAAAAATATTTGTTACGGATTGGCGATATACAAGAGTATGAAAGAAGAAAAATAGAGTTTCAAATTTTAAATGAAATGGCAAAACGTAACGTACAGGCACAAAGGCCGATTGAAATAGGTATATTGGAAGATGAAAGTGTATGCTATAGTATTTTTTCATATTTAGAAGGGGAGGATGCGAAGAAGCTATTGCCTACGTATTCACCAACAGAACAATATGAAATTGGTATAGAGGCAGGAAAAGATTTAGCAAAAATGCATACATATGAAGCTCCTAAGGATATACTTCCATGGTATGAAAGAGCAATGAAAAAACATCAAAAATATGTAGAGGCATATAAAACGTGCGGAATAAAAATAAAAAATGATGATAAAATCATTAAGTTTATCGATGAAAATGAAATGTATTTACAAAACCGCCCCAATCGATTTCAACACGATGATTTTCATTTAGAAAATATAATTGTACGGGATGGGAAATATGTAGGTGTTGTTGATTTTAATGGTTACGATTGGGGCGATCCACTCCATGATTTCGTAAAAATTGCACTATTTGCAAGGGACATTAGTATCCCATACTCAATCGGACAAATAGAAGGATACTTTAATGGTATAATACCAGAGGAGTTTTGGAAGTTATATGCAGTGTACGTTGGCATGACAGTTTTCTCTTCAGTTGTCTGGACATTACGAGCAGCACCGCATATGTTAGATGATACGTTAGAGCGTCTTACTATCGTTTTAGAGGATCATAAAGACTTTGAGCTATTAAAGCCAATTTGGTTTCAACCAGAAAAAATGAATATGAAATAGAAAAGGTAGGTGTGATTCACACCTACCTATTATTTTTTACCATTCTTCGTTTTGAAGTAGTTGTAATGCTAAATTTAAGTCCACATCTTCTTGTATATGTTCCGGAGTCCACGGAATATGTATATGTGGTTGAATACCAATTCCAGACATCCCTTCGCCTTTATCTATAATTGAAAGTCGTGAAGTAGGGTAGTAAAGAGCGAATGTGTCAGCCCATTCCATTATTGCTAAATTAGAATAATCGTTTACACCAGCAGTAGGACGACCTATTACTTTTACTTTCAATGATTTTTTTGCAACTTCTACAAAAGAATCGCCAGAACTCCCGCATGTAACATCTGTTAATATAACTACTCTACTAGGTGATTTTCGTCCGTGTATTTTTAATGATTGAAGTTCTTTTGGTAACCCAGAGGTATCAAATGTAACGAATCCTTTTTATAATTCTTTTTTAAATCTTGAATAAACATATTAGTGAATAATTTGGAAAGTTCGTCTAAAGAATCATAATCTTCCATTTCGATGTCTTTCATACGTAAATGAAAGTTTCGTTCTGTATGATTTAATTGCATTGTATCAGAAGAATCGAAAAGAGAAATCTCTTTGTCTTCAAATAAGTAAGGAAGTAGGTTGAAAAATGCATCATCACTTCCGCCACGATTTAATCGCACATCAATAATTAAGTTTGGAAAAGAATTAAGCTCATTTTTGTGTGAGTCTAATAGTTTATTAATAGCTTCAATATTTGCAAAATCCGTCAAAGTAATTAAGAGTGTATCTTCATTATGCTGTTTAATTGAATAAATAGGCGTGTATTCGTTTTGTTTATATTTTTGTAAAGTAATGGTCTCGGTTACGCCATTTTCATTTATAAGTGTACAATTTGACGATTTTAATAAAACATAATTCCATTTTTCTCGTTCATATGAAGTTTCGTTTAAATACTTTTTATATTTTATTAATAGCTCAGGAATTTTCATATTATCTAATGCTAGTATAGACTGTCCTTTTTTCACTCTTATTTCTTGTGAAGTGGATGTAATATATAGGAAATCCTCGTATCTTTTCACTTGGAAACCAACACTGTTAAGAGGTGGATTGTTAGACTGCATTTTGAAAAACATATGATTATCTTTAAAATCTAGTAAGTAATCACTTACAATTTCAGTGAAATGAACCGGTGTCAGTTCTCCTTGTTTCTCTAATTTCTCGATTGTTTGTAAATAAGTAATAGGATTGTCCCATCCTTTCTTATCTATACAGCCTGAATAATCATGATGAGTAATCGAAACAACTTCTTTGAAAATTTCTGTGTACATTGCTTTTCCTCCTGGAAATTGAATTAGTTGAATAATAGAATTCTGTATTCTTTACGTATTATCCTTTTTTAGATAGAGAAAAGAGGGATGTGTTATCATCCCTCTATTAAAAATTTATTTAATTTTCTTAAATACAAGTGGCTGCGTACTTAACATAGCTGGTACATGTAACTGAAGGGATGGGAATTCACCACTCACATTCATTTCATAAGCAAATAATAAATTCATTTTCATTTGGAATAAGTCAACTGTAGCAGAGAATATGTCGTAATGATGATGCGCTAATTGAATATCCATCTCCATAAATTGTACATGTAAGGAATCTTCTCGTTTGTAAACTTGTAATGTCCCATAAGCGGGATGTTCAAAAGTACCAGTGTAGTCCTCTAACTTGTGAGAAGGTGTAGTCCCTTTCATTTGTTCAGGAATGGATTCAGTTGCTTCTTTCATCATTTCTTTCATTTTTTCAGTATCTTCTACAGCACGTTTATGCCAATCAATGGATTCTAATTCAAGTAGTTCGTCATAAATTTGATTAGCGAGATAAGTAGGAAGTAATGTGCCTCCAGCATTCGTTAAAATGACAAGGCCTATGTTTTCATTTGGTATGAATGAAACAAGTGCTGAAAATCCATCAATATTACCGCCATGGTGAATCACCTTATTACCACGATAAGCGCTAATAAACCAACCAAGGCCGTAACTATTTAATGGAGATTCAGGAAGTGATAAAACTGGTTGATCTGGAATGGAATTATGTGGTGTATACATTTGTTGTAATAATTCAGTGGAGATTAATTCGTGATCTCCAAATTTACCTTTGTTTAAGTGAAGAAGTACCCAATTTGCCATATCTTCAATTGTAGAATTAATACATCCAGCAGCGCCGACTGTATCGATGTTACGGAATGGAACTTCTTTTATTTCACCTTCATTTTCAATGTAAGGTAAAGCATAATCATCTGTAGTTTGTGAATCTGTAACAGAGAAATTTGTATGTCTCATATTTAAAGGTTCTAAAATATGTTCTGTAGCGTATTGTTCCCACGTTTGATTTGTAATGTTTTCAACAATGTAGCTAATTGTTGCATACATTAAGTTGTTATAAAGAAATGCTGTGCGGAACGGTGCATCAAGTTGTAAATGTTTTATTTTTTCAACGAGATCTTTTCGAGATAAAGAAGAGCTGTACCAAAGAGCCTCATGACGACTAACCCCAGTGCGATGGGAAGCCAAATCTCGTGCTGTAACTTGTGAGCTAGCAAGTAGTTCAGATAAAGAGAAGTTAGGTATATAAGACTGGACAGGAGTATCCCAATTAAACTTTTTTTGCTGTGCTAATAAACTTAATGAAAGTGTGCCAAAAGCTTTCGTTGAGGAACCAATTGCGAACCGAGTATTCGGTGTAACAGGCTCTTTAGTCTCTATATTACGATAGCCGAAACCTTCTGAAATAATAACTTCACCGTCTTTTATAATAGCTACAGCAGCTCCAGGAACGTTTAAATCCTTCATCATGTTTTCAACCGTTGTTTGTAAAGAAGTCATAACAGGCGTTTCAATTTTAGACATACTTCTAACCTCCAAATATAATTTTTGTTCTACCGCACTATACTTTCGGTAATAGAAAATGAAAACCTTTTTAATTATGGAAAGTTAATAATTTTGTAAGGATGAATGAAATTATTATTTATTTAGAATTTTATTTTTATTATAATTAATTTAAACTAAAATTTAGAAAAGACGGTGAAGAAGTGTGCTAACAATAAAGAAATTGCTTTGTGATAATAAAAATAATCCGATAGGTATAGATTCGAAAGTCGTTAAAATTAGTTGGCAACTCGAGTCGAGTAAGCAAAATGTAAAACAACTTGCGTATCAATTGCAGGTTGCGAAGGATAGAGAGTTTAAAACTATAGTATTCGATTCGCAGAAGGTAGAAACAGATCAAAGTTTATATATACCAATCAATTCGTTTTCATATAGTAAGGAAACACGCTATTTTTACCGAGTGAAGGCATGGGATAATCATGAAGAAGAGTCGTCTTGGTCAGAAGTAGCATTTTGGGAGACTGGTTTACAAGAGCAAGCTAATTGGAGTGGAAGCTGGATTGCTGCGAAAAAAGAGCGCACGCAAGTAATGTCTTTTCATAAAAGCTTTTCTATTAAAAAATTAGTTAAAAAAGCACGTTTATATATAACTAGTTTAGGATTATACGAGGCTTCTATAAATGGAGAGCGTATTGGAGATTGTTATTTTACCCCGGGATGGACAAGTTATGATAAGAGAGTGTTGTATCAAACGTATGATATAAAGCATGTATTAAAGATTGGTCAAAATGATATTTCCGCAATGGTAGGAAATGGATGGTACAAAGGGCCGATTACCATGCATCATGTACGTAATTATTACGGGAGAAGGAGAGCGATAATTGCTCAAGTACATATCACGTATAAAGATGGAACGAAAGAAAAAATTGTAACAGATGAAACATGGAAATTAACTCCAAGCCCTATTTTGTATTCGGAAATTTATGAAGGAGAAGTTTATGACGCTAGGCTAGAAGAAAGTGAACAAGTGCTAGAAGATGTTGAAGTAATTGAGCATTCCAAACAAATAATTGTTGCACAGGAAAATGAAGCGATTCGTAAAATGAAAATTATAAAACCAATCGCTATTTCAAAACTACCAAATCATGAATGGCTTATTGATATGGGGCAAAATATGGTAGGTTGGGTTCGGTTTAAAGTCCGTCATGTTTATACTGGACAAAAGATAGAATTGCATCATGCTGAAATATTAAATAAAGACGGTAGTTTTTATAATGGAAATCTCCGCAAGGCAAAACAAAAAATAGTGTATATAGCAAAAGGGGAGGAAGAGGAAACGTTTGAACCTCATTTTACCTACCAAGGCTTTAGGTATGTGAAAATAAGTGGGGTAACCCAGCCACCTCACATAGGAGATTTTGAAGGGATTGTATTACATACAGATATGGAAAAAGCGACAGCATTTGAAACGTCTAATCCATTAATCAATCAACTGCATCAAAATGTGGAATGGTCTCAAAGAGGGAACTTTTTTGATGTGCCAACAGATTGTCCGCAGCGAGATGATCGACTTGGATGGACCGGAGATGCACAAATGTTTATTGGGACAGCTACACAAATTATGAATGTCCAATTGTTCTTTAAAAAATGGCTTCAAGATTTATCACTAGACCAAAATGAAAATGGAGCTGTACCTTTAGTTATACCAGATGCATTTGGGAAAAGGGAGGATTTTGATCTGGATACTTCTGGAGGTTGGGGTGATGCAGCTATTATTTGTCCATGGGTTCACTATTTGCATTACGGAGATGTATCGATTTTAAAAGAACAATATGAAAGCATGAAAAAATATATAGATTACATACGTTCACAAGGTGAGAATGAGTATATATGGGATACAGGTTACCATTTAGGGGATTGGCTTGCATTAGATACAAAACCAGATGTATTTGAAGGCGGAACAGACAAACACTTTATTGCGACGGCTTTTTATGCATATTCTACAGCGCTTTTACGAAAGGTTGCTGAGATTTTAGGTGAAAATACAGATGCTAAGTTTTATGCAGAGCTACATGGAAATATTGTTCAAGCGTTTCAAAATGAATTCGTTACACCGAATGGTAGGTTAATTTCAAATACACAAACAGCCCACATATTGGTACTTCTTTTTGAACTAGTGAAAGATAATGTGAAGGAGAAAGTATTTAATCGATTAATTGAGCTTTTAAAAGCAAATAAAAATCATTTAACGACTGGTTTTATAGGAACACCGTATTTAAATGTAATATTAAGTAAGTTTCACCGTCATGACCTTGCTTGTAAGCTTCTCTTTCATGAAGATTATCCATCATGGTTATACCAAGTGAAACAAGGTGCCACAACGATTTGGGAACATTGGGATGGCGTGAAAGAGGATGGGACACTTTGGAATGATAGTATGAATTCGTACAATCATTACGCATATGGTTCTATCGTTGAATGGATATACCGATATATTATTGGATTAGAAGTGGATGAAACAAAACCTGCATATAAACATTTTTATGTACAACCACATTTTGATTCGAATTTAGAATGGATTAAAGTAAAACGTGAGACAGGTTATGGAGGAATTAAGATTGATTGGCGTGTGGAAAAGGAACAAGCCTTTTTACATGTTTCCATACCACCTAATACGAGTGCTACATTACGGATAAATGAAATGAATTGGAAAGCAGAGGATACTATTGAAAAGGAATTAGGATCAGGCGATTATAAATTTAGATTTTGTAAAAATATAATGAGGTAGAATTCTGTTAATATAGAAAAATTTTTTATTCAGTATGAATATTAAATTCACTGTTTTTCATGTTATGATAAATTTTATATAAGATTGAAAGAAGGTTTTACTACATATGAAACATGCTGAAAATGTATACTTAAATTTATGCCGCCATGTAATGGAACATGGTACGAAGAAAGAAGATCGTACAGGGACAGGCACTGTGTCTGTATTTGGCTATCAAATGCGTTTTGATCTAAGTAAAGGTTTTCCTTTATTAACGACAAAGAGAGTGCCGTTTCGCCTTGTAGCAAGTGAGTTGCTTTGGTTTATGAAAGGTGATACAAATATTCGTTATTTATTGCAGCATAATAATAATATTTGGAATGAATGGGCATTTAAGAGCTGGGTAGAAAGTGACGAATATACTGGTCCTGACATGACCGATTTCGGTCTTCGCTCACAACAAGATGAGGAATTTAAAGTACAGTACGATGAGCAAATGGAATTGTTTAAAAAGAACGTTTTAGAAGATGATGATTTCTCAAATAAATATGGTTATTTAGGAGACGTATACGGTAAGCAGTGGCGTGCTTGGAAAACGACAGCTGGTGAGACACTCGATCAATTAAAAGATGTAATTGAAATGATTAAAAAAACGCCAGACTCACGTCGTCTAATTGTTTCTGCTTGGAATCCTGAAGATGTACCAAGTATGGCATTACCACCTTGTCATACGCTATTCCAGTTTTATGTAGCAGACGGTAAACTTTCTTGTCAGCTATATCAAAGAAGTGGTGACATATTCCTTGGAATTCCATTTAACATTGCAAGTTACTCGCTATTAACACATTTAATTGCACATGAATGCGGACTTGAAGTGGGAGAATTTGTTCATACAATTGGAGATGCACATATTTATACGAATCATTTTGAGCAAGTAGAAAAGCAATTGGCACGTGAACCACGTCCGTTCCCGAAACTTACATTAAATCCAGATGTAAAATCTGTGTTTGATTTTGAAATGGAAGATTTAACGATTGAGGGATATGATCCACACCCAGCAATTAAAGCACCGGTTGCAGTGTAATTGTAGAGGAGATGAAAAGATGATAGTTTCATTTATGGTCGCAATGGACGAGAATAGAGTAATTGGTAAAGATAATAATTTACCTTGGCGTTTACCAAGTGAATTACAGTATGTAAAGAAAATAACGATGGGTCATTCGCTTATTATGGGAAGAAAAAACTATGAAGCGATTGGTAGACCACTGCCTGGAAGACGTAATATCATTGTAACTCGTAATGAAGGATATCATGTTGAAGGCTGTGAAGTAGCACATTCTGTAGAAGAAGTGTTTGAGCTATGCAAAAATGAAGAAGAGATTTTTATTTTTGGCGGAGCGCAAATTTATGATCTCTTTTTACCTTACGTAGACAAGTTATATATAACAAAAATCCATCATGCATTTGAAGGAGATACATTCTTCCCAGAAATGGATATGACAAATTGGAAAGAAATTTTTGTTGAAAAAGGTTTAACGGATGAAAAAAATCCGTATACGTACTATTATCATGTATATGAAAAGCAACAATAATAATAAGGATTGATGTGAATATTCGCATCAATCTTTTTATTTGTATCCATTAATATAGGTTTATAGATGAGATTCGATAGTGCTATAATGAATGGTAGCATGTAAAAATGCTAATATTTTCTAAAGTATTTGTGTAGAAAGAGGAGGAGAATCGATTGAGAAAGATATGGGGGATTCTTTTTCTTTGCTTAACATTCATGTTAGTCGGATGTGGTAAAGAAGAAAAACCACAAGAAGCATTTGATACATATGCAAAAGCATGGAATAAACAAAAATTTGCAGAAATGTATGATCAATTATCAGAAAAGGCAAAAAAAGATATTTCAAAGAAAGAATTCACTGAGAAATATGAAAAAATTTATGCTGGCATTGAAGTGAAAGATTTAAAAGTAGAAACAGGGGAAGTAAAAGAAGATAAAAAAGATGAAGGTCCTGTTCCTTTTAAAGTAAGCATGGATACAGTAGGTGGAAAAATCACTTTTGGCCATGAAGCAAAGATGGTGAAAGAAAAAGATGGAGATAAAGAATCTTGGAAAGTAGATTGGACTCCTGATTTTATCTTCCCAGGTATGACGAAAGATAGTAAAGTGCGTATGCAAACGACGCAACCGAAGCGCGGAGAAATATATGACCGTAACGGTAAATATCTTGCGGTAAATGGTAAAGCTTCTGAAATTGGATTGATTCCTGAAAAATTAGGGGATGCAGCTCCGCAAACGAAAGAAACGGTAGCGAAGTTACTAAATATGTCTGTCGAAGAAATTGATCAAAAACTAGCAGCTAAATGGGTAAAACCAAATTACCTTGTACCAATTGGAATATTGCCTGAAGGAGCAACACAAAATACGTACATAGATTTACCCGGTGTTGCAACAAAGCCAGTAAATGTTCGCTCATATCCATTAGGAGAAGAAGCAGCACATCTTACTGGCTATATTGGAAAAGTGAATGCTGAAGATTTAAAAACGCTACAAAAGAAAGGCTATCAAGCAGATGATCCAGTAGGTAAAGCTGGTTTAGAGCAAGTACTGGAAGAAAAGCTACGCGGTAAAAAAGGTGGTCGTGTCTTCGTAGAAGATGCACAAGGAAAAGAAATTAAAAATTTAGCAAAAACAGATGCTGTTGATGGAGAAAATGTAACTTTAACGATTGACAGTGCAGTTCAAAGCGAAATTTATAATGAAATGAAAAATGAGGTAGGATCAAGTGCAGCAATTAATCCAAAGACTGGAGAAACACTTGCACTTGTGAGCACACCAGCTTATAACCCAAATACCCTTACAAGAGGGGCGTCAAAAGCGCAACGTGATGCGGTAAATAATGATCCGAAAAAACCGATGACGAATCGATTTACACAATTATCAGTTCCAGGATCTGTATTTAAGCCGATTACAGCTGCAATCGGTCTTGAAACGAAAACAATTGATCCAAAAGAAGAGTTGAAAATTGAAGGATTGAAATGGACAAAAGATTCTTCTTGGGGTAATTATTATGTAACGCGTGTAAAAGATGCAAATCCGATTGATTTTGATAAGGCGATGAAATACTCGGATAATATTTATTTCGCACAAGAAGCTTTGAAAATCGGAAAAGATAAGTTTATGAGTGAAGCGAAAAAATTTGGATTCGATGAGAAATTACCAATTGAATATGGATTCCCAGCTTCTAAAATCGCAAATGATGGTATTAAAAATGATATTCAAATGGCAGACACAGGTTATGGACAAGGACAAGTATTAATGACACCACTCCATCTAGCATTAACGTACGCACCAATTGTTAATGATGGAAACATACCTTCTCCATACATTATTAAAACAGATAAGCAGCCAAAAGTTTGGAAAGAGAATGTCATTTCAAAAGGCAATCAGGATATACTAAAAACTGCGATGACGAAAGTAATTAATGATCCAGATGGTACAGGGAAAATTGCTAAAATTGATGGTATGACGCTTGCTGGAAAAACAGGTACAGCAGAATTAAAAGTATCAAAAGAGGCCGAAGGAAAAGAACTAGGCTGGTTCGCTGCATTTGATTTAAATTCACCGGATATGGTCATTACAATGATGATTGAAGATGTAAAAGGTAGAGGCGGAAGTAATATCCCGGCTGAAAAAGTAAAACATGTATTTCAAAAATAATATGTAATAAAAGACTAGCTCTATAATTTGTAGAGCTAGTCTTTTTATATGAAGAAATTCTTGATATTTGTATACTTAATTTTAAGGAAACAAAATAAATCATTAACTTACGAAAAAAAAGTAGCTATTTTTTATTGACATCGAACGTAACTTTTTATATTATACTTACATAAGGTAAGTTATTTACTTTAAAATTATAAATCTCAAATTAAAGATAAAATGTAGAAAAGGGAGAGAATACAATGACAAAAGTACTATTCATTACAGCAAATCCAAATTCAGCAGAAGGTTCATTCGGAATGGCAGTAGGGGAAGCTTTCATCGAAGCTTATAAAAATGAACATCCACAAGACGAAGTTGTAACAATTGATTTATTCAACACTACAGTACCAGCAATCGATGCAGATGTATTCGCTGCTTGGGGTAAATTCGCAGCAGGTGAAGGATTTGAAGCTTTAACTGAAGCTCAACAACAAAAAGTTGCAGCAATGAACACAAACTTAGAAACATTTATGAATGCAGATCGTTATGTATTCGTAACTCCAATGTGGAACTTTAGCTACCCACCAGTAGTAAAAGCATACTTAGACAACGTAGCAATCGCAGGTAAAACATTCAAATATACTGAAAATGGTCCAGTTGGCCTATTAGAAGGTAAAAAAGCACTTCACATTCAAGCAACAGGTGGCGTATATTCTGAAGGAGCATACGCAGCTGTAGACTTTGGTCGCAATCACTTAAAAACTGTATTAGGATTTGTCGGTGTAAATGATACTGAATATATTGCAGTTGAAGGTATGAATGCAAACCCTGAAAAAGCACAAGAAATTAAAGAAGCAGCAATTGCTAATGCTCGTGAATTAGCAAAACGTTTCTAATATATCATACTTAAAAATGTCCAAACACTTGTTGTTTGGACATTTTTTCTTCTTTTTCCTTCGTTTGTCTAGTATAATGAAGGTCGGAATGATAATAGGTGGGGGTTCTGTATGATTCAAACGTTTTTTAAAATCTTTTATTTAATTTTAATCGTAATTGCGATTACACCGAGAATGTGGCGTCTTAAAAGACAAGTAAATACGATGTCGCCACAAGAAAAAGATAATGCTGTGTACAAAACGACAAATTGGTTTGGTAAGAAAATGGTACGTGTAGCTGGGGGAACAGTAGAAGTTAAAGGACTTGAAAATGTTCCGAAAGACAAGCCGGTACTAGTTGTAAGTAATCACCAGAGTAATATGGATATCCCTGTTTTACTAGGTTATTTAAATAAACCAATTGGCTTCGTTTCAAAGGCAGAGATTAAAAAGTTCCCAGTTGTACCAACTTGGATGGAACTTATGAATTGTGTATTTATGGATCGTAGCGATCGTCGTCAATCACTTCAAGCGATTAAAGATGGAATTGAATTATTAAAGAATGGGCATTCTATCGTAATTTTCCCTGAAGGAACGAGAAGTAAGGGTGGCGAAGTTGGAGAGTTTAAAGCTGGGAGTTTTCACCTTGCTGTAAAATCTGGTGTAGCAATCTTACCTGTAACATTAGATGGGACATATAAAATGTTTGAAGCGAATGGAAACCGTATGAAGTCAGCTCGTGCAACAGTAACAATTTCTAAGCCGATTACACCTGAAGAGTATGCGAATATGGATATTAAAGAGTTAACGAAGCATACACAGGATGTTATCGCATCACAATTACATAAGTAACAAAAAAGGTTTCAGCTTATATAAGCTGAAACCTTTTTTGTTATGCTGTAGGTAAGACGTAAAAGAGTACGCAGAAGAACATCATTGCACTACCACCTAATACGAAAAGATGCCAAATGGCGTGATTGAAAGGTAACTTTTCCCAAAGGAAGAATATAGCTCCTACAGAATATAAAATTCCACCTGCTAAAAGTAGTGAAAAACCATGTCCAGTTAGATTTTCATAAAGTGGTTTAATAGCAACGATTATGAGCCATCCCATTATGATATAACATAGAGTTGATGCCTTAATAAATCGACGTACAAAGAAAATTTTGAAGATGATACCCCCGATTGCTAGTGTCCATATAATTGCCAGTAACGTCCAACCTAATGGTCCACGAAGCGTAATAAGTAAAAAAGGAGTATATGTGCCAGCGATTAATAAATAAATGGCTGAGTGATCTAGTATAGTAAATAATTTTTCTACTTTTGGATGGTGAATGCTATGTAACAATGTCGAAAACAAGTACAGTAAGAACATACTTACACCATAAACAGTAAATGCAACTACAGCTGATGCGGTACCATGCTTAGAAGCATGAATAATCAATATGATTAAGGCAGGGATGCTTAAAATGGCACCGATACCATGTGTTATTGCATTTGCAATTTCTTCTTTTACAAATTGGGTCATTCGTGTCATTTTTTCAGTCATAATGCCAATCCTTTCTACTATTATAAAATAATATGTCGTTTCCCTTACCATATCATACACAAGGGCAATAGAAAATGAAATTTGTATAATTGATTATATTTTTGAATTTTTTTGACAAAAGCCAATGGATTTGTTGACGTTTTCAAACTTTTTTGACAAAATAAAATTATGTAATAGTAGGACAAGGAATCTACTAATAAAGGGGATGGAGAAATGTTTTCAAATATTGGCTTTCCAGGATTAATTTTAATTTTAGTAGCTGTACTTATTTTATTTGGGCCTAAAAAATTGCCGGAAATCGGAAAGGCTTTAGGGGAAACGTTAAAAGAATTCAAAAAATCAACGAAAGAATTGACTGATGATGCATTTCAAGAGAAGGAAAAGAAAGAAAAAATGTAATGAATTTTCCTCGTAATGGATAAATAAAGTGTGGTGAACGAGATGGAAGATCGGGAAATGAGCGTCGTAGAACATATAGTTGAGCTTCGCAAAAGAGTAATATATACAGTGCTATCCTTTGTACTATTTTTAATTATTGGGTTTACTTTTACGAAGGATATTTATTTTTGGCTTGTCAAAGATTTACCAATGAAATTAACTGTTCTCGGTCCAAGTGATGTATTGTGGATTTTTTTCTCGATTGCTACAGTATTTGCTATCGTTTGTACAATTCCTTTTGCTGCTATACAAATTTGGCTATTCGTAAAACCGGGTTTACATCCAAATGAACAAAAGATGACAGTCATGTATATACCGGTATTGTCTATATTATTTATTGCAGGTTTATGCTTTGGATATTTCGTTGTAATGCCGTTTTTATTTCATTTTTTAACTACGATAGGTAATGAAATGTTTAATACGATGTTTACGACAGAAAAGTATTTTCATTTTGTTCTTAATTTAACAGTTCCATTTGCTGTAATTTTTGAATTGCCAGTAGTAGTAATGTTTTTAACGAGTATTGGACTATTGACGGCAGAATTTCTAATAAAAATAAGAAGGTATGCTTACGTAGCATTGATTATCATTGCATCGTGTATATCACCGCCAGATTTTTTATCTCATAGTTTAGTGGCAGTACCGCTTATTTGTATTTATGAAATTAGTATTGCTTTATCAAAGATTGTTAGTAAGCGAAAAAAGAAAAGAGAAGATGAAAGCCAGTCGAAAAGTGCCGCGTTATAAAGGCACTTTTTTTATTTATTTGTTATACTCTAGCTATAAACGTATACAATATAGAGAAGAAAAAAATTATAGAATCTCCAAAATTTAGACAAACTTTGCGCTTTTATAAGTTTATACTGAATATATTAAGCAATTTACGGATAACGAGTCCTCGTCTGATTGGATATGTAGGATGGGGGATGGATTAGGTGGAGATGAATTGATTATAAAACTTCTAACCATAAGGACTACAGGGATTGTCTAAGGGTACTTTTGTATTCATAGGAGTCTCCACTTTAAACAACGTGTTACAGCGTAAAGTAGAGGAAGTTCAAAAATCCAATGAAAAAGAGGATTGATATTGTGATTACGAAAAGTTTTTATTTCACTCATTCAACAGGGGATTGTATTAAAATATTTGAAATCCCTGTCCTACAGGCGCAGCATCCATTATCGTTTCTAATTCAGTCTCGTCTTCAATTATTTATTGCAAAAATTCAAAAACAAAAACATCCAAGATTTTCGTATTCTTTCCGTGAATATTTACAAAATTGTTTGAAGTGGAATGATTATTTAAATGTATATAAAACAAATACTCTTGAAAAAAATGCATGATATAGAGTGTGGACAGGGTTAAGAGCTCTGTCTTTTTCATTTTAGATATAAAAATATAATTAATTTAATTAAATTTCGTTCCAAATTGTTGAAAGCAATGGGAATACTAGTATAATAACAAGGAGAGCGTATTGGAAAGGGAAGAATATAATATGCAAAAAATTAAAATTGTAACAGATTCAACGGCAGATTTATCACAAGAGGTAATTGAGAAGTATGACATTCATGTTCTACCATTATCAATCTCTGTAAATGGACAAACATATTTAGATCGCGTTGATCTACAACCAGATGAATTTATTGAAGAAATGATTAAATCAGAGGAACTACCAAAAACATCACAACCGGCAATGGGTACATTTGTAGAAATGTATGACAAGTTAGGTGAAGATGGAAGTGAATTACTTTCCATTCATATGACAAGTGGAATGAGTGGTACTGTGGCAACTGCAAATAGTGCTGCATCAATGACCGACACAAAAGTAACAGTTGTTGATTCGCAATTTATTACACATGCCTTAGCATATCAAGTAGTTGAAGCTGCGAAAATGGCAAATGAAGGACGCTCACTAGAAGAAATTTTAAAACGTGTAGATGAAGTGAGAAAGAATACTCGTTTATATGTAGTAGTAGATACATTAGAAAACTTAGTGAAGGGTGGGCGTATCGGTAAAGGAAAAGCGTTTATCGGTTCACTACTTAATATAAAGCCAATTGCTAGTCTTGAAGATGGTGTTTATAACCCTGTAACGAAAGTACGTAGCCAAGGTCAAATTGTAAAAACGTTAGCTAAGTTATTTGAGGAAGATACAGCTGGAAAAGTTGTAAAAGCTGTGGCAATTCCACATGCGAAAGCAATTCCTTTAGCTGAAAATGTAAAAGCGGCTGTAGAAAAAGTAAGTGGATTTGCTAAATCAGAAATTTTCTTTACAACGCCTATTATTAGTACTCATACAGGTCCGGGTGCAATCGGATTTATGTATTTAGCAGAGTAATAAAAAAGCTACTTGAAATGTATTTCAAGTAGCTTTTTTATGTGAATAGAAAGTAAGAAATAAGGAGGGTTATACAGGCACTCCCGCTAATGATATAGCGAGTCTGTAAATATTCATTCATAGAAAACACCCACTGATTAAAGTTTCGCTTTATGATTTTCTATATTATATGTTGGATATAGAAAATAAGTAGTTACGTTACACATGTAACGTTTCAATTTTTTCATTCACTTTCTTAGCATGTGTTTCGCTATTATAAGTAAAAGTTTGACCTAAAAAGAGTACATGAAGTTGTTCCCACGGTAACATACGTAAATTCCAATTATTTCGAAGTCTTGTTATTGCCTCGCGAGGTGTTTCATCAGCGAGTGCAAAAGCCCCGTAATGCATTGGTATAAAGTGTGTAGCATGTAAATCTAAATAAGCTTGCACTGCTTCTTCAGGTGAAACGTGAGATATTTTCATAAACCATTCTGGTTCATAAGCTCCAATTGGCATAAGGGCAATATCAATTGAAAAGCGTTTGCCAATTTCTTTGAAGCCTTGGAAATAACCACTATCTCCGCAAAAATAAATGGTTTCCTCCATATTGTCATTCTTAATAATCCATCCACCCCAGTGAGATGTATTCATATCAAATAATGATCTTCTCGTCCAGTGCTGAGCAGGTACGAAGTGAAAGGAAACATTATCAATAGTCGTACTTTCCCACCATTTATACTCTTCTACATTGTTGAATTTTTTACGAGTAAATAATTTTTTTAACCCGATGGGCACTAAGTATAATACATCATCGTTCAGTTGGCGAAGTGTTGAAAAATCTAAGTGATCATAATGACCATGTGAAAGAAGAACGATATCAATTTTAGGTAGTTCTTTTATAGAAAGTCCAGGTTTTGTAAGTCTTTGGACTAATTTTAATTTATTGGCCCATACTGGATCCGTTAATATATTAAGTCCATTCGTTTGGATAAGAAAAGTGGAATGCCCAATCCATGTGACAGTCGTTTTTTCAACATTACTTTGCAAAAATGCACTTTGTTTAACGGGTGATTGTTCTACTAAGAAAGAAAAATCTTTTTTGTTTTGCTTTCGTTCTTTACGCCAGCGTATAAAAGAGCGAATTGATTTTTTTGTGCTAACATTATCCATATTTTCATAGCGCTTTGCCATGAACATCACCTCATTTAAAATCGTTGTAATTATATTGTACCGAAATGTTGTTAAGGAATACAGTGTATAACATGGATGAATGTTTAAGTAATTGTAAAAAAATAGAGGGGTGCATTTACAAAAATAACAATAAAATGAGTTTTGCAACTTCTATTTAGAGAAATAATAGTGAAAAAATATATTTTGTCTAGTAATTCGCTTGAAATAAAGAAGTAACATACGTAAATTCGTACGATTTCGTGAACAAATGTAGTAAACAATTTTCTCGTAGTGTTAACTTTTGTTATGATAAACATAACCTATTTAAATTTAGGATAGAGAAAAGAGGTTTATAAATGAAGCGTTATCAAAAAGTAATTGGTCTTATGGTTGTATTTTGTCTCTTTGTACTTGCTGGATGTAGTGGATCAGGTTCAAAGCTTCGTAAACCATTGAATTGGGATTTAGAAACTTTCCAATTTACAAATCAAGATGGAAAACCATTTGGTACAAAAGATTTAAAAGGGAAAGTTTGGGTTGCAGATTTTATGTTCACAAACTGCCAAACAGTTTGTCCGCCAATGACTGCTAATATGGCAAAACTGCAAAAGATGGCAAAAGAAGAGAAATTAGACGTTCAGTTTGTTTCGTTTAGTGTAGATCCAGACCTAGATAAGCCAGAGAATTTGAAGGCTTTCATTCAAAAGTTTACAGAGGATACTAGTAACTGGAATTTATTAACGGGGTATTCGTTAGAAGATATTACAAAGTTTTCAAAAGATAATTTCCAATCACTTGTAGATAAACCTGAAAATGGTCAAGTGATACATGGTACGTCATTTTATTTAATTGATCAAAACGGAAAAGTAATGAAAAAGTACAGTGGCATTAGTAATACGCCGTATGAGGACATTATACGTGATATGAAGCGATTAGCAGAATAAAAAGAAGGGTGCAGATTATAAAGCACCCTTCTTTTTTTACATTAGTCTATGGATAAAATGTCATGTTGCTGTGGAAGTTTTGGCGCCCGAATTTCTAACACGCCATTTTGATAAGAAGCTTTTGCTGCTTTTTTATTAATGGAGTACGGTAATTTAATTAATCTGGATGCTTCTGAAATAGAACGTTCTCGGCGATAATAGTTATGGGATGTTTGCTCTTCTTCTTCAAGTATCTCTTCTTTTACAGAGACTTTTAAGTATTCACTTTGTATTTCAATTTGAATTTGTTCTTTTTGTATACCTGGTAGTTCAGCTGTCACAACGAGTTCTTCACCAACTTCATATAAATCTACAGGGAATGTTAATAAACGGTTTCCTTTTTGGAAAAAATGATTTAAATCAGCGATTACATTACGAAGTGGTGTTTGCTCGAAGAAATCATCAATTTGCTTTAAATAGTTACGAACCGGTGGGCGAGAAGAGTCTTTTTTTTCTTCACTCATAATATTCCCTCCTAAAAATCAATTTGCAATATGATATGACAAAAGCGGAGAAAGGTGAGTGCCTAGTTTTCATGTTTTCATAAAAAATTGTTAAAAATGTGAAATGGAGTGATTTTTTTATAGTTTTTGGTCGCCATATTCAGTTGATTATGCTAGTATAAATAGGGTTGATATAGTAGTATAGAGACAGAATGAAAACTGAAAGAGGGTAAGAAGTATGTGTGGTTTTGTAGGATGTTTATGTGAAAACCCTAGAGAGTTTTCAGAAACAGAAAAACATCAATTTGAAAATATGAACACGATGATTTTCCACCGTGGTCCAGATGACGAAGGATATTTTCGTGATGAACATGTACAATTTGGCTTCCGCCGTTTAAGTATCATTGACTTAGAGGCAGGACATCAGCCGCTAACTTATGAAAATGATCGATATGTAATTATTTTTAATGGTGAAATTTACAACTATGTAGAATTACGTGAAATGTTACTTGAAAAAGGTGCAACGTTTGCAACGCAATCTGATACAGAAGTTATCATTGCATTGTATGCACATATGAAAGAAAAATGTGTAGACTACCTTCGTGGTATGTTTGCATTTATGATTTGGGATCGTGAAGAGAAGAAACTTTTCGGAGCACGTGATCACTTCGGTATTAAACCTTTATACATCGCACAACAAGGTGATACTACATTCTTCGCATCTGAGAAGAAAAGTATTATGCATGTGATGGAAGATAAAGGCGTTAATCCAACGTCACTACAACATTACTTTACGTATCAATATGGTCCAGAGCCAGAAACATTAACAATTGATGTTAATAAAATCGAGCCTGGTCATTATTTCGTAAAAGAAATCGGTAAAGAGATGGAAATCCATCGCTACTGGAAACCTTATTTCAATGCTTCAAGTGCAACGAAAGAGGAACATATCCAAGCGATTCGTGATGTGTTATATGATTCAGTAAAAGTGCATATGCGCAGTGATGTACCAGTAGGTTCATTCTTATCTGGTGGTATCGATTCATCTATTATCGCTTCTATTGCAAGAGAAATGAATCCAAATCTTTTAACATTCTCTGTTGGTTTTGAGCAACGTGGTTTCAGTGAAGTTGATGTTGCGAAAGAAACTGCTGAGAAATTAGGCGTTAAAAACCATAACGTATTCATTTCAGCGAAAGAGTTTATGGATGAGTTCCCAAAAATCATTTGGCATATGGATGATCCTTTAGCAGATCCGGCAGCTGTACCATTGTACTTCGTTGCAAAAGAAGCACGTAAACATGTAACAGTTGTTCTTTCAGGTGAAGGGGCAGACGAGCTATTTGGTGGTTATAACATTTACCGTGAGCCAAACTCACTGAAAATGTTCTCTTACATTCCTAGCCCAGGAAAGAGCGTTCTAAAAGCATTAAGTGGTGCTCTTAAAGAAGGCTTTAAAGGAAAGAGCTTCCTAGAGCGTGGATGTACGCCAATTGAAGAGCGTTACTATGGAAACGCGAAAATCTTCCGTGAAGAAGAGAAAGCGGAATTAATGAAGTATTACAATGAAAGTGTTAACTATATGGATATCACGAAACCATTGTATAACGAAATTAAAGATTATGATGATGTAAGCAAAATGCAGTACATTGACATGTTCACATGGTTACGCGGTGACATTTTATTAAAAGCTGATAAAATGACAATGGCAAATTCATTAGAACTTCGTGTACCGTTCTTAGATAAAGAAGTATTCGATGTTGCATCTAAAATTCCAACTGAATTTAAGATTGCTAACGGAACTACGAAAGCTATTTTACGTGAAGCAGCACGCGGAATCGTTCCAGATCACGTATTAGATCGTAAAAAACTTGGATTCCCAGTACCAATTCGTCATTGGCTAAAAGACGAAATGCATGATTGGGCTATTAATATTATAAACGAAAGTAAGACAGAGCATTTAATCGACAAACAGTATGTATTAAACTTACTGGAAGCACATTGTGCAGATAAAGGCGATTATAGCCGTAAAATTTGGACTGTACTTGCGTTTATGGTATGGCATCAAATTTATGTTGAGCATAAATACGATACGAATAAGTTCCACGAAGAAACGAAACGTGCGTATAGCTTAGTTTAATTAGAAAAACCTTAAGATCGCATACGGTCTTAAGGTTTTTTTCATAAATAGGACGTATTATTGATACAATAATAGTAAAAGGATGGACAACATATGATTACGTTTGAAAAAGTAACTGTAGAAAATGAAAGCGTTGTTAAAGAAATGTTTCACTCACATAGTTTAAGTGAGAAACAGGTACAGTATTATGTGAAAGTCGATGATACATATATTGGTGTAATAGATTATCGTGTTCAAGGGGAGACTGCGGTTTTATCTCAGTTAATTATTCACTTTGATTATCAAAGTTACGGTTATGGGACAAATACGTATTTTACATTTGAAACGATGATGAAAGAAAGAAATGTGAAAGAGATAAAGGTATTACAAACGGAATTAACAGAACAAGCGAGATCTTTCATAGAGAGCTTTGGATTTAATGTGGAAGACGGAATATATGTGAAGAAAATATAACGATGAGTAGTTATGCGGGATAAATATAAGGCAGGTGGATGTATGACGATGACTTCTGGTCTTGTATTAATTGGAGGCTGTTTTTTAGTAGCAGAGCTAATTCATATGTTTATTCGAAAAAGAATGAATAAGAAGAGAAAGCCGTATGAATTACAATATGCTCCAGTTTTTTTCCTTTTGTTTAGTATGCTTATTACATTACAAAACATAACGAACTTTCCGCCACTTTTAAATATTTTTTTAAAGTTTGGCTTGCTGTATAGTAGCACTGGAATAGCCCTTTTATTTCTTTTATTTTGCATACGTTATATTCACTATCAATCGTATATATTTATTTTAAATTGGTTAAAGCAAAATGATAGAAACCGCCTTACATAAGGCGGTTTTTTTATTTGTACTTGTAATACCTGATATGTATTATTTACGTTATGTATTGACTGGAATTACAATTACTTTCTTATGTCCGTTTCTTTTTCATATGTTACGGTTAAAAAATATGGTTAACAAATAAGTAATAGTTTGAATAAAAATGAGATCTAAATTATATATATTGAAAAAGTTTTCTGATATACGTATTGACAATGTATGAGAGATACATTAGTCTTGTAAATGTAATTGAAAATCATTTTCAACTAGGAGGATTTATGACACGCACTAAAAATATTCTTATACTTTGCGTTATGTTACTAATGTTCATAATTGCAGGGTGCGGTAAAGAAGAAGAGAAGAAAGATAAAGGTACATCAGCTAAAGTAAAAGATTCATATACGATAAAACATGCAATGGGCGAAACGACAGTAAATGGTACGCCAAAAAGAGTTGTCGTTTTAACAAATGAAGGTGCTGAAGCACTTTTAACTGTTGGAGTAACGCCAGTTGGAACGACAAAACCACGAGCTGGTGATGAATGGTATCCTCATTTAGCAAAAGAGTTAAAAGATACGAAAGTAGTAGGAACTGAGCGTGATATTAATTTAGAGGCAGTAATGAAGCTTCAGCCGGATTTAATTATCGGAAATAAAATGCGTCACGAAAAAATATATGAGCAGTTAAAAGAAATTGCGCCAACTGTATATGCTGAAACATTGCGCGGTGATTGGAAAGAAAACTTTACGCTTTATACAAAAGCTGTAAATAAAGAAAAAGAAGGGCAAAATGCTCTTAATGATTATAAAAAGCGTATTACATCAATAAAAGAACAACTAGGAGATAAAGTTAACTCTAAAGTTTCCATTATTCGCTTCGTCCCAGGTGATGTTCGTATTTATCAAAAAAATTCATTCTCAGGCGTTGTATTAAATGATATTGGGTTTAAACGACCAGCACTACAAGATAAAGATGAATTTGCGATAAAAGGAATTACAAAAGAGCAAATTCCAAATATGGACGGGGACTATTTATTCTATTTCACATCAGATAAAGATGGGGATAAGAATAATGAAGGAAACACGTTAGCAAAAGAATGGATAGAAGATCCGCTCTTTAAACAGTTACAAGCTTCTAAAGATAATAAAGTATTCCAAGTAGATGAAGTGATTTGGAATACAGCAGGTGGTATTGTAGCTGCAAACCGTATGTTAGATGATATTGAAAAATATTTTCTGAAATAGAGGAATGGCCCGGTACATCACTTTAAATGAGTGATGTACTTTTTTATTTATAAAAACACAGAAAATTCCTTCTTTTGAGTGTGAATAAGTTGTACAATTATACCAATCATGGAATAAAGGAGTGGGAAAAAATGAAAGCTACTCATAAAGATTGGATTTTATTTAACGGAAGAATTGTAAATACGAAGGAAGAACAGCCGATGATTCCATTAGAGGAGAGAGGCTTTCAATTTGGTGATGGTATATACGAGGTATTTAGACTATATGATGGGAAGCCACATTTATTAAATCTACATTTGGAACGATTCTTTAATTCTATGGAAGAAATAAAACTAATCCCACCGTTTACTAAGGAAGAGTTAGTCGAAGAGTTACATGAAATGATTGAAAAAAATCAATTTCAAGAAGATGGGAATGTATATTTGCAAATATCAAGAGGTGCTCAAGCACGTAATCATGTTTATGAGTCAAATATGCAACCAACATATTTTGCAAATATTGTTTCGTTTCCAAGGCCGATTGCTGATATGGAACGAGGAATAAAAGTTACTGTAGAAGAGGATATACGCTGGAAGTTTTGCCATATAAAATCTTTAAACTTGCTACCTAATATTATGATTAAAAATAAAATAAACGAACAAGGATATCAAGAAGCGATATTAGTACGTGATGGAATTGTAACGGAAGGCTGTCATTCAAATTTCTTTATTGTGAAAAATAATAAATTGATTACACATCCAGCTGACAATTTCATTTTACATGGCATTACACGTCACTATGTTATTTCATTAGCGAAAGAGTTACATATTGAGGTAGAAGAACGAGAGTTTTCACTACAAGAAGTATATGAGGCTGATGAATGCTTCTTTACAGCGACACCACTTGAAATATTCCCAGTCGTTCAAATTGGTGATGAACAGTTTGGGACCGGCGAAAGAGGAACAATTACAAAAAAACTCCAAGTTGCATATGAAGAAAGTATTCGTTTGTTTAAAGTTACGAACTAATATTGAAGAAAAAAGCTGGTATTCCTCCAGCTTTTTTTCATGATATAATTCAAGCATAGGACAAGATTTGAAAACGCTGTAAAAAGGGGATTTAATGTATGCATTATGAAGATTTTAAAGAAGTAATTCACGGTAGACGAAGTGTTAGGAAGTTCACAGAACAAGAAGTATTCATTAGTGACATAAAAGAAATTATTGATTGTGCTCGTTATGCACCGAGTGATACGAACTCACAAACTTGGGAGTTCTTGGTCATTATGAACCGAGAGAAAATTAAAGAAATTGAGCAAATGACATGGGATGCATTACATAAACTTGCGGCAAAAGCCACAGAAAACGGAGAAGAGAAGGCAGGGAAATTACTTACCCGTTCTTTCGGACCATATGCAACAGCTTTCTCGGAGGCACCAGTATTAATCGTGTGTTTGGCAACGCCATATGAATCAAAATTTCGCGAAAAGATATTTGATCCAATTGCTTTTGTTCCAGATTCAGTTTGGGAAGAAGAAGGAATTAAGAGTAGCTGTTTAGCGGCACAAAACTTAATGTTGGCTGCACATGCCAAAGGACTTGGTACTTGTCCAATGACAGGACCGGTATTGTTAGCTCAAGATGAACTACGACAATATTTACAAATTGAGCCTGAAAAACAAATAAACATGGTTATTTCACTCGGTTTTCCGAAAGATAAGCCAAAGAAACTTCCAAGAAAAGAAGTAGATGAGATTACAACATTTGTTTTTTAAAGCGTAAGATAAAAAGACATTGAATGAACAATGTCTTTTTATTTTGGATAGGTATGTAATTCATTTGTTGGGCTAAAATGATAGATAAGAAGGAATTACTATTTATTTCATAAAAAAAATTAATGTTCTATTAAGGAAAGTATGATACATTAATCGTGAGCAAGATTCTATTTGTTCATGAAAGTGTTGAAAATAGTCTTAAAATTAAAAAGTTATTTTTGTATAATAAATTATAATGAAATGACAGGGGGGATGAATTTTGAAAAAATTCATAATCACTGGATTGTCTGTATTGTTATTAGCCGGTTGTGGTGCTCCACAAGAAAAAGAGGATGCGCAATCAAAGCAGGAAGAACAAGTTGTAAACGCAAGTAATGAGAATATAGTTGCATTTCCTGAAGGAGCAGTACCAGTCGGAGAAGGAAAAGTAAAAGTCATTACACCGGATGGTACTTCTGAAAATGGCAATATACCAACTGTATTCATCAAAAAGGATACTTTAATTCAACATGTTGAATTAGAGCTTTCTAATTTTCAAAATGATAAAGAAACATTTATATTTGTAGATCAAGTGTATTCAGATAAACATCAAGTTACTAGTACAACACAGACAACAGTGCAATTAAAAGAAAAGACGCTTGAGACTGGTAGTCATACGATTACTGCAATTCAGTATGAAAACAATGACCCAAAAGGAAAGGTTATTAGTTTAAATCAAGCAACATTTGAAACAAAACCTGCGTCTTAATAAGAATAAAAAGTACATTACTCAAAAAGTAGTGTGCTTTTTTGTTTGGACTAGCGGATGTAATAGTGAATAACTTGTTTCGTTTTCTAATACGATTAAGTAGGAAGAACTCACTTGTTATTACTAGGGCAGAGAAAGAGGTTGAAGGTGTGAATCGATGTATTCGTATCATCTTGATTAGTATAATGATGTCGGTAATTTGGTTTACGATACAAGAGGTCATTCAAATTCATGATTTGTTAATAGGAGCTATTTGTTTTATCATTATTTATCTTTTTTGTGATAAACTCGGATTAAGGTAAGTTTTGAGAGAAAAATATAGGTATTTCATTTGAAATGTCGAATAGTACATATGATGTCGTAATAACAAATTTTCTATTGTTTACTGTGAAACAGAAGAAGGGGAGATAGTAGTTATGAAACGAGCTCTTATTAATATTGATTATACATATGATTTTGTAGCTGAAAAAGGTGCTTTAACATGCGGGAAACCAGGACAAGAAATTGAGAAGGAAATTGTCCATATAACGAAGCGATATATTGAAAATGGAGATTACGTTGTTTTTGCGATTGATAAACATGAAGAAAACGATGTATACCATCCAGAATCAAAATTATTCCCGCCTCATAACATAGCTGGTAAAAATGGAAGAGATTTGTTTGGTGAATTACAAGATGTGTACGAAACATATAAAAATGCAGAAAATGTATATTATATGGATAAAACACGATATAGTGCATTTGCAGGAACAGATTTAGAGATGAAGTTACGAGAAAGAGGAATAGAAGAAGTACATCTTGTAGGTGTTTGTACTGATATTTGTGTTCTTCACACAGCCGTAGACGCTTATAATAAAGGATTTAAAATTGTAGTTTTTGAAAAGGCGGTTGCATCTTTTAATGAGCAAGGGCATGAATATGCACTAGGACATTTTCAATCTTGTTTAAACGCAGAAGTGAAGTAAAAAAAGAGGCCTTTAAAAAAGGTCTCTTTTTTACGTTTAAATAGAAACGATATTTTGTTCGATTAGTTTTTTTATAAACGGACTTATTTTTTCTGGTAACGCATTTAAATCAAAAAATTGTACATGTAAGGATTCAAATCCATCAGCTTTCAACGTACCACCTATAATGTCTTTGCAAAGATATGCAATTGTTATAGGATAAAATTCATCTCCGTTTGGTAATTTCACAAAAAAGTCTTTTCCAGAAAATACGCTTATTAACTGTAAAGAGCCTATTTCAATCCCTGTTTCTTCAAGCACTTCTCGTCTTCCGGCTTCTTCTGTTGATTCGCCAAGTTCAACGAATCCACCGGGAACACCCCAAACACCATTTCGTCTTTGTTGTAGTAATATTTGTCTTTGTTCATTGAAAACAGCTACAGCAACGCCAGCTAGATTGGGTGGTCTTGATCCAGTAACTTCTCTTAGTTCTTCGATATAGCCCATTGTTAGTTAACCTCCGCGAGTCAAAATATTTTCAAATGAACAATTCAGCGTTGTGTTAATATTCCCCTTTTTGTTTAGGTAAGTATTGAGGTCTTAACATAAAGTCATTTATAAAAAATTCTATTGTTATCTCCCTTTAGATAATAAAAAAGGGTATATTTATAGAAGAAAGTGTAACAAGTTTTAAGGAAATCAAAAGGTATGGCAATAAATTAGTTTTTCATGAAATTTTCATTAGTTAAGGGTGTGGATGGATGAGTTTATTAACGTATACTGAAGAATTTTTTAATTATGTAAGAGAGTTTTTACTTTTAAGATTTTTACTATTTGCTTTAGTACTAATCATTATCTCTTTTGTAATTAACCGCATTATTGATTGGTTTTTTAGGAAATCAAGCTTTTTTGATGAAGAGGTAGAGCAAACAATTCAAAGTGTGATTCGATCTATTTTTAGATATATCATCATCATCAGTCTAATCATATATTTAATTAGCCAATTTGTAGATATAAAAAGTATCATTGCAGGTGCAGGGATAGCGGGTGTTGTTATCGGTTTTGCTGCACAACAGATGCTAAAAGATGTAATATTAGGCTTTGCGCGATTAGCGGACAAAGAGTTTCGTGTTGGCGATTTTGTTACTTTTAACGGAACAAATTCAGGAACAATTGAGGAAATTAGTATTCGTTTTATGCAAATTCGTGAATGGTCAGGAAAACTTCTTACGATACCGCATGGAGAGATTAGAACGATACAAAATTTTAATAAAGGATGGATGCGCGTAATTGAACGGATTACGGTAAGTTATCAGGAAGATCCTACAAGAGTTAAGGAATTGTTGGAAGAAGTTTGTGTGAATTGTAATGAAAAATTGGCTCCAAGTCTTTATAAAGTAGAGGATGAAGCTGTTGAGCCGTTTAAATATGTTGGTGTTACAGATTTAAATCCGAATCTTAAATACGTTGGATATGAATTTTGTATTACAGGTTTAATAAAGCCAGAAGATTATTTTGAAACTTCTAGACAAGTAAGATTTGAATTAATGTCTATGTTCCATAAGAATCAAGTGCAGATGCCAGCAGCAAATATGGTCGTTACTACTGAAAGCTTACAGCATGCCCGTGCTGGAAAATCTTTATCGGATAGTTAAAGTAGAACAGTTTGTTAACAAAAATTCTGCATCCAACATTGGATAGAAAAATAATAATAAAATGATTGAGATTAAGAAAGAGCCGAAGGAATTTGGCTCTTTTTAATTTGTAGAATTTAGAAATTTCTTAATGTTATAATGGTAGTTGGTGATGAAAATGAACTTTGAAGAAAAAGAGATGCATCGTTTAGAAGCATTAAAAGCAATTGCTGAATTATTAAATGAAGCAACAGACTTACAGGACATGTTAGAAAAAGTGTTACATACATTGTTACAAGTTATGAATTTACAAACAGGGTGGATATTCTTTATCGATGAAAGCGGAAAGCACTGTATGCTTGTAGATGAAAACTTACCGCCAGCTCTTACGTGGCAAGAGAAGAAGCCAATGTGTGAAGGAGACTGTTGGTGTGTAGAGCGTTTTGTGAATGGCAGATTGGAAAAAGCGACAAATATTATTGAATGTAAGCGAATAGAGGATGCGATTGAATGTAATTGGGGAGAGACCGAAGATGTAACGCATCATGCGACGATTCCCCTTAGGTCTGGATCGGAGAAATTTGGTCTATTAAATGTGGCCTCGCCTCAAAAAACACATTTTTCAGAGGAAGAATTAGCATTATTAGAATCGATTGCATTTCAAATAGGAACGACAATACAACGTATTCAGTTAGTAGAGAAAGAACGTAAATATGTAGTGGTAGCTGAAAGAAATCGATTAGCTCGTGATTTACATGATTCAGTAAAACAATTGTTATTTTCTATTATGCTAACAGCAAAAGGTACTCTAAATATGACGCAAGATAGAGACTTGCAAGACATGTTGAGTTATATTGGAGAGTTATCACAAGAAGCATTACAAGAAATGACACTTTTAATTTGGCAATTAAGACCGGAAGGATTAGAGAAAGGTTTAGCAGAGGCAATTAAAAATTACGGAAAGTTGTTAGGGATTCAAGTGGAAGTTCGAATTGATGGAATGGTTTCAATTGGAGATGAAATAGAAGAAGTTTTATGGCGTATTAGCCAGGAAGCTATACATAATTGTAAAAAACACGCTTCATGTGAAAAGGTAAATGTTCTTTTAAAAATAGAAAATAATCAGTTGTATTTTTACATAGAGGATAACGGAATAGGATTTATACAAGATCACGTAAGAGAGTCAGCGCTCGGTTTAAAAAGTATGAAGGAACGTATTCAGTTAATGAGGGGATCATTTCAAATAAAAACTGAGCTGAAAAAGGGTACGAAAATTGAAATTCAATTGCCAGTTTGAAGGGGAGAAGAAGGTTGAAGATAAAATTACTACTAGTTGAGGATCATCATATCGTTCGAAGAGGACTTGTATTCTTTTTGAAAACGAGAGAAGAATTTGAAATAGTTGGGGAAACGGAAAATGGTGAAGAGGCATTAACATTCGTCCGAACGGAAAGACCAGATGTAGTATTAATGGATTTATCAATGCCGAAGATGGATGGTATTGAAGCAACAAAACGGATAAAACAATATGATGGAACAATAAAGATACTTATATTAAGTAGTTTTTCAGAGCAAGATTATGTTTTACCAGCACTGGAAGCTGGAGCAGATGGTTATCAATTAAAAGAAGTACAGCCTGAGCAACTTGTCGCTTCTATCATTGCAGTACATGAAGGAAATGCGAATTTTCATCCGAAAGTAACACCGGCACTATTAGGACGGTCAGCAGTCAAGAAAGAAAAAGAAAATCCTTTTTCCATGTTAACGAAAAGAGAGCAAGAAGTACTTCGTGAAATTGCGAAAGGGCGTAGTAATAAAGAAATTGCAGCAGAGCTTCATATTACAGAACAAACTGTGAAAACACACGTTTCAAATGTTTTAGCTAAATTGGAAGTAGATGATCGTACGCAAGCTGCATTATATGCGGTGAAACATGAGGGGAATCGTAAGTATGAATAACGGAGTACCATGTTATGGAAGAATATATAGAAGTATATAGAGTTAACCCGCTATTTGCGGGTTAACAATCGGTGGGAGATGTACAATACTCTCACTGATTAAAGTTTCAATTTATAGTAGTGCCAAATAAAGGTTTTTCTTCTTTCGATAATTAGGTACAATAAAGTTACGATGGAAGGGGAAGATATGCTATGCCAGGAACAAGAAGTGGGATTGGAAAGATTCAGGCTTCGTTAAACGGTTTATCACCGAAATTGCGAAGTATTGCAGAACATATATTGGAGCATCCACAAGATGTTGTACATAAATCTATTACAGAATTAGCTGAAGTTACGAATAGTTCTGAAGCTACGATATTCCGCTTATGTAAGCACCTTGGATTTCAAGGGTTTCAAGATTTAAAGATTACATTAGCTCGTGAAATTGTACATACTCCTATGCAAAATATTCATGAAGAAGTATCGGCGGAAGATAGTATGGTAACCGTTGCTAAAAAAGTTTTTCATTCGCATATTACAGGACTGCAAGATACATTACATTTGCTAAACGATACAGCGCTAGAGAAAGCTGTAAAAGTATTGCAAGATACAAGCCGTATTGAGTTTTATGGAAATGGTGGTTCTGGTATTATTGCGATGGATGCATATCATAAATTTATGAGAACGGGTATTTCTTGTATTGCTCATACAGATTCACATTTTCAAATTATGGGTGCGGGTTTACTTACGAAAGAAGCTGTGGTCATTGGAATTTCTCATTCTGGTAGCAATAAAGGGTTACTGGAAGCGTTAGAAGTAGCAAAAGCAAGGGGAGCTCGCATTATTGCAATTACGAGCTATCAGAAATCCGCATTAAGTCAACTTGCTGATATTACATTATATACTTCAACACGTGAGACGGAATTCCGCACAGAAGCCAGTTCATCAAGATTAGCACAGTTAAGTTTATTAGATACTTTATACGTTGGGTTATCGTTACAGCGTCAAGAAGAAACGTTGCAAAATTTACAAAGTATACGTGAAACAATTTCGATGAAACGAATATAAAAAGTCCTTCAGATGAAGGGCTTTTTATATTGGGCAATAGTCTGTTATTAAAATTTGATGACTATAGAGTTTCCTGTTTTGAAAAATCTGTATTAATGGAGTCTTGTATTCCCGCGTAGAGCTCTAATAAACTATATACATAGATGTAATTTCAGTTTTTCCTTCAAATAAATATTTGGTTAATAATTCAAATATTGTTCAATATTTAACAATAAGCTTTTAAAATTACATGTTATGATGAACGTGTAATGATGATTGAACATTTAAATTTGGCATAATGATGAGCCAAATCAGTGAAGACAGAAGTTTTGAGATGTACTCATTAAAATTCTAAAACACTAAAGGGGAGATCACATATGAAAGCAGTAGTAGTTAATAAAAATAGTAAAGCAAACATTGAAGTTATTGAAAAGGAATTACGTCCGTTACACTCAGGTGAAGCGCTAGTAGATGTAGAGTATTGTGGAGTTTGTCATACTGATTTACACGTTGCAAATCATGATTTCGGAAACACAGATGGCCGCATTCTCGGTCATGAGGGTGTAGGTATTGTTACGAAAATTGCTGAGGATGTTACTTCACTAAAGATAGGTGACCGTGTAAGTATTGCATGGATGTTCCAATCTTGTGGGCGTTGTGAATATTGCGTAACGGGTAGAGAAACATTTTGCCGTGAAGTTAAAAATGCTGGTTATTCAGTAGATGGTGGTATGGCAGAACAATGTATTGTTACAGCAGATTATGCGGTGAAAGTACCAGAAGGGTTAGATCCTGCTCAAGCATCATCAATCACATGTGCGGGCGTAACTACATATAAAGCGATAAAAGTATCAGACATTAAACCTGGTCAACCTATCGTCATCTATGGTTGTGGTGGATTAGGTAACCTAGCTATTCAATATGCTAAAAACGTATTTGGTGCAAAGGTAATTGCAGTAGATATTAATGACGATAAATTAGCCTTAGCAAAAGAGGTTGGTGCTGATATGACTATCAATCCAATTTCTCAAGGCCCTGCTGATAAGATTGTTCAAGATAAGTTTGGTGGTGCTTATGCTGCTGTAGTAACAGCTGTTTCTAAAGTAGCATTTAACTCAGCAGTTGATGCAGTACGTGCTTGTGGTAAAGTCGTTGCAGTAGGTTTACCAGTAGAAACGATGGATTTAAACATTCCGCGCCTTGTATTAGATGGAATTGAAGTCGTTGGTTCTCTAGTCGGTACTCGTAAAGACTTAGAAGAGGCATTCATGTTCGGTGCAGAAGGAAAAGTAGTGCCAGTCGTTCAAACTTGTTCTTTAGATAAAGTGCAAAGTGTATTCGAAGAAATGGAACAAGGTAGAATTCAAGGACGTATGGTAATCGATTTTAAACAGCATAATTGTGATTGTAAATAATTCACATTAAATATAAAAAGTATGAGTCTAGCTAAAGACATGTAAAAAAGTTAGACGCCAGAAAAGAGCTGATCCCTGCATTGAACAGGGATCAGCTCTTTTTATATCAATACCGATTCATGAGAGATGATTAAAGGTTCACTTTATCTGCAAACGAAAAAGAATCTTTACTTTTAACAAATTTCTTATGATCTGGAACGGTTTGAATTGCTACAACTTGCGAATCTCTTGCTTTCAGTGCATCTTGAATCCCGATTGTCATAAGCTTAATAAATAGAATCGTAATAAAGAATGAAGCGAGAGAATAAAAAATAATCCACCACGAAAGATTCATTTCATAACGATTTAATCCAATAAGGCCAGCCCAATCATTAGATAGAGAAACAGGTTTGAGCGCTCCATCATAGAGTTCCCGCATTTGGATCCCGCCAATTATAATATCAAGCAACGCTAAATGGATAACGAGTATGAGCGCTTGGACAATATGTTCCATGAATAACACAAATAAGCGATCAAGTAACAAGACTCGTAAGTGTTTTTTGATAATATGAAAACGGCTAGCCCCTAGCAATTGAGAACTTAAAATGTAATCTTGTTTCATAAATTCGTCAACCTCTGAGGATATATATAAAGAAAGTGTAGGCAGAGCGACGAATATAAGTACGAGTACTTGATAAAACGCAAATGAAATATTTGGATCTAATCTATCAGCATTTGATACGATTACAATATTAACGGGCGTGATGAGTATAAATGCGATAAATAAAGTAGGAATATAGTAAAAAACTTCTGAGCATGACTGGAAAAATCTCTTGAATTTTGAAGCGTATAAACTTAAGAGTATTCCTATACATGTTCCGAATAAAATTCGAAAGAAGCTAATTACCACGGCTAATAAAATGGTGAACTTTGCTCCTTCTATAATTTGTAAGAAAACAGACTCTCCAAAACGATCCGATCCAAAAGGCGGTATTAATGATGGTGGAAAGGGAGCCTTTCCAAGCAATTCGTTATTGTCATTGTAAAGTAACTGAGGAGCTTTTGGGATGGTCTCTTTAAAGAACCAACTATAAATAAAACTAGCTGAAACAAGTATGAATAAATAAGTAAAGCCAATTAAAAAGCGTTTTGATTTCCAAATAGATTTCATAAAGCTGCTCCTTTCAATTGCTTTTGCCATTTATTCATCATGAAAGAGATGATTTGAAAAATGGCGTAAAACGGTAAAATAATCATGACAAGTATGATAAATGCAGCTGGTGGTGAAATAAACGCCTTTTTAAATAAAAATTGAATAATGCCTTGCATATTAAAAACGAATTCTAAAATGAATAAGTTAGACAGTAAGAAAACAAAAATCGTTTTTAAATGGTGGAAGAAGTGGATAGATATATTTTTGAATAAATGAATACATAGTATATAACTTGATGAAAGGCCTTTGCCATATGCAACCTCCACGTAATGTTTTCCATGTTCTTCTTTTATGTATAACACCATCATCCGAAACATTTGTAATGTAGGTAAGACCGCTAAAGATAAAATAGGGAGTAAATAAGCTCGATTTTCATTAAAAGAAATAATGGTGACAGGTAATTCCCCGAATTTCCGTAGTAACCATATGAAAAATATTTGCAAACAAATCATCATCATCATATCAGGGACAGCTTCTAATATGAACACAATTCGGTTTATCCATTTTTTTATATAATCTTTTGCTAAAAAATAAAAAAATGCCATGCTAGATGATAAAAAGAGCGCAAGCAAAAAGGCTAAAAATAATATAGTAAATGAATATAGATAAGGTTCTAAAACAGTTGGAAATAATGGTGTTGTTTTTAAATGACCATACTTTGGGTCTGATCCTATAACCAACAATGATTCAGGGGAGAAAACCTGTTTTAACATAGTAACAATCTGATTAAAAAAATACATTGGTTGAAAGGTGAATCCTTGTTGAGTGATAAATAAGTAGGGTAAATTTAATAATAGTAAGAGTGATAAAAGAATGGATGAAAGCTTAATTGTGAATTGAGATATTTTTTGTAACATTAAATCCCTCCGACATCTTTTTACAACATTATACAATAAAGTCTAAAAATATTGTTTTATTTTTCGGAAAAATATAAAAACTTTTAAATTTTATTGTATGGAATATATATTTACAAGTTAATAAAGTGATAGTAGGATACGTATTCTATATTTATTAAGATAAAAGGACGAGTGTTTTTCTTAGATTGATGTTAAGTACTCCCTAAAAATGAATATTGCTACTCAACTTTTTTCATGCAAATGAGTAGAACGTAAGGAAGGACTATGTATTGCTAATGAAAGAAAAAGAGTGTGTTGCGTAACGAATATAACGCAACTTTACCGCGGGGAAATTTAAATTTAGTATGTAAGTGAAATGGAATGAGGGGATATATTTTTTGTTATGAAAAAAATTTTCTTTTTAAAACTTGATTAAAGAAAAAATATTTTATATACTAATTCATGTAAACGGTTTACTAAATCGTATTTTGCTAGAAACGAAGGGAAGATTCGTATGGAAACAAGGGGGAGAGTAATCGGGATTGATATCGGTACCACAAGTACAAAAACGGTTGTGTTCACAGAAAAAGGAAAATTCGTTGCGTCACATGCAGTAGATTATCCAATTATTCAACCGAACGTCGGATGGGCTGAGCAAGATCCTGATGTAATATGTGCCGCTGTATATAAAACTGTAAGCGTTGCCATCAAAAAAGGTAACGTCTTACCAGAAGATATTTCTTCAATTGGCATTAGTACTGCAATGCACGCATTAATTGCAGTAGATGAAAACGGTGCGCCGTTAACGCGCTCTATTATTTGGGCAGATAATCGAAGTACGAAACAGTCAGAAAAATTATTACAACATATGAATGGGCATGAAATTTATAGACGAACGGGTACACCAATTCATCCGATGTCGCCACTTTCTAAATTATTGTGGATGAAAGAGGAAGAGCCAGAATTATATGCGAGCGCATATAAATTTATTTCCATTAAAGAGTATGTTTTGTATCAATTGTTTTCACGTTACGTAGTGGATTATTCAATAGCATCAGCTACTGGGTTATTTAATTTAGAAACATTAAACTGGGATGAAGATGTTTTAACGATGTTACATATGTCACCAGAACAATTATCAACACCAGTGCCAACTACATATGTTTTATCGGGTATGAAACCAGAATTAGCACAAAAGATGGGTATTCGTGAAGATACTCCAGTTGTTATTGGTGCAAGTGATGGTGTTCTTGCGAATGTAGGAGTAGGGGCAATATCTCCTGGTTCAGCTGCAATTACGATAGGAACAAGTGGTGCAGTTCGAACAATTTCATCTAGTGTTAATACAGATGAAAAAGGTAGAACGTTTTGTTACGCATTAACAGACGAGCACTGGGTGATTGGCGGACCAACGAATAACGGCGGAATATTGTTGAGATGGTTACGTGATGAATTTGGTAGCCCAGAGCAAGAAGTAGCAAAGAAACTTGGCATTGATCCGTATGATTTATTAATTAAATATGCGGAAAGTGTACCAGCTGGAGCGGGTGGATTGCTATTTTTACCGTTTCTATCTGGAGAGCGTGCACCGTACTGGAATGCAAATGCTCGTGGTACATTCTTTGGAATAAACCTTCAGCATAAACGAGAACATTTTATACGTGCAGTCATGGAAGGTGTTTGTATGAGCGTATATTCTGTTGCACTCGCAATCAGAGATTGTACAGGTCCACTTACTGAAATACGCGTTTCAGGAGGCTTTGCGAAATCTGCATTTTGGAGACAAATGTTATCCGATATGATGGGAAAAGAATTGCTTGTTCCTGAAAGTCATGAAGCATCTGCGCTTGGGGCAGCAGCAGTTGCTTTATATGCTATAGGAAAAATTGATTCTCTTGAAGAGGTAAAGGATTGGATTGATATCGTTCATCATCATGTACCGAATAAAGAAAATACGGCTATATATTTAGAAATGTTTTATATGTATGAACGACTATACAATCGCTTGAAAGAAGAATTTGATTGTATAGCTGCTTTCCAACGTAAACAATAGGGGGATGGGGAGAAATGGTAGTTGGAATCGTACTAGCGGCAGTTGTCATACTACTTTTACTTATTACAGTAGTAAAATGGCATCCGTTTGTCGCGTTAATTTTAACAGCAATTGGTGTAGGACTGGCAATGGGAATGCCATTGATTGGAACTTCACCAAAAGATCCAGGGATTATCGATTCTATTAAACTAGGGCTTGGTAATACGTTAGGGTTTTTAGCGATAGTATTAACATTAGGAACGATGCTTGGAAAAATGATGGCCGAATCTGGCGGTGCTGAACGAATTGCTAACACATTAATTGATCGTTTTGGGAAGAAACGTGTTCACTGGGCAATGATGTTCGTTGCATTTTTAGTAGGGATTCCAGTGTTTTTCCAGGTTGGATTTGTACTGTTAATTCCATTAGTATTTACAATTGCGTTAGAAACAGGGGTATCACTTATTACAATCGGTATACCACTAGTAGCAGGTTTATCTGTTGTACACGGACTCGTTCCGCCACATCCAGCAGCGATGGCAGCAGTAGGTATTTTTAAAGCAGATGTAGGGAAGACAATTTTATATGCGTTAATTGTCGGACTTCCAACTGCAATTATTTCAGGTCCACTTTACGGGAAATGGATTGGTGCTCGTATACATAAAGAAGTACCATTAGATATAGCGGAGCAATTTATTGAAAGAGATAAGAAGAAGGAGCTTCCTAGTTTCGGAAATACATTGTTTACAATTTTACTTCCAGTATTTCTAATGCTAGGTGCATCAATTGCGGAAGTAGCGCTAAACAAAACAAGTCAACTTGCGCAAGTATTGCACTTTATTGGAGATCCAATTGTCGCGTTATTAATTGCAACGATATACTCTTTCTTTAGTCTTGGTTATGCAAAAGGTTTCTCAAAAGATAAAGTATTACAATTTACAAATGATTGCCTTGGGCCTATTGCGAACATATTGTTAGTTATTGGTGCAGGCGGCGCATTTAATAAAGTATTATTAGATTCTGGAATTGGAACGACAATCGCAGAAATGGCGAAAGAATCTCATATTTCACCGATATTATTAGGCTGGGGAATTGCGGCACTTATCCGAATTGCGACTGGATCTGCTACAGTTTCTATGATGACAGCGGCTGGAATTGTAGCACCAATTGCAGCAAGTACACCAGGTGTAAATGTAGAACTACTAGCACTTGCAACAGGTGCAGGGTCATTAATTTTATCACATGTAAATGATTCTGGATTTTGGATGATTAAAGAATATTTCGGAATGACTGTGAAAGAAACATTATTAACATGGACGGCAATGGAGACAATATTATCTGTTGTAGCACTTGGACTCATTTCGTTATTAAATATATTTGTATAGAATGGGAGATTGATTAATATGAAACTAGGTTTAATTGGATTAGGAAAAATGGGATTCCCATTAGCGGAACACTTATATGAAGACAAACATGAAGTTGTTGTATATGACGTAAATAAAGAGCTTGTTGAAAAGGCTGGGGCTTTAGGGATTACTGCTCGTCATACATTAAAAGAAATGATCGCTGAACTAGAAGCTCCTCGTACAATTTGGGTAATGGTACCTGCGGGGGGAGTTGTTGAGTCAGTATTAAAAGATGTATATCCATTATTAGAGGAAGGCGATATCGTTATTGAAGGCGGAAATTCATTCTATAAAGATACGTTACGCCGTGCTGAAGAAGCGAAAAGCTTTGGTTTACATTACATAGATATCGGTACATCAGGCGGTGTAGAAGGGGCAAGATACGGTGCTTGCTTAATGGTTGGTGGAGAAAAAGAAATTTACGATCAATTAGAACCTTTATTTAAAGATTTAGCAGTAGAGAATGGGTATTCTTATGCAGGCCGCGTCGGAAGTGGTCATTTCTTAAAAATGGTTCATAACGGTATTGAATACGGAATGATGCAAGCAATCGCTGAAGGATTTGAAGTGTTAGATAAAAGTGATTTTGATTTCAATTATGAAGATGTTGCAAAAGTATGGGCAAACGGATCGGTTATCCGCGGTTGGTTAATGGACTTAACTGAAAAGGCATTTGCAGATGATCCGAAACTAGATGGTATTAAAGGTGTAATGAATTCTTCAGGAGAAGGGAAATGGACTGTGGAAACGGCACTTGAACTTCAAGCGGCAGCACCAGTAATCGCAATGTCATTATTTATGCGCTACCGTTCTCAAGAAGATGATACATTCCACGGAAAAGTAGTTTCAGCTCTTCGTAATCAGTTCGGTGGACATGAAGTTGTGAAAAAATAGGAAATGATTTTGAAAAGAAACTTGTGCAAAGGCGCAAGTTTCTTTTTTTATAGTGTAAGAAATTTCTAATTTATAAATACCAATCAATCATTGTTTTTTTATTACATATGATAGCTTCAATATGTATTGATTGAACAATGTGTTCTATATTTTCGTCTTTCGCTAATAAAAAAGTTGTAAAGGAATCAAACATACTCATGAATGCATAGTCCATGTTTTCATCAGTAATAATGAACTCACTATAGAAAAGGTCCCAAATATTTAAAGGGGGTGTATCATTTATCTGTAATGATTCGTTTGTATCAAAGATTGGTTCAGAGAAATATAGATTTTTTGCACCTTTCGAACCAAGGAGTTTTAGTAAATTCTGTAATAAAAATATAGATGTATAATCTTCCGTTGGATAATAAAGGTCTTGTTTAAAGTTTGAATGTAGCTTTTTAGCTAAGTCATCTCTTTTATATTCTTCTGAAAAGGCATTAATGGAAGTTAACATGGCTATTGCTAGTTCTGTGTATGAATTTAGTCCACTATAAGACATCATTTCCTCCCAAGAAACGGATTTCCCATTTTGCATGATTTCTTCAGCACTTGGATATATGTGCTCGTAAGATTTTTTTCTTACTGAGTGTTCCCACCCTAAAGGCATTTGGACAAAAGGATGAAGTAATATAGCAGCAGACTTAAAGTTGCTTGGTAGTTGTTCTAAAATTGGTGATTTGTCATCTAGCCAAATGTAATCCAACAAAATGCCCCCTCTTAAACTATGGAATGTACGACTTTACATTTTACGTACTGTATGTTTATTTGTACTGATTGTATCAAATATATAGTGAAGCATAAAAGATGTCCTAACATAAAAGTAAGAATAAATAAAATGAAGTTTTCATAAATAGTAAAAGGATGATTATGTCATCAGTGTAGCTATGAAATGGTGTTACATATGAAAAGAGCGTGTTAATAAAATATGAGGTGGTTAAATGGGAAATGAGCAAGTGAAGAATGCAGGGGAAGAAAAAAAGTTATGTCTTTGTATGATTGTTAAAAACGAGTCTAGAATTATGGAAAGATGTTTAAATGCTACAAAATCAATTGTAGATTTTGTTTCTATTTGTGATACGGGATCTACTGATAGTACACCTGAAATTATTGAAAATTGGTGTAAAGAAAATGAAATCCCTGGAACAGTACATCATGAACCATTTAAAAACTTTGGTTATAACAGAAGTTTAGCAGTGTCATTGGCACAAAAAACATATCCAGAAGCAGATTATTTATTAATATTAGATGCAGATATGATATTAGAAGTTGATCCCAAGTTTGATAAGACTAGTTTAACGGAAGACCATTATCTCACATTGCAATATGATATTCATATTAAGTATTGGCTTACACGCCTTTTGAAAGCTTCTTTACCATGGAAATCTGTCGGTGTTACTCATGAGTATTGGGATATAGACCGTTCGAAAGTTGGTGCGGATTACAATACAAGGGTAGCTAGGTTAGAGACGCTTGTCGTTAACGATCCTGGGGATGGTGGTAGTAAAGCTGATAAATTTGAGAGAGATGAGAGGTTATTGTTACAAGGGTTGAGTGATCCAGAAACAACGCCAGACTTGCATATAAGATATTTATTTTATTTAGCCCAAACTTATTTTCATTTAAGGCAATTTGAAGATTCGATTAAATGGTATAAAAAACGAGTAGAAGCAGGAGGATGGGTTGAAGAGGTGTTCTATTCGTTGTTGCGAATAGGATTTTGTTATGAACAATTAGCAAACAATGCAGCAAATAAACAACATGAAGTAACAGAAGCAGAGGAAAAAGAAACTGCTAAGGCGCAAGAAGAGCAATATACAGCATTAGCAATTTTTTATTTTCAAAAAGCGTGGGAATATAGACCAACACGGGCTGAGCCATTATACCAACTGGCAAGAATGTATCGATTAAAATCTCAAAATAATATTGCTTTGATGTATGCCCTGCAAGGGAAGGAAATTCCTTTTCCGAATAATGATCTTCTATTTGTAGATTATCATGTGTATGATTACTTATTTGACTATGAAATTTCTATAAGTGCATTCTATATACCACACAAAAAACATTTAGGTGCAGTATCACAAAAATTTTTGGAAGCGAAAAAAGAAGAGCTACCGTTGCATATAGCAAATATGGTTGAAAGTAATGCGAAATTTTATTAAATACATTTTCGGTTAAAGGAGTAGTGGAGTAATAATGGAATTAATACGATGGGCGCTAGAACTAGGGGAATCTGTGCATGGCAATACGTATGAAGAATTGATGCCACTACTAGATTATTATTATGATCGTGATCATTTAAAAGCGTATTGTATAGCAAATCTTCTTTTAGACATGGACGTAGCAGATGAGCATCGGCAAAAAATTGAATTAAGAAGGTGCATTGCTGCTTATTATGCTGGAATGTATAAAGTAGCAAAAAAGCATGCAAGCGAGCTGTTACTTAAATATCCAGATGTGGATTTATATAAAAATAATTTAAGACTAATGGAAGCTTATTTGAATAAAGAATATGATTATTGTCTTTTTATATGCCCAAAGACATATGGTAGTTTTATAGATGTCGCGCGAGCTTTGAAATGGCGATTGGAGCAGGAGGGAAATACAGCAATTATATCAGAAACAATACTAGAAAATGTGAAAAATACAATTGTTTTCGGAGCGCATACATATGCACATAACCCGAATCTACTTCCAAAAAATGCAATTATTTATAATTTAGAACAGCTATATGAAGGAAGTCCTTATGCGCATCCCCTTTATTTAATGTTATTAAAAGATAAGGAAGTTTGGGATTATAGCAAACAAAATATAGAATGGTTAAAACAAAAAGGAGTAGGAAAAGAAATAAAACATGTGGAAATGAACTATGCTCCAACTCTAAAAATAAAAAAAGATGCGTTTGATGAAGAGTTAACTGAAGACATTGATATACTGTTTATAGGTGCTCTTAACCTGAGGCGACACGCTATTTTTGATCAATTAAAAGCAGTTGCCCCTCATTTAAATATCGTTTTTAAAAATAATGCGTGGGGAATTGTTAAAAATGAGTTAATTGCTAGGTCTAAAATTATATTAAATATTCATTTTTACTTATCGGGCATTCTGGAAACTCCTCGAGTTTCTTATGCAGTGGCAAATAAGAAATTTATTATTTCGGAAAATAGTAATCCTGAGGACGAGATAGAGTGGCCGGGAATAGTGTTTACTCCGTATGAAAAAATAATAGAAAACGTTATGAAATATATAGAATTACCAGAAGAACGTATGAAATTAGCAGAAAAAGCATATAACCATTTTGAAGCAAAAAGAAGCATAGATATATTGAGCTATAAAGGGGAAGAAAAGTAATTGTGAAGAACTCATACTTTCGTATGAGTTCTTTTTTACGTCTATCATACTATTTTATCAAGCTAGTTCCCTCTTTATATTGTGTTTTGTATAGAAATTTCTGATAATATATAAGTATAGCTGGAAAACAAAGGGGAGAAATAATTATGAAACTAGTTGTTATTAATGGTACACCAAGAAAATTCGGTAGAACTCGTGTAGTGGCAAAATATATTGCTGATCAATTTGAAGGGGAGTTATACGATTTATCAGTAGAGGAACTGCCTTTATATAATGGGGAGGAATCACAGCGTGAATTAGAAGCAGTAAAAAAATTAAAGGCGTTAGTGAAAACGGCAGACGGTGTAGTATTATGTACACCTGAATATCATAATGCAATGAGTGGGGCGCTGAAAAATTCGTTAGATTACTTAAGTAGCATTGAATTTGTTCATAAACCTGTCGCATTACTTGCAGTTGCTGGAGGCGGTAAAGGTGGAATTAACGCATTAAACAGTATGCGCATTGTAGCTAGAGGGGTATACGCAAATGCAATCCCAAAACAAGTAGTGCTTGATGGACTTCATGTACAAGACGGTGAACTGGGAGAAGATGCAAAACCATTAATTCATGATTTAGTTAAAGAATTAAAAGCATATATGGGCGTATATAAAGAGGTGAAAAAACAACTAGGAGTGGAGTGATATGCCATCTCTGTATAAAGATTCACGCTTGTATTTCATTCTAGGGGCCAATAGTTTATCAGCTATTGGTTCCGGAATTGTTATGATAACGATTCCGTGGTTGTTAATTAAAGAGAGTGGAGGAGAGACAACGTTTGGTTATGTTTCCATCATCGCAACTCTTATTATGTTTTTATTAACACCTTTTATCGGGCAAAGTATTGATCGTTTTTCAAGAAAATCTTTATTACTATGTAATGAAGGTATTGGGATAATTGTTATAGGAATGATGGCTATATGGGGATTTGCTGGGCAACCTTATCATTCTATTCACTATATTCTTATATATATAGCAGGGTCATTTTACTATTTATTATTTTACCCTACAATGTTTGCGTTCAACCAAGAGATATTTCAAGCAGAACATTATAAAAGTTTAAGTGGAACAATGGAAATACAAGGACAGTTAACTCAAGTTATATCAGGAGCTGCTGCTAGCTTCCTTATTGAAATCATTTCTTTAAAATGGATTTTGTTAGTAGATATGTTAACTTTTGCAGGAGCATTCGTCCTTTTCTTATGTATACCGTACGTAAAGAAAAAAGAAGTGAAAAAGAAAGTAACATTTAAGAAGCAATTGTTCGAAGGGATTCACTTTATGCAAAAGCGTCCGAAGTTCTTTTGGTTTTTACTTGCGACTTATATGCCTTTTATCGGTGTTATGATGGCAAATTATTTAATCCCGGTATATATTTCAGATATATTAAAAGCTAGTGCCTCTGTATACGCAATAGAAGGTATGATGTATGGTGTCGGAGCGGTTCTTGCGGGAATAAGTATTCCAATTATGATGAAATATGTCAAAATAGAAATTTCAATCGTTATGACGATGTTCCTATATGTAATTTCAATTACCGTAATGATTGTTGAACCTTCCGTAATGTTGTTATATGCACTTGCAATTTTTCATGCAATTGGAAATGCGGGTACAAGAGTGGCGAGAAATGTATTGATGATGGAGGAAATTCCAAACGAAGTAATGGGAAGAGTGGATAGCTTATTTCGGTTAATTGGCACAGGAATACGAATTGTATTGTTAATGTTGTTTACAGTTGGTGTATCTAAAGCTGGAGTAATGCTCCCGTTTTACGTACTTAGCTGTATATTGATTTTATCATTAGGAATTGCTCTTTATTATGTATATTCACAACGTAAAGTAGGGACGAACGTTTCTAATAAATCAATCGTTTAAAAAACCTTCTGCCTTCCAATCTTTTTCTATCATTCCTTTCGAGAGGACTCCCACCTCTAAACGTAAGTGAAGGTGGTGAGGTGAATCGAAAGAAATATTTTATTTTCGAGAAAAAACGGAAGCGTATGTTCTTTTTGCTATAATATCCTTAACAAGGAGGTGAATAAAATGACAAAGGAAAATCCATTAAACTATAAAACTCTTCAAATTTGGATTAAAAAAGGGCATCGTATGTATTCTTATTTTCAAGAATGTTGTCATAACGCTAAGAACATGTACAACACCACAAACTTTTATATACGCCAGGTGTACACTGGATTAACACAAGAAAAAGAGTTGCAGCCTTTGCAAAAAGAAGTTCTGGATAATATTCATAAAAATATTGGTAAGATGAATGACACACAACGTCTTGCCTATCAGAAGAAATTGGAAAAAGAGAAATTAAAGCCTAAAGAAGAACAGAAAGAGATTAAATGTAATTTGTTTTCAGAACCTAATTTTGAAAAGCCTTATGTAGATTACAACTTTCTAGATGCACTATTTAAGGCTATGATTCAAAATGATTATCGAGCTTTGCCTACGCAATGTAGCCAGTCCATCATGAAAGGTTTGTTCCAAAATTGGAAATCTTTTTTTGCTAGTTTAAAAGACTATAAAAAGAATCCAAACAAATATGCTGGAATGCCTAGGATTCCAAAGTATATTCGTTCTTCTGAAAAAGAGATTCTGTATACAAACCAAGATTGCATCATTAAAAACGGTAGATTTTTAAAGTTTCCAAAGACGAAATTACAATTAAATATTGGGAAACTAGGTTTCACTGAAGGTAAACTGAAACAAGTTCGTGTGATTCCAAAATACAATGAATATGTAGTGGAATTGGTAATTGATGTTCCTTCTGAAGAACAAATTATTGAAGAGAATGCTCGTTATATGAGTATTGATTTAGGGATTGATAACCTTGCAACCATCGTAACAAACACAGGTATGAAACCTGTCCTTGTTAAGGGCAAACATGTCAAGAGCATAAATCAATATTACAACAAAATGAAGAGTCAGTTTACAAGCATTCTTAGAAATGGAAAACAAACTAATGAAGGACCTTTTACTTCTAAAAGGATAGAAAAACTTCATCAAAAACGTTACTTGAAAATAAAAGACGTCTTCCATAAAGTTAGTCACCACATCGTAAAACTAGCTCAAGAAGAAGAAGTGTGTAAAATCGTTATTGGTCAAAACAAAAGTTGGAAACAAGAAACGAATATGGGAAAAAGAAATAACCGATCGTTTTGTCATATCCCGCATAATTTACTGATTCAAATGATTACATACAAAGCAAATGCTGTAGGCATTCAAGTT
>NZ_MAOE01000083.1 GCF_001884185.1 Bacillus albus
TTGAAGAATCATATACATCGAAAGCAAGTTTTCTGGATAACGATTTCATTCCAACGTATGGAGAAAATGACCAAAATACAACTTTTTCAGGAAAACGAATAAAGCGCGGCATATATCGTTCAGCAAATAAAACTTTAATTAATGCAGATGTAAATGCTGCGGCTAACATTTTACGAAAAGTAATCCCAAATGCATGGACAAATGGGATAGAGGGGTTAGGCGTGAAACAGCTCGCTAATGTGTTAACTCCCCTGACGTTAATCGTCCGTTAGGTCGAAACGTTAGAAACCCCCACTTTAAGCTTTGCTAAGTGGGGGAGTGTTCATATAATAAAAAGAAAGGGAGTGCAAATTGATTTATGAACAAATGGATCTTGCTTATAATTTTATTATTACCACCACTATACATTCTTTATATGACGTTTCGAATGAAGCAGGTTGCTCGTGAAAAATTGAGCTATCACTCTCCATACGTTCTTATATTAGGCGCGAAATTATTTGGAGATAAACCTTCTTTATCTCTTCAAAACCGTTTGGATGTAGCATTGGAATATTTAGTTTCCCATCCTACAGTGAAAGTAATTGTTTCAGGTGGTCAAGGAGAAGATGAAGATATACCGGAAGCTCATAGTATGAGAAATTATTTAATGGCGCGTGGTATAGATGAGAGTCGTATTTTAATAGAAGATCAATCTACAAATACGTATGAGAATGTAAAGTTTAGTATGGATTTATATGATGTGAAACATGCGGTAGTTGTAAGTAATACGTATCATTTGTATAGAACGAAAATAATTGCAAAGCGTTTAGGAATAAAGATGGAGGCACTAGCTGCTGAAACGCCAATGCGCTCTAAGAGAAAAATGTATGTACGTGAATATGCCGCTATTATGAAAACAATATTGTTAGACCGTTAGAGCTCAAATGTGAGCTCTTTTTTTGTAGAATAATGCGTATCATTTGAAATGAATTCCATCTTCCATCAAAATAAAGGAAACAACGATAAAGGAGTTGTATTTGTGATTCAGTTTAATCAAGTGTCAAAATCATATGAAGATGGCACAAAAGCAGTGGATTCATTGCATTTAGAAATTAAAAGGGGAGAGTTTTTTGTCCTTATTGGTCCGAGTGGTTGTGGGAAAACAACGACAATGAAAATGATTAATCGTTTAATTGAAACGACAGAAGGCTCAATTTTAATTGATGGAAAGAATATTCAACAATACGATATTAATGAATTACGCTGGGATATAGGGTACGTGTTGCAGCAAATTGCTTTGTTTCCGCATATGACAATTGCTGAAAATATTGCAGTTGTTCCTGAAATGAGAAAGTGGAGCAAAGAAAAAATAAAAGCTCGTGTCGATGAGTTACTACAGATGGTCGGGCTAGATCCAGACGTATATCGCGATCGTATGCCTGATGAATTATCAGGGGGGCAAAAGCAGCGCGTTGGTGTCGTAAGGGCGTTAGCCGCAAATCCGAAAATCGTTCTTATGGATGAACCATTTAGTGCGTTAGATCCGTTAAGTAGAGAGCAGCTTCAGAAGGATATCGTACAATTACAAAAGAAGATTCAAAAAACAATTGTATTCGTAACACATGATATGCAAGAAGCATTATCACTTGGAGATCGTATTTGTATTATGAAAGAAGGAAAAGTAGTTCAATTAGATACACCAGAAGGAATTATACATAATCCGAAAAATGAATTTGTAGAAGAGTTCATTGGAAATCGTGGACGACCTTGGTATGAGGGGAAAAGTATAGAAGATGTATTGCCACTTGATGAAAGTATGCGAGTAGAAGGGGAAGCACTATCATTACATTCTTCTTTACAAGAAGCTTTAGTTCGTGTGCGAGCTGATGAAGTCGTTCCAGTTGAAGCAAATGGTCAATATGTTGGAGCTTTAACAAGTAGTCATATTGTCAATTATATTGTTGAACAAATGAAGGAAAGAGGCTAAACAGTGACTGATTTTATACAAACGTTCCAAGAACGAAAAATAGAATTACTAACTGCATTAAGTGAGCATTTACAAATATCGCTTATTTCATTATTTTTTGCAGTAATGATTGCGGTGCCGCTTGGCATTTTATTAACGAGAAAAGAACGAATGGCTGAATTTATTATAGGAACTTCTGCAGTTATGCAAACAGTGCCATCACTTGCATTACTTGGCCTTTTAATTCCGTTGGTAGGAATTGGAAAACTTCCAGCCGTAATTGCGTTAGTTGTGTATGCACTATTACCTATTTTACGAAATACATATACGGGAATAAGGGAATTAGATGAATCTTTAATTGAAGCAGCGAGAGCTATGGGGATGAATAGCTGGAGAAGACTGTGGAAGGTAGAGCTTCCTCTTGCATTACCAATTATTATGGCCGGTATTCGTACGGCGATGGTATTAATTGTTGGAACAGCTACATTAGCAGCTCTTATAGGTGCTGGCGGGCTCGGTAAACTCATTTTACTTGGTATTGATCGAAATGATCATGCGCTTATCATTTTAGGGGCCGTACCAGCCGCGTTACTCGCTTTATTCTTTGATGTAGTACTTCGAGTGCTTGAGAGTCCGAAACGCCCTTCTAAGCGTGTTATATTGACGATATGTATTATTTGTATCATGATTGCTACTCCTTTTCTTTGGAACACACAAAAGAAAGATATTGTTATTGCCGGCAAACTTGGATCAGAACCTGAAATTTTAATTCAAATGTATAAGCAGCTTATTGAACAAGATACTGATTTACACGTAGAATTAAAACCAGGCCTTGGAAAAACAGCATTTGTATTTGAAGCATTGAAATCAGGAGAAGTAGATATTTACCCAGAATTTTCAGGAACAGCTTTATCTACTTTCGTGAAAGAAGAGCCAAAAAGCACAAGTCGGGATGAAGTATATGAGCAGGCTCGCGTTGGAATGGAAAAGAAGTATAATATGGTGATGTTGAAGCCGATGGAGTATAACAACACATATGCACTAGCTATGTCGAAAAAAATAGCAGATCAAAATAATATAAATACAATTTCTGATTTAGGAAAAATGGCACAAGATGCTAAAGTAGGATTCACATTAGAATTTGCGGATCGTGAAGATGGTTATAAAGGAATGCAAAAATTATATAACTATAAGTTTTCAAATGTGAAAACGATGGAACCGAAACTACGTTATAGTGCTATTCAATCAGGGGATGTTAACGTAATCGATGCATATTCAACAGATAGTGAACTTGAGCAATACGGACTTAAAGTGCTAAAAGATGATAAAGGATTATTCCCACCATACCAAGGTGCACCGTTATTAAGAAAAGAGACATTAGAAAAATATCCTGAACTTGAAAAAGTATTAAATAAATTATCTGGAAAGATTACAGATGAAGAAATGCGAAAAATGAATTATGAAGTAAATGTGAATGGAAAAAGTAGTGAAGAAGTAGCGAAACAATTTTTACAAAAAGAGAATTTACTTCGTTAATTTTACAAAAAATATACAAATGTATATGTATGAAATGACCGTTCATTACAAAATGAACGTTTTTTTTGTGCATACTTATACATTTTTTCAAAAAAGTATTCCATTTTTCTTCATTTTCTTTTAGAATAAGTAATGTTTTCCTGAAAAAATATAAGAGAAACGTCTATTAGAGAAAAAGGTGACTTTAATAGTTGAACGAACATAACACCTAGAATGACAGATGGGGTGGTACAAATAGAAAAGAAGTTAGGTTTTTTTCCATTAATTGCATTAGTAGTCGGAACAATGGTTGGTGGCGGTGTATTTAGTTTACCGCATGATTTAGCAGTAGGAGCAAATAGTGGCTCTATAATAATTGGCTGGTGTATTACAGCGATGGGAATGATTCCACTCGCGCTCGTATATCAAACGTTAGCTAGAAAAAAACCAGAGCTTGAGGGCGGAATTTATAGTTATGCACGTGCTGGTTTTGGTGAATATATTGGATTTAACAGTGCATGGGGATATTGGCTAGCAGGGATTTTAGGAAACGTTGCAACAATTATGTTACTGTTTAGTACGTTAGGTTATTTCTTCCCGATTTTTAAGGGCGGAAATAGTGTTGCGTCTATCGTAGGTGCATCACTTTTATTATGGACACTTCATTTTCTAATTTTATTTGGAATTCGTGAAGCTTCTATTATGAACGTTATTGCAACGATAGGGAAATTAGTTCCAATCGTATTGTTTATTGTTGTAATGGTAACAGCGTTTCGCTGGGATACATTTACACATGATTTTTGGGGAGAAGGAACTATTTCAGTTTCCTCTATACTTGGTCAAGTGAAAAATACAATGCTTGTAACTCTTTGGGTTTTCATCGGGGTTGAAGGAGCGGTAGTATTATCTGGAAGAGCGAAAAATAGCCGAGATGTCGGTAAAGCGACAGTATTAGGACTTATTTTAGTAATGTCTATTTATATTTTAATTTCTGTCTTGTCAATGGGAGCGATGACAAGAGGAGAACTTGCAGTTTTAGAAACACCGTCAATGGGACATGTTTTAGAACATGTTGTTGGAACGTGGGGTGCAGTGGCGATTAACATCGGGTTAGTTGCTTCACTTGTAGGTACATTAATAGGCTGGTTTTTACTTGTTTCTGAAATTTCTCACGTAGCAGGAAAAGATGGCGTGTTTCCGAAAGTTTTTACGAAAACAAATAAAAAACAAACGCCGCATATGGCATTATGGATCTCAAATGGCGTTGCCCAAGTTATATTTATAATTGTTCTGTTTTCAGAATCAACATATCAAATTATGTATTTCATAGCGTCAACATCAATTTTAGTACCATATTTATTATCAGCGTTATTCCAATTCAAATTAGTTATTACAAACGAACTTAAAGATGCAAAAGTAAAAAACGGATCGTTAGCGTTAATTGCTTCTATTTATTCTGTATGGCTTCTATATGCAGCAGGTTTGAAAAATTTATTACTCGTTTCAATCGTATATGGAATTGGGATTATTGTTTACATGTATGCAAGAAAAGAAAAAGGGAATCGTTGTTTTAGAGGTATTGAGAGATATGTAATGTGGGCAATTGTTATTGCAGCTATCACATCAATCTATATGTTGTTGACTGGAAATATAAAAATGTAAAAGTCCTTTTAAATAAAGGGCTTTTTTCTTTGTCTAGAGAATATTTAATACATAAGATATTCAGGAGGGATGAAAATGGAAGAAAAAGAACAGTTGACAAGAATTGTTGATTTAGCGAGTGAAGTAAGGAAAGTATTAGTGCAAGAATCTTTTTTTAATCATCATCCTGAACTACGAGGAGTGATTGAAAATTTAGCGAGTGCTGTAGAAAATTTGGCTGAATTACAGCAACATAAAGATGAAAACGCTGAAGATCGTTTACGATATGTACTTGCTAAAATGAAAATCGCTCATAATGCCATTTTACAAGAGAAAAATGCATTTCCATCTCATTAATATACGGTTTCATTTTGAACCTGGCGGATAACGTCAGGTTTTTTATTTCTAGTTTTTCTTTTCTTTCATACACTAAGAATAGCATGAAAAAAAGAAGGTGACGAAGGTGAAATTACATAAAGCTCTTCAGCCAAGTTTTATAAAACGAATGTACTATATGAGGTTTATCGGCAAGTTTATAAAAGCAGAGAAAGAGAAGAATGGAGAGAATTTCTTTGTACAATGCCTATCGCCAATGCCATTCACGTTACAAGAGCAATTAAAAGATGAACCATATGTATTTGAAGGGTTATGTAGTAATAAAAAGAATGAAAAGATCTTTTTAGAATTAAAGAAAAGAAAATTAGAAAAACAATTAGTTATGTTTCGACTCTATTATGAAAGAGGGCATATATACGCGGAATTAATTTGTACGGAAGAACCGCGAGAAATCGCAAATGGTTATAAAATGATTCCAGTACCTAAAGTTTCCAATTATAAAAAAGGAGAGTCTTTAGAAAGAAAACTTAATAATGGTTATTTGTCATTTCTAATGCCTAAATATCCGAAAGATTTTGAGCCTCCCGAATTATTATGGCACGATGGAAGGCTATATGGAAATATATCTTTAAAGTCATCATCAATTAGTTCAATCGCATATTTTGAACAGCAGCGGGAATGTAAGTATATAGACGTTAATGACTGGGTGAAGTATGTAGAAATAGCAGTAGAAGATCAATTATATTTTGTAAGCAATCAAGTGTATGAGCAATTAAAAAAACGAATGACTGAAGAAGGAAAGCATGTAGAAGTAGAGGAAATAAAAGTACAAAAGGATGAATGGGAATGGGATGAGCGTGAATCCGTCTTTTTACAATATGTAAAGAGTTTTGTACGTAATAAAGGGCTATATTTAGATGAAACGGACATTTACAATTTTCATATAAGTGCAAAAACCAATATGTTGACGATTCTTGGTGGTATACCGGGCGCTGGGAAATCACGTTTTGTGCAAGCTTATGCAGAAGCACTTGGATTACAATACGGGGAAGAATTGGTTTGGATCCCGATTTCACCATCGTATCAAGAACCACATGATTTACTTGGTTATCTTCACCCTAATGGTACTTTTATTGAAAGTGAAACAAAATTAGTTAGAGCGTTAATGAAGGCGAAAGAAAATCAAAATCAGCTGTATATAATCGTTTTTGATGAAATGAATATGTCACATATTGAGCATTGGTTTACTCCATTTCTATCTGTTCTTCAACTTGAAAAGCAAAATCGTATTTTAAATTTATATGAAGGTGTACAAGAAAAAGAAAATCCAATCCCACCATCAATTGAAATTGGAGAAAATATTATATTTGTAGGTACCATAAATTTTGATGAAACAACAAAAGAGCTCTCAGATCGATTATTAGATCGGACGAATTTAATAACGTTACAAAAGATTCCGTTTTGTGAGATGTGTATGGAACAAGAGAAAGTTGTAATACAACCTCCTCTGAAAGTAACCGCAGGAGAATTTCGTATAAATTGGATCAGGAATAAAACGATGATTGAGGTGTTTTCTGGAGAAGAGTTAGAACTGTTAGATAAGTTACATGCTGTATTGTCATCACACGATGCGTCAAAGGGAATTTCTTTTCGGTGTGCTAACGCAATCGCTTTTTATTTGCAAAATATACCGTACGAAAATAACCATTCCTATATGATCAGTAGAGAAGAGGGATTTGATTTACAAATTAAGCAACGTATATTGACGAAAATAAGAGGAACTGAAATGATGGTTGGATCGTTACTTTCTGAAGAAGTAAAAAGGGGAGCGACATTAGTACCTCTTTTGCAATCTTCACTTGCAAACAGAGTATCTACATTTGAACACTCTATAGCATATATAAGAGAAAAGCGTAGAGAACTGGAGCTGTATGGCTATGCAAAATGATGGGCGATACGAAACAGAAATCGTTGATACGAAAGAAACGCTTCCTTTTGTATTAAAGTTAATTATTGGAACGGAGTCAAAAGGAGAATATATTTTATTAAATCGCCTTTGTACATCTACTACAGCATTAGTTCAATGTATTTATAAAGTGCAAGAATTAAAACCAATTAGATTGCAATACCATTATGAAAATCCAATGAATATTACTTTTATATGGAATAAAGTATATGAGGGACAGAAGAATATAAAAGAGATAAAATATGAAATAAATGACAAAAAACAAAAGGTATTAATATATGAACATGGAAAAACAGAATTCTTTTATCCATGGCGTTGTGGTTTATATCATTTTGAGGTAAACATAGAAGATCGAACGTATTATGGCGCTTTTCAAGTCGTTCCAAAAAATTTTTTTAATGATCAATTTGAAATGATTCAAGACTATGTGAAGTCAATTTTAAATGAGTTGATTTTAGATAGAGGTTATTATAAAAAGACTTTCTCTGTGCTAAGTGATATTGAAGATTCTTCTTATTTAGTGTTACTTAGAAAGTTGCCGCAAAAAATGAAAAAGATAAAGCAAATTTTTAAGAAAGTAGAATCGAGTTCAAAGTTTATACATGAATATAAATGGGAAGAAAAAGAGCGGAAAGCAACGAGAAAAGGAGCCGTAGTGGCGGAAAGAAAACCGTATGCAAAATATTATAATCGTAAGTTTATAGAACAAAAAAATAGTAAGGAAAATGCATTTCTTAAATTTAAAGCGATGCAATTTTATCTTTATTTACTTGAAGCTGAAAGTTTTTTGCGTCAAACGATTGAAATATTAGAAAGAGCGAAGAAGAAGAAATCAGAAGAATTTCAAGCTGTAAAAACGATTATACAAACAATTGAGCGTAATGGATCAGTGACCGATAGAGAGAAACAAAAATATAAAAATATACATTTACTAAAAGAGGCGGATTTACGAAAAAGTTCCATGAAGATACAAGAATATAAAATATTAGCGCATTTTGTACATGAAAGTGTACAATATTTTCAAACTTTAATGCATTCTCCATTTTGGAGAGAAGTTTCTGAAACGGGTAAGATGAGCTCATATAATTTACCGATACCACATAAACAACTACTACAGCATTTAGATTTACTTCCACAATACACAGATCAATCTCCATCTTTATTGTTTGTTTATAAACCAACATTTTTAGTGTATGAATATTACGCTTTTTTTATCGTTATTTCTATGTTAGAACATATTGGTTTTGAGGCTAGAAATTCCATTCGAGAACAAATACAAGAGCATTTTTATGTAGATGGATTGCAAGATGGAACGACAGTAGTTTTACACCGAGATGAAATGAGAGTACATGTCGCATTTAATGATTTAATTGAAACACATCCTCTTATTGCATTAAGTAAAGGGAGTAATTTTTATAATGGAGAGGACACGAAGAAGCCCGATATTCGATTAGACTGTTATGTAAAGGAAGAAGAGAAATATATATATCAATCTTCTATTATTATTGAAGTGAAGTATAGCCCCATGTACAATATTTTTCAGCACGTTGGAAATACGAAAGCGACTGAGCAAATGTATAAGTACTGGTCTATAAAATATGTAGAAGAACAAGATGGAAAGCGAGTCTATCATCGAAGGGCTATTTATGAAGTCATTTGTGTATATCCAGGAAGTCATATGCATAGTAAAAAAATTGAATCTGGATGTGGTGTGTTCTTGCAATTATATCCATATAAAACGAAACAAGGGGAAGAGAAATTAGCTGGAAAACATGGAATGGTACAAATTTTTGAGAAGTGGTTAAAAAGCATAAAGAAGTAAAAGAAATCCTTTTTTATAAAGGATTTTTTTAGATTAAGAAGAATTATATGCAGTATGGAAGGCAGCTCTTTACGATATGAATTTAATAGTAATATAAATATGTTGTTAGCAGAACGCTACATGAGTAATAAAAGACGATTAAGATGGAATTTAATTCATTTTGCAGAATATAATAAGTCATAAATATTTTTAGTTGCATACGAAGATTTGTTCTTATATGATAGATAGTGAAAGCGTTATCAAAAACAGAGCGGCGATGGGAAAGGCGGGGAAATATGTTCCAGCGTGTTCAAACAAAGGAAGAACATTTTTGGTTCGAGCAACTATGGGGAGATTTTTGTGAAGAAAGAAACTTAATGTTCGTAGAACGTAATTTAAATCCATCACGATTTTTATTAATAGAAGATGAACATCATATCGGTACAGTAGAATGTATGAAGTATACGGTACCAGAGCAATCGAATTCTGAGTTTTTCTATCCGTTTTCTAAAAATGATCTAGTGAAAGATTTGAAAAATGTATATGAAATAGGCAAGTTAAGTATTGCAAAAACGTCTCGTGGGAGAGGGCATTTCAAAAGACTAACAGCCATTTTATTTATGCATGCATTAGAAACGAAAGCAGAATGGTATATTGCAGCAGTTACAAAAAGAATGTACATGTATTTATTAACACTCGGTTTTCCAATTGAACCGATAGATAAGCCATTTCAGTTTCATGATACTTTACAAGGTGTACCAGTACGAATTCATGCCCGAAAAGGGGCTACACATTTGTATTCTTTAAAAGAATTTCGAGATGTAATTCAAGGGAATGCTCATGCACAAGCATTAATCGCAGAATACAGTAAGAATATTATGTTAACCAAATGAATCAAAATGAATATGTATAATAAAGAGAATACTATTTTAAAATGAAATCTTTCTTCATGAAAAAAGACCCTTATTATTGTAATAAGGGTCTAAAAATCATAATCCAAAAATACTAAAAATCATTTTACGGCGCTTCGGTTTCTTTTCACGTTCATATGTTGGTTTTGTATCGGGAGTAATATATATTGGTTCTTCTTTCTTGAGGGCAGATTCTAGCTTTTGAATTCGCTCTAACATTTCTTCCATTTCACGGCGATGTTGTAAAAGTTGGTACGTAACAACATCATTCGCCTTATCTTGCATTTGTTCTTCCATTCGATCTAGCCTTCTCGTAATTGTGTTTAATTGAGCTGCTAATTGCTCAAAATCATGTGATGATATGTTTTGAACGATTGTATTTACTTGTGTTTTTAATTCTTCAACATCGTTTGATGATGTTTTTTGAATAGGGTGAGAGTTTTGAGACTGCTCTAATTGTGAAAGATGGTATTCTAACATTTGATCTAAATCATCTTGTGTAAAAATAAAGTGACCATATTTATTTTTTTCTATCGTAAGATTTAATTGTTGTGCAATCCGAACAACAGCCTTAGGGCTAACACCTAATTTTTTTGCGATAAATGGTGTTTTATATTCCAAAATAATCCCTCCTATATATATCCTGTTGAATGATTTCGATCTATGAAGGAAGTTCCCTTCCAGTGTGACAAAAGAAGTGTGGAATCGGCAAAGAAAGTGTTTTTTCACGAAATGAAGCTAGGAAGAATATATCGTGAATATAAAAAACCTTTATCTTAAGATTTAGAATCATTTGACTGAGGGGAATGAATTAGATTATCATAATGATAAATATCTTTTTTATGTATGCATATAATATATAAAAAGGTGGTTGCTAATGTAGAATTTTGTTAGAGTATTAGAATGCTTACTTCACTTGAATAAAATTAAGTAGGAGGTGGCTTCCTTGCTTACAATGTAAGTAAGGAAAAGTATTTGGACATATATAGTATAAGTATAGTGATTGTTTTAATTGCCTTAACGGCATTTTTCGTTGCAGCAGAATTTGCAATTGTTAAAGTGCGAAGTTCACGAATTGACTATTTAATTGCAGAAGGAAATAATCGCGCAACATCTGTCAAAACAGTCATTACAAACTTAGACGAATATTTATCTGCTTGTCAGCTAGGAATAACAGTTACAGCTCTGGGAATTGGGTGGTTTGGTAAACCTGCGTTAAAGCAAATGTTTGACACGCTTTTTGTAAATTTGAACATTTCTTCCCAACTAGCAGACATTTTTGCTGTAATTTTAGTGTTTTTGTTTATTACATTTTTACATGTTGTAATAGGGGAATTGGCCCCAAAAACATTTGCGATTCAAAAAGCTGAACAAGTAAGTTTATTTGTTGCTAAACCGTTAATTTTCTTTTATCGTATGGCGTTTCCATTTATTTGGCTATTAAATGGATCAGCCCGAATGATCACGAAGTTGCTAGGGCTGAAACCACCGAAAGGGCACGATGAGGTTCATTCAGAGGAAGAATTACGGTTATTAGTTTCAGAAAGTTACAAAAACGGAGAGATTAATCAATCTGAATATAAATATGTAAATAAAATCTTTGAATTTGATGATCGTATAGCAAAAGAAATAATGGTACCCCGAACTGAGATGCATATTATTAGTAAAGAAATGCCTGCTGAAGAAGCTTTACAAAAAATGTCTCGGGAAAAATATACAAGATATCCAGTTGTTGATGGCGACAAAGATCATGTAATAGGTTTTGTAAACTTTAAAGATATTTTCACAGATTTTGTGCAGCATAAGGCGGTAAGTAATAAGAAAGTAGAGCAATATATGAGGCCGATTATTTTAGTTATCGACTCTATCCCAATACACGACTTGTTTTTAAAAATGCAAAAAGAAAGAACGCATATTGCTATATTGATAGATGAATATGGTGGTACGTCTGGACTTGTTACTGTTGAAGACATTTTAGAAGAAATAGTTGGAGATATTCAAGATGAGTTTGATACAGATGAACAGCCAGAAATTCAACAAGTTAGTGAAACGAAAACGATATTAGAGGGAAAAGTGCTCGTAAGTGAAGTGAATACGTTGTTAGGATTAACGATCGATGATAATGGTGTTGATACAATAGGTGGATGGATTTTAACGAAGAATATAGAAATTGCTGAAGAGGATTTCATTGAAATTGAAAATTATAAGTTTTGCGTGAAAGAATTAGATGGACACTATATAAAGAGACTAGAAGTTACAAAAAGTGTAGAATCCATTGTTGTATTAGAAGATGAAAAGCAAATTTCATTACAGGAACAAATTAGTTCGTAGACTCTGCTATATGGCAGAGTTTTTTTGAGCATAATGTTTTTGGCAGAATAAGGGTTATGATACAATGACATAAGTCAGACCTTTCACTAGGTGAAGTATTATAGTATACATATATTTGAAAGGAGAAGAATTATGAAAAAGCATTTATATATAAATGGAGATTGGAAGTCTGTAAACACGTATAAACCATTATTCGCACCATATTCTGAAGAAACATTAGCGGAAATTGCACAAGGAACGGAAGAAGATATACAAGAGGCTGTTACTGCTGCAAAAAATGCAATGAAAGAAATGAATACATTATCAGCATATGATCGTGCGACTATTTTAGAGAAGGTTGCACAAAAAATGGATGAAAGAAGAGAAGAATTTGCACAGATTATTGCAAAAGAGGCTGCAAAACCAATACGTGCTGCGAGAGGAGAAGTAGATCGTACCGTTCAGACATACAAATTTGCAGCGGAAGAAGCGAAGCGTATATACGGCGAGACACTGCCACTTGATGCAGCACCTGGTGCAGATGGGCGTATTGCATACACTATACGAAAACCAATCGGGGTTATAGGGGCTATTACACCATTTAATTTCCCATTAAATTTAGTGGCACATAAAGTCGGCCCTGCAATTGCTGCCGGAAATACAGTTGTGTTAAAACCAGCTGATCAAACACCGTTATCGTCTTACGCTTTAGTTGAACTATTTGAAGAGGCAGGATTGCCAAAAGGAGCTTTAAATATTATTTCTGGTCCTGGTTCAACTGTAGGAGAGGCGATAGTTACAAATGATGATGTTGCTTCTATTACGTTTACAGGAAGTCCGAGAGTTGGAATTGGAATTAAGGCAAAGGCTGGGTTAAAGCGAGTTACGTTAGAACTAGGGTCAAATGCTGCAGTTATTATTGATGAAGATGTAGAATTAACAGATGAATTAATTGAACGTGTACAATGGGGAGCATTTGTTAATAATGGACAAGTTTGTATTTCGGTACAACGTGTTTTTGTACAGGAAAAAAGAATGGATGAATTTCTTACAAAGCTAAAGAAAGCGATGGAAACAGTTGTTGTTGGTGATCCACTGCTTGAAGAAACGGATGTATCAGCTTTAATTTCGAAAAAAGATGTAGAGCGAATTGAAATGTGGGTGCAAGAAGCTATTAAAGAAGGTGCAACTGTTTTATACGGTGGTAAGAAAAAGGATGCAAGGATTTTTGAACCAACTGTATTAACAAATGTTCCAGATTATGTATCTGTACAGTGCCAAGAAGTATTTGGCCCACTTATGACAGTAAATACATTTAAAGAATTTGATGAGGCGATAGAGCAAGTAAATCATTCACGTTACGGTCTACAAGCAGGCATATTTACAAATAATTTGTTTAAAGCTATGCGTGCAATTGATGAGCTAGAAGTTGGCGGTGTCATGATAAATGATATTCCAACGTTCAGAGTAGACCATATGCCTTATGGTGGTGTGAAAGAAAGTGGAACGGGGCGTGAAGGAATTAAATATGCAATAGAAGAAATGACTGAAATGAAATTAGTATGCATTAAAAAATAAAGTATAGGAAAACTTAAATATCGCAATAAAAAAACGAGTAGGAAATGTTTACGATTCCATACTCGTTTTTTTATTGTTTGTTTTACGTTTCTCAAAATGATTTCATTTAATCAAGTGTACCTTTTACTTCATTTCTTGTTTGAAAATAGCATCTTCTACATATATTTGTTCTTTATCGACAGCAGTGCTATGAGATAATACTAAACCGATTGGTGTTTCTGTCCCTTTATTTTGAACAATTGTAAAAGGAACATTTTTTTCATTTGCTAATTTAATGTATTTAGATAAATGTGGGTAAGCAATGCCACCATTTAGGAATATTTGTAATGATTGAGAAGAGCGCATGCTATTAGCTACTTCAGAATATACATTACTTTGCATTACTTGACCGATAGTTAAAGCGATTTCTACACGCTCACGTAATGTAGTTAAATACATATTACGTTCTTCTGGTTTGTTCTGCTTTTGGCCGTAAATGCCTTCTTGGAGATAATCTTCCACATTTTTATTTACCATATTTTTCACACCTTTCATTTTCTATTGTACGAAAGAATGAAGCAGGATGCAAAAAAAGTCGCATCGAATATAAAAAACTTTGAATGAAAGGAAGGAAAATGGCATGTATCAATCTAAACAATTAATAAAGTCATAAAAAATTTTATCAACATATATTAACAAAATGTGACAATAATCTATTAACGAATCGTGATTTTTGTGTTAATATTCAAAATATAAAGGGTGTTCGTCGCATGGAAATGGAGGGAATGGAGGTTTTTCCAATCGATAAGGATATAAAAGAAGTATTTTGTTCGCACTTGAAAAACAACAGGCACCAATTCGTTGAGAACTGGAAAAACAAAATGATAATTTCCGATAAAGATCCATTTAGACTAGAAGCAGTTCAAAATGGAGAGGATTTATTAGAGTTTATTATTGAACTTACTATGGAAGAAAAAGATATAAATTATCTTCAGCCATTATGCGAGAAAATAGCTATTGAACGTGCAGGAGCAGATGCGAATATAGGTGATTTTGTTTATAATGCAAATGTGGGAAGAAATGAGCTTTTCGAAGCGATGTGTGAGTTAGATGTTAGCGCACGCGAATTGAAACCAATTATGGCCCAAATACATACTTGTTTTGATAAATTAATTTATTACACTGTTTTAAAATACTCGGAAATTATTTCAAGAAATTTAGAGGAAAAACAGCAGTATATTAATGAAACACATAAAGAAAGGCTGACGATTTTAGGGCAAATGTCAGCTAGTTTTGTACATGAATTTCGTAACCCGCTTACTTCGATTATGGGATTTGTCAAATTATTAAAGGCAGATCATCCTAGTTTATCGTATTTAGATATTATTTCGCATGAATTAGACCAATTAAACTTTCGTATTTCACAATTTTTACTCGTATCGAAAAAAGAAATGTGGACTGAATCAGAACGATTTTGGCTTAATGACTTGTTTCAAGATATTATACAGTTCTTATATCCGAGTTTGGTCAATGCAAATGTTTCGATTGAAAAGAATTTGCCATATCCAATTCCTCTTACTGGTTATCGCAGTGAAGTGAGACAAGTATTTTTAAATATATTAATGAACTCAATTGACGCTCTTGAATCAATGAAAGAAAAACGAAAAATTATCATTGATGTATTTGAAGAAGATCAATCGATTCGAATTGTAATAAAAAATAACGGACCAATGATTCCAGCTGAAAATGTAGAAACGATATTTGAACCATTTGTAACTACTAAAAAGTTAGGAACTGGTATTGGATTATTTGTATGTAAACAAATTGTAGAAAAACATAATGGGTCCATCATGTGTCGTTCAGATAACGATTGGACAGAATTTCAAATTGCATTTCAAAAATAAACAGTCTACACCAAATGAATGGTGTAGACTGTTTTAATTCGTAAGTATAACGGCTTCTAATTTAGGGTCTTTCATTGAATAACCTAAAAGTGAAATTGTATAAATAATATTCGGTTCTACTTTGAAATCCGGTATAGTTAGCAAGACACTTGGATTATCTGCGAGTGAAATTTCAATGTCTGCTGTACCTGGGCTAACTTCTAAAAAATCTGTTATTTGTTTAAAAAGTACATTTTCAAATAAATGATCTCCACCTTTTAAACTTACATTTACAACAGGGGTATCTGGAGAAAAATGTGCAAACCGTATTTTTGCTTGGCCTGATGGTAAATGAGTATTATCGAGCATAGGTTGTAATTGTAGATGATGATCACTATTTATTGCAGCAAAAGTATAAGAGTGATTTCCCATTATTGGTACTAAAGCTGAAAAGATGGGGGTTCCACTTTCGACTGGAACAATATCTATGCGGTACTTACCTTGTACTAATGTTAAATAGGGGCTAAATTGTTTAAATGAAATATTTTTAATAACCTTTTGCCCATTTACTAAAATGTCAACCGCAGGTGTATTGGAAGCAGAGTGAAAAAACCTGATGTGTGACGGTAAAGCAGCTTCTTGTGAATCTCTTTTTTCATACGCCTGTACAAGTTTCGTAAGCGCATCGTAGTATTTCATATATAGTTCTACATATTTTTTCGGATTATTAAATTGATAGTAACGAGCGAGCTGTTCGTAACGTGCAGCTTCTTGTCCATATTTTTCGATTTCAGATTGAGACATGAACATTCCTCCTTTGTCATCATTAAAACTATATGCTTTGCAAGAACGAGGTTATGCGAAAAAATTTATTTTTTAAAGTAGAAAGGTTGAAAATAAGTATTTTTACGGATAAGTATGGTTTAAGTGAACGAGAGTTATAAACTTCTTGAGGACACAACAATATTTCCCCCATATGAGCTGATGAAGTTTGTATTTCAAAATGAAAACGTAAGAGTGAAACAAGTGAAATATCGAAAACATGTCCCAAAACCTTAGAAAACTAGGGATTTTTTAAATTATGGGCGAATACACATACAAAGTGATAATTGTCCTACATAAATTGTAAAGGAAAGGTAGTTTGAAATTGAGGAAAGGAATGATGTCTTGGGATGGGGATATCCCGCAAGGATTTGTGAATGGAGTTATGGAAGATTTTGTGCTTTAGGCTGTTGGATGAATATTGAATTTGTAACATTATTTTTTCCATTTACGTAGGTAAGTGACAGTATTAATCGATAAAAGAGCGTCGTGCCGAACTGATTAATGTGGTTAATCGGTTCTTTTTTTATTGTTTGAACAATGAGGAATGTATGTGAAATATAGATTACTATAAAAATAATTGCTATGGATTTAGTGGGATTAATTGTCGAGATTTGTTTGAAAATATGCAATATAAAGTAGGAGAATAGGAAGGAGTTTAAAGGGAGTTTCGTCGAAGTTTACACAATGTCGGCATTTGAGGGAAGCTGGCATTATATTAGGAAAATATGTAGTGAAGCGTTAATTTTATATAAGGGAGGGTTATTTGAGCGTATAGATAAGGATTGGTCTTCGTTTTAAGTTCTGAATTTTCTGTTTTTGAAATAATATTTAGCACTCATTTGTATATTTTATAATAGTTTTTTGATAAATTCACTGCTTTCGCAGAGGGTTCTTTTTTATGAAAGAAACGTCAATTTTCTTCATATATATATACAAATTGGAGAAATGGGGGAGCGCTATGCGCGATTACTTAATTAAACCACTTGTTGGTCAGCCGTATCCAATGATTTCACATGGAAAAGGTGTGTATTTGTATGATCAAAACGGAAATAAATATTTTGATGGCTCGTCAGGGGCAATTACGGCAGGTATTGGGCATGGCGTAAAGGAGATTGCGGACGTTATAAAAAAGCAGGCAGAGGAGATTGCATTCGTTTATAGATCACAGTTTACGAGTGAACCTGCTGAAAAATTAGCGAAGAAATTAAGCGATTTAAGTGTAGGAGATTTGAATTGGAGCTTTTTTGTGAATAGTGGTACGGAAGCAAATGAAACAGCTATGAAAATTGCAATTCAACATTTTCAAGAGCGAGGTATTCAAGGGAAGCATAAAATTTTGTCACGATGGATGAGTTATCACGGTATTACGATGGGGGCCTTGTCAATGTCTGGGCATCCACTGCGCAGACAACGTTTCGTGTCAATTTTGGAAGATTATCCAACTATTCCAGCTCCATATTGTTTTAGATGTCCTGTGCAAAAAGTATATCCAACTTGTCAGCTTGCTTGTGCAACTGAACTAGAAAGATCAATTGAAAGAATTGGAGCAGAACATATTGCAGCTTTTATCGCTGAACCGATAATTGGAGCAGCTGGAGGTGCAGTCGTTCCGCCGAAAGAATATTATAAAGTCATTAAAGATATTTGTAGTCATTACGATATTTTATTTATTGCTGATGAAGTAATGACTGGGCTTGGTCGTACTGGCGCATGGTTTGCGATGGAGCATTGGGGGGTAGAACCGGATATTATGACTCTTGGTAAAGGTTTAGGAGCTGGGTATACACCGATGGCAGCGACGGTTGTAAGTGACCGTGTAATGGAGCCGATTTTACGAGGATCGCGTTCTGTTATGAGTGGGCATACGTTAAGTGCAAATCCATTATCTGCAGCAACAGCTTTAGCTGTTATTGAATATATGGAGAAACATAATCTACCTGAAAAAACAGCGGAAAAGGGAGAATATTTAATAAGAGGATTACAGAAAGTTCAGCAACAATCGACAATCATAGCTGATGTGCGCGGAAAAGGTTTGCTAATTGGGGTAGAATTGCAACCGTTTACAAAAGCGTCGGAACTTATTTCAGTTGCAGCTAAAAATGGTCTTCTTTTATATCAAGCTGTTTCAGGGCAAGCAGGAAAAGAAGATAGTGCACTGCTTGTGGCACCGCCAATGACAACTACATATTCCGAGTTAGATGAATTACTTTCAATTTTTGCAAAAAGTGTAGAAGAAATGATGCAAAAAGGAGGGCATAGTATCGCATGACAACTATTACAAATACATTCGGTAAATTAAAAGAAATAGAGGAAGTAATTTCTTTGTTCCACGATGATATGACATTAATGTTTGGGGGATTTGGGGGGATTGGATCCCCTCCTTCTTTAATACAGGCGATTTTAGAAAAAGGAGTTACAAATTTAAATTTAATAGGAAATGATACAGGATTTCCTGATGTAGGAATCGGTCGTCTCGTTACGAATGAAAGAGTAAAATCATTAATTACTTCTCATATTGGTTCAAACCCAAATGCAGGAAGACAGCTAAACGAAGGAAGGTTACAAATTGAGTTTTCTCCCCAAGGAACATTAGCAGAGCGTATTCGCGCTGGCGGTGTAGGGCTTGGTGGCGTATTAGTTGATGTAGGTGTTGATACGATTGTAGAAGAAGGAAAACGTACTGTTGAAATGAATGGTAAGACATATTTAGTTGAAACAGCATTAACTGCTGAGGTTGCGATTGTATATGCGAAAAAAGCGGATCCATTCGGTAACCTTGTGTTTGATAAGAGCGCTCGTAATATGAATCCTCACGTAGCAATGGCCGGTGATATAACGATTGTAGAAGCAGAAGAAATCGTTCCACTTGGAAGTTTAGATCCAGAAGAAATTGTTGTTCCAGGAGTATTTGTAAATTATATCGTACCGTCGGAAGGAGTGAATTGGAAATGGGTATGGGCGTAGAAGTGAGAGATAAGATTGCTAGACGTGCGGCGAAAGAAATACAAAATGGTATGATCGTAAATTTAGGTATTGGTATACCATCGCTCGTGCCAAATCATTTGCCTGACGATATAAATGTTATGTTTCATGCGGAAAATGGAATTGTAGGTATGGGACCTACGCCAAGCAAAGGGAATGAAGACGAAAACTTATGTAACGCAGCAGGTTTGCCGACTTCTCTTATTACTGGAGCGAGTTATTTTGATAGCTGCACAGCGTTTGGGATGATTCGAAAAGGTTTACTAGATATTACGATTCTTGGTTCATTACAAGTGAGTGAGAATGGTGATTTAGCAAACTGGATCGTTCCAGGAAAACGCGTTCCTGGTATTGGGGGAGCGATGGATTTGGCACAAAAAGCAAAGCGGGTCGTTGTTGTGATGAATCATGTCGATAAATACGGAAATGCAAAAATTGTTTCGGAGTGTACATTACCATTAACTTCACAGAAATGTGTAGATTTAATAATTACAGATATGGCAGTTATGGAAGTGACGCCGAATGGACTTATTTTACAAGAATTAATGAGCCCATACACAGTGGAAGATATAAAAAAACATACAGAAGCGGAGTTTGAAATTGGCTCTAACTTACTAGTAATTGAATGAGGGGAGATGTAATATATGGAGCAATTAAAAAAACAAGTTTGTGATTATATTGAGAGTCAAGAAGAAGAGAGCGTAAAATTTTTAAAACGTTTAATTCAAGAAAAGAGCGTATCTGGTGATGAAAGTGGTGCGCAGGCAATTGTGATTGAAAAATTGCGTAAGCTAGGTTTAGATCTTGATATTTGGGAACCTTCATTTTCTAAAATGAAAGATCATCCTTATTTTGTATCACCACGTACAAGCTTTTCGGATAGTCCGAACATTGTAGCAACCCTTAAAGGAAGTGGTGACGGGAAATCTATGATATTAAATGGACATATTGATGTTGTACCAGAAGGAGATGTGGACCAGTGGGACCATCATCCCTATAGTGGTGAGAGAATAGGAAATCGTATATACGGCCGTGGAACAACGGATATGAAAGGCGGCAATGTCGCGCTAATGCTTGCGATGGAAGCAATTATTGAATCTCGTATTGAATTAAAAGGAGATATTTATTTTCAAAGTGTAATAGAGGAAGAAAGCGGCGGAGCAGGAACACTAGCTACGATATTACGAGGGTATAAAGCGGATGGTGTCATTATTCCAGAGCCGACAAATATGAAGTTTTTCCCGAAACAACAAGGTTCTATGTGGTTTCGTCTACATGTGAAAGGGAAAGCAGCACACGGTGGAACACGTTATGAAGGAGTAAGTGCAATTGAAAAAAGCATGTTTGTTGTAGAGCATCTAAGAAAGCTGGAAGCGAAGCGAAATGAGCGAATTACAGACCCATTATTTAAAGGAATCCCGATTCCAATTCCGATTAATATTGGGAAAATTGAAGGCGGGAGCTGGCCAAGTTCTGTTCCTGATTCGTTAATTTTAGAAGGAAGATGCGGTATTGCGCCGAATGAGACTATAGAGGCGGCAAAAGAAGAGTTTGAGAATTGGATCGCTGAATTAAATGATGTGGACAATTGGTTTGTTGAAAATCCTGTAGAAGTAGAATGGTTCGGTGCGAGATGGGTTCCTGGGGAACTAGAAGAAAATCATGGGTTAATTACAACACTCGGTCATAACTTTGTTGAAATCGAAGGGAACAAACCAATTATTGAAGCATCTCCGTGGGGGACTGATGGAGGTTTATTTACACAAATCGCAGGTGTACCAACGATAGTATTTGGACCAGGAGAAACGAAAGTAGCACATTATCCAAACGAATATATAGAAGTTGATAAAATGATAGCTGCCGCAAAAATCATTGCATGTACATTACTAGATTGGTGTGAGGTGAAAAAATGAAATACTATGAATCTTTTAGAGAGCAGACGAACGGCTATACAGTAGAAGGCGTTTTGGACTATTTTAATAAACGTATTCGAGTAGACCACTACACAGGAAATGTTGAGAGGATTATCCAAACAATTGATGAATTAGCAGAGAAACATTCTTTCACTAAATGTATTGTTAAAGGAAAGGGAGAGCATGTTTCAACATGGCTCTCTTTCGGTTTTTTATTGGAAGCAACAATACCACATTATTTTCAAGGTCACGATGCATACTTTTTCGTGAAATTTAATAATGATGAAAGACGAAATAGTATTCATTGGGCTGAGGAGGATACCATCTTAAGCGGTGTAAAAGCAAAAGAAGTAAAGGAAAAAATAGTCCCAGAGAAATTTCTATTAAGAAAAGCGACAGAAGAGGATGCAGAGGAATTAGCAACTGTATTTGGGAAAGTATTTGAAGTGTATCCGACTCCTTTAAACGAAGCGAGTTATGTAAAACAAACGATGAGAGAAGACGATACAATTTACTATGTGTATGAATTCGAGGGGAAAATAATTAGTACAGCGTCTGCAGAAATGAATATAAAAGAAGGCAATGCAGAATTAACGAATTGTGCTACTTTACCCGAATATCGTAAACATGGATTTATGAAAAGTTTATTAATTAAGTTGGAGGAAGAACTGCAAGAAAGATCGATTTTCTGCTCTTATACAATTGCTCGATCTCTTTCTTTCGGAATGAATGCGGCCTTTCATCAGTTAGGTTATACGTATTCAGGGCGACTGGCGAACAATTGCTACATTTTTGATAAGTTGGAAGACATGAATATTTGGGTGAAAGATTTGTCTAAATAGCACGGTATAAAAATAGAACGGAATCGTCATGCTTATAATCGCACATAGGTATGCCGAAAATTCGGCACGATATTTGCTGAATTTTCGGCAAGAGGGGGGATGACATTGCTAGCAGTTTCGACACAAGAAGTCATTGAGGCGATTTTGGGCAGTATTGATGAGGCTATACACGCAGTAGATGAAAATGGTATTACTATTTTCTATAATACTGTAGCTGCAAAACACGATGGATCAAAAATTGAAAAAGTGTTAGGTAAACATTTGTTAGAAGCGTTCCCTTCTTTATCTAGGGAAACAAGTACATTGATGAAAGTATTAGATACAAAAAAACCAATCGTTCATCAAGTGCAGCATTATCAAAATTTAAATGGAGAAGACATTTGTACAGTAAATACGACGTTACCTATTTTTATAGATGGAAATATTGCTGGAGCTGTTGAAATTGCAAAAGATTATTCCACAGTACAAAAGTTAACGGATACAATCGTTGATTTGCAGTCGAAAATAAAGCGGTCATCTAGAAAAAAAGCGATCAAAAAGCATGTTGCATTTGAGACGATTGTAACGAATGATGCAAGGTTTAAACAGACGAAAGAATTAGCACAAAAAGTAGCCCCAACTGATGCGAATGTTTTAATATATGGGGAAACAGGGACAGGGAAAGAGTTATTTGTACAAGCGATTCATGAAGCATCTAAACGAAAGAACAAGCCGTTTATTGCACAAAACTGTGCAGCTTTGCCAGAGTCTCTATTAGAAAGTTTATTGTTTGGAACGACGAAAGGTAGCTATACTGGGGCAATTGAACGAGCGGGATTATTTGAACTTGTAGATGGAGGGACATTGTTTTTAGATGAACTGAATTCAATGCCACTCGATTTACAAGCGAAAATGCTACGTGTGTTAGAAGATGGTGTTATTCGTCGTATTGGTGATAATAAGACGAGAAAAGTAGATGTTCGCGTTATTACCGCAATGAATCAGCCGCCAGAAATATGCTTAAAAGAGAATAAAATTCGCACTGATTTATACTATCGATTAAATGTCTTTTCATTATATATTCCGCCGCTCCGTGAAAGAACTGAGGATGTATTATTATTAGCGTCTTATTTTTTGAAAGAATATAATAAAAGTTATAAAAAAGGTGTACTTCAAATGGATAAGGAAGCGGAAGAAAGATTACAAGCTTACCAATGGCCTGGAAATGTTCGGGAATTAAAACATACGATTGAACATGCTGTCATAATTGCAGAAGGGAATACGTTAACAGCCAATTGTTTACCACGTACATTTCGGAAAGAGAATCTTCCGAAGAAGAAGGAAATATTGCCTCTTAGAGAAGCACTTCATCAAACCGAAAAAGAATTAATAGATCAAGCGTTAATTGAAACGGAAGGAAATATATTACAAGCTGCAAAAATGTTAGGTATCCCTCGTCAGACGCTGCAATATAAACTGAGTAAGTACGACAAAACCGCCGAATAATTGGCGGTTTTTGTGTGTTTGCACCAATAAAAGAGCGTTTACATATATAAAAAGTAATGAATATGATAATATGTATGGATTTCATACAGTGCTCAAAAATATTTTTTTGCTTATGTAATAGGGTTCTCCGTACATTTACTTATCAATAAAGTAAAGTTGGCATAACTATTGCTTATATAAAGGATGAGCGTATAAAAAGGGGGAATAGCAATGTTACATGATGTATACAAACCAAATCGTCACTGGAAGGATATCGAGTTGTGGAAGGATGTTACTGAAGAACAATGGAATGATTGGGTTTGGCAATTAACGAATACGATCAAAACTTTGGATGACTTAAAGAAAGTAATTAATTTAACACCTGAAGAAGAAGAAGGTGTTAAAATTTCAACAAAAACGATCCCGTTAAATATTACACCGTACTATGCTTGGTTAATGAATCCTGATGATCCACGCTGTCCGATTCGGATGCAATCTGTACCGATTTCGGAAGAGTTATATAAAACAAAATATGATTTAGAAGATCCGCTTCATGAAGATGAAGATTCACCAGTTCCAGGGTTAACACATCGTTATCCTGACCGTGTATTATTCTTAGTAACGAATCAATGTTCAATGTATTGTCGTTACTGTACGCGCCGTCGTTTTAGTGGACAAATTGGAATGGGCGTACCGAAGAAACAATTAGATGATGCAATTGCTTACATTCGTGAAACACCACAAGTACGAGATGTATTAATCTCTGGTGGTGACGGTCTTCTTATTAACGATAAAATTTTAGAATATGTATTAAAAAATTTACGTGAGATTCCGCACGTTGAGATTATTCGTATCGGAACGAGAGCACCAGTAGTGTTCCCTCAGCGTATTACAGAAAACTTATGTAACATTATTAAAAAATACCATCCAGTATGGTTAAATACACATTTCAATACTTCTATTGAAATTACTGAAGAGTCGAAAAAGGCATGTGAAATGTTAGCGAATGCTGGTGTTCCAGTCGGAAACCAAGCAGTAATTTTAGCTGGTATTAACGACAGCGTGCCAATTATGAAAAAACTAATGCATGACTTAGTAAAAATCCGTGTACGTCCATACTACATTTATCAATGTGACTTATCTGAAGGTATTGGTCACTTCCGTGCACCAGTATCTAAAGGTCTTGAAATTATTGAAGGTTTACGCGGACATACGTCTGGTTATGCAGTACCAACATTCGTTGTTGATGCACCAGGAGGAGGCGGTAAAATCGCGCTTCAGCCAAACTATTTAATCTCACAAAGTGCAGATAAAGTTGTACTTCGTAATTTTGAAGGTGTTATTACAACGTATCCAGAGCCAGAGAGCTACATTCCAGGAAGAGCTGAAGGGTACTTTAAAGAAATCTACCCGAATTACGAAGAAAAACGTTCAGATGTTGGTATCGCAGGCCTTATGAGCGATAAGAAATTTAACCTTGTCCCAGACGACTTACAGCGTATGAGCCGTCGTAAAGACTATGAAGATAATGAAACGCATGCATCATTAAAAGATAAACGTGATAAGCGCGACCAATTAAAAGATAAAAAATATCAAGCACAAATGGCTAAATTAGAAGAAAACGACAAAAAAACTGAGGGTGATGCAGTATGAATTGTATGTGGTGTGACAGTACAGAAGCGAAAGAAAGCTTGAATACTGTATATTGGGAGTTACCAGATGGTACGAAAGCCATTGAAATTCAAGAGACACCATGCATTTCTTGTTCCTCATGTGGTATGGACTATCAAGCAGATCAAACAGTGAAGGAAATAGAAGACCAATTGTTTCTAATTTATACGAAAGATTTACCAAAACAACTAACATATGAAGAATTAATGGGAAGACCACGTCTATTAAAAAGAAATTATTTCGACTTTTAACCAGCTTTTAAGCTGGTTTTTTTCTTTTTTGCCTTGTATAATGTATCCAAGTTAGAAAGGTAGGGAATATTTTTGAAAAAGACATTTTACCACTATATGATGAAGCATCGCGCAGCTTTATTTAGTAATGAAATTTCGAATTTAGCAGAGGCAATGTATGATGATTTAAGCTTTCCGAAGCAATCTGAAGACTATGATGAAATTAGTTCATACTTAGAATTAAGCGGAATGCTAGAAAGTATGTCTATATTTGATGAAGCTTGGGATTTATACATACAAGAGAGATAAAAACTATATGGAATTTTTGATGAGAAGCTAGTCTATTTGCTAGCTTTTTTTACGTTGTAAATAAATTTTCATATGTTGATATTTTTTATTGAAAAAATTTATGAATATACGCTTCTGTGATAAGCGTTTTTATGTAGGTTGCATATACTGTTATCAAAATCACGACGTCAAAAAAAGGAGAGATATAGATGGCAAGGAAAAAGCAACCTAAATATAACGTAGGGGACATAGTCGTGATTACGCTATATGGAACCGTTGGTAAAATCACAAATATGAAGGTTTTAGATGGAGTTTATGTATACGAAGTCAATAATCACGATGGCTTTTACGTAGAGCAAACGTTGCAGCACGTTTCTGAGCAAGATATGAAAAAAGGTGAAACTGAGTGGATTGAATTAAATTATAATTTCACATTTGGTGATCTCGTGCAAGTAACAGGATATGATAAAGATGTGTTTCGAATTGTTGGTTTTCGTACAGAAGTATGGAGATATAAAAATGACGCATGGGAAGATACAATATACGAATTGTCACGAATTACGGATGGTGAATGGTTAGAAGCGGATGAGTCAGATTTAACGCTACTTGCTAATGCACAAACGGCAAATGCTATTTTGAAGAAAATGAAACAAGATAAAGCTGGTATGAATAAATTAGATTTAGGAAAATTAAAGTCAATTAACAACTCAAAAAAAGTGAGTGTTAAGACAAATCGTCAAGAAATCATTGATGGATTACTTGATATTTATAACGATTATCAATTGTTATTCGATACATTTAAAGATGAAGAGTACAAAATTGTTATGGATGTTGTTCATAATTATTTAGTTAAATTGACAGAGAAAAAATAGATAACTAGAAAGAGAGAATGAATTGAACAACAACATATGCAGTATAAGGTATGCCTACAATTATTAAAAAAATAAAAAGCCATTTAATAAGAGAGTCTGCCCATTGATCTTCATGCATGAACTCTTCTTTTGTTTGCCCTACTTCTGGTTTTACCTCATATTGGTATTCCATAATAAAATCCCCCTTTTTGGTAGCTTGTACTACCATCGTATGCATCTCGTCCAAAGGATATGACCTATAAAAAAAGAAAAACTATTTTTATAATCTCATATACATATTTTTGAGATTTTTTCATAAAACAGAAATAAAGGAGTGATGCTCATGAAGGAAATTGAAGTCGTAATTGATACGGAAGAGATTGCGGAGTTTTTTTATGAGCAACTAATTGAAAGAGGATACGTCCCAAAACGAGAAGAAATTGAAGATCTCGCAGACATTACATTCGAGTATTTATTAGAGAAATGTATGATTGATGAAGTGTTTGATGAAGAGGATGAGTGAAAGTAACGACGGGCTTAACTCGTCGTTTTTTTACTCTTTACAAACTTGTCACAAATTAAGTCGGAAATTATTGGTATAATTAAAAGAAAATTTTACTCAAGAGGTGAAGGGATGTTCAAAAAAATTATTGATTCTTTATTAGGAAAGAAAAAATATCGTTCGTATTCTAGTAGTGATTATCGCCATAGAGGTCGCTCTTATTCAAGTAGCGATTATAAACGACGTTCATCTGGTTATGGGCATCATCATTATAAAAGAAAGCGTAAAAGCCGTAGCTTCTTTTCAAGTAGCTGATGAAATGGCGTCGTATACTAGCTTTATTTGATAGACCACTACGAAAAAATACAATCGTTGCAAAACGTTATAAAATTGAATCAGTAATTGGAATGGGCAGTTATGGGGTTACATATGTCGTTAATGACTTACAAATAAATAGATATAAAGTCTTAAAACAATTAAGACAAAGTAAACAAAGATATGAGTCTGGGAGAAAATCATTTGAACAAGAGAAAATGATTTTACAAACATTAAATCACCATGCAATTCCTAGTTTATATGATCAATTCGTATGGGAGAAAAAAAGTTTTTTTGTGATGGAATATATGCCTGGTGAAAATTTCGAAGATTATATTTTCTTAGATGGGCATGTATATACAGAACGTGAAGTTTTTAAAATTTTATATAAAATTTTAGAAATTGTATCGGTGTTTCATAGTGAAGGTATTATTCACCGAGATTTACGCATTCCAAATATATTAATGAAAGAAAATGAAATTAGTATTATTGATTTTGGATTGGCTAAATTGAAAGGTGAGGGTGATGAACGAGCTACAACTTATGAAGGTGAACAAGCTTTGATGCGAGAAGTTCACTTTCGTAGCGATTTTTATGCGCTCGGTCATTTTTCATTATTTTTATTATATGCAGGCTATGAATGTAATGAAAAACATGAAAAGCCATGGTATGACGAATTAACTTTGGAAAAATATAACCGTGAAATGCTTATGCGCATGTTACAAATAAAAACACCGTACTATGAAAATGTACAAGATTTAAAAAAAGATGTAGCTTTTGCTTTAGAAAGGATGGAGGATCCATGTTTCAAAAGTTTTTAGCAAGCGTTGGTATTGGTAATGCAAAAGTAGATACAGTTCTTGAAAAAGATGAGTATATTGTTGGAGAAGAGATACACGGGAAGGTTCATATAACTGGTGGTTCAGTTAGCCAACAAATTGAAAGCATTTACTTAACGTTATCAACATCGTATGTACGAGAAGTGGATGATAAAAAAGTAATAACGACATATGATTTAGAGCGAGTTCGATTGACAGAACCTTTTTCTGTTGAGCTGAATGAGAAAAAAGAAATTCCATTTTCATTTAACATGCCAGTTGAAACGCCACTTACTCTTGGAATGAAAACAGTTTGGGTGCATACGGGCCTTGATATTAAACGCAGTATAGATCCAAGTGATCGTGATTACATTCAAGTGTTGCCCAATGCACTATTAAATAGTGTGTTAGAGAGTGTAAATCAATTAGGTTTTAAAGCGCGTCATATAGAATGTGAAGAATTACCGTATCGCTTACGTAAGCAAGTTCCATTCGCACAAGAGTTTGAATTTGTTCCGGTTTCCGGAGAGTATTATGGGAAATTAGATGAACTAGAATTATTAATCTTACCAAGCGCTTATAATCGCCTTGAGATTATTATGGAAGTAGACAGAAAATCTCGCGGTTTAGCAGGTTTATTTGCAGAAGCACTTGATCTTGACGAGAAAGTGATTCGCTTTACAGTAACGAATGAAGATATTCCAGCGATGAAAGAAAAAATTAACAATTATATTTTTTAATAAACTATGCATAAAAAAGAAATGGAGAGGAAAACTAAAACAACCGCTCCATTTTTTTGCATAGTGAGGTTATGTATGTGAAACGATATCGACATTTATACTTGTTAAGTTTTACGCTACTCATTTGTTTTGTCGTATTATCACTTTCGTATCATACCGCTTGTATTGAGAAATTTGACAATATAGTCGCACATTTTATTCAAAGTTTTCGAAACGATTACTTGACAGCTTATTTTACTTGGGTGTCTTTTATCGGTTCCAAAAGAATATATTTTCCGTTACTCATCATTCTTGTAATGTATTTTCTCGTTAGAAAAAAGTTGCTTAGTGCATTACTTCTAACAATTAATTATTATGGATCTCGTTATTTAAATAGTATGCTTAAACTATGGTACGAACGAGCAAGACCGGATGTAACGCAGCTTGTTACGGCAACTGGGTATAGTTTTCCGAGCGGTCATACGATGAATGCTACTGCTTTTTTAGGATTTATTGCATACGTTACAATTACAGAAGAACGTATTACATTGCATAAAAAATTGTTGATTATTTTTATAGCGAGCTTTGTTGTATTATCTATTTCAGTTAGCCGAATATATCTTGGCGTTCACTATCCATCTGACATATTAGCAGGATGGGCAGCTGGCGGTAGCTGGCTCGTTTTATGTGTTATATTTCATAAAACGTTCATTAAAAAAGAACCTATGTCATAATAGGTTCTTTTTCCATTGGTTCAACATGAATATGTGCATGATAAATACCAAACTTTTTGCGAAGCATAGCCTCGATGTTGTCAGTAATACAATGACTTTCACCAACATCCATACGAGCATCTACCTCGATTGTAATATCAACGTACGTTTGATTCCCGTACATACGAGCGCGAATATCGACGATGTTTTCCACGCCACCAATATGTTCAATCGCATCAGCATACTCTTCCATCTTATCTGGATCGATTCCATCCGTTAACATATGAGAAGCTTCTACGAAAATCTCCCATGCAGTTTTACAAATAATAAGACCGACAATTAAAGCGGCAATAGGGTCTAAAATAGGCATTTGGAACTGTGAACCGACAATACCTACTACTGTACCAATACTTACGAGAGCATCTGATAAATTATCCTTTGCAGCGGCTTCTAATGATTTACTTTTTGTTCGCGCTGCAATCTTTTTCGTATACAAATACACACAGTACATAACGACAGCAGAAAATAAAGCTACCCATGCAGCAAGCACATTAGGCGCTGCTTGTTTCGGATTTAAAAAAGATTGAATGGCACTAATAACAACTTCTAATCCGACCGTTGCCATAATAAAAGAAGCAACAAGTGATGCAATTTGTTCTGCGCGCGAATGCCCATAAGGATGATCTGGGTCACGAGGTTTACGAGAGATTTTTAGACCAATTAATATTGCTAAAGAAGCACCGATATCCGTTAAGTTATTTAAACCGTCAGCACGTAATGCGCTAGAGAGGGTAATATAACTGATGATGATTTTTATAGAGGATAAAAATATGTAGGCCATAATGCTGACAATTGCACCTTTATCAGCTTCTTTATGAGAAAGAGTATCCATTTTAATCACTCACCTTTCTACAAGGAATTCCTTTCTATAAATAGAGTATCAAATGAAGCTCGTGTGGGTCTATACAAACATTGTTGACGTTTTTTAGCTTTTTAAGAAGGGGATAACAAAGTTTCGTGAAGGAAAAATATGTTGTAAAGTGCAAAGTTCGGATATAAACGTGACTTGGATAGGGGAAAGAATACATGAATTATGATGAATCCGTATACAACACCGCTGAAAGATGATTGTGAAAAATAAAAACCCTCTAAAAAATATTTTTCAGAGGGTTTTCATTTTAGTAAGCTTCTAAAAACTCAGTCACTTGCTCTTCTGTTTTTGCATTAGCACTATGTAAGTGGCCTAGCTTCTCGCCATTTTGATATACAAGTAAACTTGGAATACCCATTACTTGATACTCTTCAGCGATACTTGGGAACTCATCTTTATTAATAGAATACCATTCAAACTTATTGAACTCTTCCATTACATCTCCAATAAAGTTGTCCATACGCACGCAATCTGGGCACCATGTAGTAAAGAACTTAACAACTACTGGCTCCTCGCTTGCGATGATGTCTTTGAATTCCTGTTCTGATTTGATTTCTTTCATGTTTTTGACTCCTCTCAATGTCACACGGATAAGCTAGTATTTTTATGCAAAATCCGCGATTGCAAACATTTTGCAAACATTAGTGTTTTTGAAATAAGTTATTTGCAAAATCTTCGACTGCTTATTTGTAGGTTTGGTATTGCATGTGAGTAGGTGTTCAGTGTGATCCTACTCTTTTTTATGTCCTAAACATTCACTGCGACCTTCGGATGTACACCTTAGATACTAGAAACGAATATTAGGAACCTCACTTTTCTTTATAAGCTTTTTCATGAGCTGTGTCAAACTTCTGAAATTGCTTGGCTTACCTTTATAAGTAGGGTAAATCAAGTTGTATTCACGATAGCCATCGCTATAACGTTCTTTTCCTCACATAATTATATGAGATGTTTATGGAGCGACTGAAATGTAAAGTCAGATAAAACAATCAATCTCTTTCCGATATTTAGAGAAGATAAACGATGGATGATCATTACTTATAAATTTTATGAGTGAATTAAACAACAAGCAGGAAATTCAAAAAATGATGTAGGGGATGCATGGATGAATTTAGAGGAATCGTTATAAGAACTTATTCGTGAAATTGTGAGAGAAGAGATTAGGGTGGCGTTAGCTAAGTTCCGGCAATAATCATAACCTAATAAAGAAATGTGGCTGAAAGGAGAGTGACTAACAGGATTGGGATGCAGATGTGATAGAAAAAAATCATTATATTATTCTTTCAGAGGGGATAATTAGGATGTTGAAATGGATAAAGAAACTGTATTCAAAAAAAGCCCACCCTGCATTGTTTGTGAGAAACAAGAAGGTGAGCTACACTTAAAAGAAACGAATGGGATTTGTGAAAATTGTGCCCAAAATTACGCATGAATAAGGTATTGAAAGAGATACCTATACTCTTTTACACCTTATTCCATAAATAAGAAAGTTGGTGGGCTTCTGATTCAAGAGCTATTAAATAATCATTATTAATAGAGTTATTCGTATACATTCTGTTCTTTTGGATGTTAAGGACTGTATAATTCACATCTTTATATTCATTTGAAAATGTTGATTCATTTAATAATGTCAGTGTTGAGTTGATGTTATATTTATCAATGCGCTCTTTTTTTCCTTTGAAAAATAGTTTAATAAGATGCGGCTCATCATTAATGAGCAAACCGAGTTCAGGTGATGAGCGGACGATTAAATTATTTGATAACCAATGTGATTTACCTGGATCAAACCAAGAAATGTCTTTGTTTTTAATAAATTTTTTGTACTGCTTTATAACCTCAATGTAGTTTTGCTTTTTCTTCTGGTCAACAGTTTGTACTAATGTTTCAAAACAGTCAAAAGGTAGTTCATTTTTATGAAATTTAATAATAGTTTCTCGTAATTGTTTCCAGTAATCAAAAACCGGGTGATATTCAGGTTGAAATTTTAGATTTTTTACAAAATTCGTTTTAGCTGCACTGCTTTTCAGTGTGAAGTCTAAAAATTGTGTAAGTCCCACTTTAATTTCCGCCATGTTACACCCCCTTTCTAAACGTTACCAATTCGATATTGGAAAGGAAAATCCTGCATTTTTAAGGCGGTGAACTAGATGCTAAAAAAATCGATGCTCATACACAATGGCTATTGTATTTCTTGAGCTTGGTATTCATGGAATACTTTCTAAGAGGAGGTAACAGCAATGAATCTACACCCAGTAAATGATAATAATACGAAAAAAGAAAGGGTGGAATTTTAAATAATGAATTAATTTACAAATGTTGATTTATCAAGGAATTGAAATAAATTCTTATTAAATTGATATTGTGATAATAAGATATGCGATTTTGCATATCAGATTGTTAAAAGTGAACAAGGTTATAAAATGTCTAATGTTATGGAATTTGAGGGAGAGTAATACTACAATTTCATTTACCTGTTTACAATATGAAATAAATTAATTTGAATAGAATTGAAAAATAGGAGTTTGCCTTAAACATTTATTACAGCCAAGAATATTTATAATAATATGAACAAAGAAATAGGTCCAAGTTTTGTAATGTTGGAGGGGATAATAATGGACATAACTCAAAGTGTGGCAAGAATAGTGGTTAATGGGAAAGACCTTTCTTTCACTTCAGTTCAAACCTCAGCATGGAATAATGGTCCTATAAATGATTTAATCGTTACGACGAATCAGAGAGTGAATGAGCTTTATCAATTCATGTGGTCACAAGTACCAGTTATGATGTCCGTATATTTTCTTCAAGGGGCGGATTTAATGAGGTTTGTTAGGGTTGCTGGAATTGATGAACGTGTAACGGGGAAATATATATATCATTTCATTTGGGGATAAGAAGAATTCAAAGTAGCCTGACAGCTGCTTTTTTATTTTTGAAAGGAATGATTGGAGGTTGATACAATAGACTGCATTTTTACGAACATCAATAATATAAAGGGTTTTATTTAACTGTTTTAATTTAATTTGGAAACGAAATATTGGAAATGATCGTCTAATAAAAAATTAAGATGAAGACATTAATTCAAACAAGAATTGATTTTGTCGACGAAATATGACAAATTGCTACGCTCTTATTTGCTATATTAATTTTGTGTAATCGGATAAATATGGAAGTCTTAAAGCTAAATGTACAAGAAGAAATAGTAAATAAGGGTAGGGATGAGTTTAGTAATGGAAGATAATCTTAGAAAAATCCAACGTTTACTTAAAGGTGGCGATGTTGATCAGGCAAGGAAAGAAGCGGAAATGCTAATAAATGGAGAGCCAGAGGCTGCTTTCGCTAATCTTTGTTTAAGTTATGTTTATTTTTATGGATTAAATGATAATGAAAATGCGAGTAAGTATATAGCAAAGGCACTGCAATTAGAGTATTTAAATGAAGAGTTACTCTCGGTAGGATTAGATATTTTCAGTGCTCAAAACAATTATAAAAAAGTAAGGGAATTAGCAGAGATAGGATTGAAAAAATATCCTGAAAATGGAAATTTCAATTTCTTTATGGGAGAAGCTGTTAGATGTTTTGAACCCGTTAAGAATTCGTTAGTATATTTAGAGAAAGCGATAGCACTGGAACCTGAAAATGAAATTTATTTAGGGAAGTATGCGTATATTCTTTACACATCTTTTCCTAAAAAGAAAGAGGAGGCATTAAGGGCAGAACGGCAGGCTTTAAAATTAAATTCGGAAAATACAATCAACCTTGTTTTATTCGCAACAGCAGCAATGTATCAGGGGAATTTTAAAAAAGCAAGGATGTTTGCGGAAGTTGCAATGCGGCTAGATCCATATAATAAGGATGCATATTCGATTTATAAAAAGACGATTGGGACAAAAAATAAATTTTGTGATTTTACCGCAAAGTTTGCACATGTTATAGGATTGCCGGTTTCAAAATTCTGTTCATTATTTACGTTTGTATATTTTAAGAATAAAAACTTATATTACTTTTTATACTTTTTAAGTTCATTTGTTTGGGGGATACTACCTATATATTTAATAGGTTGGTATGCGAGTACCATTTATATTTTAGTTTTTGGGATACATTTCATTTCTTCTAAAATTCAAGAGAAGATTCATAAAGAAGTTGGATTAATAAAAGCGGTCGATAAGAAAAATATTGTACGAAGTAATCAAAATACAAGAGAACAAGAAATTTCAAAAAGAGAGTATAAGTTATTACCAGAAGAGCATATAAAAATCCAGTCGTATTCAAATATTGAACATCCGAGATACAATATTTGGTATATTTGTTTGTTAATTGTTTTGTCTCTTTTACTTGTTTTGCGTGTCGCAAACTTTTATAGTCCTTATCATAAAGTATATAAAAATAATGTACGAAATAATTATGAAGAACAGCCGCAGAGTTATAAGCCGTATCAGGATGAAAATGTGGTTCCGAATAATCATGAAGAAAAACGAAGTAGTTTAATTATATCTAAGGACAAGTTACAGAGACAAGAGGAGCTAGATCTTATTTATATGATTTCGTCAGCACTAGGTTTATTAGAAACAAGTGACTTTAGTGAAAAATCGCTTCGTCAATTTATAACTGATAGTTATGTTCCTACTGTTATGGAAAAAGCGGGACAACAAAGCATACAGAGTTTAAGAAGTGAATATCTTGTTAGAATATATAAAGAAGGAACAAATGTATACGTGTTAATGAAAAACGATGGTAGTATCTCAATTATAGAAATATCACAGGGAGAAATTAATCATATTTACGGTGAGAATTGGGATAAAAGTGAGCAAGAAATAAATACATATCATGAATTAATTGATAAGTTTAAAAGAGAAGGAGTACAGCTAGAGTAAAATAAAACTTAACGTGTTAATACAGGTAGGAAGCATAGTGATAAATTAAACGCAAACAAGTCAGATGTTTTTTAATCTGACTTGTTTGCGTTTAAAGTTGGAGTACAATCTACCGTATCAGCTATTTCAAGTGCTACTACTTATTGATTTAAAATAAAGTTTAATTATTCATAGTCAATGGAACAAAATAATAAATTTAATATGTAAGAAAATTGAACTGAGGAGAACAGTCTAGATTAGATCGATATTATTTTTAAGGCTATTGTTAAAAAGAGGATATGGAAGATTAAGGTGAAGGATTTGAAAAGTATAGAAAGCTTAGTAGTAGCTTTTGAAATAGTTTGCAGCGCCCACTGAAAGATGAATGTCATGTGAAATCTTGCACGTCCTTTGTTGAGTTAAAACAAGAGATTAAGAAATATATGACGTACTATAGATATCAATGGAATTTAAAAAAGATAACTCCTGTTGGATACAGAAATCATCTTCTTGATGTTGCCTAATTTTTTCAAAATATCCTTTACAAAGGGTACAGATTATATTTAGGGTTCCTCTGTTTTTTAGATTATTCACAAATAGTTCCGCTTGCTATCCCAGTTGGAGCAATACCTACTGGGATTGTATCTATAACCGTATTTGTAGCAGTATTGATAACAGAAACAGTCTGAATTTTTAACAGGTAGATGTGTAATTGAATAGGATGAAAGTAATTACTTAATGTTGGGATAGGTTATAAATGGAGAACCAACTGAAAGAAATAATTGGTGCATTGATAGCAGCTATAGGTACAATAACTTCCGCTATTGGAAGTACACCTTTCTATTTTATAGGTAGTAATGTAAGGGAAGAGTTAAATATATATGGGAATGTATTACAAGCAGTCGGAAATGCTTTAGAAGCTGATGGTCAAGGGGAAATATCTCTTGAAAAAATCGGGAATGAAATTCAATCAATTGGTAATGTAACCGTCATATCTGGATTGGTTATTGAGTTTAAAGATGAAACAAAAATTAAATTAGTGATTGCTGGAAATTGGACACAGGCTTTAGGAGGACTTACAGCATTAGCAGACGAATTTGAAGATGCTTCAGATAAAGATGAATCTTTTAATATTATTGGAAACTTATTGCAAGCTATAGGGAATTCTTTGCAGGCGATTGGAGGAATTTACGAGCTGAAAAGTATTAGAAGAGAGCGGCAGGATAGTAAAGACCAACTAGTAAATGATACGGAGGGGAACTTAGACAATCAAGTAAATAGTGAGCTGGATAAAAAGAAAGAAGGACAGTCAATAGATACCATAGGCAGTTGGATCCAAGCTCTAGGTTCTGTATTTTCATTAATTGGACAAATACGTGAAGAAAGTGAGGAGTTAGAAGGGAGCGATAAATAGACTAGTTTAAAAAGAGGGATTAGTAAAAGTTAAATGCTCTCATGAAAAATGAAAATAGGAAATACTTTTTGGAAAACAACATGTACTTAATGATAAAGGAATATTAGATTTAAATTGAGAGAATGAAAAAGAGCTCTTATGGAAAGGTCTTGTTAATTAATAAATTATTATAATTTATTAAATACTCATTGAAATCGGTGCTTGTAACTACTGATATAAATGCTTTTTTATTGAACAAAACGCCCATTTGAATAGGAGGTTAATGGTGGGAAAGACATTAGAAGAATTAGAAAGGTGTTATAATGAAGCCTTAAATGAAGGAGCAGAGTATGTAGCTGTTCAGATTAAAATAGATGAATTTTCTAACGATGAAGTAATTATTAACGAAAAATATAACATAGATTCTAAACTAGCGTATTATAAGAAAACATATAATGAAGATCTAGAACATAGATGGAATCTAAGAATTTGTATTGTAGGTTTTGCATATGGTTATTCGTTTTCAGGAATTATACGCAAATTAGGATTGCTAGTTTAGTAGTGATGAAACTGAGAGTAATTATTGCGAAAGATACCATGATCTAGGTGGTATCTTTTTTGGGGTTAAGAAATAAATAAAAAAGAGAGCTTAAGCTCTCTTTTTTATAAATGCCTAACTTTTATGCACAGATTGGAATTCCTAATGCTATTAAAGTCAATGCTACTTGAAGAGAAAGTTCTAATCTAGCAATTTCGATTCCAGCAACTGATACCACTAAAAGAGGTTGTCCATTAACGAACAAAACACAACTTTCCATATTTACACCTCCCTTTTAGTAATCTACTACAGTATATGAATTAAATTTAAAAACGTAATAGTTAAATTAATTGATTTTAAAAAATGATAAATTAATCTATTGTATAAAAATGATTTTCAATGGCCTAACAGTTGCTTTTTTGTCACCTTATAAAAAGGATATGAATATATTAGTAGTATATAAAAATCATAGGAGTGATAGATATGTTTTTTGCAAAGTTACGTGGTAGAAACGAAGTTCCACCAGTAGAAACAGACGCTCGAGGGGAGGCTTTCTTTAAATTAAGCCGGGACGAGCTTAGCCTAAAATTCAAGTTAGATTTATTCGATATAGAGGATGTAGTAGCTGCCCATCTGCATATTGGAGCAAAAGGAACTAATGGTCCTGTTGTAGCTTTTTTATTTGGACCTATAACAAATCCGGTTTCAATAGAGTGTGCAACTCTTACAGGAATGATTACTCAAGAAGATTTGGTTGGACCGTTAGCGGGTCAAACATTAGGTACTCTTGTAAATGAAATCATATCTGGAAACATATATATTAATGTTCATACAGTACAACATCCTAATGGTGAAATTCGAGGACAATTGAATTATTGTTAATGAATTAAAGTAGTGAAAAATAAAGCATCCGTTTAGGGTGTTTTTATTTTGTGGGGGTATAGAAAAGTAATCTACTTTTAGTAATCTTAAACATTCATTTCCATAATTTCAAAAGTAGTCGAATTTAAAAAGTAATTATTAGAAACTTGTAAATGAAATATGAAAGTGTCACAGATAATAAAAATCTTTAACCCTAATCAAGACTAATAGATTAACTCTCCGCACCCACTGAAATAAAGAATCATAACATAAATTGTAATTACTTTTACGGAAGTGAGTTGAAAATAATGTTTTATTCATATGTTGCTACTCCAGCTGGTATGCGACCCGCGTATGGTACATCAATAACGTTTAGCGGAGCACAAAGTACAGTTCAAGCTGTTCAACAAGCGTTACAAATGCAACAACAAATGCAAATGCAGCAACAAGGTATCCAGCCATATTATTCATCCATGGAGTATTTTTACCCAGTGCATCAAATTACACCGTATGGAAGTTCTTTTCTTACTATCCCATATGGAACTATATTTAATCTATAAATTGAAAGTTTAATCAGTAGGGGGCAGGTATCCCAAATTGATTATTAGTCTTTATCAATTGGACATATATGGGTAATCCGGTTCCTACCTAACTTTCTCGCATGTGCCGAATTTTTTTGGAGGGGTCTTATTACTCGTATCGAGCGTATCTTTATTTGGAAGACTATGAAAATCAAAAGGTAAAATCATGGCTTTTTAAAGTGGCATATCATACGTTTATTGATTTTGTTAGGAAAGAGAAAAAAGTAACTTTTGTATTTGAACATTATATTGCTTATTCAAGAAACATTTATAGGGAAAGGTTTTCTGCAAATAGTTGGTATTGGAGTGGTGTGCTCAGTTGTAGGTATGATCACAAAAAGCAAAAGTCGAAAATATGCATTGTGGGCGTGTAGTTTATTTGTTTTTATGTTGCTGTTTGCTATATTTGGATATATGTTAGGTTGGATGATAAGTTTTGGGCCATAAATATGTGGGAAAGAGCGAATGTAGATTCGCTCTTTTTTTATGTATTTAAAGTAAAATAGATAAAAGAAGCATCCATTAAATTTGAATGGAGTGCACTATACATCTAGGTTGTATTATTATGGATATCTTTTCCGCTCACGTACATATAAATAGGCGACAAGTTTAGTGCTAAAACAATAGCTCGTCCAAACATTACGGATCCCTCTTACATAGTATGTAGTAATAAGCATGAAAGGGGAACTAGTATGTCTTGCTATAACTACTGTAAGTATTGTAAAGAGTATAAAAAGAAACAGCATGATTGTTGTAAGAATACGAGTAAGTGTAATGACAACAAGGAAAAGCTTGTTAGGGTGTCAGCATTTAGAGCTAGAAATACGGTGGAGCAAACGGTTCCTGCCAATACTTTTGTAAAGGTATTGTTCCAAAATGAACAATTTGATTTAGCAAAAGAGTATAATCCAGTAACGTCTATTTTTATTCCGAAGACCAGGGGAGTTTACTCTATTATTGGAACAATTGGTTTCTTCCCAAACGATCCTAGCTTAAATTATAGAGCTCGTGTAGAAATTCGTGTGAATGGAAACGCAGCAATAGCGATAGATAATGACTTTTTCGGTCCAATAAGTTTTGGTAATGTTGTAAGTGTTTCGACGATTATTCAATTGAATGAAGGAGATCAAGTTGAGATTTATGCACAAAGTAGTGTAGATGGAGTTTTAAGTCCTTCAGAAGACGGTTCACACTTTGAAGCCGCAAGATTCCCTTCTCCAATTAAATAAAGTCGAGGATACAGAAGATAAAGGATAATCCTCACCAAAATGGTGGGGATGTTTTATTCTATTGAAAATAGTAACTGTTTGTCCAAGCTAATCTAATCTATATTGCATAGTATGTAATATTAAGTTTAAAGGGGGACTTACTACGTCTTATTATTACTGTAAGTATTGTAAAGATTACAAAGAGAAAAGTCATGATTGCTTCAGAAAAAATAGTCAATGTGATAGAAAGTATGTAAAAGTGAATTGTTGTGATGATAAAAAAGAAAATCTTGTAAGAGCGTCTGCATTTAGAGCTGTTAATACAATCAATCAACCTGTTCCGGAAAATACTCCTGTTAAAGTATTATTTCAAAATGAACAGTTTGATCTAGCGAGTGAATATAATCCTGCAACATCTATTTTTATTCCGAGGACTAAAGGGGTATATAGTGTATTAGGCAATATAACATTCTCTCCAAATGATTTTAATGTAAATTACAGAGCTAGAGTTGAAATTCGTGTGAATGGAAATCCAGCAATAGCAATAGATAATGATTTCTTTGGGACCGGGGTATTTTTTAACAATGATGTTTCAGTAACGTCTATTCTTCAATTAGAAGCAGGAGATTCAGTTGAAGTTTTTGCTGAGAGTAGTGTTGCTGGAGTAATTGTTCAAAATGTTAATGGTTTGAATACGGTTCATTTTGAAGCTGCAAGATTTCCTTCTCCAATTAAATAACGAAGAGAATATATTGCTTTTCAGTAGGTTTAGTTAATCCCCTTTACCAAATGGTAGGGGATTATTATTGTTTTTCTAAAATATATAAGTAAACAGGTTAAATGTAGTTTATTTCAGGAGCATTTCGGATGATAGGAAGTAAGGATGAAAGAGTTTGAGTATTAGATTTTTTACAGATAATAAAAAGAGTACAACGAAACTAGTAACATGATGGTGAAAGTTCTTTACCATTACAATTGCTAGTTATTTTACGTTTTTTTCTTTACTATATAGAAATTACATATTTAACGTAGGGTTGTGTAGGTACTGTTATTGTATGGAAAGGAATAATAGTAAGGAAATTACAATATATAAAAATAAAATAAACCCTAAGATGAGTAGTATTGGATGCAACTTGAACATGTTTGACCTCCTTGAGTATATAAAGATTTTAATACATCTATGGTCAATTTAGAAGGGAAATGTTTTAGATGAATCATGTTTGAATAAATATATTAATGTAACAGAGGAGTGAAAGTATAATTAATAAAGGAGTATTGCTCGGTATACCTTGATTAAATTGTTTATAAAGAGCAGGTGGATTTATCACATGTGAAATATAAAAGTGAACAGGTTTATATGTATAGGATGTGGGATAAATAAAAGAAGAGCATACACAAATGGTACGCTCTAAAGAAAGATAGGTTTTATGAGTGGATAATCTCCATACGATAATATATGCTCAGTTAATAAAAACGTGTGAGAAATCAATAGATTACCAATGGAATATCATGAAATGAGTAATTTTGGTCTTTACCGAAGTTGTTTAGCTAACTAAAACGTGAGGATTGTGAATAGAACGGCTTAACAATTGGATAATGATCGCACTTCAGTTTCGTATTTTTTATAGTTTGGATATTGCGTAATAGTTTGACACTTAGGTGTGGAAAGTTGATTAATTATAGAAACATTTGTAATTACCTCATTACAAGGGCCGAAAAATGTAATTTTTAGTTTTGAATTTGGTGGAACTTTGAACACGATAGGTTTTTTTTCCATGAAATCAGCTCCTAAGACGCAGTATTGTATACTGCGTTTTTTATTTAGTTTGTAAAGGCGTATGAATATATAATATGAAATTTTTAGTTGAGTTGATAATGATATGGAGTTTAATGATGTGATTAGATTATGAAACATTAGTAGAAACGTAATTAAAAAATCGTATATTTTGAAAAAGATATAGATTTTCTTTATTTATATTATAGATAGCTAGTATTAGGTATAAGGGGCTTTCTATAAGACAAGCTTTGAATATGATAATAAAAAGGGGATGAATTGTATTGGGGTATATTATCGATATTTCAAAATGGAATGGAACTATTGATTGGGATATTGCAGCATCTCAGTTAGATTTAGTTATTGCTAGAGTTCAAGATGGCTCGAATACGGTAGATTTTATGTATCAAAATTATGTGAGTGAAATGAAGAAACACAGTATTCCATTTGGAAATTATGCGTTTTGTCGTTTTATATCTATTGCGGATGCAAGGATAGAGGCACAAGATTTTTGGAGTCGCGGCGATAAATCTGCTAAGTTTTGGGTGGTGGACGTAGAAATTCAAACGATGATGGATATGCAAGGAGGGACACAAGCGTTTATAGATGAATTACACCATTTAGGCGCGAAAAAAGTAGGGCTATATGTGGGGCATCACACGTATGTATCATTTGGTGCAAGTAATATTGAAGTTGATTTTGTATGGATACCTCGTTATGGAGGGAATAAGCCAGCATATCCGTGTGATATTTGGCAATATACTGATTCGGGAAATGTACCTGGTATTGGGAAATGTGATTTAAATCAATTAATAGGAAATAAGTCGCTTTCTTGGTTTACAGGTTTGGATCAAGTAAATCAATCTATTCAATCCGACAAAGAGGATGTAGAGCAATCAAATGGTATAGGTATTGCAGTTTCAAAATATCCTAATGGATATGGCATAAACCTATATAAAAATCCTGAGAATCCTCAGTTTACAGGTACAATCACTCAAAAAGATTCATATTTAGTCTTACAGGGTTATTGGGGAGGGGCAGATAAAGATATGATTTGCTTAGGAAATGATAAACAGTGGGTATATGTGAAATATTTTGATGTGAAATGGTTTTATGCAGTTTCAAAATATCCTGTTGGGTATGGAGTTAACTATTATGCAGAGCCTGAATGTATAAATAATAAAGGGAGTATAGATGGATCGAAACCTTTTCGTGTGTGGGGCAGAGTGAAAAATGCGGTAGATATCGGGCAAAATAATTGGATACTTGAAGAACATGTAACTATTAATTTGCTATAAATAGTTGCTTGTTTTTAAGAATACGTAAAGGGTCATATTACAGATGCATAGTAAGATGACCTTTAATATTTGAACAAAAAGTACATGATACATAGTTTATTCAAATGAAATGAATTACATGTAGAAAACACATTATTTACACAACAATACTGTATAGTTATTCTTATATAATAATAAAAGTGAGGTATTTTGAATTGAAAAAGAACAAACTATTTTTAGGAACAATTATTTCATGCGTAGTACTGGCATTATCTGCATGTGGTTCCTCCGGCAACATAGTAACATCAAAAGTAGGAAATGTTACAGAGAAAGAGTTAAGTAAAGAGTTAAGACAAAAATATGGAGAAAGTACTTTATACCAAATGGTGTTAAGTAAGGCATTGCTAGATAAATATAAAGTTTCGGATGAAGAAGCAAAAAAACAAGTAAAAGAAGCAAAAGATAAAATGGGCGACAACTTCAAATCAACTCTAGAACAAGTTGGATTGAAAAATGAAGATGAATTAAAAGAAAAAATGAAGCCAGAAATCGCATTTGAGAAAGCGATTAAAGCGACTGTCACAGAAAAAGATGTAAAAGATAACTATAAACCAGAAATGAAGGTAAGTCACATTTTAGTAAAAGATGAAAAGACTGCTAAAGAAGTGAAAGAGAAAGTAAATAACGGAGAAGACTTTGCGGCTTTAGCGAAGCAATACTCAGAGGATACTGGTTCAAAAGAACAAGGCGGAGAAATAGCTGGTTTTGCTCCAGGGCAAACGGTGAAAGAATTTGAGGAAGCTGCATATAAATTAGATGCAGGACAAGTAAGTGATCCGGTAAAAACAACTTACGGTTACCATATTATTAAAGTGACAGATAAAAAAGAATTGAAGCCATTTGATGAAGTGAAAGATGATATTCGTAAAGATTTAGAACAGCAAAGACTACAAGACACGACAGGTAAATGGAAACAGCAAGTAGTCAATGAATTATTGAAAGATGCTGATATTAAGGTGAATGATAAAGAATTTAAAAATACATTTGAATTTCTAGAAAAGAAATAATGACTGCAATTAGAAAAGGGAACCTTTATAGGTTCCCTTTTCTAGTTAGTGTGTGAGTTATAAATAGATAGTAAGACAATACAATATTACATTTAAATATTAAGAATTACAATGGAAAATTATGGTTTTTTCAGGGGGGAAAATAAGTACTTCATAGAATGTTGGTATTATAATATTTTGATTGATTAATTTGATTGAAGTGAATAAACATAATTTGAAGAATCATACATCATATATAAGTAAAGAAGAGCCTGATATGGCTCTCAGGCTCTTCTCTCAATAGCAAAGAATAAGTCTTTTAATTATTCTTCTACTATAGAATACACTAAAAATGTCTGTTTGTGTAGAAAAATGTCGAAAAAATTATATATTACATTAAAAATACAGAGTATACGAAAATGCTATTTTGAATAGGAAGAAAAGAATGTCTTTCTAAAAAATATGTTTGCTTCATTATCGTTAGTAAATTTAGATTATGCTCATTTGTGTGTAATTGATTTAGAAGAAGGGGGACTGGGATGTAGCGAATATAAACAATTAAAATATGTTGAACGAATGAAAGGAATATTGGTGTATGTATATAGTATGATGCTGAACGTGATGGAGAAGGTGCAAGGGCATGGAAGGTATAAGAAACAATGTGCAACAAGAATATTTCTCATACGAAAGGAAAGGCCTGGTATTTTATTATGAAATAGCCATAAACAAATTTGAACTAACTAATCTAAAAAACTCATAAAATCATCGGTGATACATACAATAGTATTAAAAAATATTGAGGTTATAGGAAGTGAAAAGCGGAACATTCTACTAAAAAAGGATGTTCTTTTTAGTATGAAGTTTTTAGGATAAAGAAATAATTCTTTTAAACGAATTATTTAATAGATAAATATATTACGTAGGAGGAGAAAATATGAAAGTAATTTTTCAAAGAGAAGGTGGAGGAAAGGTTTTTGAATCGTATGATGAAGATATAAGTAACTTATTAGCTATTTTAAAAGAAACGAAAGGGATTAAGATCGGGATGGTTGACTATGAAGTATTAAAATACGAATTAGAGTATTTTCGTAACCCAAAAAAAGCAGTAACAGAGAGGGAGTTACATATAATAGTACAACCAAAATATATTTAATAATTAGGGGTAATTATTAATAGATAGTCTTATACAGTATGTATGAAAAGAGAGTGTTTACATTGCTCTCTTTTCTATAGAAATTTTGTGAGTTCGTTCTTTATAATATATGCTTTCATTTATAGATGGTTAATAAACTCGAAAATTAAAACTTTTTTGTTGGTATGTGAATGTCCTATTAAATAAGAAGTGAAAAGATCATTTGTTGAAGAAAAAATAAATGATGGATAAAAATATAATTTAAATCATTTCAAAAGAACGTAGGTTCGTGTATAATTAGAACTAATGTTCTTGCTGTGTGGATAGTATACGATTTAGAAAGAACGCGAAACATTATTTACGGACAGTTGATTGTCAATGTACTTTCCTCACCTGTAGCAAATATAGAGGTATGAGCTTTACTGTCCATTTAATGTGGGATAAATATGAGCCAAGCAATTATGAAAGAATCATCGAAGAACAATATGTATGAAATTAAATGGATAAATGATCAAGGAGATTAAGAAATGAATATTGTAAAGGTGCAAAAAAAAGAAAGAGAATGGGTTCCATTTACAGTAATGTCGGGACAGTTGTTAAGTATGCAAAAGGTTGTTGGGGAAAAGTTTAAAGTACAAAAACCGTTTTTAACAAACGAAGCGAAAGAGAACATTTCAGATAAATTATTAACGTCGTTATTGTCTGAGAAAGAAATATTAGTGACATATTTTGAAGATGGATACATACTAACAAGCTATATGACAGTTGTACATATAAACCCGCTAAAGCGCATTGTAATATGTACTGACGCTTTTTATAAAACATACGTATTTAATGCTACGGATATAATTGAAATAACATAAAGGAAGCTGAAATTTTAGTTTTAGCTTTTTTATTTTTGTTAGATGAGGGATAGAAATAATGAAACGAAAAAGCAGCTAGCTTCAGACTAGCTGCTAAGCCCCAGGGAAAGGGAGAAAAAGATAGGGTACTCCAAAAATCAATAATAGCTGTGTAACAGCCTGATTATAGTATAGACAAATTCAACATTTCTAAACCAGAACGATAAAAAAATAGCATTAGGCTGTACCCACTTGGTTTTGATCTGCAAGGTCAGAATCAAACGTATTAGTCGCGCTCACGCCATTAAAAGTATTAACAACAAAACCAACGTTTGAAGCACCAGATCCATTATAAGCCTTCGTATTTTCTTTCGGAGAAACGTTGTAGAAATCACCTAAGTTAAATGAACCGTTACTATTTTGTACAACTAAATTCCCTACAACTGAGGGCATAGTTTTCACCCGCTTTACAATCATTTGTTAACACTACTATATGGCCGTATAGTCCAAATGGTTCATGTAACAAAAATTGTGGAATAGTAAATCGTTTGAAGTGTAGCTTAATCCTACAATAAAAGTATGTTAAAATTAATGTAAGGTTCAGTAATTAAAAACGACAATTGTATAATTAATATATACGAAATCAAAGGAGGCAAAATGTAATGAATAATGTTATAAAAAAAGTAGATTTAACAGATACAAAATCAAGTAATCTTGTTGCACTTATTTATAGCAATGAAGTTATATTGGTTGAAGAAGCATTTTGTCCAAATGAAATAAAATTAAAGTTTAATGAAATTGCAATTTTATCTGTCATTAAAACAGCACATATAATGAAAGTATCCATCAGAAAAGAACTGGAAGCAATTTTTCATGACACTGGTGTTTTATTTGTGAAGCATAGTGTTGAGTATGGTAACAGTCAATCTATTACTATGCATTTTGAGCAATTTAAAAAGTTGCAGCATGAGATTGAGAATTTAAAGAAAAGTATGTAATCAGACTATATGAAGATTCTTTCCTAGAGGTGGACTGTTCTATGTTGAAAAAATGGTTTAAAAATTTTTTGAATGAATCTCACTGTAAACATAAATATAGTTTTATTAAGATGCAGGATAATGAAGATTTTAAAAGTGGTAAGCTAGGTGTAGCTTATGTGTATCGGTGTAAGAAATGCGGGAAAGAGAAGCTGAAATTTAAAAACAATAACGAAATAAATAGGGATTTTTTTGATACATAAAAAAGAGTAACCGTTATCGTTACTCTTTTTGTTTATATAAAAACTCCTACTAAAGAATGAAATGAGTTGATACTTTAGTAAATGGCTGAATGAAAAAGAAGATAATAAAATATTGTAAAGGAGGAGAGAGGCTTGAAACGAAATAACAGTGGTAAAAGTGTAATTATTACAGGAGTGACGCAAGGGTTAGGTCGTGCAATGGTTGATCGATTTCATGAATTGGTGCATTTTTAGGAGTGGAAGCGGCTTTGCTTGAGATGAAAGCAATACAGAGAATTATAATATTAGGTAATTCTCTGCAAAGTTTAGGTGCTGGACTTCAAGCATATCAAGGTATTATTAATATATCAAATAATGAAATTGAAAAGGAGGACAGTACGGTTGATAAGAAAAATGAGAGAATAATAGCACTCATTGGTGTTTGGATACAAGCGATAGGAACGGCTATTTCTGCGATTGGACTAACTTTAATAGAGAAAGAAGAAAGGTTAGATAAAATAATTATATGAAATTGTTCATATAAAGGAGATGTGTAAAATTTCAATTTTACATAAGTAGAAAAGTTGAAGTGGTAGGTTTTTTGGTATTAGAATAGAATATATAGCAGTAGAAAAGATAGTAGTGGTAAATAAAAATATAGAAAGTATAAAAAAATGCTTTTATTTGCGTATGAAGTGAAGAGAGATTAAAAATACAAAGCAAGGAGTTTTCAAGAGATGATGTATTTGTTGGCAATTCTTCTTCCACCTGTAGCCGTATTATTTTGTGGAAAGCCATTTCAAGCAATAATTAACTTCATATTAACATTAATTTTTTGGGTTCCAGGCGTTATCCATGCGATATTAGTTGTACATGATAAAAAAGCAGATCGACGATTAAAAAAACAAATTCAAGCATATGATGAAATGAATAAGAGAAATAGAAGATAGTTGAGTCGTGAAATAAAAAAGAAAGGGGGATTACCTCCTTTCTTTTTTCATTTTGTTTAAGTTTAAATTTTAGTATAGCGGAAAGAATTTTTAATATAAGTATTGTGATAATTAGTTTTAGAGTGTGCGTTTAATAAACCGGTGTAAATGTTTTCAGGCACGTTAAAGAAATCATACATTCCATTCTTTAATTGAATACGTAAAATCATAGAAAATGGATTATAACCAACAGCAACTAAATTTTTGGAAATCACGGGAGATAGCTCCATCATTACGCAACTCCTCACTTTTCATTTTTAATAATTTCTTGTAGATGTTGAAGTTGTAGTGTTGAAATCCTTATAAATAAAGAGGTATTATACTTATATGCAATATATTAAATGTTCGTTATACGTAATTATAAGGAAGTTCACACGAAGTACATATCGTTGTGCTATTTTTATTTCACCTTTGATTTATAAATAAGAAAATATTGACCATTTGAAAAAAAGGTATATTATTTATACGAGGTATTAAAAATTCACTTTTTACATTCTATGCTTAAAGGGGCAGCATTATTAGGAAAAATAGAAGTGAAAATAGTTTGTATAAGAAGTATTCTAAAATTTATAATCTGTGAATTAGGAAAATATTGAATGCTCCAGGTCAATATACTTTCTTAATTAAATTCAGTTTAGAAAGTGACCTCAATATTTTTAAGTAAATCAACGGGAGAATTGAAAGGCAGGAGAAAGTAACATGTCAGAAAATTATCGTTCTCGAGAGGAGCGACGACAAGTTAAAAAGAAAAAACAGCCAGCTTCTAAAACACAAAAACCAAAAGGTAAAACATCGTTCTTTCGTAAGTTTTTAATTACTTGTTTATTACTTGGTATTGTTGGTTTAGTGGCGGGGGTTGCAACCTTCTTCGTAATGATTAAGGACGCGCCAAAACTTGAGAAAGCAAAACTTGTTAATCCGTTATCCTCAAAAATTTATGATAAAAATGGCGATTTGGTATATGAATACGGGAAAGAGAAACGGACGAATGTTACGTATGATCAAATTCCTAAATTAGTAGAAAATGCATTTTTAGCAACAGAAGATGCACGTTTTTATGAGCATAGCGGAGTAGACTTTAAAGGTACTGCCCGTGCAGTTTTGGTGAGTCTTAAAGGAGATTACGGTTCACAAGGTGGAAGTACGATAACGCAACAAGTTATTAAAAACTACTTCTTATCGATGGAAAAAACATCAAAACGTAAAGTTCAAGAAATATATTTAGCGTATAAGCTAGAACAACAATATTCAAAACATGAAATTTTAGAAATGTATTTAAATAAAATTAACTTAGGAAACCGTTCATATGGTATCGCAACAGCAGCACAAAACTACTATGGTAAAGAATTGAAAGAGTTAACATTACCAGAAGTTGCGATGCTTGCAGGTTTACCGAAAGCACCGAATAACTATGATCCAACAAAAACGGAAAATATTCAAAGAGCAACAGAAAGAAGAAATGTTGTACTAGGGTTAATGAATCGACATGGCTATATTACGAAGGCAGAAATGGAAGAAGCTTCGAAAGTTGAAGTGACAAAGGGACTTAAGACAGCAACGGAACTTCAAGCAATGCCACATACTGCATTTATGGATGCAGTAGTTAAAGAGGTAGAAAAGGAAATACCAGATGTTAATATTGGATCAGATGGTTTAGAAATCTATACAACATTAGACCCGAAAGCACAGGAATTTGCTGATAAGATTTTAAATGAAAATATTATTAATTATCCAAATGATAAATTCCAAGGTGCTTTCACATTTATGGATACGAAAACAGGTGAGGTTCGTGCTATAGGTAGTGGGCGCGGTGAAAATAAAGCAGTATTTAAAGGACATAATATGGCAATTGAATTAGACCGTGCAGCTGGTTCAACTATGAAGCCAATCTTTGATTACGGTCCTGCAATTGAATACTTAAAATGGGCTACGTATCATCAAATTGATGATTCTCCATTTAAATATTCAACTGGACAAGAACTTCGAAATGCTGACAGAAGTCATTTAGGCCCAATTACTATGCGTGAAGCGTTAAAAATGTCACGTAACGTTCCAGCAGTTAAAACTGCAAAAGAAGTAGGACTTAATAAATCAAAGGAATTCTCTGAGAAATTAGGTATTACATTTAATAAAGCGCCGGCAGAATCTACAGCTATTGGTACAAACGAAGTATCACCAACTGAAATAGCGGGTGCTTATGCGACATTTGGAAATGGTGGAAAGTATGCAAAACCGCATTTTGTTAAGAAAGTAGTTTATCCAGACGGCAAGTCACAAAGTTTTGAGCAAAAACCAAAACAAGTTATAGCTGACTCTACAGCATATATGATTACTGATATGCTTCGTTCAGTAGTGACATCAGGTACTGGTACAGCAGCAAATATAAGTTCTTTAGATGTAGCTGGAAAAACAGGTACAACAAACTATGATTCAAAACAATTAGCGAAATTTAATATTCCGGAAAGTGCAACTCGTGATAGTTGGTTTGCAGGTTATACGCCGCAATATACGATGGCAGTATGGACTGGGTATATGAAAGATGGTAAAGACGAGTATATTAGTAGTAAAAATACGAAAATTGCACAGTTGATCTTTAAAGAAATGATGAGCGAGATGGCTACAGATAAATCAAGATTTAAAATGCCAAGTAGTGTAATTCAAGAAGGTAGTGAGCTGCGTATAAAAGGAGAAAAACGTGATTCTTCTCCAAATACGAGCGTACCGGATACAACGGAAAAACCAAAACAAGATCAACAGCAAAAAACTGAAGAAGAGAAAAAGCAAGAAGAATTAAAGAAACAAGAAGAACTTAAAAAACAAGAAGAATTAAAAAAACAAGAGGAACTGAAGAAGCAAGAAGAACAAAAGAAACTAGAAGAGCAAAAGAAACAAGAAGAAGAAAAGAAACAAAATGAACAAAATAATGGAAATGGTCAAGGAACGACACCTCCAGCAAATAACGGAGGAGGTCAAGGGAATACGACACCTCCAGCAAATAACGGAGGAGGCCAAGGGAATACGACACCTCCAGCAAATAACGGAGGAGGCCAAGGAAATACGACACCTCCAGCAAATGACGGAGGAGGCCAAGGGAATACAACACCTCCAGCGAATAACGGAGGAGGTCAAGGAAATACAACTCCACCAGCGACCACACAACCAGAGACTGGCGGTAATGCAGGAGGGGCCCCTGTTAATAATGGGCAGTAAGAAAAATTTATCCCGCATTTAACGGGCAGTAAGACCCCCCACCTCAAAATTCAGCGAAAGCAAAGAAGTTAGGTGGGGGATCAAATGCCCGTAAAAACCCGATTGGTGAAGGCTGATAATCAGTGGGGGATGAACAAAACCCCCACTGATTAAAGTTTCACTTTATAAAAATATTAAAAAGCACTTAAGATTTGTATATATTACATTCTTAAGTGCTTTTTCCGTTTAAATGTTAAAAGTACAATAGAAATTTTTGAAAATAAATAGAAGGAAAATGATAAAAAACTTGTGCCTGAGGTAGTGAAGGATAACTGTGGCTTTAAAAGGTAGTACTACTTGGATGTTCGCCATGATGCCAAAATGAAGGAGTAACTAGACCGGGAATTTGACATTGTTGCCAAGTTGCGGGAAGTTCAATTCCTACATCGGAACTAGCCGTATGAACGGCTGGAACGTGTATCCCAGGAGTCGAAGGAACTACGACGGATATTCTTGAAGATACCCACATAAAAATAATCACTCCTAAGTTGTGATAATAAAGTAGTATATTCTTTTCACACATATAAAGGTACATATAGGTAGGACTTTAGGCTAATGTATACATATAAAGTTGTAAGACCAATTTAAATGGATGGTGGACCATTTATTATAAAAAGATACGTCTATTTACGGAGGGAAAAGGAAATTAGAAAATGTAAAATGGAGGTGTTAATTGCAATAACTTACGTGTTTATGGAGGAATTTTAATGGAACGATTATGGACGAAATCATTTATTCAAATGACTTTCGCAATGTTATTTTTATTTACTGGATTTTATTTACTTGTACCAACGCTGCCTCTCTTTATTAAAGAGATAGGTGGTAATGAATCACAAGTTGGACTTATGATGGGGATGTTTACAATAGCTGCAGTTGTAATACGACCGATTATTGGAGGAATGTTAGATCAATATGGTAGAAGATCTTTTATTATTTTCGGGCTTATCTTTTTTGGGATAACGATGTATTCTTATAATTTAGCATCGACTATTATTCTTTTAGCTGTTTTACGTGTGATTCACGGAGTAACATGGGCTGTTTCCACAACAGCTGTTGGAACAGCGATAACTGATATCATTCCAGATTCACGCCGTGGTGAAGGTATGGGATGGTACGGTATGGCTATGACAATTGCGATGGCAATTGGCCCAATGATTGGATTATCGGTTGTACAAAATTATTCATTTCACGGCCTATTCTTGTTAGCAACTCTTTTATCCTTTATGGCAGTCTTATTATCACTCATGACGAAAATACCATTCACACCACAAAAAGAAAAAGGGAAAATGCAGTTGTTTGAAAAGTCCGTTCTATCCATTACGATTGTTGTTTTCTTTTTATCATTTGCATATGGAGGGATTACGACATTTTTACCGCTATTTGCATCGTCAATTGATGTGAATCCTGGGACATTCTTTCTTGTATATGCAGTTTCTTTAACAATTGTAAGACCAGTTTCAGGAAAACTATTAGATAAGTATGGGGAAGTATTTATCATACTCCCGGCACTATGCATTACTATCATCGCAATAGTTGTATTAACGATTTCACATAGTTTAATGGGTGTAGTTATCGCCGCTGCATTATACGGTGTTGGATTCGGTTCAGCGCAGCCGGCATTGCAAGCAGCGATGATTACAATTGTTGATCCGAGTAAAAGAGGAGTCGCTAACGCTTCATTCTTTACTGCATTTGATTTAGGAATAGGACTTGGTGCGATTTTACTTGGAGTTGTTTCGCAAATGTTTGGTTACCGTATTTTATTTGCAGGTAGTGCAATTTCAGGATTAATTGCTTTCATTATTTTTGTCATTTTTGTAAAACAGCGCTTAGTTAAAAAAGAATTTGCTTAAACGGGAGTAACAAAGATGAAAATTACAATTGAACATGACGCTCTACAATGGTTTAAGGAAGAATTACGAATATAACATGATTGTAATTCAATGCAGCATGGATATTCTTTAGGGATAGTTTCTAAGAAACCAGATGGGGAAATTGTATCAGTTGAGTAAGAAGTCATTCTATTTTTTGTGGATGTTGATGAACTTTGGTACTTTTAAAACTATCATTTAGTTGTAGGTTAGTACGAGGGAATGAAAGCAATTTAATTTAATTATGTAAAATAATAACTTTTTTAAAAATAAATAAGTTTTATATGAAAATTATATTGAAGAGATAGTGAAATAAATATCATGTAGAAACGAGTTGTATATGTGTACAACTCGTTTTTATTTATTTTCTTAAAAAAATGGGAAGAATGATATATTTAGCGGGATTTTTTGAACCATCCTTATATTTTGTTTTAATAAAAATTGAAAAGAAGTCTGTCCTTTCTTTATAAAATATGAAAATTATTTTTGAAAAATTGTATTATTACATCCGAAAAAGTATAGGAAACATATCATTATAAAATAAATTGAAATCTTCTAAAAACTCTGATACATTGAAATAGAAATGTAGTTTCATAGTATTGTAAAGGCTTACAGTTATGTGCACGAAGATCTATTAGGATTGGAGGAAATAATGATGAAAGCTGAAGAAAAATTTTCCCCGGGATTAGATGGTATAGTGGCAGCGGAGACGAAGATCTCGTTTCTTGATACAGTGAAAGGTGAAATTGTAATTCAAGGGTATGATTTAATCGAACTCTCAAAAACAAAAGAGTATTTAGACATTGTGCACCTTTTATTAGAGGAACATCTACCGAATGAGGATGAAAAAGCAACACTTGAAAAGAAATTAAAAGAAGAATATGCGGTACCAGAAGGTGTATTCAACGTGCTAAAGGCATTACCGAAAGAAACGCACCCTATGGATGGGTTACGTACAGGTGTGTCCGCATTAGCTGGTTACGATAATGATATCGAAAATCGCTCTTTAGAGGTGAATAAAAGCCGAGGGTACAAGCTATTAAGTAAAGTACCAAACATTGTAGCAAATAGCTATCATATTTTAAATAATGAGGATCCAATTGAACCTCTTAAGGAATTATCGTATAGTGCGAATTTCTTCTATATGTTAACTGGTAAGAAACCGACTGAACTTGAGGAGAAGATCTTTGATCGTTCCCTTGTTTTATATAGTGAACATGAAATGCCAAACTCTACATTTACAGCGCGCGTAATTGCATCAACACAATCGGATTTATACGGTGCTCTAACAGGTGCGGTTGCATCCTTAAAGGGAAGCTTACATGGCGGTGCGAATGAAGCTGTTATGTACATGCTTTTAGAGGCTGGCAATGTTGAGAAGTTTGAAGAGTTATTACAGAAAAAATTATATAACAAAGAAAAAATTATGGGCTTTGGACACCGTGTTTATATGAAGAAAATGGATCCAAGAGCACTTATGATGAAGGAAGCTTTAAAACAGTTATGTGATGTAAAAGGTGATTATACACTATATGAAATGTGTGAAGCTGGAGAGAAAATCATGGAGAAGGAAAAAGGCATTTATCCAAATCTTGATTATTATGCAGCACCAGTATATTGGATGCTTGGTATTCCAATTCAATTGTATACACCAATTTTCTTTAGCTCAAGAACAGTAGGACTATGTGCACACGTAATTGAGCAACATACGAACAATCGATTGTTCCGTCCACGTGTAAATTATATTGGCGAGCGACATGTACTTAGTAAATAAGAACAACTGGGGAGTTGTTAGCGCCGCCCGCCAGATGGGTGTTTGACCGACACCCATCATTAATAATAACGAATTTTCGACAGAAAGGGAAGGATAGCATGATTAAAACAAATGAAATTAAACAAAAAGATGCATTATTAGAAGAGATTACGGATTATGTATTAAATAAAGAGGTAACTAGTGCAGAAGCATTCAGTACTGCTCGTTACGTATTACTTGATACACTTGGATGCGGAATTTTAGCACTACAATATCCAGAGTGTACGAAATTATTAGGACCAGTTGTACCAGGAACAATCGTGCCAAATGGTACACGTGTACCAGGAACGTCATATGTACTTGATCCAGTGAAGGGTGCATTTAATATCGGATGTATGATCCGTTGGTTAGACTATAACGATACTTGGCTTGCAGCAGAGTGGGGACATCCATCTGATAACTTAGGCGGAATTTTAGCAGTGGCAGATTATATTAGCCGTGTTCGTATTTCAGAAGGAAAAGAACCGTTAAAAGTACGTGAAGTATTAGAAATGATGATTAAAGCACATGAAATTCAAGGTGTACTTGCTTTAGAAAACAGCTTAAACCGTGTTGGTCTTGACCACGTTTTATACGTAAAAGTAGCAACGACTGCTGTAGTTGCAAAAATGCTTGGCGGAACACGTGAAGAAATCTTTAATGCATTATCACATGCGTGGATTGATAATTCTAGTCTTCGTACATATCGTCATGCTCCAAACACAGGCTCACGTAAATCTTGGGCAGCAGGTGATGCAACGAGCCGCGGTGTTCATCTTGCAATGACTGCTCTAAAAGGTGAAATGGGTTATCCAACAGCTTTATCTGCACCAGGCTGGGGATTCCAAGATGTATTATTTAATAAACAAGAGTTAAAATTAGCAAGACCACTAGAGTCATATGTAATGGAAAATGTATTATTTAAAGTTTCATATCCAGCAGAATTCCATGCACAAACAGCTGCAGAATGTGCTGTGAAATTACATCCGGAAATTAAAGAAAGATTAGATGAAATTGACCGTATTACAATTACAACTCATGAATCAGCCATTCGTATTATTGATAAAGAAGGTCCATTAAATAACCCAGCTGATCGTGATCATTGCTTACAATACATTACGGCAATTGGTTTATTAAAAGGAGATATCGTCGCGGACGATTATGAGGATGCAGTAGCAAATGATCCACGTGTAGATGAATTACGTAATAAGATGGTCGTTGTTGAAAACAAACAGTACAGTTTAGACTATCTTGACCCGAACAAGCGCTCAATCGCCAACGCTGTTCAAGTTCATTTCAAAGATGGCACTGTAACAGAAAACGTGGAATGTGAATATCCACTTGGTCACCGTTTCCGTAGAGACGAAGCAATTCCAAAAGTTGTTCAAAAATTCACTGCAAATATGGCAGGTCATTATTCTAGCAAGCAACAAGAACAAATTCATGAAGTTTGTTTAAATGAAGAGAAGCTAGAAAATATGAATGTAAACGAATTTGTAGATCTATTCTTAATTTAATAATAGGGGGAATTTAGAATGGCTTGGGTTGTGAATAAACAGTCAACACAAGAGGAGCTTGCGAATCGCTTCCGAGCTTTAGTGGAAGCAAATGAAATATTGCAAATTCCTGGTGCTCATGACGCAATGGCAGCTTTAGTTGCGAGAAATACAGGATTCTCAGCTCTTTATTTATCAGGAGCAGCTTATACTGCGAGTAAAGGACTACCTGATTTAGGAATCGTGACGTCTACTGAAGTAGCAGAGAGAGCAAGAGACCTAGTAAGAGCTACAGACTTACCAGTTCTTGTTGATATTGATACAGGATTTGGTGGTGTTTTAAACGTAGCGAGAACAGCGGTAGAAATGGTAGAAGCGAAAGTTGCAGCTGTTCAAATTGAAGATCAACAATTACCAAAGAAATGTGGACATTTAAATGGTAAGAAACTCGTTACGACAGAAGAATTAGTTCAAAAGATTAAAGCGATTAAAGAAGTCGCACCAAGCTTATATATTGTAGCGCGCACAGATGCTCGCGGTGTAGAAGGCTTAGATGAAGCAATCGATAGAGCGAACGCTTATGTAAAAGCAGGTGCAGATGCGATATTCCCTGAAGCACTTCAATCAGAAGAAGAGTTCCGTCTATTTAATAGTAAAGTAAATGCACCTTTACTTGCGAATATGACTGAATTTGGGAAAACGCCGTATTATAGTGCAGAGGAATTTGCGAATATGGGCTTCCAAATGGTTATTTATCCTGTAACTTCACTTCGCGTTGCAGCGAAAGCGTATGAGAATGTGTTTACTTTAATTAAGGAAACAGGTTCTCAAAAAGATGCACTTTCAAATATGCAAACGAGAAGTGAATTATATGAAACAATTTCATACCATGACTTTGAAGAACTAGATACAGGAATTGCAAAAACAGTATTATCAGAGGATCAATAGATAAAACAACTAAGGCGATGAGAATACATCTTTGGCAAAACGAACTGCTTGATGTGAAAATTCATCGCCTTCTGTTTTCAAAAATAAGAAATTCCACTCATCGTAGACGAGCATACGTAGTAGCAAGTAAGGCCGAAATGATAGGGGGATTCAGATGGAGAAAACGAAGTTACCGTGGGATGAATTTTTTTCACTTAATAAAGATGTGAATCATAGTTTCTTTACGCCAGAAGATTTTTCAGGAGATGAAGATTTAATTGCAAAAACGACAGAACAATTCGTTAAACAAGAAATTGTTCCACAAATGGAGAATATTGAACAACATAACTATAAAGTTTCTCGTAAATTATTTGGGAAAGCTGGAGAACTTGGATTATTAAGTATCGAGGTTCCAGAAGAGTATGGTGGATTTGAGTTAGGAAAGGCAGTTTCAGGGCTTGTAGCAGAAAAAATGGGATACGCTGGTGCATTTAGCGTTTCATTTAATATACACGCAGGTGTAGGTACATTGCCTTACATATATTACGGAACGAAAGAACAAAAAGAAAAATATTTGCCGAAAATTGCGTCTGGAGAATGGATTGGGGCTTATGCTTTAACTGAGCCGAATGCTGGTTCTGATGCTTTAAGTGCAAAAACGAGTGCAGTATTAAATGAAGATGGTACTGCTTGGAAGTTAAATGGTGAAAAGCAGTGGATTACAAATGCTCATATGGCAGATGTATACGTTGTTTTTGCGAAGACAAATAAAGGAATGACAGCGTTTATTGTCGAAAGAACATGTGAAGGTGTATCTATTGGACTAGAAGAAAAGAAAATGGGGATTAAAGGTTCTTCTACGGCTACTCTTATTTTAGAAGATGTTGTCATCCCTGTTGAAAATGTTTTAGGGGAAGTTGGGAAAGGGCATCACGTAGCTCTAAATATTCTAAACTTTGCTAGATTAAAGCTTGCTTTTGGAAATATTGGAACAGCAAAACAAGCAATTGGTTTATCGGTTCAATATGGAAAAGAGCGAAAACAGTTCCAAACGGAATTAGTAGATTTTACGATGATTCAAGAGAAAATTGCAAATATGATCATTGCTACATATGGAGCAGAAAGTGCAGCTTATCGTACAGCTGGTGTAATTGATGCAGCAATTCATGAGAGTGATGAAGATCTTATGAAGAAAATGTCTCAATTTGCAATTGAATGTGCACTTAATAAAGTAAATGCTTCTGAAACATTAGGTCAAATCGTAGATGAAGCTGTACAAATTCATGGTGGTTACGGTTATATGCAAGAGTACGAAGTAGAACGATTATATCGTGATGCTAGAATTAGTCGTATTTTTGAAGGAACGAACGAAATTAATAGATTAACAGTTGCCAAAATGTTAATGAAGCAAATGGAACAAATTGAAGATACAGAAGTAGAGATTGATGTAGCAAATGTCGAAAGAAACCATCGTTACATTTTATTAGCGAAAAAATTGTTGAAACAATCTTTGAAAACGCTCTCTAAAACTCCAGGGTTAAAAATTGATCAAGAGCAAGAATATTCACGTGTATTATCAAATATGTTAACGGACGTGTACGTCATGGAATCAGCATTTTTACGTACGAGTAAAGCTATTAGTAAAAATGGTGAAGAGAAAGAGCGTACGAAACAAATGATAACTGACGTTATTTGTGAAGAAGGCTATCGCAAAGTAGAAGAAGAGGCGATTTCTATACTTTCAGCGGCTGTTACAGAAGAACAAGATCGACACGTGATTTTAGCTGAAATTCGTCAATTATTAGTGCCTTTATACACGAACGTATTTACAAAAAAGAGAGAGATTGCGAAAGCTATTATAAATCGCGGAAAGTATATTGTGTAAATAGGAGGAAAGCGATATGAAAAAGATTGGTTTTATCGGTTTAGGTAACATGGGTCTTCCAATGTCTAAAAATTTAGTTAAATCAAGTTACACAGTATACGGTGTGGATTTAAATAAAGAGGCTGAAGCTTCCTTTGAAAGTGAAGGAGGAATTATTGGCTTATCAATCTCAAAGCTAGCAGAAACATGCGATGTGATTTTTACAAGTTTACCTTCACCTCGTGCTGTTGAATCAGTTTATTTTGGGGAAGAAGGATTATTTGAAAATAGTCATTCGAATGTAGTTTTAATTGATACAAGTACTGTATCTCCACAATTAAACAAACAGTTAGAAGAAGCTGCCAAGGAAAAGAAAGTAGACTTTTTAGCAGCACCTGTTAGTGGTGGGGTAATTGGAGCAGAAAACCGTACATTAACGTTTATGGTTGGTGGATCAAAAGATGTATATGAGAAAACGGAATCTATCATGGGCGTACTAGGCGCGAACATTTTCCATGTTAGTGAGAAGATTGATAGTGGTACAACAGTTAAATTAATTAATAATCTATTAATTGGTTTTTATACAGCTGGTGTGAGTGAAGCTTTAACATTAGCGAAAAAGAACGATATGGATTTAGATAAAATGTTTGATATTTTAAATGTAAGTTACGGTCAAAGTAGAATTTATGAGCGAAATTATAAAAGTTTCATTGCATCAGAAAACTACGAGCCAGGCTTTACTGTGAATTTATTAAAGAAAGATTTGGGGTTTGCAGTAGATTTAGCGAAAGAAAGCGAACTTCACTTACCAGTAAGCGAAATGCTATTAAATATATATGAAGAAGCAAGTGAAGCTGGGTATGGTGAAAACGATATGGCTGCTTTATATAAGAAAGTTAGTGAACAATTAATTTCTAATCAAAAATAATAGACTTATAAACATCATAAAAAAAGGAGAGAATATAATGATTACAACTGAAATTAAACGAGTAAAAAATCATATTAATGGTGAGTGGGTAGAATCTACTGGTACAGAAGTAGAAGCAGTTCCAAATCCGGCGACTGGAAAAATTATCGCTTACGTTCCACTATCTCCGAAAGAAGATGTTGAAAAAGCAGTTGAAGCGGCGAAAGCAGCATACGAAACATGGTCTAAAGTACCAGTTCCGAATCGTTCAAGACAATTGTATAAATATTTACAGCTTTTACAAGAAAACAAAGAAGAGCTTGCTAAAATCATTACGCTTGAAAATGGTAAAACATTAACGGATGCAACTGGTGAAGTACAACGCGGTATTGAGGCAGTAGAACTTGCAACATCTACGCCCAATTTAATGATGGGACAAGCTCTACCGAATATTGCTAGCGGCATTGATGGATCGATTTGGCGCTATCCAATTGGAGTTGTTGCTGGTATTACACCGTTTAACTTCCCAATGATGATTCCATTATGGATGTTCCCACTTGCAATTGCTTGCGGTAATACTTTCGTATTAAAAACATCTGAAAGAACACCACTTTTAGCAGAGCGACTTGTAGAGTTATTCTATGAAGCTGGTTTTCCAAAAGGAGTATTAAATTTAGTACAAGGCGGAAAAGATGTTGTAAATAGCATTTTAGAAAATAAAGATATTCAAGCTGTTTCGTTCGTTGGATCTGAGCCAGTAGCTCGTTACGTATATGAAACAGGTACGAAACATGGGAAACGTGTACAAGCGTTAGCTGGTGCGAAAAACCATGCGATTGTAATGCCAGATTGCAATCTTGAGAAAACAGTGCAAGGTGTAATTGGGTCTGCATTCGCAAGTAGTGGAGAGCGCTGTATGGCATGTTCAGTAGTAGCAGTAGTTGATGAAATTGCTGATGAATTCATCGACGTACTAGTAGCAGAGACGAAGAAATTAAAAGTAGGTGATGGTTTCCACGAAGATAACTATGTTGGACCATTAATTCGTGAATCTCATAAAGAGCGTGTATTAGGCTATATTAATAGCGGTGTAGCAGATGGAGCTACTTTATTAGTAGATGGTCGTCAAATTAAGGAAGAAGTTGGAGAAGGTTACTTTGTAGGTGCGACAATCTTTGATGGTGTAAATCAAGAAATGAAAATTTGGCAAGATGAGATTTTTGCTCCGGTATTAAGCATTGTACGTGTTAAAGATTTAGAAGAAGGTATTAAACTAACAAATCAATCTAAATTTGCAAATGGTGCGGTAATTTATACGTCAAATGGTAAGCATGCACAAACGTTCCGTGATAATATCGATGCTGGTATGATCGGTGTAAACGTAAACGTTCCAGCACCAATGGCATTCTTCGCATTTGCAGGAAATAAAGCTTCATTCTTTGGTGATTTAGGTACAAATGGTACAGATGGGGTTCAATTCTATACACGTAAAAAAGTTGTAACTGAGCGCTGGTTTTAATAAAGAGTAAACAGTCAAATCAGTTATTAAATGAAAACCACCACTAGAAATAGTGGTGGTTTTCGTTTTGTTAATTACTTTTTTCAAAAGCAAGTTTAATGCCAAAACCAATTAAGACGATTCCCGTTAACCCTTGAATATAACGTTGCGTCTTCGGTTTTTTCATAAAAGCACTAATTTTATCAATTAAAAATATATAAAAAGCGAACCAAATAACTGTTAAAACGAGATAAGTAAGGCCCATTACGAGAAGTTGAATAAACGTATTATGATTCGGATTTAAAAATTGCGGTAAAAACGTTAAAAAGAAAACTGCAACTTTAGGGTTTAATAAATTCGTAAGAAACCCTTGGCGAAAGCAAGAAGTGTGTTCATCTTCATTATTCAAAGATAAATCGTTCGTATCAACACCTTCTTTATTTCTTACAGCTAAAAGGGCTTTAATACCAATATAAATTAAATATAGAGCTCCAACGTACTTGAAAATAGAGAATAAAAGAGCTGACTTTACAATAAGTGCGGATAGCCCGATTACTGCAGCTAGCGTATGAATCAAAAGTGCAATACATGTGCCGAACACTGTTTTTACTCCGCCCACCTTACCGGCAACTAATGTATTTTTCGTGGCCATTGCTGTATCTGGACCGGGTAAAATAATAAGACAAATAGACATAATGATGAAAAGAAAAAAATTTTCAATCATAGTCGCTCCTCCTTTTTTATTTTTAGAATATTTGATTAAAAATAGTGTAGCACATATTTTGATTTAATAAAATTAAATTAAATTTTATTAAAAATTATTAAATAGAAAAGAGGCTATATAGTCGTGTAATTACACGACTATATAGCCTCAGGTTTAACCCGAATGAACGGGCGATTGGTGAGGGATAACTCATTACTTATGCGTTCAGTAAGTTAAAGAATCGATTTACATCTTCTTCTGAAACATCACTTAACTGCTTATATTTATATTTCGGATTTTGATCTTTATCAACGACAACAGAACGTACTCCTTCGAAGAAATCTGAATGTCTCATGAAATTTTTAGCAAGTACAAGGTCGGTAGCGAAACATTCTTCAACGGATTTATCTTTTCCATCAATAAACTGTTTTAATGTTACTTTTAATGAAACAGGGGATTTGGATAATAACGTTTCTTTCGTTTTTAAAGCAAAGGAACTTTGGTCTTTCTCCAATGAATGGACGATTTCTTCAATTGTATCGAAAGCAAAATGGGCATTCATTTCTTCTAATGAAGGAGCAAGCTCGCTTTCTAAGTTTGGAACAGTTGCAAATGTACGAATAACTTCTTTTAAACTAGTATGTACATCATCTTCTTTATGCCAATTTACACTTTCAAGTTCAGTAAGGAAATTTGGTATTGAATCAGATGTCATAAAGTAATCAGCAGCGTTTATAAATAGTACGTCAGCAGCTTTTAAAATAGATGCTGTTAAAGCAACATATCGGCCAGCAAACCCTGGAGCTTTATTTAAGAAATAAGCAGCACCGACATCTGGGAAGAAGCCGATATTCATCTCTGGCATTGCCCATTTCGTACGCTCAGTTACAATTCGATATTTCGCACCATTTGTAAGACCGACACCACCACCCATTACAATTCCATCTAAACAAGCGATAATCGGTTTTTTATATTGATAAATATATGTATCAATTTCATACTCTTCTTCAAAGAAACGTTCCGCATGCTGTAGTGCAGCTTCATTTGAACGTGCTTCATAAAGAGTTTTAATGTCGCCACCTGCACAAAAACCTTTTGTGCCAGCGCCTTTTAATACGATAAGCGCAATTCGCTCATCATGTTCCCACTCTTTCAGTTTTTGCCCAATTGGTTGCAACATGTCATAAGATAAAGAATTAAGTGCTTTTGGGCGGTTTAAAGTAATTGATGCAACGCCGTTTTCGCTAACAGAAAATAAAACGTGTTCAGTCATAATTCATCCTCCCTTACATTTCTTCTTATTCTTAATTCTTTATATGTACTGAAATGTCCTTTATAAATTTTGTCTAAAGTTGGCGGTACATGTTAATTTCGACACTGCATATTTTGACGAGTTATATTTGCAGGATTTTGGAGGTTGAAAATGAATATTACAACATTACTGTAATTTTAATTATTTGAAGTTATCATGATAAACACGCTATTATATAAGTGTAAATTGTACAAAATCACTTTGGAAAGAGTATTTGAAGTAATAATAATGAAAGAAAAGTTGCTTTTCATTAGAAATAGAGAAAGGAGAAATCGGAATGCCAGTACCTTTACTTTTGTCGGTGATAATTTTGTCTTCTTTAATGATAGGAATAACTCAGTATTTTCATCATACAGATACGACAGAGGAAGTGAAGGATAAAGTACGGCTTGTATTTCCGATTTTTATCATATCTATTTCTTTTTGTATTCTATTAAATAAGGATGGGTACATTGTCGCAGTATTTTCATTTTTTGTAGCGATCGTTCTCATTACAGTTTTATATTATGTAATGAAAGACTTTATACAAAAATAAAGATGTCGCATGAGACATTTTTGTTTTTGAAACTAATAAAATTTCACATACCGTATTGTATATAAAAATAAAAAACATATAGCAATAGAAAAGTAGGCACTTCACCGTGTATTTACTTGTCAATCTTGCATAGCCAATATACTATTAATAATGTAGAGATTAGAAAAAGGGGTTGTATCTAGCATGAAATTTGAGATGCACACAAAAATTATTTCAAATGAAAAAGAAGTAAGATTACATATAGAAGAAAACATATTTCAATTAACATTGGATGGTTATCACTTATTTACAGTGCAAGAAATATTACCTTTATATAAATCAAATGAAGAAAGAATTGGTAGTGCAATGATACAAAAGTTAGAGTGGGAGAACGAAAGAACTACAATAAACTATCAACTTGTATCACTTAAATCAGTAAATTAAAAGGAGAAAGAAAATATGAAGTTATTTCATACAGCGGATTGGCATTTAGGAAAACTTGTTCATGGCGTGTATATGACTGAAGATCAAAAGATTGTATTAGATCAATTTGTACAAGCTGTTGAGGAAGAAAAACCAGATGCCGTAATTATTGCAGGTGATTTATACGACCGAGCAATTCCACCTACAGAAGCAGTAGACTTATTAAATGATGTTTTACAAAAAATAGTCATTGATTTACAAACGCCAGTTATTGCAGTTGCAGGAAACCATGATAGTCCAGATCGTATTCATTTTGGTAGTAGTTTAATGAAGAAACAAGGATTATTTATTGTGGGGCAATTTCAATTTCCATATGAGCCAATTATATTAACTGATGAATATGGCGAGGTTCACTTCCATCTCGTTCCTTATGCGGATCCAAGCATAGTGAGACATGTATTGAAAAATGAAGACGTACGTTCTCATGATGATGCGATGCGTATTTTTATGAATGAGCTTTCTGAAACGATGGATCAAGAAGCAAGACACGTATTTGTTGGTCATGCATTTGTAACTTCTGCAGGCGAAGCGGAGGAGAATACAAGTGATGCAGAACGACCACTTTCAATTGGTGGTGCTGAATACGTAAATAGTCATTATTTTGATAAGTTTCATTACACAGCGCTTGGACATTTACATCAAGCGCATTTCGTACGTAATGAGACAATTCGATATTCCGGTTCTCCACTTGCATATTCTATTTCTGAAGAAAAACATAAAAAAGGATATTATATTGTGGAACTGGGCGAGCAAGGTGAAGTAACGATTGAAAAAAGGTTGCTTACACCACGCCGTAAAATGCGAACAGTAGAAGCGAAAATAGATGAATTGTTACAACATCCAGTAAGTGAAGATTACGTATTTGTAAAATTATTAGATGAAAATCCTGTCTTGCAGCCAATGGAAAAAATACGCTCTGTATATCCAAATGCAATGCATGTTGAAAGATCTATTCAAAGACGAGAATTCACAGAGTCAAATGAAGTAACTGTTTCAAGACATAAAACAGATGATTTATCACTATTAAAGGCTTTTTATAAAGAAATGAAAGGCTTAGAGTTATCAGAAGAGAAAGAACGTCTATTTGTAGAAGTATTACAAACAGTGCAAGAACGGGAAGGTGAACGAGGATGAGACCGATTCAGCTTATTATGACGGCATTCGGCCCATATAAACAGAAAGAAGTAATCGATTTTGATGATCTTGGAGAGCATCGTATTTTCGCCATTTCTGGGAATACGGGAGCTGGAAAGACAACGATTTTTGATGCGATTTGTTATGTATTATATGGTGAGGCAAGCGGAGAAGAGCGTAGTGATACGAGCATGCTTCGCAGTCAATTTGCTGATGATAACGTGTATACAAGTGTAGAACTAACCTTTCAACTAAAAGGTAAGCGTTATGAAATAAAACGCCAACTTGGGCATAAAAAACAAGGGAACAAGACGATTACGGGACATGCAGTAGAATTATATGAAGTGATTGATGAAGAGAAGGTTCCAGCTGTTGACCGTTTCCATGTAACGGATGTAAATAAAAAAGTGGAAGATTTAATTGGTTTAAGTAAACATCAATTTAGCCAAATTGTTATGTTACCGCAAGGGGAATTTAGAAAATTATTAACATCTGAAACAGAAAATAAAGAAGAAATTTTGCGTCGTATTTTTAAAACAGATCGTTATAAGTTAATGCGTGAGTTACTTGATCAAAAACGAAAACAATGGAAAGACGTCTTACAAGAAAAACAGAAAGAGCGAGAGTTATATTTCCGTAATGTTTTTAAATTACCAATTCGTGATGGAGCATTATTAGAGACATTAGTGGAACAAGAACATGTAAATACGCATCAAGTAGTAGAAGCATTAGAACAAGAAACAACTGCGTATAAGGCAGAAGTGGAGCATTTACAAGTAGAACAAGATACTCAAACGAAACAATTAAAGCATGCTGAAACACGTTTTCATGCAGCGAAATCTGTAAATGAGAAATTTATAGATTTACAACAAAAGAATGAGAAATATAATACTTTACAAGAAAACCGTCCAGTAATTGAAATGAAAGAAACATCTTTTAAACGAGCGGAACAAGCGAAGCGCTTATTACCATTTGAGCAATGGTATGAAGAAGCACTGCAAAATGAGCAGAAAGTTGAAAGTTTGTTAAAACAAATAATCGCCAAAAAAGAAAATATAACGAATAGCTTTGAACTTGCTCAGGAGAAATATGAAGAGGTAAAGAATAAAGAACCCGAGAGAGAAAATGCAAAAAAACTCGTTCAAAGATTAGAAGAGTTACAATCGATTATTGCGTCATTAGCTGAGAAACAGTTGAATTTACAAAATGCAGAAGTTCAAGTAGTGAAATTAAAAGAAAGTATGCAAAACTTAGAGCAACAATTAGAAGTGCATACAAATCAAAAGCAGTTAATGTCTGGTGAATTGCAGCAATTAGAACGAGCACTTGAGCAATATGTAGCTAAAGTAGAAGAACTAACGAATATGCGAGAAGATGCAAAAATATTAAAGCAAGCATATGATGTTTGGCAAGAAAAGAAAAAATTCGAGAAAGAAAAAGAAGCAGCATATAGTAAGATGCAATTGGTAGTTAACGCATATGAAAATATGGAACGCCGCTGGTTAAGTGAACAAGCTGGTATATTAGCTCTTCATTTACATGATGGTGAGTCTTGTCCAGTATGTGGTAGTACGAACCATCCGAAAAAAGCTACAGAGCAAAGTGATGCGATCGATGAAAAAGAGTTAAATGATTTAAGAGACAAGAAGAATAGTGCTGAAAAATTACATGTTCAATTAGAGGAGAAATGGAATTTCTATCATCTTCAATATGAGCAAGTAATAGAAGAGGTTAAGAAGCGAGGCTATCGCTCGGAAGAATTAGCTGAAACATATAGTGCGCTTGTTCAAAAGGGAAAACAATTAGCAACTGAAGTGAATACGTTAAAAGCAAGCGAAGAAACGCGTAAGCAAACAACAGTGAATATAAAAAACGTAGAAGAAAAAGTAGATATACTTCAGAAACAAAAGCATGAGGTAGAAACAGAGCAGCACCGTACAGAAATGGAGTGTATGCAGCTTCGTACGTCATATGAACATGATAAGAAAAATATTCCTGAAAGCTTACAAACCGTACAAGCTTGGAAGATTCAGTTTGACCAAGCTATGCATGATCTCAAATTAATGGAAGACGAATGGAAGAAAGTGCAGGAAGCGTATCAACATTGGCAAAATGAAAATATACGTATTCAAGCAGAGCAGGAAAGTGCTTCAAATCAATTTGAAAGTGCAAAATTGAAGAAAGAAGAGACTTTCGTGCGCTTTATGAAAGAGCTTGAGCAGAGCGGATTTACAGATCAAACTACGTATAAAGAAGCTAAATTAAGTGATATCGAGATGGATACATTACAAAAAGAAATTCAAAGCTATTATTCATCTCTTGAAGTACTTGCAAAACAAATTGAAGAGTTACATGCTGAATTAAAAGATAAAGAGTATATGGACATTACAGCGTTAGGTGAACATATAAAAGATTTAGAAATTAATCTTGATATCATTAAAGAAAAACGTCAACGTGCGCAAAATGCGGTAACATATATTTCTGATTTACATGAAAATATTAGACGTATCGATGAGCAAATTCATGAGGAAGAAAAAGCTTTCCAAGAACTTGTTGATTTATATGAAGTAATGAAAGGTGATAACGAAAGCCGTATATCATTTGAACGTTACATCTTAATTGAGTATTTAGAACAAATTGTTCAAATTGCGAACGAACGATTACGTAAATTATCAAATGGACAATTTTATTTAAAACGAAGTGAGCGAGTTGAAAAGAGAAATCGTCAAAGTGGATTAGGGTTAGATGTATACGACGCATACACTGGCCAAACACGCGATGTAAAAACATTATCTGGCGGTGAGAAATTTAATGCATCGCTTTGCTTAGCGCTTGGAATGGCAGACGTCATTCAAGCGTATGAAGGCGGTATTTCCATCGAAACGATGTTTATCGACGAAGGATTCGGTTCACTAGATGAGGAGTCATTAACAAAAGCAGTTGACGCTTTAATTGACTTACAAAAATCAGGCCGATTTATCGGTGTCATTTCACACGTTCAAGAGCTGAAAAACGCAATGCCAGCTGTATTAGAGGTAACGAAGCAGAAGGATGGGTGTAGTCAGACGAGGTTTGTGGTGAAGTAAGTTCAATTGTAATTCATACTTAAAGCATTATTTGTAAGTTTCTACTATAGAACTTATGATAAAACAAATGCCACCTCTTTATAGAGGTGGCATTTGTTTGTTATTCAAAATTAAATAATACACCTACGAGTTATCTGTAGAAAGCGGTGTATTCTCCAGGCGATTATACGTTTTAAAGGCCGAAATTGCCGAGATAACACCACCGACTAAAAATAATGCTGATCCACCGACCAAAATGATACGACTGACATACGTTTCGCGCGCTTCTTCAACTTCTTCTTGTAGCATTGTTGGTATTTGAACACTCCCTAATCAACATTAATTTTGTAGATAGTATATACAAATGCCTAAAGTATGTTAAAATCACTGGATAGTGTTATGAGGGAGTATATAGTTACATGTGAATTATTTGAAAAATCTTCATTATAAATTTATGCTAACTTCACATAGAGCACATATTAACATTGTATTATGTATATGTACCAAATAAATAAAGTGAATTGAATGTATTTCTGTTTTTAAAAATTTAAAATTCTATTATTTTTATATAAAGGTTTCACATCGGAGTTTTAAATATTTTGGAAATAGATCTAAATAAAAGGAATTCATATAAAAGGGGAATGTCTTATGACAACATATACAAGTGAAATGAAAAAAACTTTAGTTTCGGAAGAAGATGTAGATATTTTAAAAATTATGGCGCACCCAATCCGCTTACAAATTGTAAATGAATTAAGTACAAGAAAAACTTGTAATGTAACACAATTAACAGAGTTACTGAATATTCCACAATCTACTGTTTCACAACATTTATCAAAAATGAAGGGTAAAGTGTTACGAGCAGAGAGAAGAGGTTTAGAAATTTATTATCATATTAACAATTTAAAAGCGAGTAAGATTGTTAATGTTTTAGGATATATAAACTAATGAAGTATTTTCATATAAAATAGCCGCTGCTGGTGAGCAGGGGCTATTTTGTGTTGTTTTATGTATTCGTATTTAAAATTTTATAGTTTTTATGATTTACAATTGTTCGATCAAACTCAAAAGTACCACCGCTTACATTTGTAATTTCAACTAAGACCGATTCAGTATAAAGTTTTAGTACAGATCCTGTAATCTTTAAATTATTACGTTGAAAAAGTATAGTATCCCCTACGTTTGCTTTCATAGTACCTCCTCATTAAAAACAGAAATATTTTTTATTATATATATTAAACCACGGATAGATATATTAGTGAATATTTAGTTTTATTTATCAAAAAAAAATTTGTGGTTTTATAAAAAATAAAGTACATCGTAGTGTGAAAAATTTTTTCTATTTTAATTGGAAAATTAAAATCTTGCAATCTAGCAATTGTATAACATAAGACATAATTTTTATAAAAAAAGATGATAAAACAGCAGTAAGTCGTATTGATGCAAAACATTATAATAGCTACTTACGTATTTAATAATTGTTTTTTTGTATTTCGTCCTTCGTTTTCTGTAACTGATTCCATGTTTTTGACGCTCTATCTTGTAAGTGCTTACATAACCGGAAACATCTTATACAATGAAGGGGTTAAATCAAAAGAGGTGGTCAATATGAATATAAAAAAAGAAAACTTAGCGAAAAGCATTGAAATAGAAAGAGGAGGCGGAAAGGTATGAAAAAATCAAATGTTAATCCATGGCTTGTTGTCCTCGGTACAGTCATAGTTCAAATGGGACTTGGAACGATATATACATGGAGTTTATTCAATCAGCCTTTAGTTAGTAAATACGGTTGGAGTCTTAACGCAGTTGCTATAACTTTCTCAATTACTAGTCTTTCCTTAGCATTTTCTACTTTATTTGCGAGTAAATTGCAAGAAAAATGGGGACTTCGTAAACTTATTATGATAGCTGGACTAGCATTAGGACTTGGATTAGTACTTAGTTCACAAGCTTCCTCATTAATATTGCTGTATGTACTAGCAGGAGTTGTAGTAGGTTATGCAGATGGAACAGCATATATTACTTCATTATCCAATTTAATAAAGTGGTTTCCAAAGCGTAAAGGTTTAATTGCTGGGATTTCTGTCTCTGCATATGGTTCGGGTAGCTTAATCTTTAAATATGTTAACGCACAGTTAATTGAATCAGTTGGTGTATCACAAGCATTTATATACTGGGGGTTAATTGTTACAGCTATGATTGTCCTTGGAGCTTGTTTAATCCATCAAGCTGCTGATCAAGTTGCAGTTCAGGAAGCAAAAACTCATGAGTATACAACGAAAGAAATGTTACGGACAAAACAAGTATACTTATTATTTATTATGTTATTTACATCATGTATGAGTGGCTTATACTTAATTGGTATGGTAAAAGACATTGGTGTTCAACTTGTAGGGCTTAGCGCAGCGACAGCAGCTAATGCGGTGGCTATGGTTGCGATCTTCAATACATTAGGTCGTATTATTCTAGGACCTTTATCAGATAAAATCGGTCGTTTAAAAATTGTTACTGGTACTTTTGTTGTTATGGCAAGTTCAGTGTTAGTTCTAAGTTTCGTAGATTTAAATTACGGTATTTACTTCGTATGTGTAGCAAGTGTAGCGTTTTGCTTTGGTGGAAATATCACTATTTTCCCAGCTATTGTTGGTGATTTCTTCGGTATGAAAAACCATAGTAAGAACTACGGTATTGTGTATCAAGGATTTGGATTTGGAGCACTTGCAGGTTCCTTTATCGGTGCACTTCTAGGAGGATTCAAGCCAACATTCATGGTAATCGGCGTTTTATGTGTCGTATCATTTATTATCGCAATTGTAATTCAAGCACCACAGCAGAAGAAAGAACAAGAAGAAGAGTATCGCAGCGTAGCATAAATATAAAAATCTTCTATAACACTTTGATTATGAAAAAGCATCCTGCTAAATAGGGTGCTTTTTTTGAGTTGTTTTAAATAGGGTATATGATCTTTGGAATTTTTTGAGATAAAAAATGAGTGAAATATCTATTTGGATTATATTGGAATATTAAAAAATAATACATTATATTCTAACTATTTATTAAATCTTAAATTATAAAAACGACATACATCATTAATTGTAAGGTATATTTTCTCGATATTTTCAGAAAAATGTTGAGAAATTAAATACTTGAATTTTTGGTAAGGGTTTATATATGAGGGCATCTACATTTAATCTTTTTCAATTTTAAAAATAGAAATATGTATTAATTTTTTAAAGTAAGTACTTAGTAATGCTTTTAGATGTAATGGTATTGAGAATAACTAAAAAGTTTTATCTGAAAAATAAAAATAGGTTGACAAGTTTATTGAGAAAGATTATCATTTCGGTGTAGCGATATTAAATGAAAAACATTATCAATGAATAATATTTTGTCGAAAAGTACACTTGACCAATTAGTTTAGTAAGTGTATTATTTTTTACATCGATAATGATAATCATTATCATTATTTGTTTGATTAGATTAAATTTCAAATGAAAGGATAGAGGAAATGAACTTAGGGGAATTTGATGGAAAAACGGTTTTAGTAACAGGTGCAGCCCAAGGTATAGGTAGTGTTGTTGCCAAAATGTTTTTAGATAGAGGAGCTACAGTTATTGCGGTTGATCAAAATGAAGAGGGATTAAACAAACTCTTAACTGAAATACATATGAAAACGTTTTGCTTAGATGTGAGTGATAGTACCGCAGTTGAACAGATGGTAAATGATATTGAAAATGAAATAGCACCGATAGATATATTAGTAAATGTTGCAGGGATTTTACGTATGGGAGCGATCCACTCTTTAAGTGATGAAGATTGGAATAAAACATTCTCTGTAAATTCTACAGGCGTTTTCTATATGTCCCGAGCAGTAAGTAAATATATGATGCAAAGAAAGTCTGGGACAATTGTTACAGTTGGTTCAAATGCAGCAAATACTCCGAGAATGGAGATGGCTGCGTATGCTGCATCAAAAGCTGCAACGACGATGTTTATGAAATGTTTAGGATTAGAACTTGCAGCGTACAACATTCGTTGTAACTTAGTTTCTCCAGGTTCAACTGAAACTGAAATGCAAAGGTTATTATGGGCTGATGAGAATGGAGAAAAAAATATAATTGCTGGTTCTCGAAGTACATATAGACTCGGTATACCGTTACAAAAAATTGCACAGCCTTCAGAAGTTGCTGAAGCGGTATTGTTTTTAGCTTCAGATAAAGCGAGCCATATTACAATGCAAAATTTATGTGTCGATGGCGGAGCTACATTAGGCGTTTAATAAAAAATTCAGGGGGTCACTATACTATGAATGAATTTACGGCTGTAAAGGAACTGTCAGAAAAATTACTAGAAGATTATAAGACTGAATCTTCATTCTTTTTTGCTTCACCAACGCGAACAATATTGACAGAAGGAGAGTTTACTACAGTAAAGCATCGTGAAATTGAAAGTTTTCCAGAACTAGTACAGGCGTTATTACGTAATGCAAAACAAGCTGGAAATCTGAATCCTATCGTTGTTGGTGCCTTACCATTTGATCGTAGAAAAGAAGTTCAACTTATCATACCAGAAGATAGCAGAATTTCTGAGCGTTTACTATTGGAAACAACAAACCAGTTTGAAACAAACGAGAACTTAACTTTTGAAATGACGCCTGTACCAGATCCTGAAGTGTATATGAATGGTGTGAAGCAAGGAATTCAAAAAATACAAGACGGTGATTTAAAGAAAATCGTTCTATCCAGATCGTTAGATGTTAAATCTTCCGAAAAGATTGATAAGCAAAAACTTCTTCGAGAATTAGCAGAGCATAATAAGCACGGTTATACATTTGCTGTGAATTTACCGAAAGAGGAAAACGAGGATAGTAAGACATTAATTGGAGCAAGCCCTGAATTACTCGTTTCACGTAATGGTATGCAAGTTACTTCTAATCCATTAGCGGGCTCAAGACCACGTAGTGATGATCCAGTGGAAGATAAAAGAAGAGCAGAGGAATTACTTTCTTCTCCAAAAGATTTACATGAACATGCGGTAGTAGTGGAAGCGGTTGCCGCAGCACTTCGTCCGTACTGTCATACATTACATGTTCCAGAAAAGCCATCTGTTATTCATAGTGAAGCGATGTGGCATTTATCTACTGAAGTGAAAGGGGAACTAAAGGATCCAAATACTACTTCTTTAGAATTAGCAATTGCTCTTCATCCTACTCCAGCAGTTTGCGGAACACCAATGGAAGAAGCGAGAGAGGCGATTCAAAAAATTGAGCCATTTGACCGTGAATTCTTTACAGGAATGCTAGGGTGGAGCGATTTAAATGGGGACGGTGAATGGATTGTTACAATTCGATGTGCGGAAGTGCAAGAAAATTCACTTCGATTATTTGCAGGAGCGGGAGTTGTTGCTGAGTCAAAACCAGAAGATGAGTTAGCAGAAACATCAGCTAAGTTCCAAACAATGCTAAAGGCTCTAGGGTTAAGTGATAATTTATTGAATGAAAAATAGGAGGAAGAAAGAATGTTAACAGGTTATACAAAGTGGCCAAAAGAATTTGCTGATCGTTATCGAGAGGAAGGGTGTTGGCTTGGTGAAACATTTGGCGGGATGTTAAGAGAGCGGGCTGAAAAATATGGAGATCAAATTGCAGTTGTAAGTGGTAATACGCATATAACGTATAGTGAACTTGATAAAAAAGTAGATCGTTTAGCATCAGGTTTACTGAATTTAGGAATAAAGAAAGAAGATCGAGTTGTAATCCAACTACCTAACGTTATCGAGTTTTTTGAAATATGTTTTGCACTATTTCGAATTGGAGCTCTTCCTGTTTTTGCACTACCTTCACATCGAAGCAGTGAAATTAGTTATTTTTGTGAATTTGGTGAGGCGAATGCTTACGTTATTTCAGATAAGGCTCTCGGCTTTGATTATCGAAAATTAGCAAGAGAAGTGAAAGAGAAAGTGCCAACTTTACAACATGTAGTTGTAGTGGGAGAAGAAGAAGAGTTCCTAAACATAAATGATCTGTATATAGATCCCGTTCCATTACCAGAAGTTCAGCCAAGTGATGTTGCGTTTCTCCAATTATCAGGAGGGACAACAGGACTTTCTAAATTAATTCCTAGAACACATGATGACTATATTTATAGTTTACGTGTTAGCGCTGAAATTTGTAATTTGAGTGCAGAAAGCGTCTATATGGCAGTTCTACCAGTAGCGCACAATTACCCAATGAGTTCTCCAGGTACATTTGGAACTTTCTATGCGGGTGGAAAAGTTGTGCTGGCCACTGGAGGTAGTCCAGATGAGGCATTTGCACTTATTGAAAAAGAAAAAGTTACGATTACTGCTCTCGTTCCACCATTAGCAATGATATGGCTTGATGCTGCATCCTCTCGTAATAATGATTTATCGAGCCTAGAAGTGATTCAAGTAGGTGGAGCGAAATTTAGTGCTGAGGTTGCAAAGCGTATACGCCCTACATTTGGATGTACGTTACAGCAAGTGTTCGGTATGGCAGAAGGATTAGTAAATTACACAAGATTAAATGATCCTGAAGAAATCATTATTTATACACAAGGTAGACCGATGTCTACATTCGATGAGGTAAGGGTCGTTGATGAAAATGATAACGATGTAAAACCTGGTGAAGTAGGTAGTTTATTAACGCGAGGGCCCTATACAATTCGTGGTTATTATAAAGCAGAAGAGCACAATGCACGATCATTTACAAAGGATGGTTTTTATCGAACAGGTGATCTTGTAAAAGTAAATAAACAAGGGTACATCATTGTAGAAGGAAGAGATAAAGATCAAATTAACCGTGGTGGTGAGAAAGTTGCTGCGGAAGAAGTTGAAAATCATTTATTAGCACATGATGCAGTACATGATGTAGCAATTGTATCAATGCCTGACGATTATTTAGGAGAACGTACTTGTGCATTTGTAATAGTTCGCGGACAAGCTCCCACTGTAAATGAATTAAAAATGTTTTTAAGAGAACGCGGTATAGCTGCTTATAAGATTCCAGATCGAATTGAATTTATTGAATCATTCCCGCAAACAGGTGTGGGAAAAGTAAGCAAAAAAGAATTACGTAAAGTCATTGCTGAAAAACTTATTACGGTAAAACGATAAATAATAGAAAAAATTGGAAGGAAGTGATTAGATGGCTATCCCATCTATTTCAGTATACAAAATGCCAGTTGAATCAGAACTACCAAAAAATAAAGTGAACTGGACGCCAGATCCAAAACGTGCGGTTCTTTTAATCCATGACATGCAAGAATATTTTCTCGATGCATATAGCGATAAGGAATCACCAAAAGTAGAACTCATTTCAAATATTAAGGTAATAAGAGAAAAATGTAAGGAACTTGGTATTCCAGTTGTTTATACAGCACAACCAGGTGGACAAACGCTAGAACAACGAGGATTATTACAAGATTTCTGGGGTGACGGCATTCCTGCTGGACCAGATAAAAAGAAAATTGTCGATGAACTTTCCCCTAATGAGGATGATATATTTTTAACAAAATGGAGATATAGTGCATTTAAAAAGACAAATCTATTAGAAATTTTAAATGAACAAGGAAGAGATCAACTCATTATTTGCGGTATTTATGCGCATATTGGTTGCCTTTTAACAGCTTGTGAAGCATTTATGGATGGTATAGAACCGTTCTTTGTAGCAGATGCAGTGGCGGATTTTTCATTAGAGCATCATAAGCAAGCGTTGGAGTATGCATCTAATAGATGTGCAGTAACGACATCAACAAACTTACTATTAAAAGATTTACAAAGTGTAAAAGGTGATGAGAGTGAAGGAATCACTTTACAGGAAGTACATGAACTAGTTGCACAATTACTTCGTGAACCAGTAGAAAGTATTGAGACTGATGAAGACTTATTAAATAGAGGACTTGATTCGGTCAGAATTATGAGTTTAGTAGAGAAATGGCGTCGCGAAGGGAAAGAAATCACTTTTGCGGATTTAGCAGAGAACCCAACCGTTGTTGATTGGTACCGCTTATTATCTCCGCAAACAGAACATGTACTTTAATATAGACTACATAATAAAGGGGTAGTAAAGAATGCCTAATAGTCAAAAGGTTCGTCATTCATTATCATCTGCGCAGACTGGTATGTGGTTTGCTCAACAATTAGATCCGCTTAATCCAATTTATAATACCGGGGAATATGTAGAAATAAACGGAAATGTGAATCAAGATATTTTTGAATTAGCAGTACGTAGAGTTGTAATGGAAGCAGAAGCGCTACATGTTCGTTTCGAAGAGGATGAAATTGGTCCATGGCAAGTTATTGAAGACTTACAGTTTCATATGCATTTTATTGACGTTCGTAAAGAAGAAAATCCTGAAGAAGCTGCTAAAGTATGGATGAAAAATGATTTATCTACGCCAGTCGATTTGAAAAGAGATACATTATTTACTGAAGCACTTATTCAAGTTGAAAATAACCGTTTCTTTTGGTATCAGCGCATCCATCACATTGTGATGGATGGCTATGGATTTTCACTTCTAAGCCAAAAGGTAGCGAAAGAGTATACAACACTTATAGAAGAAACAAATAAGAAAGAGAAGCCATTTGGTTCTCTTTCGAAAATTGTACAAGAAGACATGGAGTATCGTGAATCTAAACAATTTCAGGAAGATCGTACTTTTTGGTTAGAGAAGTTTGCAGATGAACCAGAAGTTGTAAGCTTAGCAGAAAGAGCACCGAGAACATCAAATGGATTTTTACGAGAAACAGCTTATTTATCTAGTTCTAGCACGAAAACTTTACTAGAAGATATTAATGTTTCGTTAACAAGTTGGCCAGAATTTATTGTGGCTGTAACAAGTATTTATATGCATAAGTTAACAGGCGCAAATGATATTGTTTTAGGTTTACCGATGATGGGGCGTCTAGGCTCGGCATCTATTCATACACCGAGTATGGTAATGAATTTAGTACCACTTCGTCTCACTGTAACTCCAAATATAACTCTTGCAGAATTATTACAGCAAGTTTCTAAAGAAATCCGAGACGTACGTCGTCATCATAAATATCGCCATGAAGAATTAAGAAGAGATTTAAAGTTACTAGGTGAAAATCAAAGGTTATTCGGGCCGTTAGTGAATGTGATGCCTTTTGATTATGGGCTTAACTTTGCTGGGAATCGTGGTATTACACATAATTTATCAGCAGGACCTGTCGATGATTTATCCATAAATGTTTATAAACGTTTCGATGAAAATGAGCTAATGATTCATTTTGATGCGAACCCGGAAGTATATAATGGCGCGGAACTAGCAGTACATAAAGAAAGATTTATGAATGTATTAGAATTAGTGATAAATGATTATGAAAAAGATGCGTCGATTGGAAGCATAAACATTACTCTTCCTGAAGAAAATCAAAAAGTTTTATTCGAATGGAATGAGACTAAAGAAGCTGAAGAGTTAATCTCTTTACCTATATTATTCGAAAAACAAGTACAAAAAAATCCAAATAAAATAGCAGTTACTTGTAACGGAATAAATCTTACGTATAAAGAGCTAAATGAACGAGCGAATGAACTAGCACACTATTTAGTAGAAGAAGGAATAGGGCCAAATCATTTTGTAGCTTTAGTATTTCCAAGATCAGCGGAAATGGTAGTTAGTATGATAGCAGTTTTAAAGGCAGGTGCAGCGTATTTACCGATAGATCCAGAATATCCAGCCGAGCGAATCAATTATATTGTAAATGATACAAAACCAGTGTGTATCATTACACATTCATCTGTTTCATCTGCTTTAGTTGTAGAAAATGATATGAAAAAAATCGAATTAGATCGCGGAGAAACAGAACAAGCGTTAAAAGCATATTCTCATATGAATATACCATTAAGAATTGATGAATCACTTTTAAACCCAGCTTATACCATTTACACTTCAGGCTCAACGGGAAATCCAAAAGGCGTAATTGTTCCTATGAAAGCTTTAAGTAACTTTTTATTGGCTATGGACGATATGTTTTCATTTAATGAAAACGGTCATTTAGTAGCAGTTACAACGTTTGCGTTTGATATTTCTGCACTAGAAATTTATTTACCTCTTATTAGTGGTGCAAGTTTAACAATCGCACAAAAAGAAGTGATTCAAGACCCCTCTGCGTTAACGGCATTGTTGCAAGAAGAAAGAGCGACAATTATGCAAGCTACACCAACGCTTTGGCAGGCGTTAGTAACGGAATATCCAGAGAGACTACAAGGGCTAAAAGTGCTTGTTGGTGGTGAAGCACTTCCAGCCCATTTAGCAAATACATTAAAAGAATTAGGTTGCTCTATTACAAACTTATATGGACCTACTGAAACGACTATTTGGTCTACTTTTAAGAACATCGACGAAAATGAAATTGGTATACCTTCTATTGGAAAACCGATTTGGAGTACAGATGTATATGTATTAGATGCAGGATTACAACCAGTACCACCTGGAGTAATTGGCGAACTATATATTGCTGGAGAAGGACTTGCGAACGGCTATTTAGGAAAACCAGAGTTAACGGCTGAACGATTTGTTGCAAATCCTTTTGGAGAACGAGGGAAGCGCATGTACCGTACTGGTGATCTTGTAAAATGGCGCAATGATGGTGCGCTAGAATATGTGAGCCGTGCAGATCATCAAATTAAAATTCGTGGTTTCCGAATTGAATTAGCTGAAATTGAAATGGTATTACAACGACATGAAAATATTAAACAAGCAGTAGTAATGGTACGAGAAGACCGCCCAAATGACAAACGAATCATTGCGTATATCGTTGCCGAAGAGAAGGAAACGATTCATCTTTCCGAAATTCGTTCTTATATTTCAAAAAGTTTAGCGAATTATATGGTACCATCAGCGTTTGTGTTGTTAGAAGAATTACCATTAACACCAAATGGAAAGATTGATAGAAAGAAATTACCTGCTCCTGATTTTAATGAAATGAATAAGGAGAGAGTTGCTAGAAATCCGAAAGAAGAAATATTATGTGATTTATTTGCAGAAGTACTTGGTGTTTCTCGTATTAGCATTGATGATAATTTCTTTGAAATGGGAGGCCATTCGCTTCTTGCATCTCGTTTAATGGCAAGAATTCGTGAAACGTTAAGTGTCGAATTAGGAATTGGAAAATTATTCGAATCGCCAACTGTTGCTGAACTAGCGAAGCAACTGGATGGAGCAAAAAGTGCAAGACCAGCTATTCAGAAAGTAAGTAGACCAAGTGAAGTTCCACTTTCATTTGCACAGCGTAGGCTATGGTTCTTAAATTGTTTAGAAGGTCCGAGCCCTACTTATAATATTCCATTAGTCATTCGTTTGTCTGGAAAGTTGAACGAGGAAGCATTGCAAGGTGCTTTTTATGATGTAGTCGAGAAACATGAAACACTGAGAACAATTTTCCCTAACGTATTAGGTAGTTCCTATCAGAAAATTTTAGATATGGAAAATATAAATCTAGAAATGATTAAAACAAAAACATGTAAAAAGGAATTAGAAAGTGTGCTTGCAGAGGCGGTAAGATATAGCTTTAACCTCGATGTTGAACCAGCAGTTCGTTTGCAACTATTTACAGTGAATGAAAACGAACATGTATTGCTAATTCTATTGCACCATATTGTAGGGGATGGCTGGTCATTACAACCGTTAACGAGAGATTTTACAACGTCATATAAAGCACGATGTCAAGGTGAAAGAGCACAGCTGGAAACACTTCCAGTGCAATATGCAGATTATGCACTTTGGCAACAGCAACTGCTCGGTAATGAAACTACACCAGAAAGTCTTATTTCAACACAATTAGATTTTTGGAAGAAAGAGCTAGAAGGTTTACCAGACAAAATAGAGTTACCTACAGATTACCAGCGTCCAGTTGAAACGAGTTACCGCGGAGAAACAATTCATTTTCATATAGATGCAGGTATGCATAGTAGGTTAGTAGAGCTTGCACGGAAAAACGGAGTTAGTTTGTTTATGGTGTTGCAAGCAGGACTTAGTGCGCTATTTACAAGATTAGGTGCGGGTACGGATATACCAATCGGTAGTCCGATTGCTGGAAGAAACGATGATGCTCTCTCTGACATAGTCGGTTTATTTGTAAATACATTAGTGTTACGTACAAATACATCAGGAGATCCAAGCTTTAAAGAATTATTAAATAGAGTGAAGCAATCAAATCTTACAGCTTACGAAAATCAAGATGTACCATTTGAACGACTCGTTGAAGTGTTAAATCCAGTACGTACTCGAAATAGTCATCCGCTGTTTCAAGTTATGTTTGCTTTCCAAAATACGCCAGAAGCAACCTTTGATGCTCCGGGTATAGAAGCGAGCCTTGAAATTCAAAGCGTTGGCTCTGCGAAATTTGATTTAACATTTGAAATTAGCGAGAGTAACGGAGTTGATGGTACTCCAAACGGTTTACACGGATTGTTAGAGTTTAGTACTGATTTATATAAACGTGAAACGGTGCAAAAATTAATAGAACGATACATTCTATTATTAGATGATGCAGCGGAGAATCCTGATCAATCAATTGGTAGATTAGAAATATTAACGTTAGCAGAGAAAAATACAGTGTTAGAAAAGTGGAATGGTGGTTTTCAAATTGTACCAGAAATGACATTATCACAATTATTTGAAAAGCAGGCTCATATAAATCCGAATGCTATTGCTGTCGTCTTTGAAGATGAAAAGTTAACTTATGAAGAGTTAAATAAAAAAGCGAATAAAATAGCTCGTTTGTTAATAGCAAAAGGAATTGGCCCTGATCAACTCGTTGCTTTAGCAATGCCGAGATCTTTACATATGGTTGTGAGTTTACTTGCGGTTCTTAAAGCAGGAGCAGGTTATCTTCCATTAGATCCAGATTATCCGTCTGATCGTATTTCATTTATGCTCCAAGATGCGAAACCATCATGTGTTTTAACAAATTCAGATGTGGAAATTGAATGTGATGAAGAACTGAAAATTTTAGTTGATGATGTAAAAGTAATAGAAGAAATTGAGAAATATAGTAAAGATAATATTGATGAAATGGAGCGTGTGAAGCCGTTAACTCCATCACATATTGCTTACGTTATTTATACGTCAGGCTCAACAGGTAGACCGAAAGGCGTTATGATACCTCATCAAAACGTAGTAAGACTTTTAGGAGCAACTGATCATTGGTTCCAGTTTGACGCAGACGATGTTTGGACGATGTTCCATTCATACGCTTTTGATTTCTCCGTTTGGGAAATTTGGGGACCTTTATTATATGGAGGGCGTCTAGTCGTAGTACCACATACTGTAAGTCGTTCGCCGAAAGAATTTTTACAACTGCTTGTTAAGGAAAAGGTTACTGTTTTAAACCAAACTCCATCAGCGTTCTATCAATTTATGCAAGCAGATCGTGAAAATGAAGAGATTGGTCAAAAGTTATCTTTACGATATGTTGTTTTTGGAGGAGAAGCACTTGAGCTAAGTCGATTAGAAGATTGGTACAGTCGACATCCTCATAACGCACCAAAAGTTATAAATATGTACGGAATTACGGAGACGACTGTACATGTTAGTTATATTGAGTTAGATGAAACAATCGTCTCTTTACGAGCGAATAGTTTAATTGGGTGTAGTATACCTGATCTTAAAGTGTATGTGTTAGACAACTATTTACAACCTGTGCCACCAGGAGTAGTTGGAGAAATGTATGTTGCCGGTGCCGGGCTTGCTCGTGGATATTTAGGAAAGGCAGGTTTAACTGCAGAACGTTTTATTGCAGATCCATTTGGCAAGCCGGGTACAAGAATGTATCGTACTGGAGACTTAGCACGTTGGCGTCAAGATGGGACGCTAGATTATATAGGACGCGCAGATCATCAAATAAAAATTCGCGGATTCCGAATTGAATTAGGGGAAATAGAAGCGGTCATAATGAAACACCCTAAAGTTGAGCAAGTAGCCGTTATTGTACGGGAAGATCAACCAGGGGATAAACGATTAGTTTCTTATATCGTCGCATCAAATAATGAAATGATTGATACGAATGAAATGCGCCAATTTGCTGGAGGTAGTTTACCAGATTACATGCTTCCATACGCTTTTGTAGTAGTAAATGAGTTGCCTTTAACTCCAAACGGTAAATTAGATAGAAAGGCATTACCGGCTCCAGAATTTATCGCATCATCTTCTAATCGTGGACCAAGAACACCGCAAGAAGAAATGTTATGTGACTTATTTACAGAGATTTTAAGTGTACCTCAAATTGGAATTGATGACGGATTCTTTGATTTAGGTGGTCATTCACTTCTTGCAGTGCAGCTTATGAGCCGAATTAAAGAAGCACTTGGAGTGGAATTAAATATCGGAACTTTATTTGCAGCACCAACCGTTGCGGGATTAGCTGAGAGACTTGAAATGGGAAATGGTCAAAGTGCACTTGATGTGTTGCTTCCATTACGATCGGGCGGAGACCAATTACCACTATTTTGTGTACACCCAGCAGGTGGATTAAGTTGGTGCTATGCAGGACTTATGAAATCTTTAGGAACAGATTATCCAATCTACGGTGTCCAAGCACGTGGTATCGCTAAAAATGAAGAGCTTCCAAAAACTTTAGAGGAAATGGCGACGGATTATTTAAAACACGTTCGTAAAGTACAGCCTCACGGACCGTATCGTTTACTCGGCTGGTCGCTCGGAGGAAATGTTGTGCATGCAATGGCAGCGCAACTACAAAATGAAGGGGAAGAAGTAGAATTACTCGTTATGCTAGATTCTTATCCAGGTCACTTCTTACCGAATACGGAAGCACCGACTGAAGAAGAGGCGTTAATCGCATTACTTGCTTTAGGTGGATATGATCCAGATAACATGGATGGCAAACCACTTACGATGGAAAGTGCAGTAGAAATACTTCGTAAAGATGGAAGTGCATTAGCAAGTCTTGAAGAAGAGACAATTCTAAATTTGAAAGAAACGTATGTAAATTCAGTAGGGTTGTTAGGGAAATATGTACCGAAAGTTTATAACGGAGATATTTTATTCTTTAGATCTACTGTTATACCAGAATGGTTTGATCCTATTTCTCCAAATACGTGGCTAAATTATTTAGACGGGGAAATAGTGCAACACGATATTGATTGTAGACATAAAGATTTATGTCAGCCAGGTCCGCTTACAGAAATTGGACAAGTATTAGCGAAATATTTGCAGAATAAGAAAGGGGTAAGTATAGTATGACGAATCCATTTGAAAATGATAATTACACATATAGAGTATTAAAAAATGAGGAGGGTCAGTATTCTCTCTGGCCTGTCTTTCTTGATGTACCTATTGGTTGGAACGTCGTACATAAAGACGCTAGTAGGAATGATTGTTTACAATATGTTGAAAATAACTGGGAAGATTTGAATCCAAAAAGTAATCAAGTTGGCAAAAAAATATTAGTAGGAAAACGATAATGAAGGCAAAAATAAATCCAAAAGTAGTTGTAAGCATCGTATATATAACAGCGATGTTTATGGCTGCGATGGATGCAACAATTGTGAACGTAGCACTACAAACGATAAGTAAAGAACTACAAGTGCCGCCATCCGCAATGGGGACAGTTAATATTGGGTATTTGGTTAGCCTAGCTGTTTTCCTTCCAATTTCCGGTTGGTTAGGAGATCGTTTCGGTACGAAAAGGGTATTTTTAATTGCTCTTTTCGTATTTACAACTGCGTCTGCATTATGCGGAGTAGCGAACGATATTACTTCATTGAATATTTTTCGTATTATGCAAGGTGCTGGTGGGGGGCTTTTAACACCAGTTGGGATGGCGATGTTATTTCGAACGTTTTCACCAGAGGAAAGGCCGAAAATTTCTCGGTTTATTGTGTTACCAATTGCTGTGGCACCAGCAGTAGGACCAATTATTGGTGGTTTTTTTGTAGATCAAATGTCTTGGCGCTGGGCATTTTATATTAATGTACCGTTCGGAATCGTAGCGTTACTATTCGGTCTACTATTTTTAAAAGAGCATATTGAAAAATCAGCTGGTCGCTTTGATTCTCTCGGTTTTATTCTTTCAGCACCAGGATTTTCGATGCTAATCTATGCACTTAGTCAAGGCCCGTCAAAAGGATGGGTTTCCCCAGAGATTATAAGTACTGGAATAGCTGGGAGTGTATTCATGGCGTTGTTTATCATTGTAGAACTTAGAGTAAAGCAACCGATGTTAGATTTACGCTTATTAAAAGAGCCCGTCTTTAGAAAAATGAGTCTTATTTCATTGTTTTCATCAGCTGGTTTACTAGGAATGTTATTTATTTTTCCGCTTATGTATCAAAATGTAATAGGAGTTTCCGCATTGGAATCAGGTCTTACGACATTCCCGGAGGCGATTGGGTTAATGATATCGTCACAGATTGTACCATGGTCATATAAGAAATTAGGAGCTCGTAAAGTAATTTCTATTGGCTTAATTTGTACGGCAATTATCTTCGTTTTATTAAGTTTTGTAAATCACGATACGAATCCATGGCAAATACGGGCATTATTGTTTGGAATAGGTATTTTCTTAGGTCAGTCTGTTGGAGCAGTCCAATTTTCTGCATTTAACAATATTACGCCACCTTCTATGGGGAGAGCTACGACTATATTTAATGTGCAAAATCGATTAGGTTCAGCGATAGGAGTTGCTGTTTTAGCTAGCATATTATCTGGGTTTGGAAGTAATGAAATACAGAATCATACACAGTCAGATTTCTTACCATATCAAGCTGCATTAATTGGATCAGCAATTTTTTTACTCGTAGCATTACTATTTTCTTTACGTATTTCAGATAAAGAGGTAATGTCAAAGAAGAAAGAAAAAATGTTATCCGTATCAAAAAAACAGAAAGCACTTGTCAATGAATAACAATTGATATTCGTTGTATAAAGGAGAGTTTACATGATAGAAAGTAAAGTTGTAGATTCTATACCAACTCTTAATGAGAATGATTGTCAAATATGGTGGGGAAGAATTTCAGATTTACAATCATGGCATTACAATTTACTAAATGACGTTGAACGAGAGAAAGCAAATTCATATCACCATTCGGCAGATCGTGCACGATTTATAATAGGTTGTGTAATTAGTAGATTAGTTCTTGGAAAGATACTTTCTATGTCGCCAGTTCAAGTACCGGTTGATCGAATGTGCCCAGTATGTAAGTTACAACATGGCAGACCACAATTACCAGAAGGCATGCCGTTGTTATCTGTTTCTCATTCGGGTGAGTGGGTTGTTGTTGCATTTACAAAATCTGCACCTGTAGGCGTTGATGTTGAACAAATGAATCCAAATGTAGATGTTATGAAAATGGCAGAGGGTGTATTAACGGACATTGAAATAGCGCAAGTAATGAAATTACGAGATGAACAAAAAATAGAAGGGTTTTTAACATATTGGACTAGAAAAGAAGCAGTACTAAAAGCGACAGGTGAAGGACTAATGATTCCACCAGTGGATATTACTGTATCAGCTCCAAATGATCCTCCAAACTTGTTGGTTTTTAAGGATAGGCAAGAGTTAGTAGAAACTACAATGATGGAAGATATAAGACCAAGTGAAGATTATATGGCTTCTATTGCAATATTTAGTAAAGAAGTAACTGAAATCACACAGTTAGACGCAGTAGCGCTTTTAAATTATAAATAAGTTTAATAAAATATCTTATAGAAGAGGTGTTCCTCATGTTAGTAGCGGAAAATAGAACAAATGAATTCACTTATAATGTACAAGCAATTAAAAGTATTTTATTTTCTAGAGATACATCATCTATTCATGCTTTAGAAAAGCTTTTGAATGATACAGTTCAGTTTGATGTTCTCGAACAAGAGATAATTGATAGACAGTATATCCCGAAAGAAGCAAAGAATTTCTTCGATAAAAACGGAACATTTCTTTACCGTGTATCCAATGTTAGTTATAAAGGAAAAGTATTATCTGAAAATCTCATTTTTGCGGATACTTCGTTTTTACCAAATACAATAAAGAGGGAGTTAGAGAGTGGAAACATTCCAGTTGAAAAACTTATAGAACAGATGGAAGTAAGAAGGAATGTATTATATGAAGGATATCAGCCATCTGGAAATATTATTGAATTGTTTGATGGATGTTCTGTTACAGCAAATGTGTATCCAACTAGAAAATATCAAATTGTAAGTAACTGCAAATGTATGTTTTATATTTGTGAAGTGTATCATGCAGAAAATATAAAGGAATTACTTATTTAAAATAAGAAACCAGCCTATAAAATGGCTGGTTTCTTGTTTATTTCACAGCTTCTTTTAACTCTTTACCTGCTTTAAATGCTGGGACTTTACCAGCAGCGATTTGAATTTCTTCACCAGTTTGTGGGTTACGTCCTGTACGAGCAGATCTTTCGCGCACTTCAAAAGTTCCAAAGCCAATCAATTGAACTTTATCGCCAGATTGTAATGCAGTAGCAATTGTGTCAAAAACAGATTGTACAGCTGCAGAAGCATCCTTTTGAGAAATATCAGCTGATTGTGCTACATTTTTAATTAATTCTGTTTTGTTCATGTTTTCACCTCATAAAAAATTTTTTTGGAATGAATGATTTAGTATAATAGATAGTAAAGATAAAGCTATTTATATTGTTAGCAAGAATGCTATATAGTTATGTTAATTTCGTTGCAAGAAACTGAATCCCTGCTAATAATTAGGGATTAATTAAGAATTGATGCATAGAAATCATTGTAATATGAGGATGAGGGGGAGTATACGGATGATTTTTCGTGAAAAAGATGAGAAAGAAAGTATATTAATTCGTCAACATGATCACGGTTTTTTAGCTGGGGAAATTGCGAAACATATAAAAAAAGATTTTTTTGAAGATGACGCATACTTAAAAGCGGCTATTGATGCAATATATGAGCATGATAGAGGATGGATAGAGCTTGATAAAGTTCCAATTTTGAATGATGCTAAAAATATCCCGTATACATTTATGGATTGTCCTAGCTCATTACGCTTTGTTTTTTATAAGATTGGTTTGAATGAAATTGAAGGCTCTAATCCATATGGAGCATTACTTTGTAGTAAACATTTTTTATCATTTCCATTAAATGAGAAAGACGAAGAGATGATGTCATTTTATACAGGGGAATTGGAACGACAAAAAAGAATTTTGAAAACGCTAACAAATGAACAATTTGCGATGTTCGACAAACATTATAGATTATTAAAGTTTTGCGATGAACTTTCGTTATACGTATGTATGAATAAACCTGGCGTAGAAAAGGAAAATGAAATTGATTTGTTTAAAAATGGTTTTGAAGGAACAGAAATGTTTAATAACAAAGAAGAAAAACTTATTCAAGCTGAATGGGTGGGCGAGGAAACAATTCGGATTACACCGTTTCCATTTCAAACTGAATTTTATACGTATGTAAAATATAAAACTATAAATAAACGTGAAATTGAAGAAAAAGGAATTGTAAAGGCCGATAGAGAATCAGAAATAAAGAAACAAACCATTCATTTCATACAATAGGGGGGCGATTTTGATTGAAAGAGTACATGTTAAAACAGGTGGATTACCATGCTTGGGCTAATATACGATTATTCAATCGAATAAAAGAATTACCAAGCTATGAGTCTATTTTTAATGAACAGATACAGAGTGTATTTCCATCAATTAAGGATACTTTTGCACATATTTATATAACAGATCAAGTGTGGTTACATATATTGCATGGTAAAAGTATGAATGAAGCAATACAAGACCGAGAAAGTTTACGAACAGAAATCGAAAATAAATCGTTACATGAATTAGAAGAAATGTTTGAAAACATGACAAAACAATATATAGACTTTTTAATTACAATAGAGGATGTGAATGCTGTATTTGTTATCGAGAATCCATATGTAGGGAAATTAGAAACGTCAATTTTAGAGTTAGTACAACATGTCGTAAACCATGGGACATATCATAGGGGAAATATAACAGCGATGATTCGTCAACTTGGTCATTCGTCGACAATGATGGATTTTGTACTGTATTTACATATGGTTAAAAAGCAGGAAGAGTAATATTATTTGTAAGAAGGAGAGGCTTTCATTGTAGAAGTCTCTCCTTCTATTTTATCCTGCATGAATGGTAGATCGACAGATTATAATTTTACTTTATTTCTTAAGAGGCTTTATTTTCTTGTAATTGCTTAGCGTATTGTACAGCCTTAAATGCATTGACTCTACCGTTTTTCCAGTACGTACCTGTACCACTAATTTTATCAGACGTTGATTCAATAATTTGGCGGATTTGTGTATTGCTATATCCTTGATTTGCTAAAAGAGCAGCGACTCCTGCAACGTGAGGTGTTGCCATAGATGTCCCACTTAATGATTGATATGTGCTTCCTTTATATGTGGAATATATATTTGAACCTGGTGCTGCAACATCTACCCAGCTACCATAAGTAGAAAATGAAGATTTTCTATCAGACTGATCTGTAGAAGCAACCGCAATTACTTCGCTGTAATAAGCAGGGTAATTAGCTTTTGTATTTCCAGCATTTCCAGCAGCAGCAACAATGACAGAGCCTTTATTCCATGCATATTGAACAGCTTGTTGTAAAGCAGTCCCACCATTTGGAGCACCTAAGCTTAAACTAATTACTTTTGCACCTGAATCAGCGGCTTCCCTAATGCCTTGCGCTACAGCATCAAGAGTCCCACTTCCTTGATTATCTAATACGCGGACAGCATAAATTGAAGTTTGTGGGGCAACACCAGCAATTCCAACACTATTATTCGTAAGTGCTCCAGTAATCCCAGCGCAATGCGTACCATGACCATTACCATCATCTGATGTATTGTCGTTGTCAACATAATCATGCCCGTTGATTACTTTAGAAGCTAAATCAGGGTGTGAACCTTGAACTCCTGTATCAATAATAGCTACTTTTACACCAGGATCACTTCGTTGACTATCCCAAGCTTGTGGAGCTTGAATCTTTTGCAATCCATATTGATTTTTAAAATATGGGTCGTTCGGAGTCCAAAAGGCGTGAACGTAATAATTTGGTTCTGCATATTCCACATCAGGATTATTTTTATAACTTTTTATTTTTTCTTTAACAGTACCTTTTGAAAATTGAATGACTTCAAAACCTAACTTATCATCTTTAGATAAAACGTTAGCACCAACAGATTTATGAAAAGATTGGACATTACTTAAAGAGGTATTTTGTTTGAACTTAACGATTAATTGGTTAGGGACGTAATCAGTAGATGATGTTTCAGCACTTGAAGTATTTGTGTTAAAAAAGAAACCACCGATAATGAATGATAAAACAGATAGGAAAACAATGATTTTGTTTTTCAAAAGATTTTTCCTCCCTTTTCTTGGATAAGTTTTTCAGCGACACTTTAATGTCGCATTCCTTTTCAACTATATAGTTAGACCATACGATTTATGTCATTTATGTAAAAAACTTTTAGAGGAATAAAAAAGGGGAAAATCGATATAAATATATTTTTAATGATATTTACTGAGTTAGAAAATGAAAAAAGGAATGCTCATTATGTATGAGTCATTCCTTTTTTATAGATTAACTTGCCTGTTTTTTATGCCTACCTTTCAATTTCTCTGCTTGTAAAAAGCGATTTGTTTCAGCTACAACAATACCACTTAATCCAATAAGTCCAATTAAGTTTGGAATCGCCATAAGTCCATTTGCAATATCAGCAAATGTCCATACGATGCCTAGTTTTAAATTCGCACCAATAGCAATCATGACGATAAAAATTGCTTTATAATATTTAACGGCACTTTCTCCAAATAAATAAGCCACGCATTTCTCTCCGTAATACGACCATCCTAAAATAGTAGAGTAGGCAAATAATATGATCGCAATACCGAGAATCATACTACCTGCAGTACCAAATACAGATTGGAAGGCTAATGTGGTAGCTTCAACACCGGTTTTTCCTGACTTCCATGCACCTGTAGTAATTAATACAAGCCCTGTAATGGTACATACAATAAACGTATCTAGAAAAGTACCAGTCATTGAAACTAAAGCTTGTTTTGCAGGTGAATCTGTTTTTGCAGCCGCTGCTGCAATAGGGGCACTTCCTAAACCAGCTTCGTTCGCAAATACACCGCGTGCCATTCCGATTTGGATAGCTGATGCAACTGTCGCACCGATAAAACCGCCAGCAGCTGCAGTACCATTAAATGCACCAGAAAAAATAAGTGAAAATGCTTCTGGAATTTGATCGTAGTGATAGAAAATAATAATAAGACCAGCAATGATATAAAAGAAAGCTTTAATAGGAACGACGTATCCTGTCACTTTCCCGATTTTTTTTACGCCGCCTAAAATAACAATGGCGATTAAAAACGACATTACTATACCAGTTAAAGCAGGAGGGAAAGAGAAATTAATTCGCATTGCCTCTGCAACTGAATTAGATTGCACCATATTTCCGATACCGAAAGAAGCAGTTGTACCGAATATAGCGAATAAAACTGCAAGCCATTTCTTACCTAAACCACGTTCTAAATAGTACATTGGTCCACCTGAATATTCGCCATTTTCATTACTAACACGGTATTTCACCGCAAGAATTGCTTCGGCATACTTTGTTGCCATACCGAACAAAGCAGTAATCCACATCCAAAAGATGGCACCAGGTCCACCGATCGTCACAGCAGTTGCAACACCGGCTATATTTCCCATTCCAATCGTTGCCGCCATAGCTGTCATAAGTGCTTGGAAGTGGCTAATATCTCCAGAGGAAGATGTATCTTCTGATTTTTTAAAAGCTAGTTTGTGAGCGTATAATAGTTTACTAAACTGCAAACCTTTTAAACGCACTGTGAGAATAATACCAGTACCAACGAGTAACAATAACGTTGGTAATCCCCACACATAGTGATTGATTTGTTCTAATACTTTACTTACTGTCTCCATCTTTATTCTCCTTTTTTAGAAAAAATAAAAACCACTTCAAGTAAATGAAATGGTCTCTGGAGAAACAAGGGATAGAAAAATAAACCGATACAAATCGGCATTTTCTTTCGCTTGTCTCTGTCCTTTTACCTGAGAGATTATCCGCTATAGTAGCGGATTTGCTCCTTCGGTGCTCGTTTTCCTCTGCGTTATTTAAAGCGAGAGGGAGTCTCTCCAGAGATTCGTCCCCATGCAGTTCTACTTGTAAACAAGACCTGAGAGTTTCAAAGTCGGTTAACAACTTTTTGCCCCGTCGGTAGATCAATAGACCTTCTCCTGAATGGTTCATCCGAATTATAAAATTAATATCCTATACGAATTGAATGTGTATAGAATCAATAAAAACATTATAGATATAGAATTAGTGAAATGCAATCATTTTTTATTTTAAAATAGTAAAGAATTCTATTTTTTCGAAAGTCCTAATTTCTCTTCAACTTCAGTTAAAGTAGATAAAGCAATGACAATGTGTTGATCCGCAAGGCCTAAAGCATGTTTAGTATTTTCAATTGTTGCACTGTTTAGAGTAGATTTTTTGGCTCCGTCTATAATTAAATCTGCCGCGTTTTTCATAAATTTAGAAGCAGCCTTAAATTCAGTTGTGAAATAAACTAGTTGTTCTTGTATTTGTACTTCTGATATATTTTCTTTAATTTTCAAAGTATCTATTTCACTCATAATGTTTTCATATTGTTTGGAAACAGCACTCATTGTAACTAATAGTTTATCTCTATCTATTGAATCTCCGCTCGTGTTAATTTCTTTCCAGGCAGGTAACCAATCTTTATCGATGATGTCAGTATAATTATTAGTTAATTCATTAATTTTAGGTTGCAATTTAGTCTTGAATGTTTTTGTATCAGTTGTTTCTACAGTTGCTTTTTCGTTGTTATTTTTAACATTAGAAACGTAGAAAATTGTACCGAAAATGATGAAAATAGAAATAACAACTGTCCATTTAGTAAAAAATAATTTCTGCAATATGTAACGCCTCCAAAATTTTAAAAATTATAATTATAATATATAACAATAATGTTGTTTAAAGTAGAGAAAATAGGTTAGAAATGATTTAAATTATATATTTTCTATACGCAAATGATTAAAGTTAGTAAAATGATGAAAGTTATATGTGAGAAAAGAGGATTTTTAGTGAAAATGAATAGAAGAAAACTAGTTTCAAATATTTCAATGGCTATGTTACTAATGGGTTTAATTGCATTCATATTTATGAATAAAGAATCTGAAATTAAAGATTTTCCAGTACCAATGTCAGCAATCCATATTAACGATGAAAAGGAAGAGGCTTATAAATATATAAGTGTAATGCCAATTACAAAGGCGAGTGGATGGGAGAACTTAGGGGAAAACGGGCATACTGTTAGTTTTAAAAAAGGGGAGAGGAATGTAACTGTAATACATTATCCGGGAGAACTAACGTATTATTTATTTGAGAAAAAGGTGAATATGGGAGATAAGATAAAGATGTAATTCGTTAAGAGTTATATCTTTTCTTTTGATTCTGAATTATTTGAACTAAAATCAGATAGATGGTTTGATAGATGTAGTGATAAATATGATAAGTTCTATATGTTAATAAAAAGAACTGAAGAGAACATAAAATTATTATGTAAACTAAAAGTTGTAAGTGGGAGATAAATTATATCCTAAGGGGGAACTAAAAATGTTGCTAAAAACAATCTACTGTAAGGTGGAAGAAGAGAAAAAAGAGTTATTTTCAATCGCACAAGAAAAATGGCGTGATATACAGCAATTAGATGGATTTCATGGACAATTTGGTGGATGGAATGAAGCTGAGGCATGTGTATTTACTTTATGGGAAGATCGAAGTGCATATCAATCATTTATGAATGGTGCTCACGATACAATTTATGAAAATAGTAATCAAGAGGATACGTTTCTTTCATGTGAAATTGAACTGTTTCAAACGTTGTATGATATAACTGATATGCCTTTAAAAGATGTTGTTACAGAAGGATCATTCGTCAGAGTTGCTATATGTGATGTAAAGCTAGGAAAGGAAAAGTATTTCTTACATAAACAAGAAACAATTTGGAATAAAGGGATGGAAACTGCAAAAGGGATGTTAGGTGGAGTTATTGGGAAGTCTTTAAAAACTGGAAATCGTTACATAGTGTTAACTTATTGGAAAGATGAAATGGCGCATCAAAATTATGTAGAAGAGATTTTCCCTGAGTTGTATAAACTAGCTAATATTCATGATGATTTAAAAGATATTAGAGGTAAACAAGCTATATGTAAGGAGGAGTGGCTTGTATATTAAGTGTACAAAACGTGCATAAATGAATGTATAATAAAGATATTTTCTTATAAACGAGTAATTAATAGAAGACGTTATATACTCTTTCATGTTAATATATTTAAGTTATAATAGAAGGCTTACCCTTATGTATTGTACGGTAGAAGCAGTGTGAGCTTGAAATTTTGTTTAGAAAAGGATGTGCCTAATTTGCGTATCAATAAATTTATTAGTGAAGCTGGAAAAGCGTCTCGACGTGGAGCAGATAAATTAATTAATGAGAGAAGAGTAATTATTAACGGTAAGGTTGCAAAAATTGGTGACCAAGTAAATCCAGGTGATGATGTACGTGTAAATGGAGAGCAACTTCGTATTGCTCGAGATCACGTATATATCGCTTTAAATAAACCAGTAGGTATTACATGTACAAGTGAAAAATCAGTAAAAGGTAATATTATCGATTTAGTGAATCATCCATTACGAATTAGTCACATTGGACGTCTTGATAAAGACTCAGACGGTTTAATTTTGTTAACGAATGATGGTGATATCGTTAATGAAATTTTACGTGCTGAAAACAAACATGAGAAAGAATATATCGTTTCAGTAGATAAGCCAATTACACCTGATTTCTTAGAAAAAATGGCAGCTGGTGTGAAAATTTTAGGAACGAAAACTCTTCCTTGTGAGATCACACAGTTATCAAAATATGAGTTCAAAATTATTTTAACACAAGGGTTGAATCGCCAAATTCGCCGTATGTGTGAAGCTTTAGGTTATCAAGTATACACGTTAAAACGTACGAGAATTATGAATATCGAATTGAATAATTTACCTGTTGGACAGTGGAGAGATTTATCGAAGAAAGAGAAAAGACGTCTATTTTCAGACTTAAATTACGAACCACAAGATTGGTAAAATTGAGAAGAGGAAACCAAAAATTTAGTTTTGGTTTCTTTTTTATTAAATAAAAAATCTTTTTTAAACACTTGCAAAAATAAAATGAATAAGATATAGTAAATAACAATTAATGGATGTACTTATAAAAGCAAAGAAAAGGACACGAGTTATTTTACCCGGTTATACAGAGAAGGAAGGAAAGCTGAGAACTTCCTAACGCAGAAAAATAACTTACCACCTTAGAGCTGCACTAGGGAAACTAAGTATTTAGTGCCGTGTAAGCGACGTTATCGCAAAAGAAGCCATTGCATTTTGTGATGGGAATCTGGGTGGAACCACGGATATAAGCATATTCGTCCCTATTTTAGGGATGAATATGCTTTTTTTGCATTCAATTTCATAATAAGCGAAGAAAAGGACATGAGTTATTTTACTCGGTTATACAGAGAAGGAAGGAAAGCTGAGAACTTCCTAACGCAGAAAAATAACTTACCACCTTAGAGCTGCACTGGGGAAATGAAGTATCTAGTGCCGTGTAAACGACGTTACCGTAAAAGAAGCCATTGTATATTTACAATGGGAATCTGGGTGGAACCACGGGTATAAGCACGCTCGTCCCTATTTTAGGGATGAGTGTGCTTTTTATTATGAAATGGAGAGATGAAAAATGAAAGAACAAATGATTGAAATTAAATTTCCAGATGGTAGCGTTAAAGAATTTGTAAAAGGAATTACTTTAGAAGAAATTGCTGGATCCATTAGCAGTAGCTTAAAAAAGAAAGCAGTCGCGGGGAAAGTAAATGATGGGTTATATGATTTACGCCGTAATATTGAAGAAAATGCGGAAGTAGAAATCATTACTCTAGATTCAGATGAAGGTGTAGAAATTGCAAGGCACTCCGCGGCACATATTTTAGCGCAAGCTGTAAAAAGATTGTATGGTGATATAAAACTTGGAGTAGGGCCTGTGATTGAAAATGGTTTTTATTATGATATGGATCTTCCGAGTAGTGTAAATGTAGAAGATTTACCGAAAATCGAAAAAGAAATGAAAAAAATTATAAATGAAAATATAAAAATAGAGCGAGTTGAAGTTTCACGAGAAGAGGCAAAAAAATTGTTTCTAGAAATGAATGATCATCTGAAATTAGAATTGTTAGAGGCAATTCCTAGTGGGGAAAGTGTAACACTATATAAACAAGGTGAATTTGTAGATCTATGTAGAGGACCACATTTACCGTCAACAGGCTATTTGAAAGCCTTCCAATTAACTCACGTTTCAGGTGCATATTGGCGAGGAGATAGTAATAATCAAGTGCTTCAGCGTATATATGGTGTTGCATTCTCTTCCCAGAAAGAATTAGAAGAGTATTTACATTTCGTTGAAGAAGCAGCCAAAAGAAACCATCGTAAGTTAGGCAATGAACTGGAGTTATTTATGTTTTCTGAAGAGGCTCCGGGAATGCCGTTTTATTTACCGAAAGGCCAAATTGTTCGTAATGAATTAGAAGCTTTTTTAAGAGAAATTCAAAAAGAATATAATTATCAAGAAGTACGCACTCCATTCATGATGAACCAAGAAGTATGGGAAAGATCAGGGCACTGGGGACATTATAAAGATAATATGTATTTCTCAGAAGTGGATAATAAAAGTTTTGCATTAAAACCAATGAACTGCCCAGGGCATATGCTAATGTTCAAAAATAAATTGCATTCTTATCGCGAATTACCGATTCGTATGTGTGAGTTTGGTCAAGTACATCGCCATGAATTTAGTGGGGCGTTAAATGGATTATTAAGAGTACGTACTTTCTGCCAAGATGATGCTCATTTATTTGTAACACCAGAACAAATTGAAGATGAAATTAAATCCGTAATGGCGCAAATCGATTATGTATATAAAACTTTTGGATTCGAATATGAAGTAGAGCTTTCTACTCGTCCAGAAGATTCAATGGGGGATGATAAGTTATGGGAGCAAGCAGAGGCGTCATTAGAAAATGTATTACATTCATTGAATTATAAATATAGACTAAATGAAGGTGACGGTGCATTTTACGGACCGAAAATCGATTTTCATATTAAAGACGCTTTAAATAGAAGTCATCAGTGCGGTACAATCCAGCTAGATTTCCAAATGCCAGAGAAGTTTGATTTAAATTATATAGATGAGAAGAATGAAAAAAGAAGACCAGTTGTCATTCACAGGGCAGTATTAGGATCTTTAGATCGTTTCTTAGCGATATTAATTGAGCACTTTGGAGGTGCGTTCCCGGCATGGGTGGCACCAGTTCAAGTGAAAGTCATTCCAGTTTCGAATGCAGCACATGTACAATATGCAGATGAGGTTGTGGATAAATTAGCACAAGCTGGTGCTCGTGTCGAAAGAGATGTACGAGATGAAAAGTTAGGCTATAAAATAAGAGAGGCACAAATGCAAAAGGTTCCTTATGTTCTTGTTATTGGGGATAAGGAAATGGAGAACGGAGCTGTTAATGTACGTAAATATGGGGAAGAAAAATCAGAAGTTGTTGAACTAAATGGATTTGTGGAGAGTATGAAAGAGGAAATAAATAATCGAAAATAGAGTTTAAAAAGAAAACACACCACTACATAATGGTGTGTTTTCTTTTTTATCTTACAAAAATGTAAGGTAAATGTAAGCGAAATCGAGGGAACAAGTTGTAGAAAAATGAGAATATGAAGTAGGAAACAGGTTCATGTAGTCTGTGTAACCCTAATAGGATGAATAATTAAAAAACTATTAAGAATTTACATGAGAAAAAGATAAGAAATATGTGAGAAATTCATTTTATACAAAAGGGATGGAGTGAAAGAGATGTCAACAAATGTAGTTACTGTAGAAAGTGTAGAAAAAACGTATGGGAAAAGAAATGAGAATCAGTCAAAAGCGCTAAGGGGCGTATCATTAACTATTAAGGAAGGAGAATTCGTCGGGATTATGGGGCCTTCTGGATCTGGAAAAACGACTTTACTTAATGTGATTAGTACATTGGATCAAGCAACAGGTGGTAGTGTGACAATAGCTGGCACAAATATTACTTCTATGAAGGGGAATGCATTGTCAGATTTTCGCTCTCAAAAATTAGGTTTCATTTTTCAAGATTTTAACTTACTTGAAAACTTATCAATTTATGAAAATATTGCTTTACCACTTTCTTTGCAAGGCGTACCTTCAAGTGAGATTACTGGAAAGGTGAATGAGGTTGCAAAGAAGTTAGGGATTACTGAAATTTTAACGAAATATCCAACTGCTGTTTCTGGGGGACAAAAGCAAAGAACAGCGGCAGCACGAGCTTTAGTACATAATCCAGCAATCGTATTAGCAGATGAACCGACAGGTGCGCTTGATAGTAAAAACGCAAAAAGCTTATTAGAAGCGATGCAAGATTTACATGAAAATCACAATGTAAGTATTTTAATGGTAACGCATGATGCATTTAGTGCGAGTTATTGTGAGCGTATATTATTTATTCAAGACGGTCTTCTTTATAAAGAGTTAAAGCGTCAAGGAACGCGAGAAAATTTCTATCAAGACATTTTAGGTGTGCTCGCTCATATGGGCTCAGCTACTGAGTCTAAGTAGGGGGTGAGGCTATGTTATTCAAATTATCACGTCATAGTATGAAAAAGATGTTAAAAGATTATATGGTTTTACTTATTGGTCTCGTTATTAGTATTAGTATTTTCTACATGTTCCAAACGATGGCGATGAATAGTGAATTTACGAAGGATAATAGTCTTATTAGTAGTATTAGACTCGTATTTTGGGTAGGTGCCATACTATTATCTTTCATTACTGTATTTTATATTATATATGCCAATTCTTTCTTACTTACATTAAGAAGAAAAGAACTCGGTATGTACATGATGCTTGGCGCGAAAAAGAAAAAAGTAGCACAGTTATTATTTATTGAAACATTCGGTATGGGTATTGTCAGTATTATTATCGGTATTTTAGTAGGGATGTTACTTGCAAGTGTAGCAGGAAACTTTTTAATGAATGGTATGGAAATTTCAGCAAAAGGTAGTTACGCATCTATATACACACCAGCAATTTTAGTTACAGCTATTTTCTTCTTAATACTATTTTTCATTACTGGCTTAATGAACAGTGTTCGATTGTTACGTAAAACAGAATTAGAATTAATACGTGAAGATGAAACGCTAGATGAAGTGAAGAAAAGTAAAACTCGCATTATTATAATGACTGTACTTGGTGTACTGCTAGTAAGTACAGGATACTACTTTATGATTAATGTAAAAATATATGCTGAATTAGGCTTTATAATAGCAACAATTGTTACAACGCTTGGAACATATTTTATCTTTAGTTCATTGCTCCCATTTTTTGTGATGAAAATTAAAGGAAATAAAAAACGAAATGAAACGGGCTTAAATAGTTTTACATACGCACAGCTACGCTTTCGAGTAAATAGCTTATCGAGAGTATTAGGAACTGTAGCGATGTTAATTGCATTAGGTGCAGGTGCGATGACTGCAGGAATGGCGTTCCAAAAAAATGTAGGTATTATGACAGACTTCTCACGTGTATATGATGTCGTAATTCATGATCCGAATGATCAAGATAAAGCGGCCTTGAAAGAAATGGAAATTATAGAAGAAAGCAATTATAAGTATAAAGTAGATGGAGAAGCGGTGTATTACTTACGTAACGACTTAACTGCGAAACCGCCACTCGTTTCCGATCACTTTGATACAAAAACGTTAAAAGAGCCTGCTCGTAAACGTGTGGCTGAGCCTTTAACTGAACCTGTCTATTCTGCTTTGGAAGCTCCGGAAGCAGCGAATAAGCTTCCTCGTATGCCAAAAGATTGGGAAGATGCAGTTGTAAGAGAAATACAAATTACACATAATCAATTTAACGGAAAACCTGTAAGAATTGCTGATGAAGAACACTACAAAGTAGTTCAAGGAACGGAGCATAGTGTAACATTAGCAAAAGTAGATGATATGAAAAAATATAAACCATTGTTGCTCGATATAGATAAAAGGCAAAAAGAATTAATTGAAACAACAACAGGTACAAAAGTAGAACTATATACAAAAATGACAATTTATCAGTTTATGAACAGTTTCATGAGTGGAACAATGTTTATGGGATTTTTCCTTGGAATTGCCTTTTTAGCAATGATGGCAAGTTCTCTTATGTTCAAAATATTAACAGGTGCTTCTCGTGATGTACGACGTTATGAAATGTTACGAAAAATTGGTGTGAGACGTAGTATGTTAACGAAAAGTATATATAAAGAAATTTCATATTTATTTATCTTCCCAGCAATTATTGGAATTTCCCACGTGTTAGTAGGACTTAACTTATTTAGCTTTATATTAGTTGACCCGTTTGTAAAGGTGTGGGTGCCGATAGGGATTTTCTTAGTCATTTATTTCATCTATTACTGGATAACTGTCCAACTTTATAAAGGTATGGTAATGCCGAAAGAAGAGGTAGCTAAATAGTTTAAGAACAGAGTCTTTGTTTAGAAAACAAGGGCTTTTTTCTTTATTTTTAATACATTGTAATCGAGTCTTTCTATGAATTTTATATTGAAAATTAAGAAAATATTAAGGGTTTATATAGCAGAAAGTTAAGAAGTATATGGGATATTTAGAATGTGCAAAAGATCAAGGTGAAATTGTTGTACATTTATATTTTTTTGAGATAGTTTTACTGAACTAAATTGATGTTTTTATAAATTTAAAAGAAAGGAAACAACTTATGAAGAAGAGAAAAAAATTAATAAAACTCATAGGAGTCATCGTTTTACTATTATTAATCGTAGCACTAATATTTCCTACATGGACTTCGCAAATAAAGGGAAAAAACAGTATAAGTACTTTAGAAAAAGTAGAGATAAATGGAAGTGATCATGAAGTGATGATACGTGGCAAAGATAAGAACAATCCCGTAATTCTTTTTGTACATGGTGGACCAGGTACTTCAGAAATACCATATGCGCAAAAATATCAAAAATTATTGGAAGAGAGATTCACAGTTGTTAATTACGATCAAAGAGCGAGCGGGAAGTCGTATCATTTCTTTGAAGACTATTCGAATCTTACATCAGAACTTCTTGTAGAAGATTTATTAGCTATGACAGATTATGTTTCAAAACGTCTAGGTAAAGAAAAATTAATATTGGTTGGTCATTCTTACGGTACCTATATCGGAATGCAAGCTGCCAATAAAGCCCCTGAAAAATATGAAGCTTATGTTGGCATTGGACAAATGAGTGATACAGTAGAAAGTGAAATGGATAGTTTAAACTATGTGATTGAACAGGCACAAAATGCTCGGAATACAGATGAGGTTTCCTATTTAAATGGGATGACTGAAAAAATTAAAAATGGTGATACATACACTCCGAGAAATTATGTTGCGAAATATGGTGGGACATCAAGGCTCATTGAAAACCCAGATGGTGATAACATCGGAATGTTACTCAGTAATGAATATAACTTGTTAGACGTAATTCGTTATAACGTTGGATTATCACATTCTCAAACGGTCTTATTAGAAAAGGATTTAAAGAATCCATTGCCTAATAAGGTGACTAAAATGAAGATACCGTTTTATTTCCTTATGGGGAAATATGATTATAACACTTCATTACATGCGGCAAAAACATATTTTAATACGATTGAAGCAGGGGAAAAAGAATTTATTACTTTTGAAAAATCCGCACATTATCCGCAATTTGAAGAGAAGGAAAAGTTTTATGAGTGGATGTCCGATACATTTGTAAAATAAATAAAGTGTATCCAAACTATAGAGAATTAAAAAGTTGCGAGATATATCATTACAAAAAGCGAAGTTAAATAAAAAAGACACTTGTATAAAAAACAAGTGTCTTTTTTATAATGTTCTCTATGCAGAAGGAAAAGATTGGATAATGGTCGAAAAATATAATGTAACTTCCAAGAAATGACTAGAATAATAAAATTTTGTCGAGAGAAAGGAAACGAAGTATGAAAGAAATGCTACAGTTATTTCGCGACAAAGTGTATGCACGTTTTTTTCTAGCAAATATTTTAGAGCGACTCGGTTCTATGATTGCTGGAGTTTCTTTAATGTTTTTTTTGCTAGATCAATACGGAAAACAACCAGTTTACGCAACGATGACACAAATTATGATGGCATTACCTGCATTAATCTTTTTTCTAGTAGAAGAATCATTCATGGGACGTGTTCAAAGTTTACTTAGTCCATTAACGACAGGATTCCAGCTGTTATCCCTCGGTGCGATAGCGATGTTGTTCCCGAAATGGATTCGTGCAGATACGTTATATATTATTTTATTTGGTTTATTATTTTTTGTTACGTGTTTATATCAAGCTATTTTACCTAGTGGGAAGAAGCAGGTCCAAGGTATAGCTGAAGAGATGTAATATATCTGTCTTTTTATTTCTGAATATTCTATCGAAGGGTAAGGGGAAATCTTTATGTTGATGCGAGTTGCTAAATGGTGTGGGGGTACTTGTTTACAACTAGTAGCTTCAATTTTATGTATAATCTGCCTAGGTGCACTACCGCGCTTATTTAAGGGATTGCAAATTGATTTAATCGGTTTTTGGAACACGATTGTATTTCTTGGAGGGAAGTTACTTCAACCAGGTGAAATTACATATGGATTTCGGGACTCAAGAAAATTATTTCCGCAAATATGGACTCATTACATTGAAACGATGATTGTATTTCTATCAGCGTTTTTACTATCTTTGCTTATAGCGTATATACTTGTCGTTTGGGTATTACAGCGTTCTCATATGAAACAGAAAATGTGGAACGGGATTTTTCTTACGCTTGAGAGTATACCAGATATATTACTTATTTTATTATCGCAACTTCTTGTCGTAATTATGTTTCAAAAAACAGGATTTATGCCGATCAAACTGGCTGGATTAGGGGAAGAAAGGATACGTTTGTTACCAATTATATGTCTTACAATACCAACAACATTATTGTTTATTAAACTGTTGTTATTACGGTTTAAAGAAGAATTAGAGAAAGATTATAGTTTGTTTGCCAAGAGTAAAGGATTAAGCTTACAGCATATTTTGACACATCATATTTCAAGAAATGTTTTATTGACGACGATTTATTATGCGAAAACAAATATTTTATTTATGCTTTCCAATTTATATATTATTGAATGGATTTTCAATACATACGGAATGTTTGTTTTTGTAAAAGAAAATTCTAAATTAGAAATATTTACAGTGAGTCTAGTTATATTGTATGTACCGCTTTTTATACTATTTCGTATATTACATACGCTCTTACAAAATGTGATAAAGGAGCGTGTGTAACATGTGGCAAGTTGTAAAAAGAGATGTGAGATTTTGGATAGGTATTACTTTTTTGAGTGTACTAATGATTGTTAGTATTGGATATACGTTGTTTTTTGATGGGAATATTCGTGAACTTACGATGATGTATAACGAAAAAGGAGAACTAGAGGCAGCTCCATTTTCGCCATCAAGTAAATTTTGGTTTGGAAGTGATGTGAATGGCCGCGACCTTGTTCAATTAATAATAGAAGGCGCGAAATGGACAGTTGGAGCGAGTATAATTATAGCGATATTACGAGTTATAGTTGGAGGGGGAGCTGGTTTACTGCTTGGTATGTATGGTAAACGTTCTTTTCCAGTTATTTCATCCTTTTTTGATCCTTTTAGTATTGTACCAATGGTCATGATTTCTTATTTTATGCTAAATGAAGTTTTAACGTTTGACAGTGGAGCGGAAGTTGTGCCGTTGTATTTGCGGGTGACATTTCAAATTATAGTCCTTGTATGTCTTGCTGTACCAACGGTTATGTTGTATGTAGCGCAAGAAGTAAAGCGTATTAAGAAAGAAGAATTTATGTTGGCAGCTACTGTGCTCGGTGGAAGTAAGTGGCATCGGTTGAAGCGCCATATATGGCCGCATATGTTACCACCATTTCTTTTATTAGTAGCTCAACAATTTGTGAGTACTTTATTGCTTCTTTTACACCTTGGTTTGTTGCAATTATTTTTTGGTGGAACTATAACCTTCAGTGGAATGGATCCAGATAGTGTAACAAAAGAATGGACTGGCCTAATTGGTCAAAACTTCCGTCACTTAACTACACATACATGGATTGTACTTATACCAATTGCTTTTTATAGTATGACAATTTTAGCGGGAAATCTAGTTAGTAATAGTATGCAAGATGCGATTAAACTGGGAAATGTAAGAATGACTAAGAGTAAAGATAAAGAAAGGAAGGAAGAGATACAAGTGCAACATACTGTGAATGATTTTTCTTTCTATAGAGAGATACAAAAATAAAGAAAGATAGCTGAAGACAAATCGTTTTCAGCTATCTTTTTTTTCGTTTCATTTAGTGGTGTCCAGTTAATAGAGTAAACACTATTATTAGTAAAAATCCACTAGTTGCGCACATTAAAAATGTAAGGAAAGAAAGCTGTTTCTTTGCCTTCCAAAGCATTTCATGAATTGTAACATAGCCAAGTGAACCGATAGCACTCCCCATAATGAGCCCTTGTAAATGTAGAGCTTTTCCTTCCATCAAAATGCCAAAAACCGTACCAGTACCGAGAATAAGAGAAAGTAATAAAGTTGTTAATAAAAAGGAAACATATTTATGCTTTGTAAAGAGAAAGGGGATAATTAATGCTAATCCTTCAGGAATATGGTGAACGACAATTGCTATTAAAAAAGGAATGGCAGAGCCAGCATGATTAATAAAAGCTGTACCTAAAGCAAATCCACTCGGCAAATTATGAATAAATATAGCGAAAGAGAGAAAAAGGAAAGTTTGCCAAGCTTGTTGATCTTTTTTATGTATCATTGGATGATGACAATAGTTATCTAATAAGCTCATAACTAAAATACCGATAGCTATACCAAGTATAGGCCCAATTATTTCAAAGCTTGAAAAAGTTTCAGGAATAATTTCAAGAGATAAAAGTCCAAGCAAAATTCCGCCACATAATGCGTATAAACGATGCATTTTTTCTTCAATTAGTTGGCGTGTAGCAATGCCGACAGCACCGCCTAATAGTAATCCACCGAATGAAAAAAATGTAACTATCATAGGAATCCATAATCGTTCCATCGTATCACACTCCGATTCTTCCACTTATTTTTAGCTTACGAAAAGGAAAGTTAGATTAGTCCAAGTAATTGTGTTTGATTATAGAGAAAAAACTAATAATTCGTTATAATTTATATATTAAATTTAAGTGGAAATATGAAATGGGTATAAGTTTGCAAACAAAGTGGAGTCTATCTGAATATGAAAATCCAAAAAGATATGATGTGGAAAATAAAAGTTTTTCAGATTTTCCGTTCTTACTATCATGGGCACAAAAACTAAATATCAAAAATGAATGGATTCTAGATATTGCTTGCGGAACAGGAAGAGTTACCATTCCCTTTATAGAAAACGGATATAAAATAATCGGTGTAGATATACATGAAGGAATGCTTGCTGAAGCGAAGAGAAAATCTATGAAATATAAGAAAGTAAGATGGTTACAACAAGACTGCTTACAATTGAAGATTGAAGAAACAATTCCGTTAGCATTTATGGTTGGCCATGGGTTTCAACATTTTCTTACGAATACTGATCAAAATAAGTTATTAACATCTATTCATCATGTGTTAGCTGATAATGGTATATTCATATTTGATACACGTTTTCCTTCAAAAGAAGAATTAATACAACCATCTACAGAAGAATATTGGACAACTATTAGTGATGAAAAGGGAAGAAAATGTGATTTATATACTGAAATGACATATGATTCAATTCAGCAAATACAGCACTACATAACAACAAGAAGGTTTTATGAGGGTGATGTGCAAGTAGAAGAACTGAAAACAACGATTGAACTTCGCTATACGTATCCGCAGGAGTTAGAAAGAGTATTAGTGGCGAATGGTTTTGAACTATTACATATATATAATGATTGGGAAGGAAATGAGTTAGGAGAAGACTGCTATTCTATGGTAGTAGTTAGTCAGAAGAAAAAATAATATTATTTTAAAAATATGAGTGTAAAAAGTTTGTAAGGAGAGAAAAAGATGCCTTGGTACCTAGATAATGTTTATGAATTAAATAAAGAAGCACCATATACATTCTACCTTCCTAGTTCAGAAGTGTTGGAGAAATTAAAGGTTGGAGATTTGGTAAAGTTAATTTTTGTATCTAAAAATGAGGAAGAAGATGGGTTTCATGGTGAAAGAATGTGGGTTGAAATTACTGAAAGGAACGAGAAAAATTTTGTAGGGACACTCAATAATAATCCGTATCGTTTAGATTTAAAAATAGGTGATAAAATTTCATTTGGAATTGACAATATATGCGATACGGAATATAACGATCCAGCTTCAAAAGATTGGGACTTTTATTTTGATACGAAGGTAATTGTTAGTAATGATGTACTTGAAAAAAGAGAATTTAACTTTATGCTTAAAGAGGATTCAAGAGAAGAAGGTGACTCTGGTTGGTCAATACTGAGTGGTTATGAAAGTGATGACTATGTCAATAATCCTAAAAACTTTCAAATTATTTCAATTGGAGTCATTTTGAATATAGATGATTCTATTTTAAAATTTCTTGAGGAACCACCTTTATGTGCATATGAAAGAAATGATGAAGGTAGATTCTATAAAATTGAAGACTACGATTGGGATGCATATTTAAATGGATAGAAGAATTTACTATGTTTTAAAGAAAAGTACATTTAGAGAATCAAGAGCATCCTGCTGAAAAGAAGATTAGAGATTTAATGTAGCATGTACAAGAACAGTATATGAATAAAGTGAAATAGTTATTATGTTAGATCGCAGAAATTTAAAAGTGGTGGAAATTGAAGAGAGTAGTAGTAAATGGAGGGTTTTGTAATGCAGCAAATTAAAAAAATAGGAAACTCATTTTGGTATATGACACCTGTTTCTGAAACAGATAGACCTATATTAGGAATGGTCGTTGGAAAAGAAAAAACGTTAATGATTGATGCAGGGAATTCAGAAGAACATGCACAATTATTTCTAGAAATGCTAAAAGAACAGAATGTATCAAGTCCGGATTTCGTAGCATTAACACATTGGCACTGGGATCATATTTTCGGATTGCCTGTACTACAAAATGCATTAACTATTGCGCATGCTGAAACGAAAAAAGAAATGCAATCACTAGTATTTTATGAATGGACAGATGAAGCATTGGACGCACGCGTAAAAGAGGGTACTGAAATTGCATTTTGTGCGGATTGCATTAAAAAAGAGTTTGAAGATAAAGCAAGAAATATTAAAATTATTCCCCCGACTTTAACGTTCCAGAATCAAATTGAATTAGACCTTGGTGGATTGACATGCGTGTTAAAACATGTCGGCGGAGATCATGCACATGATTCAGTTGTTATTTACGTGAAAGAAGAAAAGATATTATTTTTAGGAGACTGTATATATGCAGATATCTTTTCTTCAAAGTGGAATTATACGACGAAACGAACGTTTAAATTAATAGATGAATTAGAGAAATTTGATGCGGAGACATATATTCTGTCTCATGGTACAGCTATAAGTCGGGATGAATTTTTAAAAGAGATGTATTTGCTAAAAACAGTAGGAACATATACAGAAGCTCATAAAGGCGATGAAGAGAATATAAAGGAAGCATATAAACGAGACGTAAATAGAGAATTAAATGAAGATGAAATAGAAACAATAACGTTTTTTGTAAATGGTTATGAAATGAATAATCTGTAAAACACAACATTAATCAAATTGAATAAAATTGCGCAAAAAGAGTATTGAAATTTAATTCAATACTCTTTTTAATAGTTAAATATGTAGTTTTAACCAAATTCTAAATATGGGAGTTCATCGTCTGAAGCAATGTCATTCTATCTATTTTTCGTATAGATAGAGGTTCAAGTAGAAGCTTTCTTCGCTAATTCAGTTATATAGTTAAAAAATCCATTGTGGTTTACATCATATACTACATTTACAGGTCGTCCATCAACAGTTTCCATTGTACGCCCCTGGCTAGGTCCATATGTATGAACAGTACTATTAATTGTTTGTAATTTTGCAAGATCAGATTTTCCTACAAACGCAGCAGTTAATACATCCCACAAATAGTAAGTAGAGTTCGTTGAGAAGTGAACGAGAGGAGGAACCATTGCATAGCATTGACCAAGGAAATCAATACCAATATATTTTCTTTCTTTTGCCCAACTTTCACGTATGTCTATAGTTAATGGAACTTGGTTTGTACTTTCTAGCGTTACTAAGTCGATTTTAATTTTTGATTCCCAAACACGAGCTACTGCTTCAGGGTCCCAAAACGAATTCCACTCAGCTGTTCCATCATGTTCGGGTTCATGAACGTTGCCGGCAGTACGAAATGTGCCTCCCATCCAAATAAGACGTTCAATTTTTTCTTCGATTATTGGTGCTTCATATAGTGCACGCGCTAAATCGGTAAGAGGACCCGTAAATAATAAAGTTGTTTTCTCTTCAGTTTGTAGTAAAGTTTCAATTAAATGATGATGTGCAGGTTTTTCTGCTACGGGTGTTACAACTTTTCCAGACTCATTTAATATTGGTAAAGCATCTACATAAAATGCATGCATCCGCCAATCTTTTGGAAATGGATTTTTGGCACGGGAATTTGATGCGGCTACTTCAATATTTCCTTTGCCGAAGCGATCAATAATTTTGCGACTTGCAGACATTGCTGGTTCTAAATAGCAATCTGCAGGGATAACTGAAACACCTGTAAGTTTGACATTATCCATCTGAAGTAATAAAAATAGTGAAATTAAATCATCTATACCACCATCATGATTGAAGTACACTTTTTTCATCATTGTAATCTCCATCCTATATAATTTAGTTAGGAATTATATATGAATTGCGGAAAAATCATCAACAATTTCCACCACTTCAATTTTTCCACTAATCAGTAACTCAGGAAGTTCATTACTGAAGTTTCCTTTCCAATACTCTCTAGCTTGTTCAATTTTTTGAGAGAATGGAATGCCGTCTTCTTTCGGTAAAAGGGTTCCGTCACCTTCAAAACAATGTCCTATCACTCGTAGTTTAACAATCTGCAAAACTTCTCGATTGTAAGAATCAAATAATGCTTTCCATTTTAAAGCGTCTTCATAGCTCTTTGCAGCATATAAACAAGATAATCTTGAAGGGTATTCAGGGAATTCTTCTAGTCTAACCATTTCCACAATCGTTTCTCTAACGGATCTAATTGTTTGATCAATATAATTTATAACTACTGTAGCATTTTCATTTTTTATATGTATTTCTTCATTTGTATAATGTTCTTTCAAAATTTGTATAGCATCTTTACCGTTAGAATTTAAATGTTCTCTTTCAAAAAAGAAATGAAATAGGGTATTCTTTTGATTTTTATCGAAATGTATGATTTGTTCCATCTTCATTTTTTTCCTTGTAACGATGTGGTATGCGTAAAACTCTTGTTCATACATGGGTATCCTCCTAGTAGTAATGTAATTCAACATTGAAATATATAAAACCTTTATAAGTAAAAGTGCGAATTTGAGCGGAAAGGAAAGAAAATATGATAACGCTTTAAATTTGTTCACAAAATGTTCACTTACGAAGAGGTTTCCATAATCGATATAATGACAAAGACTTAAACAGAAAGGATGATAGAAATTGCCAACAACAAGAAAGGAAAACCTCCAGTTTGGTATGATGATGTGCCTTGGGATGGTTATTGTAATGACGTTTTATAATTTATTGATGAACGGAACAGGAGGACAAATTTATATTAAGGAGATCGCATTAGAACTAATAATTGGCTTCATTATTGCACTATTAATTGAAATATGTATCGTTGGACCGTGTGCGAAAAAACTTGTCTTCACGTTACCATTTGATAAATCGAAAAAAGTAAATATTATTATTGGGATGGCGACAGCTATGGTTATTGGAATGGTGTTCTTCATGTCGTTTTATGGAATGGCTATGATGTATTTGCATAATGGGTTACATGGTGAATCATTCGTTTCAATGTATTTCTCGATTTTTATTAAAAACTTCATTATGGCGTATCCATTACAATTAATTATTATGGGGCCGCTAGTGCGTTTCTTATTTGGAAAGTTTGTTTTGAAGAAGAAATCTGTTAATGTAGCGTAGTTATAATTATTAAAATTATATATATTAATAAAAAATAAAAGTGCATCTCAAATATTTTGAGGTGTGTTTTTTTATGGTCATTCGCAGTTATTTTCATACTGATGTGACATTTGTCCTTTTGCCTATATAGGATTATACCTTTTAATTAAGTTAGAAATAAAAGATTAGGAGATGATTTTTTGAAAGGCATTGTATTTGCTGTATTTGCTGGCGTATTTATTACACTTCAAGGCACATTTAATGCGAAACTCAGTTCACATATTGGTATATGGTCGACAAGTATTATTACGCATTTAATTGGCTTCATTATTGCAACAACAATATTTTTGTTAAAGAAAGAAGAGAAAGTAACGGATTTAAAGCGTGTGAAAAAAATATATTTAGCAGCGGGTGCATTTGGTGTATTAATTATTTGTGCGGAAACGCTGGCAATATATTCACTAGGAGTTACATTGACAGCAGGTACACTTATGGTTGCACAATTGTTAACAGCAACTTTTATTGAGATGAAAGGATTATTTCAAATGAAAAAGATACAGATGGAGAGATATCATATTGTGGGAACAATAGTAATGATTATAGGTATTGTTGTATTTAATATGTAAATGAAAGGAGGAAATGAAAGTGGAGAATAGATCAGATTTAATTATTCATTATTTGAAAACCAATAAAACACTAGAGGCTTTTTCAGAAATAGATACAGCTCATTTTCAATTAAATCATTTTGAAAAAGGCGAGCTTATTTGCAATATAGATGACGAAATGGATCATTTATATTTTGTTGTTAAAGGTAAAGTAAAAGTTTACACGATTACACCAGAGGGGAAGAAACTGATCCTTCGTTTTATTAATCCATTGGCGGTTGTTGGTGATATTGAATTCATACAAAATAGTAAAGCACATAATGCTGTTGAAGCTTGTTCAGAAGTTGTAGCAATCTCTATTTCCCATATGGTTATTAGAAATAAGTTATTACAAAATCCTAAATTAATGAATTTCTTGCTTAAAAACATTGCGAACACATTAAAAATATCGACTCGTTTTACAGCTCTTAATTTACTTTATCCAGTAGAAGTACGTGTAGCTAGTTATTTACTTTCTATTTCCACTGACAGTAACGGGAATATGTATAAAGAAGATTTGGATGCGACTTCTGTATCAAGTATTGCGGATTTTATAGGTGTAAGTTATAGGCATGTAATTCGGGTGTTACAAAAATTTTATAAAGATAAATTAATTGAAAAGAACAATGGAGTTATTGTAATTAAAGATTTTTTTAGAATGAAGGAAGTTGCTAAAAATAATATATATGAGCAATGAAAGGGGAGAGGGAGTATGATTGGATTTAGTTTAGCTATATTAGCTGGTGTATTAATTAGCGTACAATCTGTTTTTAACGCAAAGGTAAATGAAAGTGTAGAACAGTGGTTAACAACAACATGTGTTCTTGGAATAGGTCTCATAAGTTCTATTCTATTTTATATTATTGCAGAAAACAGTATTAGCATTAAAGTGTATACTACAAATTATTTGTTTTATGTAAGTGGATTGTTTGGCATTGGGTTAATTATTTGTATAATGGGTGCAATAAAGAATTTAGGTCCAGCGTATACCGTGCTAATTAGCCTTATTACTCAATTGGTCGTTGCGTTATCCATTGATACATTTGGATTGTTCGGAATGGAGAGCGTCCCATTACAAATAAATAAGTTAGTTGGTATAGGCTTATTAATTTTTGGAGTAGGAATTTTTAAAAATATCTTTTCGAATAAGAAAAATATTCATATAAATGAGGATAATGTCTAAAGAATATAAAGGGAAAAAGTGTTAATGGTCAGAACTTATACATTTAGATAGTAATAAGTGAGCGATAAGGAGAAAGGATAAATGAATTAGTTTATGTTGCAAGATGGCGTACACTATTTGGAAATTAATGGTATTTTTCATTGGTGTAAAGTTGCAGGGATAACTCATAATACAGTTCCTCTTATTATTGTACATGGTGGTCCAGGTGGCAATCATTATGTATTCGAAAGAACACTTGGGTTGAGGTTAGAAGGAAATATGACTGTAGTTTATTATGAACAAAGGGGATGTGGACGAAGTGAGGCACCACAAGATGATGGTGCGTACTCAATCAATACTCTAGTTGAAGATTTAGAGGAATTAAGAAAGCAATTAAATGTCGAAAAAGTAAATTTGTTAGGATATTCTTTTGGTGGACAACTTTGTTTAGAGTATGCTTTGAAATATCTGAAAAAGGTTGCAAAAATGGTATTACAAGCACCATTATTAGATGATTTTAATGATATGTATACTGTGCAGATAGAAGGTTTTCTGCAAATAACGAAAGGAGAAATGAAAGAACAAATATCAAAAATAAGTAAGTCAAAAATTCCTTTGAAAGAAAGATATCATCAAGTTTGGAATATAGTTGATACAGAAAATGTAGATCGTCTATTGTTTAAAAATGAAGAATTTGCAAAGTTAAATCGAAGTCTTTGGGAGCAAAGTAAGTTAAGTAATACAGGGAAGCTGAGTAAAGTTATTTTTGAAACAAAATCACCTTTACTGCTTATTGAGCGCATTAAAGATTTAGAAATTGATACGTGTGTCTTAGTCGGGGCGCATGACTATAATACGGGTGTAGGAATGAGTAATAGAATAACGAAAAAATTGAAAAATAGTAAACTTGTTATATTTGAAAATAGTGCGCATTTCCCAGATATAGAGGAGACGGATAAAGTATGTGAAACGATTATTGAGTTTTTGGCACGATAGGAGAATCGCTAGCATTTCGGAAAATCCTCACGCTAAGAGCATACGAAATTTTAATACAGTTTTTCGGTTAATCCATTAACAAATAAGGATCCTAAAACCACATCAGTATAGGACTGTAAAAAAAGCATAGATCTATAGAAAAAACAAAGGGATTTTCCTTGTGAGAGTATGATTTCTCCTTTTTTTGCTAACGATAATGAAACATTATGACAACCGGACATGTATAGAATATACAAACAAAATCAAACAAAATATCAATTCTATTTAATGGTAAAATAGGGAAAAAGGAAGTTCTAAATAATGCCTTTAGAAAACTCTATTTATTACATAGGGGTTACCGAAAAAAAGACGAAAGAGAAAAGAAAAAAGTAAGGGAGGGGCATAAGTGAAATATATTAATGGATTGTACATATCATTTATATTAATGATATTTATTAATTTACTTAATACTACAATATTTGATAATGAATATTCAGGGATAACAATGTATATCTCTTCTGTTATATTCACAATTGGGAGCGCATTCTTCATAAATGCTAAACGGCTTAAAATTAGTGAGAAAAAATAAAACAAAAAGCAATTTCCAATAAAGATAATTATGTAAATAAGCTGTCTGTAGGGGCACCTTATTTTTGGTTTAGCGTGTTTTTCTACAAAAATGCACTGGGTTCTCATAGAAAATTGTGGTGTGACGAAAATTTTAATTTTGAAGTATTTCAAAATCTTAGCTAGATGGTTATGAACCGGACCCAATAATAAAAAGACAAGAACATTTTGAACATATCAAATATGTTCCTACCTTTGATTTTATTACTAATTTATTGTTTTTGAAGTTATGAGGACTGAATTGGATATGTGTGAGTAGTTGTTTTAGGAAAGGAGAATATGATTGAAAATAAAATATTACTAAACATATATAACTAATGAATATAATGTCTTTTTCAGTTATTATGTTGTAAATCATTTTATGATAAAATCTATTACATAATTTAATAAAGGGGTAACTAACTGTTACGATTTATTTAACCAATTATAACGAAAGTTAATTAAATATATCAGTAAGCCCTGCTAGTCAAGTGATTGGCTAGTAGTGAGGGTTAACTGCGGGCAATCCCTAAAGCTGATTGAACTACAACGTGGCTAGAAATAGCGAGCGTGAATGTTGCGAAAGCAGAAAAAATCAATCAGATCGTGCAAGGTTAAATCCTAAACACTAGAACAATGGGTCTTCCGCCTCGAACCATCTAAGTCAAAATGGATAAGATGAACGTTCAACGACTATCTCGTATAACTGACGAGAGTACATCACAAGCCTATGGTGGTGGAAAAATCCTCTATCTTTAAGTAGATAAACATATAGTCTGCGCTCATGTGAAAACATGAGAAGTTCATAAGAGAACTGGCTAAGGAATTGCGCCCTTAGTTGAACAAGATACATTTAATTAAATCTATCAAACCTCATTGAAAATATCGAACATACGCGCTGTGTTAGGTTCAATGAGGTGAGAATAATAATGAAATTTTCACGAGTTAGTCAAGTATCAGAATTAACAGGTTTGCATCCGAGTA
>NZ_MAOE01000084.1 GCF_001884185.1 Bacillus albus
TAGGAGAATGCTGATGGAACACGCTACGATTCAGAAGAATAAATCTTTCATTAAAGGAGTTACATTCTGATGATATTGGCGAAGAAAGTTAGACTAATTCCAACGCCTGAACAAGAACAAGTGCTTAGCAACCATGCTGGTGCTGCAAGATTTGCTTATAACTATTGTAAAAGAATGAGTGATAGATATTATAAGCTATTTGGAAAATCTGTTTCACAGTTAGCTTTACAGAAACGATTTACAAAGATCAAGAAGCGAAAGCGATATGAGTGGTTACATGACATCAACGCACAAGTTCCTAAACAGGCTTCAAAAGATTTTGATACGGCGAGAAAACATTCGTTCAAAAAGTACAACAATGGTTATCACACTTCTTATAAATCCAAAAAAGATGTAATCCAAGGATTTTATGCCAATTATGAAAGACTGATTATAGGAAAGAAAGTAGTTCATATTCAGTCCATTGGAGAAGTGAAAACAAGCCAACAACTACCAAGAAACAAAAAACCATTCAATCCAAGAGTTATATTTGACGGTCGTCACTGGTGGATTAGTGTAGGATTCCAAGAAGACTTTGAATTACAAGAACTAACGAATGAGTCGATTGGTGTGGATGTTGGTTTAAAAGAGCTTTTTGTAGCTTCTAATGGTATGAAAGAACGAAATATAAACAAAGATGCCAAGGTTAAAAAACTTTTGAAAAGGAAAAAGTTAGCACAAAGAGATATGTCTAGGAGATTTAAAAAAGGTGTAAAAATTCAATCTGCCGGGTATGAAAAAGCGAAAGCTGAGCACCTGCGGTTATCTAGGAAAATTATTAATATCCGAAATAACCATATCCATCAAGCAACAGCTAACTTGGTGAAAACCAAACCAATGAGGATTGTTGTGGAAGACTTATCTATCTCAAACCTGTTAAAAAACAAAAAACTATCGAAAGCATTTTCATTTCAAAAATTAAACTTCTTCTTTCAATGTTTATCATACAAGTGCGAGAAGTACGGCATTGCGTATGTAAAAGCTGATAAATGGTTTGCCTCAAGCAAGATTTGCTCATGTTGCGGAGTAAAATACGACCATTCAGTTCAACCAGAAGGACAGTGGAGTTTAAAAATACGTGAGTGGTGTTGTGCTTCATGCGATAGCCATCACGATAGGGATGTAAATGCTTCGATAAATTTATCAAGATGGGTAAAATAAATGCTTGATAATAGGAGGTAACGATACTGCCTCGTGTGGAGTGTTATACCCCTCGTCCCTTCGGGGTTGCGAGAACACTTTGAAGCACTAACTTGTGTAAATTTGATTGAATTGTATAGATTTAGTTAAGTTTATCGTATCGGTAGTATTCTATGGGTTATTTCTCAAATAGTTTATTAGTTTTGTTTGTTCTTATCGTATGTAGCTGTATGATTTTTGGTTGATAATATAATAGTAGTTGTATATAAAAGAAGTTAACTGTGGTAAGGTTAACTTCTTTTTATTTTACGTTCAGAAGGAATTATATTGTTCTTATGGAAGTTTGTTTAAGCTAATTTCATAATTAAGAGGGTAATTTTACGAAATACAAACAAACGAGAGAATAAGGAGTATTCACATGAATAATAGTATAAGCTACACAATTGAACACCCAACAGACTTCAATGAATTATTAGCGTTATATGAATCTTTAGGATGGAATTCTCTTAAATTAACGGTTAACGAGTTAGAACGAATGTGTAAACAAAGTTGGTATGCAATTTATGTTTTTGATGATAAGAGGTTAGTAGGGATGGGGCGTATTATATCAGATGGTGTAATCACAGGCGTTATTTGCGGAGTTTGTGTATTGCCAGAGTATCAATCCATTGGTATTGGAAAAGAAATAGTAAAGCGATTAATCCATCACTGCGAACAAAACAAGGTTATTCCTCAACTTATGTGTGTGGAAAAATTGCAATCTTATTATGAATCTATAGGGTTTGAGGCATTTTCTGTTGGAATGATAAAACATATTATAAGATAGTGGGGCTTTATATTTCCAGTTTACTCGTACATATCTTCAAACTTCAGTATAAAGGAGAGTTGCTATATGGAGATTGCTAAAGGGGTAGAAATGTTACAACTTGAGTTTCAAGAATTTATTATTCACCCAATTCTTTTATGGGATGATGAAATTGCAGTTTTAATAGATACTGGTTTTCCTGGACAATTTGAAGATATACAAGTAGGGATGGAAAAGGTTGGGGTATCATTTGATAAGTTAAAAGTCGTGATTTTGACGCATCAGGATATAGATCATATAGGTAGTCTTCCGAAGTTATTGCAAATCTGTGAAAGTAATATTAAAGTTTATGCGCACGAGTTAGATAAGCCATATATTGAGGGAGATTTACCTTTATTGAAAGATGGAAAAGTCGAGAATCCACCAAAAGGAAAAGTGAGTAATACTGTGATTGACGGGCAAGAACTTCCGTATTGCGGTGGGATACTAATTCTACATACTCCAGGGCATACGCCGGGTCATATTAGTTTATATTTGAAACAAAGTAAAACTCTTATTTCAGGAGACTCGATGTATAGTGTGAATGGAAAGTTAGGAGGAATTCACACCCCAACAACCTTAAATATTAAAGAAGCACAGCAGTCTTTGAAGAAGTATTTAAATTTAGATATTGAATCTGTAGTTTGTTATCATGGTGGATTAAGTAAGGGGAATATAAATGTTCAAATTCAAAAGTTGTAAAGGTGGCGAGTAAAATTTTTTTGTTAAATAGTGCTAAAATATAATTTAATTACGAGTATGTAAATAATAAAAGAGCATGTTTGAATTTTTCAAACATGCTTTTTTATTAAATGGAATCTATTCATATTAACGGCCTAATCCGTTCCAATAAAACGAAACGATTTCTTGTGCTAATTCATCTATATTTGCAAGAATTGGATTGTGATTTTCATCTTTAAAATTCCCAATTGATAATAAAGATACGAAAGCATGAGCCACAAACTTAGCGTTTCCTTTTGGGATTTCTCCCATTTGCATTGCATGATTCAGTGCTTTTTCTAGCACTTCATACATGCTATCTTCAGCATGTTTTAATTGTTTTAATTGTTCTTCAGATAACGATAGCTTTGCATCTTTCATAAAATTTTTCATATCAATATCCATTGTTGCGTGTAAGTAGACTTTAGCGAAGTCCAATAATCTTTCTTTTAAAGTCTTATTTGTAGAAAGGATTTGAGACATATTCTCGCGTATACGTACCATCATTTGAATCATAGTAGCGGTAAATAAATCTGCTTTTGTTGAATAGTAATAGTAGACGGTTGCTTTCGTAACACCACAAACTTTTGCGACTTCATCCATGGAAACGACTTGATAATTTTGAGTAAGAAATAGCCGAGTTGCCACTTCTAAAATGGTTTCTTTTGTAGATTTTGTATTTTTATTTTGACGAGGCCTTCCAAGAGGACGTTGTTTTTGTTCCAAATCTATTCGCTCCTGACATGTATTGTTGAGATAATTATAACACAAATTTTTATTCATTCTTGATTAATTAACCGACCAGTATATATAATTAATAGTGGAAGAGAAAAGAAAGGTGGGTTTTTATGAAAAAGCATCCGTTACATATGTTAGGGAGGCTTGTAGCAGGGAAGCATACGCAATGGATAACTTTATCGGTATGGATTCTTATTACATTACTACTTTCATTTACGTTACCACAAGTAAATAGTACGAAAGAACCGAATCCGAAAAATTTACCAGAAACAGCTATGTCGCAGCAAGCGGAAGCACTTATGAAAAAAGAGTTTCCGAATAATGCAGGGAATCCTTTATTAGTAGTATGGTATAGAGATGGTGGATTACAGTCGCAGGATTATAAACTCATACAAGATGTTTATAAAGAGTTAAAGGCTAGTCCTTTAAAAGAACAATCAACATTACCACCATTTGATACAATCCCGGAACAAGTATTATCAAAAAGTGCATCAAAAGATGGTACATCATTTGTTACACCAGTATTCTTTAACAAGGCTGCTGGAACAGATATATTAAAAGGGAATCTTGATGATTTAAGAAAGATAGTGAATAGTAAGGTCGATGGAGATCCATTTAAACAAAAAATAAGTGATTCTGGATTACATGTTCGATTATCTGGACCAGTAGGCATTCAAACAGATGCAGTTAGTTTGTTTAGTCAAGCAGATGTAAAATTATTAATTGCAACTGTACTACTCGTATTAGTCCTATTAATTTTACTGTACCGTTCACCAATTTTAGCAATTTTACCTTTACTTGTTGTTGGCTTTGCATACGGTATTATTAGTCCGACTCTTGGTTTTTTAGCTGATCACGGATGGATTAAAGTAGATGCACAGGCGATATCAATTATGACTGTACTATTGTTTGGTGCTGGGACGGATTATTGTCTATTTTTAATTTCGAGATATCGAGAATACTTGCTAGAAGAAGAAAGTAAATATAAGGCATTGCAACTTGCAATTAAAGCTTCTGGCGGAGCAATTATAATGAGTGCGTTAACTGTTGTACTTGGGTTAGGAACATTATTACTTGCTCATTATGGTGCCTTTCATCGATTTGCAGTGCCATTTAGTGTTGCTGTATTTATAATGGGAATTGCTGCTTTAACGATTTTACCAGCGTTATTATTAATTTTCGGTAGAGCTGCATTCTTCCCATTTATACCGAGAACAACTTCGATGAATGAGGAATTGATAAGAAAGAAAAAGAAAGTAGTAAAAGTTAAAAAATCAAAAGGTGCCTTTAGTAAAAAACTTGGAGATGTTGTAGTACGAAGACCGTGGACAATAATTATGCTCACTGTATTTGTATTAGGTGGATTGGCATCATTTGTACCACGTATTCAATACACATATGACTTATTAGAATCGTTCCCTAAAGATATGCCTTCACGCGAAGGATTTACGTTAATTAGTGATCATTTCTCAGCTGGTGAATTAGCACCAGTAAAAGTTGTTGTTGATACGAAAGGAAAAGAGCTTCCTATAAAAGAAGAACTAGAGAAATTTTCTTTTGTAAATACAGTTAAAGACCCAAAAGAGGGTAAAGAAAATAAGCAAATACAAATGTATGAGGTTTCTTTAGTTGAAAATCCATACTCAATTGAAGCGTTAGATCAAATTCCTAAATTGAAAAACAGTGTAGAAAAAGTATTAAAAGATGCTGGGATTAGTAATGCAGAAAATCAACTATGGATTGGCGGAGAAACAGCGTCATTATATGATACAAAGCAAATTACGGAACGTGATGAAGCAGTTATCATTCCAGTAATGATTAGTATTATAGCTTTATTATTACTTGTTTACTTACGATCAATTGTTGCGATGGTTTATTTAATTGTAACGGTTGTATTATCATTCTTCTCGGCATTAGGAGCAGGATGGTTATTACTTCATTATGGTATGGGGGCACCGGCCATTCAAGGTGCGATACCGTTATATGCATTCGTATTTTTGGTTGCTTTAGGTGAAGATTATAATATCTTTATGGTTTCAGAAATATGGAAAAACAGAAAGACACAAAATCATTTGGACGCAGTAAAAAATGGGGTTATACAAACAGGTAGTGTCATTACATCAGCAGGTTTAATTTTAGCAGGAACTTTTGCGGTATTAGGTACACTTCCAATTCAAGTTCTCGTTCAATTTGGTATTGTAACAGCAATTGGTGTATTACTAGATACTTTTATTGTTAGACCATTACTTGTACCAGCAATTACAGTTGTTCTAGGACGCTTTGCTTTTTGGCCAGGAAAGCTTTCAAGAAAAAGTGAAGAAGTACAAAAGGTGGATGCATAGTTAAAAAAGCCAAGGATATTGAAGTGAACCCGAATAGTGGTACATGAAAAAAACACCTCCTGAATTCGCATACTAAGTATGCAAATTCAATG
>NZ_MAOE01000085.1 GCF_001884185.1 Bacillus albus
TTTGTTTTTTGAAAAATCGTGTATACGCATCCGCAAGGTTGCGAACAGACGACTGAATCGCAATACTATCCACTTCCTTTAGCCAAACAAACTCTTTTTTCATGGCAGGAAGTTTGGCAGAGCATGTACCATATGTTAAACCTTTTCCAGTTTCTTTATATGCGTAATCCCATAGGGATAGGAAATGATTGAATACAAAGCGAGAACAACCTATTGTTTTATTAATTAGAATTGTTTGTGCTTGATTTGGATAGATACGAAACTTAAAGGATTTATTAATTATCATTTGATTCACCTCCATTTCGGTATATGACCATTATACACCAAACATACATTCGATAGATAGTGAAGTAACACTTTATGTATGTCTAACAATTAGGATGGCTTCCTGCCATCCCTTGTTCGAAGCCAATTCATCTCCCACCTACTCACTTCGCGTTCCTTGAGGAAGGAGTCTTCTTGGCTAAAATGATAAAAAAGATATGTATTTAATAGAAAAACAGCAGGATAGCATCCCTTTTAATTAAATGGGGGTGTGGAAAATTATAAAATATGTTAACAAAATAAAAGTTAGGGCAATTTTGAACCTATCCTTTTTAAGTCAGAAGTTTAGAATTGTTGATTTGTATGAAAGTTGTTCATTAATTCTACAAAGAAAAAACATATAAATAACCATTTATCCTAATATTAAGATTTAAGATATAGTTGATAGTATGGAGGATAGATCATTAAGTGGTGGGTAGTTCAAACAATTGCTATGGGGTTTATTAATAATGATTATTGAAATTATTAGAGGTAATGATGGGAAGACAAAAACCGACTCATAAGGAGCCGGTTTTTTAATTTATTTTTTTGATGCTCTATAACCAGCAGATTTTGCGTCGGCTTCTGAACAAAACATTTCCTCAGCCTTCGTTTTATCATAGAACTGTTGACCAGGCATATGATAAATTTTCTCGCCCCTGCTATTTTTATTACCTTTGATAGTACAAGTGCCATTTTGTTCTGTTACTTGATTTGTTTTGGGCTCAGTAACAGCTTCTTGTTTCTTTTGTTGCTCTTGTTGTTTCTTCAATTCTTGTTGTTTTTGCTGCTCTTCACGTTGTTTCTGAAGTTCCTGTTGTCTTTTTTGTTCAACTTCTTGTTTTTTGAGCTCTTCTTGTTTCTTTTGTTCCTCTTGTTGCTTTTGAAGATCTTGTTGTTTTTTCTCGTCTTCCTTGACTTCCTCTGATTTCTTTGTTTCTTCTTGCTTAATAGTAGTAGCGGCTTTGTCGGATTTTTCGTTATCCGAGTCTTTAGCGCAAGAACCAATTAAAATAATTAATAAAATGATAATACCTAGACACCCAAAACATCCGCACCCTCTGCGCTTTTTTTCTTCTTTTTCATTTATTGCTTTTGCCATCTTTATCGCTCCTTAATTATTTTAAATTTCAATATACAGTATAACAGATGTTGTAGCGATATTTTCCAAAAATAAATGATATTCGATTGGTCGTAATTAAAGGGCTAATCCTTGTATAGAATTAGCTCTTTAATTAACTGCATAATAAGCGCATTGAAGGGGACTTGGATTTCGTATTGTCTTCTGTACGTTTAATATCCTATATGAAACTGTAAGTAGAACATCACTTATTTTTTAAAGGAGTTAATGGGTAGTTGTACGTGCTGAAATCTTTATTAAAAATATCTTGTACTAATTGGATAGCTTCATGATCATAAAAACTATCGTATGTTGGGAGACGGGGGAATAAAGGGTCAGTAATATCAGCATCTGCAAAATTCCCTCTAAAAATTGCTCTGTCTTTTTGATGATGCCATGATTTGGTTAGTATGTGTAAAGGAGAAGTTTTTAATTGATATGTTTGTTCTAAGCGCACAATTTCAGTAGAGAAATTTTCAAGGTATATATACTTTGTAACAAACTCCTCCTCACCGGGTTCATATTGCTGCATTAAATGTGGATCTACTTGTTCTAAATCTATCATTTGCTCTTTTAAGTAGTAGAGAAAGATTTTGAATGAAATAGGTTTATTACAAAATTCATTACCATAATAAAAATTCCGAATAGGATTCCATGCAGGGTTTTCTATGTAAGGGGGAGCAATGAGTGAAAAGAATGAACTTACAGCTCTTGTATAGGGGTTTCTCACTAATTTATAGGTATCTTTTCTGTTTGTATATAAAGCCGCAGCTAATTTAATAAAATAGTCCCAGGAGTTTTTGTATATTTCATTTTTAAAATTATGGATGAAAGAATTGTATTTTATGGCTTGTTTAAATAAGTTTATTTGATAAAAAAACCAATGTGAAAGAGAAGTACAGCCAATTTTCTGACTCCAAAATAAAATCAAAGGGAAGTTAGAATTAAGGTGGGGAACGCGCCCGTATTTAAAAATATTTGCAAAAGACATAGTTAGCCCCCACATTCAGTTATGCCAATTATCTTTAGTTTATCAATAAAGAGCTTGGCATATGAACAAGAGAAGAGAAATTGGATAGATAGTTTAAAATAATATAATTTTGAAATAAAAGCGTTATTTGAATAAAAAACGGCAGCCTAAAATTCAAGGATGAATCAGCTGCCAATAGAGTAGTTATTAAATTTTATAATTAAGCTTTTAATTTAGGTTTTTTCTCTTGTTTCGAGAAGAAATTACACCGAAAATTGCACCAGACATTGCACCGGTTAAAGTTGGTAAGAGTATACTCCATGCGGCAAAAGACATAATTATACCTCCTTATAATAAGATGTTGTAACTATGTATTTTATTATATATAAATTTTAGGATTAAATGTAAGGAAATCTTGGAAAATCAAACAAAATAGTTATTTTGAGAAGATGGAAAATTAAAGTGTTTTATAAATTTTAGACTTATGTATAGAAAGAGTAATCATAACAAGAATATTGCATACAAAAATGTTGCGTATATAATCCAGCCGAATAAAAGTGCGGTATATTTTAAGGTTTTCATGATTACTCCTTTTTGGTTATAGAGTGCTCTATCCAGGAGAAATTTATTAATGCTTAAACAAAATTCTTATTTGAATAAAAGAAACCCCGCTTGTCAACGAGGCTCCTAAGGGTATTTGTCAAGTAATGACGTACTCGACTAAATAACCATATCATGAATATTTTGGTAAAAACACTGGTAAATGTGTCCAAATAAATAAGGGCATCATTTTGAACAAAAACGCTATTATATATCAAAACTTCCGGAAATCCGGGAGTTACGGTATAACAGCTCAATATTTTTCTGAGTGCAATATAATAATATATGGTTTTTTAGAACGGGAATGATGAGAAATTTTCTATTAAGGTGAAATTATTTACTGGATTTGAAGAGATTATAATAAAAATTTCATTTTGTAGAAAAGGGGAATGGATATGATTGATGAATTTGAAGCGTTATTTACAAAAGTGAATCAAGTGCAAGGTGATCAAGAATTAACATGCAGTTGCACAGACTTCAAAATGACACCTAATTCAACTGAATGTAAAGGATATTGGGATTATACAAAAGCGTGTGGTCATCCAAAACGATAAAAAGCAGCTAGCAAAAGCTAACTGCTCTGATCAAAATGAAAATCTAGATGCATAGATAGTATATGACAAGTTATCGGTTATATTCAAGGAGGAATGGATATGCAGAAAACAACCAAATATGATTACTGGGTTTCATACATGTTTATTCGTGATGAAGGTGGTCATTGGGAGTGGGGAAATGACCATGTAAATATACTCGAAACCTATAGTGGTATTGAATGGATAAGAGGAATAGAGGAGCGAATTTGTAGGCGATATAAATTTAGCAAAGTGACGATAATAAACTTTGTTGAGTTGTTTGTTGAAAATAAAAGAGCAGCTAGCTAAAGCTAACTGCTCATATGAGGAAATCAAAGAAAGATAACCATGTGTCTATAATATTGACGGAACTTTGAGTTTTATTCAGGGGTACCTAAGGGTTTTCTTTTTAACTTAATCCATATCCCACAAACAAAATAATGGCTAAAAAGACAGATAATGAAAATGTCAGAAAGACTGTTATTATGCTCCTGAGCATCGCTTTCCAGTTGTTTATTTTAGAGAATCCTATCATACCAACAAAAAAAGTTACTAGTGTTAAAACTAGTAAAACGAATAAAGGATGAAAATATATTGTATTCATAATAGTTTCATTCATTTTAGGTGACCATACTTCAAGATATAAAAAGAATAAAGCAACACAAATAAATGAAAAAATAAAAGACCAGAAGTTTATAGTATGTTTCATGATTGCCCCTTTATTAATATAATGTTTTTACTAAATTTTAGCAAAATCTAAATAAAATTAAAACAAAATAATCCATTAATGAGTAAGTAGGTCGAACGGAGGGGAACCGTATCGTATGAATTACTCTTCTAGAAATATAAATGAAAAGGAAATACGTCCTTTCGTGATAGAGGTATTACATAATTACCGAGTGTTAAAAGTGAAATTTTAAAACATAAAGGAGCGGACGGAATTTGGTGCGGAGTTACTATTTCCGGAACTTAGGAAAAGTACAGATGATGAAATTAGATAAAGACAATTAAAACATGCATTTGAAGAAGCTGTGGATGAGGAAGAGCAACGAACTTTACAAGCGAAATGCATGAGAAGACGTTATTAAAAAAGAACATAGTAAATACCCTGATTTTAAAGGTTGGAACAAATAAAAGTAGCGAATCAGCTGCTTTTTTATTTTATAAAAAATTAACTTTAAACATTTCTTATAGAATCGAATACTTATGTAAATATGGGGAAACAGATTTGATTTTTGGAATGAGGGTATCGATGTGGATATAACACATATTATGGCGAGAATAGTGGTGAATGGGAAAAATCTTCCGTTTACTTCAGTTAGAACCTCTGCGTGGATTAATGGACCTGCGAACGATTTAATTGTTACGACTAGGCAAAGAGTGAATGAACTTTATCGGTTTATGTGGTCACGTGTGCCAGTTATGCTAACAATGTATTTCCTTCAGGGTGCTGACATGGTGAGATTTGCTAGGGTTGCTGGAGTTGATGAAAGTGTAACGGGAGAATATATATATCATTTTATTTGGTGATAAGACAAACTTTAAGTAGCCTAACAGCTGCTTTTTTATTTTGAATAGAAAAAAGGAACCTGTAATGGCTCCTTTTCATCATGCTATCTTGTACTTATTAATTTTTCGCTTAACATCCATAAAAGCTAGTAGTGCTGCAATAGCGCAAACACCTTTAAACCAAAGAAATTCAGAAGAAACTAGTCCGCCAAAGAAAGCAACCGAGTGTACAAAACAAGTAATACCAAATAACCAAAGCATGAATTGTAATTCCTTTGAGGAATACTTATAGTTTTTAAATCTTTCCCACATATGTATCAACTCCTATTGTTATGAAGGTCTGTAGTTTTTCTTTTTAAAATCGCGCATGTTGAGGATAAAGAATAAAAGGAAGATAAAAGCTGCGATACCATTAATCCAGTAGTATGTGCCCCCTGTTGTGAAGCCGTTATAGAAGGAATAGACATTCCAAATTATAAGAAGTATTGAACAAACAGTAGAGATTATTAATGAGCTAAAACTTCTCATGATTTTCACCTCGATTCAAAATGTTAGAACTTATCCATAATTCTACATTTAGATAAATAGATTTTCAAGAAGAATGAAAAAGAACCCGATGAAGTTCGGGTCCTTTCGTAAGTGATGATGTATTCTCGGCTTGGGAACTGAGAAAATACAAAAATATAATACATTGAGATTTAGAGAATTTTAATACTAAATTAGGGATTGCCGCTAGGGGTGAATATGGTTAGGCAACAAAGCCTAAATTGTAAAGTGAATAATTTGTTACTATATTTAAATTTTTACAAAAAATAACCATTTTCTTCAGATTTCAAGAAGGTTTTACAAAAAAATACATAGAAGTATAATATATGATAATGAAATGAGTCGAATTTTCATCATGACTGATATCCATAATATGTTCATTTCAATTTACATGAAATACATAAAGAGGAGAGCGATTATGAAAATGAAAATTGGTACGGCAGTCGTAGGTTTATCTGTTTTAGGATTTGGAATTTTTGGTTTTACTCATGGAAATGGTGGAGGGGTTGTTCAAGCAGCTTCAGTAGGAGATGGTGGAGGAGCGCCTGCATATGCACATGGAAATCATGGGGGAGCACCAACTTATACTCATGGAGAGGGCTGGTCTCCGAGTTATGCACATGGACATACAGGGGGAGCACCGTCCTATACTCATGGGCATACGGGAGCACCAGTTTATGGATATGGAGACTATCCAGCACCTTCTTTTAATGTAGGAGACACTCCGGCGCCTAAGTTAGAAGCTGATGGAGATCATGGAGGAGCACCAACTTATACTCATGGGCATTTCCCTGCACCGAAGTTAGAATCGGAGGGGCATACAGGAGGGGCGCCTTCTTATAATAAGGGAGATACATGGTCTCCGAGTTACGCACATGGAAATACAGGAGCACCAGCTAATACAGAGCCTGGTGGGGGGATTTAACTAATACTAAAATGAAAGTTGTAAATTTATATATAAGAAAAAAGGCTTTGTAATTTACAAGGTCTTTTTTCTTTGTAAAAAAGTTATTCAAAGGGGAAAATAAATGAATTTCTTCGTATTTTATTATTAACAAAATACAGATTTTGTATGGAATTTCCTGCAAAGGATTCACCATGAATAAGGTTGTCTCATATCATGTAAAGATTGCTTTATTAAGATTATAAAAGGATGTGAACGTATTGGAAGATGTTTATGGAAAAATTGACAGTTTAAAAGCAGAACAAAAAGAAATTATGCGAGATATTCGTAATTTAGAAACTCGCACAACAATTAATGAGAAAGACATCGCCACAATTAATAAGCAATTAGAAAAGATTAGCATGAATACAACTTGGATTCTACGAATTATTATTAGTGCAATCACTATGTCGGTTTTGGGTTTAATATTAAAAGGGCTGATGTAAAATTTAAAAATAAAAGTACTTATTGAGAGAGGGACAAGTATCTCTCTTTATTTTTATCATTTTAGCCAAGAGGGGTCCTTTAGAATATGGCATAGGTAATCTGTACGATTGAATAGGAGACATTAGTCAGTGGTTATCGATGGTAAAGTAGACGTATATAATTTAAAAGGGAACCCATGAAACAATACAAATAATAATTTGTATGTGAATATAAACAAGACCAAGACCGTCCTGGAGAGGAGAGGGCTTGGTCTTGTTTAGCTAAGATTACGATTTTTTAAGTAATTTTCATATTCTGTTAACCATACTGATATCAAGTTCTTTAATTCAATCGTTTCAATTTCGCAAGTTTATTTTTCATCTTCCACATATCGGTAGGTAATCTTTGTATAATCTTATCTTATGTTTAAATCACAACTAAGTGACAAGCTTTAAAATGTTTACCTTCGTCTAAATACAAGTTATACACATATATATTAATCTTATAAAGGTATATATTACACTAATATTATGTTAAAGGTGGCGAATTGTATCATGAAAGATTTTATTCTCGAGAAAGAAAACATTATTCGTAAATATGGTGAATGGACCGCTTATGATATTAAATTAACGGATACTCTAAATACAAGAGATATTCGACAACCAAATCCTGCATTAAAAAAAATTGTGACAATGATTCAAGATATCACACAATGTGATTTTAAAAATCTTCGAATCTTAGATTTAGCTTGTTTAGAGGGGCATTACGCTATTGAGTTTGCTATGCAAGGAGCAACCGTTGTAGGGATAGAAGGAAGAGAATCAAACGTACAAAAAGCTATATTTGCTAAAGATATATTAAATTTAGAAAACTTAACCTTTTATTAAGATGATGTAAGAAATTTAAGTGCTGAAAAATACGGTCAATTTGATATTGTTTTATGTTCTGGTATTTTATATCATTTAGACCGTTCAGATGTATTCCCTTTTTTAGAAAAAGTGTATGAAGTATGCAAAAGGTTTGTAATAATTGATACTCATATCACTTGTACTCCCAATGTATCAGTACTTTATAAAAATTATGAATATAAGGGGCACACAATGCTAGAGCACTCTGCTAATTCATCATTAGAAGAACGTTTACAATCAAAATGGGCATCATTAGATAACGTTAATAGTTTTTGGATGACAAAATCTTCTTTATACAATTTTTTAAAGCGAACAGGTTTCTCTTCTATAAATGAATCCAGAAGTTTAGTTCAAGAAGATAGAATTACTGTTGTAGCTTTTAAGAAATACCCTATAGAAATTAAAAGCTCACCTGAAACAGAAAAATACATTGAACCCGATTATTTAGAATGCTAAAAATAACACGTTTAAGTTTAATATCCTAATCACTCAGTATGAGGTAGCACTATATGCCATTCAAGCTAAAATCTTAAAGTATCCTTAAACAAAATTATCAATTTTCCAAAAGCTATTTATATAAATGCAACTCGTTGTTTCCGTTTTGGGAGGTAATATAAAGTTTTAGCTTGATAGTGATGTGGCGTGACCCCATCGCTATCAAGCTAAGCTTATGTAACTTCAATATATAAGCGAGATTGTTTCTTTTTTCGAAAGTCTATATGTAGATGATTTAAAGATTTGCATACGAAATAAACCCTAATGGGTTTCATTTTTTGATTTAAGCCGCTTGATTATCAGACATGGTACAATTGTAAACAACACCTAATATATCAAAGACTGTTTTCTTCTCATACCTATGAGATTTTCGCCCGTTTTGCTGTAGGAGGTTGAACAGACGAATTAGAATCTTTGATAGCTCTTGGGTGTCTTCCTGTATAGCTTGAAAAAGAAGAAGGAAGTACTCTTTAATCATATATATGGCCTTATATTCACTCAGTTCTCGTTTCTTTTTCATAAGAAGTAATTGCCGCATTTGAAACATGGTAGAAGAACAGAGTAGAATGGCAATCAGTTGCCCATACAAATGGCATTCCAATCGTTCTCTTTTTATCTTTTTACAATGATGAATATGAAAAAATGATTTCCACGTTTTAAATAAAATCTCGATTTGCCAACGTAAAGAATACCAATCATGTACTTGTCCCATCGGAACAATATCTGTAGGGGTATTTGTCATATATACATTGATACCGCTAAGTCGTTTACTACGAGCAGAATACTTCATTCCTTTCTTTTTTTCTCTTACAGTTTGATCTTGTAATCGTTTTTGTTGTTGTTCTTTTGTTAGTCGATGAACAATCACACGAGTTGGAACTTTATCAGTCATTCCTACATAAGCGTTGGATATTTCACATGTTTGTCCTGGTTGAAGAGAGTTCATTACAACCTCCATATCTATCTGGATATACTCTGTACCTTTCTTGATTCGGCCATCTTGAAAATAATCAGAGTTAGGATTTTTTTGATAAATACGTGTATTCGATTTGATACGTGAGATATAATAAGCCTTTTTATCTTGTATATGTTGAAGATCTTTCAAATGAAAATAACCTAAATCTCGGATACATAAATCATTCGCTGTTACAGTTGGGACACACAGGGAACCATAGGTTTGATCATGTTGTTTACCTGGACCTGTATGAATATGAAGGAATTGTCCACTTAATAAATCATACTCAAGCTGAATCTTCACTCCCGCTGTATGGCTGCATCCTCCTGCACCCGGATAAACGAATGAAAAGGGATCTGGGATTTGAAATGCAGTTGAATCTAAAATACGGATACGCTTGAAAACAGAAGTATATGGAGAAGAAATCGGCATAGATGAGGCCAATTTTTGGTTTAGTAGTTCAGCTAGTATATGTTGTGAAAATTGGACGGCTGCTTTATTAAATCGTTGATTTAGTCCTTCAGGACTGATGAGCACTTCTGTTGATGCTTCTAAACAGCTAGATAGCTGAGTTAAAGAAGTAGTAGCAATATTTTGGCTCATCCATACACATAAAGCAACTAAATCTTTTGCTTGGTACTTACTAGTTCGCTGAACAAAACCAACATCTCTAGCAAGATCCCGTAAGGTATTTGGAGATAAAAAACTTTGAATCTCTTGAGCAAATAGTTGTAATTCATCAGATACAGAAATAGACATACAAAAACGCCATCCTTTCCTATGATTCTACAGAAAGAATAACGTATTTTTTCATTTTGAGGATATTTCTTTTTATTAGTTTGATAGCGATGGGGTTCGTCCCCGCTAGACAAGCCGCATTCTAGCCAAAACGCAATCTTTAGATCAAAAAATAAGAATAAAACCAATGAATAAATATTTAATTTATATTTTTTTAATCTCATTTTCGTAATCTTCAAGTTCCTTATCTGTCATTACATATGGAGAGGGATCTTCTTTTATAAACCGTACCGCATTTAGTCCAATCATCTGAGCAGCGGCGGACGGCTGACCATCTGGAATAATAGGCGAAATGGACAGATCGGCAACCTTAAGATTTTTGGTACCAAACACATTGAGGAATCCATCGACAACCCCTTCTTGAATCGTCTGTCCCATCCGACACTGCCCGCCTAAAGAGAAGTTCGTGTAAGAGGCTTTGACATAATTCTCAAGCTGCTGTTGTTTGTTGGGATCATTGTCAGGTAGCTGGAATATACTTTCGGGAGGATATACAACTTTCCCGATTCCGTTATTTGGGTATTTCAGTGGGTCTCTAGCCTCTACAATAATATTATAAATTCTCTTATATTGATCGACCATATACGTTAGGTCATTGGGATCTTCCAACGGATTGAAGTTAAGAGATGGATAAGCCTCTGGATCGCTATGTTCCACTAGCACTGTACCCCTGCTTTTTGTATTCACGTCTACAATACCAAAACTCATGATACTTGGAGTAGTTTGGAAAGTTAAATCTAAACTCCAACCATTGCTGATTACATCTGGAGCAGGGATAAAAAATGGGATAGGAGCCCCTATCAGTTGGAGACGACGACTTTCTAGTAGATTCATTGGATTCTCTGCTTGGAAAGCACCTAAGATGAGTGGAAAGTTGGGATCAGCAAAAAATATCGGAAGAATTTGGGAGGTATCTATTTCAACTCCTAATCCAACATAACCATGAGTTTGAAGATTGTGACCCACATTTGGGCTCTCTATAAATGTTGGTATACCTGCTTTAGCCAAATCATCCGATTTACCGATTCCTGAACGTTGTAGAATTACTGAGGAAAAAAATCCTGCAGAGACGATAATGCCTTTTCTTGCAAACCTTCTATGTGAAACACCATCCTTGACAAATTCAACACCAACCGCAATGTTCAGTCCATTTTTTTTCTTAAATAAAATTTTGTTAACGGTTGTTTTAGCTAAAATAACTAACTTTCTTCCACCAACTCCAAATTCATCTGGATGGAACTGGTTTCCTTGACTGACAATATGGTCATTTAAATAACCTGTTGCCGTTGAGGATCGGACAAATTGACCGGTGCTAACTTCTTTTTGAATAATTTGCGATTTATAAAATGTACAATCCCTTATGCCGGTATTATAGTCCACAGCAATCGGTGTTCCCAATACAGTGTTTGTTGCTTGAACTAACGTATTGATCAATCCATTAGGGGGAATACTCTGTTGCCTAATAAAGATTGGCCCTTGTGCTCCTCGTTCATCAGGATCTTGTGTCGATCCTGTATAGGTTTCATTTTTTACAAATAAGGAGCTAATCTTGTCGTAACTCCATTGATTACCAACAAGACTTGCCCACTGGTTATACAACTCTTTACTCCCACGTACGGCGTACATGTCACTAATTTCTGAACTTCCTCCCATGGCGCGACCATTTGTTGCAATAAGTGTACGTGCAATAGTTGATTCTAATTCAGAAGTAACATTAAAGCTAAACCTGTTACCTCGGGTTGTATTAATGGCGGCAAGAACGCTAGGGTTACTTAGCTCATTCGTCATATTTGTTCCTGCTTCTAGCACTAGTACAGAAGTACTTTTGTCATCCGTTAATTCTTTGGCGATTACCCCTCCAGCAGTTCCGGCACCAATCACAATATAATCAAATTTGGTAGGGTCTATTGGTTTTATAGGCTCTGGAAATGCACAAGGAAATGCACAAGGAAATAATGAATAAGGAAATTCACAAGGATTAAAACAATTTCTATTTTTTGATGGCATAAATAATCAAGCTCCTTTTTTTGCATTTAGTATATTAAATGTAAGAAAGAATCTGTTTCTTGTACCAGTGTCTTTATTTATTAAAAAAATGTATGTTCTATACATGTAAAGTTAACATAACGCATCATTATCAATAGACAATAATGGATAGAATTTTCGTTTTGGGGGTACTTCAAAACCTTAGCTTGACGGCAATGTGGCGTGACCCCAATATATAAATTTGGAACGATGTTAATTTTCCATATAGGATACCGTCATATTGATATAAAGGCGTTATCCTTTCCTATGATTTCTCAGAAAGAATAACGCCTTTTTCTTTTTAGGGGGGGATTTTGTCTTATTAGCTTGATAGTGACGTGGTTCTACCCCTTATAAAGGTTACAAAAATCTTTCAAATAGCTCTAACTTGCACAATGCTTTCCGTTAATATAATACGCTGATTCTGTGAAAACCGTAAATACAACCTCTACTTCTGGAAGTCCAAAATCCATTACAAATGTAGTAATGGATTTTGGCAAATCGATCACGAATTTCCTGTTCACGCTCGAACCATTTCACTTCAATAAGAGGAAACGCTTCTATTTCTTCTCCATTGAATATAAACGTAGAACTTGGTAGTTCTAAGGAAAAATTATCCGTACCACACTCTCAAATCTCTGCGAGCTCTTCTACTAATGGCTTGCTTATGCGTTTTAATTGTTCAGTAGTAATTCCACGAAACACAACATGCGGCATGTGAATCCCTCCGTTAGATAGCTTTATATTTGCTCACATCATAACACACTTTATTTTGCTGCACTAACATCTATTCGTACATTTCAATGACATTCTTAAGAATGATTATATGTTATTGAAGCAATACATGTATTGTAACTATTTAAAACATTTGAGAGCTCGGTAATTGGATAAATATAAAAGTCTTATCATTCTCCCTGTAAGGAGGCATGAGGGGAGGCATCTATTAGGAAAGGGATGGTGCGCTTATATATTTTAAAAAGAAAAGACACCATAAGGTGCCTTCCCCGACTTGATAACCACTTTATTTTTAATAACATTGGATTTCCATCCGAATACTATTTTACAACGTTAAGTAATGTTGGTCATTGAGAAAGTCAAATACGTAGTGTTCATATATAGTGACCCCTAGGAGCATGCAAGATTTAATACAGTTTTTTATTGTTTCTTGCAAGTAAATTATTTAAATTCTTGTCTATATAATTTAAACGAATAAATAGCTCCAACGAAGAATACAAAAGCTTCAAATAATATAAAGATTTGACGGAAATTCTCGATATCTTTACCAACTAAAGAAATAAATATGCAATTCATTAGAATTTGAGTAGTAAACATACAAGAAATAATTTTAAAATAAATAGGATTTGTTCTTTCATCTGGTTTACCAATTTTTTTGTAAATAATAATAAGTGCAATTACTGAACCCAAAAATAGAAGTGCTGTAAGTCCTACAACGATATTGAAATTGCCTGTACTTTCTAACATCCATTTATTTAATAGATCAATCATTATTATCTTCCTTTCCTACATAAGAGAATATTTCGTTCTTCTTTTTCACTATAATAAAAAAAGAAAAAGGAAAACATCGAACTTTCTTACAAACATTCGTGTATTCTTACAGTTTTGTCATTTTGTAAATGTATTCATCGCCTTGCCTTTCGCTAACTGGCGGTTCAGCTTGGCGAAAGCTAAAACCCCGCCGAAAATAAGAGCCAGCAAATGAAATTTATGTATTCCGATTTTTTTTTTTTTTTTTATCATTTTAGCCAA
>NZ_MAOE01000086.1 GCF_001884185.1 Bacillus albus
CTGAAGTAAATTTAGTCATAAAAAAACTACACCTCCAATTGTTAGACTGTGTCTAACAATTGGGGTGCAGTTCACATATCCTCTACTGTTTCTTTATTATGAAGAAACAAGAAAATACCTTCTTTCTGGTCTCCCAACACTCCCATATGTAAGCTCCGCATGAACTTTCTTTCCTGATATTAAATATTCTAAATAACGCCTAGCTGTTGACCTGCTTACTCCTACCATCGCACTTAACATTTCTGCTGTAATTCCTTCTTCATTCACTGTTAACATATGCTTTTTTATTTTTGCTAAAGTTAAAGGGTCTATCCCTTTCGGAGCATATTCTATTTCATTTCCCTTTACGCCTCTTTGAGACCATAAATGTTCTATTTGTTCTGTAGATAATTGATTACTTTTCTTCAGCTGCACAATCTTTTTTTGATAACTTTCCAAACTCGCCTTAAATCGATCAAACATAAGTGGCTTTACGATATAATCTGTTACTCCGCCTCGTAAAGCGTGCCTCACTACATCTGTTTCTGATGCAGCTGTAATCATAATAATATCTGTATCGTGTAAATTATGCCTAATATACGTGACAAGTTCCGTTCCTTGCATATCAGGTAAGTACACGTCTAATAAAACGAGTTGTGGCTTCACAAACTCTAGCCATTCTTTCGCTTGTTCTCCAGTCGTTGCTGTTCCAATGACTTTAAATCCCTCAACCTTTTCAGTAAAACGCCGATGAATGTCCGCAATTCGAATATCATCTTCTACAATCAATACTTCAATCTCCTCACCCATCACAATTCGCCTCTCTCTTTTGGTAATGCAATAATAAATAATGCACCACCTAAATCCCCTTTTTCTATTGCGATACTTCCATTTAAATCTTCCACTAACTCTTTCACTTTTGCTAATCCATAGCCTCGCTTCCCGCCTTCTTTCGTCGAGAAGCCTTTATAGAATATGCTAGTAATGACTTCATCATGAATCCCTTGTCCTGAATCTTCCACTTCAATTACTATTTCTTCTCCGATATCAGTTACAAACATTCTTACCTTCTTATCATTCTCTTCATTTCTTTCAATTGCTTCAAATGCATTCGTAATTAAATTTCCTAAAATAGAAACGACGTAATTACTCTCAATGTGCGGGCTTAATTTATCTAAGCTACTTTCTCGATCTAGCATAAAATCAATCTTTAACTCTCGCGCTCTATTATAGAATCCAATTAAAATTCCACCTAACCATGGATTTTGAATTCGCTTCATAATAAATTGAACAAAATCTTGATATACCGCTGTTTCCTTATGAATAAGCTCTAAAGCATATTCATATGATTCTAACTGGATAAGACCTGAAAGCGTATACAATAAATTGTTATATTCATGTGTTTGCGCTCGCAACGCCTCTGTATATTGCTTCGTCTGAGATAACTCTGCTGTTAACTGATCCATTTCAGATTTTAAACGTAAGCTCGATACAACGCCGGTTACTTTATTTTTCACTTTAATAGGTAGACGGTTCGCAATCACAGCCTGCCCTTTTATATTTAATTGACGATCAAACTGTTCTTCACCAGTTTGAAGTACATCTAATATCGTTGAATTAGGAATTACATTTAAAATAAATTCTCCAATAATATTTCGTTTTTCATCTAGCGAAAGAATATCATAAGCTGCTTGATTAACTAAATTAATCATGCCATTTTGATCAATAACAATAATCCCTTCACGTACAGATTGAATCACTGTACTATGCTCTTCATATAAAGATGAAATTTCCTCTGGCTCCATCCCAAACATCATTCTTTTTATACTTCCCGCTAAATATATAGAACCAATTATCCCGATTAAAAGACCTATTATTGTAATCCAAAATACACGCTTTCCATACACTTCTACCGCTCCATGAATATCATCCATCGAAAATCCAACAGACACCACGCCAATGATTTCATTCTCCTGATTACGGATTGGAACTTTCCCGCGTAATGAAGGCCCTAATGATCCAGTTGCTTTCGAAACATAAGATTTCCCTTCCAACAGAACTCCTTTATTATCTCCACCAACCATTGCTTCTCCTATTTTATCTCGCTCTGGATGTGCATATCGAATCCCCTCTTTATTTCCAACTACAATAAAGTCAGCATCTGTATCAATTCGAATTTTTTCTGCAATTGGCTGAATGATAGAAGCTGGATTTTCTTTTTGAAAAGCTTCCGTTATTTCAGGTATAGCCGCAACTGTTTTCGCAACATGCAACGCCCGTTTCCCAATTTGCTCTTCTACCGTTTCAGACAATATGTAATAAAATAAATAGCTTGTTAACAGAAGTACAACTAAAATAAGTGTACTAATTGTTAAAGTAATTCTCGGTTGTAGTTTTAATTTTTTCAATTTCAAAACCATTCCCCTAACATGATTAAAGATATAATTTAAAGAATATACAGTCTTTTTTGATTATACTTAAATCATAACATGGTTACTCTATATTTCTTTCTTTTTCTCTTCAAAAAAAAGAAACGAAGTACAATTACTACCTCGTTTCTTAACATTGTTATTATACTTTAAACTTTCCAATCATCTCTTGTAATTCTTCTGCCATTTGCGATAAATGAACTGCTGCCGCATTGATTTCATCTACCGATGCTAATTGTTCTTCTGAAGAACCAGCAATATTTTGAACGCTTGCTGCATTTTCTTCAATCGTAGCTGCAATTTCATTAATAGATGCACTAACTTGTTTTGCATCTACTGTCATTTGTTTCGCTACTTCTACCATACTATCAATTTGTACAACTGTATCATCTGTAGATTTCAATATTTCAGCAAAGCTTTGCTTCGTTTCATTTGCAACTACAAGTCCTGATTGCACTTCTGTTCCAACTTGCTTCATAGAGCTTACTGTCTCTTTTATGTCAAATTGTATCTCTTTTACTAGTTTTCCAATTTCCGTAGAAGACTGCCCTGATTGTTCTGCTAACTTTCGCACTTCATCTGCTACAATTGCAAATCCTCTTCCTTGCTCTCCAGCCCTCGCAGCCTCAATTGCAGCATTTAATGCTAGTAAATTTGTCTGCTCTGCAATATGTTGAATCACCTCAAGGATTGCTCCAATTTGTTTCGATTTATCATCTAACAACACAATCACTTTATCTGATTGTGAAACAGACTCATGGATTAATTGCATTTGATTCACAGTTTGTTCAACTAACTTCCCACCATCTTCAGCCTTTTTCTTCGTATACATAGATGCTGTGGATACTAATGAAGAACTATCTGCAACACGCTGAATTCCTTCTGTAACTTCTTCTAATAATGTTGCGCCTTCTTCAACTTCTTTCGTTTGTATTTCCGCTCCGCTCGATACTTGCTCTATTGCTTGTGTAATTTGTTCCGTCGCTTCACTTGTCTGCTTCATACTAGCTGTTAATTCTTCTGAAGATGCAGCTACATGACTTGCTGAAGTATTTATATTGAAAATGACCTTCTGTAATGATGCTGCCATCTCGTTAAAGCTTTCTCCTAGCTGTCCAATTTCATCTTTAGAGTGAACTGTAATGGATTCTGTTAAATCACCTTCACTAATCTTTTTCGATGATATAACAAGTTGTTTTAACGGAGTAATAATAGAAGCAATTATGAAGTAAATTAAAATCCCTCCAATTATTAATGAAATACCAATAACAGTTATCGTTTTATAGAAAATAGGTTCAGCCGCTTCAATAATTTCTTTTGCAGGCATAATTCCTGCTAATTTCCATCCAGTTATCTTATTTGTTTTAAAGGTGATATGACGCTCTTCACCATCTAATGTGAAATTAAAATCACCTGTTTCTTGTTTGTACAACTCTTTTTCAAGCTTCTCTTCTACCTTATCTCCTGGCTTCATCGTCGGATGTGCTACCACATTTTTATCTTGATCAAAAATTGCTACATATCCTTTTTTACCGATATTAACCATCTTTGAAGTGTTTACGATATCATTAATAATTAAATCAATACCGAGAACACCGCTCTTATCCTCATTTTGTTTTGCTATTGTAATAACAATATTTCCTGTCGTTTTTGATTTATATGGAGCTGTAATAATTACTTCTCCACTTTTTTTCACTGCCTCTTTATACCAATCTCTTTCTGTAGGATTATATCCTTCTGGCATTTGAATAGATGGTGATTGAATAAACTGCCCATTGCTCGATCCAGTATAGATGGCTTCTAGTTCTGGATGTAACTTATTATATTCTTCTAGTTTATTTTGGATATTTTGTATTTGATCCGTTTGGTAACTTGATTGTGTAAATAATTTCGTAAAATAAACTGCATCTACTTTTTTACTATCCAATTCTTTATTAATTACATTATCCAAAATTTTTATATTATCTTTCGCCGTTTGTGAAATCGTTTCATTAAAGTTTGTCTTCGCTTGTTGATAAGACGTCCAACCAATTACAATACTTGGAAGAATTAAAACAATAACAAATGATACAAGTAACTTTGTTTTTAAACTACTACTCCTTAATTTCCCTTGAAACATATTTCTACCCCTCCATACCGTTTTAAATGTAATTGTTTTACATTTAATTTCTTTATATAAATCATACGATTAAAATGTATCAATCGACTTCTTATCTCTTTTCTCTTGAAGAGTTGATACATACCTTTTTCATTCTATATAATTTATATAATTAAAACAATATATAAAAATGTATATTATTCGAAATATTATAATTCACAGAAGAACCTCTAGTATCTCACTTACTAGAGGTTCCTCCCACTTTGCTATTCTTTATCTTTTGCTACTTCTTTTTTCTCATCTTCTACTACAGATACAACTGGTTTATCGTTTGACAGTTGTTGTACTGCTCCTTTTCCAGCAAATCCTTCTAATAACTCTTTTAAGTCAATACCAGAAGAAGCCTTTAATGTTTCTTGCATCGTTGCCATTAAATCAGTCGCATAACCTGCAACTTTTCCGGCGCCACTATTTTTACCACCGCCGCCTGTATCGACAACTGTAATTTTATCAATGTTGCTAAGTGGGCTTGCAATTTCTTTCGCATAACTTGGAAGCATTTTAAGAACCATATCCATAATTGCCGCTTGGCCATATAACTCGAATGCCTCTGCAATTTTTTGTTTCGCTTCTGCCTCTGCTAAACCTTTTAATCTAATAACATCCGCTTCCGCTGTACCTTGTGCTTTTTGTACTTCTGCTTTTGCTTGACCTTGCGCTTTTTCGATTTCCGCCTTCGCTAAACCTTCTACACGTACTTCTTCTGCACGAGCTCTCGCTTCAGCTTCAATCTTATATTGATCCGCATCTGCCTGTTTAATTTGTTTCACTTTTTCTGCTTCCGCTGATTGCTCAACAGCATAGCGATCTGCATCTGCTTTTTTCTTAACTTCTGCATCGTATTGCTTCTCACGACGCGCAATCTCTTTTTCTTCTAATTCAATTTGTTTCTCACGCTCAATGATTTTAACGCGCATTTGCTCTTCTGTAACACCTTGTTGTGCTTTCGCTTGTTGTAATTCGTAAGAAAGGTCCGCGTCTGCTCGAGCTTGTTCTTGCTCTCTCTTATAAGATTGTACTTTTAACTCTTTATGTTTTTCAGCTTCAGCGATTTGGGCATCACGTTGATATTCAGCTTCTTTCGCTTCTTTCTCCGCACGAGCTTTCTCGATACGAGCTTCTTTTTCACGTTCTGCATTCGCAATAGTTGCATCACGCTTAACTGTCGCAATTTGCGGCTGACCAAGTGCATCTAAGTAACCGTTCTTATCCATAATTTCTTTAATTGTAAAGGAAACGATGCGAAGACCCATCTTCTTTAAATCTGTCGAAGCTACTTCATGCACCTTTTGAGCAAATTGCTCTCTATTACTATACGCATCTTCTACTGTCATAGAAGATAAAATCGCACGTAAATGACCTTCTAAAACTTCTTTTGCTTCTATTTTTAACTCTTCTGTTTCTTTTCCTAAATATTGTTCAGCTGCTGTAGAAACTTCTTCAATTGTAGAACCTACTTTAATAATAGAAACACCGTTTACTGTAATCGGAACACCTTGCTTCGTATACGTATCACGTGTACCAACTTCTAATTTGTAGTTTAATAAGCTTAAAGGCTCTGCTCTTTGCATAATTGGAACTACGAAAGTACCGCCACCGCGAATAATCTTAATCTTCTTTCCATCATCAGTGGTAACTACATTTTTCCCGCCACCAAGCCAGTTCCCTGTAACAATTAATGCTTCATCTGGGCCAACTGTTCGATACTTCGTAATAAATACTAAAATGAGTAGAATTAAAATTGCGAGTAACACTCCACCAATAATTAATGGAATCGTCATGTAAATTCCCCCTTATAATTTTGGTTTTTTTAAAGAATAAGCGATGTTTTGTACAAGCAAAACACCATCTTGGACTCCCTCGATAATAACCTCAGTTCCTTGTGAAATATCTTTTCTCCCAATTGTTTTAGCTGGAATTGCATTACTTCCAAATTGAGAGGAGATTAATACTTCTCCAAATCCTTCTGTAGGAATTGTCGTAATGACTTCTCCCTTGCAACCAATGAATTCATCCATACGTTGCACCGTATTTTGTTCTGCTTCTGCAATCGGCTTTAAAATTAGTATTTTCATTATGAATACACCAATAAAGGATATAGTACATGCAGCTCCGAAAATAAGAATGCTATTAAAGGAAAATAAATATTCTCCTATATAACTAAGTCCACATAACATGGCGAAGAAACTAAGTAATAAAGTAACAACGGATACCGATCCGCCCCCAAAACTAAATATAGATTCAAATATATCTCCAAAAAAGATATAAATCACAGTGAGTATAGTAGCAATAATAAATCCATATAAATAAATTGTCTCAAGTGGATAACCAAACAAAACCATTTCTTATCCCCCTCTCTTAAACAATCCCTTTTTTGTTATGTGTATGCCCCACCTCTTCCAAAGATTATTGTTCTTAATTTTCAGTCATTTACTTTTTAAAGAAAAGCCTGTAAGACAGGCCCCCTAAAAAAGAACAGGAGAAACCTATTGTGACAGGCTCCTCCTAGTAAATAACCGATATATTATATATCTATATAATATACTATTTTCCACAAAAAGTAAAGTTAAACATACATTGGAAAAGCACTTATTTTACTGATAATTCATATGTTCCATCGCCATTATCATATTTATATACATACAAATAATACTTACCTGGCTTTGCATTCACTTTTGCCTCTATATGATTTCCATTAGCTTGACCGTAAGCTGCATAATTTTGCATATCTGATTCATGGTGAAGCACCCATGTCATCCCGATTCCATACTCATTTAAAACGGAAATATCAATATCTTTCGCTAATGCTACATTAAATGTATAAACATCAGTATGATCTCCGCCAATAAGACTACCTTTCATAGTATTGTTTAACCCAATATGATTCGCTTCCTCGGGACGATTATTTGGTTCTGATTCTGTTAAACTTCCATCTTTAATCGTGACCGTTGTTTCGCTTCTGCTCTCTTCCCCTTTATCATCTTTTACTAGTAACGCAACTTTGTAAGTTCCTTCTCTTTCATACGCATGTACTGGATTAGCCTCTTTACTTGTGCTTCCATCTCCAAAGTCCCATAAATAAGAAACGATTTTTCCATCTTCATCTTTTGAGCCATCACTTTTAAATTGAATACCTTCTTTTGCAAGTCCATTATAAGGACCATTTATATGAACCGTTGGAGCTTTATTTTCTCCGTCATCTTTTGCGATACCATGGAAAACTACATCATATTCAAATTGATTTGAGCTATTCACACGGTAATTGACGAAGTACGCTGTAACCGTTTTGTAGCCACTCCATTCTTTTTGTGCCAGTTGTTCTAGAGCTTCATTTACTTTCTTACTCATTGCATTCCAATCTTCTGACTCACCTTTGGTTACACTACCTGTAAATTTGCCTTCTAGTGTAAATGTATTAAAGAATTGAGAGCTATGTTTTGTCATTTTTACATCTTTCATCGGTAACGTATCACTAATTTCTTGCTCTACTGCTGTTAACGATTTTGGTGCATGTTCAGCTAAATAATCATCTGCTACTTCCGGTACATTATATTTATCTTGATTATCGATTAACTGCTGCATATAATCTTGGTACTCTTTATTTAGTTTAGAATCTTTACTTAGTTTTTCACGATATACATCATAATTTTTCACGTCATTCGCTCGAATTAAATCTTGAATTTTATCAAACGTTTCAAATTGATGTGTATATAAATAAGATTGCAATGCGAACGAGTAATTATAGAAATCCCAAGAACCATATTTAGCAAATAATGTACGCTCTGCTGTATAACGGCTTGCCGGATCAGATGATAATCCACTAATGATGCTCTTTCTCGGTACTACATTATTTGTACGAGTAGAACCTGCAAAAAATTCAGCATTCCCTTCTTGGAACCAAGTTAATCTCTCATTTTGATACATATCCCCTCTTCCAAATAAACCTGGCACTTCAAATCTCCCTTGAAGATAATGAGTAAACTCATGACGGAATAACTCTTCTAAACTATAAATACTTTGTTCTGGCGTACGTTCATATGTAAAGAATGTTCCTGTTTCTTCAATATAAATTCCACCGTTGTTTGTTTCATATCCATACAATTGTCTGTTTAGCTGATATTCGTCTGGAGTATTATAGATTACTATCGTTAATACGTCGTCCGCATTACCTGGCTCTAACGCTTTGTCATTTCCAATTACACGATGATACTGTGCTTTTACTTCCTTTGCTGCCCAGTATAATCTCTTAATTTTGTCTTCTGATACTTTATCTCCTGTTTTAAATACGATAGATCCATCGTCGAATGTATATGTTTTTGGTAAGTACTGTTCTTTTCCTTCTTTACGTATTTTCTCTAAATCTACTGCATTTCCGCTATAATCTTTCCCGTTATAATTTGTTGTAATTTGTTCTACTGCAACAAAATATGGCTCACTTAAACGTGGGTACATATGCATTGCTTGTGTAACAACCTCTAATCCTTTATTTGGATTACTATGAAACTTCCCTAAACGGCTAGCGAAATAAATTCCATTATTAACGAGCCACTTATTTTCTGGTGTTACTTCATTTAGAAGAGCGATACGATTTATTTCATTAATAAACCCATTTATTTTCCCATACCACATCGTTTCATTCGCTTCTTTACGAGCCTCAATTAAGTAAGACTGTATATCATAGTCAATCCCTTGCATCATATCGTATACAGCTTGTCCTTTCATACGATCGTCTACATACGTACGAAGATTATCATTATATTGTTTTAAAATATTAGCTGCATATTGAACCGTTTCTACATCACTTGAAGCGTTACTGATTAATTTACCGTATGCCGATACGACTGAATCTTGCTCATATGTACCTAGCTTAAAGTTTGGATTTGTTGCGATTGCTTTTAAAGCAGGTAAACATTTATCCTGGAAGCTTCTCTCATTTAAATCGCTTAATTCATTATTGTAAAATGCAAGATAAAAAGCTGAACGTAACACTTCCGTAAACGTTTGAATTCCTTTTGAATCATCTTTCGTAAATGTACTACCTCGATGAGCTAATTCATCTATAACTACTTGCATTTTTCCTTTGTTTTTATAAAAAGCCTTTGCATCTTCATTGAACTGGAATAAGTCTGTAATTTGATTCCACTTAATACTTCCTAGTGTTTCAACTAATTCTTGATCATTCATTTTATTTAAGTCAGCCATTGAATAGCTTTCTTTCATTTGCTTTACTTCGGAGCTCTTCATAATAGATGCTGGTCGCTGTGAAAAGTCTCCTACTTTTAACCGTTCTTGAAACGATAATGTTTCCTCTGCTTTGGAAACGTGCCCAATCTCATCTACTGGCTTTTCAATTCCAACTGGTTTCGAATGCAATACATTATATGGCACCTTTTCTTCTGCTGATGCATGAGTTTGAACTGCCCCCAGTGATAGAGCCATTGTACTAATGCTAAGCATTACTTTATTCATTGTTGATTTCTTGTTCATATCCTTGCCCCCTATTCAAATATTCCATTCACGAATTTAACATAAAATCTAAATAAAACAATATAAAATGCAATATTTCATATTATTTCTTCTTACATTTTGTACATATCGTGAACAACCATCCCTTTATCTAACCTCCAATAGTTATGAATCTATGATAATTAAACCGTTCTTTTACGCACACTAAAAAGAGAATTTTTTGACAATTAAACTTTTAATTGTTATGATTAATATAATTGTTAACTTTATTAAACAAGGGTGGGATTCTATGATAAAAAAAGAAAACAGTGTATTTTATATCTCCTTCTTGCTAACTACGTTATTCATCATATGGGGAATTACCCCAGCAAGTTGGATACAAGGCTATGATTTACAAAGCGTTACATCTTCTTTAAACTCATTTATCCTCAATAAATTTGGATGGTTTTACTCTCTACTTATGACCGCAATGATTATTTTAGCCGCTTATTTAGCATTTTCTAAGTACGGTTCTATTCGTCTTGGTAAGGAGGGAGAAAAACCAAAGTATAGTTATCCATCTTGGCTATCCATGTTATTTGGGGCAGGAATGGGAATTGGACTCCTCTTTTATGGAATCGCTGAACCGATTTCACATTTTACAGATCCACTAACAGGAAAAGCAGGTACAGAGGAAAGCGCCAAGCTCGCTATGCAATATTCATTTTTCCACTGGGGTCTCTTTCCATGGTCACTATACGCAATGGTTGCTTTAACAATTGCATATTTCACATTCCGCAAACAAAAAGGTAGCACAATTGGGGCTACAGTTACTCCATTATTTAATCGATCGAAAAATTCTCCTATCGGAAAAACAGTCGATATTTTAGCTGTTTTAGCCACTGTATTCGGTATTGTGCCATCTGTTGGGATTGGTGCTCAACAAATCGCCGGAGGATTAAGCTATTTATTCCCTTCTATTCATAACACTTTACTTACACAGCTCATACTTATCGCTATCTTCGCTGTTTTATATTTAACAAGCGCACAAACTGGCTTAGATCGTGGGATTAAATATTTGAGTAACTTAAATTTCTCTCTTGCAGGTATTTTACTCGTCTCCTTTTTACTTTTAGGACCAACTGTATTCATTATGAAATATTTCACATCTACACTCGGTTCTTATATCGGAGCTTTACCTAGTATGGGATTAAATTTAGGAGCATTTAATGAAAAATCCTCTTCTTGGATCGAAAACTGGACTATTTTCTATTGGGGATGGTGGATCTCTTGGTCTCCATTCGTCGGTACATTCATCGCTCGTATTTCTAAAGGGCGCACAATAAAAGAATTTATTATTGGAGTTGTATTAGTCCCAACTCTTATCTGTACATTTTGGTTTGCAGTATTTGGCGGTACCGCTATCCATATGGAAATGTTCCAATCGCTTGGCATAGCTGATGAAATCGCAAAAAATGGTACAGAGATTGGATTATTTGCTGTTATTTCACACCTACCATTCTCTACATTTTTAATAATTATCGGGTTAATTTTAGTAGCCACATTTTTCGTTACTTCTGCCGACTCGGCAACATTTGTTGTTTCAATGCAAACGAGTAACGGGAGCTTATCACCGAAAAACAGTTTAAAACTTATATGGGGATTAACAATCGCGATTATTGCAGCTCTTTTATTACAAGCCGGAGGGTTAAATGCACTACAAATTGCAGCTATAATTGCAGCACTACCATTTTCTATCGTAGTCGTTCTTATGGTTACTTCGCTCTTTAAAGAGCTGCGAAAAGAAGATGTTAATTTGCAAACGAAAGAAGTTCCGAAAAAAATAAAAAAAGTTATGTAACGATTAACACCTCTTCTAAAAGAAGAATTCGGTCCTCAAATTAGTCCCGAATCTGTTATTACTGAGGGCGGCAAAATAAATGAAATAAACCCCATTCGTATGAAAAATATATTTCATACGAATGGGGTTTTACTCTATTATATAGTGTTGTAAACATGCTTTCTTCTTAACACTTTATATAACTATTTTACATTATAATAAGATTAAGCGTTTTTTATTTCTTAAATAACCTCTTTCTAAATACAAACATACTCAGTGCTGAAAGAACTAATGCTAAGCCACCAAATAAAGATACATTATTTTCTTGAACACCTGTTGCTCCTAGCGATTTCTTACTTTCTTCTTGCTTAGTAACTGCTGGTTTATTTTCTTTCACACTTTGATTCGCTACTACTTTTTCTGCCACAACTTGATTATTCACGTTTTTTTCTTGAACTACTGCTGATTGATTTACTGCATCTTTTGAACCTTCAATTTCTTTTCCTGCTTCTTTTACCTCAGCTTTCGATCCTTTAACTTCTTGTGCTGGTTCTTTTACTTCTTCTTTCGATTCTTCAACTTCTTTTATCGGCTCTTTTACTTCTTCTTTTGGTTCTTCAACTTCTTCTTTTGGTTCTTCAACTTCTTTTACCGGCTCTTTTACTTCTTCTTTTGATTCTTCAACTTCTTTTACCGGCTCTTTTACTTCTTCTTTCGATTCTTCAACTTCTTTTACCGGCTCTTTTACTTCTTCTTTCGGTTCTTCAACTTCTTTTACCGGTTCTTTTACTTCTCCTTTTGGTTCTTCAACTTCTTTTACTGGTTCTTTTACTTCTCCTTTTGGTTCTTCAACTTCTTTTACTGGTTCTTTCACTTCTTCTTTTTCAATTATATTTTGAATTACCATTCCGTTAAAACTTATACTAATTTCATCCGAATCTAAATCAAATTTATATACCTTTTCACCTGGAGTACTCCATTTTATTACTCCATTGTTAAACGTTCCACTCTCGCTTGTTAGTTCAATATTCTCAATGCGTTCCCCTTCTAAATCATATACAGGAACTTGAATTTCTTCATTTACTTTCGCTTCATCTAAAAAGATTTTTTGTCTTCCAACATCAATTGTAAACCACTGACCTAATTGTATTAACGGCCTTCCAGCTAAATTTAAACTGAGTAGGTCTAACATTGAGCCAAAAACTGATACATCTTTAATATGATTATCCGCAAGATTTAACCACTGTAAATTCTTCAATGAAGTTAATGGGCTTATATCTTCAATTTGATTATGAGATACATTCACATCGTTCAACTTTTCTAAGTTCGAGATAAATTCAATATTCTTCAAACCTACTCCTTCTAAAGTAAGTTTTTCTAAGTTCGTCATGTACTCTAAACCTGTTATATCTTTTATATCTTTTCCTTTTTCTTTAAATATTTCTAAGTTTTTAATCTGCGATAAATCTTCTTTTGTAATAAGAGCGTTTAAATTCTCTCTACCTAAACTCTCTTTATTAATATGTTGTTGTAAAGTTTTATCGAGAATTACATTTTCTTTTTGTTCATTATCCTCTTTTATTTCATCTAACCTTTCAACAACATTTTGAATCACTGTTCCATTAAACTTAATACGATTCTCTTCTGGCTTTATATCTAACCTAAATTCGTATGTTTTTTCACCGGTAGTACTCCATTTAACAGAACCATTATTAACTATTCCATCTCCATTCTTTAATTGAATAGTATCAAGTGGTTCTCCTTGTAAATTATAGATAGGTATTTTAACTTCCTTATCTTTTTCCACATCATCTAAAAAAATTTTTTGTCTTTGAACATCAATGTACATTCTTTTTCCTAACTCTTGAACCGGTCTAACATCACGAATTTCGTTTGACCCTAGCTTTAAATCATATAAACCTGTTAATTGACTAAGTGGGGTTATATCTGAAATATAGTTTTCTTCTAAATTAAGCGATTGTACAGTAGATAATCTTGATAAAGGTTCGATGTTTTCTAATTCATTTTTAGCAAGATCTAACTCTATTAATTTTTTCATTGGTGTAAGATGTTCAATATTAGTAAGTCCATTGTTACTTAAAGATAATTTTTTTATATTTTTTAATTGCTCAATCCCAGCAAGATTAGCATTACTAATTTGATTATTTGCTACAGTCAAATTCCTTAAAGATGTTACTGTAAATAATGGTTTAATATCTTTTATATAATTACTATTTAAATCTAGCAGTTTAATCTTCTTCATTTGACTCAATGGGCTTAAATCAGAAATTTTATTGTTTCTCAAACTTAAACTCTCAATATGTTCTAACTCAGCCAAAGGTCCAATATCATTAAGTTCACCATAAGTTATACTTAATGATTTCAATTGTCTCAATTTCGAGATAAATTGTATATTTTCTAACGTAACTTCTTCCAACATTAAGCTTTCTAAGTTCGTCATATATTCTAGACCGCTTACGTCTTGTATTCCTTTACTTTTAGCTTCGACGACTATTAAAGATTTAACTTTTAATAAATCTGCCTTAGTTATTGGCGTATTTAGATTCTCTCTATTTAAATTATATTTATTAATATGCCTTTGTAATTGCTTATCTACTATTACATTTCCACTTTCATCCTGTTGATCCACTTTATCCTCTTTATTTTCCTTTTGTTTTTCTGGAACATTATTTTCTAAATTTAAAGCATTTATTTCAAACTGCACTTGATATTTATTATCATAAGCCATTGTCGGAATATAAATATGCATTTGCATATTATATCTTTTTCCTAATTCTCCTACTTCAAACTCAATCACTTTCGTTCCATTTTTCTTTTTATCTTCTGATATGACCTTTACATCATGAAACACACCAGGAGTATGAATATCTTCTGTTTTTAAGTATTTGAAGAAATCACTATCATTTAACGTTGCCGTTACAATTTTCTTTCCATTCTCAATTGTTAACTTAGGATTCTTTATATAAACAGCTGCCATAGACTCTTCATTCGTTTTATCTTTATATGCTTTCATAACAGCATCATATGTACCATCTTCTAAAGCATGTCCAGTTTTATTCGCCTCAATCGCTACGGCTGCTAAAGCAGGTGTTGAATACGTAGCAAATGGAAGTGATAACGCCGCAGCGATAATCATCGCATTTATATATTTTCTTTTATTTTTCTTCAACTTTACATCTCCTCCAAAATATATAAATCTAAATGTAATCATATCTTGAATAAATAATAATGATTTTCATTATCATTATTAACTAAAAAAATAAAAAATTAACAAAAAAATAACCCCTTTTTAAAGGGGTTATGCCATTTTCTCTCCTGCTTCTTCTCTAAAAAAGCTCTTCATCGCATGGAATACGTCTGCTTTTTGCTTTAAAATATAATATCTGAAATTCTCATCTTTAATATTTTTATAGGCTGACATAAGTGTACTATGGCGGTTGTACTGATTCACTTCCCCATACCCAAACATATTACACTTCTTCATCAACTCTTCAACAAGCTTTACACATCTAGCATTATCTGATGTTAAATTATCACCGTCTGAAAAATGGAATGGATAAATATTATAGCGGTCTGGTGAGTATTTATTATCAATTAGCTCGAGTGCTTTTTTGTATACAGAAGAACAAATTGTTCCGCCACTTTCTCCTTTTGAGAAAAACTCTTCCTCTGGAACTACTTTTGCCTCCGTATGATGGGCAATAAATTCAATATCTACTGTTTCATACTTTGTGCGTAGAAATCTCGTCATCCAGAAAAAGAAGCTCCGTGCCATATATTTCTCCCATATTCCCATCGATCCACTCGTATCCATCATCGCTAATACAACAGCTTTTGAATCTGGCTTTAATACTTCATTCCAAGTGCGGAACTTTAAATCCTCTTGATGAATTGGATGGAAAGATGCTTTACCACGCATCGCATTTCGTTTATATGCGGATATCATCGTTCTTTTCTTATCGATGTTGCCCCATAATCCTGTTTTTCTAATATCATTAAATTCAACTTGTTCAATCCGGTTTTCATCCATTTCTTTTCTCTTTAAATTAGGTAATTCTAATTCTTTGAAAAATGCTTGCTCTAATTCTAAAATAGAGACTTCAGCTTCATAATAATCTTCTCCAGCCGCATCTCCTGCTCCTTGCCCTTTTCCTGGTCCTTTTTGCTTTTGACCACCTGATCCATCTCTCGCAACGACATCACCAACTTTGCTGTCACCATTTCCTTGCCCAACATGTTTGTTTTTATCATAATTGTACCTAATCTTATATTCATCTAAAGAACGAATCGGTATTTTTACAACATCCTTACCATTAGACATAACAATGCTTTCTTCTGTTACAAGATCGGGTAAATTATTCTTAATTGCCTCTTGTACTTTCTCTTGATGGCGTTGTTGGTCGTCATATCCTTTGCGATGGAGGGACCAGTTTTCCTGTGAAATCGTATAATTTGGTTGGTTTTCTTCACCCATTTCTTTCCCTCCTTACTGTAATTGTCTTCCTATATGAACAGCAAGCTAGAAATTTTGTTTTATACTGTGCCAGCTAGAATGAAAGGTAACTGCCCATCGAAAATCATCCCATAAACATATATAACGTTTTTCATATAATACTCCGAGCATCCTAAACAAAATTTTGCCACTCACATACTAGAAAAGAATCATTCAGCCTTTGATAAGAAAGAAACACAATGCATAGTTGCACACATTTACACTTTGCAACATATTGTATTGTGTTGGCTTTTTTCGTATGAATGGTTGGTTACTCTATCATATGCATATTGTAAAAATAATTGACAATAAATTCATGAAATTGCATCTTAATTTATTATATTTGGACAAGGTATGACACTTTACACATATGAATGGATAATAAAACGCTGTCCCGCAAAATACAAGAGACAGCGTTTTGTTATCAAACTATCGGTTTAGCAGGCTACCTACATAGCGTAATAATTCATTCGCAGATGAAGAATTATAGCCGTGCTCATCAATTAAGCGTGCAACAACATCATTAATTTTCTTAAGCTGATTTTCGTCTGGTGTTTTCGTTGATGTTGTAATTTTCACTATATCTTTTAAATCAGCAAATAGTTTTTTCTGAATCGCTTCGCGAAGACGCTCATGTGAATTATAATCAAAGCGTTTTCCTTTACGCGCATAAGCAGAAATGCGAATTAAAATTTCTTCACGGAATGCTTTCTTAGCATTTTCTGAAATTCCAATTTGTTCTTCAATTGAGCGCATTAGCTTTTCATCTGGACTCATTTCTTCACCTGTTAATGGGTCACGTAATTTCGATTTATTGCAATATGCTTCAACGTTATCTAAGTAATTATCCATAAGTGTCTTCGCTGATTCTTCATATGAATACACGAATGCTTTTTGTACTTCTTTCTTCGCAATTTCATCATATTCTTTTCTTGCTAATGAGATGAAATTCATATAACGCTCTCGATCTTCATTACTAATGGATGGATGCTGATCTAATCCATCTTTTAAAGAACGAAGTACATCTAATGCATTAATAGATGGTACTTCTTTTCTAATAATTGTCGAAGAAATTCGGTTAATTACATAACGAGGATCAATACCGCTCATGCCTTCATCTTGATATTCACGTTGTAGCTCCTCTACATCAATTGCATTATAACCTTCCACCGTTTCTCCATCATATAAACGCATCTTTTTAATTAAATCAATATCCGGACGCTTCGGATCTTTTAAACGAGTTAAAATTGTAAACATTGCTGCAACGCGAAGTGTGTGTGGTGCAATGTGAACATTGGATACATCACTTTCACGAATCATTTTTTCATAAATATGTTCTTCTTCACTCACTCGTAAATTGTATGGAACAGGCATTACAATAATTCTTGAGTGTAATGCTTCATTTTTCTTGTTTGCTATGAAAGAACGATACTCCGTTTCATTCGTATGCGCTACAATTAATTCATCTGCTGAAATAAGCGCAAATCTTCCCGCTTTGAAATTCCCTTCTTGCGTAAGTGATAACAAATGCCATAAAAACTTCTCGTCACATTTTAACATCTCTTGGAATTCCATCATCCCACGGTTTGCTTTATTTAATTCTCCGTCGAAACGATATGCTCGTGGATCTGATTCCGAACCATATTCTGCAATTGTTGAAAAGTCCAGACTACCTGTTAAATCGGCAATATCTTGTGATTTAGGATCAGATGGACTAAATGTACCAATCCCTGTACGACGATCTTCCGAGAAGAAAATACGCTCTACAACTACATCCTCAATTCTTGAACCATATTCTTGTTCTAGACGCATCACATTGAGTGGCGATAAATTCCCTTCAATTCTAACTCCATACTCATCAAAGAAATCATCCCGTAAATGGTGCGGAATTAAATGAAGCGGATCTTCGTGCATTGGGCATCCTTTAATTGCAAAAATTGCTCCTCGATCTGTTCGTGAATATGTTTCTAATCCTCGTTTCAACATCGTAACTAATGTTGATTTCCCTCCACTAACAGGACCCATCAATAATAAAATACGTTTTCTAACATCTAATCGTTTTGCAGATGGATGAAAATATTCCTCTACAAGACGCTCTAAAGCATCCTCTAATCCAAATAGCTGATTACTAAAGAAATTATACTTTCTTCTACCATCTACTTCTTCAATTCCAGCATCTTTTATCATATTGTAAATGCGAGAGTGTGCTGTTTGAGCCACCCATGGTCTTTCCTTCACAAGCTCTAAATACTCCGCAAACGTACCTTCCCATTGTAAACGTTCTTCTGCTTCTCGATGCTGTTCAATTTTTTTTAGAATATCCATTATAGCTCCTCCCCCATCTCCTTGTTCAATCGGATTATTATAAAAGGTATGCTAGGATGTCCTCAAACATTCTTTAAATCAAAATGAAATATACAGTAGTGCTATAAAATTCTCTCCAAAATTCAAAGAAAATTCTGTATAATATAGGTATTAAAGTTTTTACACCGCTATTCATTTTAAATAAATTCTTTTCTTCCAAGAACATTACATACATTTAGATCCATATTTCAGATTCATAAACTGAAAAATAGGAGGGATATTAGTATGAAATTATTATTAATTTTAGGTGTATCACTCACATTTCTTACAGCTATTTTTACATCTGGTTACAATGATAAACCCGGTACAAATAAAAAGTGATGTGCTTCTTAGCACATCACTTTTTATTAATCATTTATAATACACATTTTCCACATCATCTTTTGATAAAGGTCGGCTATAATAATAACCTTGTACAAACTTCACATTCTTTTCCTTCAAAAATTGTATTTGTTCCGCTTTTTCTACGCCTTCTGCAATTACATTCAATTCCAAAGTATGAGCTAAATGAATAATTGCAGCTGTAATATTCGTATCGCGTTCATCTACATGTATACCTTCCATAAAAGAACGATCGATTTTCAAAGTATCAATTGGATACGTTTTTAAATAACTTAAAGATGAATATCCCGTTCCAAAATCATCTAAATGAATCTTTAAATTTTGTTCTTTCAATTGCAGCAATACTCTTTTCGATATGTCCTTATGTATAAGGGCTCCTTCTGTAACCTCTATCGCTAATAGATGGGCTGGTACATTGTACTTATGTAAAGCTCGTGTAATCATCTCTATTAATGTAATAGAGCGAAAGTGTCTGGCTGAAATATTAACTGCAATCGGGACAACTTCATATCCTTTATTTAACCATTCACGTATTTGCTTACACACTTCATTTACTACCCATTCATCAAGCTTAATGATAAAACCTGTTCTTTCTGCCAGCGGAATAAATTGATTAGGAGAGACAAATCCTAATTCTTTATTTTTCCACCTTATTAAAGCTTCCATGCTAGCTATTTTTTTCTTTTCAATATTAATTTGCGGCTGATAATATAAGAAAAATTCATTTTTTTCTATAGCACGATGTAATTGGTTTTCTATTATAAATCTTTGTTCACGTTCACAATCTAATCCACTGCAATAAAAATGATAATGCCCTTTTCCTTTTTCTTTCGCTTTTTCCAAAGCAGCATCCACTCTTTGGAATAATATTTTTTCATCTTCACCATCTGTTGGAGCCATTACAATCCCGATTGACGCACTTAAATACACGTCCTCTTCCTCGATTACAAAATGTTCACTAATTTTTTTCAATATACTTTTTGCAACTACCTCTACACGTTCTTTCGTTATATTTTCTATTAACATAACAAATTGATCATCGTGTTCTCTAAATAAGTGCATACCGCTTATTTGGATACTGCTTAAACATTCTGTCACTTTTTGTAACACTTTATCTCCTTCTTTATGACCAAAAGTATCATTAATAAGATGGAATTCATCTAAATCTATAAAGATAAACGCAAAATCTATCTTCTCATTTAATAAATCATTTAACTTATTTGTACATGAAATTCTATTCATTAATCCTGTTAACTGGTCATAATAAGCTAAGTATTCCGTTCTCATCTCATTTAATACTTGCCTTGTAACATCCCTCGTAACAATATAAACCCCAACAATTTCACCGTTCACAATAATTGGAATAGTTCTCAAAGAAATATAGAGCTCGTACCCTTCTTTATGAACATATTTCTTTGAAATAATTTGTTTCGCTCTTCCTTGCATGGCGCCTTTAAATATAATTTGAAAATCTTTTTCATATTCTTTATTAATGAATTCAAAAATAAATTTATTATTTAATTCTTCATATCGATATCCAAATATTTCATACGTTGCTGGATTCGCATATGTAATTCTCCCTATAGAATCTATAGATATAATGGAGTCATTATTATATTCTAGTAATGACTTAAACAACATTTGTTTTTCCTCTATCTCTGCCTTTTCCTCAACCTGAGCTGTAATATCTCTTGTAATACTAATAATAAACTGACATACTCCTTCTTCATCAAATACAGGATTAAGTGAAGACTCGTAATGTGCATTACCATTTGGTAAACTAACTACATCACAAAAGGTATGTGCTTTCGCTTCGCTCGCTACTTTTGCATATTGCACTTGTAATATTTCCGCCGTATCTTCTGGCAATACTTCACCGAACGTTTTTCCATAACACTCTTCGCTTAGCTTTGCATAATCCATCCCTATCTTATTTACATAAATATATTTAAAGGTTTCATCATCCATAACTTTCACAATAAATACTAAATCTTGAATAGCATGTAATAACCCTCTTCTTATTAACTCCATATCTATCATACTTAAAAAGGTATTTTGATTACTATATCGTTCCTTCATATTTATCTCAACCCGTCTGATCAATTTTTATTCATATATCCCCATTCTATATGAATATGTACCCTTTTTTAAATGTATGATTACATATTTATTTTTATTTTTAGAAAAAAAGTCGCCATATGGCGACTTTTAATAAACAATTTCTAAATCTAATCCTGGATAATTTTGCTGACGGAATGCTTCATAAATTAAAATAGCTGCTGTATTAGATAAATTTAATGAACGCACTTTATCAGTCATTGGAATACGTAAACAGTGATCGAAGTTTTCTTCGATTACATTAGCTGGTAAGCCGTTTGTTTCTCTTCCAAATACAAAGTAGTAATCCTTCTCACGTTTACTATAATCAAACGCTGTATGAGCTTTCTCGCCATACTTTGTTAAGTAGAAGAACTCACCATCTTTATTTTTTTCATAAAACTCTTCAATTGAATCATAATACGTAATTTTCACGTGCTGCCAATAATCTAATCCTGCACGCTTTAACATTTTATCATCCGTTGAAAATCCAAGCGGTCTAATCAAATGTAATTCTGTCCCAGTTGCTGCACAAGTACGAGCAATATTCCCTGTATTTGCTGGAATTTCTGGTTGATATAAAACAACATGTACTCCCACGCGATATTCACCTCTGTTTTTTGTCTACTACGTATTATACCACTTGAGCGGAAAATCTCTACCCATTAATAATATGAAAGAATTTATATTTCATTTGTGGTGTATATTTACTAGAATCTTCATAGTTCCAATAACGCCGACGGCTATTGGCTGAATGTGCATTTACAAGTGGCATACCATCTGCGTCTTTTGCTACTACAATCGTCGTATGATTCCACCTACCATCATCCTCGAAATCATAAGCGATGACATCACCAAGAATAAGGTCCTCAGGCCTTTCTACAGCTTCAGCTCGAAGTCCTGTTGTAGCACCTGACAAATACCAATAAAAAGAGTGTGCGACAGCCCAGCTCCAACTCCACTGATTCTCCCTTTGCCACCATCCTTTACGAATATTAGGATATCCATTCATTGGTACTTCTCCAGTATGAAGACATTGAGAAATAAAATTTGTACAATTATCAGGGAAATTACGATATACAGGGTTTCGATCATCCCACCAACGCTCTGCATATTTCACTGCCTCTAAGCGATTGTACTGATAAGAACCGTATTTCTCTTTTGTAACTTCCCTTTCTAATGTCTCACTCATTCCAACTGCTTCTGGCACTTCAATAGCATAATCACCTATTACCCGGCTATTATTTAAACAAACTCTTCGTTTTAGTTGTTCCTCTTCGATATAAAATAATTCTTTATGCTTGATTAAATATTTAAAATGTATTTGATAATCAATTTCTTGATGATTGCTATTATTTAATTGTCTCATGAAAGAAACATCCGCAGTTGCTTTCACTATCTCTGCATTACGCTTTTGAAACAATTCTTTCTTTCTCTGTGCTATTTGTAATAAATCTTCAGCAATACCATCTACATTTGTTCGTTTCTCTGTTATATATGCTAAAAATTGTTGTACTTGCTTTTCAATATTTATTTTTACAACCATTTCGTCTCCCTCCCATATTACAATATGAAAAAGGGAGATATTATCTACTCTTTTTTCTGCGCTAACAATTCAAGTCCGCGATTCATTTCATGAAGAACCTCTTCATCTTTCTCACGTTGCATTGCTTTTTCAATGGCTTCGCCCACACCATCTCCACCAATTTTTCCAAGCGCCCATGCTGCTGTTCCGCGAAGTACTGGTCTTGGATCATCTTTCATAACACCGATTAAATCAGGAATTGCTGATGCCTCTTTAAAATGCGCAAGTGCCAAAATCGCATTTCGTTGTAACGGCTTTTTACCTCTCCACGAACCAGACATAATCCCATATTTCTCTTTAAAATCACGATTGCTAATTGTTAAAAGTGGTGTTAATAATGGCTTAACTAACTCAGGATCTGGTTCCATCTCAGGATGATTATGAAAATCCATTCCTTTATTTTTCGGACAAACAGTCTGACATGTATCACATCCATAAATACGATTTCCTATTTTGTCGCGGTACTCTTCAGGCAAAAATCCTTTCGTCTGTGTTAAAAATGCAATACATTTCTTCGAGTCTAACTGTCCGCCTTGTATTAAAGCACCTGTAGGACAAATATCAATACATTTTGTACAGCTCCCGCATTGATCTTCTATCGGCTGATCTGGTGGGAAGGGAACATTTGTAATCATTTCTCCTAAATACACATATGAACCAAATTCAGGTGTAATAATAGCACAATTTTTACCGCTCCATCCAATACCAGCACGCTCCGAAACAGCTCGATCACTTAATTCACCCGTATCAACCATTGACTTAACTTCTATATTGGGAAGTTTTTCGATTAAATATGCTTCTAATTTTTGCAAACGATCTCGTAAAACAAGATGATAATCTTGTCCCCAAGAGGCACGACAAAAAATTCCGCGACGTTCTCCGCGCTTACTTAATGGTGCATTTTTTAATTTTGAAGGATACGCTAATGCAATCGCAATAATTGATTTAGCACCCGGGAGTAGAAGCTGTGGGTTCGTTCTTTTTTCTATATCAGGCTCTTCAAATCCAGATTGATAATTTAATTGTTGCTGCTGGATTAACCGCTGCTTTAATTCTTCAAATGGTGAAGCACTAGCAAAGCCTATTTTATCTATACCAATCGTTTTACTATACGCAATTACATCTTGCTTTAATTGTTCAAAATCCATTCCTAATCGCCTCCTCAGATGAATCCATCCTTTATGTAACGATTTATTGGTTAGCAATTCACTTTCGGAATACTATTCTTTACTTCTATTTTCGCATACAATTATGTTTTCCAAACATTAAAAAACGCAATGCCTCGTTTATCTCGGAAACGAAACACTGCGTTGATCACAATTTATAGAAAAACATTTAATAAAATTTGGAGCGGGTGAAGAGAATCGAACTCTCGACCAGAGCTTGGAAGGCTCTTGTTTTACCACTAAACTACACCCGCAAATATGAAATAAATATAAGATATTAGAATAACTTATGTAAAGTAGTATAGCATGTACAAAAAGCGGAAGCAAGAATTTTATCGAAAAAAGTCGAAAAAGTGATGAGATACTCATCACTTTTTCAATTCTTTATCAATCGCCTTCTTCATACTATCGAAATCAGGATTTGCAAGATTCCCGTTTACATATACTGAAGGAGCACCTTGAACTTTTAATTTTTGAGCACGATCTGAATCTTTACGTACTTTTTCTTTTATTTCTTTACTGTGTAAATCTTTCTTAAATTGTTCTACATCAACTTTAGGAAGCTTCTCTTTCACAATGCTAAGAAGTAATTCTTCTGTAATCCATTCTTCCGTACCTTTCTTTTGACTTTGATAAATCTCATCATAGAAAGTCCAGAATGAATCTTTATCTTGTTTATAAATTGCTTCACCAGCAGCTGCACCTAAATCAGAATCTTTTCCGATAAATGGGAAGTTAATAAAGTATAACTGCACTTTGCCTTTATCGATATACTCTTCTTTTAATCGTGGTAATACTGTTACATCCCAAGTACGACAAGCAGGACATTTGAAGTCTCCAAATTCAACTACCTTAACTGGTGCATCATCTTTCCCTAAAGATTGTTGTGTGGAATAAGCAAACATCTCATTCCCTTTATCCTTTTTGTCATTTATGATGCTATACGCAATTGTTCCGATTACAATCAATACTGCGATAGAAAAAACTATACCAAGAGCCATGAGTTTATTTGATTTCATATACATTCCTCTTTAAATTCATATTCTGTATACAGCATTGTACACAATACACATAATATCAACACTTATATACGTCACGCAATGAACACGCTCACATAAATTACAAAAATACAATAATTGTGACGATATTGTGTCACAATTTGTCACAATTTATTCAAAAAAAGGAAGCCCCCTATGTAGGAACTTCCTTTAGCTTACTGCTTTTTCACGAGCACTATTTAACATCGACTGCTCTGTTTTTATATCATGACGAATTACTAACTTCTCACTAACTGCTTGCACATACTCATCATGATTGATATAGCCTTCTTTCTCCATCAGTCTCAAAACGACATTTCGTCTCTCAACTGCTTTATCGTAATTTTGTGCAGGAGAGTAATAAGCAGGTGCCTTTACTACAGCAGCCATCATTGCACTTTCAGCCAACGTTAATTGGCTCACCTTCTTACCGAAGTAAAGATTGGCTGCTTTTTCAATTCCCCATGCTCCTTCTCCGTAATAAATATTGCTTACATATAATTTTAAAATTTCATCCTTCGTAAATGTACGTTCAATCTTTTTCGTATAGAAAATCTCTTTCCACTTACGAGAAAAAGTACGTTCATTCGTTAAAAAAGCATTTTTGGATAACTGTTGTGTAATTGTGCTTCCGCCTTGCACAACACCACCAGCTTTTATATTTTCAACAGACGCTCTGACAATCGCTATATAATCTAAACCGTTATGATGATAAAACCTTTTATCCTCTGTCGCAATAAATGCATGTGTTAATGATTCTGGCACCTCTAATTTAGCTGGTACATGTAATTTACTAATATCACTTTTCTCGATCATTACATTTCCAATGAATAATAATGTAAAACTTAACAATAATAATAAAATAATGGCTTTATAAAAAAACTTAGTCATTGGATTTAATGCAACTTTTTGATGATAGTTCACCCTAGATAATACTCGTTCTTTCATCTTGAACACCTCTTTTCCACACAGCGTATAATTCTTACTTTAAGAATACCTTGTTGTAAAAAAATATCCCATCGATTTCTCTTACACGTACCTTACATCATTGTAAGGTATAAAGTGAAAATTTAATTAGGCCGCACCAATCGGGCTACCCGACAAATAATGGGGTAAAAAAGTATTGTATCACAGTCCTTTTTTATGTACTATTCATCTGAAATATTGAATATAGATTAAGTCAAACCAATAACAGAGTAATCCTTAAGGCATTTCTATTAAAGCAACCTATTTCCATTATATCATCTACAAATATATATATTTGTAAGTATCTAGTAATCTAAATGTGCATAACATATCATACATTATACAGAACAAATGTTCTGAAAATCAATACTAGTACTATTATTATTTTGACCTTTTTCTTAAACAGTATACAAAAAAGAGTAGTGATTTGATTGTATTTCAAACCAGCTACTCTTTTCTTTACAATCTACCTATTAAATTATACGGCTGCACTTCCCACGTTTCGTACGGAATGCAATGTGTTGCTCTCATCGCATCAAGCGTTCTCGATTGAATATGAGGACGCGTTATATACTCATCTATGTTCTCTTCATTTAAAGCAACAAATTTAGCCTCTTGTATTTCTTCAGGTTGAATTTTTATTTCCCCGCTCACATATGCCACCTTAAAAACAACAGATAAAATATGCATAGAAGCATTATAATAAACTCCTGTAATACCGATAGGCTTCACAGTTAATCCCGTTTCCTCAAGCATTTCCCTACAAACAGCTTCATCGAGTGCTTCCCCTTCTTCCACCTGTCCTCCTGGCAACTCCCACGTATCCGATCTCCAATGTACTTTAACTAATAACACTTCGTCTTTTTCATTTGTTAAATAACCTGCTACAGCAACGATATGCTTCGGTGTTTTATGTTCCATATTAAGCCTCCTAGCAATAATGAATATTTCACATATCCCTATAAGCATATTCCCTGTCTATAACAAAATCCCTTTACTCATTTAAATTCATAAAAAGAAGCCCCTATCCGTTAAACGAAAAGGGGCTTCTATCGTATTATTCTCCTAAGTCTACGTTGTGGTAAACTTGTTGCACATCTTCTAAATCTTCTAATGCATCAACCATTTTTTCAAATTGTACTTGAGCATCTTCAGGAAGTTCTACATCACTTTGTGCAAGCATTGTTAATTCTGCAACTGTGAATTCTTCAACACCAGCATCTTTAAGTGCAGATTGTACTGCATGGAATTGATCAGGTTCAGCATACACGATAACAGCATCTTCTTCTTCAAGAATGTCACGTGCATCTACATCTGCTTCCATTAAAATTTCAAGAACTTCATCTGATGTTTTACCTTCAAGACCGATAACAGCTGTCGCATCAAACATGTAAGCTACAGAACCGTTTACACCCATGTTACCACTGTTTTTGCTAAATGCAGCTCGTACATCTGCTGCAGTACGGTTTACGTTATTTGTAAGTGTATCTACAATTACCATAGATCCATTTGGTCCGAATCCTTCATAACGAAGCTCGTCATAATTTTCTTCTGAACCACCTTTTGCTTTTTCAACTGCACGATCAATAATTGTTCTTGGTACATTGTAAGTTTTCGCGCGTTCTAATACAACTCTAAGCGCTTGATTTGATTCTGGATCTGGCTCACCTTGTTTTGCTGCCACATAAATTTCACGTCCAAATTTCGCGTATATACGGCTTGTATTTGCATCTTTTGATGCTTTTTTATCTTTAATATTATTCCATTTACGACCCATACTTTCCACTCTCTTTCCCGTTTTAAATCTACATAAAAATATTAATATGAAATATAATGTGTATTCAACACATTTTTAAAAGAAATATAAAAAGTTCATTTTTGATTCATATTACAGACATAATATAAATCACTATCATTTTGTTCTTTCGACAAGTTATATTATACATGAATTCTTACGTTTATTACGAATTTTAGAAGCACATAGTATAATTTAACAAAAAAGACTCTAACATGTCTGTTAGAGTCTTTTTACATTACCGATTTCCATAATATTCCCATAATTACTTTCTATTGCTGTATAATAAAAATAGGGAAAAATTTGAAGAGAAAATGGGGGGAGAATTATGACACATTCAAATGAGAAAAAAGGACACGGTCTTAAAGGGATAGGAGAAAAGCTAAACCCAACTATCTATCAAGTGAGATTCAACTTCATGTCACCGGGGTGGAGAAATTCGCTCTAGAGTGCTTGAAGGGAATATTGTATATACAATATTCAGCTGACGCTTTATAGAAAAATAGAACTAAAAGGATAAAAATGAATGTTTATTTTTATCCTTTTAGCGTTTTCACTTCAAAGTTGATAAGTGCCAATACATAATCCCTTGCCTGTTGATGAAGAGTAACTATTTCTTTCTCAACTTCCTCTGTTTGACATTCATCATTTAACTGTAAATTTTCTTAATAGTTAGCTTGTGAAATCACCGTAAATACAAGTGAAGCGAACTGTTCTGATACCTTACAAATTTTGTTCAATCTGAATTAAATCAGGGCATCTGTCTTTTTGTGCTTATTTCGTCGTGTAATGAAAACACAAAAAAACTCTATACAATTAGTATAGAGTTTTTTTACGCCGTTCTTGATACCGATGGTCGGGGTCGAACCGACACTCCCGAAGGAACACGATTTTGAGTCGTGCGCGTCTGCCAATTCCGCCACATCGGCACAAAAGAAAAGGCGGCAACCGGATTTGAACCGGTGATAAAGGTTTTGCAGACCTCTGCCTTACCACTTGGCTATGCCGCCATATAAAATTTTATTGGAGCGGAAGACGGGATTCGAACCCGCGACCCCAACCTTGGCAAGGTTGTATTCTACCACTGAACTACTTCCGCAAAAATGGCTGGGCTAGCTGGATTCGAACCAGCGCATGACGGAGTCAAAGTCCGTTGCCTTACCGCTTGGCTATAGCC
>NZ_MAOE01000088.1 GCF_001884185.1 Bacillus albus
ACTTGCAACATCGTTGCTCTTTCTCTTACCTATTCTGCTTTACTTGCACTCCTTTTGCGCTTTGCTTTCCTTAACTCTTCAACTTGCAACATCGTTGCTCTTTCTTTTACCTATTCTGCTTTACTTGCATTCCTTTTGCGCTTTGCTTTCCTTAACTCTTTACTTGCAACATCGTTGCTCTTTCTCTTACCTATTCTGCTTTACTTGCACTCCTTTTGCGCTTTGCTTTCCTTAACT
>NZ_MAOE01000089.1 GCF_001884185.1 Bacillus albus
TAAAGTTAGTTTGTCTAGCATCTAAAATAAAAATTGACGTTTCACGTTGTTTGTTTCGTTCAGTTTTCAAAGAACTACTTGGTCGCTCATTTGCGACTTCCTTATGTTAACATTTTCATCTTTCAATGTCAACTAAGTTTTTTATTTCGTTTGTCGCTTTCAACGTTAATGTCATCGGCGACTTGTTCTATTTTACACCTCTAACCTACAATCGTCAATACCTTTTATCCTTTTTATTTTATAAATTATAAAAGGTATTGTCCGTCTCTAGAAATTAATAAAATGGTACAGTTACTTTCATAATCGAAACTCTACACTTTCTTACCACTTATTCCTTTCTAAAGAATGAATATCAAGCCAAACAAATATATATTAAAAGTAGCATTTGTTATTGCGAGTACATCCCATCTACATTCACAATTATCTTCTATTACTTCTTTCTAGGAATTATAAATACGCCATACATTTACTAAAAACCTAATTAACTTAGGAGGCGTTATGAAATGCATGTTAATAAGAAAATCATTTATGTATCCCATGATGCCCATTTCCACGGAGCACAGCTGCTTTCTTTACATACTATTAAAGCTCTTAAAGAAAACTTTAACTACTCTGTCGCAATTATTTCTATTGGAACGGGCATTTTAATCCACGATTTTCAAAAGTATGGTTCTGTTTATTGCCTAGAGGAAAACTACCCAACGGAAGAAAAGGTCGAATTATTAATACAGAAGTTATTATCACAAGACTATACCATCGCCATATGTAGTACTGTCATAAGTGGTGATATAGTTGCATTACTAGCTAAACACAATATAAAAGTTATTTCATTAATACATGAGTTGCCGCATTTAATACAACAGTACTCTGCCGAGGGAAAGGCTAGAAACATTGCCGAGTTTGCTTACAAAATTGTCTTCCCTTCACAGTACGTGTATGAAAAGTTCCGTACAATCACCCAATTAGATCATCAAAAATGCCACATTCTCCCTCAAGGCTTGTTTAACCATAATCCTTATAAGAATAATATTGAAAAGGCTAGAAGTGAATTAAGAAAAAAACACAACCTGCCTCTAGATAGCAAAATCATTTTGGGGGTAGGGTTCGCTGATCATCGAAAAGGAATAGATTTATTCTCACTTATTGCTTACTCAGTAAGAAAGGTTCATACAAATATTCATTTTATCTGGGTCGGGAAAACAGATGTTCATTTTTTAAACACACTATCCCCGAGATATACAGCACATTTCACATTAGTAGAGCCTACTCCGGATATCGGTTTATATAACGCCGGGGCTGATTTATATTTATTAACTTCAAGAGAGGACCCTTTTCCAAACGTTGTTTTAGAAGCATTAGATATAAAGGTCCCTGTTATTGGGTTTAAAAATGCTGGAGGTTTTGAAGATGTTGTTACGGAACAAACTGGCGCATTAGTAGACTATTTAAACTTACCGATGATGTTGGAAAGAATATATGAATTTATTGGAGATGAAGATTTACGATTACAAAAAGGTAGCTTTGGCCAAAAACTTATTGAAAAAGATTTCAATTTCCTTCATTACATTTATCAATTGTTAAACCTACTTGAGCATAATTATAAAAAAATAAGCGTAATCTTACCGAACTATAATTACGAAAAATACTTACCTGGCCGAGTTAAATCAATATTAAACCAAACCTATCCTCTTTACGAACTCATTTTCCTAGACGATGCTTCTACTGACAATAGTGTATCTACATTTGAACACCTGCTCTCAAACGAAAATAAATCCCACCTAAAAGTTCAACAAATTATTAATGATAAAAACTCTGGTTCTGTATTTAAACAATGGATAAAAGGTGTCTCTGCAGCAACTGGTGATTATATTTGGATTGCAGAGGCCGATGACTTATGTGATCAGACATTTTTAGAAGAAGTAATGCAAGGGGTTCATATAAATAGTGATGTCACCTTAAGCTATACACAATCAAAGCAAATAGATGAACAAGGAAATATCCTAGCCAATCATTATTTAGATTACACAAATGATATTGATAAAGAAAAATGGAAGAGTTCTTACTTTCGAAAAGGGATAGATGAAATACAAGATACGTTACTTATCAAAAACACGATACCTAATGTCTCAAGTGTAGTTTTTAAAAACATAGCTATACAAACTACAGCAAAACAATTAGAAAAGTTTAAAGTAGCTGGTGATTGGTTTTTCTATGTTTCTATTCTGAAAGAAGGAAATATTTATTTCAACCCAAAACCGCTAAACTATCATAGACGACATACAAATAGCGTAACGAGAACAGAAGATTCATATTCCCATTACAGTGAAGTTGTACAAATGCAGAATTTCATTACAGAAACCTTTACTATCGACGACATTTCAAAAAAGAAAATGTACACATATAGAAAGTACCTTAAAGCATATTTGAAGATTTAATTATATATTTCCCTCACCATCAATATCTCTTATAAGACGTTACTATCATTAAAGGGGGCTACTCTTTGAAAGAATTTATAGAGGCAAATAAAGATTTGATTTCTCAAATGGCACATAACTACAATGTAAATGCAAGTATCCATCCAGAGGATCATATCTTTCAATTTCTTGTCACGAATCCAGTCTTTCCGTCAAAAAAAGAAGCGATAGATTATTATTTTAAGGATGGAAGAAAATCAGCAGAGACACTCTTAGATTTAATTACTTCCTTTTCTCCTCCTATAGACAATCCCATTCAATTATTAGAATTCGCATCCGGATATGGCTGCATAACACGTCATTTATTAAACCTACAAACGAACTTAAGTATAACTACTTGTGATATACATGAAGAGGCTATTACTTTTATTGAAAGTACATTAAATACTGCTTCTATCTTATCTCATCCCGAACCAGAACAAGTAAAATTAGCCTCGTCTACGTATGATATCGTTTTTTGTTTATCCTTTTTTTCTCATATGCCTGACACAACTTGGTTTCGTTGGCTTCAAACATTGTATAATGCTGTTTCCCCTGGTGGATTATTCATTTTCACAACTCATGGATATCAAAGTAAAAAGCACTTCGGCTTTCCCGATTTAAATGAACAGGGTTATTGGTTTCTCCCATCTAGTGAACAACTGGATTTAGATGTTCATCAATACGGGCAAACGATCGTTAGCCCCTCTTACGTATGTGACAAAATTAAATTATTGCCTTATAACCCTATTATCAAAAAATACACTGAAGGTTTTTGGTGGGAGCATCAAGACCTTTGGGTAATACAAAAAGAAATCAAATAATAAACCATGCTCTACTTATACAGAAGTAGGGCATGGTTTATTATTTTTTACTATATAAGAACTCTTCAATCCATAGCTTGTTTAACCTAATACCACTTTTGAAATCTATTTTCGGTTCCCAATTACATTCTTGTCTTACTCTATCTATATTTAAGATGATTTTTTGAACATTTTCTTGTTTTTGTTTATAACAGATAAAATCCACTTTTCTTTCCGTTAACTTCTCCAGTTCTACTATAATTCGTTTTAAAGAAAGACCTTTGCCACTCCCTATGTTATACACACATGATTTCAGACGATTTAATTGTGATAGTTGTATAGTGATTTCAACTAAATCATCGATATAAATATAATCTCGAATAATCTCTTGTGGATTCCCATATATATTAATCTTTTCATTACTGAGATGTTGATACAAAAAACAATTGATTGCACCAACTTTCTTTAAAGGATTTTGATATTTTCCATATGGATTAGAATATCTACATACAACATAGTCAATTCCGTATTTTTTCTTATAAAAGTACAAATAATTTTCAAGCGACACTTTTGTTATTCCATAAGGAGAAAGTGGTTTTAATGGATGTTCCTCATCAATAGGTAAATATTCAGGCTCACCATAAACTGTGCCTCCAGAAGATGCTAATACAATTTTTTTAATAGGGAAATTTTTAACGATTTCCATGAAGTTAAGAAAATAAAAGCTACTGTTTATATCTCCGAAAACATCTTCAATTGAAGTTGCTACATTAGACGTTGCAGCTAAATAAATAAATAAATAAATAATAATATCCACATTCACTAAAGCTTTATATATATCTTCCACATTCGCTAAATCACCTTTAATAAACTCAACCTCACTTATAATATTTTGAGGGAAATTATTTATATGTCTGGAAAACACTTTTACATTTTGACCTTGTTTCAATAAACCTAACGCGAGGTTAATACCAATGAAACTATTTCCACCTATTATTAAATAATTATTCTTCCTCATAGTATCCTCTCTAGTAATAAGATTTTTGCTTATCACACCTAGAAATACAAAGAAATAAACTTGTTCACTTCTATTATAATTGTATGCCCCTTATCAATTTTCATTATCTTTATTTTATATTTTCCTTTTAGAATCACTACCTTATTTAAGCCGCTCGAAAAAACACTCATAATATTTACTCATTCCTATGAATATATTGGATTAGTAAAAGCTTCCCCTCACCATAAATAAAACTTTCAAAAAGGAGTACTACATGTATGAAGAATGTAAATCAAGAGCTTTTAAATCATATAATCCTACATAAAGATCGAATCCCACATTTCCATAAAGACTTTCCACTTATACTATTCTGGAGCCATAGAAGCGGATGTACTACTTTAGCTAATTGGTTCTTTTTTCAAATTGGATTGTTTACTGAAGCAAAGAAATACCATGACTTTATTCATTACTACGAATTCTGGGTGTATAAAAACAACACCAACTACATACCAGAGTTAAAAAATGGCCTTCTAACAGCAAAAAAAGATGTTTGTAAACTTGTGCGAAATCCCTATACAAGGGCCGTCAGCTCATTTTTATTACTTGCTGACAATCCATATGCAATTCCTCAATGGGAAAGTATCCGCCATTATTTGTATAATGACAAATATAGCAACCGAGGAATATCATTTAAACAATTTTTATATTACGTTCGAGCATTAGGTCCCAATTCCCTAGCAATGGACATACATTTTAGTCAGCAATACGTTCCAGGTGAAGAAAACTTCATCCAATACTATATTCCTTTAGAAGATTTTAATACACAAATTACAAAGATAGAACATACGTACGGATTAGTTAAATCCGATTTGGCACTACTTACAAAGTCAGAACATCATCGCGCTCATAAAATGCTTTATACAGGAAGCTATGCAGAGCTCAGTATTACGGATGCCACCTTCCCTCGCTTTCCAACATATGAAAGTTTTTATGATGAAGAAACAATGGCGTTAGTTACAGAAATATATGCACAAGACTTTGAAATGTACCCGTACACAAAAGGGATACTTTAAATCGATACACTCTTCAATGAATAAAAGCAAATGTATCGCATAGCATAAAGTGAAACTTTAATTAGCGTGGGGTTCTCCCCGCTAATTATTTCCTTCTACCAATCTTACTTTTATGAATTCCCTTATTTTCACCCACTCTCATTGATTTCGCTGATTGTTGACGTATGTGTCGTCATATGCATTTTTTTATACAGGAGTGATGTCATGTGGAAGGTAATTTGAAGCACAATAATGGATATTGCGTTATTTGCGAGAAGGAAGCTACATTTATAGAGCGTAATGATTGGCTTAGAGATCACTACTTATGTTCTACATGCCACTCTATACCAAGGCAGCGAGCTTTAATACATGTTTTAAATACATTTTTTCCAAAATGGGGTTCCTATCATATCCACGAATCCTCTCCAGGAGGGATTACAACTCAACTACTAATAAAAAACTGCCAAAACTATACATATTCTCAATACTTTAAAAACCACCCTCTCGGCCAATACTTTCAAGGAATTAGATGCGAGAACTTAGAAGACATGACTTTCCAAAATGAATCTTTTGATTTATTCATTACTCAAGATGTCTTTGAACATGTAATGGAGCCAAACAAAGCCTTTAAAGAAATAGAGCGTGTATTAAAGCCTGGAGGTGCTCATGTGTTTACTGTACCTTGGTATCACACACTCCCAAAGACTTTGCAAAGAGCAAGGATCAATAAGGATGGAATTGAGTATATTGAAGAGCCGATTTATCACGGAAATCCTATTGATGAGAATGGGTCTTTAGTAACATTTGATTGGGGCCAAGATATGATTGAATATATTTATACACATGCAAATATGTATACCATTGTTTATTTACAAAAGGATAGATCACTGGGGTTAGATGCTGAATTTCTACATGTTTTTATTAGTAAAAAACACTGAAATAATTTTTAGGCACTATATAATTTGGAGGTTAGCAAATGAATAACTTTAAGTTAGGAAGTGACTTTGATAACCTTGTTAGCCCGCTTTCTGATGTTGAGCTTCTTAATCTATTTATACAAAGTTGCTCACAAACAAAGATAAATGGCATCCCAGTACCTATGTTCCCCCCCGAAGAAATTCAACAACAGTTTGTAGGCGCTTCCTATGAGCATGCTCTTTATGAAGCATATTTGTTTTATAGCCTTGTAAAAACATATGCTCATAATTTAGGCGTTCCCTTGAATAAAGAACGGAAAATTTTAGACTTTGGTTGCGGATGGGGAAGAATTATACGCTTCTTTTTCAAAGATGTTCGCCATAAAAATTTACTTGGTATTGATGTAGATCCTGTAATGATTAACCTTTGTAACGAAACGTTAGGAAGAGGTAGATATAAAATAGCTCCCCCACAACCTCCCGCAAAATTTATTAATGACAATTCATTAGACATCATATTCGCTTATTCTGTATTCTCACATTTATCCGAAGAAACTGCAGAAAATTGGATAAAGGAATTTTCAAGAATTCTTCGTCCTGGTGGAATCTTAATCGCCACAACACAAGCACGCTATTTTCTCGATTTTTGTCAACAATTTAAGGAACACCCTGAATTAATTCAAACGGGATGGCATAAAACTTTATCTCAAGCTTTCCCAGATATAAATCGTGCCATCTCGGATTATGAAAGCGGCAATTTTGTCCACAGCCCTACGGGAGCTGGAGACGTTAGAAATAGTAGCTTCTACGGGGAAACCGTTATACCTAGAACTTATATTAAAAACCACTATGAGAAATATTTAAAGCTGCGGGACTTTTTCGATGATGCAAACCGATTACCCCAAGCTCTATTTGTTCTCCAAAAAAATTAACTCTTTTCGCTCATTGTATAATGAAGATCATTTTGTATCTCAGCCGTATATATTAAATCATCAAAGATTTCTATATCAAGCAAACTGTACAAAAAAATTCATTATGCAGCATCAACACAGTAAGTAAATAATAGATCTCATGCTTTAACTAGATTCGAAAAAATCAAAAATAACTTCCCACCACTTGAACTACGAAGAACATAAGGGGGATATATCTTGAAAATAATTGCTTTTTACTTACCACAGTTTCATCAAATAAAAGAAAATAATCGATGGTGGGGAAAAGGTTTTACTGAATGGACAAATACTAAAAGTGCACGACCTTTATTTTCAGGACATTATCAACCTAGAGAACCTTATCAAGATTTTTATTACGACTTAACCACCCCATCCGTAAGAAAGTGGCAAGCAGAAATTGCCAAAGCACATGGCATATATGGTTTTTGTTATTACCATTACTGGTTTAAAGGAAAGAGGTTATTGGAGAGACCATTTAATGAGGTACTTCAGATGAAGGAACCAGATTTTCCATTTTGCCTTTCTTGGGCAAATGAACCGTGGACAAAAACTTGGGATGGTCTTGATAGTCACATATTAATGCCTCAAGATTACGGAGAATTATCGGATTGGAAAGAACACTTTGAGTATTTATTACAAGCTTTCCAAGATGAGAGGTATATCCGTATAGATGATAAACCACTATTTATTATTTATCGTCCTGGGCACATCCCTGATTGTGCCCAAATGCTTACTTACTGGAATACACTCGCACAAGAAAATGGTTTGAAAGGTATATACTTTGTAGAAACATTAAACAGCTTTCCACTTCCTAATATAAACGGATTCGATGCTAGCATTCAATTCGAGCCTTTTTATACCATTGCTCATGATAGCTCTTCCGACATAAATAAGATAATATATGAATCCGGTAAACAAATAAACGCTTGGGATTATGATAAAGTGTGGATGTATATACTAAAACGCTCTCCTCCAAAGAAAAAAACATTTCCCGGTGCCTTTGTTGACTGGGACAACACAGCACGCCGTAAAGACTTAAATAGCAGCATTTTCGTAGGCTCTACTCCTGAGAAGTTCACAATATATTTAAGCAAGCAAATTCACCGTACGTTCTCCCTTTATGATAGCGAGTTCTTATTTATTAATGCGTGGAATGAATGGGCAGAAGGTACTTACTTAGAACCAGATAAAAAGCATGGATTCGCCTATTTAGAAGGAGTTAGAAAGGCAATTAGCAGAGGTATGAAAAGATACAAAAAAGACGAGTCATTCTGACTCGTCTTACAGTTGCTTGGCGACGTCCTACTCTCACAGGGACAAGGTCCCAA
>NZ_MAOE01000090.1 GCF_001884185.1 Bacillus albus
ATCAATTAGAGTTCGATAGAACTCTTTACTTAGGAATCCCTCACTTCTAAACGAAGTGAAAGTGGGGGTAGTTCAACAAGAGACAGAGCTTAATTTGCCCTTCTTTCTTTGAATTCCCCCACTCTCACTTCTAAATAAAGTGAACGTGTGGAATTCAACTGTTTTTAAAAGAATCCAATTTTATGAATAGGGAAAGGCGCATGAATTATCTGAGGTAAAATTTAAAGGTTACCCTTATAATTTTATAAACATTTCAATTCATATATTTCAAATAGTGATAAGTTGTATTTTAAAAATGAAAAAATCTAGATGTATAGTTATGCTATAAATCATACTTTTCGGCATATTGTATGACTTTTTAATAAATAAAAGGAATTCTTCCCTTTTAGGGATTTAGATAAAAACACCCAGGTGACGTTTTATGTTGCCTAATACAAATTAGGGGGAATATGTATCATGTTCGAGGAGAAGAAAATAAACGGAAGACCAGTTTATCACTTAAAATACTTAGGTGAGACAGTAGCAATCTGTTCACGGAATGCTTGGAAACGTTGGGAAGTCAAGGGCATTACTATCGATATTTACATATCGGCAAAAACAAAGTTTCAATCAATAAATTTATTTGAACATAAATATGAATTGTATTTAAGAGGTATGAAATATGATAACTGATTTTATTTGCAAAGTTTCCTAACCCTAGTTACAATCTAGAAAAATGTGAGAAAAAGCAACGGTGATTACAACAGACAAGGTTCCCGCTTTACTTAACGTGTCCAATAATATTGAAAGGGCAATGTTTTAAAAGCATACCACTCATTGCACAATCAAGCATTTGAATAATCTCACTACACAGGGGCATAAACATATCAAACGGCATTATTCCAAATTTGCAGAATTTCAAAGTCTTCTCTATACTTCACACACCTTGAAAGGAATCGAAACCATTTATGTCCTATGTCCTATATTAACAAAAACGAAGTTTGACAATCAAACTTCGTTTTTTCGGTGTACATTTACGAAAGACGAAAAAAGAAGAGGGATTTCCTCCCTCTTCACCAATAAAATCGAACATATTTACAATTAAGGAAGGGCCTACATTCATCACGAGATGAATGTAATAATAATAGTTCACCTAGTGAATTATAACACAAATCCACTTCCATTAATAGATAATTTTAACATTTATGGATTGATTGTGACAGAACTGTTAAACATCTTAATATTAAAAGGTTTTATATGATAGAACTAGAAATTGGCTAGTGTAGGGATAAAATATAAGGGGGATATATATTATGTTTACAAAAAAACAAAAATTAGTAACAACCGTAACAGCTTTAACATTAGGATGCGGATTTACTTTCGGATTAACACCGGCATTTGCAGATTCTAATAAAGCGTCTGTAAGCACTACACCTATTTATTCTATTCATAAACAAGAACAAGATCCTTTTACTGGATATGTCATTTCAGTAGAAAACAATTATTTAGTGGTTGCTTCTACATCTACAAAAGATGAAGCTCTCGCTTACCAAAATGATTGGTGGGAGTTAGTAAATCAAAATAAGATTTTAAGGGTTCCTATTTCAGATGGTGAAAATTACACTATAGGTGAACAGTTAAATGTTTATGCTGCTGCATGGACCAAATCTTTACCACCAATTGCTGTAATGCCTAAAATTGAAAAAGTACTTCAATAGATTATACTAAAAATAATGGGGCATTATTCTAATTAGAATGCTGCCCTATTATTTAGTAAAAAACCGAATACGTAATATTTATATTCTTTTTCGTTGCTCTCTGATTTTCATCATATATTAACCTAATATTTATCTTTCTGCACCTGACGCAAGATCCTACATCTCACATTACTGTAAAGATATTACTCACTATCTTTCATCTCTACAATAGTAGTATCGTTTACAATTCCATGGCATACCCTTTAAAAACATTAAGAAATATCTTATTTCATACCCCTATCTTTTACAATCTTACTGCTATCGCTAGCCAATTTAATTCTTTAATTCTATTTTCACAGATTCATATATTCTTCTAAAGTCAATTTTTTCTTATATATACTTTCAGCAATATCTCCTACATAGCGAATATGCCACGGTTCATATGCATATCCAGTAATACTCTCTTTACCTTTTGGATAACGAATAATAAAACCTGCACGATGCGCATTTTCTTTCAGCCATTTTCCTTCTTTCGTATTCGCAAAGGTTAACTCTAGCTCATTATTTGCACTTTTAGAAGAAACATCCATCGTTAATCCTGTTTGATGTTCACTATGTCCAGGTTTTGCCGAAAAGCGATCCGTATGCTCTTGTCCTTTTCTTTTCACGTTGTTTGCATACAGGTTTTTTTGATAATCATAGGAGCGAAACCCAGAAACAGCATTCAACTGGATTCCTTCTTTCTTTGCTAAATCAAATAACCTTTCTAGTGCTTCTGCTGCCTCTTTACGAAGGTAACTCTTTTCTAGCGTTCCACTGAATGAGAATGGTACATTTGGTACAACTAAATCCTCCGGTTTATAGTCTTCAGGCAATCCATATTCCTTATTAACTACAGCCTGTATACTAGCAAAAGAACTTGCTATGTTATTTGAAGTACCATTTCGCTCTCTATTTATGGAGTTTTCACGAGTTTCATAGTTTGTCTTTATTGGTTCTTTACCAATAGATTGATTGGTGTAAACGATAAAGATACCTACTATTACAATCATACAAGTAAAAATCCCTACTAATTTAATTCTCATTATTCATTTCCTTCCTGCCACTCTTAATATTTCTCGTTTAGAATACTACAACCATATCAAATTCATATTAATTTGAAGTGAACTTTTGTTCTTAACATATTTCTTAACAGAAAGACAGTATATCCTCCTTTTTATTCGATACGCTAAAGATACTAACACGCAGAAACCAATTCTATTCCTACATATGGAAAAATAATCTAAAAATTTGTATAATAAGATTAGAAGTGTAGCATTCTATTATAGAAAGGTCTTGGTATAATGCTAGGTATTAATGTAAAAAAAACAAAAGAAGAGTTAATAATTTCATGGCAATTGGCAAAGATTACGATTCCATTACGTGATGTAATTGAGGTTACTGAAGATGCTACCTATGCGGGTGTTGAAGATACTAGTGCAATCCGTATTGGCACTGCATATGGAACAACGGATCGTATTTTAATCAAAACAGTAAAACAAAATTATGTATTATTTACAACAAATAAAGTTTCAATTTTAAATGCAATAAACGCTTAAAAATGAACAAATCAACGGGCTTAAACAAAAGTCCAAGTTAAATAAAAAGGTGCGAAGCCATAGAATTGACTTTACACCTTTTTTAACGTATTCCCCGAAAGAATTCTCCTTCCTCAATCGTGTGAAGGGCTTAGCCCAACGATAGGTGGGAGATGAATTTGGGTTTGGCATAGCCAAACACTTTCGATAAGCTAGCTATATGACGTTCTTTGATAACTTGATATAGAAGGTTGCAGGAAGAAAATAGAGTGCGAAAATGAAGCCATTCGGTTCCTGCGTAAAATATCAACCGTACCAAAAGAGCGTCCATGCGTTGGACATCTAGGGGTGGAACACCCCGAAGTAACGCTCAGGGAGACGAAAGGTTACTTTCGTCGCGGAACTGAGAAGCTCCCACTTCAAGCTTTACTAAGCGGCGAGTAGTTCACATACTCTATATGAATGTAAATCCCCTTTAACACTTCAGTAAGATCTTTATCACTTTTTACTACTTTATACCCCATTTTTCTATGCAAAGTAGAACATTACCCCATTCTCTGTATTAGTTACACCATACTTCCCAACATGTAAGTCAAATATGTTTTTTACAATTGAAAAAACAAAGCCCGTGCTGCAGCTTGAAAAATTATTCGAGATATACAAGGTTTTTATACCTGAATACAGCATGAAAAAAGCCTTGGCGACCAAACCAAGACTTTTTATGATCTTACGACCTATCAATCAACAAGAATCAGAACCACCCGACTTCTTGCTCATTATAATCTAGCATACACCCTCAATTTACTATACATTTTTTATATTTTCAACAATTTGCATTGCTTTTACACAACATTCATACTTTTCAATTCTGAAAGTCCCCTTACTCTACCTCTGCCATATAAATCTCCGTTCTAATACAGTTTGTACATCGGTATCATTCTACCTTCATCATAATCCAAATATACTATATTAGTAATTTTTGCTGTGTCTATTGATAAATATAATAAGACTGCCAAGTACACTTAATGAAAGCACAAAATATAACAATAAATCAGGTAGAAATTCTAAAGAAATTATTTCTACTGATTGAAAAATAAAAATGGCAATGATACCTACAGATAAGATATTGTACAACACATTATTTGTTTTATATTGAATTTCTCTCCCTCTTTCGTCTTTTGCTTCATCACTGGACTGAAATTGTATTACGTACATCTGACTAATGAATATTACAACTAAAAATAAAATTTTTAACCACAACATATGACTCACTCCTCCTGATAATCAAACACATCAGTTATTGGCTTTTCAAATACATTTGCGATTTTAAAGGCAAGAATTAGAGAAGGATTATATTTATTCTTTTCAAGAGTAGCGATAGTTTGTCGACTAACACCAACCCTTTTTGCCAATTCTTCTTGAGTCCAACCTTTTTCTGCTCGACAAACTACAATTCTATTATGTAACAATAGGAACACCTCTTAGAAAAATTGTAATTTATTTTTTACAATTCGTAAAGTATTTTTTACAAACCTTTCAACAATTAAAATAAATTTAGATCAAAAGATCATGAGTTATAACCCCCAAAAAATTCCCCCCCTTTATAAAATAAGGCTCTTTACTTTAAAGTATATAAATTTCCCTAACCAATACTAAGAAAGTATTTAATCATATTTGATTAAGTAGAAGTTTCGTTTGATACATCTGTATACTCTCATTATGATAATTACTTAGCGGAAGTATAAACCTATATTTTATGAAAAGTTAAGCTTCCTATGATACTTATCAAAAACCTACGCTCCCCCTAATAAGAAGTATTTAATAGAAAACTGTAAAAAAATCAAAAAATACATTAACGAAACTTGAACTACCTTACCTATACTTTTCAAATTTAAAAACATGGACAACTCTTTAATTCAGAATATTCTGTATATTTATGAAAAAAATCATGATTAAATTTAATTTATCGAATTCCTGTTATTATCAGAATAAGCCTTTACAGAGAAATGGGGGATATTATGACTGTTCAAGAAAAAAGTAATAAACAATTGATGGAATTATTACATGAATGGTATGAAGAAATTCGTTTATATCATGTAGTAGAAGCAAAACAAACATATCTAAAAGTAAAAGAAAGTTTAAAAGAAATAGAAACAGACCAATATGTATCATTCTATTATTCCCTGCTGAATTTTAGATATAAAGTTTTGGTAGATGGAATGAGTATTACAAAAGATTCTTTTAATCAAATAGAAAAACTACCTCATATTAAAGATGAATTTTCATTTTTAGCTTACTATTATTATTTCTTTAAGGCAATCCACTCTACAATTATAGCAAATTATACTGAGGCAAAAACATACTATGAAAAGGCGGAAGGACTTTTAAAAGATATACCTGACGAAATAGAAAAAGCTGAGTTTGAGTATAGATTTTCAACATACTGTTATCAATCTTATCAACCATTTGAAGCGATTCAACATGCAGTAAAAGCCAAAGAAATATATTTGAATCATGTAGGCTATAAAATTAATATTGCTTTATGCGACAATGTATATGGACTGGCTTGTATAGATCTAAGAGAATTTGAAAGAGCGGAAGAATGTCTCAATATGGTTATTGATATTTTTAAGAAGTATGATGAAGAACAATTATTATTACGAGTACGATCCAATTTAGGCTGGTTATATAATATTCAAGATTTATATCCATTGGCGATTAGACAGAGTTCTGAAATTATAAATACCATACCGAACCATTTTAAAGCATTATTTGTCTTAGCAAGAGCATATTATAAGTTAGAAGGCGTTGAAACAGCAAAATCATATATCGAGCAAGGAATGAAATATTCAAATGAGTCAGGAAATGAAGAATATATACACCGTTTCGCAGTTTTAAATGAACTAATCACAGAACTGCCTAGAATTAAACTAGAAAAAGTAGTTACTGATGCCATTTCTTATTTTGAAAAAGAGGAAATGTGGGATTGCGTAAAAGAATATGCAGAGATTTTAGCACTGCAATTTTACGAGGCAAATAATCATGTTAAAGCGAGTAAGTATTTCTATATTAGCAATAATGCTGATAAGAAACATTTAAGAAAAGGAGCGTTAAAGTAATGAAAAAAATAAAAAAATTGTTATTCAGTACGATAATAGTAAGCACATTAGCATGTAGCATGATTAGTTTAAATGTATCACAACACTCTTCATTTAATGGTGGAGATACGCCAGCACCAACAAAACTGAGTGTCTCTGGTGGAGTATCTATTAATTAACGTAATCCAGTTTTCTCACTTTAAAAATCAGAAAATTCATACTATGAACACAAATAAATTTGAATAAAGTGGATAAACTATTGAACCACCAGTCCGAAACAGATTTGTTTCAGACTATTCACGTTACTATAATTGTGCGTAGGATAATAGACTAAAATTAAACAAGATTTTCTTTACATAAAAAGGAGCATCCTATCACCATGTATAGGAGTGCTCTTTTTTACGTATATATTTAAACTTCTAGTTATAAATTTTTTGCACTAGAGTCATGTTCCTTATATTTTTTTTACAATTCTACTAAGTTTTTTGTAAAATTCACCTTTCGTTTTTATATGCTTAAACTGATTTGGATTAATATTTGCTTTTTGTGAGAGTGCTACAATCTCTTCTTTTGTAATTGAATCTTTAGTATTTATAGAGGCTATATTTGTATATTTTCCATCTTCAGTTTTTGGAATTTCTAAAACCCCTTTATTTACAAGATCCACTACAGCCTTATGCTCTGAAGAATGTGTATTCACGCCAGTAATTTTCCAATTATGCATAACTTTTGGTGTGTATACACCATTCTTTACCTCTTTTAAATATGTAATAGCAAGGTTACGAATGGTTCCACCAGTTTCCCCGAATGCATTCTCTTGTTTAGATGACCAAATTTGTTCAAACTTACGCCCCTCTAAAGCTCCACCTTTTGCCTGAAGAGCCTCCATTCTATATGCATTCATTCCCAGCGTCATAACATCGTTCGTTTTGATTGGTTTATTTGTACGAATAGAACGTAAATTTGTAATTCTACTTCCATATGGTTTTGTTAAATCAATTTCGTATTTTACGCCTCCAAAGAAATCATTCGTACTGTATTTAGACGCACGACGGGTTTTATCAAAACTAACTGTTACATCTCCAGGACGAGATGAATTAAAGTACCCTGCTGCCCATTCCATATAGTCTTTTAAGTCTTTCCCAGTTACCTTATATACCGTAATTTCACCCAAAGCATATTGATAATTATATGCAATATCTTTTTTCTTAATAGGACCTACATCCAAACGGGCATTATCGTTATCAATTTGATGGGCGACCACATCTGCTTTGCTGTAATAGAGCATGACTTCATGAAAGAAATCTGATAAAGGTGTCTCTTGAATCTGCACACTTGGAATACCTTTTATTTCATTTTCAGGAACAAGATTTCTACCCTTTAATTGAGCGACTACAACATTTGCATCTCCCCTCGCATACTCGTGAAAAGGTGTCAGTGTGTCTTCAAGTGTAGGATCAGATACTACTGTTGTTCCATCAGTATTTTTTACAGGTATTGCTGTAGCAGTTTTATCTTTTAAAACCAGCTTTCCATCTTGCTTTGTAAAAGTCAGGTCAATACGTGAGATATGCGTTCCATATTTATCTGGTTCTGTAATAATAACGCCATTTACAATTTCTTTTTTAACAAGCTTATGCATATGAGCTGCAAAAATAGCACTTAGTTCCGGACAAGCATTCGCAATATCTTGAACACCAGTACCAGGGATCCCATTCTCATTTTCTAATCCCATATGCATAACGCCTACCATTACATCCACTTTACCTTCTAATTCTTTAATGGCCTTCTTTGTCTCTTCTACTGGATTTTTCACTACCAATCCATCCAAATGATCTGTCCCTTTTTCAAAATCACTAATCATTGGTGTATTCATACCAATAATCCCGACTTTAATTCCACCTTTTTCAACAATTGTATATGCAGGAAGAAAACGCTCTCCATTTTCCTTATAAATATTTCCTGCCAATGTCTTGCCCTTATATTGCTCACTAACTTTTTTTAATGTATCTAATCCAAAGTTAAATTCATGATTTCCAAATGCCCAAGCATCATATCCCATTACATTCATCGCTACCATCATTGGCGATTGTGGCTGATCATTGAATAACTCTACTGAGTTTCCTTGAATTGTATCCCCAGCATCTACTAATATGGTATTTGGATTTTCCTGACGTACCTTCTTTATAACCGTATAGAGTTGCGTTAAACTTCCACTCGTATTTGCACCATCAAGCGCATAATCCCAGGGCATAAATCTACCATGAATATCTGCAGTACCTAACAGTGTAATATTAACATCAGATTCCTCAGCTTTTGAGATAGATGGTTTGACCGTTACTGCTGTTCCAAGAAGTATAAGAATAACAAAATAACATAAATAGTTCTTCCATTTCATTTTTTGCATAATAACAATATTTCTCCCCTTTTGTACTGTCATATAGTTGCTTGAACTTTAAAAATGTAACTTATTATTCGGAAAACTTCAACTAAAAAAGTAATTTTGCGGGTGATTCTGCATGAAAAACAAAAAATGATATAGAAAAAGCACTGCCGAATTGTTCAGCAATGCTTTTCTATCAAACGTACTATAACAATGAGTGTCTATTTTCTTTTATTCATGAGTACTATAGGTGCATATATGTTCACTTTAATTTCAAGATACGTTCTATTTCCTCTACACTCAACTTACTTGCTTTTGCAATAGTTTCAAGCGATACACCAATTTCATGCATTCCTCGGATCATTTGCATCTTACCTTTTTCCATGCCCTCTTGTTCAGCATGCGCTAGCTTAGCTTGTTCATCTAAAAGCAATTTTTCTCGAGCTTCATAAGCTGTTCGGAAAGAAGAATCATGGCTCATATTTTCCCATTTATTAATTGCTTTTTATAAAAAAGTAGTGAATTTACACTACTTTGTTGTATATAAATTATTTGAATTCTTTTCTATATAATTTAAATAGAATACATTTCTCTCAAAATAGACAATGATTTTTACTTTCCAACTTCACAAAGTAATTTTATCTCCTTAATTTGTTCTATGTGGCGCTGTTCATGTAAATAGATTAGTTCTATCCACTGCTCAAGAAGTAATTCTCCAAGAGCTGGATGCATCACTGATTTTTTCGCTAATATAGATTCATCTTCTATTGTACTTAGGAAAAGCATTAATTCTTTTCTCGATTTATTTAACAAATCGACCATTTGCTGTACTTCAAATGTCTCTATGCTTGGTTCAATCATTTCTGGTGCTATAAATTTTATTGATCTATCTAATAATATAGATTGAATTTCTTTACGCTCATTTTGTGTACTATCCATCTTTTTTAATCCAGATGAAATGACCTTTATAACCCTTTCATCTAATAACATTAAGTGATGACATACTTGTGCTATACTCCATTTATCCTTATCTGGTTTCTTATTAAATTGAGTATCACTTAACAAAGTAATTTCCTCAAATAAATGATTTCGCGTATCATAAAACTTGTCATTAACAAATGTATTCATGTTAATTCCCCTTTCATCAAAAGCAAAATAGATTAATTCCTACTCTAGCATTATTCTCTATGAAAAAATATTATCCTTCACTACCTATTGGTTATCATATCTGTTGTTGCTTGTGACAATTTAACAGCAAAACTTGTACCGAAACGAAATTTAAACCAAAACAAGAAACGAATAAAAGCAATCTTTGCAATATAAGTTTGTATATAATTCCATTCAAAGGCTTAAAATATAGAAGTGTCTATTCATAAATCCATTGTTTTTAATCTCATCTCAAAAAGGAGCTGTATTATATGGATAAAGAAAAGCTAGTAAGCGAACAGATTGCTCGCGTCCCATCGGATGCCCTAAATACCCCTAGTAAGGAACAAGAACAAATGCTAGAAACATCATCTCAAGTGGAACATAATCCAAACAATAACAATAAAGATAATAACCAAGACCTATACGGCACAGACTTCCCCATTTCAAATGTAGATAGAACAACAAACAAAAAGTAAATAACTAACAAGTCAGAAACACAGGCCAAAATAAAAGATTTTTTTTACATAATCTCTGAAAGAATTCTCTTACTTTAAATGTTCGCAGGACAATAATCTGGCGATAACAGTATGAGGAATTTTTCTTTCTGCCTACAAATAGCAAAACGAGCACCTTATCACTATGAATAGGATTGCTCGTTTTTATTTTTGTCTATTCCTTTTCTGGCCAAATTTTCGCGTTTGGTTCTAATAACCACTTGTGTTCTTCCTCCATGATACGATCATTCCAAGGATTATTCTCAAGGTGTCGAATCATCCAACAAAAATACATGGCATATCCAGGCGCGGTTGCTTGTGGATGGTCTAGCTCACCTGGAATTGTAATAAAGCTATTATGTACAACGCGATATGCATCCTCACCAACCATTGCACAACCAAATCCCTGTGGTTTGTTAAAGCGATAATAATATACCTCCGGTTGATCATGGTGATGTGGTGGATAACTGGACCATCGCCCTGGATAAGAAATAACTTCTCCTACTACCATATTAGAATATGCTGCATTGTTATAGTCAAAAATCGTACGAATAACACGCTGCGCCGTTCCCTCCCATACTCCATCTCCAGCTACAACACTTTGACACTCATTTGGAGTATATAACTTGGAAGTAAATTCTTGATCATTATCTGTTTTTTGAACAAGCACTTCACTATCTGAAAGCGCAGTAATGGTAACCTTCACATTTTTAGATACATGTAAGCACCAAGGGTTTTCTTCAAACACAGACTGTCTTTGAATAACTTGTTCCATTCCTTCCCACTCTAAACGTATTGCCCCTTCCAGTAAAAGAACCGCTGTTTCATTCTTATTATCAAATAGCAACTCTTCTTTCCCATTAGACATCTTATATATACCTATATCCATTAACATATCACTGCCTTGACCGTTCATTTCTGTTAATATATTATATCCTTCATTTAATTCACCCAATTTTCCTAACATGGCTTTCTCCTCCTTTTAATTAATGGCTTCACTAGCATTCTCCACTTTTGTCAGCTAACTACATTCCGAATTTCTTCTAACTAGTAATGAAGAAAGTTTTTCTGATTATGCTCTGTTTTCACTTCCGAATATTTGCATATGACTTTTAACGTTTTCGTATGCAGCCCTAATAACATCCTGGTGGTACGTAAAGTAATCTGAATACGGAGTATTTAGGGCGGCAGTGTTAACCGCAGTAATTACATTCTGAAATGTAGCTGTTGCTACATTAATTTTTCGAACACCATGTTGAATACATTGCTTGAAATCCTCTGAACTAATGCCAGAGCCGCCATGTAAAACGAGTGGGATATGGACTACCTCATTAATCTCTTGTAGGCGGTCTAATCGTAAATTAGGATCTCCATTGTACATACCATGCGCATTTCCAATTGCAACAGCTAATGCATCTACGTCTGTTTCTTCTGCAAATCGTTTTGCTTCTGTAGTGCTTGTCAGCAACATCTCAATATCTTCTGATCCGTCCTCACTACCACCAACTCTGCCAATCTCAGCCTCTACCGTCGCACCGTACTGTTTCGCAAGTTCTACAATTTCTTTAGTCTTTTGTATATTTTCTTCTAACGGATAGTGCGAGCCATCAAACATAACCGAACTAAAACCAATCTCTAACGTCTCTTGAATCTTTTCAAATGTCATACCGTGATCAAAGTGCACTGCTACTGGAACAGTTGCTTGTTTCGCTGCAGCTACCATCAAAGGACCAATCATATGAATTGGCGAATGATTCAAACGAACTTCCGCAATTTGTAGAATAAGCGGTGAGCTTAACTCTTCAGCTGCTTTAATAGCTCCCATTACCATTTCCATATTGGCGACACTGAAAGCCCCAACCCCATAATTCTCTTGATTTGCTTTCATTAAAATATCTTTCATTTGAACTAATGGCATTACATACTCCCCTATTTCAATATTATTTATTACATGTAAAACCAACCTTCACGTCTTTTTACCCCTTTTATAAGAATACATGTTGATTACCATACTATTTACTTAGGGATAATCTTAAAATGCTTAAATTACAGACCGGCTTTTTCTTGTATAAATTTTCGGGCTTTTAATGCGTATTCAAAAGGATTCGCTAAAGCTGGATCTTGCTCTGCTTCTACCACAAACCACCCTTGATAATCAGAGTTTGCAAGGATAGTAAACACTTCATCAAATACAATTACGCCATCCCCAGGAACTGTAAATGCCCCATTCTTCACTGCCTGTAAGAAGCTCAATTCTTTTTCCTTTACAACATCAACTACTTCTTGACGAATATCTTTTAAATGTACGTGTTTAATACGAGGTAAATATTTCTTCAAAATATAAAGTGGCTCTTCTCCTGAAAAAACAAGATGACCTGTATCAAAAAGCAGAGATACAAGCGCTGGATCAGTTATATCCATTAACTTTTCAATTTCTGCCGTTGTTTGAACACCCGTACCCATATGGTGATGGTATACAATATGCAGCCCCTTTTCCTGAGCTAATTTACCGAGGTGATGTAATCCATCCGCAAGCTTATCCCACTCTTCTTCTGTAAAAACAGGTTTATTTTTAAATAGTGGTACATCCATTAACCCTTGAATACTATACCCTTGCTCTGATACAACGATGACTTTTGCACCCATGTCATGCAAGAAATCCCTATGCTTAATAAATTCTTCTACCGTCTCTTCAATCGGCTTCGTTGTTAAAAACGTACTAAACCATGCACTAGCAATCTCCAAGTTTCGTAATTCCAAAGATTTTTTTAATACAACCGTATTTCTCGGATATTTATTCCCTACTTCACTTCCATTAAATCCAGCTAGTGCCATCTCACTAATACATTGTTCAAACGTATTTTCTGCCCCTAGCTCCGGCATATCATCATTTGTCCAAGCAATTGGTGCAATTCCAAGCTTAATTGTATTTTCTTTAAACATCCCCTTGTCTCTCCTCTTTTTAAAATGTGATAGAATTTCGCCAACTTCTCTTATCTATTCTTTAAAAAGAGAGCTTCTTAAACCATATGCATGTAGATAAAAAGCTCTCTTTGTGCCCTAATCTAATAAGACCTTGCCTGTTGCAAGTTACTTACTTTACTCTCGTACGCAGCTTGTACACTTTGACTTTTAGATATTTCTGCAATACCTACATGCCACCATGACTCGTATCCATTTGTCATTGTTTTTGGCAGTACTTTAATATCAATTAATGTAGAAACTGTTTGTTTTTTCGCATCTATAAGCGCTTCCTGTAATTGTTCTAGTGATGTAACATGATATGTTTTCACACCATATCCAGCTGCGCTAGCTGCAAAATCGATTTTCATAATTGCTCCGTCTAATTTACGTGTTTCCTGGTTTCGGTAGCGAAACTCTGTTCCAAAGCTCCCCATTCCATTGCCCATTTGTAAGTTATTAATGCAGCCAAATCCGGAGTTATCAAACAATAAAATGTTAATTTTTTTGTTTTCTTGAAGACTTGTGACAAGCTCTGAATGAAGCATCTGGTAACTACCATCTCCTACCATTGCATATACTTCCTTCGATGGTTCAGCTAGCTTTGCACCTAGTGCGCCCGCAACCTCATAGCCCATGCAAGAGTATCCATACTCCATGTGATATGTATTTGGTTTTCTTGATGCCCACATTCTTTGTAAATCACCCGGAAGACTTCCTGCCGCTCCAACGATAATTGCATCTTCATCTAGTAATGTATTGATTTGTCCAATGACTGCGGTCTGTGTTAATTGTGTACCAAGTGCGTCTACATACTCATTTAAATTTTCATCGAAATGACCTTCGACTTCTGGTGTGAAATCTTGACCTGTAAAGCGAATATTATGTAGACGTGATAATTCTGTTTCCCAAGCCTCTTTTGCATCAGCAATTTCTACTGTATAACTAGATCGATAATCCATTACTTGCAGTTCATCTATTAAAGCAAGAAGCGCTTCTTTCGCATCCGCTATAACCTTTAATGCATCCAGCTTATTCGCATGGAATTCTGAAATATTTATGTTTAAAAACTCAACTTCCTCATTTTGAAATAATTGTTTAGATGCCGTTGTAAAATCAGTAAATCTCGTCCCGATCCCAATAACAAGATCCGCTTCCTTTGCAATTGTATTAGCTGCTATATTTCCTGTTACCCCAATGCCGCCTAGATTATATGGATGACTACTTTCAATTGCACTTTTTCCAGCTTGTGTTTCTCCAAATGGAATGTGGAATGTTTCAGCAAATCGTTTTAGCTCTTCTGCCGCTTCTGCGTATCTTACACCACCACCACAAATCATAACTGGCTTTTTCTTTCTCTTAATCATTTCCACTGCATCCGCTAAGCTGGCTTTTGTAGGTAGACGACGTTCAATTCGGTGAACACGCTTTTGGAAAAAGTAACTCGGAAAATCCCATGCTTCTCCTTGGACATCTTGTGGTAAACAAATTGTTACAGCTCCTGTATCTGCCGGATTCGTTAAAACACGCATCGCTTGAATCATAGCTGTCATCAATTGTTCAGGACGATTTATCCGGTCCCAATACTTACTTACTGCACGAAAAGCATCATTTGTAGAAATAGATAAGTCATGTGTTTGTTCAATTTGTTGAAGAACAGGATCAGGTTGTCTCGTTGCAAATACATCTCCTGGAAGTAATAAAACGGGAATATTATTTGCAGAAGCTGTTGCTGCAGAGGTAATCATGTTTGCTGATCCAGGACCAACTGAAGAAGTACATGCCATAATTTGTTTTCTATGTTTTTGTTTTGCAAAAGCCATTGCAGCATTTGCCATTCCTTGTTCATTTCTCCCTTGATATACTTCTAATTCCCCTGCATCTTCTTCTAAAGCTTGACCTAGGCCTACTACATTTCCATGACCAAAAATCGTAAAGATTCCCTTAACAAACTTTTGTTGCTTTCCATCAAATTCTACATATTGCTGATTTAAAAATTTTACCAATGCTTGCGCCGTCGTCATTCTAACAGTTTGCATATGATTTGCTCCTTTCTATCTCTAACAGTCATTCTGCATATGAAAAAGGAGTATCAGGAATTTGATAGACTCCTAATACTTCCTTCTTATGCTTTACTACTTTCCTTACTTTTGCTTACAAGCAACTAAACAGATTCTACTTCTCTCTTAAAGATTACTTTTCCCAACGAGATGTAAGCATTTTCTTTCTAGTATAAAACTCAACGCCGTCAGTACCGTTCGCATGAAGATCCCCATAGAAAGAGTCTTTCCAGCCAGAGAACGGGAAGAATGCCATCGGTGCTGGAACCCCAACATTCACACCTAACATACCTGATTCAATAGTTTCACGGAATTGACGTACACTTGCCCCACTATCTGTATAAATACAAGCTCCATTTGCAAAGCGAGACTCATTTGCAATTTCAATTGCTTCATCCAATGATTTCACACGAACAATAGATAAAACAGGGGCAAAAATCTCATCTTGCCAGATTTTCATTTCTTTTGTAACATGGTCAAAAATTGTTGGTCCAACGAAGTAACCAGCTCCTTTTACAGCTGTATCTTCACGTCCGTCACGAACTAACGTAGCGCCCTGTTCTACACCTGAATCGATGTAACCAATTGTGCGCTCTTTATGGTTATCACGAATAACTGGTCCTAAAAATACATCTTCATCAAGACCATTGCCAATTACAATTTTATTCGCTTCTGCTACTAGTCTTTCAACTAATTGATCTGCAATTTCTTCTTCTACTGTTACAACAGAGGCAGCCATACAACGCTCACCAGCTGAACCGAATGCAGCGCTAATAATTTGCTTTGTTGCTAGTTCAAGATTTGCATCATTTAATACAATGGAATGGTTTTTCGCACCTGCTAATGCTTGAACGCGTTTTAAGTTTTCTGTTCCTTTTTTGTATACATATTCTGCGACAGGCTGAGAACCTACAAATGAAATTGCCTTCACTAATTTATGTTCAAGAAGACCGTTTACTACATCGTGAGCACCATTTACGATATTTAATACACCTTTTGGTATGCCTGCTTCTGCAGCTAATTCTGCTAATTTTGCTGCTAGAAGTGGTGTACGCTCTGAAGGTTTTAATACAAATGTATTACCACAAGCAATTGCAAGTGGGAACATCCAGCATGGAACCATCATTGGGAAGTTAAAAGGTGTAATTCCGCCTATAACACCAATTGGGTAACGATACATACCAGACTCAATACCTGTTGCAATATCAGGTAATTGTTTTCCCATCATTAATGTAGGGGCACCCGCAGCAAACTCCACGCACTCAATACCACGAAGAACTTCACCGTAAGCCTCGTTATAGCTTTTTCCGTTTTCAATGGTAATAAGTTTCGCTAACTCTTCCCAGTTATCTACTAGTAATTGTTGATATTTAAATAGAATACGAGCGCGTTTTGGCACAGCAGTTTTAGACCAAGATTTGAACGCTTCATTTGCTGCTAATACAGCATGTTCAACATCTTCTTTTGTTGAAAGTGGTACTTGAGCGATTACTTCTCCTGTTGCAGGATTATATACAGCTTCCATCTTAGTTGAAATAGATTCTACCCATTCGCCGCCAATGTAGTTTTTTACAATTTGTGCTGTTTGTACTGTCATATTCATTCTCTCCCTTTTATGTAATGTAGAAGCGTCCAATAGGATACGCCCTCACTTGATTATTGATTTATAAAGTTTCTATACCAATTCCTCAGCCGTTTCCATGAATGCAGAAATCTCTGCCCTTGTTGGCATTGCATCAGAACAGCTATGTTTAGAAATAACGATTGAAGCAGAAGCTCCACCTAATCGCATCGCTTGAGGAATCTCAAGCCCTTGCATTAGGCCATAAATAAATGCAGAAGCATATGAGTCGCCAGCGCCAAACGTCTTTAACACTTTTGTTTTAAAGATACCGCCGCGGTGAGATTGCCCGTCTCTTGTATAAGCGATTGAGCCATCCCCGCCGTGTTTAATTACAACGATTTTCGCATGATGAGAAAACCATCTTTCAGCCGTAACTTGGTCATTAGATTGTTCGTAGTTTAATAGTTTTTCCATCATATCGAATTCTTCACGCGTTCCAATAATGACATCAGATTTTTCAGCTGCTAGATTGTAATACACAGCCGTTTCAGCTTCTGACTGCCATGTATAAGGGCGGTAATCCACATCAAAAAATACAACTACATTATGCTTACGCGCATATTCTAGCGCTAAAAATACCGCCTCGCGAGAAGGGCTTTTTGCTAAAGCTGTTCCTGAAATTAAGAGTGCTTTTGATTGTTTAATATAGTCCTTAGATACCTCTGTTGGATCTAGGTTTAAGTCTGCGACATTGTCGCGGTACATTAAAATACTGCAATCCTCAGGGCTTTTAATTTCTGTAAATGCTAAACCTGTCACTGCACCAGTACGATCGATACATATCTGATCTGTATTAATATTGTTGTCCTTTAGGTACCCCGTAATAAAGCGGCCCATTTGGTCATCGGACACTTTACCGATAAATCCTGTTTGTAAGCCAAGACGTGCAGCACCAATCGCAATATTCGCAGGAGAACCTCCTACATATTTAGTAAACGTTCTTGTTTCTTCCATAGGACGTTGTGTTTCATTGGCATTTAAATCAACGCATAAACGTCCAACTGCAATTAGGTCTAATGGACAATCTTCTTTAAAAATAAGTGGATTCATTATTACTACCTCCCATGCTTTATCGTTTTCCGACAAAAGACTCTTTATCTATCTATAAGTAAGCGCTCTCTTTATTGATTTAATGCAGGCTGTTTATGTTCAATTTGTACAGGTTTTCCTGTTAGTAAGGATTCCTTCGCAGCCTTCGCAATTCGCTCTGCTTGTAATCCATCATTACCACTGCAAATAACAGCTTGTCCTTCTATAATTGACTTTGTAAATTGTGTTACTTCCTCAATGTAAGCTTGCGTGTAGCGCTCTAAGAAGAAATAAAGCGGCTTATCTTTTACAATGCCTTCTGTTTTTGACACTTGAACTGTTGTCGGGCAGCAATTATCCGCAGCAACCGCACCTTTTTCACCAAACACTTCCACACGCTGGTCATATCCATAAACAGCTTGGCGGCTATTATCAATTACTCCTAAAGCTCCATTTGCAAATTTTAATGTGACAATTGCTGTATCTACATCATTTACTTCCTGAATGGATGGATCAATTAATGTTGTTCCATATGCAAATACTTCAACGACTTCACTATTCATCACGTAGCGAGCCATATCAAAATCATGAATCATCATATCCATAAACAATCCGCCTGAAGAGCGAACGTATTCTATACTTGGCGGTTGTGGATCGCGTGACGTAATTTTTAAAATATGTGGCTGTCCCACTTCGCCTTGTTGAATCAGATCATACACTTTCCTGAAGTTTGGATCAAAACGACGATTAAAACCTACTTGAAGAGATACTCCCTGTTCTTTTACCACTTCTAATGCTTCTAATGTTTCTTCTACTGAGAAACTAACAGGCTTTTCACAGAAGATATGTTTTTTGGCAAGAGCCGCTTCTTTAATAATTTGCGCATGTGTATTTGTTGGTGAACAAATAAAGACAGCATCAATTTCTGAATCTGCTAATAAATCCTGATAATTTGTAGTCAGAGTAGAAATCCCTTTATCTTGAGCCCACTTTTCTAGATGACTAATTACTACATCTGAAACCGCTTTAATTTTTACTTGTGGCATAAGCTGCAAATTATCAACATGTAGTTTCCCAATTCGTCCAGCACCAATAATCCCAATCTTTAAAACGTTCATATGATTTCTCCCTCTATATTAAAATTTAAGAAACGAAATGAAAGTCTATAGGGTTTAGCGTATCAATTTAGTTAAGCGCTTTCCCTATTTTTCTTCATTATACACACTTGATTCTAAATTGAAAACATTTTTATTTTTTTGAATACTTCTCTTTTCATTCGAATTTTACATTCCCTCAATATACGTATTACATAAAAATAAAAATTAATAATTAGAAATAAACACTCTAAAAAGCTACAAATATACTCTTTTAAAATACTGATATAACAAAGAAAACCAAGCCTTTAAATAGTAATCCCACATCTATAAGGTATTTCTTTCTTTTCATACTCACCATTATTTTATTCTCCAATAAGTAAATAGAATGACTCTATAAAAGAAAGTTGTAAATTGTCAAAAAATTTAATTGACGACCCCATAATGTAAGCGTATACTTTTTTTATCAAAAAGAATTAAGCGCTTAACCAAAAAATAACTTATCGGTGGTGGGAGAATGAACGCTATTAGTTCAAACAAAACATTTATGGACAGGATTGGGATCCCTTCTAATTTAACTTGGGGATACATAGGGATTATTGTTTTTATGATTGGAGATGGTTTAGAACAGGGATGGTTATCCCCTTATCTCGTTGAAAAAGGACTAACACTAGAACACGCCGCTTTCCTGTTTACTATTTACGGAATTACTGTATCTGCTTCTTCTTGGTTTTCAGGGGTATTTGTACAAATGTGGGGACCAAGAAAAGTCATGACGTTTGGTTTAGTATCATTCATTTTAGGTTCAATCGGGTTCATAGGTATTGGAATTCAACATATGAATTATCCCGTAATATTAATTTGTTATGCCCTACGAGGGTTCGGTTATCCTTTATTTGCGTATTCTTTTCTAGTTTGGGTATCTTACAGTACTCCTCAACAAATGCTTTCAAGAGCAGTTGGCTGGTTCTGGTTCGTATTCCAGCTGGGGCTTAGTGTTATAGGGGCCTTTTATTCTAGTTATATGGTTCCGAAAATCGGAGAAATTGCTACTTTATGGAGCGCTTTACTTTTTGTTGTCGTCGGTGGATTGTTCTCAATTGTTGTAAATAAGGACAGGTTTAAAGCACAAACCGTAAGCGCTAACAAATCAAGCGAATTGCTAAAAGGTATTACCATTGCATTTGAAAATCCTAAAGTTGGGATAGGCGGTATTGTAAAAATTATAAACTCGGCTGCTCAGTTTGGATTTGTTGTTTTCCTACCTACCTATATGATGAAATATAATTTTACGATGACTGAATGGCTTCAAATTTGGGGTACTCTATTCTTTGTAAATATGGTGTTTAATATTATTTTTGGTATTGTTGGAGACAAGTTTGGTTGGGTAAATACGATTAAATGGTTCGGAGGAGTCGGTTGCGGAATTGTAACTCTTGCACTCTATTATGTACCACAAATGGTAGGACATAACTATTGGGCAATATTATTTGTTGCTTGTTGCTATGGAGCAACACTTGCCGGTTATGTACCTCTTACAGCATTAGTCCCATCTTTATCTCCTGAAAATAAAGGAGCGGCAATGTCTGTCTTAAATCTAGGTTCAGGATTATCAGCATTCGTTGGACCATTAGTAGTAACTGCCTTCATCGGGCCATTAGGTGTTGGTGGCGTGATGTGGATCTTTGCTGGTTTGTATTTCTTTGGTGCATTTTTAACTCATTTCCTTACTATTCCAAAAGAAAATGAGATGGAGCAGGATTTAAATGCGAAAAGCGGTGAGCAATTCTCTGTATAAATCCTAAATATAAAAGAAGGTCATCCTAACTATACTTAGTTACGATGACCTTCTTTTGTTACATTCAAATAGACTTATAAAAACTCTATCATGTAATATCCTTTACTGAGGATCGCTCTACTAACTGAGGAATAATTGTAATTTTTTGCTTAGCATGCTCCTTCATTTCCATCGTTTTTAGCAGTTGTTCAAACGTACACGCTGCCATTTGTTTAATTGGCTGCTCAATTGTTGTTAACCCTGGATCTGCAATCTCAGCATAGATTGTATTATCAAATCCGATTATTGATAAATCTTCCGGAATTGAAAGTCCTTGTTTTCTTGCTTCATTCATAAGGCATATAGCAATCAAATCTGTACAAGCAAAAACGGCTGTAGGCCTGTTAGGTAAATTAAGTAACTCTTTACTTGCACGTTTACTATCTTCCACTGTCGAATAGCAGCTAATGATAGCCTCATCATCTAACGAAATCCCTGAATCTGTAAGAGCTTGTTTGAAACCATTCAATCTCCCTAAGCTACTTTTTCTATCCTTCTCCATCATAATTGTTAAAGATGTATGGCCTTTCTGCGTTAGATAACTTCCAGCTAGATAGCCTCCCCTCATATCGTCAGTTGTCACAACATGAGTCGTGATGGAAGGATGATCTACAGTGAATAATACTAGTGGCAAATCTCGATTCACGATTTTTTTTACAAGTTTATAATCATTTAGCTCCGTTGCAATAATAATGCCGTCTACTTGCTTTTTAAATAATAAATCAATGTATTCATGCTCACGTTTTGTTTGATGGTCTGTACTACATAAAATGAGCGTATACCCTGATCCTTGTGCACTATTTTCAAAAGCTCTTGCTACTTCTGCAAAAAATGGGTTTGAGATATCTGGGACAAGTACCCCAATCGTATATGTTTTTTTACCTGTTAACGCTGCTGCTACACTACTTGGCTGGTAATCTAATTCATCCATTACCTGATTTACTTTGTTTATTGTTTTTTCACTAATACGCCCTGTTTGATTAATTACCTTGGATACAGTCGCTATTGATACACCTGCTTTTTCCGCAACATCATAAATTGTTGGTTTCACTTTAATTGTCCCTTCTTAATCATCTTTTTCTATATTTTATCATAAATATATTTTGCTTCTTGGTACACAAAAGGAATTTTTTTAAATTTGTAAATACCTCTATATTTAGACGTAGTTCCTCTCATTAACATAACAACTAGCTCAAAGTGAATACTTCAACTAATAAATATCACATACCAACTTTTTACAAAAACACATTTTACATCTATAATAATATCTATATAAACACATATAACAGATATACATTGTGTATAAAATCAAAAAATTAATTTTAGGAGAAAATAACTATGAAATACAAAAACGTAATCGCAACTGGTTTAATTGCTGCTACTTTATTTGGTGCAACAAATCCAACACATGCACAGACTAAACATTTCAACGATGTACCACAAGGACACTGGTCTGAAGAATCAATTTATTATTTAGCTGATAAGGATGTAATAAATGGGTATGGTAATGGAAATTTTGGATTTGGAGACAAAGTAACACGTGGGCAAGTTTCTGCAATCATTTCTAAATATTACGGTTTACAGGATGACAATTATTACGGTAAAAACTTTTCAGATATCAAAGGACATATGTTTGAAAGTAATATCAAAGCTGTTGTACATGCAGGTTTTATGAGTGGAGACAATACAGATAAATTCCGACCTGATGATACGTTAACTCGTTATGAAATGGCTGTTATTCTTCAAAAAGCTTTTGGTTTAGAAGTTAAAGGGAATATGCCATTCAGTGATATACCAAGGGGGCATTGGGCAACAGACTACATACGTGCCTTGTATAGCAATGGGATAACAAGTGGTGTCGGACAAAATCAGTACGGTGGGCAATATAGCGTAACAAGGGAACAGTTTGCTAAGTTCATGTACAATTCAATCTTCATTCATGGTAAAGAAGATAAATCCTCAGAATTAATTAACCTTGCAAAATCTTTAGGTTTTGTTGATAGAGATGTGGAATATGGAACACTTGGATATAATCTTCATGGAAATAAAGCTGACGCTATGTCTGACATTATAACTATATTCCCATATGGTGACGGTGGTGGTTATTGGAACACTATAATTTCTATCAAGAGTAGAGAGTCTGCAATTAATGAGCCTCTCAAAGCTTTATTCAATCAATTGCTGCCAACAAAAGGAGCTTACTTATATTCTATAGTTAATAATCCAAACCTACCGAAAACAAGACAAACTTTTGAATTAGATGGTAGAGAAGTTCAAGTAGATAATACATATAAACTAAGTGTTTCTTTTGGGAAGGTAAAAAAATAATTTACAAGAAAAGAGTCATTCAAATGTGGCTCTTTTTATAATATATTGAAATCTTTTTATTTATTCAATTCTTTCATTTTATCCATTGTAATTCCTAATATTAAGATGTAAAATAACATTATCTTATATGCGCTTAAGATAGATCGGAATAAGAAAAGGAACCCTTCTGGGTTCCTTTTTCTATGAAAAAATAAAAAATTATCCTATTTAGATGCTCCCTGCTCTTATTTTTTCTATATAACACTAATTCCTATTGCCATAAGGATATCTCATACACTACATACTAACCCTACTAATATTGAAAACTCTGGTAACCCAAAATATCCAAATATCATACATAGAATTAAGCCTATAGGATATACAAAAACCTCTATCCAATTTACCCGTTCATTTTCCCTAGCTATATAGGACATAGTTATACGATAATTAAGACTCCTAATATAATTAAAACAACACACTTTCTTCAAATGTAATCCTTTTTACTTGTCCTTTTACTGTATCACTAATTGAAACTATCTCTTTCCCCTTTATAAAATAAAAAATATTATAACCAACTCTAGTTACTGGTCAATCCTGCAATTTTTTAAATATGAAACCATTATGTTTTACATCTACATAAATACATCTATCAAACCTATTATATTTATATATAATTATAATAGGTTTCGTTATACTTATTAAAATACTATATCGCTTTTACGGAGGAAATGTTATGAAAAGAAAATTAGTTACATTATGCTCTGTTCTATCTATTAGTACCTTAACAATACTTGGAGCTGGACATTATACTGCCCATGCTGAAGAAGTCTTTACTGATGTACCACAAAACCATTGGTCATTTAAAGCAATAAGTGACTTAAAAGAAAAACAGATCCTATCTGGATACGGAAATGGGATATTTGGCTTTGGGGATGATGTAACACGAGAACAAGTCGCCATTCTTATGTACAATTACCTCAAACCAGAAAATAAAAAAACATATACTAATCCTTATTCAGATATCAATTCTCTCACAACCCATTACTCAAAGGAGATTTTATCTCTCACAAACTTAGGAATCTTCACTGGAGATGAACATGGTAACTTCCGCCCTAAGGAGACTTTAACACGTGCTGAAATGGCTTCTGTATTAACAAAGGCATTCCAATTAAAAGCAACGGGAGCATTTACTTTTAAAGATATACCGAATGGATATTGGGCAAAAAATGCAATTCATGCTATTCATTCCAACCATATCGCGGAAGGCACAGGTAACAATAACTATAGTCCATATATGAAAGTATCTAGAGAGCAGTACGCACAATTTATCTTTAATGCTATGAACAGGAATAATGAACCCGATAATAATAATTTACCACTTATACCTGTTGAAGAAGCTGGAGAAATTGGAGAGTCTCATGTTACTAATGGTGGAACACTATTTAAAGGATAAAATGCACTAATACAATATTTATAATTAACCATCTATATCTACTTTCGAATAATACACTGAAAGTTTGTTAACACTAGAAAAACCAAGTCTCCAATTCCCCTGGAGCTGAGCAGTTAGTTCATTCTAACTGCTCTTTTTATTTTTTATCGTCACCCTTCCATAGTACCTCCATATGTTGTATAGAGATATCTCCTTCTAAATTGTCATTGATTCCTCTTTCAAGTCCTAATGCACATCTTAAAAAGTGCTCTTTTTTTACTTTGTATGTCACTCACCCTACCATGAATTGAGATTTTAACTTATGAATAATTTATGGAATTATTTCCAATACTACGTATAGATTGGTAACAGCCAATCTGTATCCATAATGAATCTCTAATTTTCTTGAATTCTCCCTGAGGCAAGGCGGCTATTTTTTATAGCTGCCTTTCTTGTATGAATTATAAATTTTTACACATACTATTAACGGAATGCTTGAATCATTGTCATTGAAAATGTTCAGCACTTCCGCTCCTTAAGAGAACAGTCTACGCAACTGTTCTCTTTCCTATTTCCTTTTTACACACATATAATATGACAAGCATTATTAACTCCTCTACAATCAATAGCATTGCAACATTTTCAACGTTTCCTCAACAATTTCTCAATATTTTTCATGGACAACAGCACACTTTCTCAACAGGTTTAATATCTTAATATTAAATACTGAAAGGAGATGTTGAAAATGACTTGGTTCATTATTTTAGGATTTATGCTTATTTTAATAATAAGCGGTTTTCATGCACATAGTATTCATATCATTTTCAAAATAGGTTCAGATACAAAAGCTGTGCCACGTTGGTCTTTCGTTAATAAAATAAACTTCCAAACATTAAAAGAATTAATAAAAGAACTTAATATGGATAAACTCAAACTCCTTACAATAGGAGAACTTGTTATTCCTTTAAGTTTCTTTAATAGATTATTTAGTAAAACATTAATTTTTCTATTCCTATTCTTTTACTCTCAATACTTAAACTAACTTGACACTCCCACCCTAAAGGGGCCAGCTGACTAACGTCAGTGGGATTCTTGCTACCAAAGGCGAAGTCCATTTCTGGTATCGCTGACGTGCAAGATTGCGGTGTGCCATCACCACTCCCGCGACAGACCATATAGGTTCGTGGGCTACGGTACTGTGACCATACCGTGCAGATTGTTGGTTCTCAAATGTTTTTACGTCTTTTGCATGACGACTTAATACATTTTACGAAGTAGAAGAATTTGCTACTTCAACCTTATATGTATTCAGTTTTCAGAGAACAGTCGTTTTAGAGTCTTTTGCATGACTATGAATAAAGTATACCATGTTTTTCTATGCAAAAACGATACTTTCATCCCACGTCTAAAGACGGACTAAAGTCCTGCGTGGGCTTTCCCGTATCATAAACTCTGTAATATGAGATGAGTTAGAAAATAACAGTCATTGAGCATAGCAAGCCAACAATCGATCACCTATGATGAACTGGGCCTGAAGTATTAAACAAAAAATTAAGCGGCTGTTTGAATGTGAGTCCGGTATTGTACTGGACTCATTCCTTTTAAGTGTACTTTGATTTTTTGCGATTGTAATGACCTCTATAATTATCTAGTACTATCTTAATATGTTATATACTTTCGAATTTTGTAAGATAAATTACTCTTGCTTTGTCTTGTTCTGTAATTCCATCTCTTTTTGAACGAAGGCCTTTAACTTTTTTAAGTAATCGATTTCCATACGTAAACATTCATTTTCCTCTTTTAATGCCTCTATAGCCTCTTCAATAGCTGCATTATCTAACTTCGATCTTGTATTTGTAATTCCCATAGCTGGATCCCCTTTCTTCTTTTATATAGGAAATCCATGTCTTATAAATCATATATTTCCTTTCATCTACAAACTATTTCAATGAATTCCTTGAGAAAAACGATTCATTTATTTCCTTTGTTTTTAATCTATTTCTAAATATTTCAGATCTACCCATTGGAAAATCCCTCTATATTCATTCCATATTCCTCTCTCTTAAATGAATCGTAGTACAGATTATCCTCAATACATTTATAGGTTTTTATAGGATTTTCGACAAAATCATCTTACATTTAAATAGACATACCACTTTATTCTGTCAACTCCATCTATATTGATAAATATAAAAAAACAAATTTATTTGACATTTCGATGACTTCTAACAGGAAAATATATACATTAAATAAAACCTGATATATCGTTGATTTGTAAGTTGTAGTTAGTTGGCCAACTTTTCATACAATTTAATAATTTAAAATATGGGGGATCTAAAATGAATCAAGTATTACGGAAAAGTAAGAAAAAAATGATGTATCTAGTTGGTTCACTTCTAATTTCTCTATCAATGTTTTCAACTACTAGTTTTGCAGCTACAGAAGGTGCTGTAAAAAGTGTTACAAATAGTACCTATACCGGGATTGCAGCTGATATAAATCTACCAAAATCAGTTGTTGTTAAAGATGGGTATGTGAATTGGTATTTAGGTATTGGAGCATCTAAAGTTGAGGGTGGTATTTCCAAAACACCAAGTGGATATAAAGTATTTCTAAATTCAGGATATAATGAATCAGGTCAAAACAGTAAGTATTGGAACACACAGTATGATGCATCAATTAAAGATGGTGACCGAGTCAACCTTAAACTCGTTAATAACGGAAATGGTACGGTTACTATGTATGTTAATGGAAGCCCTAGATATGCAAATCAGCCTGTATATGGCTCATTTTCTCAATATGAACCAGTAAAAATGGTTCAGGGGGTTGAAGATACTGGACGTAATTCCTTTAGCCAAGCTAGCTTTTCAAACGTACTTCTAAGAACAGATACATCTGGAGCTACCTACAAAAGTTGGAACAGTTCAATTTCTTCCTCATTTTCAAGGCACGGTACTTATGGTAACAATTTCACAGTTTATTCTCAAGTACCATTAAGCGCAAGTTTACGTTAAGAATGTTTTTGAAATAATAATGTTTTGTGAAAAAAAGTAGTTGCACTTGCAGCTACTTTTTTCTATAGAGTACATTGTAATAAATATCCGCGCCAATATAAATACCATCTTTCAACTTTTTCAAAAAATAAACTGTTTATTTAGATGTTATGTACAAAAAACGTAGAAATATTTAATTCCTACATTTTTTTATGGGTTAAGCAATTCATTCGCTTACTATTACAATTCCTCAAATTCATCAATTTCAGCTTTACGCTTTAAAAATAGTGCCATATCTTTACTCTCTCTTTCTATTAAACCAAGAGCATGTGTATCATCCAAGGCTAACTCTTTATATCCCCATATATAATCTATAGTCGTATCTTTGACATGTCTGTGTTCTGCGCAATACCATTCTATAGGTTGTAACGCATCAGATATTTTAAATAATTCTGCTGGATACCATGATGGCATATTTTCACGTTCTCCTAAGATTAAGTATGTTAATTCACCACTTTGTAACTTACATATGCCATAAACAATATACTCCTTCTTAATAACTAAGTTAAATATTTCCTCGGTTGCCTTTGTTAGATAATCTCCAATGTTGTACAAACAAGTTACTTTCATAATAAACGCCCCTTATTTATTTTTTATCTCTAAATTTAAAATCATCAAATTCACCAGTTTTTCTATTTTTAACATAATTTAATTCCACACCATTTACACTATGGACTATTTTGACCTATCCATCTTCATTAGGCCATCTAGAATCGTTCATAGTTACAGTTACCCTTATTTTCTAATACTCTCTGGTGATTAAATTTTTACTTAATACTAAACAAACGTAGGAATCAATGATCCTACGTTTGTTTATAAAAATCTATTTATTTAACAATATTTTTTACGTCTCCAATACGTATATCACCATCATGATGATACTCAATGACATACCCCATATCTGGTGAATATATCCAGGTATCAAAACTAACAGCTGTAACATCATATATTACATTTAAAACTTGATGTAAATTTGTTTTGATTACTGGTACTCTAGCATTATCCCAAATAATATATACTGTCTGAGAATATGTTCCAAAACAGTTCTGTAGATATAATTTTATTTCATCCTCATTATATAAATCACCATAGTTTTCAATGTTGGACCAATCTACTCTCCCCCATTGTGTAATAGGGAATGCATTTTCAAAACTTTTTACTACCATTTTTCCTTGAGTATTCTCTAAAATTTCAATGTCTTCACCTAATGCTTCAATACACTCTTCCAACAATGTTGCCATTTTATTACCTCATTTATTTAGATATTTTAATAATGATTTAAAGGTTTCTTCGTCTCCTTCAAAAGGAATTGCATATTTAATTGCTTTATCTTTTTTTCCATTTCTAAAATCTTCTACATTTATATGCATCCCTTTACTAGGGTCATAATCTAATCGCCATCTTGCTTTATGATCAGCTGTCTCTCTGCCAACAATTTTACCATAACCAGCGCTTTTTTCCATTGTTCCTATAAATGGTTGTGAATCTGCCCCAAAATCCCCCAATAAGCTCATTGCTTTATTTCTTGCTTGTTCATATGATTGAACCTTATCAAGAACAATCTCTCCTGAACGACCACCTTTAGCAGCTGCTTCTAGTGCCTTTCCTTTCTTTTCAAGATCGCCAATCTTCCCTACAACTTTACCAACAACTCGTGTTGTACCACCAGATACGACGGCCAAGGTCCCCCATGCATAATCGTCTGGACTGTATTTTTGACCTGTTACTAAGTCTTCACCTTTGATAAGTTGTCCAATTTCTTTTCCTGTACCAATTATTGGTGTAATACCCAATACGAATGATAAATCTCCATCATTTGCACGATTATAAATGCGAGATGGATCTCCACCCAAATCATACAATGCACTGCTTAAATCAATATTACCAATATTTCTAGCTGCAGCAGATACATCAACTTTATGTCTTGCTATTTTATTGGCCGAGTCCATAAAGATATTTGCAAGATCTATTCCCATATTGAAATCTGTGTAGAATCCTGGGACTTTGGCATCTAATGCTTGTAAATCTTGCGCAATGATTGGAGCGTTTTTTCGTGTTACTTGTACAAGTTCCTCCATAGCAGGTTTCGCTATATCTACAGAATGTTTTAAGCGAATAGAACTATCTACAACTGGTCCTAAATCTTTAACAACACCAGAAAGCCCTTCAGCTAACTTACGATGATTTTCCTCGATTTGACGAAGTCCTTTATTAATCTCATTTTGTGTTTCAATTGCTTTTACTGCAACCACATCTAATGCTTGATAGTAACCAGCATAGACTTCTAAAAGTGATTCATAATGTTGAAGAATAGATACATATACATCAGCACTAAATACCATCCATTCTTTTCCGTAGGCTAGAGCATCTTTTCCTGTATTTCCAAGTAGTTTAAATAGCTCTTTTCTTTGAGTGACCGTTAAATTTTTAATATCACCTTTCATTGCATTCACTAATTCTTGCAATTTATCATGTGATTCTTTCATCAATTGCATTTTATACTGTGCATCTTGCTTTGCATTGTTTATGTTACTAGAAATACTTTCCCAGGTCTCTGCATCATCTAACCAACGCTGTTCTTCCTCTTCTAAAATTTTAATCGCGTTATTTATGAATGGTTCGTCACTTTTTAAATAATCTAATACTCCTTCAAATATCTTTACTTTTCCATCAAGCAAAGTAAGTGGACTTTTAGCCTCCTGATCGAAAATAATGGCATCATGAATACGTACATACCCTTTTTCTCCTTGATAATTCACCTCATACCAAGAGCCAATTTTCCCAGTTACTTCTATCACTTCACCATTATTTACACGTTTTGCACGCAATACTTTTCTTAAATCTGGCTCTGGATATACTTTTTTAACAAGGGATTCTAATGTAACCCACCCTTTAATCATTTCTCCGTCTTGATTAAAGGAAAATTTCTTGTCTTTATATGTAAAATCTCCTGTTTGTAATGCACCTGAAGGCTGTAGTAAGTACCAACTAAACTCTTGCTTCATCCAACCATTTTTAGACTCATGAGAAGCATCAAAATAATATGGTTTTCCATCAACATTTGTAAAACCTGATTGTACATTACCTAGTGGACTAAAGTAATAGATTTTCCCATCAATATGTTGGATTCCGGTCTGTACTACGCCATCGGTTCCCAAATAATAATCTGATCCATTTGTATGTACCCATCCCGTTTGCATAAACCCATCGGTACCAAAATAATAACGTTTCCCATCAATCGCTTGGAAACCAGTTATTCTTTGCCCGTCTTTTTTATAATACGTCCATTTTCCTTCTTCTTGTACCCACCCTTGTTTATTATCTAAATAAAGTGCTTCTTTTAATTGATCAATCCATTTTAATCCATTCGCAAGAAGAGCTAAATCACTATCTAGTTGTTTATCAAATTTCTTTTGAATATTGGGCGGAAAGTATTTTTCAGGATCTTTATGATACTCAGTTATAATAAAATGAGACAAATTCGTTGCTTCCTTTGTTACATCCCATGAACGAACTGGTGATTCACCAATTACAACAGATTCAAATATCCGAACATAACCAACTTCTCCTTGATATTTTACCTGATACCATAAGCCCTGCTTTGAAATAACTTCTAAGACATCCCCATCCTTTACAGATTTAGATTTTAATAGAAATTTTGTTTCTGGCTTTGGATAGATTCTTTTAACAGCAGAACGAAGGGTAACCCATCCCTTTTCCATATCTCCGTACTTATTTATTTCAAATGGTTTTCCTTGGTAGGTAAATGTTCCTGTCACATACTTCCCATCTTTTAAATAGCTCCATGAGGTTGCAGAAAAACTCCATCCGGTCTTTAGTTTACCAGGTTCACTATAATATAAAGTGTCTTTCCCTGCTTGCTTTCTCCCTTCCACTAGCCTTCCATCTTTAAAAAAGGAGTACTCAACTCCATCTAAAGTAATGTTATCTCTTTGCTTACTTCCATCTTTTTGATAATAGTACCAATTCTCATTCTCTTTGACCCAGCCTACTTTATTTAAAACTTCGGCTGCTTCTGTAAATGTTGGTGCATAGGTAGAAAATAATAAAAATAATGAAACTATAAGTCCTATGACTTTCTTCATACTCGCATCTCCCTAACAATTTATTAAAAAACTTTTTAATTATATATTAGATTTTATTACTATAAAAATAATAAATAAGGATATGCATAATTGCATATCCTTATTCTCAAAAGGACGTACGTTATAAAAAAGCAATCTTTTCCTTATTATTCTTAGTCTCATAAGCTCTCAATAATACTTATCAAAAATACTTATAGAAAGAAGATTAAATAATTCTAATTTATATCCCGAAAACAAATTCAAGAATATTCCAACTGGTCGCTATATATATTTCTAATAATATAAACTGAAAAGGAGGAGTCCGTACATAATGGAATATAGGTTATTAGGTAACACGGGATTAATAGTTTCAGAGATAGGATTTGGTTCTTGGGCGATTGGTGGAGATGAATGGGGCGCAGTAAAAGATAATGAATCAATTGATGCAATTGAGAAAGCAATTGACCTAGGGATTAATTTTATTGATACTGCTGATGTTTATGGGCTTGGTCATAGTGAAACACTCGTTTCAAAAGCTATAAATAAACGTAGGCAGGATATTATTCTTTCTACAAAAGGTGGATTAATTGGTCATCATTATGATCCCAATCAACCAGCCGTTTATGGAAATCCTCAAAAGGTCATTGATGCGTTTGATGCTAGTTTACTGCGGCTTAAAACTGATTATATAGATGTGTACTTTTGTCATATTTGGTGGGATAAACCTGAAGAAACAGAAGCCTTTCTACAAGCTTTCCAAACCTTAAAAAAATCTGGCAAAGTGAGAGCAGTTGGTGTTTCTACTAATGATTTAGATTATATTAAACATTTTAATCAGAATGATGATTTAGATGTTGTACAATTCGATTATAGTATTTTAAATAAAGAACCTGAAAAAGACATCCTTCCTTATATTGAACAACATAATTTAGGTGCTGTGATAAGAGGTCCACTTAAGATGGGAATTTTAACTGGGAAATTTAATCATGAAACCCAGTTTGCAGACGATGATTTAAGAAAGGATTGGCCCAAAGAAAAGTGGTTTAAAGATAGCTTAGAAAAAGTAGAAAAATTACGTTCACTTGTACGATCAAATCGAAGTGTTACGCAAATTGCCTTACGTTATGTGTTAAGTCACCCAGCCGTTTCAGTTGCCATCCCTGGTGCAAAAAATTCTACACAGGTTGAAGAAAACTCTTCACACTTAACTCGTCCATTATTATTAGATGATGAAATTGAATTCATTAAAAAGCTTTAACTATAATTTTTCTTCCATAAAAATCAGACTAAATTAACTACCAATTCATCCCCTATTCCATGTCTATCTACTCTTCGTCAAAGAATCTAATATAAAATTTGTAATACATGTAAATAAACGTTTCATATGAAAATTACTTAAGGGAAAGGAGTGTAATTTACTGGATTCTCCTTTCTTCTCATTATCTTTAAGGAATTTTCCAAGTATATTTCTACTACATTCCTGCTAAATAACATATGCACTAATCATTAACAATTTGTATAGCTATATAAAGACTCTACTAAATCATTAAAGGAATCTCCTTTCCCCTATCGAATTATTTGTAGAGGAAAGGAGAGGAATACATGGAAATTCTAGGATTAGACCCTCGCGCATTAGCGACTTTAGGTGCACTTGAATACACCAATCGTCGCAATAAATTAATCGAAGACTCGGAGAATAACATATACGAGTGTAAAGAAATTAAAGAAATACTTCAATCACTCCCTAAAGAGAAGCAGATTGAGGTTCTTGAGAATCAAGCTTACTTTGAAGCTGTGGCAAAGATGATTGAACAAAACAATTTAATTCTTTTAGAACAGATGAAAGCTCTACAGCTAATTCAGAAATAACAAACTTATGATTAATTAATTCTACATATGCTTCCATATATAATGTCTCTTTATCTAAACTACCAGCCTCTGTTTGTACAGGGGCTTTTGTTATGCGTTGATTCATATTTTGAATTTGAATCGTTTCTTTCACATGTGTGAATAGATCTTCTAATAATCCAGGTGTAGACTCTAACTCCTGCTTTTCAATTTCCTCTGTTACGGCACTTATAAATTCCCATAGTACTTTTGCACCCAATAGTTCCGCTAATCGTTTTTCACGCATTTCAAATGTTTTCATGTTCATGCAAATACACCCCTATAATTTATATATAATGATAAAAACATTATTTTTATATGTAAAATTGCCTAAAATACTTTCTAAGATTACATTTCTTAAAAAAAACTACATCATCTTAAAAATCTAACATTATTCAACACACTTCGTGTTGTTCTGAATCAAAAAAAATTGTTTGAACTGTAACACCATAGAAATTCGCTAATTTTATCTTTATATTATCTCGTGGGATTCTCTGTCCATTTTCATACATCTGCAATGTACTAATACTGATTCCGACTGCTTTTGCCACCTCTTCTCTAGATCTCCCATTTCTTAAATTAATTAGATTTTCAGCTACTCTTTCATAATTCATACATTCTCACTCCCAAAACCACATTTCGTGTTGTTAATTAAAATATAAACCGCACGAAGTGTGTTGTCAATAGATTTCAATTATCAATTTTTAAAAGTTTTAATATATTAACACATATTGTGTTAATATATTATCAGGTGATAGAATGAAAACGTTTGGAAATATAATTCGTGAATTAAGAAAACAAAAAGGAATTACGCAAAAAGAACTGGCTCAATCCCTTCAACTAAGTGAAAGTACAATTGGTATGTATGAACGTAATGAACGTCAACCTGATTACAATACCTTGATACGTATAGCAGATTACTTTAAAGTATCTACTGATTTTCTTCTAGGGAGAGATTTTGATGCTGAAGGGAAAGAAAATGATTCAGAACTAGATCAATGGTTAAATGATATAAAACTTGCTCCATCCCAAAAGCGTGAAGAATTAAAACGTTTTTGGAATTTTATAATGCAGGAAGAAAAGTAATAAATCCCCCCCACCTTTACAGTGTGGAAGTCTTGAGTTCGAGCCCTTTCCGGGCCCATATATTACGGTAAAATGGCGTTCTATTCAAAGTTAGAGCGCTTATTTTTGTCCGATAATTTATTCATTAATTTAGCCGAAATATTTGCGTTACGCCGCCAAACTGTATGAAATGGAAGCCTCCTATAAATTTGTTTTATTTTCCATATTTAAAGTTACCACCCTTCTTTTAACATAAATTACATTAGATTTTTTCTAGATATGTATATGTATGTGTTGAATTTACTTCTTATAGCTTTTGTTATTTAAGACATCGTTATAAGGTATTATCTGCAACTAAAAAATAGAAGCTTAAATTATATATATCGCAACGCTAGAAGGTGAAATTTAACTCTATACAAATCGAAATAAATTCAAGTAACAAACAATTTTTTATAATTGTTTGTTACTTGAATGATATAAAGTGATTCAATCGAGAAATTCATAAAAAAAACGCCCTCCTTTCCTATTTAGCTTATTTAGAAAGAATAACGTTTTTTTACTTTGGGATAGCAATGTGTGACAACAACCCTCTTTACTACACAAAGACAACTATAAAGATAGCCCCATAAATAATACAGTAATCACATAATATCCCCTTATACATGCCTTTTTTTATTTTTTTGAGAAATGCTACAACAAAATCTTTTAAACACTCAGGAATTAATGCTTTTTAAAAATTCATTTTCTAATTCTACTATCTTTTTTTTACAAGCTTTTATTTTTCTTACAGGCACCCCAGCATACATATACCAATCATCTAAACTTTCTTTTACCATACTCATCGCACCAACTGCCGCTCCTTCTCCTATTACTACATTTGGAAAGATAATAGAATGCGCACCAACAATGGCATGCTTTTTTAAAATAACTTTTCCAGCTTTCACATTTTTATATTGATGTGGAACAGTCGGTCCCATTAATGTATTTCCGCTAAAATCATCAATTGCTGCATATACAATTGTTTTTGATGAAATATTTGCAAAATCATGCATTTCAATCCCCATTTCTCCTCCATATAAGGCTGTATATGCTGCTATATGCGAATAACTTCCAATTGTAATTTTGCCACTTAAAATGCAAAAGTCATCGATTCTTACATTATTTCCAACAGATATAGCACCTGGATTATATATGCTGGTTTTTTTACTTATTAATACATTTTCCCCGACAGATAGAAAACCAATTTCGCTCAACTCTTCGTGACTATAAAAACTATTCATCTGTGGACACCACCTTCTGCATTAAACACATTATAATTTTCTCTACGATTTCTTTTGTCATTCCTTCCCATAAAGGTAGACTAATTATTCGTTTTTCTATTTTATTTGTATTTGTTAAATCTGTAGACTTATATTTTTTAAAGAAATCTTGTTGATGACAAGATGGTGAAAAATATGATCTAGCTTCTATCTTTTGCTTTTTCAACTCTTCTATTATCTGCATATTGTTAATTTTTTCTGAACAGAGAATAGGCATAAATTGATGAATAACTGCTTTTGTCTTTTGAACTTGCCAGCCTTTTTTTATTAATCCCGTACTTTGTAATAACTGTTGATACCATTCAGAGATACGATTTCGTTCTTGCATTTTATGATTCCATTTATTTATCGTTGTAATCCCAATAGCTGCTGCATATTCAGTCATTTTACAGTTAAACCCCATCATCGTACATTCACGATTATGATCAAATCCAAAATTACCCATTCTTTTAATTTGATTTATCTCTTCCTCATTATGGCTATAGATCATACCACCTTCACCAATTCCGAAAGGCTTTGTTGCATGAAAGCTATATACAATCATACCACTAAAATCCTGACCGTAATGTATACCCTCATGCGTTAATCCAAACCCTGGTGCCGCATCTACAACAACCGGAACACCCTTTTTCTCTAATTCTTCATAGTCTTTCAAGTCCATCCATGATCCGAATGTTGCATATGGAACAACAACTGCAACCTCTTCTTTTAATTCATCAATCTTATCCAAAAGTACCGTTTTATCCATACACCAATCATCTAATGAAATATCAATAAAATAAGGCTCCAAGCCACACCAAATAGCTGCCAATGGCGTAGCAGGGAATGTAAAACTAGGCATAAGAGCATACTTTCCTTTTTTTCTTTTCTTAAATTGAATTGCCGCCATTAACCCTAGCGTTGCGTTTGCTACTGTTGTAACAGCTCCCCTGTTCTGAAAAAATTCCGACATAATCGTTTCTTCAAAACGTTGATTTATAGGTCCATAATTTGTATATATGTGGGATATATCAATTCGCTCTAATTCATCTAAGTACTCGTTTACAGGTACAATTGACGCACGTAAAAAAGGAATATTCTCCATATTCATCTATTCCTTTCTATCATTTTCGGACAATATAGAGCATATCCGTTTCAGATAATCCGAATTTCCTAGCAATTTCTATTCCTTGTTTCTCAGCTATGTTATACAATTCCACCTTAAATCCCGCATCTGTTAATCGTTGAATAAATCCTGATCGATTATAAATCCTTACATGATCTTCTTGACCAAAGGCTATTTTTCTCAATAATGGCGTTACAATAGATTTATCCTCTATAATAAAATCTACATTCATTACGATTGGCACTTGAATAATTCCCCATCCATTTGGCTTTAGTACCCTATATAATTCTCGCATTGCTTTTTCATCGTCAGGCACGTGTTCTAATACATGACTACATAAAATAACATCAAAGGTATTATTTTCGTATGCAATTCTCGTAATATCAATTTCCTCCATTAAAGAATCCTGTGGTTCTAAATCCCCACATATATAAGTAATGTTTTTAAACTGGTTAAGCCATCCTCTTACCTTCACTTCAGGTGCAATATGAAGCATAGTATAATTCCTACTTAACAAATCCGTTTCCGTTTCAATGTACGCACGATATAACCTGTCTCGATCCATCGAATAGCAAACTGGACAGATACCTGTATCTTTATTCCACATCTCAAATTGATATTTTAGAAAATCATAATGTGCTGGCCAAGGAGAAAAACTTTTAAATTCTTGATTGCAATATTGGCAATAACAAATATCTTTCTCGAATATATGAGTAACTAGTTTATTTAACCCGCTTTTTATCTTTTCATTATAAATTTGATTTAGTTCTCCACTTCTTACTGCATCCTTAAGTATAAATCCCGCATTCTCCAAACAATAAGATAAGCTCTCTTTATAATCTTGTTCAGTATTTAAAAACCCACTATTATGTGCATCTGTAATTAATTCAATCCATTCTTCAATTGTCATTAATATAAAGTGCATTTGTTTTTGATTTTGTCCACTATGTTGTCTAAAGTAGCTAAGAGGTTCCTGTATATAAACTACTTTTCCTTTCCTCATCATATCTAACCAAGTTGCAATGTCATTAATAGAAGAATACGCTTTCCCCTTAAAATAACCAAATTTCCCTCCAAAAAAATTGCGATTAAATAAAACCGTTGTCGGTTCTCCAACTACATTTTTCAAATTTTTCAACATATAATCCCCTAGTGTTTTCCCTTCAAAAATTGTTGTTTCTGTGGCAATTTTCACATTCAATATAGAGGGGGGTAATACCTCTCCATTCTCATCAATCAGTTCACGGTACGACGTCACAAATGCAATGTTTTCTAATTCAAAAAAATATTTCATCATTCTCTCAATCTTTTCAAGATGAAATAAATCATCATCTAATAAAAAATTTATATATTCACCAGTAGCAAGCTCTATACATTGATTAAAATTTTCAGCCACCAATGGATTTTCATTTTTAACATATGTTATATATTCATATTCTTTTAAGTATGGCTGGATCATTGCCTTTACTTCATCATTTGTACTATCGTCAGAAATTATAACTTCAATATTTTCATAGGTTTGATTCAAAGCACTTTTGAGAGCTAATTCTAAGTAATGAGGTCTATTGTAGGCAGGAATTAGTATACTGACTTTTGGGAGGTGTGATTTGATATTCATACGCTGTTTTTTCTTTTCTATATTTATTTTCTTTAGCTTGATTTGTTGATAGTAGTCCAGTGAATATAGTATGGATGATGGGACAATTCTTCTTGCATAGTCTAAAAAATTAGTAATAGCTTTGTCTAACTCCTCTTCGGAAGATAAGAAACCATATTTTTCTCCAGCAATAATACTATGCGAAAAATCTTCTACCCCATCCATCATTTTATTAGATTCATTTAACTGCTGATTTGAATGTAATCGAAAGTAACTGAGCGTCTCCGCTATATATACTGCTTTCCCTTTACTCAGTAAGGATAACCATGAAGCTATGTCTACGTTGCAAAGATACCGCCTTTTATCAAATACACCATACGGTTCTGTTAAATCATTTTTACGAAATAACACCGTTGTAGGTTCTCCTATATAATTCTTTTGATTCATAATCACCATATTTCCTAATTGTGGCCCATCTATAATCGTATCTGTATAAAATAAACGCATCGTTGAATAAACATCTGGCAATAGGTTTCCTTCTGCATCCATTACTTGACGATGGGATGTTACAAGCTTAATTTCATTATCTAAATCATTTAAAAAGTATTTCATCATTTTTTCAATTTTATTTATATGAAATAAATCATCATCCATTAAGAAATTTATATACTCACCTTTCGCTTTACGAAATAACATAAGTGAGTTCTCAAATTGTCCCAGAGTTGACCTATTTTTTATATAAATAATATTTGAATGATCATACAAGTACTTTTGTAACACTTTCTCTGTTTCGTCGTTTGTACTATCATCTCCTATTATAATTTCTATATTAGGATACGTTTGTTCCAATACACTACATAAAGCTTTTTCAAAGTAGTGTGGACGATTATACGTAGGAATTAATACACTTACTAAAGGTGTTTGATTTATTTCCTTTTCATTTGTACCATTTTCCATTCTATTCCTCCACTTTTTCATTTATTTTCACTTTTGAAATATACATGCTACTACAAATGTACTTATTAAGATGAAGTAGATCTGAAAGCTGTTGCGAAAAAAATGAATAGCTTTAAAAACAACATCTATGTTGGCATAATATAGAATAAACCTTTTTAACTTTTTTCGTCCCATTCTATTTATTTTTAAAATTCGGCATTCTTTTTTCAATAAATGCCTTTACCCCCTCCTTCACATCTTCAGTTTGAAATACTTTTCCAAAGTAACGCGCTTCAATCTCAAGCCCTTCTTGTAAAGGTACTGCTGCACCTTCGCGAATTGCCAACTTCATATAGGCGAGAGCTGGAAGAGAAAATTTACTTATATCCCTTGCAATCTCTTTTGCTTTATTTAATGCTTCTCCTCGAGGTGTAATATAGTTAACCAAGCCTATTTCTTTTGCTTCTTTTGCTGTAATCGATTTCCCTGTGAACATCATCTCTTTTGCTTTCCCTTCTCCAATTAATCTAGGTAAGCGTTGGGTTCCTCCAGCCCCAGGAAATAAACCTAACGTAATTTCTGGTAATCCAATTAAAGCTTGTTCTTCTATTATCCTTAAGTCACAAGCAAGTGCTAATTCACATCCACCACCTAGTGCTAACCCATTAACAGCAGCTATAGTCGGTTTAGACAGATTCTCTAATTGATTAAGTGGCTGTTGCAATTCTAATGATTTCATCTCGGCATATCTTTCACCTTTGCCTATCCAATCTGGAAATTCTTTTATATTCCCTCCTGCTACAAAAGCCTTTTCTCCACTTCCAGTTATAATTACGACTGAAATATCATTATCAATTTCTATTTCCTCCAATACATCTACTAATTGTAGAACTACTTCTAAACTTAAAGTGTTGACTGGTGGATTTTGAATTGTAACGACTGCAACACTTCCTTTTTTATTACAAGTTACTACTCGTTCATCCTTCATAAAAAGTCCCCTTTTAAACTCTCTAATTTTTCACAACACCAAGCTTCTTCACTTTACTCACCATCAACCTAAATTTCCGAATATGTTTCCGCTTTTAGAAATTCATCAATTTATTGTATGTACTGTAGAAGCATAAAATGAGCAATCCTTTCTTGGCACCATTTTATAATCTCAACATATTTTCAAATTGTTCTTTTACTATATAAATTGGCTTCATGTTTCTTTATTGTCCGTTACACAGTTTCTGAAACTGGGATGACTCGTAGAAAAAATGAGATAAGGAAACTGATATATCAGATACATGAAAGATGAACAATTAAAGAAAGATAGCATTTTAGTAACCACGTGTTTTTAAACCTTTCTTAACTATCAGTACCACTGATTTAGACAACTACCTATTTATGGATAGACAATCATCTAATTTATGTTAAATTCAATAAACTGTATGGAAACGAATGTCAAAAAAGGAGTGATACGTATGTTTCGTCGTCCAACTTGTATGCAAGCTTGTTTAGATAGTGGTCATGATTATGATTATTGCCGTATATGGTGTGAACCTATTTACATGGTTCCTACTTATTCCTACTCAGTACAACCATCGTATACAGCACCTATAGTAACACCTTATAGTTCACAGCAATATCAGACTTATGCCTATGGGCAACAAACCGACCCACGTTGGGAATGTTACCGTCAATGTATAAGAAGTGGCGGAAGTGCTGCAAGCTGTTGTTATTATTGCGAACTGTGCTAACAACATCTCCTATTTATGTCGAGGCCCACAACTGTAGTGCACAAACAGATTACAAATCAGTAAAAGCATCCGACATAATTTTAAGGAAACTAGCCATCTATACTCCAATCTCTCGTTATTTCCACCTTTCCTCGCAACCATTCTTTTATAGGACTTTATTGGTGTAATAATAAAGAGATTCCTCATTTACTTGCTCCCCACTGTACACTTAACTATCACTTCCTTTAGATAACGTATCATTTTTTCGTATTTTGTTTCGTCTTGGATTTTTCCTATGATTTATTTATCTATCTCTCTCAAAAATGACAATCTCTCGCTTTCCCATAATTTTTTTATAAACTTTAACCTCTACACCCCTATATGAAACAAGGCTCACTCAGTTTGCGCAGAAATCATGAAATTTTTACTTATACTTACTAAGGCGCATGAGCCATCATCCCCCGTACACTTTCCAATAAAATTATCGTTTATATTAACTAAGCCATACAAGATGTCCTTTCTACTCATTTTCCATGCAAATATACGCAATAAATTAACCGGTTCCCTATAAAATAAAGAACCGGCTATCTATTTACTGTTGTTTTGATGTGATTTTTGTCTTGTAATGGTGGTGATTATTAGTTTGGTTACCATGTCTCTCTTGGTTGTTAGGCGTAATTTCATCAGCAAATTCCATATTTGCTAAATTTACTTTGGATGGAATAAATGATCTTGTTTTATTTTGAAAACCTTGAAACGTATTTTTTATAGGTTTCATCATGATTGAATTACGTGTTGCTACTACACCTAAAACGGTTCCTAATCCTAGTAAAGAAACCCAAATCCAACCTTTATTGTTCTTCTTTTTATTTCCGAATAACTCAAACATTTGTTGAGTTATTTTTTTTGAATCGAATAATGACATCAAAAAATTAAGGATATTCATTTTTGTCCCCCCTGAAAAAAATCGTAAAAAGAAACACTCGTTTCAATTTCACATATTTTATGATGCGATATTTTATAGAGATTTATGATGCCAACTTATACTAATAATTCTTGATTTTTAAACCGGAACTTCCTAATATTACTCAAGTGGTTTTTACTGAAATACCAAAAATAGTTTTATAAAAAAATCAAAAAGGAACTGAAAAGTTATGTATTATTAGATTGGAAATTTATTAATTCTTTTTCAATTGTCGGTTATGTAATGTCGAAAGAGTCAGTAACGCAAGAATCGAACCTACTAAGGCAAGTGACATGTCCCATTGTGCATCCCATATATCGCCTTGCATACCTAAAAAGTCTTTTGCTGTTGTTCCTCCCTTTGCTATTTTAAAAGCTAACCATTCGATGATTTCGTATAGTGCAGCAATAGCAAGCGAAACACTTATACAAATCGTAACTAACCAAGGACCTTCGGTAAGTTGAGTTTTCCGTAATAATATTTCTCTTATCACAATGATAAACAAGCCTTTTATCAAATGTCCAAATCGATCATAGTGATTTCGATTTAAATCAAAGACATCTTTTATCCAATTAAAAAGAGGAACCTTTGAGTATGTGTAATGACCGCCGATGAACATTATGATGGCTAGTATTGCAATAATGATATATGAGAGAGTAGTAAAGCGAAACTTATTGTATATTGCAATTATAATGATTAGACCGAGAACGGCAGGAATAGCTTCCGCTGCCCATGACGAGTATCTTGCAGGCTTAATAACAGACCATATAAAAACTGCAGTAACAATTAATAATAAAAATAGATGAACCATTTTACTTTTGTCCCTTATCACTTTTTTCACTCCTATTGAAAGGCTTTCTGCTTAAAGTATTTGAAAAAATACATTTTCGTATACAAAGCACTTGGCACTGTTTGCCTTAGTTTACACTTAAGAATAGCTCTTTTAATTGAGAAAGTGTTTTTGTCTAGTAGATATCCACAATGAAAATAGACATATTCACAGCCTTCGGCAACTGCTCTAAAAGGTGTAGCTCTATATCAATGTCAAGTTAATAATGCCAAGAGGATATAGGGGAGTGTGCTTTCTATAAATTTTTGTTACTAAACTAAAAATGTACATTACCAGTAGGAAGAGCATTATCAAGTTAAACATGTTCAATTGGTAACTATATATTATTTATCTATTTAAATGGAGTAGAATAATAAGAAAAGGCATGCACACTACATATTTCTTTTTCGTGAGGGAATGGTATGTATATAACAATTCAAAAATAAAGGAGAGCATCTGCATGAATTATAAGATGTTTAGGGCTATCAATCGTCTAGCTGGTCGTAACTCAACATTGGATACATTTATGATATTTATTTCACAAAAGACTCAATTCCTGTACATTTTCTTATTAGCCTTAATGTGGTTTAGAAACAATTCCTACAAAAAAATTATTTTATTTGCAGGGGTATCAGTAGGATTCGCATTATTTATAAACCGCTTTATCCAGCTCTTTTATTTTAAACCTCGTCCATTTGTTATACATCGTGTGCGTTTACTTATCCCATCAAAGAATAATTCCTCATTTCCTAGTAAACATACAGTCTTAGCATTTGCCTTAGCGACCTCCGTCTTACTTCGTGAACGTTTATTTGGCTCAATCATGTGGTTCTTAGCAATTTTGACAGGTTTTTCACGTATCTGGCTAGGTCATCATTATCCATTTGATATCATAGGAAGTGCCTTCATAGGAATCTTAACCAGTATAGCTATTGGCGGTACTACACATTTATTTAATTCTTTTGTTACCTGGATTATAAATGTATATAGAAAATTAATTTTTGTGGATTTAAAACATTCCTGATGATATTTTTGATAAATCACAGCACATAATTTTGCACATTTTTTACTAAAGTTACTCTTCTTTGAAATATATTTTGCAGTAAACTCACAAATATCTAGGAAATCCCTTAATAATTGAATTTGATTCTAAATTGATATAAAGGAAAAAGTGTTAAAAAATGTTAGCATATTCTTTTTCTTTAAGCAGAAGATAATAGCATAAATATTTCTCTGAAAGGAGCAATAATCACTTGAAGAAAAGAAAATATTTACTTGCTATCATGTCTACTATTTTATCTGTAGGTTTCTTGTGCGGTTGTAATGGCGTTGATGAGAATGAGCCAGATCCAACTGAAGAACCTTCTGAAGAAATTCAAGAAAAGAATAATCAATAACAGGTTAATGTAAAGATTATTATTGTCTTAGAGCAGCTTCTTAAATATAGGAGAACCTAATTGAAGTAGAACAATATAAAGTAATCCAATAGAATAAAATAAGAAAAAACACCTCTTATGCCTTATTTTATTAGATATGGTACAAGAGGTGTTTTCTGTTTATAGGTACATTTCAGAAATTTATACAGTTACTTCTTATCCTCTAAAAATTGTCACTTTAACCAGGCCACTTGCCTTTTCAAAATACTCATGCTAAGCATCCTGATTTTAAAACAAAAAGTTTACTTTCTACATAAACTAATCCCGCAACCAACTAGGAAATCAAAATCTAACCGTTGTCTTCATTAGTTAAGTAACCGTAATTAAAACTAGCTCCCTGCTTACTTATTATTGAGTAATAAGAATACTTAAGTAGTTTGAAGTAAATATTATAACTGTTACAAATCAAAAGGAGGTCATTATAATGAACAAACAAAGAGCAAAAGAGATTGCCGCTTCACCAGTCATGGCTAACGTAACGTATAATGGAGTTTCAATTTATATTCAAAATGTGAATGAAAATAATGAAACAGCTAGAATTTATCCTCTTAATGAACCAAATAATGAACAAGAAATTCCTTTATCCAACTTAATAGAACATTAATTGGTTACATGCTATCTCAATAAATAATTACTCAAACATACAAACACCATTGTAAGTGGTGCTTGTATGTTTGAGTAATCTTATTTTCTATTTTCTTCTAGCTAATTAAGTTAATAAGGATAAAAAACATTTTTGATTGGTGGTTACAATCCTCTTTAATAAAGCAGCAAAAAAACTACCAAAATTATGGTAGCATTTACTACATAAATGACTTATTTAAACTATTGATAACAATGTACCTCCAACGGCACCAGTAAAAATGTAAAAACATGCCTCACTAGTTTAAGGGGCGCTCAAGCAAGCTTAAGTTCCCTTTCATTAAATTCAAAGATGAAGAAGTAAAACGGGTTTGTCATGTATGTTAGAAATGGACACCGGCACTGCTGATTTAAAGGATAGAGTTTTCGTATTAAAACGTGAAGAACCTTAATATAAAGGGTTTAAGTATACTGGAGGAAATTAATATGTCTCACCTACCCGAATGGATGCTTGTCATTCTACGCTCTTTATTCATATTAATTATTTTATTTACTATCACAAAATGTTTAGGAAAAAGGCAAATCTCTCAACTTTCCTTTTTTGAGTACGTAGCTGGAATGACAATCGGTGGTATCGCCTCTCAAGTATCTACAGGGCTAGACCAAAAGTTTTTCCATGGTGTTTTTGCCATACTTATTTTCGCTTCGATACCTTTTTTTGTAGGAATTCTTTCCTTAAAAAACAAAGCCGCAAGAGATTTCTTTGAAGGCAAGTCCACAGTTTTAATAAAAGATGGCAAAATACTTGAGGATAATTTAAAGAAAGAAAAGTATACCAGTGATGAATTACTTGAACTTCTCAGAGGAAGTGGGTCCTTTAGTATATCCGAAGTAGAATTTGCCGTCTTAGAACCAAGCGGAGAATTAAATGTATTATTAAAGAAAGAATCTCAACCACTTACAGCAAAAGATATTGGCTTGAAAGTACCAAATAAAAAGGAACCACAAACTGTTATTATAGATGGAAATGTACTAGATGAACCTCTTTCAGCTAGTGGGCATAACCGCGCTTGGTTACATTCTGAACTAGAAAAACTCGGTGTTGTCATTGAAAATGTCTTTCTCGGTCAAGTTGATTCATACGGACAACTTACTATCGACATTTATAATGATAAACTCCAAATGCCTTCTCCTCAAAACAAACCTTTATTACTAGCATCTTTAAAAAAATGCCATGCTGATCTTGAACTATTTTCTTTAGAAACGAAATCAAAAAAGGCAAGTGAAATGTATAGTAAAAATGCAAAGCAAATTGAAGCTATTCTAAACAAGGTAACCTACCTTCTAAAGGAATAAAAAAGGACGTTCTCACAAGCGTCCTTTTCTCATAGTGTCGGAAAAGCCTTTAGGGGTTTCCCAACACTCTGACATCTTTATAGATTTTAGCGAATGAAAACAATAAATGAGGATGGATTTGGGCTTCTTTACTAGGATTAGGAATCTTTTATGTGTATTAACAACGCGTAATTCAAATATGACAAGACCTAGCCAACAATCCTAGTAACAGGTCCAATAAAGCTAGGCGGCGTATCAGAGAACCGATCCACCTACAGCGAACGATTCGTAATTCTCCAGCCAGATTCGTATTGTCTCCTTGGAAGCATATCCATCAATTCTAGTCATCTTCAAAGCTCTTGACTCAGCCCTCCCTAAAAAACTTAAACCACTAATAGTATTACATACTATAAAACTATTAATAACTAATACTTTAATAATTATTAGTTTTATATTATATATAATGAAGGCTCAAGGAATAACATATGCGAGTGTAAAGAGATAACAGAAATACTTCAATCACTCCCTACAGAGAAGCAGATTAAGGTTCTTGAGAATCAAGCTTATTTTGAAGCTGTGGCAAAGATGATTGAACAAAACAATTTAATTCTTTTAGAACAGATGAAAACTCTACAGCTAATTCAGAAATTACAAACTTATGATTAATTAATTCTACATATGCTTCCATATATAATGTCTCTTTATCTATACTACCAGCCTCTGTTTGTGCAGAGGCTTTTGTTATGCGTTGATTCATATTTTGAATTTGAATTGTTTCTTTCACATGTATCAATAGATCTTCTAATAAACCTGGTGTAGATTCCAATTCCTGCTTTTCAATTTCCTCTGTAACAGCACTAATAAACTCCCATAGTACTTTTGCACCTAATAGTTCTGCTAATCGTTTTTCACGCATTTCAAATGTTTTCATATTCATATTGAACACTTCCTCTTCTGTATTTTTTACTATTAATTGGACTATCTAAATTATGATAGAACTGCTATATGTGGTAATCAGGTTCTCCACGCCTCCTTGTAAACTATAGTTTACAAGGAGGACTAAAAATAGATTCCACGCTTGTTCCTAAAACTTTTGCTATTTTTATGGCTAACTTAACGCTAGGTTGTTTTTTATTATTCTCTATCTCAGAAATATAAGTGCGCGATAAACCAACTTGTGCCGCTAATTTTTCTTGTGATATTAATTTTCCCTTCCTTAATTCAGCTATCTTATTCATTGCTCTACTCCTCTCCACTTATGTATTCATACGATTACAAAACAATTGTAAACCATAGTTTACTTAATCGTCAACAATGTTTTACATGTTTTTTCTCTATTTTAGTTTCTTTTTGTAAATTATTGTTTACAATTGTACTAGGAGGATTACACATGAAGAAAACTCTTGGTGAAATTATTAAAAATTATCGTTTAACAAATAAGCTATCCTTACGCGATTTTGCTCAAAAATGTGATGTTAGTCATACTTATATAGACAAACTTGAAAAAGGCGTAGATTCCAGAACTGGAAAACCCGTAGAACCAACACTATTAGTAATAGAAAAGATATCAAACGCCATGAATATAAGTACTAAATCCTTATTAGAAGAAATCGGATTCATTGCAAAAGATAGTACCGAAGTACATAATACAGAATTAGAGAAATGGTTTAAAGCTATTAAAAATTCCTCTCCCCAAAAGCGAGAGGAATTAAAGAAGTTTTGGGAGTTTATAATACAGAAAAAAGATTAATATATCAAATAGATCTCCCCCTTGACAGGGTGGAGGTCGCTGGTTCGAGGCAGTTTGGGATCATACCTGAAACCCCTTGATGTTCAAGGGGTTTTCTTATGTATAACAGTTTTACCAAAAGGATGAAACAGCACTTTCGGGGCAGAAATGGGGCAGAAAGTTTCATTTATAGATTTACTACATCTGGATAATATCAAAATTTAACAACTTCTTATAATACTTTTATTCACTACAATAAATTATTTCACATTCCTTTCTTAACTCATCAAAAGAAAGATTATTAAGCTTCTTCATATACTTTGTAACTCCTATAAAAAATATATTTTCTAAATAAGAGGGGTTTAGCGAAAATACATTATCCACATAAAACTTCAATCTTTTTAGTTCTATTTCTTTTTTAGGTGCATTCTTACTTTTTCCATCTAAAAATATAATCAAACTTTTTTTACTACCGCTATCACTATTAACGCTATATTCTATAAATTGCGTCAGTTCTCCAATATGAACTTTTCTATCACCTGTTGAAGAGTGTTCTAAGACTACAATATTATCAATACCTTTAAAAATTAAATCTGGAGTATAAAATGTTTTTTCTCTTTCCTCCATATACTTAAATGTTTCTCTTATTTTTTTCAGTTTTTTTATTTCAAAATTATCCTTGAAAATTCTATCTTTTCTTTTCCCCATAGTTTTTCAACTCCATTTACATCTTTTTATACAAATAATAAAATTAACTAAGTTTTTTTATTTGAGGGATTTTTTTATGTGCACTGACTAAAAAGAAGGATTTCATAACGAAAGAGCACGGTCGTAAAAAAACACCCCGCTAAGACTTAGCGAAATTCAGGGTGTTTTTATATTTATGCGTATATTTCGTTATTTAAATACCTCTTCCTATTTTCATTGTATATACCCCTATTTTAAACAAGCTACTTGGCTTTATATAGAATTAAAGCAACTCTACAATAAATGATGGTTTTCTTGCAATATTTTTCAAAAAAACATATAATAATTATAGGGTTCAGGGATAGCCTGGACGAGCCACCTTTTAGGTGGTTTTTTATTTTATGGAAACTTCTTCAACCCATACCCACTATATAGTGGGTAATTATGAATTTTCTCTTCAATCACTTCAAAAGCTCTATCTTTCTTATCTACTGATACATATTTGAATATAGGATAAGAAACCAAATCCGCTAATTCTAATAATATAAAGGATGTTTGATTTTCCTGTTTAAAGCACCATTTAGGATTAAAGTATACTCCCTTAATGCATTGAAAATCTTCCGCTCCCCAGTATCTATTACCATTTTCAAGCAAGTCAACTAAGTGTTCTAATATGATTTTATCTTCTTTTTTCCCCCTGGATTCTAATAAAAGCATACCAGTTTTTCCAGAACCCCTTAAGTATCTACAATACCTTTCTACAATAAACTCTAAGCATAAATTATAAACTGGAAAAGGCTTCGAATAGCTTAATATATGCATAAGTTTATCAATTGAAGAACTAAAAATTTTAAAGTTTGTTTTTTCTACCAAAGATGAAATGTCACCCATTAGTTCTCCATAGTTAATAGCTTTAGGATTGAACGGCCCTTCTTTTTTTCTGATTTCTCTGGAATGTAAAACCACTCTTTGTAGACCCTTTTTATATTGATATTTCCCTTCATTCCAGTAACCATATTTAATACTATTCATTGTATCTTTAAAACTAACAAAGTTATTCCGTTCCATCACAACGCCTGTTATGGTGAACCATCGGTCATGAGGTAACACTATATCACTCTGATCTCCAAATGTAGAAAAGAAATCTTCTTTAACCTTTTTTTGTATACCTTTAAAATCTGTGGTCCCATTTTCATCAATTGCCATAAAGGTATCAATATCTTTATTCCAATTTTCAATAAGCGTAGGTCTATTTCTCCAATCTGACATTATTCATTGCCGTCTCCTTCTTTATATTTTTTTATATAGATATTGTATCAGAGTTTTGAAAGGATAACAGAAAAGTTTTACATATTATACAAATAAAATCCCCTTTACCTCTTATACAGCATAATATAAAATTTTGTTAATTCCTTTATATTAAATCTTAAAACAATATAAATTTAATTGAATTTGTTTTACAAAGATAGCGAATCATAACGTTTCTTTCAATACTAATTTCAGCCGGAATACTTCCACAGTGAGCATGATGTGCTATATGAATAAGTGCAATGATTCTCGCTACTTGTCCGACTAACTTACCTCCCCAGGATTGAAAGTGGCCATAAGATAACTCATTGCCTTCTCTCATGAGTGTTTCCATGTGAATGCGATACTTATTAAAAAGCATTTGCGCCTCTTCCCTTATCTCTGCTGTTTCTATTTTTCGATACCCTATAAAACTTTTAGGAACTGCATATAAAAAGCGGGCCATTAAACCACGATTATAGAAATACTCCGGTAAACGCTTGATAAAATCTAACTGTGCAAACAATCCCACTGTTAAATGTGGATTATCTACCTTTTCCGTTCTTCCTCTACGATCTACTGTTATCTGATCTTGACTAAATCCTTTCAGATACACATCTATGTTAGTATTACTGGAATATCTGCCTTTAATAAGATTAAAAAATCCCCTTCTACCGATAACACTGCCATACGACCAGCATTATTTAACATAAGTGTTATAAGCTGTTCTGGTGTAACATCGTCCGTAAAGTACCGTATAGGATGAACAAACTCTGCCTTTTCCATTTCTTCAACCTTGGCATTTAATTCCCCCTGTATAGCAGCTGCATCCTCTTCTGATTGGTTTTGTTTAGCTTTAACCAAGTCTTTCTTTAAATCCTCTATAAGCCGCTCTAATACATCCTTTTCATGTCTACTTTGTTCTATTGCAATTCGTCTTTTAGTATTCTCTTCATTTTCATGTTCCAGCAACGGAAACATGAATGCCTTAAACACACTCGACTTTCGATTACTTGGTGGCATAAAGGTAATCAAATATGTATTTAACGGCTCATACCAGCCTTTACTTGGTTGAATGCTGCACCTTTTCGCCAAAAAAGCGACTGATAAGACAGATAAGGCCATCATACAAGCCATATCGACAGGTGTTTGTGTCTGTTCTGCTACACCTTCTATATATTCCCTTAACCATTTCGGGAACACTTCAACTGGAAACAGGGGTACCTCATATTCATCAAAAGTAATAATCTCCTCCCCACTCTTGTTGGGCCATTATTTTGTTGCTGTTCTGCCGGCATGATTTTATCTATTGTCACATTTGGAAGATTAGTTCCTAAAATACTATTTATCCTTTCAGTACCAAGGCTCTTTCTCGCTACTTCAATTGCCAGCCGTCTGATCTCATTGAATATATACCAGACGAATCAAGCCAAAATAACGGTTAAAAAATAACGGTTATGCTCAATTTCATGAGTTAACCGCCGCTCTTAAGATAATATTCCGTATCTTACGCGTTCTTTTTTAGCTGTCCTTCTGTACTATTTATAAAAGAAGTGTGATAGAATCTATTTGATTTGAATATTTTTTTGATTGTCCATATGAAAGTTGGCGCTTTCGTATGGATTTTTTTATTTCTATCACCATTTTCATACTCATTTATTAAGCAGCGGTAACTTACGCATAATATTAGCACGCTTTAATATTTCAGCTGCCCTTTTCTCCAATTTGCTTACAGCTTCTTTCTTCTCTTCCTCTGTCTCTGGGCGATAATATCCACTCTTTCCAATACAATTACTTGAACCTATTAGGTAGCCATGCTTTTCTATTAATCTCCTTACAATAGCCCTAATCTCTTCATCAGTTCCTCCAATCACTGCAATAATACCCTTAACAGTAATTGCATTTCCCTTCCCATAACCAATAAGCGATAAGACTTTATGCTCGCGTTCTGTTAATATATTTAGTTTGTTATTCATACTAATTCTCCCTTTCATTGATTTGTAGCTTGTCCATCTAAACATTGCAATTCTTTCTTTGTCATCCACCGATTAAGTGTCTCTTTTCGAAATAGTTTTCTTCTACCTATGCGAATACACGGTAGCGAACCATAGATACTTTCTTTATAAACTAAGTCTAAGGATACTACTAAATATGTAGCAGCTTCCTTTGCCGTAAGTGTAAATCGCGCTCCATTAACTCACCTCCTTCTTAATCCCTTCAATCGCTATAATAATTTTTTGTCTACGTTCCACAGATAAATCACTCCTTAACCAAAGGATTACGGTGTTTTCATGTATTTCTAATTTTTAAGCAATCATCCAGTTGGGGATTTTATCCTTCAAATTTTTAATATCCTGATTTCTATTAGACATTATCTAAATTCCTCCTAACTTTTGAATAGTGGTTGTGATGTTGATAGTTATATTATAAAATAAAATTGTTACTTAATATAAATGATTTTCATCATTATTACGTAACAAAAATATAAATGTTACTAAATTAAACATAAAAACCCCATCCATTTCGTAACAAATTAAATAAGAGGTGAAATGATATGTTTGATGTATATGACTTAGATAAAAAAACCAGATATGTATATGAAAAAATTGATTTTGTAGACAACAACACTCTTGTACAACGAATAAATAACTATAGAGGAGGAGATACCTTTGTAGACGATTATTTTTATTGGAAGAATGTATACAATTATGACACACCTATGAACTCCAGAGGTTTAGAAACAGATATATGTAACAAGTACTACCTTATGACTGGGAAAATTCAAGAAATTAAAATTGATAATATTTCTTATGAATTTGCCAAATTAAAAACCGAAGCAGATATTGTTAACTTTGCTCAAAAGTATGGAATGTTAGGTATAAAATTTGATGATGAAGGATTACAATCTGTTGGTAGCAGTTATTTTGAACCTTTCGAAATATGGAAAAAAACCATACAGAACTTTGTACGAGTATTAAAATTATATAAAGCATTAGCCATCGGAGAAAAAGCTGCCGAAAAAATTGAAGATAACCTACTAACCCTTGAAGCTAGTACCCATTTTGAAGATCGTCATTATGTTCAATGGTATGATGGACAACCTACTGGGTTCTCTTTCGAAAATAGAGAATTAGATACTCTTTCTTTCATAGATATTGGTCGAAAAGTATTAATACAATCAGTCGAGAACTATATTAATCCAGGCATTGAAATCAGGGCTGCTGAAGTTATAGATACCGAGAAAAGTCAGATGGGATTTTATATTACGGAAAGAAGGGAAACAAAATACTTAATTACCGCAATATACTACGACTTGTGGCAACAAATGAATGCCAATGTATCTATTCGCATTTGTGAAAATCCAAAATGTCAATTGCCATTTATGAAGGTTAAGCGTCAAAAATATTGCTGTGACGCCTGCAAACAAGAAGCTTACAGATTAAGAAAAGAAAAAAGGGAAATGTAGGATGAAAGGTTCTCTCGAAAAATACGGCACTAACTGGCGTATGCCTGTAACTGTTGGCTACAACGAAAAAGGGAATCCTATTAGACGTTCGAGAATGGCTGCCGCAAAGAATAAACGTGAAGCAGAAAAAGAACTCGCTTTGTTTATTGCTGAAATAAAAGCGGGTGAGTATATAAAACCACAAAAAGTGTTGTTTAAAGACTTTGTTGAGGAATGGAAAAAGAAATATGCTATCGATAACCTATCTCCTCAAACATATGAAACGTATTGCAGTCATTTAAAGCTACGTATCTTACCTTCTCTTGGGAATATGAAATTAGAAGATATAAAGGCCTATGCACTTAATCACTCTTGCAGATCAACTTAAAAACGATACTCGTAAGGATGGTAAAGAAGGTACTTTATCCCCTGCTACTATTAACTATGTGATACGTGTCATAAAAAACACTCTTAAACGTGCTCATGAGTGGCAATTGATAAGAAAAAACCCTGCTAAAAAACTTACAAAACTAAAAGATGAATATCAAATAAAAGAACCTTATGACTTAGAAGAAACAAGGCAAATTATGAGCCTTTTAGAACAAGAAGAAACAATGTATCAAATTCTATTTCAATTAGCTATTATGGCAGGTTTTAGACGTGGTGAATTATTAGGCTTGGAATGGAAAGATATTAACCTTGAGGATGGTACTGTAACAGTTCGACAAGCTGTATCATATGCAAATAGTCAATACTATATAAAAGAGCCAAAAACGAGAACTTCAAAACGTACAATCTCTATACCTGCATCTCTCATTGAAAAACTAAAAAGTTATAAAAATACTTGTAATGAAAAACGTTTATCCTGTGGTGATCTATGGGAAGCGGGAGAATATTTCTTTGTATTTTCTTCTTGTCACGGTAAAACTTTATATCCAAGTCATATTACAAAGAAGTGGAATAAGTTTACTAAGAAACACGAACTAAGACATGTTAACTTTCATGGTTTACGTCATACATCTCCTACCCTTCTATTAGAAGCAGGAGAAAATATGAAAGTTATTTCCATCCGTTTGGGCCATTCCAGAATTAATACCACGATTGATATTTATACCCACTCGCTACAATCGGCAGATAAGGGGGCTTCAAATAAGCTAGAACTATTAATTAACCCTATAGAGAAAATAAATTAAACAACTAAATTGCTGCTACCTGATTGTTAAAATCATTTCAAAATACTCTACTATAAAAATGTCCCTGCAATCTTTTAATTCCCAAAGTAGACTACAGGGACAACTTTAGTTGTAACTGTTATTATTAAATTACAAAGTATAATTTACGAAAGGGAGAAAGCACATGACTTTAATTGCAGCATATTCATATGAGCCTAACAGAACAGTATTTGTTAACGATTTTCGTACGACTAACCAGTCAAGATCTCTACAAGCAGATAATGCCTTTAAACTTAAACATTTAGACAGCTCCGTAGAGTTATTTTTAGCTGGCAATGTTAATGGATGGAATCTAATTTTTGAAAGAGAAGAAGCTCGTTTAAATGAAATAGAACATGAAAACTTCATTGAAGAATTCCTTAATATTTTGCGTGACTATGCCCTATCTTCCACACCGATTCTTGATAATGGAAAAAAACTTAGTGCTTTAGGTTTTATGATTGACGAGGCCAGTAATTCAAATAAAGCTTTTCATATCGATTACATTCAGGGCGGCGGAGCTATTATAAATGAATTAGAAAATCATAAAGTATATTTAATTGGAAGCGGCGCTGACATCGAGGGACTTAAAGAACATGTAAATAATATTTTATTAAACTATACTTCAAATCCCAAAACGCCCTCACACCTAAAGGACGCCTACTTAGTTGCAAACCTTTTCGCAGAGTCCATATCAAATTATATTACAAATTTGAATGACCCTTTAATATATGAAAGAAAAGGGATTTCTAATGTTTTTTCATTTAGTTTTTTAGAGAAAAGTTATTTCGAAATGTGCTCTTATTCCGAAACAAAATTTGAAAGCGGCAGTAAAATACGCAAACAGTTTGTTTTTGAAAAGAATGGTGATGATATTCCTGTATTAAAAGACAAAACTAATAATATAACTTCTACACTTTCTTCCATAAATAAGATTGTTACAGAAAAAACAACGATTATAGATCCATTTAACAGAGAGGATTCTTAGTACATTTTCAGGTTAAGTACACCCCCGAAGCATTGATATAACTAATCTCAACTGATTTTTATTTTTGAGCAGAAATGGGGCATAGCGCCGTAATTTTGTATTAAACTCAAACATTTTAAATCCTACATAGATTTGATAAAACACTGATACAACAATGTTTATCATTTATCATCTGTTGCAATCCTAAAAGATTATTAACTTTGACAGGGTGGCGGTCGGCTAAGGCTAGTAGTTATACGTCTCTCTTCTCGTTTTCAATAACGAAATTGGAGGCGTTTTTTATGACATCTAGTAATGAAGAAACAGTTTCAAAACGTAAAGGGAAACGTGTGAAGAAAGAGTTAAGAACATTTACGACACAAACGATTGACGATTTATTCGAGACGTTCTATCACGCTAAAGTTGCTGAAGGTCGAGCTGAACGTACTTTGCATCAATATAAGGAAAACTTTCGATACTTTACGCATTTTCTCGACTCCAAAGGTCTCAGCAGAAATATAGATACAATTACAACGGATGTGATCCAGAATTACGTAGTATTTATGAAAAACGAGAAGATACAGTTTGAAGATCATAATTATAAGCCTGACGACTGTAAAACGGTTGGCCTCTCCCCTTCTACTATTAATACACGCTTAAAAACATTACGGGTAATGTTCCGTTTCCTTGTTGATGAGGAATTGATTGAAAGTAATCCAATGAAGCAAGTAAAAGATGTAAACGAACCGCAAGAGGCGATTGCCTTATAGTCGATGAATTACAACGATTACTAGATGCACCAAATAAACGAAGCTACAGTGATTTTCGAGATTACGTTATTATGAATCTTCTATTAGATACATTTTTGCGCATCAACGAGGCACTATCACTTACAGTTAACAATATTGATTTCTCAGCTAAAGTGATTACAGTTCGGGCAACAGTCGCTAAGAGTCGTAAAGCACCCATTGTCCCGATTAAAAATACGACTGCGAACTTGCTGAAAGATTTAATAAAAGAGAATGAAGAGTTTGAAACGGATCATGCCTTTGTGACGAACTACGGTGAACCGATGAATCGGAATCACTTTCGTAAACGACTGAAGAAGTACGCTGAGGCAGCAGATATTACGAAGAACGTGCATTCCCACTTATTCCGACACACAGGTGCTACGATGTTTTTAGAAGCAGATGAAGATATACGTCATTTACAGATGTTACTTGGTCACGCTGACCTGCGTATGGTTATGCGATAAACACATTTATCGAAACAGGCATTAATTAATCAACATAATAAGTTTTCGCCGTTGAATGCTGTAATTGGAAAGTTGAATAAGGAAAGAAAAATATTACGTTAAGCGTCATCTTTTGATGGCGTTTTTTTCTATATCTCAAGATTTAAGAAGAGCATTTCAGACTAATCGACTGTTACGTATCAAAGATAACAGAAGAAGCTAATCACATTGGATTAGCCTCGTTTTTAAACCCTTCAATTTTCAATTCTTCCAGAATTCAATACCAGCCCAGTACATTGGATTCCCATACTCTTCCCGCACCTTCCTTTGAGCAACTATTAATGCTTCATCAACCCCTAGACTATTATGTTTAATCTGCTCTATCATTTCATTAACAATATATATAGTAGATTTAGTTGGAACATCCCATTGACATGAAATAATATTTCCATTAAAACTTTCAAACATAGTTGCCAATGTACCAGTCGAATTTTCAACACTTCTACTATATGGAGATCCACCTCCACAACTAATAAGAACAAAATTTTTCACGTTGTGTAATTTTTCTATAATGTCATCTACCCGAATTAACTTCTTTTGACCTTCAATCTCATTGAACAAATTCGCTCTTTGTTCACTTTCATTCAAGATATAGATACTATCAGTTAATGTGATACCTAATATTACTTATATCCAAGAGACGACAAATGTAAAATGAAATTAACACTTTTAATTTCCGGAATAATCAATATAACGAAAGGGATAAGTTCTTATCATTCAGATTAGGGAGCAATTAATATGGGAGATGGAAGTTATTAGATATTTTATCTGATGAATACTAAAATCCATCAGATAAAAAGGGCATTCTTGTAGGCTATTGATGTGAAAAGTAACTTTCATAATCTCAAAATCTATCAAGATCCCCCTAATACTCATTGTCGAATTTTATGAAGGTCACATACAATCACATTAACTCAACTTCTAAAGATTCATACAAACCAATCTTATAACCATTTTTTTAATAACCTAAATAAAAAGGAAAATCATATCTGTAAAAATACACTGATACGGTTTCCCTTTCTTCTATTAAGAATAAAATTGATATTTTATTATAAAGAATTTCGTTTGCTAACAAAAAATCACCTCAATGTAAAATTGGGGTGATTTCAAGTGCATAATATAAACTTAATTTTCACTTTTAATTATGTCATATATTTTATTTATAATTTTTGACGATTTTTCATTCGCTTCACCATAAACCAGCTCTTTGTCTATGAATGTATAATTATATCCATGCTCATATACATTTCCCTTAATCTTGAAATCTTCTTTATAATAAGGTTTTTTGAAGGTTCCAATTGCGACTAAGATGATTTCTCCAACCTCTTCCTTAATCAATAAATTTCTTACACTCTCAAAGGAGGCACCGTACGTAAAGTAATCATCAAGAACACAAATTTTCTTCCCTTTTAGTTTACCTTTATATTTTGGATTCAAATGCAAAGTCTCGAAATGCCTTTTACAGCCTTCTTCTATCCTATCTTTTGAAGACATAGATGTTGATTTTTTTCCAGGTTTATAACGTACAAATAATTCTTGACTTCTCCTGTTGTTAAGCAAATATCTTGTTCTTTTTACAATATCATATATATTATTTTCAGTTGATCCAGTAGATGATGGTACACTCATCCAATAATCAACATCTTTAAACTCTTCCATTCCGATAATCATAGTTAAATAGTGAAAGTAAACCGCATATCGATAAGTTTCATATCCATATTTTAAAGTTCTTTTATAATTCTCAATCATCTCTGCTTCATTTTTGACAGCGTAATACTTATTAGCATTAGATACTGCAATTAACCTTGTTTTTTCATCTACTTCAAAATCATAAAAAAGCTCTGTATCAAGATTTAAAATATCGATACATTGAATTATTTGATTAAAGTTTTTAAGTTTAAATCCATATTTTTGGATTTTCTCATCAACATTTTCCACCCAACCAGGATTTATCAACAATATTTTATTATTTGCGGCTATACGAATATCTTCTTCCACTGCACCAACCAACATAATGTCTTTATTACTTGGGAGAACTTTTCCCGATAATTTTCCACGAGATCCATATTTTATTTTGTCCGGGTTAGGAAGAGTATCATCAATTATATCTTTATACTTTTGTTTACTTCGTGACACCAGTACAACTTGAATTTCCTTTCCTTCAATCGATTCCATTAATTCAAAGATTTCTTCTCTAATTTCATCATCTTCATCAAAAAAGGCATTTCTTGAAATCAACAGATAAAACATTAACTTCCCCCTCCAATATTTAAGTCAATTGCTTGAAATCTTTTTATGTAGTCAATTACGTCATCATCTAATAAAGTTGAATCGTAGTATATTTTTTTATTAAATTCGAAGCCTTGCCGAACAGTGTTTAATGTACCGCTTTTTATAGATGCTTCAATCACAAAAATTTCATTACATATTTTAGCAACTATTGAGTTCCTTTCCAAAAAGTTAGATTTATAAGTATTTTCAAACGGACCTGTAATTGAAATTGCTAAACTATCATTATTAATAATTTCTTCAAATAACCCTTTGTTTTCGGAAGGATAAATTTTTTCAAATGATGTTGGTAATACTGCTATGGTTCTTCCATTATTAATCAACGTTTCTTTATGTACTACAGTATCTATACCTTTTGCTAACCCACTAACGGTTATCCAACCTTTACTAATATAATTTTTAACGTATTGCGCCGTTCTAACTTTAGCTTTATTTGTTGCTTTTCTTGTTCCAATAATAGATACCTTATTTATCTTCTTATTTAGAAGTTCCAAGTTCCCGTAACAGTAGATAAATAATGGTTCATTTTCTTCAACGAATAAATGCTTAGGATAGCCTTCAATAAAGCTACAATAAATCTTAATACCTTTTCTTTTGTATTCTTTCATCTTCTCGGTAAACTCATCGGAAAACTTAACTAAAGAATTGAAATCTTGCGAAATTTCTTTCTCCTTTTTTGTATAAATATTAAAATATTTGTTATGAAAAGGATGATTTTTATTAAATATAACTTCTAAAATAGCCTCTTCATTTTGATAAATTATTTTTAATGTCTTATCAGTAAAACCAAATTGTTTTAATAATAAAAGAATACTACGGACATTATCTTTTGCCAAAAAATCCTCACCTCCCCAATAATTTATTCTATTTCAGACTGAAAGAACGCTAATTAATTCTTATCCCTCTATTATAGTAGAATATAAATAAGATTGGTATATTATTGACTTGATTCCTAGTTAAATCAATTGAATTAATCAATCATTTTCCATAACTTTAAAATACGCGAATTTGAAATTACACATTCCAAAACTAATGCTATAAGCATATACCATAAGTATAACCTTCTTTTAATAAAAAATTAAAAATGTTATATAAAACTCCCTCTAGAATTCCACACTTCGTTTTCTTTATCTCTTTATACAATCAATTTCTTATTACAATCTTCCCAAAAAGTTATATAATAGAAAGTAAGGATAGTTTTACTAATTTCAACCTATTAATATTCTTTAAAAACTATTTACATAAGGAACAAACTTGCAAGACTATTTAAAGTCTTAAAACAAAGCTTTTCCAACCACTTAAAATACATTTAGTAAAAAAACAACCCATGTTATATAATTCGTTCAAAATCAGAAATAATACCTTGCAAGTATTCAGTTATGTCAAATACTGATGAAGATATTGATATATTCTTGAATCTAAAACTTTAATAACTGTTTTAAACGATAATAAAATATTTAGCCAAGTATTTTTTATAAATAGATAAAGGGGGGTTAATATGACAATTCTTATTGGTTACAAGTTTCCAAATGGAGTTACTATTACAGCTGATACAAAATCTAGTGATATTGATAAAGATGGGAATGTGTTAGGTTCTTCTCATGCTAAAAAGAAAATAAAATCTATTAGACCTAATATAATAATTGCTACAGCAGGACTTGGGGATTTAGGTAGTGCCACAGTAGATCTAATACATAGCCTTATTAATCATAAGGACTATGTTTCAGTAGAAGATGCTGTCATATATACACAGCGATGTTTTCAATTTACATTTCAAACATTTAAAGATATAAATCCAGAGGTTAATTACAACCTTATGTATACTATACTGGGTGGATATGATCCGGACAAAAAAGCTTCATTTCTCTATGAATTGAAAAGCACAAATAATTTCGAATTCAACGGCGAAAATCGGGATTCTTCAATAATTGGTGATGGACAAACTGAGGTAGCTTCCTATATTTCTTCCAGATTAAGAACATACTCACCTGAAAATTTTTATAAACTCTTTGCAGAAGCCATTAGAAGTATTGATAATGTAAGTGTTTCTAAAGAAACTCAAACCATATTCTCTTTTTATGAAAACAATTCACCATACATTTCAGAAAAAAATTTAGATAAGAATGGGCACATAATATAAAATGTATATAAAAAAATTTTTTATAAGCTATATTCACTAGGAGAATTTAGCTTATCGTTCGTTGCCTAAAGATATTTAAATAAAAATTTTGGAGACTTCTTACATTCAAAAGGCATTTTGGTACCTTCGTGAATTTTTTCCGAAGGGCCTTTTTTACATAAACTAAAATAGGAGTTCAACGGAGTTTGGGCCAATTGGTATCTGCATTAAAAACAACACTCTCCCCGTTATTACTGGTGATTTTAGCTTTTTTTCTAAATTGGGAGGCGATACTTCCCGAGATTTTTCCCAAAAAAATTTTTTCACCCAAACTTTGTCTCCAAAACTCTTCTCAACTTTGCTTCCTCAATAACACAAACAACTCGCTTAACAACAAACACAAACAGCTTCTCTAACAACTTCATTGTGATTGCTTCAACTGCCGCTCCATTAGATTTAGTTGCTAATTATCATCTGCCTTCTACAACGATTAGTGCTGCATTGAGATCGGCTTTATTAATCTCTCACACAAACTTATAAATGCAGTTTAATATGCTGTTGTATCTGCTTTATATTCTGTTTATATCTTCTATGAACCTGCTAATACCTTCTAATGGAGATGCATGTACATAATGTTATATATTACGCATCTCATTCGTATATAATGCTGCACCCTATAGATATACATACAGCACCTCATATAAGCACCTATCCGTATATATAAGATAGTGCTTATCTCACCTCATTAAGTATTACTTTCATTTTGTGGATATAGGTTATTACGAATAACACTAAATGATACTGGCTCTAACTGTTGCGATATTAGTACTTTGTTTACTTCTTTGTGTAAATCTGATTTACTTCCTGCCTTTTCTTTTAAGTAATGAGTAGCTATACGAGCAATCAATAATCTATACTGACTTTCACGAAGTATACTTCTAAATTTTTTTACTGATTCAATTTCTTTCATCTATATGCTTCCACCTTTCATCAAATAGCGCATAAAATAAAAAAAAGAAGTCTCGCGAATGCCGATCCTTTTAATCAATAATCTATTTGTTGTTTCGAATAATTTAAGCAACAATCAATTTAGCAATAGCTTGTGGATTGCAGACTGCTCCATCCATGTAATTATCCAGCACGAAAGTAGTTGTTCCTGCCAAAGCGTTTTCAGTATCAACTGTTGACTGTAATCTTGCAGCTTGTTTAATCATTATTGCATAAGCATGATAAAAGTTTGCGAAAATTATTGGTGTTGATTCAGGTAAAACATCAGTAATATATATTGCTTTACCAAATAATGTTTTGTAGGTTTTCCCTTTACTAATCCATTTTGTACATAAGAATGACCTAACGCATCTTTTAATTTAGCAATTTAGTTATATGTTTTACGTGCCATAATAAACGCTGCATTTCCATCTGTATTTGTATGTAAATCTGAGACTGCAACACGAAGTTCCATTTTCATTGTTTATTACTTCCTTTCAAGTTCCTAACACTGCTTTTAAAAACAGTGAATTGTAAAAATAAAATAGACGATACCGAAGTATCGCCTAAGTTCTATAACCAAAATTACTAAATAAAACATTCAAAATGATGTTTTCAAATGTTTTATCTAATAATCTTTTATTTAATTTTTAGGAAGCGCGATCCAATAAACTTTTAAAATTCGATTTAATGAACTATAAAAGCTTATTGGATCTCTAATTGAACTACTTGCATATGTAACAATGATTCTTCCTAACTTACATTAAAAAGGAGATTAATATGGAAAATGAAAATTAAAGAGTTGAAGAAGTAAGATGTATTACTTATACGACTCTCTATTTATAATATAAACAAGTGGCGATTTTTAGACAGTTTTCCTCACATTTATGAAACTTTTTCTCTCTCTATAATATATATACGTTCCAACTCATTTTTGTACGTATGATTAAAATTTTTTCATTTATTTTCCAAAAGCAATCTTAGTTGTTCTGCTCAATGATGTCAAACCTTACTTGCTTTTAATTAATTCTAGTTGCCCCATTATCAATTTTAAAACCTGATTCCACCAAAAGTTATTTTATAGCTGGCCATTTCATTTGCCTACCATGAAGGGTTTCATTATTTTATGTTTCTAATAAGAAGCAATATAACCATTTTTTGTAGTTATCTATTCAAGTTTAGGGTTTTTAACATGTAATCGTCTCTTATAATTAAATCATATACTGCATCCTTCCCACCTGATTCTTTCAACACTTGTTCAAGTGCTTCATTAAAAGAAGTACCATGAGTAAGCATAAATTGCCTAACTTTATCTAGGAATTCCTCATAAGCATAATGTATATTACCTTTTAGTTCTCTTAATGTGCATTTTGCCACGAGAGGATGATGTGGATTAGATGTGGTAAACCCTTCGACAATTTTGTAATTTCCTTTTGTACTCCTGCTAGCCCCCTCTATACTACCCTTTACTTCATTCCATGGTGGCAATTGACCAAACATTTTCCGATAACTTTCTATTAGAATTCCCTCGACTAATTTTACATCTTTTTTAAATTGTTCATGATTGAAATCCGATAATTCCACTTTTTCCCCTTCAAAAATTCCTTCGATGTTTTTACGTATTACTGGTTGGCAAACAGAAGGCATTGTCAAAATAGAATATCCTAGTTTTTTATTTGTATTAAAATATTCAGTGATTTTTTTGTATTTGCAACTAGATGGACGGGAGGAAATTATACCGTTGTGTTGTTTAAACCTTTCAGCGAAATTAACTGCAAGTCCAATATACAGTAACTCTCTTGTCTCATAATTCCAAAAGGTATAAATCCCAGAAGAAGCCCATCCCCATTCAAGAGTTTTTGGGTTACATAAATCATCCAAAGCTCCAACTATATCTGATACACCATCTTTGGTATAAGCATCTTGAATGATTGTACCGAACCTAGCTCCAAATATGTAACTGTATGCCGGATCGTTATTCAACCTTGATTTGTTAATAATTTCTTTAAAGTCCATAATTTAATACCAATCCTTTTTGTTTTTATTATTCATAGTTACACGATAGAATATCCCCAGAAATAGGACTAATTCCCTTAAGATTCATAGTAATATATCCCCAAGGGAAAATAAACCATATTATATTAACAGAATGGGATTTTAGAGTAAGCTATGTAAAGAGAAAAATTCTGGAGGAACTTTAAAGATTAATGATTATGTTTCTCTTATTGAAGAAGATTCTTCGAAGGGCAAAAAATTTTATATTGTAGTACAAAATAAAAGCGTAACCGATAATAAATATAAGCCTATTTGTTTATTGATGCAGCATATTAAGATTTACGAAGACTTTGGAATCGTAAATAGAAGGTTAGCTGACTATCCTCCTGCAGACTTTGGTTCTCTACTAAGTACATATATGATTATCTAAAGACATATGAAAAATACGATGAATTACAAGGAGCTTTATACACTCTATCCTTTCACTAATCACAAAATTGCACAGCAACATAGACTACTATTTAAAATAGATTAAAGGAATTTTAGAAAAACATAATAGCAAAAGAAAGAAAATGCTATCAATTAAAAAAAACTTCATAAAACAAAAGAATATTGATACAAAAACACAATGCCTTTCTTTCAAGAAGAATAAAAAGAACAAGCATCGGTCTCGGTCTTTTTATTCTTCTTCATTGAAAGAATTGATAAATCTTTTTCCTTTCTGCTTGTTCATCATTCATTATTCTATTAAGAACCATAGACACCTTTCCCCCTTATTATATGTTTTAGTACTTACACTATAATAGTAACTAGCCCTCTATATCTTAGAAGAAAAATACGCCTATACCATGCTGAATAGATTTTCAATAAACTTCACTTCTACAATACCTAAAAAATTAAATAAGAGAATTTAAATATATACAAAATTAATATAGAATAAAGATATTCTGTATTTTAGTTTAGGGGGAAAAATATGCCATTAGAACAAATGCTAGCAGATTCAGCAACCAGGGCAATAGCTACTGAATCTACGAAATATTTATTTGAAATATTAAAATCTAAAATAAACAATGTTTTTGAAAGAAAAAAAATAAAATTTGAACATTACGATGAGTTGGCAGAAAAATTCAATAGGTACCTAGAGAGTAGTGTTAATGAATACAGCACTATTCCAACTATTGCTTTAAAGCATCACAAAGTATTTTTAGAACAGGTGTATCAACCATTAAAAATAGTATCATTAAAATTTGATACTCACGCCAAGTCTAACAATACTGTGTTAATAGACACGTATAATGAAGACTTTTTTAACAATCATACTAAAATACTTATTACTGATAGTGCTGGTATGGGTAAGTCAACATTCTTAAAGTTTCTATTCTTATCTTCAATTAAACAACAAATTCAAATCCCTGTTTTCATTGAATTAAGAAGACTAAATTCAAAACATGGAATATTAGATGAGATATATAAAAAGATAAATTTCATATCTTCTGATTTTACAAAAGAACATATCATAGAACTGATAAAAGATGGGGATTTTCTCTTTTTCTTAGATGGATATGATGAAATCCCTGGAAATGATAGAGACAAAGTATCTTCAGACTTAAAACAATTTATTTCTTATGGCGGTCAAAATCGTTTCATTATCTCATCTAGACCGCATCATGGCCTTCATTTCCCTGAATTTGAGAAATTTGAAATTGTACGTTTACAAAAAAATGAAGCCTTTGAATTAATATATAAATACGATAAAGTTTCAGGATACAATATACACGGAAATCTTGTAAGAACTATTAATGATGCAAAAGGTTATTTTAATGAATTCTTAGCCAATCCTTTATATGTTTCCTTGTTATACCTTACATATAGAAATAAACATGAACTCCCTCTAACTCAAGCCTCTTTCTATCGTCAGGTATACGACGCCCTTTACTCTGACCATGACTTAACTAAAGAAGATGGTTATAAAAGACAAATATTGAGTGGGCTATCTAAAGATGAATTAGATGGATTTTTACAACATTTTGCGTTTCAATGTATAGAAAATCGTATTAACGACTTTGAAAAAGACTATCTTTTAAGCCTAATTAAAGACGTACTGAAAAATAGTATACTTGAAAGAAAAATTGAACCTTCCGAAGTTCTATCAGATATAATACAAAATGTTCCTTTATTAATTAAAGAAGGTTCCAGCTATAAATGGATTCACAAATCCTTTATGGAGTATTTCGCTGCTAAATATATATCAATTGACAGTGATAAAGTACAATTTCTAGAGAGTCTTTGGGAAAATCAGCTTACTTATTTAGATGATTTCTCTAATTTACTAACTATTTACGCCGATATTGATAAAAAAACATTTAATGATATTTTTGTTAGAAGGTTATTAGAAGATTTTATAAGACATGTAGAAGGGGAAGAACATACTGGGAATGTAAAGCTATTAAAACAAATGAACTTCCAAAGGGAACTGCTTCTCGTAAAAGATAGAGATCGCACTGAAGCAGAGAAAGTTTTCAATCTCTTCCCACACATTGAGAAAAGCTTTACAAAAAGGTATGGTATATGGCTTGCCAACAAAGAAACTGATTATGAATTGAGTAGTATGTTTTATCCTATGCTTGATGAAGATACAGATTTGTCACTCGAAATACTGGCAGTACAGGGTGATATAAAATCTTTTTACAATCTAGAATCTTTATTAAATATTCTTTTGGCAAAAAGATATCCTTTTGTGCAGGTGGGCCCTGGGCACATTCTACCTGAAAATGATATAAAAGAAAACTTTTATAATATCAACTACGAATTCGAAGAAGGTAGTTGGAATACATTGCACGTAGCCCACAATATACAAGCGGCAAGTACTGAAGCAGAGATTTATGTTTTATTCATAGCAAGGGCTTACATACACCTCTTAATCCTTAATTATGATGAAGCAAAGAAATATCTAGATAAACTAAATGCAAACAGCAAAAAAAGTATTTTAAGTTTTATGAAAAGGACAGAGAAGAACTAAATTATTATATTTGAAAACATCTTTCTGACTAACCGAATTATATTCCATAGTCTATATAATGAATCCTTTCTCTTTCACGGTTTCCTTTTTAAAATTCTCATATCCTTTATTTTTAACCTATACATAAAAGTTAGCAATTCATATCTAAATTAAAATATCAATAATCAGAAAGTGTGTAGAGAATTTATTTCTGCATACTTTCTTCAACTTAAATCCCTATCATACATGTTTGACTATATTACTATTACTTTCTTAGTAAATCTTCATCAATTCCGCCTACAAACACTTCAAATTCTTCTTCCGTAGCTGCTGTTAAAAGTTTTTCTATTCTTTTAACCATCACTTTATTTCCTCCATATTATTTTTCCGAATTAAGATACACTATATTTTCAATCAAAACATTATAACTCTTATTCCTTATATTATAATTAGAAATATAATTATATTTTAAACTTATTGTAGAAATACACTAAAAATTTCCCTTTTTAAAAAAGCTGCTAACATCACAAAAGAAGGAAGCATTTGCTTTAAATCATGAACGAAATAGAATTATTCGTAACAATATTGTCATCACAATACATCTAAAAATAAAAAGGATAGATATTTCTATCCTTTTTATAAAATCTTTTAACTGAATTAAAGTTCTATAAGGTGAAACTCTTATAGAACTCTGAATCTAATTCCTTAACCAACCTTAACGTATCACTATAAGTGAATAATTGTAAATGTCTACAAGCACGTGTAATAGAAACATACAGCAAACGTCTTTCAATTTCCCAATAATTCTCTTCTTTATCCTCGTCTGGTATTCTAGTAGGTTCAATTAAATCAATAATATATACAAAGTCAAACTCAAGACCTTTCGCTGAGTGGAAGGTACAAAGTTTTACTCCAGGAGTATGTGGATTTCCCTTCTCTCTAATATCTTCTGATGGAATCCCAGCATCGTTTAATGCACGTTGCATTCTAAATTTTGCTGAGTTTCTTGAAGATCCCTCACGATATAAAATACCAATTGTACAATTTGGTGCTTGTTCAATAATTTGTTTTACTGATTTAATAACTTCTCTATCTTGGGATTCAGCATTTTTACAATTCATTAAATACGGGATAGGCCCTTCCCTCTCTGGTAAATTCGGAATTACGTATTCCTCATCATGAATAATCATATCATTTTGTTGAAGACTTGCTGCTAGCTGAATAATTTGTTTTGTCGAACGGTAGGATTCCTTTAATATTTTTGTACGATTACCCGTGACATTCAAACCAATTTCTTTCCATGTAAAAGATGTTTTATAGATTTTTTGCCCTTTGTCAGCAGCAACAATAAATGATTTTCTAGCAATCTGCTTTAATGCTTGCAGTTGAACCTGTTGTAGATCTTGAGCCTCGTCAATAAAAATGTGATCATATTTAATGGAATCTGGAAATATAGCTGGATTCTTCATGAGAACAACAGCTAAATCATCAAAATCAAGTAAATAGTTTTTCTTCTTATTATATTGATCAAAGACTTGATAAATAATCTCACGATCATTCATGGTAACACGTGTATTGGTACCGCGCCCTCTTCGATCTGCTTTCAAATAATCACTTAAAGTAGTGATGTTTTTTCCTTTAATCCATTGTATTTCATCCTTTAGGAAATCGAAATAATCGTCATTTTTTACAAAGCGGTGGTCAAGACTTGCTAAGCCTTTTATAGCCTCTTTTAAAAATTCTTCCTGTTTATACTTTTGTGTAATAATAGGTTTCTTTTTCATGACCTTACAATATGCACCAAACGCCCATGAATGGAATGTTTTCACTTCTAAGTTAGGAAGGTTGTACTTCTCAATTAAAAATTTAGTTGCATTAGAAAGCGATCCTGCATAAGTGAATATTACAACCTTCTCATTCGGATATTTCAGTGCTGTTTGCTTCGCTTTTTTTAATAAAACAAGCGTCTTTCCACTACCAGCAATCCCTCTAATCAAAATTTCATTCCCTGTGTAATCAACTATATCCTGTTGTTGCTTAGTTAATGTTATTTCAGTACTCTCGAGTTTATTTTCCATACACATACAAAGGGGAGTTTCTCCCCTTCTCCTACACCTCACTTATCATATTACGGCCAATCATCGTCATCATCATTTTCTTCTTCATCTAAATATTCCAATGCACTTTTAAAGGAGTCTTCTACTAAAACCATATTCAATGCATCATTTGTTAGTTCTTCTATCAAAACTTCTGAATCACTATCGTTTTCAAATGTTCTCCAGTTAGTAGCTATTTGCCTCCAAATATTATTCATCCTGTTCCCTCCTAACCAATGAGATGTCGTCCTTCACTACAAATATCTACATGGGGGCAGTAACGACAATTCTCTCCTGGTTTAGCATGGAATATATTCTCATTCATTACATCTTCCTTCATATCAATCAACAAGGAAGGCTTATTCTTAACAGTTTCTTCTATCCATTCATTTCTTTTAGCATTTGTAAGACCTGGAAGCTGAAAATTCTTCCTTGTTTTACTGATACTAATATTTCCACTAACTTGCTCTCGCTCTTCATCTTGCCTCGCAATTTTTATAAACGTTTCGGCCATTACTTCTTTTTTATAGTTCGTCCAGTGAGGGAATAATTCGCTTACCGTTTTAATAACCTTTTCATCCGTTAAAGTGGTACTACGCTTGACCAATCGAATTAATTCCGTAAACATAAATTGATGAATAAATTCATCATTAAAAACAGGTGAATGACCTAGGATATAACTAAAGTAAAATCTCCTTTTACATTGGTTATATTCTATTAGAAAATCTGTAAATGTTAGTTCTGTTAAATCCTCATCATTTATATCTACCGCTATGTCTTTAAAATCAACTGGATTAGGACGTGTTTTCACTACAAGGTGATTTGCCTTCTCCTTATAATCTATTACTTTTAATCCTAGTTGATGGACATACACAGCAGGTTGCAGATCTTCCTTATCTAAAAAGTTTTTCATCCAAGACAGTTCAGTATTTTTATCTAATAAGAATTCCAAAGCAATAAATAGTAAATACCTTGAGATCTGCTTGATAGATTGGTTTCTCAATGTATGTAATTCAAGTACTTCATGACGAATGGAGAGTTTTTCAAACGTAACCTCCTGTAATGGCCATGGTGTACTGAATTCATCAAGAGGTAGACCTCTTTCATCTAGCCCTGTTAGATAAAAGGTATTAATATTTGGTTTAAAAGCTTCTCCATCAACCTCAATAAACGGTTTTATAAAGGCTTCATCTGTATTTGATAATTTCCCACTCAAATAAACATTGATAGCTTCCCCAACATCATCATATAGAAAGAAATTATCATCCTGAATTTTCTTTAATTTTTCATTTAATGAATGAATAATATCCGTTTCATTTTGAAGTAATTTAGAATGCTGCATTGGATTATGTTTATCTAATATCTCTAATAATTTATCAAAATGCTCACTTATGGAGGCTTCCTTTGCTTCTATATCGAACAATTCTTCGGCAATAAAAACGAGTTGCTCCACAAAATAGTGAACTTCTTCAACTTGCTTCTTGCTTAGTGAAAAATGAGCAAATTTAGAAAAGGGACTACGCACACTCGTTACAACCCTATCATCATCTGGCCCTTCAAAGGCTGGTAATATTTCTTTGTAATGCTTCATTAAATCAGAAAACCTTGGTAACCAATCCCCATGAATCGTACGACAATTACCGAAGAACGGTAACAGTTGCTTTAGCAAGTATGTGTAATCTCTAGCGTTTTTCTTCGTGATAGGATTATATAACCAACCTGATGAAAACGCTGAAATTAAAATATCTTCATTTAAAATCAATGTATTATCATCAATCATCTGATGGATTTTACTAATGAAATGACCAATCGGATATTGTAAAAAGTTTCTGCTTTCCGCAAATTTATTAGGATAATATTGAACAAGGATCTCATTCAACATATCAGCATTGGTTGCAATAATTTGTACTTTATCCTTGTTTTTATCCTCATCATCCTCTGTCTCACCAATCGGATAATTAGGAACAATTACATCATTTAAAAAATCAAAAAAGGAATTATAACGAATAACTTCTTTTTTAAGAGTTCCCCCTGGTGCATTCTCTCCTTCAAATGCACTCAAAAATTCAGTACCGAGAGACTCATCCTTGTTTTCCCGATTACTTTCAAATTGCCAATTATCAGTCCACTGATATTCTTTAGAAATAAAGCCTTTTATAAAATCAAAGGTTGCTGGAAAACGATGATCATAAAAATTAAAGAATGTAATAGAAAAGCCTGCCTTCCTGAGAGCTTGTAGAAAAATCTGCTGCTCAGGTGTAATGAAGTAAAATCCATGTAAAACAAGCTGATTCATCCCAACATCTAGCGCCGGTCTTTCACTTTCCGTTAAAAGCTTGTTGATTTTCTCTTTGATTTCTTCTATTGCCCATCCCTTACGAAGCTTATTTCGGATATTTTTATAGGTAGTATCTTTTTCCTGTACATCAAACCAAATTTGTTGAAAGAGCTTTTCCTTTTCTGTTAGCTTATTACTTTCTAGATTTATTGTAGTTAAATCAATGGGTTTCACCCCGGTATACGTCAGAAAGCGAATCGTTTCAAGAAGATCAGGACGATTATTTTTAAATGCATTTTTTAATTCTGCATTCTCCGTGTTAAGCTCATTGATAACCCGAGAAAGCTTTAAATATTGTTTTAGTTGCTCTTCGGGTAAATTCCATCTTGTTAATAATTCATCAATAATTTCGCGAATTGTAAACACATAACAAAACTCTCGTTCTTCTTTGTTTTGATACGCCTCTACAATACCGTCCTTCATATTTTTGGTAGCACATATATGAATAGCATTTTTTATCTTGTTATATTTTGAATGATTTCTCCAACGCTTCGGATCATCATATGTATATACATCAACGTTCATGATTCACCTCATTAAAAGCTCGTCCTAGTAAATTACCCCATGTATTTTCACTTATTTTTTCAGGCATCATTAAGATTAGCCTCTTTTTCGCACGGGTCATCGCTACATACAACAATCGAGTCTCTTCTCTTTCTACCTCAAAACTTTCATAATTTTGAAGTGTAGTAAAATGGTTATTTTTAATATCCTTAGCCTTCCAACCAACAATCCGTTTATCGTCACCCATCTCTTTTTCATCTTGTATGTAAAAAGAGGCTTGTTTATTACTAAATGAGTGGTTCAGTTTAGGCATAATAACAGTATGGTACTCTAGGCCTTTCGAACGATGGACAGTCGTAATTTCTACAACTCCTAATTTCGTTTCAATCATTGGTTCATTTTCATTACGATTTACGCGAATTTGTAAGGTTAACCATTCATGTATGTTCCAAAGCGTACCACTCATGGAATCAAACTGCTTTTGAATGATGTTCATTAAATGATATAAATTTTTCTCATACTGTTTTACAGCTATCTCAATCTCTAGTTGTTTTATAGACTCATCTATGTCTGGGTCATCTCCATACTTCACTTCATAATAGGATGAAATATGTTGTAGTAATCCCTTTTCAGAGATAATTTTCTGTATAACAGCCATAACAGGTAATCTTTTTAACTCATCGAGATACTGCGTAAAGTCATTTCCCATATGCAATTGTAAAAACTTTATTATCTTCTCACTATCACCTTTTAAGGGAATAAGTAGTTTAGTTGGAATTGCATATCTAAAATAAGGTGATTGTAGAAAATTAACGACATGCCTTGCCTCACCTGGATACAACAGAGCATCTAACATCATTTTAAAATGTATGACTGCATCTGATTTATAAAACGTACCATCTAAATTTTGTACAGTTCCTATTCCTGCTTTTTCACACCACTCTCGTACTTCAAGAGCTTGTTTATTCGTGCGTACCACAAGGGCTATTCTTTTATTTTCATCATCTGATAACTGCTTAACTATATCCACAGATTCGAAAATTTGATGAACTGTTTCTTCTTCTACATTATCTTTATTTGTATTAGGATAAAGGAATTCCCCTATTGTTGGTTCAGTAATCTTCATCCCCCTCAAACGATCATCCTCCGTATAAGGAAGTAAACACTCTTTACCTTTTGGACCCCAGCACTTCTGTCCCCAAACAGAAAATACCTTATCTAGCTTTTCTAATAAACTGCTAGTTGTTCGATAGTTTTGATTTAAAGCTACAGGCGTAAATGATGAACTCACTCTCTCTGCTAATCTTGTAAAGGACGTGTAATCTGCACCACGGAAACGATAAATCGATTGCTTAATATCCCCAACTACAAAAAGATGATATTTTAACTGATTTTGTAGACTTGCCACTAGTTCAATTTGCGTATTATCACTATCCTGAAATTCATCAACAAATAAGTATTTATCGGTTTGAAGCTGTTTGAGTGTATCACCTTGTGTAAATAACTTTAGTTTTCGGACCATATCCCCTGTATCAATTGCATTTTCTTTCTTCTTTTGCGCTTCTAATAAACCTTCACATTGTTTGAATACATATTGAAAAAGATCCTTGAGAACCTGATGCTCTTCTTTTACTACCGTACCCCAGTCAATTGACTCAATTTCTTGTCTTGTTAACCCCTTCTTCTCCATTTCATCCCAGAAACTCTTCATCATTTTTGTAACTTCATAAAACTTCAAATTTAAATCGACTAAAACTTTCGCAGAATGTTTTTGGAAAAACTCGTTAGCAAGCTTTTCAAGAATGTCACTCTTCGTTTTAATAAAACTTCTTACTTTTAAGTTTCTACCAAAACCAATTTCATGTGCTAATTGAGTTAAAATAGATTTAGAAAACGAATGAATTGTGCTAATTTGTATATTTTTTACTTCTTCAGCAAAGTAAAGATACTTTGTTTTTCCTGTCAATTTAAACATGCTTAATAATTTCTTTTGCAAACGCTCCTTCATTTCATTAGTAGACGCATTTGTAAAAGTAACCATTATGATGTCTTTCAGTGTGATGCCAACCTTTTCTAACAGATAAAAAATACGATCAATCATAACGTATGTTTTTCCTGTTCCCGCACCTGCTGTAATCATTAAGTTATCCGTATGCGGAGTGTGAACTGCTATATACTGACCCAAATTAAAATCTGGAAACGCTGGAGACAATATATTCTTTAAAAAGGATGCCTCTACCTCTCCGTCTTGGATAATTCTTGTATCCACTGAAAGTAGTGTCTCTTTTATTTGAAAAACTTGAAGTTGAAATTCATCACAAAAATCCTTTTGCAATGCAAGCCAATTCTTAGAAATAGAAAACGTGCTAAAGATATAAATTTTTAAACCTTCCTTTAATAAGTTTTCTATTTCCTCTTTCTCTTTATGAAATTGCTCCTCACTAGTAAAAACATATAAATTAGAGAACCGTTTTTGTTTTTCGCTTTTTATTTCATCTGTTTTTTCCCTTGCCAAATTTCTAATATAAAAGTGTTTTTTTAATGCATCCCATTGAGAATCCTGTAAATTCATTCTTGCTTTATATATATTCATACACTCAAGTTTTTGAATCCAAGTCCCTTGTTCAAAGTCATCTTTAAACAATATAAAAGGAGTATTTAACAATTGGTTAAAACCACGTTCTACCCACTGTTCACTCGTAATATATGGTAAGGCTACTACAGCACGCTTAGAAAACGCTCGATTTAGACTGTCCTTTTTTTCAATATCATCACACAACATATTTAATTGTTGCTCCGCTTGGTTAAAAGGCTCACCTTTAGATGCATAATAATCTTTGGTAAAGTGCCATATATGACCTTGTATTCCCTGAATTTGTTTTATATTTATTCCTTTTACTTCAATTACAGTTGCACCAATGTCACGATCAACTAATAAGATATCTATTTCTCTTTTACTAGCATGATTTTGCTTGAACATCGGAAAATGTAAAAAACCAAAACTTTCACGTTCAATGAATGCTGATTTTACTTTTTCCCAAACGTAACGCTCCGCATCAATGCCTGGCCGATATTCAACCATTCCTTCAATAAACAATTTGTACAAACCCCCAAATAAAAAACATTAGTATTATTATACTAAACCTTCAATCTAAAATAGATAATTTTTTACAAATTAATACATACTTTGGCATTTTATATGGTAATTAACTCCCATAATTAGAATCTGAATTAGAATTTTCCTTCAGCTCAATTAAGGTTTAATCCATTTGTTTTCTATATAAACAGTTATATTCCTTATATCAACATAATATCCAAAGATATTAATTATGTTATATAGATACCGTTTTATATTGTACCAATAAATAATACATAAGTTGTATATTTATTTTTTAAATTATACAATTAAAGTGAAATTCTATAATTTTAAAACCTTTAAACCTTTTTCAAATTATTTCAAAGCCATATTATTTAAGCAAGATTTAGCAGTAAAGTTTTCCACTTTGAATCTAAGACATTGGTCTTTAAAAATAGGAGGTATATGCATGGAAGGATTAACTATTAAAACTATCCCTTTCACAAAAGAAGAAATTGATAAAATTAAAACGGATTATAATGAATTTAATGACTACCCCATTATATATATCCTACATAAGGAGAAAGAAGCTTATATTGGTGAAACAGTAAATGCTTTTAATAGATTACACAACCATAGACTAAATAGGAATAATACTTCTAATGCTAAAAACAGACATGATTTTAAACACGTAACACTGATTAAACATGAAAAATTCAATCAATCTGCTACATATAATTTGGAAACAAAGTTAATTAATTATTTCTTAGGTGATGAACGTTATACGTTAAGAAATGTGAGTCAAACTGTATCTTCAGTTGTGCATAACTACTATGAAAAAAGCTTTTATAATGATGAAGTTTTTGAAGCAATCTGGAAAACCTTGAAAGATACTGAACAGATTGTTAATAAGGATCTATTTTTAATTGAGAATAATGATATTTTCAAACTATCTCCGTTTAAACAACTTACATCTGAACAGTTTGAATTATACCAAGATGTTGTATATGAATTAGAAGAACAATTCTTTAAAATGAATACTCAAAACAAAACAGAACATAAAGTGATTTTCATTGAAGGTAGCGCTGGGGTTGGTAAAAGTGTCGTTTTAAGTTCTCTTTATTATAAAACGTTAGAGATGTCTAAAGACAAAAACTCACATTTATATGATACTTCCAGTTATATTTTAATTAACCATAATGAAGCGTTAAAAACGTTCCATAGCATAGCTTCTAATGTGAAAATTATGCAGAAGAATAAAATATTAAAACCTACTTCCTTTATTAATCAAATGCCATTAGATACAGAGACTACACCAGCTGATATTGTATTTGTTGATGAAGCCCATTTACTACTCTCGAGTTCAGATTCTTATAATTCATATCACGGTCATAACCATCTAGAAGATATTATTAAAAGAGCTAAGGTGACTATTATTATCTTTGATTCTAAGCAAGTAACCCGCAATAAGGCATATTGGGATGCTAAAACTTTAAACACCGTCCTATCAAAATATAAGCCTAAAAGATACAAACTTTCTACTCAAATGCGAATGCATGCTGGCAATGAATTAGTTTCATGGTTAGATAATTTAGTTCAAAAGAAAATTACCCCTATGCCAAATGTCCCTGACACTTATAATTTTGACATCTTTGAACATGCTTCTGATATGCATAAAAAAATACAACAACAAAATACGAAATGGGGACTTTCTAGAGTTGTTTCCACATTTGATTTTGAACATAAAAAAGATGGTGGAAAGTATCATGTTACAACTGGCGGCTTAGATCTACCATGGAACCTTACCGATTCTTCTACAACATGGGCACAACGAGAGAAAACTTCTCCACATGGAAGTTCAATTGATGAGGTAGGTTCAATTTATACAGTACAAGGATTTGACTTAAACTATGTGGGTGTAATATTAGGCCCATCTATCTCTTATGATGAAAAAAAGAATAAACTAGTAATATTAAGTGATAGATATAAAGACACCGAAGCATTTAAAGGATTAGGAAATCAACCTAATGCTGCAAAAATAAAAGAAGAAATCATTTTAAATGCGCTTAATATCTTGCTAAAACGAGGCATAAAAGGTCTTTATTTATATGCACATAATGAAAAACTAAGAGCAAAGTTACTAGAAATTAAAAAATCTATTCTTTAATACAAGGAACTTAATGAAAGGTTAATCAACGGAGGTAGTTAGTATGGAACTCTTAAGTAGAGAAAAGAGTAAGAAACCTTTAGATAGAAATAGAAGTGGCTTTATGGGGGAATGCCTAGTATTAGCCAAATTAGTTTCTTTAGGCTACACTGTAAAATTTGCTGATACTACTAACCAAGAAGGATACGATTTAATTATTTTAGATACCGATAAAAAAATTGAAGTAAAACATATTCAAACTAGTGAATCCACTTCTAATGAATCATTCATATTAAAACGTTCACAAGCTGAACTGGATTCATTTGATAACCTAGTATTAATCATCAGCAACTTTACTAATTATAACGGGTTTAATAATTTGAAGTACTATATTTTTTCTAATCATGAAATTAGAAAAATCTTTTCGAACAAGGGAACATCTAGCGGAAACTTTACGTTTAACTTAAATAAAGAAGGTACAAAACTTGCTAGTACAGACCTTTCTCCATTCCAAGACCAATGGAAAAAAATTTAAAATTAATATCATAATTAAACTGTTTATTCTCTAGACTTTTTATTATAAATTCAAGTAACTCATAACGATTTTAAAATAAAAACGCATCATTCAGGTTTAACTATTTCCCTCTTATTTCAAGGAATAGAAAAAGGCAACTAATTCCCTTAAAAGAATTAGTTGCCTTTTTAATAAATTAAAAGACATGGCCGTGGCCAGCGTAACACGTATTCAAAAACTACCTAAATCACACTTTGAACTTTAACTATTTCCTAGAAAACAATATATTTCAATGCTATTTTTAACTTTTCTTTGTTACTTCAGACACCGTACTTCATTTCTACCATTTATTAAATGCTTTTTCAGCACACTAAGACTTTCTTGAATATTGGTTAAATCAACTAAGAAAACTTTTACTTTTAATTCTAGTACCTCGTCTTTATAGGATTTATAATTAATATCAGTATCCTTCATTCCCTCATTTAACGGGTATAATAGCCATATTTCTGATACCTCATATTTCTTGGAGTATGCATACATTTGATACATATCAGCTTGTGATATACTATAATTTCTATTTGGATTATCAATTAGCTTTTTCCACTTCGTGTCTAATATTACCCTACTACCATCTTCACGCATAATAACAATATCCGGTCTTAATGCAAACTTTTTTGGACTATTAAACAAATAGTGCCCCTTATCCTGAATTGATACTTCCCACATCAGATCACTTAATACTTGTTTTAGGTTTCTAGCAACATATGCTTCAAAAACTTTTTCCATCGGAAACAATAGCGCTCTAGCATTTGTCTCTCCAGAAAAGGTCGTAAAGCTCTGATTCATCAAGAAAACTTTAGACCACTGCATTAGCGTTTTATAATCTTTTGTGTTCCTATCAATAACTATTTTTGAAAAATCCTTGTTATAATTAATTGAGGGTTTTACCTTTTCAAAATTAGGAAGCAACTTCCTAATTCCTTTTATATTGGCTGCACTATTAGACAGCTTTTGTAATTTTAATAATGTTGACTTAATTAATCGATTTTCTGATCGGTTCATTCCATACTCGTCATACTCTACATAGAATCGTTCTTTATGTATTTGATTTTTCTTGATTTGTTCCCGAATTATTAACTTCCCTTTAAAATAATTTACATTATCTACTACAGGAAAGTACGATGAGCGAATACCTTTTTTTATTAATTCTCTTACTTCCTGGATATACATATTAATAAAAAGCTCATACAGGTTCATTTTATCTACGTTTAGATTAGCATCATTAAAAATCTTACTGGGAAAATCTTTCATACTTCGGATCATTCTTAGAAATGTTTTCTTTGTATCCTCAAGTCCACTATTTGTAATCTTTGGAAGGATTTGAACCTGAAAACCATTCTTCATCTGAATTAATCCAACATAATTCCTTACTTGAATTATTTTCCCAACATTTCTCCGCATACTTATTCTTAGAAAATTTGCTGAACTTGTTTCTTCGTTCACATTTAAGGTCAATATAAATTTTTCTAACTCTTTAAAAGTCTCCTCATTTAAATACTTATAAGAGTCATTATTTTCATAATCCTTATTGCAGGTTATTGATTCGAATTCACAAACCTCTAATAACTTATTCATATCTTCACCATGCTTTAATAGATTTGTTTATAACTATCTGCCCTATAAAAAGCCTCTGTCTGAATTTCATATTTCTTTTCTGGCAAATCAATATCTGGATTTCCTTTAAATATATTCTTTAGTTTAACTTCTGTATCTAAAACAAATTTATTTATATCATCTGTTTTTGCATTATCTCCAAGTACTAACTGTATCTTGCTATAATCTTCATAAAAATACTCTTGTAGTAATGGTATAATATCATTTAAAAATATATGTGCTAGATTCTGTACAGATTGATTTTCTTCTCCAACCAAAGGAGTAAAAAAGGCATGTCCAATTGTATGCTCTCTATCATACAGGAATTCTATCCTTTCATTCATCACTTTTAAGATAGCTGGAACATCAATTCCTTCTATTTCGAGAATACCTAGTTCTTTAAGTATTTCACTGTCGGGCATCATCTCAATGAATTTAAATCTTCTCCTTAATGCTGTATCCATTAATGAAATAGATCTATCTGCTGTGTTCATTGTCCCAAGAATATGTACGTTATTAGGGACCCCAAACTCCTCCCCTGTGTATGGTAAAAGTGCAGTAGTCTGTTCTGTTGCTCCAATTCTCTTTGTTGGTTCAATCAGTGTAATTAACTCTCCAAATATTTTTGAAATGTTCCCTCTGTTAATTTCATCGATTATAAAGACGTATGGATCAATATTTTTTTCTACATTGAACTCTTTAGTACTACTATACTTTTCAATTAAGTTAATTACCCCTTCAATATCCATCTTTCTTAATGGATATACAGTTTTCCTATCCAATTTTGTATTCTTGTTTAGAGCATATACTTCTTCATTAATATTAGTAGCAATCCACTTCACTTTTCTTTTTCTTGGATATTTTTTATCGGACTCATCAAATTCATAAGGGCCGTCAATAATTCCAATTGCATCAATGGTAGTGTTGCTTCCTTGAATAAATACAATATCTTCTTTTTGCATTTCCTCCTGAAAATTCAGCAGAATTCTACGTACTTTATCATTTAAATTATCTGTTTGTTCAGTGATGAGTTTATCCTGCTTAGCCCATCCAATCTTAATATAATCATTCTGAAAACATTCTTCTTTGAGTTTAGTTTGTCCCGTCCCTTCAAGAAGTACATTCCACACAACAGGGTGCTTCCTTATCTTTAAGGAAGGTGCTTGTACTCTAACTTTTTTAGCCTCTTCACAAAACTTTTTAAATACCCCAGAAGTATATTCATATTTTAAATCTGATATGGAATCTTCATCTTGTTGATTAATTACCGGTTTTATTCCTTCAATAAATTCTTCATATCCATAGGATTGATGAAATGTTGTAAAAGCAACTCTTCCTTCTTTTTTTAACATTTCATAACGATCTAGTACTTCTTTATAAGGCATTTCCTTTAATGACTCAATACTTTTTTTATCACAAATGGCAACTGCGTATAAAACCGTATTATACGTTTTACCTGTTCCAGGTGGTCCATACAAAATTTGATTCTTTGCAAATTCCACATCATTACTCCCCTTTTGTGAAGGATTTATTTCTTGCTGTTTAGTTACCATATTGTACAACTGAGATACTAGTGAACCATCACCTCCATCTGTCAGTAATCTTGTTGAAATTCCTTGCAAAAGCCCCTGCTTATACTCAACAGGTATAAACAAGCTATCTGTAATATCGATTTTCATGTACTGTTCCCCTTGCCACGTACCTAGGTGTTGAATCACTTCTTCACCTTTTAATCCAGCTTCATTACATGCCTCTCGAATGGCTATTAAGGAGTTCTTATCCGGCATCATCTGTACTTTTTTTGCCCTCTCAACATTTGCACTTTGTCGTGAAACAGGTGTGAAATCTTCATCTAAAATAAACAAATTGCCTTTTTTATCACCAATATAATAAACATCTCCTATTTCATAGGCACGCTCAAACGTTATTTTACCTTCCATCTTTAATTCTTCAATTATTACTCCAACTTTTAAAATATGGTCTATCTCAGCCAAGTTCTCACTTGTAAAATCTTCATCTAGATATCTCTTAAATCCCTTAAGTATTTCAAACATTTGAAACGGTAACATAACAGTGTCCCTTTTTCTGTTTTTATTGCTATGTTTATACCTGTAACAAATAATCGGATTTTCTATAATTTCTCTAACAACTCCCATATGTGTAATCATCGGCGAAGATATAACTTTTCCCTTTAAATCTTCGAATATATAATCACGAATAGAAGCTCCTGTTACCAAGTAAACCCTATCCCCAACCACTTCTTCTTTTACATTTCCGCTATCGCTTTGAGACTTTGTAAGTTTAGTAAGTGATCTAGGCCAATAAATTGTTTGGGATTTTACAAAGATTTCATATTCCCCTATTGTATTTGAAAAAACAGCAAATTTTTGTGCCATAAAAATTTCGACTCCATTCTAACTAAACTGAGTATCATATTGCCTTTACCATAAAAATAATCACAAATGAATTTCTCTCTTATTCCATTATTGTATCATTTGTTTATGCTACTCTTATGAAATATATTAAATTGATTTTTTGTTAAAAACCCATGAATTATTTACAGTTCGGTTTCAGATGACAAACGGAGACCACAGTAGTTGATGTCCCTTTCCCCACAATACATTTCGATTTCTATTTTATTAATACAAGATATAAAATGTTAGTTTAAATTATATAGTTAAAAAAGAATGCTAATAAAAAGGAGGAAGATAATGATGAAATATCATGCAATATATCCGTCATTTTATTTTGTTAAAATTTTCTTTTTTTCATAAATCTCAGCCCTTTCTTGCTATCTATATTTCATCTATGTATATCCACTTCCCCACTAAAAAGTCTTCAGACACAGTGTTGTTTTTATATCTCATGTGTAGTAATTCCCAATACAAAAAAATTCACCTACTACAAAATCACGTTTTTTTGTAAGATAACCCTATTTTAACATTAGAGATTTTTAATTTTTAAAAGGGTAATAATGGATTTTTTATTAATCTATCAATTCATTATTAATTACTCACTACCTAACATTATTTCTATATCCACAATTTAATTGATAAATAAAACGCAGAATATTCAAATAATAAAATTGTAAATATCTTGAAAACGCGGTTTTAAAGGTAATAATCATTGGATTTCATTATTTTTCCGCTTTCTGAAGGGTATATATTTTTATAGCTTTATGTATTAAGATAGAGTTGTGCTAGAAAATACCGGTAAAAAAGCATAAATAAGGAAAAGAGGATGGGGTTAAAAATGAAGACTATATTAAGAAATATTGTATCAATGGCGCTCGTACTCGCTTTGTTTACAACTTCTTTCGCTGGAATCTCCAAAGCGCAAGAGATTAATAGTGAAGAAGAAAAATTAGTACAAGAAGTAGCTGCACAATTGAAATTTGTTGTTGAAGAAGCTGCAATTAAAGATAAACATGGAAGAGTAGTAGATATTGATATTGATATGATAGAAAACAAATATGGTAAAACTGAAGAATTAGAACAATTGAGACAAGAAATCCAACGTGTAAATACACCACCTGGCTATGAAGATCCATTCAAACAAGAAACGGAAGCTGTAGATAACTGTATAGAAAGAAAACTTATAGCAAATTATAAAGAATTTCTATCAGTAGGCTTTATAGGTTCTATTATTGCTAATATTACTAACAAAGAATATGAATTAGCAGCTAGAAAAATGATTAGATTAGGCGTCAAAGGTAATTTAATTGGTTTAGCTGGTCAGCTTGCTTGGTATCTAGGTACATGTATTTATGAAGAAGAAGGCTGGACAGGAAAAACATGGTGATTGATAAAAAACAACCTCTTATTTTCTAGAGGTTGTTTTTTTTGAAGAAAATAACCACATCATAATTTCAAAAAACGCTACTATAAATAGTGTTTTTATAAGGTTTTCAAACCAATTGAAATGATTATGATTTGCATAGTTAAAAGCTATTAATACAATATACAGTAGGACTATAAAAATTAACGGTCTCTTATATGTGAAATTCAAATTAATCACCCCTTAAATACTTACTTAGGAAAGTTACCTTAATACTATGTTAACCCAAAGCGCAATCACTTTCGATGATTTTCTATATTTCTCCATATTTGTAACAGACGACATTTCTTTATAAAAAGTTTTCATAATTAATTCTAAAATACATTTACCGGAAGTTAAACTGAACATAACTCTGATTAATTCTCATACTTTATTATTTAAATATTTTCCAAACCTTAAATCATTTCATACATCGACACTTCAAAAGGTACACATAAAAGAACCAAGTAAATAAAATCCACAGCAGTCAATATAAAACAGAATATTCAGTTTTTACTTTTTCAACAACAACTACACCTTGGAATTCCGCTAACATGGTAAGATTATGGAAATATATACTAATAGGGTGAGGGGATTAAATATGAATGTGCAAACTGTCTCCAAAGGAGAAATAACAAATTTACTAAACAATTGGTATCAATCCATCATTTCGCAAAATGTACTAAAATCCACAAATTTCAAGAAAGAAATTGATAGTAAGATTCATCAAATTGAAGAAGACCAAAATATCCTTATCTATTATTCATTACTAGATTTTAGATATAAGTTACTTACCCATGACGTAAAAAACTATAAAGATAGTTTAGAAAAGATAGATTGTATACCTGATCAAGCAGACACCTCCCTAAAATATTATCATAGTTTTTTTAAAGCAATTTATTCAATTAATATAGGAGATTACACTTCAGCTAAAGAGCAATACGAAGAAGCTGAAACATTATTAAAGGATATTCCAGATGAACTTGAAATAGCTGAATTTAATTATATGTTTGGTTCTTTCCACTATCATATTTATCAGCCACTACCAGCAATCAAATACACTACAAAGGCAAAGGAATTATTTTCAAAGCATGCAGGGTATGAAATCAAAGTTGCTGCTTGCGATAATACGTTAGGACTTGCTTGTACTTCCCTCGGTCAGTATGAAGGTGCGGAAGAACACTTCCTTGCGGCTCTAAATACTTTTAACAAACAAGACGAGGATAAACTATCAGCAAAAGTGAAACATAATTTAGGATTATTGTATGCAGATCAAAATCTTTCCGAACTAGCAATTAAATACCTAAATGGGTCACTTGTAAATAACCAAAAAACATTGTTCTTATTAGCGCAGGAGTATTTCAAATTAAATGATACAAATGCTGTCAGGTTGCATATTGAAAACGGATTAAAAATTTCAAATGAAGAGTACACTCATCATTTCAATATTCTAAAAGGATTAAATGACAATTTAAGTACAAATGAATTAGAAGACATCATTCTGGCAGGAATTTGTTATTTTAAGAAAGAAGAGTTATGGAAATACGTAAAAGATTATTCAGCTGTTTTAGGCAATAAGTTTTACGAGTTAAAATCGTATGAAAAAGCGAGCAAATATCTACACATGACAAATGAAGCTGATAAAAAAGCTTCAGAGAAAGGAGCTTTAAAATAATGAAAAAATCTCTATTAATTTTTGCTATTGTCACAGGTTTTTTATCTTTCAGCTTCAGTAACACTACAAACTTACAATCTGTATCAAAAGAAAAAGTAGATTTTGTTCAATATGCACATGGTGAAACTATTTAACACAATGAAATACTAAAAAAGTTATGTCATTACCCCTTTACAATGCATAACACAAATAATTATTAACAAAATAAAAAGAACCTCATGTAGGTTCTTTTTATTTTCTGTATAAAGTTTTATAAGACATGCTTTAACGTTACCTTTTCAGAATACTGTGGTATTCTATGTCCTTAAAATTATAACAATAACTTTTCTACACCTACTCCATCCGTTAATAACAGTTTCAAAGAAGGTGATATTTTAATTGCTTCTTTGATATCTAAATCTCCAAAATCTACCATATATAATCCGAATCCTTCTTTTCCATTTGCATATAATAGCACTTTCCCACCTTCATCATCACCAATTGCAAGTGAGTTAGGTATATATTTTTGGATATTATGAGCTTCATTCATCTCTATACAACCCGCTGGACTCCAAATACGGATATATATTTCATTATTTACATTAATCTCCGCTTCTGTACAATGTTGAATTATTTCTAGATAATCTAAGGGAACATCTATTGATGAAAAACCTTGTAATTCTTGAATCGTTTCTTTAGTTGCTGGAGGTTCTTGTGTTTCTAAAGTGAAAACTGCATTTAAGTTCTCAAGTATACTCATTAATACTCAATCCTTTCATATTTTACTTTTAACTTATCAAGCATTCTATATGGAGAATTCGATCAAAGTAATGGTGTTTGGCAATGGAAACGAAAAACGTATAAAGGATTTTCATCTTATCAGGCAGGGATGAATCAAGAAGGAAATGAACAACATAGTGTATTTAGCAAATTGTCTCCTTCATTCAAACTTATTTTAAAATGAAGCAAATTTACTAAAATGACTTTATCTTAGCACACTTCAAATCCCCTATCCTATAATGGCAGGGATGAATTAAAAATTGCAGTTTCAATTGAAACCGCAATTTTCCCATGCTTATAAAGACTCTACATTTATTCTGTAAGTACATAGGTGTATCTATAATTATATTAGTAAGCTGCAGCTAATTTCTCTAAATATTAAGTCCTATTACCTCCGGAGAAATTAATCTATTATTAATTCAGTAACAATTATATTAAAAATATAATCCTTTATTATTAGTATTTCTTTTTATATTTAATAGAGATAAATATCATGACTGTTAACCACCATATTTATGATACTATATATAATAATACAATTAATAAAATGGAGGTCTACAACATGAAAAACATAAAGGAATTCCTCAACAAACCGTTTATTAAATACCCATTAGCTATCATTTCAGCTATAGCTATAATAAAAACAGGCCATGATTTAGGTTCCTTTATCATAAAATTTAAACATATTTAAATCGTAAAAAGGAAATTGATTTTTTTAACAAATGGTCCATTTCCTTTTTATATTTTATCGCACCTTTTTTCAAAACATATAAAAAAATCATTTACATATTCCTGAATTGACGCTTTAAGGCTTATAATAAGAGATGATATTCTAGACTCCTTTAGAATATCGTCTCTTATTTTTTTATTTTACAGCAACCAGAAAATTGTTCTTACATACCTTAAAACTTTTGAAAGAAGGAGTTTCTTTAAACAACTAGTATTATAAGAAATTGTCACTAAAGAAGCTGCTGTTTCTTTTATTCCCCTAAAAACTGAATCGCTTTGCTATACTTCTCCAATCGTTTTAGGTCTTTATCTGTTATCCTAGCAAGTCTTGAGCGATCAGAATTATGTTTTAAGTCTGCAAGTTTAACTGTACGGGCGAGAGAATTTTCTTTCACTCTGCTGAGATACTCAAAATAAGGTGTGTATTTCTCTTTTGTCAGTACCTGCACTGCCTCAACTACGTTATGAGGTATATCAACATTTAATAAATTAGCAGCTGTTATCTCAGTATCTTCAAGAACATCATGCAAATAAGCAGTAACTTTCTCTTCGGCCGTATTTACAAAGTTAGCAACTGTCTCAAGGTGTTTGATATAGTCCATACCAGCTGTATCTACTTGTCCAGCATGGGCTTCTTAGCTATCTCATGAGCTATTTTTATAAAAGATGCCATCCTCTCTGTATATTTCTACAAAAAGTATAGCGTCTTTGATTATAGGGGGCACCATATCATTTTAAGCAGATTGTACGTTTGGACACCATTTGGACGCATTTCAGCCGGTTCCCTGTACGTTACGGAACCGGCTACTTAATTTACTACCTTCTTATGATTATGAAATTAACAAAGATAGAGTAGAAATCATGTATGAAATAAATGTAAGTAACACAAGCAAGAATATAAGCATGGTATTGGAAACACATCGTTCTATTCTTTTTTTCATTTAAACTTGCTTTATTTTTTTAATTTGGTAGGGTCAATTTGAAGTTGTGCTTTCCAAGATCCAGATACTTTTCCAATTCTGTTTATGTTTACATCTAACGTGAGCGGTTGTTTGAAAGAACCTTTTCCTTTAGGACCTTCGATAAATGTGATTACACCTTCTGGTCTATCCTTAAAACGAATACCAATTTCCTTTAATTCTGCACCTGATGCTTTTAGTTCGAATGGTCCATCACTTCCTCCTTGAATAAATGCTAATTGTCCGAAGTACCCATTTTTCTTATACTCTGGGTTATTTTCTTGTTGACCATTTACTTTGCCGTCATCTTCAAGTTGTAACCCTGTTGTATCAAATTCAAACGGTACTACATTTCCATTTTCTTTTTCAATTTTGTAATGAACGGATATACGTGCATCCGCTACATATAATTCTTTCAGATGTACTGTAACACCTTGATCTGTAATCTTTTCATCAAGAGGAATAAATTGTCCTTTTGTAACGTCTCTTCCTTCATCAATAATCGTATCATTTGAAATTGCATTGGAAAAATAAGAGGCAACATCTGTAGCTGCCACTCGAACTTGTGGAATCATAGCTGTTGCAAAGAGCCCTGCTACCGCTACTGCAGTATACATGAAACGTTTTGATTTTTTATTCATATTTGTAAACAATCCCTTCTTCGGTTCAGTTTTTTCATTGATATAAGAAACATTTTCTAATTTTGTGTGACTTTCAAATACTTTCCACGCTTGGTCAACATCAATCTCAATTTCTTTTGATGAATGTACTGTTGCTTCCTCTAACTTGACATTTTCCCATTGATTTAATTTGGTGATTTCGATTAATAAATCTTGGCATGCGTTACAAGTATCTATGTGTTTTGTGAATTCTTTTCTTGTCCCATCAGATAATTCACCGTCTATATATGCTTGAATAAATCCCATATCATAACAATTCATTTATTACGCCTCCTCTAATTGTTGATAGATTTTACGAAACTTTTGCTTGGCTCGTACTAATAATGTTCCAATAGATGATATGTCGATTTGTAGAACCTCTCCAATTTCTTTATATTGAAAACCAGAAAATTTCATTAATAAAATGGTTCGATCTTTCTCATTCATTTCACTTAGCACCATTTGCACTTGTGTAATTTCTTCTTTTCTAATCCAATCATCATCTAGGGATGAAATGTGCTGTACTTCATGATATTGTATGGTTTTATCTACCCTCGCCTGATGCCGTTTTTCGGATCTTAAATACTTATAAGCTACAAAAGTAGAAGATTTTATTAGCCATCCAGATAAGTTCTCAATCCCCTTCCAATTGTTGCGGTATAACTGTAAAAATACTTCTTGTGCCAATTCTTCAGCAATCGTCTGGTTTTTGACAATCCAAACAATCTGTTTCACAACGTACACATAGTTTTGTTTAAATAAATCTTCAAATGTCACATCTGAAACAGGCCTTTCTTCCCTTTTTATCTTAAACATGTCGGTTAAAACCTCACTCTCATTTGATGCCTGTATTATAAAGAACCCGGAATAGCGATTTTTGTGACAAAAATTTTTATTTTTTTATATGTACAAAAAAACATTCATCTTTCAATCAGATGAATGTAAAAATTAAAATCATTTTGGTTTCTTGGATTATTTGTGTAGTTTAAACCAAAAAACAAATTATAATAATCTAAGACCATTAAGAGACAAAAATTATATCAAAAAGTAATAAAGAAGTATCCAGTTCCTTAACCTACAGGGAACTGGTTCATTTGTGTCTAAACGTACAATTTCTTTTTTTGATATGGTGACCCCTTAAAGGGATTCAAATTCATTTTAATTTGAATTAGGCCCATTTCCCTTAAGAGTATTTACTATATTAATAAGAAAAATTAGTCCGAAGATAAGGAATAATAAAGGGTGTATCCATGTTCTAAAACTAACAAGAATTATAATGCAAAGAATACAACCTATAATATCAATGCTAAAAAATAACTTGCCCTTTATTGTTTTCAGTTATAACTATTACCTTCCAGAAGCCACTTTTAATTTATAATTCTCAATATAATAATAGCATACGTTTTAGTTTTTAACTTTTTTCACATTTAATTAATTTAGTTGATTCTGGTGCAAGTAATACTGTTATTGTGTGCACCCGGGTAGCAAGATAGTAATTACCGATGATAGTAAAAGTAAATCTGAACAGATTGAAGAATCCACAATAAAAAAGCTAACGAGGCAAAGGTAAACAACATATAGATTTGAATTATATTTCTCAACAATCAAAATTACTTAATGTGGTAAAATAATAATTGGATTGGCATCCAATACCATATTACGATGGTTCAAGTCGCAGGAAGGCACCTTAGGGTGTCTTTTCTTTTGTTTGAAACACATTCTGCCAAAATACCTGTATCTTTGTTGAATTACGACTCATATAATCCAACAAACTTCGTATATATAATTTGTTACCCTAAATGGTTTGACAATACGAACAGTTATAGGAGGATTTTGTGTATGGTAAAAACAGCATGTGTAAGTATGATTACTGGGATTCTTTTAATATGTTCAACAGGATGTGCCACTCAAACTGATTCTATTACAGCTAAAACTCAGTCAATTGATGATGGGACATATACAACAAAAGAAATCACAGACGCATTTCCTGTAGGAACACCCATAACTACTTACATTCAAAAAGAAGAAAAACTGAACGTAAAACATCTCACCAGTATTACACTTACAGATGGTGGCGTCGGTAGAGTTCTAGAAGCAACAGATGGTTTTGTTGTCGTATGTGGAAATGAAAAAGGAGTTTCTGATGTGTTAATATTTAAAAGTTTGGAAGAAGTAAAGAAATATGAACAGAGTTTAAAGCGATAATTCATATCCTTCTAATGCCTTTTACACAGACATTGTCCCCTATCTCTTGCTATGGCTTTTCCTATGTACAGTATAATTGCATCATAAGTAATCGTACGTTATAATAGTCACCTAATTACATATGAAGAGGTGCAGAAAATGAATAAAACAGAATTAACAAAAGTAGTAGCAGAAAAAGCTGAACTTACACAAAAAGATGCTACAGCAGCAACACAAGCGTTATTAGATACAATAACAAATGCGTTAGCAAATGAGGAGAAAGTACAGATTCTTGGTTTTGGTACATTTGAAGTGCGTGAAAGATCTGCACGTACAGGACGTAACCCACAAACAGGTGAAGAAATGCAAATCGCCGCTTCAAAGGCACCTGCTTTTAAAGCTGGAAAAGAATTAAAAGAGGCAGTGAAATAATTATATATAGTCAAAAGGGTTTGATATTTATCTCAAACCCTTTTTTAATAGCCTTTTTTTCATAAAACAAAAAATATCATCCAAAGTTTATATAAATAATATAGATTCCCCAAAGAATGTAACTAACTTGTGTTATGATATACATTGTAAATTCGAAACCAGTGAGCTTTCTTTCTCTTTTTATTTTTCGTAAATACAGATAAAAACAAAAAGTAGATAAAAGCATTAAGAATACAGAAACATTATATATATTCTCTATACTAGTAATAACCGATCAACTCCTCACCTGAAAATTAGTTAGTATAGAATAAGCATATCATATGAAAGTTTAACTTACTTCAAATCTACTTTTTTTCAACAGAATATACTTAATATTTTCATATTTAACAGAAATACTTGTTTAAAAAGATAAAAGAATCTCTTTTGCATCAATAGATTCACAAAAGAGATTCTAATTTTAGTTCATTTACCTATAAGATATCAGGCTTATTATTCATGAGGGTTAGGTGCAATATAAGCTGGAGCTGGCCCGCAAGTTACTGCAAAAGCAAATAACAACGCAGGCTTATATGGTAGCCCAAGCAACGAAAGCATTCCCAATGCTCCCCAGTAATCCTCTTTCTTAAGATACGATTTTATTTGATTAAAATATGATTTACTAATACCTAATGCATCCTGCCAACATCTTTCCCAAACGTTACTAGAGTACATATTAGATGGAATTTCTTCATCATTCATTACATAAACACCAGCTATAATAGCTGCTTTTTCTTCATTGTTATATGAAGATTTCGCTAACTCTTCTTTATTAAGAACATACTTACCTGTTTCTTCATCTTTTACCATTAATACCGAAAATATATATTCTAATTCTTTAACTTGAGCTTCTAATTCCTCGTGTGTTGCGTTGTATTTTTTCCCATCCTCTATAGTTGCAGCTGAAGCGAGAGTTGGGACAAAAACTAGAGTAAGAGCCATTAACATAAACATCATTTTCTTTAACATAGTGAATTAACCTCCAAAATTTAGTTTTTCTTCTTCTCCCAAAACTATAAACTTACTATAGAAAGTTTCAAATTCCATCTAAATTATTTACATTTATCACCCTCAATTTCCAATATTTATAATAACATTAATACAACTAACTATAAATGTATATATTTTACAATCAATTTACCTATTACAATTATTAGGATTTGAATATATAACTATAAAAAAGACTATTATGTATAACATAATAGTCTTTTGGTTTACCAATCCTACTAACTTAGTTCTAAATATAGAAAAATATGATTTTCCTAATAGTATTTGAGATAAACTCAGTTATATAATATTAATATATAAAGTTTCATTAATGAAATCTCATATTTATCATTTTAGCCAATTCATCTCCCACCTACTCACTTCGCGTTCCTTGAGGAAGGAGTCTTCTTGGCTAAAATGGTAAAAAGTTGAGTCAAATACAGTTAAATTTTATGCATCAGTTAGTAAACGTTGTACGTTGAAAAACGGGAGCCTGGCTTTAGACTTCTGTTTCGTTTGTATAAGGCATGAAGAATTTTGATGCCTTTCAAGTACGGTTAGCAAGGGGGATTTTGAACCCCAGACGATTTTACAAATCGAAGTTTTGTCTAGTCCGTTGATAAATCTCGCATAACCTGGAATTACTTTTCTAACAACTGGATTCAGGAGTCTTATATTTACTAAAGAAATACAATCCCAACATGTATTACACTTTTTCTTGAAACTTTGTTGTTCTTTGTTTTGCCCAATTAATACATTTCTTTTCAATTAAATGATATGAAAATATAGAACAAAGTATTGTCATGGTCATACATAAAATAAGAAGGAAAAAGATAGGCATCTTTGCATAAAAAAGTTTAAATAGTACCATCATGATCGGAAAATGACACAAATAGATACTATATGAAATTTCTCCTAAGTATACAAATACATTTTTATTTAAAATGGCTTTTATTTTTAGGTTACTCATGGCCATTATAATTAGTATACTAACCCCAATTACAACACCCCAATCTTTTAATAAGAAAGTAGTATCATTACGGGAAAACCCATAAATTAAAATGGAATATAAATATAAAATAATCCCTAATGCAATAAGAAATCCTTTTTTTAATTTTTTCATATTCCTATATGAGTAGATAAGTTTTTCCTGATACTTAAAAAGTAACATTCCAACCAGAAACATAGATGTAAAATGCAGTGTATCAGCATAACCATTATAAAATCCTTCAGCTTTCCCAATATGCAACATATTAAGAAAAACACCAATTAAAGAAAAGCTCAAAGCAAATAGTATCGTTTTCTTCCAATTCAGTTTATAAAAAAGAAGGAATAACAAAGGAAACACAATAGATATACGCATTTCTTGAGCCAATGACCAAATAACTGGATTATAATTTTCCGTAAAAAAGTTATTAAGAAGCACAAAGTGGTTTAGAATATCTAATTTTGTTATAGACCCTTGCCACCTATCATAGAACCAATCCCGTAGTCCTGTTACTTCATACGGCGAAAATAGAATAAATAAAGTAAAGGTAATGATTATCCAAAAATAATAAGGGATATAGATACGTACAAACCGCTTAATTAAAAATCCCCAATAATTTGTTTTTGAGTGATAAAGTGCCATAGATAGCACAAAACCACTGAGTACATAAAAAACGATTACGGCTTCCCCTCCAGCCCATAAGAAACGAAACGGCGAAAATTTAATGGAATTAGGCAAAGATGGTAACATTAAACAAAAATGTCCTATTAACACAGTAATAGCCGCCAACCCTCGTATGGAATCTAATTCTTTTATTCTCTTACTCATAAAGTCTGCTCCTTGTTAATTGTAGATTTCCCTAAAAATAAAGGACACTGTACTGTTCGGCTATATTTTCAGGAGTACACTTAATAGACAATCTAAGTAATAAATTTGTTCCACATTTACAAAAAAAATTAAACCCGTGTACACCGATATTTTAAGTACATGAATAGTTAACCACTGTTGTGATGGTTTGTTGAATATATTATTCTTCAACATTTTCAATAGCAGTCTTTTAATTTTTCTACGTTCTCTTTAGAGAATGTAGAAAAATTAATTAATAAATATAATCATAAAGATTGTTCGCTAACAATAAACAGGTCATTTTAATGAAAAGAGCACGAACATACCCACTTCCTGTTTTTATAGCAAATTTGGAGCCAACAATCTCTCCAGCAATTTGAGCAATTCCTTTATAAAACCATACGCATAGTTTACTTGCCCTACATACATAAACATCAACAATGCACCAATATCGCTTCCTAAATTAAGAAACTTCGCATTACCTGCAGCTTTCAAAAAATTATACCCTATAAATATACGAAATAAACCCTATCGTTTTATTAAAAGTCAAGGAAATAATAATGAAATCCTATATTTATGCGATTGAATATAATGCCACACATTTTATAAGGTAAAAAGGAAAGGATAGATGAACAGGAGAGTATACCTGTTTACATCTATCCTTTTTGACAACAATATGACCACATTTACTACTACAACAAGGATATTTACCACAACAAATTTTCATATAGTTATTGAACTATTTTTTGAATAACTAAATTAACCTCTTCGTTAACTTTAATTACGAATAAATGGTCCCCCTTCACCTTCAATTGGGTCAACTACATCTTCATTAAAAGATTCAGCATGTTGTCTACCATATCTATTAAACTAGCGGTTTTTATTTTCCCTGATTCCTTTCCATACCTAAGGTACCCAAAAGTCCACTGGATTCCCGAGGCTACCATCCACATTTGTGTCTCTGAAAAGTCATTTTGTGCCACTAGACGTAACTATAAATTCCTGAACAAGCAAAATCATGAAAATGCACACAAAGATAGATTATCATCCATTACTGATTTGCTTCGTTCGAATAGAAAAACTCGGAAGAACGCCACTTGTTCGATATCTCCTCAATGTGATAAGGTGTCGTTCTGCAGCATCCACCTATTAAACGTGCACCTGCTTGGTACCATTCTTCAGATAGAATATCCAACGCGTTACATTGTTCATGACCATGCCATGTTTTTGTTTCTGGATTATAAGTTTCACCAGAGTTTGGATAAACAATAATTGGTTTTTTGGTGTTTGCTCTCAACTCTTGGATTGCACCAGTCACAACGGTTACTGGCGCACAATTGATGCCTATCGCTACAATTTGTTCACTTTTCTCAAAAACTCGTGCACACTCCACGAGTTTCATACCTTCACTAATCTCTTTCTCATTTTTTAGCGAAAAGGAAAGCCACGCATATGTTTCTGGAAACTCACGCAATAATGCATCTAATACTCTTGCTTCTTGCAGGGAAGGGATTGTTTCAAATGCCAATAGATCTGCACCTGCTTCGATTAACGCAGACATTCTCGAACGGTGAAAGTCTGCTAATGTTTTATCTGTCACACCATAGTTCCCTATATACTCTGAACCATCTGCAAGGTAAGCCCCGTACGGCCCAACTGATGCAACAACTAATGGTTTTGGCCTATTCGTTTGCGTATTTTCCTTCCAAAAATCATCTCTTGCCCTTCTTGCAAGTAACACCGTTTTCTTTATTAATTCCAAAGCTTCCTGTTCTTGTATTCCACGCGCGGAAAAACCACTAATAGTAGCTTGATAGCTTGCTGTTATGGCACAGTCCGCTCCAGCACGAAAATAGTCCGAATGAACCTGATAAATTAGTTCCGGATTTTCTAGTAACACACGTGCCGACCAAAGGGGGTCGTCCAAATTACATCCATGTGCCTCCAATTCTGTAGCTAATGCTCCGTCCAGAAGCATAATGGAATGTTGGGATAAAATAGCATCAATTGGGTTGATTTTGTTCGACATAATCTACGCCCCTCTTTTTTAGATTTTTTGTTAGATAATAACTTCCGTAGCAAAACAATATAAACGGTATGCCGCAATATAAGGCAATTCTCTGTGTTGGATCGAATGCAATTCCAATACACGATGCCAGACAAAGGATAAAAGAAGCAATTGGTACTAATGGATATAGTGGTGTGCGATAAATCAAATCCTTTTCAGAATTTCCTTCTTTCAAAAATTGTCTGCGAAATAGGAACTGGGAAGCACTAATACTCATCCAAACTACAACTACTGCTAGACCGGAAATGGAAACAAGTACGATATAGACCGTATCTGGTGCCACAATACTTGAGAGCAAAGCCAAAGCTCCACCCACCATGCTGAAAATGACGGCGTTGATTGGAACACCTTGTTTCGTCATTTTTCCAAAAATCGGGGATATCATATTCTTATTAGCAAGCGACCAAAGCATTCTAGAAGAGGCGTAAAGGCCTGAGTTTGCCGCAGATAAAATGGCTGTTAAGATAACGAAATTCATTATGTCAGCTGAATACGGCACCCCAATTTGTTCTAGAACTGCAACAAAAGGACTCTCTAATACCCCTGCATCGGAAATAGGTAATAACGCAGATAAAACAACAATCGTTCCTACAAAAAAGATGATCAATCTCCACAGAGTAGCTCGAATGGCCTTCGGTATCATTTTTTCCGGGTTCGCTGTTTCTCCAGCTGCAATGCCTATTAATTCTGTTCCCGAAAAAGCAAAATTAACCGCAAGCATGGTCATTATAATGGCCGTAGCACCATGAGGAAATAAACCTCCACTTGTAAAATTAGAAAAGAATGGTGCTGCTTTTGAATGAGTCATCGGAAGAAACCCTAGCATTGCCGCTACTCCTAAAACAATAAAAATCAAAATAGCTATAACCTTTATCGATGAAAACCAAAATTCGGATTCGGCGAAAAATTTAACAGTCAGGACATTTAATACAAAGATTAAAATGGCAAAAAGAGCACTCCATACCCAAACATTAATCGATGGAAACCATCGCTTCATAAGTAATCCTGCGGCTGTAAATTCAGAACCTAAAGCAACAGTCCAAGTTAACCAATACAACCAGGCTACTGTATACCCTGTACCCGGTCCAATGTATTTAACTGCATAACTATGAAATGAGCCCGTTTCAGGCATATGTACGGAAAGCTCGCCTAAACATAGCATAACTAGATAAACCACTAGCGCACCAATCAGATAGGATAGAATTGTTCCAAACGGGCCAGCTTGTTGGATAGTGTAACCCGAGCTTAAGAATAAGCCAGTTCCAATCACCCCACCAAGTGATAGCATGACTAAATGACGTGCTTGCATTTTCCTTTGAAATTCTTGCCCATTTTTGTTCTCCATTTCTACTCTCCTTTAGTTACTATCCAGAAAAAACAAAAACGCACTCTAAAAAAGAGGGCGCTACTGACAAATAAAAACGGAAGCTCTCATCTATCAGGATTATCACCCGCTGGAATTAGCACAGTGTCTACATAAGCAGACCTGTTGCTGAGGTTTCATAAGGCCAGTCCCTCCACCTCTCTGGATAAGAAATATTTTTTTATAACCTTATCAATCCATTCAATAACTGTCAAGATAATTCTGTTTTTTAAAAAAATTATCTATTATAGAAATACAAAAAATAGAGTATTTCTATAACTGCAACCCACTCCTTATTGGGTATTATTTAAAAATCGAACATACAAAACCTCATTTATTTATGATACGGTTCACAAGCACTTCCTCAAATTTTAATGCACTTCTAAATATCTTCTTACTTCTTTGGCTATGGGGGCACCATACATAACCATCAACTCAGGAGATTTTAATACCCTCAAATATCAAAAAACGTTATTCCTTCTAAACAAGCTAAATTAGAAAGGATGATGTTTGCTTATGAATCTCTTGATTCAAGATGAATTACTACCATTTGCAGAAAAATTACAACGATATGTTACACCTGTATTCTTAGAAGAACTTGCAAGAGAAATAGGATTTATAAAGCCAAAACGTAAGTTTTCTGGATCAGACTTAGCTGCTCTTTGCATTTGGATTAGTCAACGGGTGGCAAGTGATTCCTTGGTTCGATTATGTTGTAGGTTTCATACAGCGACAGGCACTTTACTTAGCCTTGAGGGCTTAAATAAACGTTTAAATGCTAAAGCAGTTTTGTTTTTAAAACATATTTTTTCTTTACTGTTAGAACAAAAGGTATGTGAACAAACACAAATTTCTAACCACCTCTTCTCTTATTTTCAACGAATCCGTATCCTAGATGCCAACGTATTTCAAGTGCCAAATACTTTAGAGAATGTATATCCAGGCTCTGGAGGGTGTGCCCAAACAGCTGGAATCAAAATCCAATTAGAATATAATCTGCACAGTGGAGAATTTCTTAACTTTTAAATTGGACCAGGGAAAAATAATGAAAAAATATTTGGTACGTAATGCTTAGATACCTTATGACCAGGAGATTTATGTATTCGTGATTTGGGTTATTTTTCATTGGAAGACTTAGGTCAAATGGGTCAACGAGGTACATACTATATTTCTTGTTTAAAATTAAATACAAATGTATATGTGAAAAATCCAAACCCGGAATACTTTAAAAATGGTGCATTGAACTACCCCCACTTTCACTTCGTTTAGAAGTGAGGGATTCCTAAGTAAAAAGTTCTATCGAACTCTAATTGAT
>NZ_MAOE01000091.1 GCF_001884185.1 Bacillus albus
ATCTGAAGTAAATTTAGTCATAAAAAAACTACACCTCCAATTGTTAGACTGTGTCTAACAATTGGGGTGCAGTTCAGAAGATTGGCTGTTTTATTATTGATAAATCTCTTTATATTTCTTATACTCCGCTTCAGAACATAGTACAAAATGTCCTGGGCGAATTTCACGCATTGTTGGTTCTTCACTACCATAATTATGCTGAGATGGATCGTATACGATACGTTTACGATTGCGCTCATAATCTGGATCCGGAAGTGGAATTGCTGATAATAGTGATTTTGTATATGGATGAATTGGATTCGCATATAACTCATCACTTGTTGTTAGCTCAACGATTTGACCACGGTACATTACGCCAATGCGGTCACTAATGTATTTTACCATTGATAAATCGTGGGCAATGAATAAGTATGTTAAACCTTTTTCTTTTTGTAGCTTTTTCAGTAAGTTTACAACTTGCGCCTGAATTGATACGTCAAGTGCTGAGATTGGCTCATCCGCAATAATAAATTCAGGTTCTACAGCAAGTGCACGAGCGATACCGATACGTTGACGTTGTCCACCTGAGAATTCATGCGGGAAACGGTTTGCGTGCTCTTTATTTAAACCAACTGTGTTTAATAATTCATGAACACGGTCCATACGCTCTTTTTTGTTTTTTGCTAGTCCGTGAATATCGATACCTTCTGCAATAATATCCCCTACTGTCATACGAGGGTTTAATGATGCATATGGATCTTGGAAAATCATTTGCATTTTACGGTTGAATTTCTTCAGCTCTGCGCGCGATTTTTTACCATGTACATTTTCACCATCGAATAACACTTCACCAGCAGTTGCATCATATAAACGAATAATCGTTCTTCCAGTTGTTGATTTACCACAACCTGATTCTCCTACAAGACCAAATGTTTCACCGCGGTAAATATCAAATGAAATATCATTAACCGCTTTGACAACACCACCACTCACGTCGAAGTGCTGCTTCACATTTTTTACTTCAATTAATTTCTCGCGTTGTTTAGTCATGTTGTTCACCTGCTTTCATTTGAAGAATGCGTTTTTCAACAACTGCCGGCGGTTTTACTTCTGGAGCTTGCTCGTGAAGTAACCAAGTTGCCGCGTAGTGTGTATCACTTACTTTAAATAAAGGTGGGTCCATTTCAAAGTCAATTTTCAATGCCTGCGGGTTACGTGGTGCAAAAGCATCTCCCTTTGGCGGCTTCAATAAATCTGGAGGCGTTCCAGGGATTGCATATAACTCTTCTTCTGAACCATCTAAACTTGGCATAGATGCGATTAAGCCCCAAGTATATGGATGTTTTGGATTGTAGAAAATTTCATCTACAGTTCCGATTTCAACAACTTTACCAGCGTACATAACTGCTACGCGGTCCGCAACGTTCGCCACTACACCTAAGTCATGCGTAATGAAAATGATTGCTGCTTCTGTTTTTTGCTGAATGTCTTTCATAAGTTCTAAAATTTGCGCCTGAATTGTAACGTCTAACGCTGTTGTCGGCTCATCGGCAATCAATAATTTCGGGTTACAAGCTAACGCCATCGCAATAACTACACGCTGTCTCATACCACCTGAGAATTGGTGAGGATATTGTTTTAAGCGAGCTTCTGGATTTGGAATACCTACAAGGTCGATTAATTCTAAAGCAACTTTACGTGCATCTGCTTTACTCATTCCTTGGTGTTTAATAAGGCCTTCCATAATTTGATTTCCAATTGTCATCGTTGGGTTTAATGATGTCATTGGATCTTGGAAAATCATCGCGATATCTTTACCACGAACTTGTTGCATTTCTTTTTCTGTTAATTTCGTTAAGTCACGACCTTCAAATACGATTTCACCATTTTTAATACGTCCAGGAGGATTCGGAATTAATCCCATTAACGCTTTAGAAGTAACTGATTTCCCAGAACCAGATTCTCCTACAATCGCTAATGTTTCTCCTTTTTTCAAATTAAAAGTAACGCCGCGCACAGCTTGTACTTCACCTGCATGTGTATCAAAGGAGACTTGTAAATCTTTTACCTCTAACAATGTTTTCATCTTTGCCTCTCCCCTCTTTTACTTACGCATTTTTGGATCTAACGCGTCGCGTAATCCGTCTGCCATTAAGTTAAACGCTAAAATTAATATACTGATGACAACCGCAGGGATGAACATCATATGCGGATACGTTTGAATTGATTTATAACCGTCATTTACAAGAGAACCAAGTGATGCGAATGGTGGCTGGATACCTAAACCGATGAAGCTTAAGAACGCCTCACCAAACACCGCTGTTGGAATTGTAAACATTGTCATTACGATAATTGGTCCCATTACGTTCGGGATTAAGTGTTTTACAATTAATTGTGTATTTGTTGCACCTAATGTACGAGATGCTAATACGTATTCTTGGTTTTTTAATTTTAGGATTTGTCCACGAACGATACGCGACATCCCTATCCAACCTGTAATTGCCATTGCGAGTGTAATTGACCATATACCAGATCCCATAATGATTACCATTAAAATAACGATGATTAAGTATGGAATACCGTTAATAATCTCCATAATACGTTGCATAATGTTATCTACTCTACCGCCATAGAACGCTGAAATACCTCCATATGCAACCCCAATTACTAAGTCAATCGCTGCTGCTAAAAGAGCGATATATAATGATACACGCGTACCTTCCCATGTTCTTGTCCATAAATCGCGTCCAAGATCATCTGTACCAAACCAGAAATACTCTTTAATATCACGTTTTTCATATTGATCAACACCATATTGATCTGTACCGTCAAATGGTAGCCAATGAACATTTTCAATAACAGGAATTTTCGGTGGTAATTTCGCACGACCTAAGTCTTGCTCTTTATACGAGTGTTTACTTACCATCGGTCCTAAAATTGCTAGTAATATAATAAGCGTTAATAAAACGAAACCGAACATTGCTCCTTTATGTTGGAACAAACGTCTTCTTACATCTTGCCAAAACGTTAAGCTTGGACGGGCAATGACTTCATTATCCACATTATTTTGATTGGCTTGTTGAAATAAATCTGGAGATAATTTTTGTACATCTTTCATCATTTTTTCCCTCCCGCTAAACGAATTCGAGGATCAATAATTCCGTATAAAATATCGACAATGAAAATAACTAAAATGAAGATTGCACTATAGAAAATTGTAGTTCCCATAATAACTGTATAGTCATTCACTGTAATAGATTTTACGAACTGTTCCCCTAGTCCAGGTACAGCATAAATTTGCTCAATAACTAATGTTCCTGTAATTAAACCTGCAACCATTGGTCCTAAAATTGTTACAACTGGAATTAACGCGTTACGAAGTGCGTGTTTAATAATAATAACGCCTTGGCTAATTCCTTTCGCTTTCGCTGTTAAAATGTAGTCAGCTTGCATAACCTCAATTAACTCCGCACGAGCGAAACGTGCAATTGTTGCGATAACTGCCATCGATAAAGCAATTGTAGGCATTACTGTAAACTCTGGTCCTTTCCAGAATGCTACTGGGAACCATCCAAGTTTTACCCCTACGAAATATTGTAGTAATGCGGCGAATACGAACGATGGTACCGACATCCCGAGTACGGAAATAATTGTCGCCCCATAATCGACCCACGTATTGTTACGAAGCGCCGCAACGATTCCTAAAATTAAACCGATAAATGTACCTAATATAATCGCTTGTAAACCAAGTTGTGCTGATGGTCCAATGCGATCCACAATCATATCTGTTACTGGACGGTTATCATATTGGAATGATACCCCTAAATCACCTTTTGCTAAGTTACCTAAGTAACGTGCATATTGAACTGGTACTGGATCATTTAAGCCATATTTTTCAAGAATGATTTCTTTTTGTGCCGGTGATAGCTTCTCCTGGTTTTTAAGCGGAGAACCCGGAAGTAATTTCATCAAAAAGAAAGTCAGTGTAGTAATTAAAAATAATGTCAAAGCCATGTACACGAAACGTTTTAATACATAACGTCCCATAGTCAAGCACCTCCCCGTTTTTCTCAAAAGCAATAAGATAGTTTAAAATATTCTTACTTTTATTTTTTTAAAATAAGAGCATATGCCCATCATAGGCATATACCCTAGTAAACGATGGAAAAAAGTTTATTTTTGTTCAACAGATGCCCATTTGTAAGTTAATCTACCACCATAGTTGATTGGGATAATATCTTTCACGGCACCTTTAACTACATACGCTGAACCTTTTTGGAAGATTGGAGTGATAACTACATCCTCTTTAATTAACATCTTCTCTACCTCTAAAAGGTTGTTCCAGCGTGCTTGTAAATCTTTTGTATCTGTTTTAGCTTTTAGAATTAATTCATCATATTTCTGATTAGAATATCCTGTTTTATTTTGAGAACCATTCGTAACAAACATATCTAAATATGAGATTGGATCTGGGAAATCTGGTCCCCAAATACCAAACGCAATATCATATTGCTGAGAATCTTCTAATTTATTTTTTTGTGCGAATGGCTGCTGTTTAATTTTAATCGATAAACCTGGCAAGTTCTTTTCCATTTCACCTTTTAAGAATTCACCAACTTTTTTCGCATCTTCATTATCGAAATTTAAGAATTCTAGTTCGATTTTATCAGTGCCAAGCTCTTTCTTCGCTGTTTCCCACAACTTTTTCGCTTCTTTTGGATTTGTTTCAACTAACTTTCCATTTTCAGCTCGGAAGTCTTTTTTATTCGGACCTTCAGCGAAATCTTTTCCAACAAATCCATAAGCTCCAATTGCACCATTATTTAAAATAACCTTCGCAATATTATCACGGTCAAAGGACATTGAAATTGCTTTTCTTAAGTTTTTATTGCTTAAGTATTGATTACTTTGATTAAACCTTAAGTAAGCAACCCCTGCTTCTTTTCTTGTGTGGAATTCTGGGCTTTGTCTAAACTTATCAACAAATTCTGAAGATAGAGCCGCACGATCAATCGAGTTTGTCTCATATAAATTTACATCAGTAGATGTATTTTTTACAATATTAAAGTTAATTTCTTCGATTTTAACCGTTTTATTATCCCAATATGATGGGTTCCTCTTAAACTGAAAGCTTTGTTCATGTTTCCAATCACTCATAACAAATGGCCCATTATATAATGTTGTATTTGCCTCTAATCCAAACTTCTCACCTTGTGCTTTTACAAAGTTTTCATTTAGTGGATAAAATACTGGATAAACTGTTAAATCAACAAAGTAAGGAACGGGATTATCTAATTCCACTTCTAATGTATAGTCATCAATTGCTTTTACACCTAATTGGTCAGCAGGTAATTCTTTTTTATGAATCTTCTCTGCATTTTTAATGTCGAACATAATGTACGAATATGTCGCTTTTGTATCTGGATTTACTGCTCTTTTCCATGAATACACAAAGTCTTTTGCTGTTACAGGTTCCCCATTCGACCATTTCGCATCTTTTCTTAATTTAAATATGTATTTCTTCCCATCATCTAACTTTTGAAAATCTTCAGCAACTCCTGGCATTCTCTTTTGATCTTTGCCGGTACGATATAAACCTTCCATCGTATTATTTAACGCTGTAGAAGATGCAGAATCAGATGCTAATGAAGCATCCATTGACGGAATTTCAGATAACTCTGTTAAATTAAGAATCTGCTTTCCATTACTACTACTCGTAGCATTTTCTTTCCCTTTTGCTTTTGCGTCATCTTTTTGGTAGCTACACGCGCCAAGCAACATACTTGCAGTCAACGTCGATGCAAGTAATAACGGTATCTTTTTCTTCATGTTGTGTTGCCTCCCCTAATTGCACTTCCTGTACCCTCACTTGTAAAAAAGTAGAATTGAAAGAATAATCTCCAAGTTTCTACAATTTTCATTATACATATAATATAACAATTGTGAATATAGTTTTTTGTTTTTTTGTTAAAATTTTTAATAAAATGTTTATATTTTTATTTTTTTGTAAAGGGATACGTTAACATTGCTACCATCATCTTGAAATCAGACCTTTAATTGCGTATAATTTTCAAAAAATTAATTCTAGTACATATTATAGCTTTTATAGTATAATAATTCTAGTAATATTTTGACGGAGGGGAACATTTTGAATAAAGTTTTTTTTCATACTTGTATACTAATTTTCATGGCGATAATCGCTTCTAGTATTGGCGCATTCCTCGTTTCATCGCAATTTTTGTTGAATTTTGTCAACATCTCGTTTTATATCGCACTATTTTTTATTCTTGTTGGCGGTTTTTTATTCATATTTCAAAATGGATTTTTCAATGTAACAATTTACGCCTTTCAAAGAGTGTTTGGTACGAACAAAAAAATTGAGTCCTTAATTGAAGAAGTAGAGGAACCTGTCGATAAGAAAGAACGTATTTATAAAACATATTCATTCAAATGGACGTATCCAATTTGTATTACCGGTATCGTTCTTGGGTTGTTCTCGACCCTCATTAGCTTTACTATTTTGATGTAGTTTGCAAACACTATCCCATATGATATAATAATCAGCAAAACATTTTGTTATAAAACTTTAGTTCTTTCATATTAAAAGAGCTCAGGTAACAATAAATAAATTTATATGTATGCGATGATAAAGAAGAGTACATATTGAGGCAATTTCAGAGAGCTTGTGGCTGGTGTGAACAAGTAATTGTACAGTATGGAATGGGCTTTTGAGCACCAAACCGAACCGAAAGTAGTAGGCTTTGGCGTTATATCCAAACGTTATTATGGATTAGAGAGATTTCACAGTAGTGAAATAATTAGGGTGGTACCGCGGTCCATTCGTCCCTATAGTTTTTTGGGATGAATGGGCTTTTTTGTTTGCCTTCTCTTCCCTATCACGCATTCAAATTTAGGAGGAATTACTTATGTCAGTTATCTTTTCTGGTATTCAGCCGAGTGGAACGATTACACTTGGAAACTATTTAGGAGCTATGAAGCAATTTACAGAGCTTCAAAATGAGCACGACTGTTATTTCTGTATTGTAAACCAACATGCGATTACAGTACCTCAAGATCCCGTCGGGCTTCGTAAAAACATCCGCAGTCTTGCTGCACTTTATGTAGCATGCGGCATCGATCCTGAAAAAGCTACTTTATTTGTACAGTCAGAAGTACCAGCACACGCTCAACTAGGATGGATTATGCAATCAGTTGCTTATGTTGGAGAATTAGAGCGTATGACGCAATATAAAGATAAAGCATCAGGTAGAGATTCCGTTCCAGCTGGATTACTTACATATCCACCATTAATGGCTGCTGATATTTTACTTTACAACACTGAAATCGTACCTGTCGGTGATGATCAAAAACAACATATGGAACTAACACGTGACCTAGCAGAGCGTTTCAACAAGCGCTTCCGTGAAGTGTTCACTGTTCCTGAAATTCGTATTCCAAAAGTAGGCGCTCGCGTTATGTCATTAACAGAGCCTACGAAGAAAATGAGTAAATCTGATCCGAATCCAAAATCAATGATTAGCATGCTTGATGAACCAAAAACAATTGAAAAGAAAATTAAGAGTGCTGTAACTGATTCTGAAGGTATTGTGAAATTCGATAAAGAAAACAAACCTGGCATCTCTAACTTATTGACAATCTACTCTTCATTCTCTGGAAAAACAGTAGAAGAAATCGAAGCAATGTACGAAGGAAAAGGATACGGCGACTTCAAAGGCGACCTAGCACAAGTAGTCGTAGAAGCAATTCGTCCAATCCAAGACAAATATAACGAACTGATCAGCTCACCAGAACTAGACGAAATTCTAGACAAAGGTGCCGAAAAAGCAAACCGCGTTGCATTCAAACAACTACGCAAAGTAGAAAACGCAATGGGGTTAAGTAGAAAACGTAGGTAACATATAAAGCGGAGGCGGCTCGTTTAGAATGCGAGGGGGATGGAGCTCCTGACATAGAGGCGCTTTTTGCCTCGCTGGAAGGCGCGAAGCCACCGAACATTCTTGCCGCTGAAGCTAAGTTACAACAAATTAAAAAAACCGCCAATTGGCGGTTTTTTAATTTACCTTTTGCTCGTTTTCCATTTCCCATAACTTTTCAAAAAATGGCTGTCCTTTTACGAGACGCTCGCATAATTGTTCGTGCTTCTCAGACCAGCCTGCTTTCGCTTCATCGTACAGTTTAGCCCAAATATCTTCAAATTCCATATGTTGAACCATTCCGTATGCTGATGGATCCCACTCTGTGAACCAATAGCGAATCTCTGCTGTGTTTTTCGTTGTATGTAATTGATCTAACGCCATAAATAATAATTGTTTCAGCTGTCTTTCTTTACGAGTTAAGCCATTCATAATGAAAGGTGATGGTGATAAAATATGGTGTTCTTTTTCCATTTCTTCTACTTGGAACTCATACTTTTCTGCTTGTACGTTTTCTACCATCTCATATACCATCTGCTCTTGGCGCGGTATAAGTCTACTTTTTCGGATTGGTACATTATAACCAATTGTGTCAATCGCAATAATTCCTTTTCCATCTGTAACTACAAAGCAATACTCTTGCTGCAAACGTTCATGATTTTTACGAATATAAGCCTTATGATGTACGTCTTCCAACATTTTTTGCGGAAGCTCTAACAATTCGTCCTCGATGTAATGATATAATGTGGAATCTACTTTTAATAATGGCACTTGATCTAATAGCTCAATCGTATCATCTTTTCGCCATTCGTAAAAATGACAAACGTTATACCCATTCTCTTCACCTTCAAACCAATTTACCCATACATCATGTAGATATAACATTCACTACCCCTCACTTCACTACTGTTTGTATCAATCATTATGTTCAATTTTTCTAAACTTTATTCCACCTAAGGAAATATATTCTAATTATTATTTTTTCTTCTATTAATACTAAAAAAACAGGAAATAGAGCTCCTGTTTTTTATATATGAAATGTATTCGCTTTATTCAATATTTCTTTCGCATCTATAGATAATAAAGAAAGTGTATCTATAGATGAGGAAGCTACACAATCTTTGACAATATGAAATCCAAGTACATAGCCAAGCATCTTCGGATAAGAATGAAATCCATTTAATAAAATGTCGTGCTCCCTTGTTCCTCGTTTTATACTTATCCTTTCATGTACAACGTTTTTCCAATAATAAATAGCCTCATCTTTTGAAAGATACGTCGTCCACGGTGCATTATTTTTTTCTGAATACCTTTCTGTTACTGCTTGCTCAGCTAATCCTTCCATAATCATCGTATCAAGTAATGTATACTCTGTTTCTTTCGTATCCATTTGATGCAACCTGCATATGTGATGATATTCATGTGCCAATAACACTTTTAACTCTTCCACCGAATTCCGTCCACATACGAATAAGAAAATAACGTGACGCATAGATAATCCTGCCCTGCCGTTATACTCTTCTTGTACAGTTCGATTATAGGAATCTGATAATAAAATAAAGACAGGGACATCTGGACCTTTTAACCAATTTTTTAGTTTCTCATACTCTGTACGTAATTCTTTCCAAACTTCCTTTTTCTCTAACTCTTTAATTTCTTGTTCTCCTCGCATAACCGGGCGATACATACCTTTAGAAATTAAAAAGCGATACAACCTTTCTTTTGGAAGCGGAATATACTTCGTAAACTTCTCACAGAGCTTTTCTGGCCGTCCGTAATATAGATGTAACCACTCGGCAGTTTCAACAATCCCCATCTTTATCCCTCCTTTTTCTTATGTATATGCAAAAGGAGAAAAAGGCGTAAAAATAAATAAGGAGTTTTTTCGCAATATATTGCGAAAAAACTCCTTATTTCATCTATTATTTATACGATTTAAATACTAATACTGCGTTATGACCACCGAATCCTAGTGAATTACTTAACACTGCGTTTACTTCTTGATGTCTCGCATTATTCGGTACATAATCTAAATCACACTCTGGATCTGGTGTTTCATAGTTAATTGTTGGAGGAATTACTCCGTCTGTAATTGATTTAATAGAGAAGATCGCTTCAACAGCACCAGCTGCTCCTAATAAGTGACCTGTCATTGATTTCGTTGAACTGATCGCTACTTTATACGCGTGCTCACCGAACGTTTCTTTAATTGCCATCGTTTCATACTTTTCATTCGCATCCGTACTTGTACCGTGCGCATTAATGTAATCAATATCTTCTGGCTGTAGACCTGCATCGGCTAAAGCTTGACGCATTGCACGCACGCCGCCTTCACCGCCAGGAGCCGGCATTGTAATATGGAATGCATCACCAGTTGCACCGTAACCAGCAATTTCCGCATAAATGTGAGCACCACGAGCTAATGCGTGCTCTAATTCTTCAAGAATTAAAATACCTGAACCTTCACCCATTACGAAACCACTACGGTTTTTATCGAATGGACGACAAGCTGTTGCTGGATCTTCATTAAATGTTAATGCTTTCGCTGAGCTAAATCCTGCGAATGCCATACTTGTTAACGGCGCCTCTGCCCCGCCCGTAATCATTGCATCAGCATCACCGCGCTGAATCGCTTTAAATGCATCACCAATTGAGTTTGCACCAGATGCACAAGCCGTTACAGAACAAGTGTTAATTCCTTTTGCTCCTGTTGCGATCGATACTTGACCTGCTGCCATATCTGGAATCATCATCGGTACGAAGAATGGGCTCACGCGGCGCGGGCCTTTCTCAGTAAAAATCTTAAATTGTTCTTCGTATGTTTCCATACCGCCAATACCAGAACCAATCCATACACCAATTCGCGGTCCGTTTTCTTCTGTAATTTCAAGCTTTGCATCTGCAACTGCCATTTTCGCTGCTGCTACTGCATATTGTGTAAAGCGATCCATACGGCGCGCTTCTTTTTTATCAATATATTTCTCGACTTCAAAGTCGTTAATTTCTGCTGCTACTTTTGCTGGAAATAGTTCCGGATCAATTCTTGTAAGTCGTCCGATTCCAGATACACCCTTTTTAATGTTTTCCCACGCTGTTTCAACATCTGTACCGACCGGTGTAACAGCTCCTAGTCCTGTAATTACGACCCTCTTTTTTTCCATACAAAATACACTCCTTTTTTTCTCTCAGTCCTTATTTACCCCAACGAAGAGCGACTGCTCCCCATGTTAATCCGCCGCCAAAACCAACAAGTATAATTAAATCACCATCTTGAATACGTCCGTTTTGCAATTCCTCTACCATTGCAATCGGAATGGAAGAAGCTGATGTATTACCGAACTTCTCAATTGTCATACTCATTTTTTCTTGTGGTAAATTTAATCTCTCTCTTGCAGATTCCATAATACGAATATTCGCTTGATGTGGTACTAAGAAATCCACGTCCTCTTTTGTAAGACCAGCTTTATCTAAAACGCGAAGACAAGATTCACCAAGTTGACGAACAGCAAATTTAAAGACTTCTCTGCCATTCATCATAACATACTCGTCTTGATAAAGATGCTTACCGCCACTTCCATCTGCTCCTAATTCGAAAGATAGAACACCTCTTCCTTCTGAAACAGCCCCCATTACGATAGCACCGGCTCCGTCTCCGAATAGTACTGCTGTATTGCGATCGTTCCAGTCTACAATTTTAGATAGTTTATCACTACCAACTACTAATACATTTTTATAAGTTCCCGTTTGAATAAATTGCTGCGCTGTAATCATTCCGTACATAAAACCAGCACATGCTGCACCTACATCCATTGCAGCTGCATGTTTCGCTCCAATCGCTTCTTGAATGACACAAGCTACCGCTGGAAATGCACGATCTGGTGTTACTGTCGCCACTAAAATAAGATCGATTTCCTCTCCGCTCACCCCTGCATCTTCAAGTGCTTTTTTAGCAGCCTCTACGGCCATATATGAAGTATCTATTGTATCATCGGCAATGCGTCTTTCTGCAATTCCCGTTCTCGTACGTATCCATTCATCGGATGTATCCATTATTTTCTCTAAATCGTGATTTGTGACTACTTTTTCTGGCACATATCTTCCGATCCCTAAAATGCCCACGTTCACATCGCAGCCCTCCGTTTTATATCAATTATTATGACTTGGTACTAATTTTAAAACATAAATGTATTTTTGTCTAGAATATATTTCGGCAAAAACATAAAGCGAGCGCATTATTCACCTTATTGTTTATGAAAAGAAACAGAAACATACCTTTCCCTGTTTCTTTCGAAATATAAAAAAGCCCGAACCACTTCTATCCACGGTTCGGGCCTCTCTTCCATCTAAAAAGATGCTTTTTATTCTTTTTCTGCTTCCCTTCTAAACTAGAGAGCTCTCCTCACTACTTTTTCTTTATCCTCTTCATATCTCTGTTTTTTCCCCAGGCGAGAATAAAAAAGGCCCTGACCGCTTCTATCCACGGTTCGGGCCTCTCTTCCATCTAAAAAGATGCTTTTTTATTCTTTTTATTCTTTTTCTGCTTTCCCAAGCTCATATGCTTCGTTCATAACTTTCATCAATAACTCTAATACTGGTTGTGCTTTTTCCATATCAAGCGCAATTCCATTATCATCCAAAATGGCCTTTGCTTCTGGTAAATGCTTCATTGCGATTTGTAAAAATTGCATGCTTTTTTCATTCATATTACGTTCTTCCTCTCCATTAAAACTTTCACATACATAGTGTAACACGCTCGCTACCCTTCGTATAACTCTTTATATTTTTTCATATGCGCTAATTGTTTATTTAAACCGTATTCTAACGGCGTGTTTCTTTTTATCGAAATCACCTCTACAGCTGCATCTCTTTCTTCCTCATTCTCTTTATTTACTTTATCCTCTGCACGTAAAAGATTCATACCTTTTTTCCATAATGATTTTTTGCCACTAAGTAAATTGTATATACCGAAATGCCCTTCGTTCATTCCATTTTCCCATAAGTATTCACATACATCTTCAACGTACAGTAGATCCCTTCCGTTTTCCTCACTCGCATAATGGCACTCTTTCTCACCCAGTTCTGATAACATGAGCTGATGATACATCATAAAAGATGGTTGCCATGGCCCATATAATGTAGGAACTCGAAATACACTATATTGTACCTCTCCTTTTTTCAAACCTTCTTCTACTTTCGAAAATAGACGTTTATTTTCGGATTCATCTGCGTTTCCTACTTCAATAGAAGAAATTAGATTTAATTTCACTTTATGTTCTTCACAAAGTCGTATAATTCGCTTTAAATACTGTAATATAACTCTTTCATTCCGAAAGCCACTTTTTTGATTTGGTTCATACAAGCAAAAGTAAACTGTATCGAACTTCTCTCCTTCTACTGATCTCCATCCATCCTCATCTCTTATCGAGTAATACGTAAATAACGCATTTCGCCCAATTAACAATAACTTTTCTTCATTAATTTTTGTCATACTCTCGAATTCATCAAAATCAAGACCGTACACTTCTACTTCTTCTGCAATCATTTTATTCACAAGGTGATAACCTACAAACGTAAGTGCACCTATAATTAGCACGCGTTCCATACCACCAACCCTTTCTCCTTGAAACAAATAGCTCCTCATTTATGTATATGGGAGCCTCACAATTCTTCTTCATATTTTTTAAAGAAATCAGTCGTTTGCCTAACCATTTTATATTTCACATCTTGCAGATGGAATAAGACAGAAGTCTCACATTGATTGAATTGCCTCATTTTCTCGTATTTACGTAACAACTGTTTTCTTCCTCTTTTTTCTTGTGTTGATACGAAAACTTTAACAGGTACACAAGATGGAAGAAGCGTAAATGATTTCTTATTTATTTTTGATTCTAATTCTGCTTCTTTGGAATCATACGCCAAACATAATTCCTTCAAGAGTCTCTTGTAAAAAAACTTATGCTCTTTCTCAAACTCCACATATTCCGGTAAATCTAAACACGGATTTAACATAATGACAGAGCGTATACATTCAGGATATTTGTTCATCATTTCAAGTGCTACAAGTGCACCCATACCATCTGCCATAATGTGCATTTTCGCATTCAATGTCTCTTTTCTCAACACAACATCATATAAGCGTTTTGCTAGACGAACAGATTGGTCATTTCCCCAATGTCTTCCGTATAAATTAGAAGAAAAGACCGTATAGCCTTCCTCAATAAGGCCATGTAAAAAATAAGATCTACCTGCATGCTGTGTCCATAAACTTGTACCATTCTCAATAAAGTAGTTGTAATCACCGAGAAGCATTACAGAAAATCCGTTTGGCTTCTCCGGTAAATAAATAACGCATGGTTCTTTTTCTAAGTAAAAAAAACGTTCTGTAATACTCATTTTTCCCCCGCCTTATTTTCTAAACGTATAAAAGTACTCTTTTATAATGTATGAACGGAATGCAAATTTGCGTTGAAAAATCTACAAATATTTTTCTATATTCTTTTTTCAATTGTGTTACAATAAGGACAGATTGAACGAATAGAGGTGTAAAATATGCGTTTCATTTGGGCATTAATTTGGTCGTTCTTGCTTGTACATATGATGAGCTACGTAATCGGCTCTATGACTGGCGGTACATACGATTTTAACCAAGCGTCTATTTTCTCAGTTGTTCTTGCGGTATTAGTACTAGCAATTTCAGCTGCAATTCCAAACGAGCCAGTAGAACAACACTAAAAAAAAGAGTCCGGATTTTATCCGAACTCTTTTTTTATTTCACATGCACGACTAATTCGTTATTTTCTACATCAACTACTACATGACTACTGTCCATAATCGTACCTGCAATTAATTCTCTCGCTAATTTCGTCTCAACTTGACGCTGTACATATCGTTTTAATGGACGAGCTCCGTACATCGGATCAAAGCCAGCTTCTACAACAAATTCTTTCGCTGCGTCTGTTAATTCTACTGTAATATGACGGTCAGCTAAACGACCTTGTAATTCTTTTACAATTTTATCAACAATACCTTTAATTTCATTCGTTGTAAGAGGTTTGAATAAAATAATTTCGTCGACACGGTTTAAAAACTCTGGTCGGAAATGTCCTCTTAATTGTCCCATCACAAGTTCTCTTGATTCTTCTTTAATGGAGCCATCTTCTTCTAATCCATCTAATAAATGAGCAGATCCAATATTTGAAGTCATAATAATAACTGTGTTTTTAAAGTCTACTGTACGTCCTTGCGAATCTGTAATGCGTCCGTCATCTAACATTTGTAATAAAATGTTGAATACTTCTGGATGTGCTTTTTCGATTTCGTCTAATAAAATAACGGAATACGGTTTACGTCTTACTGCTTCTGTTAATTGACCGCCCTCTTCATATCCAACATATCCAGGAGGCGCACCAATTAAGCGTGACACAGCGTGTTTCTCCATATACTCAGACATATCGATACGGATCATTTGCTCTTCACTATCGAATAGAGACTGCGCTAAAGTTTTTGCAAGTTCTGTTTTACCAACACCAGTCGGTCCTAAGAAAATGAAGGAACCAATCGGACGGTTCGGGTCTTTAATACCAGCACGCGCACGAAGAACTGCGTCTGATACTAAGCTTACCGCTTCCTCTTGTCCGATGACACGTTCTGATAAAATTTGCTCTAAGCGTAGTAATTTCTCACGTTCACCTTCAACGAGTTTTGCAACAGGAATACCAGTCCAGCGTGAAACAATATCAGCAATTTCTTCTTCACTTACTTCCTCACGTAATAAACGATTTTCTTGTTTATTATGTGCGCCCATTTCTTCTGCTTCTTTTAACTCTTTTTCAATTGCAGGAATTTTTCCGTGGCGAAGTTCCGCTGCTTTATTTAAATCGTAATTCCCTTCTGCTTCTTCTAATTCACGGCGCAGACGCTCTAAATGTTCACGTAAGTCACGAACTTTGTGAATATCTTCTTTTTCTTTCTCCCATTTCGCTCTCATACCACTTGCAACTTCTTTTAAATCCGATAATTCACGTTGCAACGTTTTTAGACGTTCTTGGCTACCGAAGTCCTTCTCTTTTCCAAGAGCTGCTTCTTCAATTTCCAGCTGCATAATGCGGCGCGTTACTTCATCTAATTCTGTTGGCATAGAATCAATCTCTGTTCGAATCGTTGCACACGCTTCGTCAACAAGATCAATTGCTTTATCTGGTAAGAAACGATCCGAAATATATCGATCTGATAAAACAGATGCTGCTACAATCGCGCGGTCATGAATATTTACACCGTGATAAATTTCAAAACGCTCTTTTAAACCACGTAAAATGGAAATTGTATCTTCAACAGTTGGTTCTTCTGCTAATACTTGTTGGAAACGTCTTTCTAACGCTGGATCTTTCTCAATATATTTACGATATTCATCGAGCGTCGTCGCTCCGATACAATGCAGTTCACCGCGAGCAAGCATCGGTTTTAACATATTTCCTGCGTCCATCGCACCTTCTGTTTTACCAGCGCCGACGATTGTATGAAGTTCATCAATGAATAATAAAATGCGGCCTTCACTCTTTTTAATTTCATTTAATACAGCTTGCAGACGCTCTTCAAATTCACCACGGAATTTCGCTCCAGCTACGAGCGCACTCATATCTAATGCAAAGATTGTTCTATCTTTTAATCCTTCAGGCACATCCTTCTTCACAATACGCTGTGCTAATCCTTCAACGATCGCTGTTTTACCAACACCTGGCTCACCAATTAAAACCGGGTTGTTTTTCGTTTTACGTGAAAGAATGCGGATTACACGGCGAATTTCACTATCGCGGCCGATAACAGGGTCAATTTTCCCCGCTCTTACTTCCGCCACTAAATCACGGCCATATTTTTCTAACGCTTCATAAGTTGCTTCTGGATTTTGACTAGTCACTCTTTGATTCCCCCGAACTGTCATTAAAGACTGTAATAAGTTATCTTTCGTAATATGAAATCTTGTGAATAATTGATTGATATCGCCTTTTTCTTCAGAAAAAGCAAGCAATACATGCTCGACTGAAATGTAGTCATCTTGCAATTTTTCTGCTTCTTTTCCCGCTCTTACAAGTAGTTGTTGCAGAGCACCTGTTATATATAATTTACCTGCTTCTGCACCGCTCCCCGTTACAGAGGGCTTTTTCTTAATTAAACTTTCAGCACCTTGTTTTAACGCTTCTATATCGACATTCATTTTTTGAAAAATACGTACTGCTAACCCATCTTGCTCTTCTAATAATGTAAACAAGAGATGAACAGTATCTACTTCTTGATGATGATGAGACACCGCTAAAGATTGGGCACTCATAATCGCCTCTTGTGTTTTCGTTGTCATTTGATTTAAGTCCATCTTTACAGTCCTCCAAATGTTTGACTTTCTTTGACCTTTGATTTGATTATACGCCAACTGACTTTTTTATACAATAATTTTGCTTATGTATTTTCAAACTTATTATTGGAAAAAGAAAAAGGGAAAATTCATTATGCTACTTAAAAAAGTACGGTAAATGAAATTATAATGTGTAACAACAAAAAGCCGCAATAACGATTGCGGCTTCTGTTACGGTTTTCTTTTATATGTCCACTGGCGATTATGATTCGTGTTATCTGGAAACTTTTCACCAGCAGTTAGTTTTACCATTTGCGGATCTTTTACCATACTTCCCGTTTCACCAATTTCTACGTAAATGCCATCATTCGGCGCTTTTTGTCCAGAACGAAACCTGCGATTTTGTCCCATTTCCATTCTCCTTCCATGACGTCTTTGCCTCATTAGTATATCCATTTTAAAAGAAAGCTTGTCTGTCATGTTTAGGAAACAAGTACTATATTTCATCCTTGTACATATACATGAATGACACAAGCTTAGGAAGGGATTTCTTTCCTATTTGTAGAAAAAAAAGAAACCAACCTACTATAGGCCAGTTTCAAAGGAGAGTCAAACATATACGAGAAGATTACATGTTCATTATAAGCCTCATCATACGAGTAATGTAACCCTTTTCACAATTTGTCCATAATGAAAGAAACATTGTTTGAACTTTCTAAAAAGATGTTGACTTTTCTTGATTTCCAGCGAGAAATAGTAGACACCGTAGCACTTTGCGACGTAAGATGGATATATAGTGAACTTTCCATCTTTGGTGGTCTCACCCAGTCTAACCTCTTATTTCTGCATATTAAAAACGGAAATACAGATAGATACAAAAAAATTATTATAAGAGGTGAAATTATGAACAAACAACATTTAATCGCATTAGACTTAGACGGCACTTTATTAACAGACAACAAAATAATTTCCACTCGCACAAAACATACAATTGCAAAGGCAAAGGAACAAGGACATATCGTTGTTATTTCAACAGGACGTCCATTCCGCGCTAGTTATGATTACTATAAAGAACTTGGTCTAAATACACCAATCGTAAACTTTAATGGCGCATACGTACATCATCCTCTTGATTCAAAGTGGGGCACACATCACTCTCCTCTTGAGCTAGCAACAGCGCAAGAAATTGTCCGAGCTTGCTTTGATTTTGGCGTAAAAAATATATACGCTGAAGTAATGGACGATGTGTACGTTCGTGAAATTGATGAAGATAAAAAACATATTTTCGAATTCGGTTCTCCAAATATTTTTACAGGAGACTTATTAAATATTTTAAACGATCATCCAACTTGCTTATTAATTGACGCACATGACGAGCATTCTACTGCAATTCGTCAACATTTAACTGATATGCATGCTGAAGTAATCGACCATAGAAAATGGGGCGCACCTTGGCCGATTATTGAAATTGTAAAAAGCGGATTAAATAAAGCTGTCGGATTACAAAAAATTTCAAGTCATTACAACATTCCACAAGAGCGAATTATCGCTTTCGGTGACGAGGATAACGACTTTGAAATGATTGAATTTGCTGGTCACGGCATCGCAATGGGAAATGCTATCCCTGAATTAAAATCACTCGCAAACCATACGACGTTAACGAACGAGGAAGACGGTATTGCACTATATTTAGAAGAGGTTCTTGGATTGTAATCTAAAAATTCCCTGCTTATAGTTTCTCGCCAAACGCTCATACTATCATTAGACGCATAAGTCAGCGCGTCGATTGTTTTCAGCTAAATAAAGGGGGTTTTTCGAATGGGTAAAAAGAACAAATCAAAACGTTTTATCCAACAAGGAGCCGATGCTGTTATGAAGCATGATGCAAGATTCCCGTACAGAGGTACATTAGCTGAGGCAGAAAAAGCGAGAAGTAACTCTTCTTTTGGAGGGGTCTAAATGGGGAACTTACTATTCCAACAAGCTAGAGATGCTGTTGCAAATGCCGTATCTTGTTCAAGCGGCGCTGAGCAACAAGATCTCGTATATAGAGCAAAAAACGCGTTGCATTCTGCTTATGCAAACTCTTCAACAGCTGAAAAAGTTCAGCTACGCGAAATGCAAGAGCAGTTGCAAAACATTACGAATTTGCATTAAAAAAGAGGACCAGCTTTGGTCCTCTTTAATCTTTTCGAAACAATCCAAACACCCCAACCGTCTGCAGTACGTTTGTAAATGCCCCTGGGTCCACTTGTTTAATAACCCTCTCTAATTCATATAGCTCGTAACGAGTAATAACAATCATTAACATTTCCTTATTTTCATTCGTATAAGCACCTGTTGCTGGTATAGTTGTAATCCCCCTCACTAAGCGTGAGTGAATCGCCTTTCGTACATCCGCCCCATTCTTCGTAACGATTAATGCCGTAATCTTCACATGACGCGTATGAATTGCATCGATGATTCGCGTTGACACATACAAAGTCACTAACGTATATAATGCTTTTTCCCATCCATATACATAGCCAGCAGCGATAATAATCAGTGCATTAAAGAAGAAAAAATACGTACCGACAGGCTTATCTTTAATCTTTGATAAAATCATGGCGATAATATCTAAACCACCTGTAGAAGCCCCCCACTTCAACGCAATACCTACACCTATTGCCGAAATAATCCCTCCAAAAATCGCATTTAATATGATGTCATTCGAAACTGCTCTAACCGGGATAATTTCTAGAAACAAAGTCATAAATATAACGCAAAGAAAACTAAAGAAAGTAAAGGCCTTTCCAACCTTTTTCCATGCTAAAATAACGACAGGAATATTAAATAAGCTAAACAATACCCCTGTTGATATATGAATGGATAAAAAGTCCCCTAATATTTGTGATAACAATTGAGATAATCCAGCAAATCCACTCGCATATACTTTCGCTGGCGTTAAAAATAAATTCATTCCAATCGCATTTAACAAACCTGCAACAATTACAACGATTAACTTCTTTATAAGTTCGGCATAATTCAACTTCAAATCCATTTCTAATCCACCCTTATTATTCATGAATGCACTGCTATACATAGTCTTTACGAAAAAGGAAATGATAAACGTACAACGTTTAGAAATGGAGTTGATACATATGCCACATACGAGTGACAACGATAAAAAAGCACGCGATAATAATGCAAAACGCGCACAAAAAAATGAGCAAGAACAAAAAAATATTCAGCAAGGTAAGCGTGCCTATTCTAAAAAGACCGATCACCTTTGATTCCATCGTACATCAACAATATTGTTGATGTACTTTTTTTACATTTCACAGGAAAAAACATTAAAAATTCACTTCATGTTCACTTCTATATTCTACAATAGCGATAACATATTCGGATGAGGTGTTGGCATGAGAGGAAAACACATTTTCATTATTACTGCACTATTAAGTATATTAATGCTATCTGCTTGTGGAAAAAAAAACGACTCAGACACAGTCGCTACAGCAACAGACTCAACCATTACGAAGGGCGACTTCGAAAAACAGTTGAAAGATCGTTACGGAAAAGACATGCTATACGAAATGATGGCGCAAGACGTTATTACAAAAAAATATAAAGTATCTGACGATGATGTAGATAAAGAAGTAGAAAAAGCGAAAAATCAATACGGAGACCAATTTAAAAACGTATTGAAAAACAACGGTTTAAAAGATGAGGCTGATTTCAAAAATCAAATTAAGTTCAGACTTGCTATGAATGAAGCAATTAAGAAAAGCATTACAGAAAAAGACGTGAAAGATCACTATAAACCAGAAATTAAAGCGAGCCATATTTTAGTAAGCGATGAAAACGAAGCGAAAGAAATAAAGAAAAAATTAGATGCTGGTGCTTCATTTGAAGAATTAGCAAAGCAAGAATCACAAGATTTACTATCAAAAGAAAAAGGCGGAGACCTTGGATACTTCAATTCAGGCAAAATGGCACCTGAATTTGAAACAGCTGCCTACAAACTAAAGGTCGGACAAATTAGCAATCCTGTTACATCACCAAACGGTTATCACATTATTAAATTAACTGATAAAAAAGAGTTAAAACCTTATGATGAAGTGAAAGACTCTATTCGCAAACACTTAGAAGAAGAGCGTCTCGCTGACCCTATATTCAGCAAAAAGCTATTACAAAAAGAATTAAAAAAGGCAAATATTAAAATAAACGATAGTGACTTGGAAGATACGTTTAGTCTTGTACATGAGCAAGGGAATTAAAAAAGCACCACCTTATATTTAAAAATATAAGGTGGTGCTTTTTATTTCCTTTACTTCTTAAAGTACGTCCAACCTTCTTCTTGGTAAACCTTTTCTTCTTTCATCAACTTACCAAGCGCACGCTTAAACGCAGCTTTACTCATATTGAAACGTTCTTTAATGTCTTCTGGGTAACTCTTATCCCAAAACGGCATTGCTCCGCCTCGTTCTTCCATATATGCATAAATTACTGCAGCATCATCTTCCATTCCTTCTTCTTTACGAGGAAGAAGTGAAATGTTAATTGTACCGTCATCTTTCACGTCAATAATACGTCCTGTTACACGTTCACCAATACGCACTTGTTCTTTTCTTTCCGTATGGTGTAAGAAAGCACGGAAATGCTCATCAGTTAGGATGAATGAACCAACTTGAAGTGAACGATACACACGTCCATTTACATTTTTATTACGCATAGATGGCGTCGCATCTACGATAATTTCTTGCATATCACTGTCTCTTGCTGGAAGAGCGATAAGGCGATCACGATTCGTTAATTTTAGCGTACAATATAATTCGTCTCCAACTTCTGGCCATACTGGCATATAAATTGGGAACTCATCAGCCGGGATTAGTATATCTTTTGATACACCAATATCAACAAACACACCTAAACTAGGAATAACTTCTACAACCTTTACCCAGTTCCAATCATACGTTGTAATAATTGGCTCTTTCATTGTTGCTGAAATACGATTTTGATGATCAAGGTATAAGAATACATCAATCGTATCGCCTTCTTCAATTTCTCCAGCTACTTCGTTTTTATGTAGGAAAATTTCTTCTTCTTCATTCCCAACCATATATCCGATTTCCGTTTCGCGTAAAACAGTTACCTGTTCAATCGATCCTATTTGTAAATACATATTTTTTAATTCCCTTCTCTATATATAAAATTAACTTTTTTATCTTTTTATCATTCCAAACAAAAGTTAATTATAACACGATTTTTCCTTTATTTGTCCAACTGCCCAAAATTCACTATAATAAAATGAGGTTACATGAATATAAGTATGAAAACACTTAAGTCTAGACTCGTTTTCAGCTATACTTTAGTATGTACAGTACATAAAAAGATTAGAAATTTATTTGGAGGTGCTAACTATGGCAAAAGATAGTTCTTTTGACATCGTTTCGAAAGTAGAATTACCTGAAGTAACAAACGCAATTAATATCGCATTAAAGGAAATCCAAAACCGATATGACTTTAAAGGAAGTAAAAGTGATATTAAATTAGAAAAAGAAGTACTTGTTTTAACTTCTGACGACGAGTTCAAATTAGAACAAGTAAAAGACGTTCTAATTTCTAAACTTGTAAAACGTAACGTTCCAATTAAGAACTTAGATTACGGAAAAGTTGAAGCTGCAACTGGTAACACTGTTCGCCAACGCGCAACACTTCAACAAGGTATCGATAAAGATAACGCGAAAAAAATTAACAACATCATTAAAGAAATGAAATTAAAAGTAAAAACACAAGTACAAGATGACCAAGTACGTGTTACAGCGAAAAGCCGTGATGACTTACAAGCAGTTATCGCTGCAGTTCGCAGTGCTGATTTACCAATTGACGTACAATTCATTAATTACCGCTAAAAAGAAAAACATCCTCTCTGCAGAGGATGTTTTTCTTTTTAGCGAGTAGGGAAACTCACAATCGGATAGTTTGCATAAAGTGAAACTTTAATCAGTGGGGTTTTCTTCATCCCCACTGATTATTAGCCCTCACCAATCGGACTTTTATGGGCAGTAAGACCCCCACCTAACTTCTTTGCTTTCGCTGAATTTTGAGGTAGGGGATAAATCAAGGAAGCCCTTTTGAAAATCGATACAAACTCCCCCTCCCGGCTCAAATGTAACAAATTATGAGTATAAGAATATTTTCCGCCCTTTCATGTAATGTACAATGAGTAAGGAATTTGTTTTATGAAAAATATTCATTAAAAAAGAGTTAGAAGTGGTTATTTGAAAAAATTAATACTATGGTTTTTATTAACTACATTCTGTCTACATATTGCAGGATGTTCTAATAATATGACTACACTCAAGGATAAATCTAAAACTTCAACACCAGCGAAGTGCAAACACATCAACAAAGCTTGGTATAAGAAACATATGTAATGCGATAATCGCATCAACTTAATTTTAATACTATATAGACGGAAATATAAATTATTAACAAGGATACAAACTTCAAAAACGATTTTAGAATCAAGTTTATAGAAAATAATAAGATGTTTATAAGCGTAAAACCTACAGGAATTTCCCCTGTGGGTTTTGTTCTATGTATAAGGAATTTTTAAGGGTTTATAAATGTTTTTTTAAATATTTTTCTTTAATCCTTTTTATATAATGCTCTTTTTCTGTTAGTTCAAATATAAATAATGCTTTTTTCATGTTATCAACAACATCTTCTTCATTATATTCTTTAATCCTTAATAAATTCCAGCCCTTTAAATAGTATAGTTCACCTAATAGGTATAACGTGTTTAGATTAATAGCTAATTTGATGCCCTTATCAAGGTATTTCATTGCCTCTTCATGTTGATATGCCTGACCTAAACAGTTCGCTAAATTAAAAATGATTTTTAATTTAATTTCTCTATCTCTAGGAAAATCTAACTTATTAAAGTTAGTTAAACATTTTCTTAATATATCAATACTTTTTTCATATTCTTTATTTTCCGCATAAAATATGGACATTGTCTGCATAATATCTATTTCTCTTTCAGATAAAAAATCAGCATTGGTTAACGTTAGTTTTAATGCATTATTTAAAAGATCTAGAGCCGTTTTTGTTGATCTATTCACCATAAATATAGCAATTGCTTCATGCCATAGTAGAAATTGTTTATCTTCTTTTGTCTGGAAAGCATTTTCATCTTTTTCTTTTTTTACTATCTCATAAAGTTCTGTATATTGTTTTTGCTTTATGCAATCTCTTATTACACATTTTACATTTTCTACATATTTCAATCTTTTATTTTGAGTTAGTGCAAATATATTATTCGGATCAATACCAAGTCTTTCAGATAGTTGATATAACAATATACTCGATGGAAAAATCATACCTTTTTCTATTTTGCTAATTTGACTTTGTGAACATATTCCATGACACAATTCAGATTGTGATATATTCTTTTTCACTCTAAGTTCTTTAATGGTAATACCCAAATCGTAAAATTCCATTTTTCCTCCTCAAATGTGTAACCCTTAACGAATATAAGACTATTTTTCATCCTTTAATGTAATGTAAAATTCGTATAGTTGCAATTATTGTTTGCTCTTACAGACTTTTTACTTCTTTGCTCAGCTGCATTTCGAGGTGAGAGTCTTACTTCATAGAAAAACAGACTAGGGAAAAAGTTTTCTCCTTAGCCTGTCCCACCGAGATTTCGCATTTATTAAGAGCAACACCATATTGCTTTATCAAATGATTTTTTAGGAATGTATACTTTATCATTTTCGATTTTGTATTTTATATCGTTTCTCTTCAGAACTGCCGTATCAACAGAATGAACACTATCTCCCCACCGAACAAATTCCCCATCATCACGTTTGTCCCAAAAATAAAAACTTACGAATACGATAAAAACACATAAGCATAGAGCGAACCACTTCTTTTTCCGCAAATACCTCACCACCTTAAACTAAAGAAAAACTACTAAAAAACGCTACTCATTTCCGCCTCTTTTTAACCGCAAGTAAAAACGCAATAAACAATACGTTCACACCAACGATTAAAGAGATAAATAGCCAATTCACACCTGTTTCCCCATTAACTTTATACACATTTGACTCTTCACGCTTTAAAACAAGATAAAAATTTCCGTTTTCTTCTCTTATAATTTCATCCTCTAACAATCCTCGTAACTCTTGTTTTTCGCCAATTGCACTTACAGGTAAAGCAACTTTTTGTGTTTCTTTCGCATTATTAATCGCTACTACTGTCACTTCATCTTTATACTTTCTCTTTAGTACACTCATTCCATCTTTATCGTATAGAAGCTCAAACGTACCTCTACGTAGAGATGGTCTCGATTGTCTAAGCTCACCGAGTTTCGTTATGTGCTGCATAAACTTTTCATCTGATTTGAAATCCATTAATCGTCTATTATCCGGAGTATGCCCTCCATCTAATGCAATTTCCGTTCCGTAATAAAAATTCGGAATACCTGGTGTTGTTAATAAATATGTAAGGGCTAGTTTCAAGCGAGATGGCGGATAATTCATATTCTCTTTTGCAATACGAGCAAATCTTTTCGTATCTTGATTATCTAAAAATGTAGTGGATTCCCTGTCTTTTTTACTCACATCATATAAAGGTTTCACCGATACGTCCGCTTTAGAAAACGCTCCTACTATTTTTTCGTTGTATTCACTATCTTCTTTTGTCATAATACAAAAATCTTTCTTTATCGCTTGCATATCTTTTTGCACGTCATCCCAGAAAGAACGCGACTTTTTTTCACTATGTATTACATAACTTGCATCTAAATCGACTTCTTTGATCCACCATTTCATCGCGTCGATGACTTGTTGTTCGTTCTCTCCAAGCGGAAATTGAAGTACAATTTTCATTCCTTTTGCGTGAGCAGCTTGTACAAGTTCTTTCACATCATTTTCTGTTCCGAAATGTTCATTTACCTTTCGAAAATTGTGCACGTCTAATCCATCGTACTTTCCACTTTCAAAAAGCGGAGAAAGCATAACAGTGGTAAATCCCATTTCTTTTATGTAATCCAGTCTTTTTATAATCCCTCTTATATCTCCGCCTTGATACCCTTCTAAATTACCAACTTCTAACTGTTTGTCATTTTTCGGTTCTCCATTATTAAAGCGATCAATCATAATGGAATATATAACTTCGTCTCGCCACTCTCTTTTTTCATCCGCAAACGTATGTATTGGTACAAATAAAACGACAGCTAAACAAAAATAAATGAACAGTTTCCTAGTATGTATTTTCCCCACACGCATCCCCCATGTTTTTTAATTGTAAGAATATTATACCAATTATCCAAACGAATCGCATACGTTGATTTTATTCTTCTCAAATTATCTCATGTTAGTTTTTCTAACACAAACCAAAAAGTTTTCTGAATTTTTAGTTGATTTTTCTTTTTATTTCGAATATGATATGAAACATAACAAATTAATGTTATATTTTCTAACATTATAGGAGGAGAGAGAATGAATACGGGAGATACTGTTTTTATGTTTGTATCAACAGTAATGGTCATGTTAATGACACCAGGCTTGGCACTTTTCTATGGGGGCATGGTTCGCAGTAAAAACGTACTTAGTACGACAATGCATAGTTATAGCGCAATGGCTATCGTTTCGATTCAATGGATTGTAATTGGTTATTCTTTATCATTTGGACCAGATTGGCACGGACTTATCGGCACACTCGATTGGCTCGGTTTAAACGGAGTTACCTACGCACCAAATCCAGACTACTCATCTACTATTCCTCACAATTTATTTATGATGTTCCAGCTTATGTTTGCTATTTTAACTCCCGCTTTAATTTCAGGTGCATTCGCCGAAAGAATGCGATTTTCAGCTTTCCTTATTTTCATCCTTCTATGGACAACAATCGTTTACAATCCTGTCGCTCATTGGGTATGGGGCGTTGGCGGGTGGCTAAGAGAGCTTGGCGCGTTAGACTTCGCTGGTGGTAATGTCGTTCATATTACATCTGGCGTCGCCGGCCTTGTATTAGCTATTTTCCTAGGGAAACGAAAAAACATAAACGGTTCTTCTCCTCACCATTTACCATTTACGATGTTAGGCGCAGGTTTACTATGGTTCGGCTGGTTCGGTTTTAACGTCGGTAGCGCATTATCTTTAAATGATGTAGCTTTAACTGCATTTATTAACACAAATATAGCCGCTGCTGCCTCCGCATTAACTTGGATGCTGTCAGAATGGTTCTTTCAATCAAAACCGACTGCGATGGGAGCTGCTTGTGGAGTCGTTTCCGGTTTAGTCGCTATTACACCAGCTTGTGGGTTCGTTACACCTTTCTCAGCTCTTCTTATCGGAGCGATCGGCGGCGTATTATGCTTCGGAGCGGTCTTTTTCTTAAAAACAAAATTCGGATACGACGACACACTCGATGCATTCGGATGCCACGGCATCGGCGGAACTTGGGGCGGCATTGCGACAGGACTATTTGCAACTACTACTGTAAACAGCGATGGTGCGAACGGATTATTTTACGGAAACGCCGCTTTACTGTTCAAACAACTTGTAGCAATCGGCGCAACATATACATTCACGATCATCATGACGTATGCCATTATTAAAGCGATTAACTTCTTCCTCCCTGTTCGGGTTGATGAGCACGAAGAACATATGGGCCTTGATATTTCGATGCATGGAGAGAAAGCTTATGAATATACGGAGCGAGTAAACTAAAAAAAGAGATGCAATCTATCTGTAATAGATTGCATCTCTTTTTAGTTTAGTTGTTGCCTAGGTATACCACACCTGGTATTGCCGCGAATATATCAGCGATTATTTCGATATATCGACGTTTCGACACGATACATCTATTCACTAACAAATTCCGACATAACGAAACTGAAGAATACCCCGGCGTAACTTTACAAAAAAAGACGACTGTTTCACAGTCGTCTTTTCCTATTTATTTCGGAGCATTTCCCACATATTGCGTAATATCAACATTTAACGCTTGTGCTAAACGCATTCCATATTCTTGATCTGCACGGAAGAAGTTACAAACAGCTAATAATTTCGTGCGTTCATTTACGTCTTTTAAGTCATTTGTTAAGTTTGCAATTAAGTTGTCTTGCTCTTCTTTAGAGAATGAACGGTAACGTTCACCCGCTTGTTTGAAGTCATTTGGTTTGTCAATTTTTTCACGAGACACGTAGCCTTCTACTTTCATAGTTGAATCGCGGTAAGCTGGGTCTTCAACTGGATTTTCAGCATGACGGCTCGGTTCGTAGTTGATTGTAGATGGGTTTTGATTGATTTGCATTGCCCCATCACGTTGTTGGTTATGAACAGCTGCGTATGGGCAGTTTACAGGAATTTGTAAGTAGTTTGCACCAAGACGGTAACGCTGTGTATCTGGGTAAGAGAATAAACGACCTTGTAATAATTTATCTTCAGATGGTTCAATACCATTTACAGTTGCACTTGGAGAGAACGCCACTTGTTCTACTTCTGCAAAGAAGTTTTTCGGATTACGATTTAACGTCATTGTTCCTACTTCAATTAACGGGAAGCGATCTTCTGGCCATACTTTCGTTGGGTCTAATGGATCGAAATCTAAAGAATCCGTTTCTTCTAGTTGCATCACTTGTACGTGTAAATCCCACTTCGGATAATTTCCTTTTTCGATTGCATCGAACAAGTCACGAGTTGCATGGTTGAAGTCTTTTCCTTGTACTTCTTGCACTTCTTTTGCATTTAAGTTACGTACACCTTGCTGTGGTTTCCAGTGATATTTAATGTAGACGATTTTTCCTTCTGCATTAATCCATTTAAATGAATGGACACCGAAACCTTCCATTTCGCGATAGCTTGCTGGTGTACCGTAATCAGAAAACACCCATGTCATCATATGTGTAGATTCTGGACTTAACGTCATGAAATCCCAATAACGATCTGGCGTTTGAATATTTGTATCAGGTGCTGGTTTTAAAGAATGCACCATATCAGGGAATTTAATTGCATCACGAATGAAGAAGACTGGTAAATGGTTACCTACGATATCGTAATTTCCTTCTTCTGTATAAAATTTAACAGCGAACCCACGTGGGTCACGAGCTGTTTCTGGAGAACCTTGACCATGAATAACCGTTGAGAAACGAACAAATACAGGCGTTTCAGTTCCTTCATTTTGTAAAAATGCTGCTTTCGTATATTGCTTCATGCTGTTTTTCGTTACGAATACACCGTGAGCACCTGCACCACGTGCATGCACAACACGCTCCGGAATACGTTCACGATCAAAGTGCGCGAGTTTTTCTACTAAATGATAGTCTTCTAATAATACCGGTCCACGGCGACCAGCTGTACGAGAATTTTGGTTGTCTCCAACTGGAGCACCTTGGTTTGTTGTTAAGCGATTATTTGGATTCATCTAGGGGGATCCTCCTCTTTCCTTCATAGTAATTGTTATTTATTTAAAATTATTATAAACTAATTATTATTCAAAACTGAGTTCTTGTCAACTATTTCCTTCATTTTTTTGGAAACAATTTCAGCTAAGCAATCGATAAATACAGATTGTGAATTTGGCATATTTGGTCTAAAATATGCGGCATTTAATTCATCAGTTACAACTTTACACTCATAATCGTTGTCATATAAAACTTCTAAATGCTCTGCTACAAACCCAACTGGGCAATATACGAAAGATACATATCCATGCTCTTCAAATAAATCTCTCGTTAAATCTTGCACATCCGGTCCAATCCACGGATCAGGCGTATTTCCAGCGCTTTGCCAACCAATTGTATAGTTTTGAATATCGGCAGCCTCCGCAATTAAATCTGCTGTATGCTGCAATTGCTCCACATAAGGGTCCCCTGCCGCAATAATTTTCTCTGGCAAACTATGCGCTGAAAAAATTACGACTGCTTTCTCTTTATCTTCAATCTTTGTAAATGTTTCTTTTATTTGATCTGCCCAATAGGAAATAAATTTCGGTTCATCGTACCATTGTTCAATCGGTTCAATAACAGGACCACCGATTTCTTTTGAAAGACGAATCGCACGGTCATTATACGCTTTAATGCTAAATGTAGAATAGTGCGGCGCTAATACGATACTAATCGCCTGCTCAATTCCATCGCGCTTCATCCCTTCTACTGCATCTTCTATAAATGGAGCAATATGTTTTAAGCCTAAGTAACAAGTAAATTCATACTCTGTAAATATATTATTCATAGAATCTGTTAATTTATGCGCTTGCTCTTTCGTAATTTTTGCAAGTGGTGAAATTCCGCCAATCGCTTTATAGCGCCCGATTAAGTCTCGGAGTGCTTCTTCGGAAGGTTTACGACCGTGGCGAATATGTGTGTAGTACGCTTCTACATCATCTAATGATTCTGGCGTTCCATACGCCATTACGAGCAAACCTATTTTTTTCTTTGTCATCTATATAACACCTCAATTTTATAAATGAGAATCTTTTTCAAGAACATTTGTTTCCAATTATAACAACTAATAATAAGTACGTCAAAATAATTATTCTAAATAAATATTTTTTCTAATATGATTTTGAATTTTATTTGACAATTTATTTAATAAAAAGCGACTTACATAAAAGTAAGTCGCTTTTCTTCTATTCTTTAATATTTACCCCGTATTCTTTAAACCAAACATGAATCTGCGCTAAATGGGCTAAAAGTTGAGGACCTGTCATTAATTGACCGAACCAAGGTGATTGAAATGCACTGCCGCCTGACTCAATTAATCCGCCCAGCTGCTCTTTATCAAATAGTTCGTGTAAAATTGATCCTTTATCCGTTAATAAATCTTGTAGCCATACTGTGACTGCTTTCGTATAGTGCGGATTATGCGTTTTCGGATACGGACTCTTCTTTCTATATAAGATGTCATTTGGAAGTAATCCTTCTAACGCTTTACGCAATAGACCTTTTTCGCGGTTTTTATACATTTTCATTTCCCAAGGAATATTCCACGCATATTCGACAAGTCGGTGATCCGCAAACGGAACGCGTACTTCTAAGCTTGCGCCCATGCTCATACGGTCTTTTCTGTCTAATAATGTTGTCATAAACCATACCATATTCAAGTAAAATAGTTGTCGTCTCTTTGCTTCAATTGGGCTTTCTCCCTCTAAAACAGGAACTTCTTGAATGGATTCTTCATAGCGCTGCTGTACATATTGTTGTAGGTTTAATTTATTTCTCCATTCTTTCTTTAGCAGTTGTTCACGTGCTTCTGTAGAGCGCATCCACGGAAACGCACTCGATTGTAAATCGTCTTCTCTATAAAACCACGGATAACCACCAAATATTTCATCTGCACATTCCCCAGATAAACCGACGACAAAATCTTGTTTAATTTCACGGCAAAACCATAATAATGACGAATCGATATCTGCCATACCAGGCAAATCACGAACGAGTACAGCTTCCGTTAAATACTGTGCTAATTGTTCATTTGAAATGACGCAGCGATGATGAATCGTTTCAAACGTCTCCGTCATCAAATGAATAAATGGTGCATCTGAATTTGGCTGGAACGCATTCGCTTTAAAGTATTTGTCATTATCTTCATAATCGACAGAGTATGTGTGTAATTGCCCTTTTCCTGACCGTGCGTATTCTTTCGCAGCAATTGCTGTAATTGCGCTCGAATCTACACCACCTGATAGAAAAGTGCATAGTGGTACATCAGAAACGAGCTGCCTTGTAATCGCATCTTTTAATAAAAAGCGCGTTTTCTCTACTGTTTCTTCAAAAGAGTCTTCATGCTTTTTACTTTCCACATTCCAATATCTCCATATACATAAACCGTTCTTTGAAAATGTCATCGCATGACCTGGACGTAATTCTTTTATACCAGCATAAATACCGTGACCAGGCGTTCTAGATGGCCCAAGACCAAATATTTCGGATAATCCTTCTAACGTTACTTCCGCCTTCACATCAGGATGAGCCAATATCGCTTTTAACTCTGAACCAAATAGTAACCGCCCACTATCATATTTAAAAAATAGCGGTTTTACACCTAATCGATCCCGCGCAATAAATACTTGTTCTTTCTGTTCATCCCATACAGCAAACGCATATATACCGTTTAAATGATCGACACATTCTTCTTTCCATTCCATATACGACGCTAATAGTACTTCCGTATCAGAATGACCTTTGAACGTATATCCTCTTCTTAATAGTTCCTTTCGAATATCTTCCGTATTATACAGTTCACCGTTATAGCAAATTGCATAATTCGTTTCATCTTTTAAACAAGTCATCGGTTGTTTCCCACCCTCAGGATCAACAACGATTAACCGTTTGTGCCCAAATGCAACATTGCCTTTAATCCAAACTTTATTATCATCTGGGCCACGCTTCGCTAACGTCTCAGCCATCTTCGTAATGACGTCTCGCTCTCCTTCTAATGAGCGTTTATAATCCACCCATCCTGTAATCCCGCACATATAAATCATCCTTCCATCTTATTTCTTTTCTTGAACGTGCAGTAATCCCCACCCTAAGGGATGCGGATTAAAAAATGAAAAACTTAACGATAACCTACTATCCACATACGGAATAGCATTTTCACTCAGTAAAACGTGTTTTATTGTATGCCCACCTATGTCTAGATGTGTCTAGTTATAAAGAATGCGCGAACTGTCTATAACAGAAATAACTACTTTTCATAAAGGAGAAATCGTGTATGATACAACGTAACCATATTTTATATAACCAGCCTCGTGCTCATACGGTCGGTAATGTAGAATATATAAACAATGAATGGGTATTCTTTGATGATGAAAATGATGAAGCATTTTTATTAGAAGATATTGCCGAAGATGGCTTTGAGATTTTATATAACAACAACTGGCTACCAGCTCGTTTCTATGAACAAGATGTATTACAAATCGCCAATGAACAGCACCACCTGCAAAACGGTGAGATGATACGCATTCGAAAAAAATTACTGCTTAGCTATACGGAATGGCTTGAAGAGTTACCTGACTCCGTCTTTACGTTATTAACGGAATCATTGCAATCGCTTCATTACTCTTTATATGATTGCATGTATTGTCATAATTATTTATCTTTCTTACCGAAAGAGGAAGCATGTGAAGGAGTAAATATTCTTTTATTTGATAACGAAGAGATGATTTGTACATTGCAGCACCATTTTGTTCGTCATACTGCGTCAAATAAAAATATGTTTCGTTTTACGAAAGTAAACGGAGAAGAGTTGCATATCGATGCGACATAAAAATAAAAACCACCTTATTTCCCAAGTCTTTGAGATTATAAGGTGGTTTTGTTTTTATTTGAATACGTACCAGCCAATTGGTAATTTTAGTCCTAAGTATAATACCGCTACTAGCGCAACAATAAATAAGCCCCAAACCGCCCCTGTTGGTTTGTTTTTACTCATTTTTACAAGAACCATTTCCATTCCGCCGATAACTAAAATGCCGGCTAACATTTTCAGGCCGTACCACATGTGCACGCTACCTGTTGCTGTTTTCATAATACTCATGTACAACATGAAGCCTGACACAATAATTAAGATATACATTAGGCGAAGACCCATATGTACACCTTTACCTTTTCTTCCTGCTGAATAAAGTGAATACGCAACGAAGAATAAAATTAAACCTAACGCCCATGCTGTAATATGCATATGTACCATCGTATCCCTTACCTCCTCTTTTCACACTTTTTCACTCTATATGATAACATGTTCATTTATTTTCAGGAAATGTTTCGCTTTTTTACATTTAAATGATATAATATTTAGAGTATTTACAAACTTCTTGTAATAACAAAAGGGGGAACAATCATGATTCAAACTAAGGATATTATCGAACTTACAGACACATATGGAGCAAATAACTATCACCCACTTCCGATCGTTATTTCTAAAGCAGAAGGCGTTTGGGTAGAAGATCCTGAAGGAAACCGCTATATGGACTTATTAAGTGCATATTCTGCAGTAAACCAAGGTCATCGTCACCCAAAAATTATTAACGCTTTAATTGACCAAGCTAATCGTGTTACGTTAACTTCTCGTGCTTTCCATAGCGATCAATTAGGTCCTTGGTACGAAAAAGTTGCGAAACTAACTAATAAAGAAATGGTACTTCCAATGAACACAGGTGCAGAGGCTGTTGAGACTGCAATTAAAACAGCTCGCCGCTGGGCTTATGATGTGAAGAAAGTAGAAGCAAACCGTGCTGAAATTATCGTTTGTGAAGATAACTTCCACGGACGTACGATGGGTGCTGTTTCTATGTCTTCAAACGAAGAGTACAAACGTGGATTCGGCCCAATGCTTCCTGGCATTATCGTAATTCCTTACGGTGATTTAGAAGCGTTAAAAGCCGCAATTACACCAAATACAGCTGCATTCATTTTAGAGCCAATCCAAGGTGAAGCAGGAATTAACATTCCACCAGCTGGTTACTTAAAAGAAGCTCTTGAAGTATGTAAAAAAGAAAACGTTTTATTTGTAGCGGATGAAATCCAAACAGGTTTAGGCCGTACTGGTAAAGTATTTGCTTGTGACTGGGACAATGTAACTCCTGACATGTACATACTTGGTAAAGCACTTGGCGGCGGCGTATTCCCAATCTCTTGTGTAGCAGCAAACCGCGACATTTTAGGCGTATTCGAGCCAGGTTCTCACGGTTCTACATTCGGTGGTAACCCACTTGCATGTGCTGTTTCTATCGCAGCTCTTGAAGTGTTAGAAGAAGAAAAATTAACAGAGCGTTCTCTTCAATTAGGAGAAAAATTAGTTGGACAATTAAAAGAGATTGATAACCCAATGATTACTGAGGTTCGCGGTAAAGGCTTATTCATCGGTATCGAATTAAACGAGCCAGCTCGTCCTTACTGTGAACAACTAAAAGCAGCTGGTCTATTATGTAAAGAAACACACGAAAACGTAATTCGTATCGCACCACCTCTAGTAATCTCTGAAGAAGACTTAGAGTGGGCGTTCCAAAAAATTAAAGCTGTATTATCTTAATAATAGAGAGGTTGTCCTACATGTTGGGACAACCTCTTTCTTTTTATATTGATTTATACTAAAATTAAATTGTAATTTTCTGTATTTTAAAATCATAAAAGAGGTGCGATATGTTATTAAGATACGGCAAACATATTAACTATTTAGCTACATCTTTTCTTTTAGTTACATTCTTTGGCTTCCTACTTTCCGTAACATTGCTTAGTCACTACTCAACTCCCACTACATTCACACTACTGAAAGTATCATTTTGGACTACTTTTATTCTTACTATCATTGGTTTTGGACGAGAAAAAAGCGCACTTACGGTTATACTATTTGGCATTTGTACACTTGCAGTCATTGGTCTTTACACTTTTTCCGTTATCGATTACCTCTATCACCCAAGACCATAGAAAAGAGCTATCTTTTCATAAGATAGCTCTTTTCTTCACTTCACTACATTTCGCAAAGTACCAATTCCTTCTACTGTAATGACCACTTCATCACCCGCATGTAAAAACTTCGGTGGTGTGAAACCTTTTCCGACACCAGCTGGCGTTCCTGTTGCAATTATATCTCCTGGTTCTAATGTCATACCTTTACTTATCGTTGAAATAATTTCTTCTATTGAAAAAATCATTTTATTTGTATTTGAAGTTTGCCTTATTTCCCCATTTACTACCGTTTCAATGTGTAACGCATTTGGCGCTTCAACCATTGATTTATGAATTAAATACGGTCCCATCGGACAAAATGTATCGAAACTTTTTCCAAGGAAAAATTGTTTATGCTTCCTTTGAATATCGCGAGCAGTTATATCATTTATAATGGTGTAACCAAAAACATGCTCAAGCGCTTTTTCTTTTTTTATTTGTTTCCCTCGTTTACCGATGATAATAGCTAGTTCTCCTTCATAATCTAGTTCATTCGTTGCGTGGGGATGACTATTAATTTTTTCATCCATTCCAATAACTGTCGTTGGCGCTTTCGTGAAGATCATTATATTTTCTGGAATCGACTCTTCTCCGCCCATTTCTATCGCATGCTCACGATAATTTTTTCCAACGCACAAAATATTCTTCCTTGGCCTTGGAATTGGTGCTAATATTTTCACCTCAGTTAACGGGTAATACGCCGTTCCTTCATTTTCCTTTGCCCAATTTACAATATCACATATTTTTTCAAAACATTCGGTTCCTTTTTCAATACACTCTAACATTGTGATTGGAATCGTAACCTTTTCCCCTTTTTGCCTTTGCGCTTCTCTTAAGTGCAATACCTTCTCTTCCTCTTCATCCACAATACCTACAAATACCTTTTCATCTTTTTTTGCCGTTACCAAACGCAATATTTCCACTCTCCATCCTAAAACTCATACCTTTTAATTGTATTCGCATTCGTAAGAAAAAAACCTTCTCATGCACGCTAATTTTTACAATATTCTTCACCCATCCTATTCGTTACTCCTTTATATTTGACATAAAATGTAGAAAATTTACTTTTTTTAGCGAAATCATTTCTTTTTTATGGGATTTTTGTATAATATGTACTACATATATACTAAAAATTTCATTTAGAGATGGAGCCGATTTCAATGTTTGAGCAAGCGATTGAAAAAAAACGTGAAAAAATGATTTATTTTGCTGAACGCTACGGAATGACTTCTCAAAAAACAGTGGATTGTAGCCAGGAACTGGACAGGCTCTTAAATGTAATTTGGCATGTACATACGGATTTTCACCCTAATCAAACACTCGAAACACACACGCAATAACGTGTGTGTTTCTTTTATCCCGCTTTAATGGGCAGTAAGACCCCCACCTCAAAATTCAGCGAAAGCAAAGAATTTAGGCGGGGGTCGGGCTGCCCATTAAAGTCCGATTGGTGAGGGCTAATAATCAGTGGGGGATGATGAAAACCCCCACTGATTAAAGTTTCACTTTATTTCAAAAAAACACACATTTTATTGAAAACGCCCATACAATAGTAGAAAAGAAAACTTTAAAAACGAAAGGTGTTTTGTATGCCAGCTATGGTCGGACATATTCGTATCGTCAATATTGGATCAAGTGGTATTTTTCATATTGGAGATGTATTTGCGATTAGGCCTATTAGTTATTCACGTGCTTTCGCTGGGGCCGGCTCTTTTAATGTTGGAGATAACGTTTCTGTCTACAATTATCAAAGTGCAACGACTGTTAATGATTCAGATGTTGTTGATCAAGCGATAATTGGTTCAACTTAAAGGAGGCGATTGTATTGAATTTTTACGTAAACCAAAGCATCATCATTAACAGCATTAAAATTGATAGCATTACAACCTCTTCTGTATTCCAAATTGGTACTGCTGGAAGTATTAAAGCTCTATCTAAATTCTCAAATACTGGCGGATTTACAGAACCACTTCGCCCATTACAGGCGAAAGGACAAATTATTTCTATCAAACCATCAACTAGTTCTTCTTAAGACATCCTTGTCATAAATATATAGCAGGAATGTATTTACCCTCCCTATTGAAAAGGAGGTTTCACAAAATGAATCAAGATATATATACTTACTTACACCAACTTCAACAAGCTCTTCAAATACAACAAGCATCCATCCTGAATTTAGAGGATCAAGTGCGCCAACTACAAGAAGAGCTTAACGAATTAAAAAATCGCCCCTCCTCTTCTGTAGGAAAAGTGGAATACAAATTCGATCAATTAAAAGTAGAAAATTTAAATGGTACTTTAAATATTGGTTTAAACCCATTTTCAGCAAAAGGGCAACAAATCGAGGATTTTCAAGTTGATACAGAAACTTTGAAGGTCAATCCTGAAACTGAAACAAATCCAGACTTTTACCAAGGTATCCTTCAAGAAATGCATCGTTACTTAGATGAAGAAGCATATAATCGAATTCTCCATTTTGAACAAGAAGAGAGAACACCGCTCGATGAAATGTATCGACAAATGATGGTGGATGACATAAAAAAACAGATGGAGCATAGACTTCCTTATTATTTAACTCAAGCGCAATCATATGAAGGGATTTCAACAGATCCAGATTACTTACGAGATATCATTATTCAAGCAATGAAACAAGATATCGATAAAGCCTTTCTATCTTTTATTCAACACATACCGGGCAATTTCCGAAAGGAGTAAGTATGTATGAATGTTAACGTTGTAAATCGTGAATTGAAAGTCGGACAGATTAAAATGAACGGTGTATCGTCGTCCGCACTCTTTTTAATTGGAGATGCAAATCTCCTCATACTATCTTCTATTCTTGATACACCATTTGAAACTGTTACAGAGGGTCCGTTTGTACCGTTAGTTACAGATGTCCCTCCTACTCCAGGTTAAGGAGACTGAGAAATTATGTTACATCATGTATCTATTGTCGAAAATGTTTCTATTATTTCTTTAGGTATTGCTGCCGTATTTCAAGTTGGAGATGCAAATCAAATGGAGTTAAAAAGTAGAGCTCTTGCTGTTCACCGAGAAATTCCTTGTTATATAAAAGACGAAGGTCGCTTAGATGCCTTTGAAATCTTTACCGATGAATACATTACAATCCCGAAACGAACGACAGATGTAAAATTAAACATTGTAAATGAATGCCCTTTTATTGAAGTAAACAATGTTGAATTGCGAACACTTTTAAATTCTGGTTGCTTTCAAATTGGAAACGTTGATTATGGGTTTAATAATTCTCGTATTATGCAAATCCGCCAATATATTACGGATGAACCTTCCGCTCAATAATTCATATAGTAATTAAAAAGCTTAGTAAAGTAGGTGGATGGTATGCCTTCTGTTGTTGGAAATCTCGTCGTTCAAAACAGTAATGGTTCTTTCAATTTAGGAGATTTTTATAACGTGTCTCCGAAAGAAAATACGAAAGCTTATAATGGTTCCGGAGCTTCCAATGTTGGATTTGTCGTGAATACGTTTAACGGTGTTAGTGCAACGAATACATTTGATTCTGATGTGGCAGATCAAGATCAGATTGGAACAGCGTAAAAAAAGAGCTGTTTCTTTGCAGTACCTCTATAGGTAGACAGTAAAAAAGTGTCTCCGCTGCCTTTAGCACCAGAGACACTTTTTTAATCTTTGAATAAAATCCTGTATTTTTGCCATACTCAAACAGAAATTTCCTTGATTCATATTTTACGAAGCCATTGGAAGTTGCTCTGTTGCTCTCTATTTATGCGTTGTTTTTCGGTACCACCGCGCCCCATTCTTACTCGTATCTTAACAGAACCCGCTAAACACTGATCTAGATAATTCAGAGAAATACGTCATCTTTTCCCACAACTATTTGATAGGTGAACATATTGACCTAATAGGTTATGGGCTGTTTCTTTTTCATGTTTTTTTAATACTTCTTGTATTGCAGTACCTGTTTTACTTTCAAAACTTCCTTCTAATTTTGATGCTATATTACGGATACTAGTTTGTAGAACGTGAAATTCCCTAATATTTTTTTGTAAAGTAAGGTTGTCTTCCTTTATAATATCTAACGATTTCAGGTCTACCTCTGTTTTTAGCATTACACGCTCCATTTGTCTTTCGAGTTGTTTTTTAGTAGCTTGTAATTCATCAATCATTTGATTGGCTAAGTCCCCTGTTGTATTAGCAATTTGACTTTCTATTTTTCTTATTTCTTCAATGAAATTCATTTTTCAACCCTCACCTTACTACTCCTTTGAAATTTTCATTTAATTGACCATCTTTGTCTCTTAATGAATTAGCTGCATAGATAATTTCTTCCCCAAATTGTTCTAATTCTCTCTGTTTCTTTTTTAAATTATGTATTAATTCTTCGGCAAGCTGGACATTATAAAAATATTCTTGACCATTTTGAGTTATTTTTGCGACTTCTCGAATAGCATCATCTATTTCATATTCTGCTAAAAGATGATATTTTCCACCTGGTTGTGTTTCATATTTTAATTTTCTTTTTAACTCTGAGATTCTCTCCGCTTCTTTTTGTTGAAACTCCTCTATATTTCTAATTACAGTAGATAGCACATCGCCTAATTGTTGTAATGCTCTTGCATACTTAATAATTTCATCAGGCTCTAACTCTAATCGGACACTACCATTTTTGCCGAACATGTCTTTAAAGGTCTTCATAGGATGTTCTCCCATAAATAACACCGCAAGGACCCTATCTACCCCATTACTTTTTGTTGTAAATTGTTTACCAATCATAGGTGCACCGAACTGTTCAAAATTTCCTACAGCATCTTTTTTATGTGTATAATCTACCGCCTTATTTTCCATAACTCCTTCATCTACCCTTTTTTTTGCTTTATCACTAAGTAAGCGATAAATATTTGGTGCAGCAAATGTTGTTGTATAGAAATTCCTCTCTGCAGCTACATATTGAGCTTCTGCAGCCCCTTTACTGTGTCCAGTAGTATGAACAGAAGTTGGTTCATATTTTTTATTCACTTTATCTACAAACTCTAGCGCACTATCAAATGATGTAGGTAGATTTTGTACCTTCCCATCTACCATACCTAAGTTTTTTTTCATTCCAGCTGATATCTGAAATGTGTCTGTAGATAAATCTCCATCAAATTTCCCGAACTCTGTTCCACGGAATGAATAGATTATATTTTCGTAATGTTTTTTATTTGGTTTATATTCTTCTGCAGGCACTACAGCGATTGCTTGCAATCCGTTTTTTATTTTCTCTTTATCTGCATCTATTGTTTCTATCACTTTCCATTCTTGACCATTAAATCCTGTTATTTTTGCTCCCTTTTTTAAGACTTCGTCATCATAAACTTGATCTGATAGCTCAAAATAATCTTCATCTGTCGCAATTGGATTCTTTTTAAATTCATTCATATGTTCCAACTCATTTCATGGTATATTTTAACTATACTCAAATTCAAGGGGATATCCTATGAAAACTAAATTGGTAATTTTTACATTTGTTATTTTCATTATAGCAGGAGGGTATTTTACTATGGAATACTTAAAACATAAAGAACAGGAAGAAAAGTTTTGGAAGGCGCAAGAAGCAAGAGTAGAAAAATATATACATTATAATATTCAGGATGCAAAAACAATTACATTTAAGGAGCACAGTGTAAGTCCGATGGGCGTTCCTAGATTAAAAGGTTATATAAACAATGATGAAAAATTAGATTTTATAGCCCGTATAAGCACGACTGAAAACTTTGAAGACAAATTCACATGTTCTGGAGAATTAGATGAATTGATAAAAAAACCTGCAAAATCTGTAACCGAAATTGAAAAAGAAGAGAAAAGAGAAGAGTAGTCTTTGCACTACTCTTCTCTTTTGCGTCCCGTTTTAAGAAGAATGCAACGGTACGTTTTTCATAAGGACTGAGGAAGTTATATAATACTCTTTTTATTTAAATGATAACCCGCTCTCCTCCAAAGCCTTCCTAAGCTTCGGCAAAGACGCAGGTCCCATACCATGCAGTTTTAAAATTTCTTTTTCACTATATTTTGAGAGTTCTTCTACAGTTTGAATTCCATGGTGTTCTAATGCCCTTCTTGCTGGCGCTGAAAGAAGAGAGAGAAAACCTTCTTTTGGTTTTCTCTCTTTCTCACAGGTTGGGCAAGTTGGACAATCGCTACTCTTATAGTACTCGTGTCCCTGTTCACAAGTTCTTAACGTTTTTTCCGTCACCATTTTCAAGCCCCTCTATTCTTCAATATTTACAACGTGGTTCCCATCAAAGAAATATAAACATTTCTCTTTCACAGGATGTTGTAAGCTTTTTTCAAGTGCCTTTGCATATAAAGAAAGTTGCACTTTATATCGATCTTCTAAAATTGGTTTCGCTTGATCAAATCCGCCTGGGAACTTCCCTTCAATCGTATCCGTTTTAAAATCGATTAACGTAATACCGTCTTCTTCTTCAATCATACAGTCAATAACCCCTTGAACAAGAATTGATTCCCCGCTCTTTCCTTGCCAATCTTGATATGCTTCTTCTGCTGCAAGCATCATCGTAAATGGTACTTCACGCTCAACGCTTTTCGCCGCTAATACTCTTTTACCTAGATCACTGTCAAAGAATGAAATGACTTTTTCGATTGCTATTTCTTCTGCTTGTTCGAATGTTAATAGCTCTTTATTGACCATGCCATTAATTTGTTCCCGAATCACTTCTTCTGTAATTGGCTTCTTCAAATCAACATGCTGCATAACAGCGTGAACTGCCGTACCTCTTTCAGCGTACGTTAATCCTTTTTTCTCCATAAAACGAGGGCGTGTTTGAATTGGCGCACGCAGTTTTTTAATAAAGGCGTTATCGCTACCTTCTTCAGATTGATAATTTCTCTTTATTTCTGTAACAGACTGTTTCGCACGATGAGATGTTGCTTCCTCATATCCGTACTTCCACATTAATCTGTCGTACACTTCATCTTTTCGTTCACTTTGCAGGGGAACAGCTTTTTTCTCACGAAGTGCTTCTAGTAATTCTTGTTTCTCTTCTTGAGCTGGTTCTGGCGCAAGTAACGTGCTACCGTCAACAACTTCTACTTTCCAGCTAGTGTCGTATCCATAAATTTCAGCCGGAATACTACCTTGTCCTAATTCAAGAAGCATTTCACTATCACGATGTCTATATAATGAAGGTGCTATCCAGTCTAAATAACAAGACGCTCCGGCACGTATATGGTCTGGTAATAACCATTCACTATGCTCTCTCGCATCAAGCCATTTTTCCATTTCCTTATTTGCATCCTTCACTGTTCCAATTAAAATTAACTTTTCTTTTGCACGCGTTAACGCTACGTATAATACGCGCATTTCTTCCGCGATTAATTCCATTTTCATTTTACGCTTAATTGCTAGTTGCGATAATGTCGTATATTTAATACGTTTACGAGGATCGATAAATTGTGAACCGAAACCGAAGTCTTTATGCAGTAAGAAACGTTTCATTAAATCTTGTGTGTTAAAACGGCGACCAAGCCCCGCTACGAATACGACTGGGAACTCAAGCCCTTTACTTTTATGAATCGTCATAATGCGAACGACGTCTTCTTGTTCACCTAAAGCTCTCGCCGTACCCATATCGTCACCGCGTTCTAAAATACGTTCAATAAAACGTAAGAAGCGGAATAGTCCTCTAAACGATGTTACTTCGTATTGTCTTGCACGGTCATATAATACACGCAAGTTTGCCTGTCTTTGCTTTCCGGCTGGTAAACCACCGACAAAGTCGTAATAACCTGTCTCACCGTACACTTTCCAAATTAAATCAGAAAGAGACTGTTGACGTGCGAATTCACGCCATCCTTGTAGTAAGTTATAGAACCACTCTAATTTATCATGTAGTTCTTTTTCTTCTTCAAGCGGTGCTCCTTTTAAGAATGAGCTCATCACTTCATAAAACGAACCTTTCTTTCCGTGGGCACGAAGCGTTGCAAGTTCTTCATCATTTAATCCAACGATTGGTGAACGAAGCACTGCTGCAAGCGGAATATCTTGCATCGGATTATCGATCACGCGGAATACGTTCATCATTATATTTACTTCTGTCGCTTCAAAGTAACCAGTCGCAAGATCAGCGTATACTGGAATTCCTTGCAACTTTAACTCTTCCATAATTTGCGGCGCCCACGGCATAGAGCGAAGCAAAATAACGAAGTCACGGTATTGTACAGGGCGCATGCTATCCGTTTTACGGTCATACACTTCATAACCTGAATCAACCATCGCTTTAATACGCTGCGCCATAAGTCGAGCTTCAAGCTGTGCTTTTTCTACTTCGGCACCTTCTTCACCGTCTGGCACTTCTTCTTCCGTTTGCTGAATACATAGTAGTTCAGCCGCTACATCTTCACCTTCTGGATAGGTAGCACCTAACTTTAATTCAGCGTCTGCATCGTAGTCGATTTCTCCGACTTCTTCACCCATAATTTGTTTGAAGATAAAGTTCGTACCTGCTAGCACTTCATGACGACTACGGAAGTTTTTCGCTAAGTCTATCTTCATTCCGCCGCCCAATCCTTCTTGTGTAAAGCGTTTATACTTTCCTAGGAATAAACCTGGTTCTGCTAGTCGGAAACGATAAATTGACTGTTTTACGTCACCTACCATGAACAAGTTTCCTTCACTCTCAGAATCTTTCGTTACGAATTTAATAATAGATTCCTGTACGAAGTTCGTATCTTGATATTCATCGACTAGTACTTCAGCAAATTTATTACGATATTGAAGCGCTACTGCTGACGGATTCATTTCACCGTTTTCACTATGTTCACTTAAAATTTGTAAACAGAAATGCTCTAAATCTGTGAAATCGACCATCCCTTTATCTCGTTTCATCGCTTGGAAACGCTCTGTAAATACTTTTACAAGTTGAACAAGCTTTTCTAATACTGGGTGCATATCTTGAAAATCTCGTAAGAAACTTTCAGGTTTGCGGCTAAATAACTCTTCTTGTAATTTCTTCACTTCATCTTTCGCTTTATTACGAAGAGAGTCTACTTGTTTTACAATATCTTCATTGTAATCACTTTTCTTAATACGCTTTAACGTTTGCCACGATACGTTTTGCATCGCTTCATACACGCTTGTCCACGATTCACGAGCGGCTGATGATAACGTTCCAAGTAAAGCTAAATCTGCTTGCAGTGTTTCAACGCGAGGCGCTGGACCGTCAGGAAGCATTGCGAGTTCCGTCGCTTTCCGAATATGCTGTTCCGCTGTTTCAAGCTGGAATCTCACATCTTCTAATAAATAAGAAGCATACACTAAATCTTCAATTGTCTTTCCTTCCACGTCATATGCTTCTACTAATTTATCGAGCCACTTTTCCGGATTTGGATGCGCTCTTGATTCTGTATGAAGTGCTAAAATCATACGCTGTAAGTCATCATCGCTACGATCACTCGTATAACGATCAACGAGTTCAAAGAATATCGTATTATCTTCAATCCCATACTCTTCTTCTAATATGTCATCTAGCACTTCTTCTTTTAATAATTCATTTTCCGTTTGATTCGCAATGCGGAAACGAGGATCAACATCAAGCATGTAATAGTATCCTCTAATTACTTGTAAACAAAAGGAATGGATCGTCGAAATAGAAGCTTTATTTAATAGGCTCAGCTGCTTTCTAATGTGCTGAGAGCCTGGTTCATCAATTAATACTTTTTCTAACGCTTCCCCAATTCTGTTTTTCATCTCTTGCGCCGCTGCATTCGTAAATGTTACAACGAGCAGGCGGTCGACATCGACTGGGTTTTCTTCATTTATAATCTTTTTAATAATACGTTCAACTAATACTGCTGTTTTCCCTGAACCAGCTGCTGCCGCGACTAAAATATCACGTCCGTTCGCTACAACGGCTTTCCACTGGTCATCTGTCCACTGACTACCTTCTGGTTTTTTAGGCCAATTTTCTATCATTCTCCGCCAACCTCCTCTCTAATTTTCTCCATCGCTTCGCTATCTTTCATATCTTTTAGCGTACGGAATTGGTTATCTTCAAGTGATTCATCGAACTGACAAACAGATTTGAAGTTACAGAACGTACACGCCGCTTTATTCCCTTTTTTATAAGGGGCAATATCGATCACGCCTTCTGTAATATCTTTTCCGATATTTTCAAACGTATGGTGTACATATTTTTGCAGTACGTTAAACTCTTGTTCACTTGCAATGCTTGAACGCGCACTAAAGCTACCGTCTTTTTTCAGACCAGCAGAAATAATATCAGAGCTTCCTGTTGAAAGTTTGTTATCCATTAAACGAACAACGTCAGCATCTCCTAGCACGAGTCCTTTCATTTTAAATTTCTTTAAAATTTCTTTCTCAATTTCCGCTTCAGATGCGTCACCTTTCATCTCAACGATTGGGTTATGAATATGGAAGTACAGTACACCAGCCGGTGAAGCCGTGCCGCCTTTTTTCATCCACGTATGTGCATTTGAAGTAACAACATCTAAATACGTTAACATTTGAAGTGCTAATCCGTAGTACACTTCCGTTAAATCTAACGCTTTTGAGCTCGATTTATAATCAATAATACGGAGGTATGTCCCGTTTTCATCTTCTGCCTTATCAACACGGTCAATACGGCCAACTACTTCCATCTTCACACCATTTGGTAATGAGAATTCCATCGGCGGAAGCGATCCTGTACCGCCCATACCGAACGGTACTTCTAAATCTACTGGTACGAAACCACTTGATTTCGCATGTTCACGTAGAATGATTGACGTACGGAAAATGATTTGCTGCAATTTTTGTTTTAAATAGAAATGGCGGTTTGAACTTAATAAAATTTGTCTTTGTAATAACGGTGCAATCTCTTCTATTACTAAAACAGAAAGATGCTCGCATTCTTTTATTGATAAGTCTGCCCAAGTACGATTTTCACGTAATAGCCTGTCTGCAATTCTCTTCAGCGCTGCATGGAATAATTCGCCGATATCTGGCGCATCCAGTTTGAAAATATCACGCTCTCTTAACGATAAACCGTGCTGCGCGAAATGAGCATATGCGCAACGGTTAAATAGTTCCATACGAGAGACGCTTCCTTTTATTTTATCTCCGTATAAATCTCTACTTACAACTGTACTTAGCTTTTGCGCACGATTTCGGTAGAATAAGCTTGATAATACGCGGCTACTTTTTTGCTTCCATTCATCTGAAGTAACGTAGAAGTTATATACGTCCCACCAAAAGTCTAAATTCCCTTCAAATCCGTATCGCTTCCACGTTTGAAGTTGCTGCATAACGTAAGATAACGTTACTTCTGGCGTTGCTACGTATGAAATTTGTTCCGAACGGGATAAATCATTTACGTCATTCGTAATAAATGTATCTTTCACATCAGGGAACATTCTTTTTATTTTCTTAATAAAGCTAGAAGCAAGTAACGTCTTTCCTTCCTCATCTGCAAGCGGACAAGAAATGTATAATTTCTCAGTTGCTCTCGTTACCATTTGGTACATAACGAACTGTTCTTCTAATAAAGTTTGTCTCGTCGTTGGTGCTAATTCGATACCTGCAGCACTAAGAACGTCTCTTTCCTCATCAGAAAGCATACCTTCATCCATCGGTGCTGCTGGAATAACTCCTTCATTTACGCCAATGACAAATGTTGCTTTCACATTTGATAATCTTGAACGATCAATATTCGCAATTAACACTTGGTCTAATGACGGCGGAATGTTGGCGAATTGAAGCGCCTCAAGACCTGTCGACATAACGTCTGTGAACATAGAAAGTGACATTTTCTCTTCGCCAAGCATCTCTACGAACGTATCAAGAAGACTCATTACTTCTTCCCATACTTGCTCGTGATCTGTCGCGAATAAGAAATCTCCGCTCTCTTCTGCACGAATACGTAATGCTTCTAGCTTTTTCGGAACGTCAAGCTCTTCTAAAAATAAGTAAACAGCTTCGCACATTTGCATAACTGTTCCCGCACGCTTCAGTCTTTTTTGCATACGAATAACAGGCGTTCTTACAACGTCACGCAATCGATTTATTTTCTCTTCCATTTCACGTTCACTGTCTGTAATCATCCCGTCCGTATCGTCAAGAGAACGATAGCGGCGATACATCCACGGATCCTCAGAAGTCCATCTCTTCCCTTGTACACCATAAGCTAAACAGTAGTTTTCAAACTCATCCATCTCTTCGCGCATCGTTTCTTTTCTTACGTCTAATGGATATAAAAGCTCTGTTTTCACGCAACGAAACACTGCATCATAACGCCAATTCCCGCTAATAATCTCGAGTGCAGAACGAATGCATTCTACTAGCGGATGATGTGACATCGGGCGCTTTTCATCAATGAAGTGCGGGATATTATAATCTGTAAATAGCGTTCGCATTACATCATAATAACTTTCCCCGTTACGAAGAAGTACCGCGATATCTCGGTAACGATAGTCTTCATCTGCCACAAGTCTACGAATTTCACGCGCAACGCCTTCTACTTCAGCTCGTAAATTCGCTGCTGTACTAATCGTTACACTCGCTTCTCCGTGAAACTTTTCATTTGGACGAGCTTCGTAATGCGTTTCTAAATGCGCTAATGATTGCGAATGAAAACGCGGTTGTTCCATAAGCGGAATCGTTTTTTCAATTTCTATCTTCTCTTCACGTGCTACTTGTTTTATTTTTTCATACGTTAACGTCGTTTCATAAAATAAATCTAGTTCATTTACTGGCTGTGCTAACGTTTTTTCATCTAGTGTTAACGTGATTGTCACTCTCGCTCCGCAAATCATAAGCTGTCTCACAATTTCTAGCTCTTGCGGTGAGAATGAATGAAATCCATCTATATAAATTTCAGCCCCATTTACATATTCAGACTGCGGAAGCTTTTCGACTAGCAATTGCAAGTAATCTTCTGAATCTAAATATTTTCCGATTAAAGCACGCTCAAAATCATCATATAGTAGTTGTAAATCATACACTTTATTCGCTAATAGCTTTTGCTCGGCACTGCTACTATGCGCATCTAATTGTTGCCACATTTCATATACGTTAGATGGCGTCACATTGTAACGTTTAAACTCCGCAATCATACTACCAAGATGTTCAAAAAAACCGTTTTGCTCCGCTGCTTTTTGGAACACCGATAATCCATCTTTACGAGATTCTACAATTTTACGAAGTAACATATGTACGCCTGCTTCATCAATGTGAAGACGACTCGCTCCGCCAACTTCTTGCAGCACCTTCCACGCTAATCGTGAAAAACTAAAAACTTGTGCCCGAATAGAACCTCTTACATCCTCACTACTAATTAATGCCTGCTGCGTTTGGAATGTCATCTGTTCTGGCACAAGATATAATATTGTTTCCCCTCTTGGACGCTGCTTTAACTCTTCTTGCACTTCGTGTAAACAAATTGTACTTTTCCCACTTCCCGCTCTACCAATCACAAATCGAAGTGACATGTAACCCCACCTTTCACTTACATAACGAACGTTAGTTTGCTACTATAATTGTATTATAGGACACGAAAAAAGACAAACAGAGTAGTTTGCCTTTTTCTATACTTCTATCTATTATATCAACCTTTTGAAAAATTCGTTTGCACCTCTTGAATTGGCCAATATCGTAAATCAACTTTACCGACAACTGTATCAGCTTTTACAAATCCAAAGTGTCTACTATCCCAGCTCCCGAGGCGGTTATCACCCACTACAAAAATATATCCAGGTGGCACCGTTTTTTCCTTCGTTAACTCTTCTAGCGTAAAATCACCTGTTAGTTGTCGTCCATTTATCTCTTTCTTATATTTCTCTAAATAAGGTTCATCCACGAATTGTCCGTTTATATATAGTTTATCATGCTTATATTCAATTTGATCTCCAGGTAAACCGATAATTCTTTTTACATAGTCCTCTTTTTTATTCGCATGAAATACAACAACATCAAACCTATTCAAGTCTCCTACTTGATAACTCACCTTATTTACAACGAGCATATTGCCATCTTGCAATGTCGGCATCATTGACTTCCCCTCTACAACGTACGTCGAAAAGAAAAACGTTCGAAAAAATACAGCTAATAATACACCAATTAAAATTGTTCGTATCCACTCTATGCCTTCTTTTTTCAAAGTTTTCTTCATCCGCTTCTCCCCTTATCCTTTAATAATGAAGCTTTCCTTTACAAAGAAGACTATTCTTAATGTAGTTCTAATTTTACTTCGATTTTCTTACCGACATACCATAAAATAAAAATACCAATTGCTACAATAACTGATTTCACCGGATTATGAATAAATGACATTAAATCATGGCCGATATACGTTAAAATAAAAATCATCACAAGCTTTCCGAACGCGAGCGCAAGGCCAAATTGTTTTACACTAATGCGTGATAAACCAGCAACAACGTTTATAAGCGCAGACGGTGTAAACGGAAAACAAAATATGACGAAAATCGGTGCGAATCCTTTTCTTTCAATCCATCCCATTGCCTTCCGTACTCTCTCATGCTTATTTACAAAAGAAAAGAAACGACTTCGGCCAAAATGGCGGATAATGAAAAAGACAAGTAAGGCACCTATTACTGATCCAAGCCAAGAATAAAGAAAACCGAGCCAAAATCCAAATGCAACAGCATTCGCCAATACAAATACGATAAGTGGCAATGCCGGAATCAACGCTTCTATCATCGGTAAACCAATACCAAGCAGTGGTCCGAACGCTTTATAACTTTCAACAATATGATCCATATTTTCTGGTGAAAAATATTCTTTGATTGTCTGAAAATCCATTCTACACTTTACCCCTTTACTCTAAGTACTACCTCTACTGTATCATTGCTTATATGAAAGAGGAAATGGTAGATACGACATATGGAGATGTAATTATTAAGTTTCCATATCTTTCATGAGAATTCCTTCATTATTATGCTATGATAATCTATCAATATTCGACAGGATATGAAGTTAATTTAGACAACGTACCCAGATTATCACTTAATGGTTATTATAAAAATACAGAAAGTAATAATTAGTCTTTCTCATAAGAATAACCTTACTGCATGTAAGGTTATTTCTACCTATACGAAAATAAGTAGCAGCTGTTCATTTTTTCTATTGGCTATTTCTTACAAGCAATTTTTTTAGCAAACGTATACTGTCAATCACAATAAGTATTAACAAATATATAAAAGATAGTATTAATACTGTACTCCGAATAGGTAACATTCGAAATTTGTATAGAAACTTATCAACCATATATATATCTTGCTCATTCGTTATAGTTGCAGGAGTAAATATAAGATAATCTTTCCAATTCTCTATCCAAGTTAAACTAACTGCAGAAAATTGTGTTATCCCTAACCATAAGTAAATAAAAATTGGTATAAGAATCATATATTGCAAACTGTGCAATATCTTTCTTTGCTTCTTGCATTCAATAATTTGAAAAACAAGAAGTGTCAGTATGTACACGATCGATAGAAGAAATACTATGGTGACAACTGGTTGAATGGAAAAAGAAAATAGTAATTTATCACTTTCACTAATTTGACTATATTCTGTTGCATTTTGAGGCGTAAAAATAAAATGTTTTTTGTCAGCCCCTATCATTAACTGACTACCAACAAAACCAGTAAACATAAAGGTAAGCAATAATATAGGCAAAACAAGAATATATTGCGCCCAAAATAACATAGTCCTTTTCAACATACCATCTCCTTTTTATACAATACGGTAAGCAATATCATGTATGCCACTCATGTAAAATGATGCATATTAACAGTGCGATAAACATACGGGGTAAAATTACACTTATAATGTAATTTTACCCCATTTCAAACTACTAAAGAACAAAAATTTTATTTATGAAGCTTACAGCGTGACGGGATATATAATAAAATCAAAAAGGATGAGTTCCCCCATCCTTTTTCCTCTCACGCATCCTCTTCTTTAACAAAATATACTTTCTCATAAGCTGGTCTTAATGTCGATTCATCCCTTTGATCAATCTCTTTAAAACAAGGATTTCCTTGTTTTTTTCTACGATCTTCATATTCAGTACGCAATTTCGCTGTACGATTTTGTTGATTTTCAAAACTACTTTTTGATATTTCTAATTTCACAGCAAAGCCATTTATAAATCTAACAATGACATTTCCATCTTTTGACTCTTTATTACTTTCAATATAAAAATGAGACAACCAAGCGCACTCTTTTCTAGAGTAAGAATAAGTAGGGAAAAAATAAAGTTGATCTGCCGGACTAATCGCAATGGGTGCTTTATGTGTAATATGAGTTAACTCTTTCGTTCCTTCTTTTCTGCCTAAGAAACTAGAGCCATGCTTCCGGCAACTTCTTTCTATAATATCTAGAGGCTTTTGAAATACGAAAAAAGAATCTTCCATCTCAACAACTCGTGTAACAATTTTCTTCTCACTTAGAATAACTGGAAGTAAGGCCATTGTATTTTTATTTACCACATAGTTTTCGACATAGCGTTCTACTTTACTTTCCATATTCTACTGTCTCCTTTTTTCCATTTATATTAGCAGCTGCATATATAATTTTAGCATCTATGAAAAGGAAATGGTTTACAAACTCCGCTTTTTTACAATACTTTATCATTTGTCAAATATCCCTTAAATTACAGAATAACAATATAGTGATTATAAAATAAAAAACCTATACAAAATGTATTTATACTACCTATAAATATTTACAACTACTTACTCATTTCGCATCATTACGACAATTAACTTTGCTATAATTAAAATAAAAATCCAATATATGGAGGTTCACTATGGAAGAAAAAGAAATACAACCAACGATTCACATGAAAAATAACAACATCGTAATCGTGAAAAACTCGGCTAGCATTATATTTGCTTTATTTTTCATTCTACTATTCTTCGCAAAGCCTTTTCGTAAATCGAAATGCTCTGAATGTAAGAAACGCGCGAAGAAAAAAATTGAAAAAGAAGAGTAAAAGGCCTTCCATTTTGGAAAACCTTTTACTCTTTTTCGTCTTCAAAAAAACCGACTATTTTTTCTTCTTCATATTCATATTTTCTTCCAATATTCTCTGTATCTCTTTCAATTTGTAATAGAACTATATATCGTTCTTCACCTAAAACGGGCGAATGGGATTTCTTCAAATCAATTAACGTCACTTTATCATGTTCATACGTTTTCGCATATGCTTTTATCTCTTCAATTGTATTGTTTAAGTCTTTTTCGTTACCTCTACGAACATCAAGTATTACTTCATTTGTATACTTTTCCATCATATATATCCCTCGCTTGCCTCCAAATATAATTATTATGCTCGTATTTTACAACAAAAAAAAGGATGGCAACAGCCATCCTTTTTTCTATCATCAACTATAAAATTATAGTTTGATTACGTTTTTAGCTTGAGGTCCACGGTTACCGTCTTCGATTTCGAAGCTAACTTTTTGACCTTCTTCTAAAGATTTGAAACCGTCAGTTTCGATTGCAGAGAAGTGTACGAATACGTCGTTTTCGCCTGGAACTTCGATGAAACCGAATCCTTTTTCATTGTTAAACCATTTTACTTGTCCTGTTACTGCCATAATTATTTCCTCCTAAGAAAATACAAATTTTAATTTTTTTAGTTTTCCTATCTAAAAAAAGAATCCACACATTATCAAATACGAAACATAAACTAGTTCTCACATACTTTTTCTCGTTCGTTTTCGGCACTTGATAACATATGGATTGCTTAATTTAACTATTCAACTGACATTATCATAGCACATTAAAATAAAATGTACAATCTTTTTTGAAAATAACTGACAAATTAAATTGATTGTACATTCGTAAATATTTGATTTTAATACGTGCAGAATTCACCATAAAATGAACACACACATTATTTGAATGCGATTACATCCCTTGTTCTGAGGTGTTACAATATAATTATATTGGGGGGATTATATGTCAAACTACACAAACGAAGAAAAGCTTACCGGGGGAAATGTATCAAATGTATATCGTTCTGAAAATACTGTTCGGCGAGAATTAAAGCCTGGCAGTACAAAGGTTCATAAGCTATTACAACATTTAGAAAACAAAAGGTTTCATCACGCTCCAAAGTTTTTAGGTGTAGATGAAAAAGATAGAGAGATTTTATCTTTTATTGAAGGAGAAGCCGGGAATTATCCGTTAAAAGAATATATGCGATCTAATGATGTTTTAAAAGAAATAGCAAAGATGCTTCGCCTTTATCATGATGCGGTAAGTGATTTTCCGTTATTAAATGACTGGAAGCCGATGGATCGTACTCCTAATGACATTGAGGTTGTATGCCATAACGATTTTGCTATATATAATATTATTTTTAATAATGAAAAACCAGTAGGCATTATTGATTTCGATGTTGCTGCTCCTGGTCCGAGAATTTGGGATATCGCTTATACGCTTTATACTTGTGTTCCTTTAAGCAGAATATATTATACAGAATCAGGCGAGGCAATTCATTATCAATCAGCACAACATGCTGATCGTATAAAAGAAAGAGTGAAATTGTTTGTTCAGTCCTACGGGAAAAGTATGGACGAAGATTACTTAGGAATGGTTTTACTACGATTAGAAGCGTTATGTACATATATGAAAAGAAAAGCGCAAGAAGGCGATGTGAATTTCCAAAGAATGATTGATGAGGGACATTTAGAGCATTACGAGAAAGATATAGAGTTTATTCGTGACCATGGAGCTGAGTGGATTTAATCCTATTGTCTTTTTTGTCGGTAAGTCGATATCCTTTGTCGAATCGTGCGAAAAATAATAAGGGGCACCCTTCAAAAAGGGGCCCCTTCCTTTTATTTTGTAAACTGTGCTTCTTCTGTAGATCCTTTTAATGCTGTCGTTGATGAAGTACCGCCTGTAATAACTTGTGCTACTTCATCAAAATAGCCTGTTCCTACTTCGCGTTGATGACGAGTTGCAGAGTAGCCGTGTTTTTCTGCTGCGAATTCTGCTTGTTGTAGTTCAGAGTACGCTGCCATGCCGCGCTCTTTATAGCCGCGTGCTAATTCAAACATGCCGTAGTTTAATGAGTGGAACCCAGCTAGTGTTACGAACTGGAACTTATAACCGTAAGATGCAATTTCTTTTTGGAAGCTTGCAATTGTTTTCTCATCTAGTTTTTGTTTCCAGTTGAATGAAGGTGAACAGTTGTATGCAAGCAATTTCCCTGGATGTTCTTTATGAATTGCGTCTGCAAATCGTTTTGCATCTTCTAAATTTGGTTCAGACGTCTCGCACCAAACGAGGTCTGCGTAAGGAGCGTATGCTAAACCACGTGCAATTGCTTGATCAAGACCTGCTTTCGTACGGTAAAATCCTTCTGGAGTTCTTTCTCCTGTAATAAACGCTTTATCAACTGGATCGATATCGCTCGTAATTAAATCTGCTGCATCCGCATCTGTTCTTGCAACGATAATTGTCGGCACTCCCATTACATCTGCCGCAAGACGTGCCGAAATTAAATTACGTACCGCTGTTTGCGTCGGTAGTAATACTTTTCCTCCTAAATGCCCGCATTTTTTCTCTGAAGATAATTGATCTTCAAAGTGTACACCTGATGCACCTGCTTCAATCATACCTTTCATTAGTTCAAATACGTTTAATTGTCCGCCAAATCCAGCTTCTGCATCAGCTACAATCGGCACGAAATAATCTGTATCACCGCTTCCTTCCATGTGCTGAATTTGATCCGCACGTTGAAGTGTTTGATTAATTCGTTTTACTACAGCAGGTACGCTATTCGCTGGATATAAACTTTGGTCTGGATACATATGTCCAGAAAGGTTCGCATCAGCTGCTACTTGCCATCCACTTAAATAAATTGCTTTTAGTCCAGCTTTTACTTGTTGCATCGCTTGGTTTCCTGTTAATGCGCCAAGTGCGTTAATGTAATCTTCCGTATGAAGTGATGACCAAAGCTTTTCAGCACCGCGGCGTGCTAACGTATGTTCAATATCAATTGACCCGCGCAGGCGAATTACATCTTCTGCTGAATATGGACGTGTGATTCCTTTCCAACGCGTATCTAGTTCCCAGCTCTCTTGTAATTTCTCGATTCTTTCGTTTTTCATTTGTTCCATCCCCTTTTCATTTTTTATAAAATTTCATAACCCGGTAATGTTAAAAATGGTACGAATTCATCATTCCGAACGAGATTTGTAAACAACGTTGTCGCCTCTTGGAATCTCCCTTTCTTAAAGGCTTCTTTACCAATCTCTCTTTCTATTTTTGCTAATTCTTCTTCTTTTAACTCTTCCATCAATTCGAGCGTAATATTACGGCCGTCATTTAGCTTTCCACCTTCATGGCGAATCCATTGCCATACTTGTGCTCTAGAAATTTCCGCTGTTGCCGCATCTTCCATTAAGTTATAAATTGGCGCTGCTCCCCGTCCGCTTAACCAAGATGCGATATATTGAATGCCTACGCTAATATTGAGGCGAAGTCCCTCTTCTGTAATCGTTCCCATTGGTATTTCTAATAAATCCTTTTCTGTAACATGTATTTCTTCACGTTTTCTAAAAATTTGATTCGGTGTTTTCATAATGTGATTAAATACTTCCATCGCGACTGGTACAAGTCCCGGGTGGGCAACCCAAGTCCCATCATGACCATCTAAAGCTTCGCGCTCTTTATCTGCACGCACTTTTTCAAAAGCTGCTTCATTCGCTTCTGGATTATTTTTAATCGGAATTTGTGCTGCCATTCCTCCAATAGCTGGTGCATTACGGCGGTGACACGTTTGAATGACTTTCAAAGAATACGCGCGCATAAACGGCGCCGTCATCGTGACTTGCGCTCTATCTGGAAGTAAAAATTCATTATGGTTACGAAAACTCTTTAGAAAACTGAAAATATAATCCCATCTTCCGCAATTTAATCCGGCAGAATGATCTTTAAGCTCATACAAAATTTCATCCATTTCAAATGAAGCGTGAATCGTTTCCAGTAATACCGTTGCTTTAATCGTTCCGTTTGGAATACCGATATATTTTTGAGCAAATACGAAAACGTCATTCCATAACCTTGCTTCTAAATGGCTTTCCATTTTCGGTAAGTAAAAGTATGGACCGCTTCCTTTTGCTAGAAGAGCTTTCGCATTATGGAAAAAATAAAGTCCGAAATCTACTAAGCTACCAGACATATTCTTCCCTTCAACTTGCATATGTTTTTCTTCTAAATGCCATCCTCTTGGACGCACAATTAATACAGCTGTTTTACGATTTAAACGATATTCTTTCCCGTTTTCATTTTTATGTGAAATCGTTCCCTGCACAGCATCTCGTAAGTTTATTTGACCTTCAATCGCATTCTCCCAAGTTGGTGAATTCGAATCTTCAAAATCCGCCATAAAAAGATGTGCTCCTGAATTTAAAGCATTAATAACCATCTTTCTATCTACTGGCCCAGTAATCTCTACGCGGCGATCCTCTAAATCTTTTGGCAACTTGGCAATTGTCCAATCCGCTTCACGTATGTTCTTTGTTTCTTCTAAAAACTTCGGAAACTCTCCTGCATCAATTCTCTTTTGTTTCTCCGCACGCTTTTGTAAAAGTTCTATGCGGCGCTCATTGAAATTTTCATGTAGTTTCTTTAAAAAACTAAGCGCCTCAGGTGTCAATATTTCGTTGTACGCGGGTAACATTTCTCCGGGCAATGTAACCCGTGAAGTTTGCGTCGACATATTAGCATCCCCTTCTTAAACTGTTTTATAACAGATTTGATTTTATGTTTTATATTATATAACAAATCTTCAGAAAAGGAAGTTTTTTTTGAAAATTCATTTCTTTTTTTTTCAAAATGCGTTTCTTTCGCGCTTTACTTCATACAAAAAAGACCATTGTTATATAACAACGGTCTTTTTTGTATTACTTTATTACTGTTCAGGATTGTGCAGCATTGCTTTATATAAAAACTGTGCATACTGTTCTCTTTTCACTTTCATAGACGGACCAAATTTATTATCTCCGATTCCTGCTGTAATGCCATTTGTTTGTATGGCACTAATTGCATTATTTGCCCATGAATTTGCTGAAACATCGTTAAACGTATGAGATCCCTTTGCTTGTAAATCAAAAGTATTCGTAAGAACTTGCGCCATTTCCGCACGAGTTAACGTTGCTTTCGGTCTAAAGTTTCCATGCTCGTCTCCCATAAAAATTTCTAGTTCCGTTAAAGCTAATATCTCTTCAATAAAGTTTGTTGAGTTTTCATCGATATCCCCATATGGGTTTTCATATTCATCTTGTTCTTCTATATCAAATACACGATAAATTAAAGCTGCAACTTGCTCACGTGTAACGTCATCTCCAAAACCGAATATCCCATTTCCATATCCAAAAATAATTTCGCTTTCCGCTAAATTATGAATTGCCTCTTCTGACCAATGTCCTTTTGGTACATCTTTAAATACAATTGGATTTGTATTTTGTAGCGGTGCACTTTCCGCCTTTACATTGTTACTCTCTGCTGAGAACAACACCCCACCCATAATTGTTAATGCCGTAGCTGTTTTTAATAATTTTTTGCTCATCAAATTATCTCCCCAATATGTATATATTTTTTAAAATATACATAACAAATGGTATAGTGACAATAGATTTTTCAACACATTTCGTGACGTTTTTATGAATCATATTACACATCGTGTCTTTTTTACGGGGTTGATTATAAAGCTCATGTAAAAAATAAAAATACATAAACATGAATAATAATTCTCCATTACACAAACAAAAAACACAAATAATTTATTTGTGTTTTTTGTTTTACTCTATTTCCAATCCTCTTTCAAATGATAATTAATAATCGCATTGTTTATAAACTGAGCATATTGTTCTCTCGGTACAGGGCGATTTAATTCATACATCCCTTTTCCAGTCCCTGTCACAACTTGATTAGATTTCAGTGCACTAATTGCCTCTTCTGCCCAATGTCCTTTTGGTACATCTTTAAATGTATGCTTTTGTTTTGCTTCAAAAGTATATGCCTTTTGAATTACTACTGCCATTTCAGCTCGAGTAATTGGTGCTTTCGGTCTAAAGTTTCCGTTTGCATCACCTTTAAAAACGCCACGTTTTGTTAACGCTAAAATTTCCTTTTGGAAATCAGTTGAACTGCCGGAAATATCTTTGTATGGATTCGCTATTGCCCCTTCGTCTTTCATTTCAAGTGTTTTGTAAATAACTCCAGCCACTTGTTCACGTGTTGTAAGGTCTCCAACACCATACTTTCCGTTTCCGTATCCAACTATTATTTTATTATAAGCTAAATCTAAAATAGCATCATATGCCCAAAATCCGTATGGAACATCATCAAATACGATCATTTCCGGATATTCTTCCGCTTTTACAGGCGCCACATTCGTTCCTGCAAATATACCGCCTACCATTGTCGCAATCATCATTACACCCAATATTTTTTTCTTCATTGTCCTCTCTCCCTATTTCTATTTTATGTTAAATAGAAAAATAATAGATCACACAAAGTTATCCATACTACATATGAAGTATCTTCAAATAAAATGAACTTCATTATTTCAGGAGTATTAATTTGTTGGTGAATGTAAGATAAAATGCACATCTTCTAGAAGAAACATTTCGACTACCTTTCTGCTTTATACCTCCTTCTTTCTTATTTCAAAAAGGAAGCTGTCACATCTAAGGTGCTATATATTAAAAATTCTACAATCTCTTTGTGAACTCCTTTACATTTTTAAATTTCACTTTATTGACACAAAAAGACGCAAATATTATATATTTGCGTCTTTTCAATATCGTTTGATCCGAATTATAAAGTAGCACTTTCCTTCATCGATAATTCATTTCCTGTTCCCTTGCGAAAAGTAAATGCCATTCCTACAAATATAAGAACAATCCCTACTACTTGCATACTAGTCGGTCTAAAGCCGGTGAAGACTGTATCTAATAATATTGCAACCGCAGGATCTAAAAACACTAATACAGAAATTAATCTCGTCGATAAACCTCTTAAACTGTCAAAAAATAAGTAATATACAAATCCCGTATGTATAAGTCCTGTTGCTGTGATCATCATCCAGTTCATCTCTGTTAACCCTTGAAACTTTCCAAAGTCTACGAATGGTAGTAATAAAAATATACCTAAAAATGTTTGTAAAAATGTCATCGCATATGCACTCGTATGCTGAATTCCTTTTCCTAATAAAGTGGTAAAAGCATAAAATAAGGCTGCAAGAAGTGCCCATACCATTCCAGATGACATTAATTTCTCTAACGACATACTACCGTCTACTCCAGCGACTAAAACTGTACCGATAAAACAAATGACAATGGACATAACCGCAAATACTGTAAGTCTCTCTTTAAATACAATACTACCAATCATTAATACGATAATGGGTGCAAGATGGTAAACTGAAATCGCAATTGTAATTGACATAGCTTCGAACGCTTTAAATAGAAATACCCAGTTAAAAACGAGAAATACACCGCATGCTAATATTTGCATTACTTCTTTTTTATTCCATTCCTCACTTTTATACTGTCCTGTTACGAGCCAACATAATGCTAAAAATATAGTCGCACAAATGCAACGAACGAATACTAATTCAAAAGACGGTAAACCTGTTTGAGTAGAAAAAAATCCAATTGATCCAAAAATAGACATCGAAAGGATCATTTTTATAGCCGGCATTGATTTTTTATTGAACACCCTTTTTCTCCTCCTATAAACTATCTTTTACAAATGAAAAATATCCAAAACATTACGTATTATTATATATTACAATCGGAAAATTGTAAAAAATTAGAATATATTAAGTGATAGCTGCACAAAATTCCCATAAAAAAAATCATCCTTTTTTACATAGGATGATCTTTTTATTCATTGAGAGGAATTTCTCTATATTAAAACTTAAATATACTACTACTTTTGAAGTTTAAATTGGGCAACTATTTGTTTTAATCCTCCTGCTGCATTATGCATCTGTTCAATTGAAACCGAGATCTCTTGAACAGATTTTTCTTGCTGTTGAATAGACTCTTTTACCCTATCAGTTCGGTCAGATGATCTTTGGGAAATTTGAGCCATGTCTTCTGCAGAAGCCGAAATCTCTTCACTACTCGCTGCAATTTCATCTGTAGACATAGATACCGTTTGAATTTGCTCCGATACTTGCTGTACTTTTTCTGTAATTTTTCCAAATACTTTTTCCGTATGCATTACTACTTGTGTACCTGCCTGTACCTCATTATCTACTTTCCCCATCATATGTACCGTATGGTTCGTTGTTCCCATAACTTGAGTAATAAGCTTCTCAATTTGTTTTGCAGAATTACCAGATTGTTCCGCTAATTTCCGCACTTCATCTGCCACAATTGCAAACCCTCTACCACTTTCCCCAGCACGGGCAGCCTCAATTGCGGCATTTAATGCTAATAAGTTAATCTGAGAGGCAATAGCTTGCATAACATCAATGATTTCGACAATTTCTTCTGATTGTTCTTTCATAGTCTCTACTTGTTTAACACCGCTATGTACTGAATTTTGGATTATATCCATCTGTTGAATCATTTGTTTCATTAACTTATTACCACTCTTCGCGTCTAATGCCGACTGAGCAGACAATTCATTTACAGATGATGATGTATTCACTATACTCTGCATTCCTTGTGTCAACTCTTCCATCGCACCCGCAGTTTGTTCCATTGCTTGCATTTGGCTCTCTGCACCATTTGCAACTTCTTCAATATCCATCGTTATTTTCTTAGCCGCACTGCTAGATACTTCTGATGCAGATACCACTCCATCTGCATGTTGGAATAAAAGCTGAATATTATTCTCTACTTCTTTCATATTTGTTCTTAACCCTGTAATCATTTCATTAAAATCACTTACTAATACACCTAATTCATCCTTAGCATTATACTCACCATGTACAGTTAAATCCCCTTCTTTTGCTCTTTCCATCATACGACTAACCGTTTGTAAAGGAGCAACTATAAGCCTGCTAATAATATAACTTACTATACATATAACGATTGTAGTAACTACTACAAGAACGATAAAAGTAATAACGGACCGATCTATCATTTTTTGAGAATCTTTAAATACTTGATCAGCTAAGTTTGAAACATACGATTCTAGATCCACTGCATAACTAGCTAACTCTATTCCCTTAGGTTTTAATTCCTTCTGAAATTCGTTTACCATTTGTGGCTCGTTTGTTGCCTTCGCCTTTTCAAACAATTTTTTATATGTATCTATATAACTTGGCAAAGATTTCTTCATCTTCTGAAACAGTTCATCCTCTTGCTTACTTAAATTAAAGCCATCATCATATTCTTTTAATAAAGAATCATATTTTTTAAGATCCTTTTCGATATTATCAATTATCCCCTCTTTATTTATCCCTTCATTTTGTGATGCCGTAATTAATTCTAATAAGTTATATTCTAGTGAATTTTGTGTACGAAGCATTCCTTCTAATAAAATTGCAGAATATTGATAATCATCTACTACAACCTCTGTATCGTGCTTAATCTTATTAATAGAATTAATTGCTACACAGCTCATAATTACCATACCTAAAATTGCTAATGAAATAAGCGATAATAATTTATATTTCACTTTTAAATTTTGTAAAAAATACATATTTCCACCTTTATTCCTTTATATATAGATTTTTAAAATTTTATAGCTTATTATTTACAAAATCACAATAAAAAGCAATGATAAATATTCCCAATATCGAACTTATATCTATATAAAAAAAGAAGTAGCATAATAGCTACTTCTTTTTGCTTTGTTTCTCATATTGTTCAAACGTATGAATTCTTTCGAAAATTGGTGGATGTGTGTATAAGAAAAACTTCACTAACGCAGGTGGATTTACTTGGCTTAAACTCGTTTTTGATAAATATTGAAACGTTTTTACACCAGATTTCCCGTCCTTCGTCATGTCTAAAGCATATTGATCTGCCGCTCGTTCTTCTATACGAGAAACATAGTTTGTTGCTGGCTGTGATGCAAAAGAGAGTACAGAAGAAATTAAGAAAAATAAAGGTAAAATTGAAAAACATGCTGCTTTTGAAATTTGCAGCGTATCTCCCCATTTTCGAATACACATATTGATAATACGACTAATGAGAAACATCCCTATAAACGATAGCAGCACATAACTCGCAACGCCCCAATATATATGTTTCATAACATAATGTCCCATTTCATGGGCCATTATAAATAAAATCTCTTTATCTTTTAATTGCTTAAGCGTTGTATCCCACATTACAATACGAGCGTTAGGGCCAATTCCTGTTACATATGCATTTAACGCATTCGTTTTCTCTGACATATTTACTTCATACACGTGTTTAGCAGGAATGTCCGCTTTGTCTGCTATCGCTAAAATTTTCGTTTCTAATTCTTTATTTTTCAGCGTCGAAAAGTCGTTATAAAGTGGATCAATAACGACAGGCTGTATAAATGTTAAAAAGATTGTAAATGGTACAGAGAGCGCCCACCCTGCTAGCCACCATCTCTTCGGGAATTTACGGATAAGCCATAACAGAACGGCAACGACAATTAACATCGTCGCATAACTTTCCCAAAAACCGATAACATGATCTTTTATCCAGCTTTGTGTACTTTGCGTTGAAATGCCGTAATTAACGGACACTTTTCGGCTAATCCATTGCATTGGCAGAGCAAGAACTGTTGTGAGTAGTGATAAATAAAAGAAATAAATCGCAACTTGCAGGACACTTATTTTCGTCGTTTCCTTCGACCATTTCTCAAACTTTCTTGAAACACCGAGCACAAGTACAAATAATAAAATAATCCATTCAAGAGGCGTCGCTAAAAAGTACAGTAAATTTTTCACGCGCGAATAATCTTGGCTTAGCGTAAGCTCTCTTCCATTCATAAACGTTTCTGGATCTGCACTCGTTCCTTTATACATGTCCGGAATAAGTTCATGATTCCATCCAAATAAATACCAATATATAAGCAACGCAAACCCCACGTACAAAAAAAGCGACCACCCAATAACCTTCCTCACGCTATTCCCTCCTCTATGCTGCCTGTCTATTATTATTGTAAGTTCGTACATGCTAAATTAGAACAAGCTTATTATGCGAATTGCTCGCGAGCCTTCTATTTATAAAAAAAACTCTTCTACAAAAAGAAGAGTTTTACCTACCTTTAGACACTTTCTTCAGTTCATAATTCTGGATAAGAAACGCACTTATAAACTAGCGCCTTTTACATAGCGTATAAAAAATACGACTAAAACTAGTACGTGTCTCCTTAAGGAAGTACATCCACTAATAAACTAAAATCTTGTAAAGAAAAAGAACTATATTTCATAATACCTTGTACTGCTAATAGTAAAATAAGACCGGTCACACACATATAATTAACGCTTTCTTTACTCTTTTTTTCAGCAACTATTCCGCCGCTTATACATAAAATCCCTAACAAATGGAGTGCTAAATACATAAAGAAATAAGCTTCCTCCCAGCGAAGAATAACATTGACTGTCGTTATCAGCACAATACTAAGCAAAATCAAATAAAAAAACTTATTTGATGATATTGTTTTATTCATATAATTTTATACATCCCTTTCAACTTTAGAATTAATGATGTTTCAAAGCTATAAAGTAAATGATTGTTTTCATACTATAAAGTGAAACTTTAATCAGTGGGGGTTTTCTTCATCCCCACTGATTATTAGTTGAACCAATCGGACTTTTATGGGCAGCCCGACCCCCACCTAAATTCTTTGCTTTCGCTGAATTTTGAGTTGGGGGTCTTACTGCCCATTAAAGTGGGGTAAAACAAAAGGAAAGCCCCCGTTACTTTCTCGAATACGTTATGAACCCACATATACTTCTCTTCATTTTTTCTGAAGATGCGCTTCATCATTTCTTCTACAATTAGACCAAATATTAGTAAAGCCCCTAACACAATAAGAAGAGAAATAATATTTTCTTTTACATGAGTACTAGAAAATAAGTAATACTCTGGAAACACAATCGTATCTACTACAGGTTGCACCCAATGACAAACGCTTTTATCACACATATCTGTAATAGACATAGCATCTATAATGTCCTTCAATATTTTTTCAATCGTCTTCTTTATCTCATTTATCCCCCACTACGTGTGAAAAACTCTCTTCTTGTTCTACATATATAGCCGGCATTTCTTTATTCCAATATTTGCGGTTAACAAATAAGAAAATGAGTACTAAGTTTAATCCCGTCATAAAAATAATAAGTCCTGGAAAGAATGTCGTATAATTTGAGAAATCTGCAAAACTCATTATCTCTTCTTTATTTATTAGAAAAGAAGCACCGATTACAAATGCATTGTTTAACATGTGAATAGCAATTGGCATGAGTAAGCTATTTGTACGAATATATACGATCGATAGTACAACGCTAAATACAACTGCACCTAGGAAATCAACGTGTAACAACGCAAACAACATCGCTACTACAATGATCGCTATACTCGTGCCCCATTTTACTGCAAAGCGTTGCAGTAAAAATCCCCGAAAAACAAATTCACCAATAATTGGTGCGATGAACACGACCATAATAATTTGATATACATATCCCCCTGTGCTATCAATAACCGGTTCACGTAATGCATTCATAATAAATTCCGGTGTAATCCAAGCAAAGCTATACATGTACAAAATAAGATATCCATAACTAAACACGGCTAACATAGGTGCAATGTATAAAACTTGCACCAGGTTAAACGTTTCATTTTTATTAATAAATAATGAAAATGAAACACGGTGTTTTCTATACTCAAAAAAAATCCACGTAATCGGAAGGATATAGAATATAAGAATATTTATAAAAGTAGAATTTTGCATATGAAATGTATTTTCTATCAATTCATTACTGACCCTTGCAACTAAAGTTAATAGTGCAAATACAATTAAAAAATATCTAGCTCGCATCGTTTGAAACGGATTCACACTCATCTCCTCCCCTATGTTACTTTTATCATATCATTTGATTCTTAATTTTTTGAGAAAGAAAACCTTAAAATTTCCTTAAAAATTCCATAAGTTACCGAAAGATGATATGATATTCGAGGAAATTAGGAGGGATTTTTATGTATGAAGCAAATATTTTGCTCGTTGATGATGAAACAGCAATTTTACAATTACTAACTACCATTCTTGAAAAAGAAGGTTTTTCTCATATTACAACTGCAACATCGGCTGAAATAGCTTTATCTCTCACCGAGCAAAACGATTACGATTTAATTATTTTAGATGTCATGCTTCCTGGACAATCTGGTTTTGATATTTGTCCCATCATTCGCCAGAAAACAGATTGCCCTATCTTCTTCCTCACAGCTAAAACATCTGATTTAGATAAAATATCTGGATTTTCACACGGTGCAGATGATTATATTACGAAGCCATTTAATCCACTTGAAGTAGTAGCTCGTATGAAAGCACAACTCCGTAGACATATGAAACAAGCAGTACCACACGAACAAAAAGCACACTCCAGTTCATTTGGCAGATTTGAAATTGATCGATATTCCGCAGAACTTACAGTAAATGGACATGTTGTCGAATGTTCCGCCCAGCTATTTCAGCTATTACTCTTCTTTTGCGAGAATCCGAACTACGTATTTTCGAAAGAAGAAATATACGAGAAAGTTTGGGGAGCACCTGCCTATAATGGCGATGACAATACCGTTATGGTCCACATTCGAAAACTACGTGAAAAAATTGAACAAGACCCAAGTAAACCAGAATATATAAAAACCGTTCGCGGGCTTGGCTATAAGTTCATTACAAAGTAGGGTGACGATATGAACTTTAATAAACGACTTATTATCCAGTTTATCATGCAACACGTATTTGTTTTAGTTACATTACTGATTGCTGTAGTAGCTGCATTCACGTATTTAATTTTTCTTGTTACGAGTACTTCATACGAACCGAACATTCCAGATGCTGAAAATTTTATGATTGCAAGATACATTTCTTCAGAAGATGGCGCTATTTCGTTAAAAGCTGAAGTAAAAGACTTAATTAAAGAGAAAAATGATTGGATTCAAGTTGTAGAGGAAAACGGAAAAGTTCTCTATCACTTTAATACGCCAAATGACGTACCGACATCTTATACGAAAACATCTTTATTCTCGTATATACAGAATCAAATAGAAAGTCCTTATACATTTACATATTGGGAAATTGAATTAGAAGAAAAAAACGTACTTGTTATTTACGGCGGTATGTTAAAAAGCAATGTGTTACTGAAAACGATACAGAAAGAGCACCCTTCTGTATCTACAGATTCATTCGCATTAACAGAAGAAGAAAAACAGTTACTTTCTAAAGAAAGGGCTACTCTTCAAATCTTTAATAGTGGGGGCGAAGAAGTATTCTCCTATCCAGATGGAAAGAAAAAACCGTTTTCTGTCATACAAGCTGCTCTTAGCGAAAAGGAACCGTGGAATCATAAAGAAAACACGTCTAGCTTTTACGACACAAATAGCAATCATCTTCTCGTTGTAACTGCCAAAAATGAGTACTACTACCCAGATGATGAAATAGACGATGTATTTGCTAAAAAGTTTCTAATCGGATGCGGATTAATCCTTCTTATCGTATTTGTTTATTTAGTCATTCTTTCTATTTGGTACGGTAATAAATTTGGAAAACCGTTATTACATGCGATGCGCTGGCTTAAAAACATAGCTGGCGGAAAGTATGAAGAGCCCGTTAATAAAAAAGGGAAACCTGTCAGGTTCCGACGATCTGGTAAAGAAAAATGGTCATTTCGCTTATTTAGTGATGTAACAAATTCACTAGAGCACCTTTCTATTACACTGAAAAAAAATGATGGGATGAGGCAAATATTGCAGCAAACACGTGAGGAATGGATTACTGGGCTTACACATGATTTAAAAACACCACTTAGCTCTATATATGGATACGCATTATTACTAGAATCAAAGCAGTACAACTGGACTGATCGTGACATTCAACAATTCGGCAGCGTTATGAAAGAGAAATCGCAATATATGACGACATTAATTGATGACTTAAGCTTAACGTATCAATTAAAAAATAACAGTCTTCCTGCGCAGCACGTAAACATTGAAATGAATCAATTCGTCCAAAAAGTATTATTACAATTCATTAATAATCCAACACTTCAAAATCAAAATATTGAATTCGTACCAAGCTCAAATAAAATTCAATATTTCATTGAAGAAAAATGGTTCCAGCGTATTATCGAAAACTTACTCGTAAACGCTGTAAAACATAATAATGAAACGACAAACGTTATCGTAAAACTTTCACAAAATGAAAATTCATTTACACTCTCTATTTCAGATAACGGCAAAGGAATGGATGATAAAACGAAAGAGCTTCTCTTTGAGCGGTATTATAGAGGAACAAATACAGAAGAAAGCAACATCGGAACGGGACTTGGTCTCGCTATTACGAAACAGCTAGTTCATGCTCATAACGGAACGATTTCGATCGATAGCGAACTAGGAAAAGGAACGACGATTATACTTGTGTTTCCGTTTCATTCGTAGAAAAGGCGCTATGTGGCGTCTTTTCTTATGGGGAAGTTTTTCGGTAAATGAAATTATATCGGCGATTTTCTAAATATATCGGCGCAACTCGAATTATATCGGCGATTTTCAAGAGATATCGACTTGTCGACAAAAACCAACAATACCAGTCTACTTCCCCTGCTATACAAAGTAAAAATAAAACTATTAACAAATACATTTCTAAACTGTTATACTATAAATAGAAGTATAAACTAACTAAGTTTTGCATAAAATGAAGTAGACGAGGTGCTTCCAACACCCCGTCACTGCAACTAATTACCGCAAGGTGGAAGGTTGCAACTAAAGCTTATTTGCGCTTAGAAGACTTCCCACGCTTCGCAGGCAGACGGGTGGTCTTCTTTTTGCGCCTTTTTGTCGTTAATTTCTTAAATCCCATAACTATACCTTCTCTAGCTATAGTTTTTGTGATTTCCAACAAAATTTGCAAAAGAAATTCCATACGATTACACCTCCTTTCTCCACAAAATGAAGAAAGGGCATAACCTTCCACCCGCAATATTTAATTGCTACTTTATTTTATCATTTTTAAATGTATTGCAGATGAGGCAATACAAATTTAACAATCCACTCGTAAAAATAACCTTTCACAACTTACTATGAAAGGTCACTCCATATTTCAGCTATTTCCCTACTAACACAAACACATTCTCATCAGGTGCTTCCATTACCGCAACATGTCCTGATTCTGTTGGAAATGGTTCGCGAATCCATTTTACATCTTTATTATCTTTTAAACTATCATACGTTTGTTGCACATCTTCTACTAGTATTTCGACTTCCATAAAATGAATATCCGGATGATTACTTATTACTAACTCCGAACTTTTCTCATCTGGAAACTTCAATCCTATTAATGTCCAAATAACCCCTTCTTCTAATTCTCTTTCTATAATCCAGTTTTGCTTCATTCCCATTTCTTTATAAAAAGAAACTGATCTTTCTATATCCTTCGTATGTATAGAGACACATTCTAATTTTTTGAACATTCCCCAATCCCCCTTTATAAAAAAGCGAACCATTTCTCAATGACTCGCTCTCAATCTATCATTTTTTCTTCACTGGTATCCAAAGTTCAATTTGAGCGAACTCGCTTTTATCTGCATGGGAACGCTCATCGTATAGTTCAAATTCATTAACGCCGCAATGTTCGTATCCTGAATGCGGGAACCATTCTGAGAATACTGCATTCCACGTTTGATGAATAGACGATACCATTTCTTCATGAGGAACTTTCGGCGTTGTAAATACAGCATATGTCGCTGCTGGGAAAGTACGCTTCGCAATTTCATTTGGTACATTTTCAAACCCTGTAACTTCCATTCCGATAATATAAGTGAAGTCGCCCGTTTCTAAATTAAAATCAGTACATAATCCAAGCTCTACCCATTGGCTCGTATCTTTACGATTCGGAATTGTCGTTCCAAGATCTTTCTGTAAATATTCTTGCCAAAATGCTGGGATGTCTTGATGGTTTTTCCCTTCTTTACTTGTCGTCTTCAGTTCATAACCTGCCATTAAAAATTGTGGTTTATTTACAATACGATATTCCATTTGTATGCCTCCTAAATACGGATTTAATTTTCTTTGTTTTACATTCACACTGTAATACATCGGCGTTTCAATTTCTTGTTTTCGATATTCACTCGGTGTCATTTGAAATAATTTTTTAAAGGCTCTCGTGAACGTTTCGTGAGATTGAAAGCCATGCTCAAATGCGATATCAATAACTTTTTCATCCGTATGAGAAAGTTGATAAGCTGCCCGGGCTAACCTCCTCTTTCGAACATACTCCATTACTGTATCACCTACTAACGCCTGAAATACACGATGAAAATGCGACTCAGAAAAACCTGCAATACGCGCTAAATTATGCAGCGTCTGTTTTTCCATTACATCTTCCTCAATATAATCAATTGACCTTTGAATTTGTGTTTCATAGCTTTCCATCTCTGTTCACCCGCCTTATATGTATTATGATAAAAGAGAATCCTATCCAATTCTTGACGTTTTTTACTATAATTCCATAAAAAATTGCAACTTTTTTATATGTATTTCGTTGTTATGTATGAAGGGAGGGAAATGTAGTGAAACGCAAACAATCATTAGAAGACATTTACTCCGAGCATATGCAAGATTTATTTCGCTATCTTCTCTCCCTAACTGGAGATTCCCACTATGCGGAAGATCTCATGCAAGAAACGTTTTACCGAATGCTCGTCCATATTGACTATTATAAAGGAGAAGAAATTAGGCCATGGTTATTTACGATTGCCTACAACGCCTTTATCGATTGGTATCGAAAAGAAAAAAGATATAAAACAACGACAGTTAAAGAATTCCATTTACCAAACGTGCCAAGTACAGAGCACTCTTATTTTATAAAACATGAGATTGCTAGTTGGTTAGACAGTTTATCTTCTCTTCCGCCCGAAAGACGAAATATTCTGTTACTACGAGATTACTACGGATTCTCTTATAAAGAAATAGCAGAAATGACTGGTCTCTCATTAGCAAAAGTGAAAATTGAATTACACAGGGGACGAAAAGAAACGAAAAACATAAAGGAGTGATACAGATGGGTTGTACAGCATTTAAAAAACTATGGGAGAAGTACGAAAACGGAACGCTCACGCATGATGAACAAGAACTGTTAGAAAATCATATTGAGACATGTGAAGAATGTGAAGCTTACTTAGATGCGTTGCTTTCGAAGAGTGAATCAATAAAGAAAAGACTACCACCACAAAATTTGAAACTCCCGTTTTGGAAAATAAAATGGAAACAGCGTTGGCAAACCGTTAGTTTTGTCCTTGCTGTTTGTATAGCAATCTATTTTGTTGGGTATTTTTCATCTTCTTTTTACTTCTATAATATGAAAAAATTAACTGAAGTAGATGAGATTCCAGCACTCGCACTAGAAGCGACAATACCAAATAGTCATTCCGCTGGAGGCAGTACAAAGATTAAACCGTTTCTCCGTACAGAAAGTGAAATGAATTTATTTAAAACGGTCGGCAAAAAAGAATTTCCAATCGGGACAGTAACAACGCGTAGTTTCTTATCATCTGTAACTGTCACAAATCAACCTTTGGCAAACAGAGCCTATTCAAAAAAACTTTCCTTTGTTCATCCAAAAATCAAGGAAGAAGCTTCTTTGAAAGAATCATCTAAAAAAGTTTGGGATACACTTGGAAAGATACATGAGGGGACCGTTGCAGAAGTAGCGCTATCTTTCGATAAAGCTTACACTTTACAAGAAGTCGAATCGATTCTATATAGCGCATTTGAAGCACAAGAAATGCCGCCAACTCCTTTATGGTACGCCTTAGACACAGGACAAGAGAGAATAGATGAGGAAGATTTCATCCTACATGGTGGAGAAATTATAGGATTTTCAGAACATATAAATCTCCCTGATAATGAAGCAATACGACCGAAGACAAAAGAAGATGAAGTGATCGAAATGATGCACATTCTTTCTACACATAAAGAAACTGTAAGTAAAACTACTCGAACTCCTGAAAAAGAGCTGAATTTAGATAAGCGCTATCAGTATGTAAAAGATAACGGCGTTAAAGTATACGGGATTGTCATTACTGGTCCATCGAAAGAGTTATTAAAATTACAAAACTCGTCGCACGTTCGTTATGCGACTCTTGGAGATATTGAGGTTTGGAATTGGTTTGATTATTAATGAGGAAAAGGAGAGCAAAGATATGCTCTCCTTTTTAATCCGAAATCACTTTCACATACATCCCTCTCACCACTTTTTCATAAGCGACCTCACTCATCTGTCTTATGTTTTCTGATACGAAAGACGATGAAACAACTTCACCTTCACGAAGTAACGGCGGATCAATGAGTCGGACTTTATTTTTCTGATACAAATCATAATCATTTCTATCTTCTTTTACTTTTACATTCGGATGAACTTTTCTTAATAAAGCATGTACTTCTGAATCATTACATTGCTGCAAATTCGAAATTAGCTCATCATCTTCAAGAAGAAAATCATCTGCATGAATAACCTTTTTGTGTAGAGCTAACTTTAGCGTTTTTGCTAACATATCATTTCCGTAAATATTCATTGGTTGCATAAAGAAATCGATTACTTCTTTGTAATACGTTTCTGCAAACCATTCAGCTATTTCGATATTTTGAAGGACCATTTTCCCATCTACAGCAATGACATCCTCTAAAAAGCTGTGAACTTCTTCTAAAGAAACATACCCATATGTATACATATCTCGTAACGTATAATCAACTCTGTCTGCGCATAATTCTGGTGCTGACCTTTCGAGTAACGTCCATTTTGAATCATCTAACAAAATATCTTCATAGTTATAACCATACTTTGAAAGAATCGCTGGAATTTCTGAGTTTTTCACTACAGAACTAAATATCTCTTCATGATAACTTTCACCCTCATTATGAAAAACATAATCAATCACGTGGGAAAAAGCAGTATGTGATACGTCATGCAGTAAACCTGCAATTTGTTCTTCTACTGAACCACCAAGTTTTTTAACTAATAACATAACACCAACTGAATGATCAAAGCGCGTTACATTCCATTTCTCATTTATTAAGTAGCTTGCGCCATTTTGATGAATACCTTTTAGTCTTTGCACAGACTTACTTACAATTAATTCTTCTAACACCTGATCCACTTCAAACTCACCGTATAGCACATCTGATATAACCACTTATAATCCCCCTTTATTTCAGCAGCGTCTTTTAATCGTACCTTTTTTATGAAATTGATATCAATACAAATTATAAATTTAAAAATTTTAATATTATACATTTGTGTTATTTGTTTTTATTGAGTGCTTCTTATATGGAGCCTTTTTTTATTGAAAAATAGAGAGCAATTCGCTCTCTATTTTATCCCTCTATTCAAACGTAACTTCCACCTGCACAATCTCAGATCTACTTCCCAGTCTTAATGGCGGTCCCCAGAATCCGAAACCAGAAGAAACAATCGCGTGGAATGCACCTTTTTGTGCGTATCCCCAGTCTAATTCGTACATTCTTCTCGTTACGATATGATTCGGCGCCATTTGTCCGCGGTGCGTGTGACCTGATAATAGTAAATCAACACCCGCCTCCGCTGCTTGTTTCAACTCGAATGGTTGATGATCCATTGCAATAACTGGCATAGATTTATCTACCGTACTCATTAGATTTTCAAAGCTTTGACGATCTCGCTCTGTTTTATCTCTTCTTCCGACGAGGTAAAATTGATCTTCAATTGTAATCACTTCATCTAACAGAATACGAATATCAATCTTGTCCATCTCTTGTAAAAATTCAGGAACTGCTCGTCCGTAATATTCGTGGTTTCCTAACACACCATATACGCCTAGTGGAGCTTTCATTTGTTTCATAATTGGTCCCATATTTTTTTGAATGAACACACCTGGATGATCATCGATAATATCTCCTGGCAGTAAAATAATATCAGGCTCCATCTCATTTACATGACGGACAAGTCTTTTTAAATGCGAAACGCCAGATAATTTACCGAAATGCATATCAGAAGCCATCGCAATGCGTAAGCTTTTACGTCCCTCTACTTTTTTCGGGATGTGCACCTCGTACTTTCTAACTACTGGGCTATATGCGTTGAATACCCCATATGCAAAAATAAAGATAAACGCAAGTAACACGGCCGTTCCTGTCCAAATAATTGCCGCTTCTTTCTCCACTGAAAACTGTAAAAGAAAGACCGTAATATTTGCTAACGGCAACAGCATAAGCGCATATTGTATGACAGCAAACCAAATCGAACCAATCGTTCGTAGAAATGGCAAGAACTTAAACACTTGCACGAGAATGTACGCATATGAAATAAAACCGACTACGAAAGCGTAATATCCCCAAGATTCCCAGCCAAACACCGCATGAAGCCAAACCCAACCGTTCCAGCCGATGTAAAACATGAGTATTGTGTATACAAGTAACATAGTAAATATATTGAAATAACGAAGATTTTTCACAGTCAGCCTCCTTCTTGATTTCTTCTATTATATCTTGTTATGCACGTTTAACGTAAATATTAAGCACAACCATCTTCACAATAAAAACCTCTAACTGCTAGATGCAAACCTAACAATTAGAGGTGCAATTCAAAACAAAATTACTTTTACAGATTTTCGTTATAGAAACTTGTTAATTTTTCAACTGCAATTTTTACTGGTTCTGGTTGGTCATATAAATCGTAATGACTCGCACCTTCCACAACAAGTAAATCTTTTTTCTCTGAAGCTGCTTTCTCATACAGCTCATGACCATCTTTATAAGAACCGAATGCGCCTTGCTTGCTGCCAACAATAATTTGTAACGGCTGTGTTAATAATATATCTGCTAAATGGAACGCATCAAAACCAATTACCGATCCCATGCTCGTAAAGTTTAACTTATTTGGAGAGTTAACACTTTGCCCACGCGGTGTTGTATAATACTCAACTGCTTCTACAATATCTATATCGGTCATACCTGCCGCCTTTAATTCCTCCTCATTTTTAGGAATCCAGTTTGTAATCATCGCCTCTGCTCCGCGCGCTTCAGCAGTACGTTGTTTACCAATCGCCTCTAACACCCCAATCGGATTAGCTTCACGGTTTAATCGGCCGATATTTGCCCCGACAACTGTGCCAACTGCTTTAATACGGCGCTCTGTCATTGCGGCATTTACCGCATAACCTCCGCCTGCACAAACACCTAACACACCGATACGTTCTTCATCTACATAAGGAAGAGTAGTTACATAATCTAACGCTGAGCGAATATCTTCAACGCGCGCAGCTGGTTCTTCCATATATCTCGGTGCACCTTCACTTTCACCTTGATACGATGCATCAAACGCAAGCGTTACATAACCTTGTTCTGCTAATTTCTCTGCATATAATCCTGCCGTTTGATCTTTACAGCTACTACCTGGATGCACACAAACAATCGCAGCATTTTGTTTCTTTTCCTCAACACCTACAGGAATATTTAAAATGCCTGCAACTCGTAATCCTCTTGCATAAAAACGTACATTTCTCTTCGTAAATGCCATATATAAAACCACCCTTACTTTATTTTCATTTTACACTTGCGAGAGTTAATACTCACGTGTATATTTATAATAAAGCGAGCAACCACTTGTTTCAATGACCACATTTACGCATTTGGGTGATAATACACACATAACGAAATATGTGTATCAATAACGGAGGAACATCATATGGAGAAAATCGATAGAAGAATTATAAAATCACAAAACGCCATTCAATCCGCATTTATCGAAATGTTAATTGAAGATGGCTTTGATGAAATTACAGTAAAAAACATTACAGAAAAAGCGAACATCGGAAGAAAAACTTTCTACCTACACTACCTAGATAAATACAATTTATTAGATAAAATTGTGGACGACCATTTAAATCAATTAAGAGAAATATGCGATATAAAACAAACAAAAGGCTATATAGAAGGAACTGTCATATGGTTTGAATACTTCAAAGAACACAAACCATTTTTCGCAGCTTTATTTAAAAGCAACAGCACATTATCATTTCAGAAAAAGTTCCTAACGTTCATCATGGGTGAACTAGAGAAAAAACTAAACACAAATACGTCAGTAAATAAAAACATTGATACACACATCGTTTTAAAATTTTTAGGAACAGCTGTCATGGGCATTTTGGAATCTTACGTGTTGGATGAGATTGATAATGATGTTGAGTATGTTGCGACGCAGGTTGGGGAATTGATGAGGAGGAATATATAACGGTTATGAAAAAGTGCACCCAGATTGTTGGGTGCACTTTTTATATTTATTACCTCACATATTAATTGCATCAACAGAATACAGCGTATCGTCCGTCTGAAAATACATAGCAAATCCGCGGCTATAATAAGTACCAAATTGAATTGGTTCTCCAAGTTCATTACGAAGATTCATATCATGCACATGATTATTATTTAAATCATAAACAAATCCGTCCTACATTATTTTCATCATATTTGTACGTTGCAAATACTATATTTTCACCCTTAACTGTTTATATATAAGATATTTATAAAAAAGAAAAGCTGATATCAGCTCTTCTTTCTACAATTTATTTTTCATTTAATTTTCACCATCCATTTCCTCTGCTGTCTCAGATGAAAATTCTTTTAGGTTTTTTCAATATCTCTATTTTTTTCTTCATATAAATATCCCTTTTTACTAAAAAAGATGTTTTAAGCTCCCCTATAGGAATATATTTCTCCAATACTATTTGTCATCATAAAGTGTAAATGAATTAGCGGGAAGTTGTTGTGTAAAATTAGAAGTATTGAGTTGTTCTATTGGTTCTTGAGATGTTTGTTTCATGTGTCGTTTTTCAAATGCTAATTGTATCCTTTGTAGCATAATATGTGCTGTAATAATAGTCAGGATGAAAAATGTAATAGGAACCATTGGAATCCAAGGTTGAACAGAGAGGGAACGAAAATAGAGACCAATTAAACCTGACCATTCATTGCTAACTGACTCAACTTCATTTCCGTAGAAAAGAATTGTACCACCAAAAAATAATTCTAAAATACCAAAATGAGAGAAAATGATTAAAGTTTGTACAAATTGTTGCATCATGACAATGATTAGAATAGGAAATATATTCGGAAATATGTGTTTTATAGCGAGATGAAATTTGCTTCCTCCTAATATTGTAGCAGCTTCTATAAATTCTTCATTCAGTATCTTTTTTGTCTCTTTTGCAAAATAAAATATAAGAACGGGTAAAGCGAGAATGACTAAGACTATGATTTCAAAGGATGCTCGTTCAAAGAAAGAGGGAACTGGAGACCCGTTTTGAAAACGCAATACTGTATCAAGAATAAAGTAACCAATGAGGGTCATTGGAACAACTGTAAAACAATCAAAGAGAGCTTCAAGTGTCTTAAAACTTTTTCTTACATAAAAAGCGAAGAATAATCCAATTGCTAGCCCGATAAATGTTCGTAGAAATGCTATCAATAACGATATACCAATGGTCCATTTCGCTCCATCTACTACTCTATGTAATAAATCAAATCCCTTCATATCCGTACCTAACAGAAAAGTGAAAGAAGGGGGAAATGGTGCTGCTTGTACATTACCACTTTCATCATATAGAATAGATGTTTGGCGAACTTTCCCATCAAAGAATATGGAATTTCCGATGCTTACTATGATTAATAGAAGCAAAAAGGATATACAAATTATGAAATACTTATCCCTTTTTAAATGGGCCCACATGTTAAGATTCTCCTTTCAGTTCATCAGGTATGAAAATATTGAAAAGCTTAAAGACAATAAAGATAGGAATGTAAATTAAAAACAATGTAACGCAAAATATTTCAGGTGCTGGTTCTAATTCGGTATTATACGTTTTTAAAAATGTGAAAATACCTTGAACATTGAGTAAATATTCAATAATGTATAAATTAGATAACATATACCAAATATTTGTTTTTGAGAAGTAGAGAGTACTTAAAAAGACGTTTCTTAGAACGTGATGATTGAGAATATAAAACGTGTCAAATCCTTTGGCGCGTGCTAGCAAGGTATAATCTTTTTGTAATTCATTTTCAAAACGTAGCAATAGTAGCTTGTTAAACATAAGAATAGTTGGAAAACTTAAGCAAATAATCGGAAATAGTAAGATTGAGTTGTCTTTTGTACCAGCTATATTTGCGATTAAAAAGTTTGTCTGTTTATAAATCCAAACGACAAGTAATTGGAGACACAAAATAATAAAAATATCAGGAATTGCTTCTAATAGTAAAAAAAATGATTTTATTCTTTCTCTTTTTTTTACAGGGAGTAGCAACAAGGCATAAACAGTCATAAAAGAAACTAATACGGAAATAAAAAGAGCAGCTAAAAAGATAATAACCGTGTTTCCATATTGAATTAGAATTTGAGGAAATAGGGGTTTTGCAAATTTCGTGTAAGTTAATGGATCCCACCCTATTAATTTAGAGGTGACGTCCGTAAGTGTGTGCAGGTAATTGTTAAAGTCGATCTTCATCCCAATAAATAAGTGCGGTAATGTGCCGATAAATATAATGATAATAAACGATAAGAATAGGTGGAACGGTATCGTTAAATATGTTTGTGCAAAATTTTTTTTCATGTTAGCCTAACCTTTCCTATAAAGTGAAGCTACCATCAGTAGAGAATCTCTACTGATGGTAGCCTAATGAACCAGTTTTTACAACAAATTCAGGAAAAAGAAACACTTCATATACTTGAATTGAAAGGGAACAAATGTTTATTCCTTATTTATTAGGGGTGCTAAATGTTTTTTATAAACAAATTACATCGCTAAACCATTTAAAGTGAACTGTTCTATAAAAGAAATTTAAGTAACTACTTTACTTTCTAAATGTCAAGATATGAAGTTTAGTTTATGTAGACTCAAAGGTTAAAAATTTTTATTTATTAGCTTTTCATTAACTCTTCTTTGTTTATCTCCATATTTGTCTTAGCAGAATTTTTAAATTCGATTATATTTACTTGATTTTGGAATTTATTCAAGAAGTCTGTTACTAACCTAATTAACAAAAAGAAAATAATCATTTGGATAATCATGCAAGCCCAAAGTAAATAATCCGTCCAGTTCATATCTTTCACTCCTTTATTTGTTTTGTAAGATATAAAAAATGATTCATACTACGATAAATTGTGAATGTTGAGTTTAAAATTGCTATTAATAAAACTAAGAATGTTGATAAAAGTATAGAGAAGATTCCATTATGATTGAAAATTAGTGATATATCCTTTTCATATATAAGAAGAGATTGCAAGCTGAAAAAATCTGTTTCATTTTTAATAAGGAAAATAATTAATCCTACTAAAAAAATATTGCGAAACACTAAAGTCCAAGATAAGTTATGATCTCCTACAATTCCACCACATCCGCAAGAAATATTGGTTCTCTTCCTATATAAATTAACAATGATTCCTATTGTATACATAATTAATAAAAATAAAAGTATAGCGCCTACCCAAAGCTGTAATAATCCTAGAATGAGTGAAATGGAACAAATTAACGCAAGGCTTACTTCCATCCTAGAAAAGAATTTTATGAATTTTTTGGGGAGGATTTTATATTCCCCTACAATGACAACGTGTTTGCTAAAATGTAATAGTTTACTAATAGAGGACGATAGAAAAAGAGTACCTATTAATATCCTTAAAATTAAGATAATTTCATTCATATTAAAACCTCATCAAGTTTATTTTGATATAGAGTTGCTTGGGTTGTGTATAATTCATAGTATTTCCCTTTTTTCAGGAAAAGCTCTTCATGAGTACCGAACTCAACTAATTCACCATTGTCTAATACAACAATTTTATCTGCTAATTTAGCTGCAGACATTTTATGAGAAATCATAATTGTAGTTTTCTGGTTAGTCAGTAATTCAAATTTATCAAAAATTTCTCTTTCTGAAATAGGATCTAACGCAGCAGTTGGCTCATCTAGAATCATGATATTACCATTTTTAAATAACGATCGAGATATTGCTAATTTTTGCCATTGACCTCCTGAGAGCTCTTCACCCTCTTGTAAAAATCTCCCTAATGGAGTGTTGTATGCATTCGGGAATAGTTGGATATCTTCATGGATTCCTGACTGCATAGCTACATTTTTTAGTTTTTCATCATTATTTATTTCGGAAACATTACCAAGAGCGATATTTTCTCTTATGGTTAAATGGTACTGAATAAAATCTTGAAACATTACTGTCGTGTGCTCTCTTAAAGAATGTAATTGAATTTTGTTAATAGGTATATTATCAAAATATATATTTCCAGATGTAAGTGGATATAGTCCAAGCAGGCATTTTATTAATGTAGTTTTTCCAGATCCATTATGACCGACTATTGCTATCTTTTCATTATAAATAAAATTTTATCAAGTTTTTTAGTTTATAGCACATTAATTATAAAAAGAACCCATTTCACAATTGTTTCTTTTCCTGTTTGCCAGTTTTTCTAGTAGAGAAGACGTTAAATTACAGCGCCGTTCTTCAAAAAATAATTATAATTTATTTTGAATAGAAAGATTTATAAATTTTCTCAAATTTTTTCAGTTTATAGCAAATTAATTATTAAAAAGAATCTGTTTCACAATTGTTCTTTTCTTATTTGTTAATTTTTACAAATAAAAGCATTGAATTAAAGTGGAATTCTTCAAAAAATAATTGGAATTCATTTTGAATAGAAGGATTCATAAAAAATGACATCATTTCGACTCTCTAAATAACTTCTCTTCCCCTATAAAATAAACTAATAATTCACCAAAATAATTATATGCAAATATTCCAGGTATTCTATTCTCTATCGTGCCTGTTATATGTTGTCTATCTATTATTTTTTCATCACTCATATATCCGTATATAGAATTAATTCTAATTAACAGTTGCTCAAAAACCGTTACTATTTCCTGTTTATATTTAGTAAAAAGCTTTTTTTGCAAATGATATTGTTAAATAATCGATACTCTTTCCCCTAGGATCTCCACCACGCTACACTATACCAAAAGCCGCTTCCTCTCCCAAGTACTCCACCAGCAGTACCGCCCATTGCATCTAGCTCCTCATCATACCCCCTGGTTCTTCATGCATCTACATTTCAATAGCTTTTTTCAGTTTCAAATACTTTATTAATTGGTTCGTAGTGTGCTATTTTTGTAAACTCCAATCCAATTTTTTCGATTGTTTCAAAGAAAAAGCTGACATATCTATACGGAGAAATATCTTTCTTCGTATAGATATCGAATATTATAGACATAAAAACTCTCCATTTTTAATTTTTTAATCTTTCCCATCCATATCCTATTAATCATCTAAATCATACTGTGATGCACTTATAAATAGTTTTAACTTTATACTAGCTACTACTATTTACTCCATAATCCGTTCTTCCGCATAACAAACAAATACTTACTTTTCCGAACATAAAGATACTATATAATACTCATCTTCAAAATGACCTACTATATACCCCATTTCCCCCGCTAGTTCAATTGTTTCTTTATTAAAATATACTCTTGCCCGATCAAATTTCATATGCTTTATGATACGCTCTAACTCATTTTCGTTTACTACCTTTTCAGAGAAAAGAAACACGAGGCTTCCATTCTGTCTTCGCAATAAATTGTGCTGCTTCCGTACGGCTTACCTCTTCACCTGGAACCCAACCCTTATCTGCTCCAACTGAAATATTTTCTTGAATTAAACTATTAACATACATCGCACCCCAATAATTTTTTAAGCAACACATTTTTTAGTAGTTTTATATTTTCATTTGTTTGCTCTTTATAAGTTTTAAAAATAACATCATATGTATCAGCTACTTTTATATGAATATACGCAACACAACCAACAAATTGATAATAATTATCAACTAAATACAAAAAATATCATTTCCTGCACAAATACGCCTTCCGCTCATTTTTAAAAAGTAAATAATGTGCCGTATGAACTTTCCGTTCTAAATAATCGATAGAATACGAGCTTGATGGATCAACTAAATCACCTATCGCACCTGAAAGATGATCAATGACTTGCTGCAGTATTTCTAAGTTTTTCTTTTCACTTTCAGAATTCATTTCATCCATAATGTCACAAATAAGGTATTGAACTCTCCTTAAACGTAATTCCTTTTGCTCCACGTATATCTCCTCCTTATTAGTCATATTACGCTTTAAATATATGGGGTTATAGCTTAACCAATTCTAAAAAGTACAAAGGCAACCATCTTCATAAAGATGGTTGCCCCTATTTTTATACTTGCATCGCTTTTTCTCTCAAAGCTCTTCTTAACAATTTACCTGTCGTATTCTTCGGCAATTCTGTTAAAAACTCGATACTCTTTGGTACTTTATATTTCGCTAAATGTAACGTGCAATAATGCATAAGTTCCTCTTCTGTTACGTTAGCTTGTTTCAAAACGACGTAAGCTCGCACTGCTTCTCCTAAGTTTTCATCAGGAACGCCAATTACGACAACTTCTGCTACAGATTCGTGTGTGTACAATACTTCCTCTACTTCACGAGGGTATACGTTATAACCACCAACTAGGACGATATCTTTTTTGCGATCAACGATATAGAAGTAACCTTCTTCATCCCTTTTCGCTAAGTCTCCTGTATACAGCCAGCCGTCTTTTAATGTCGCTGCTGTATCTTCTGGTGCGTTATAGTATCCTTTCATAACGTTAGGACCGCGAACAATTAATTCACCAACTGCACCGACAGGTACTTCTTCCCCAAGTTCGTTTACAATTTTGTTTTCTACATGCCAAATATTTGTACCAATTGATCCTGGTTTACGCGGACGATCGAGCGGGTTAAAACAAGTTACTGGTGATGCTTCTGATAAACCGTATCCTTCTGAAACGATAACGTCAAAACGTTTTTCAAAGTTTTGCAGAAGAGCAACAGGCATTGACGCACCACCTGAAATACAAAGGCGAAGCGTCTTCACATCTTCTGCGCTTGCTTCTTCAAATAAATATAAATAATTGTACATCGTCGGTACACCAGCAAAAATCGTTGGTTCGTACGTGCGACAAATACGGAATACTTCTTTCGGACTAAATTTCGGTAACATTAAAATAGTCGCTCCGTTCACAATCGGTGCATTGACCGCCACTGTTAAACAAAATACATGGAACATCGGCAGTGCCGCAACGACGCGGTCATCAGCCGTATATTGTAAATACGAAGCAACATCGCTCGCATTACTATATAAATTTTTATGTGTTAACATAGCGCCTTTCGGTTTTCCAGTTGTACCTGAAGTGTATAGAATAACCGCTACATCTTCTTCATCTAGCTCTGGGCCTTCGTAAGTTACATCTCCAGCCCCTATCATTCTGGTAAACGTTTTCATTTTTTCGGTTTCTGTATGATTAAAATCTGATGAGGTTTCGCATATGATGATGTTTTCAAGTGAAGGAAGTCTTGTTGTAAGAGATTGTATAACAGGTAGAAGGACGTCGAGTACGATGATTGTTTTTACATCTCCATTTTGTAAAATGTAATGCATTTCGTCTGCTGTATAAATTGGATTAACTGGAATAACAGTTGCTCCAGCTTTCATTGTTCCATATAAACCGACCAAAAAATGTGGTGAGTTTCCAACAACTAATGCGACATTGTCCCCTTTTCCAATGCCCATTGCTGCTAAATTGCTAGAAAACCTTGTGACCATTTTGTTTAATTGGTCATACGAGACCGACTGATCCATAAATATATAAGCCGGTTTATCCCCCTTCTTTTTCGCCGTTTCAGCCAAAGATTGAACGAGATTCACATAAACCCCACCTTTATAAAATTTAGAATATTTAAAAATTCTAAATTAATTATATTAAAAGAAAATTAAAGTGGCAAGTGTTATTCCATTAACTGCATATACACAGGTCACCTCCTCTTAGTTTACTTTGGAAGGATAAGGGAATTTCATTTGTTAGCACACTATGAAACGAAGGCTAAAATCATTTCAGGATAATATGCACTCATCTTTTCTCTCAGCATTGCAAGTTCCTCTTTATTCAAGCTCGTATACTCCCCATACAAGTTAAGAACGTCCGCTCCATCTTCATGAAAAAACAATGTAACATATAACGTCGGTAACCCTTTATTGTCATCTATCGAAAAGACAAGATCTGGCGTTTTATTCACCGTACTAAAAGCTTCATTTCTTTTCCATTTCTTATTTTGAAACATAGTTTGTATATCAGCTATCTTTCGTCTGTTATCTGTATGCGCAAAATATATAACATTATCTTTCGCTGGCTTTCCAATAGATAAAAGTGTGCGATCTGAAGACGTTTCATCGTTACAAGCTGCCATTCCGATAACGAAACTGAATAGTAATACAACGTACATTACCCTCTTCATTTCAATCCGCCTCCTTTTGAATATATATACTCCTTTATGGGAGGCAAATGTCCTGTGATTTTATGGTATATGAAATTATATCGGCGATTTTTCAGATATATCAGCGCAACTCAATTTATATCAGCGATTTTTCTAATATATCGACTTACCGACAAAACGCGATAATTTACGCAAAAAAAGAGGCTGTCCATTACGGCAGCCTCCCTTATTTTTAGAAGAATAAATGTAAGAAATCTTCTTTTGTAATATTACCGAAGTAGCGTTTAATATCTACGCCTTCTAAAGCTGCAGTGAATGCATCTTTATCAAATTGTACACCTGTTAGACGCTCTTCAATGTCATGCACATCTAATGAACCGAAGAAATCACCGTAAATTTTACATTCTGTTACTGTTCCTTTTTTCACTTCAAGACGAACGTCAACTTGTCCAACTGGGAAGCGGTGTGAATGTTGTAAGTTGAACTTCGGAGATTTTCCGTAGTTCCAGTCCCAATTTTGGTAGCGTTCTTCAGATAGTTTATGGATTTCTTTCCAATCATTTTCTGTTAATTCATACGTTGGAATTTCTGTTTCTCCTTCGAAAATTGTTTCTAGAAGAAGTTGTCTAAACTCTTCTGTCGTCATTTTTTCGTTTAAGAACTCAGTAATGTTCGCAACGCGGCTACGGATTGATTTAATACCTTTTGATTGGATTTTATCCATTTTTACTTTTAACGCTGATACGACGTGATCGATTTCAGAGTCAAATAGTAACGTACCGTGACTGAACATACGACCTTTCGTTGAGAACTGCGCATTACCCGAAATTTTTCTACCTTCAGCTAAAATGTCGTTACGACCACTTAGTTCTGCATTTACGCCTAATTTACCAAGCGCTTTCGTTACAGGCTCTGTGAATTTTTTGAAGTTGCTGAAACTGTCTCCATCATCTTTCGTAATAAAGCTGAAGTTTAAGTTTCCTAAATCGTGATATACTGCGCCTCCGCCAGATAGACGACGAACGACATGAATCCCTTTTTCTTTTACGTAATCTGCATTAATTTCTTCTACTGTGTTTTGGTTTTTACCAATGATAATGGAAGGTTCGTTAATGTAGAACAGTAAGTATGTTTCGTTAATATCTAAATTCTTCACACAATATTCTTCAATTGCTAAGTTTATTCTAGGGTCTGTAATTCCTTTATTATCAATAAATAACATCGTATCACCTCATGAGTTCCATACGTAGCCACTATGCGCTAGCGTAATATGGCCACTGAAAATTTGTTTTGCTTCTGTTACTAAATCAGATGGGTTGCCTGTATGCGGTAAGTGCGTTAATAGAAGTTCTTTTACATTTGCATCCTTCGCAATACTTGCCACTTCTGTACTATTCATATGCCCTGCTTTCGCTGCTTCCTGATGTGCATACATATTACACTCACAAATGAAAAGATCAGCATCTTTTGTGAATGGAATAAATTCAGGAATATAACTGGAATCCGCGCTATATACTACAGCGTCACTACCAGCTGTAATACGCATCGCAAAGCATGTAACAGGATGAACAGTTTTTAAGAATGAAATCGAGAACGGTCCAACTTGAAGTGTTTCTTCTGGATTGTACGCGATTCCTTTCGTATGTGGTTCATGTGTTAAAGAATGGAATCCATTCTCGTCAAACGTATGACCGTATATTGGTAATTCCGGTAGTTGCCCTTTTGTCGCACTCGTAATTAATCTCGCATATTGCAATACCCCAATGTCTGCAACATGATCGTGATGATAATGCGAAAGTACAACTGCATCTATATCAGATGGTGTTATATATTTTTGAAGCTGTGCTAGTACACCACTACCACAGTCTACAAGTAAACGAAATCCATCGTGTTCAAACAAATACCCCGACGTTGCTTCTCCCGCTTCTGGAAAGCCGCCCCAAAAGCCGACAACAGTCATTTTCATATGTATCCATCCTTTCTAAAACCGAGTAGGAATGCATGTTTCACTTACATTCTACATTGTTAACTATAATCCATTTCCTAAACTTTTTCATTAATTTTCAATTTTGTTATAAAACAGTTATTGACTTTTATTTTTTGTACTAATACAATGATAGTAAGAAATGGAAATGGAGGGATTGACATGATCGATCAACCAATGGAGTTTTTCAGAAATTTACCGACGAAAACTTGTGCGCACTGCGGGAAAGAAATTGATGAGCAACACGAAGCATACCATAACAAATGTGATGACTGCGTTCACGAAGAATAGTAGTTTATGAACATAAAAAAACCTAGCAGACATAGTCTACTAGGCTAATAACATCGTATCCTTCATCGTTGAACCTTTCACCAAGAGCTCCAGTTCAAACTCATACAATTCTTTTTTTCGATAATTTTTCGTATGGATTTTATCCATCATCAGGTCGACAACTTTTCGGGCCATCTCATCGATTGGCTGTTCAATTGTCGTAATACCTGGCTCTGTAATCTGTGATAAAATTTGATTATCAAAACCGATAACAGCGAGATCATCTGGAATGCTCCAGTCATGGCGTTTCGCCTCTGAAATAATTCCAGCTGCTACTTCATCGCCTCCTGCCAAAATCGCGGTAGGATTTTTTTTGTCCTTTAATACTTCATGGAATATGCGCTTTCCGTCCTCCCAAGAGAAAGCGTTTTCAAGAAAATCGATCGCTTCTACTTGGCGGCTCTTCTCCGTTATGGCACGTAAAAAGCCCATTTTTCGCTGTTGACTAACAACTTTGGTTTCGTTTCCACGGCAAAAAATAAGATTACGATATCCTTGTTCTAACACATGCTTAGCAGCTATGTATGCTCCTTGCGCATGATCAAACTTCACTGTCGGAACATTTGCTTCCTCAATATATTCATTACATAACACGATTGGACCGTGCTGTAAGTATGGCTCTACATCTTCCCACGGATTTTCTAGTGAACATAGAATAATCCCATCTACTTGTTTCGTAGATAATAATTGTAAATACTCCATCTCTTTTTCCGGTAAATATCTTGTTTGACAAATAATCAGTTTATATTTATGTTCAGAAGCAGCAATCTCGATTGCTTCGATAAATCTACTGAAGAAAGGATTTGTAATCCTTGGAACTAGCACCGCAATTGTTTCCGTCTTTTGTTTACGAAGCCTTCTCGCCGCAGAATTAGGAACGAAGCCTAAATGCTTCATTGCTAATTGAACCCTTTTTTTCTTCTCATCTGAAACATATGGATGATTATTAATCACCCTAGAAACCGTTGTCCTTGATAACCCCGCTAATTTCGCCACGTCCTCTATAGTCGACACGAAATTCTCCCCCTTTGCATGAAAACGTTTTCTTAAATTGATTATATAGTATATTATTGGAAACTGCAATATGGGTTGTTATGATTTTACTATATTAATATTATACATAGGGAAAAGTATGTTAATGGGAAGGAAATTTATATTAGTTTTAGAAGTTTACAGGAGGCATATTTATTAAAAATAAAAGGAGATATTTCATGAATCGGACGGATCGTTTATTAGCTATATTAATTGAATTACAAAGAAGACAAACTGTTACAGCACAAAGCTTAGCGGAAAAATTTGAGACAAGTATAAGAACGATTTATCGAGATATGGATGCACTTAGTGAATCTGGCGTCCCACTTTTCGCCATGCCCGGCCACGGCTACTCATTAATGGATGGTTATTTCTTACCACCCATTCAACTTACGCCTGAAGAGGCTGTTACTCTTTTATTAGGCGGTGATTATATCGAGAAAACTTTCACTTCTTCTTTTTCTGTACATGCACGATCAGCAAAAGAGAAACTTGAAATTGTTCTCCCTGCTGACCAACAAAAGAAAGCCCAGGAATTACGAGGAACTTTTCGTTTCCTTTCTCCTATATTTTCACATCAGCAATCTGAACAAGAAAAGCTGGAAAATCAAATTCTCCTATTGCAAGAATCTATTCAAAAAGAACAAGCTATCTCTTTTTCTTATCGGAAACCGAGAGAAACTACAAAAATAAAGCGGACCGTTCATCCTTATGGCTTAGTCAATATTTCAGGAATTTGGTACATCGTTGCCTACTGTTTACTTAGAAAACAAATACGTAATTTCCGCTTAGATCGAATGGAGAAATTACGGCAAGAACAAGAATTCTTTACAAAACCCGAAGACTTTTCTTTGCAAGAATATCAGCCTGAAAGCAACCGTACTGTGATGATTCATTTATTATTCCCATCCCATATTGCACATAAAATTATTGAATCACGATACTTCTTTATAGATTCATACGAACATAGAAATGATGGTTTTCACGTCTTTTTGAAATCTAGAAACATTGATGAAGTGTTTCAATGGGTATTGAGCTGGGGAAGCCAAGTGCAAGTACTTGAGCCAAACGTTCTATCTGAAAAAATCCGTGATGAAGCAAAGAAAATGTTACAACTTTAATTTTTGCATTTCACTACTGACATAATGTTGTCAGCATTACTTCTTTATAGTAGGTAGTAACAAATACATTTTCATAAAAAGGAGTTAGTGATATGAAGAAATTTGAAGAGTTAGCAACGTACTACATAGAGGAATTAGAAAAGTACTCTATAGAACAATTTAGGACGAAGCCGTCTAGCGAAGAATGGTCTCTTGGTCAAATGTATAATCATTTAATTGCCTCTACATATATGCAGTTAGATGCCATTGCGAAATGTAAAACTGAAACACCATCAGCAACAAACAAGAAAACGGATATGGGTGAAAAAGTATATGAACTTGGCGCTTTTCCAAATATACAAATCAAAGTACCAAATCATCCTGGATATACACCTGAAAATCCCTCTAATAAAGAAGAAATACAAAAACGTATTCTAGAATTAATTACAGTTGTTAAAGACATTGAGCCAACACTTTCTTCTATTCCAAGTGATTGTAAAGTAAAGCACCCTGGGCTTGGTTACTTACATGCAGCAGAATGGTTCCAGCTTATTTCTATGCATTTTGCACATCATCTTCGTCAGAAAGAACGATTGGAACTTAAGGTTTGCTAAGCACCTCCGCTAAAAAAAGACTGCCAATATCGGCAGTCTTTTTACTAAAATATGCACCGACTATACAATTACTCATAAAATCCCACTTTCTATCAATAGAAAACTCCTTGATTTCATTTAATATAAAACCCCATCAATACATCATCTCCATATGATCCATCTTCATACTTTATTTGCTTTCTTTGTCTCCCTTCTTCTACAAATCCCATACGTTTATACACTTTAATTGCCCTGTCATTAATAGAAACTACACCTAAGCAAATTTTCTCTAAACCTTCCTGTCCTTTAGCCCAGCTAATAAGAAATTCAATTAGTTTTGTACCAATGCCTTGATTACAGTACGCCTCTCTAATTCCCATTCCCATTGTGCCTGCATGTCGTAAGCGTTCTAATTCATATCGATTGAAAATTAAAAAGCCAACCACTTTTTTATCTACTTCATAAACTATGTAAAGATTACCTTTCTCATTACTTTTCCGTATCTTTTCTCTTTCTGCATTCATATCATTTGGTACATTATTTGGAGATACTATAAAAAAATTTGTAGTATTTTCCGATAATATAATTTCTTTTCTAATATTCATAATGGATTCTGCATCAATCTCTTTTGCTAATCGTATCACTGAATCACCTCATACCTTTTTCTAAAAACTACAAAGAAGGATAAATAACGTAAGGATTCCCCTCTAATTCATTATTTTAACTCCTCCCACTTCGTCCACAATTCTCTCCCGTTTATATGGTACATATTATCCTCTCGATCCATAAACCCGTGTACAATAAACTCACGTCTAATCGTACAAAAATCATCGTGATACTGTTGTATAAAAGTATTCATTGCTTTTTCCGTATATTGATTTTCAGCATTTAATTTGCTAATTAGACATTCTAACAGTACTAGTTTTTTCTTCTTTTGACCTGGAATCGATTTTAGGCGACCCTCTTTATCAAAAAAGTTACGAATTGTCGTATCCCTGAATTTCATTTCACTTTCAGTCATTTTGTTGTCCTCCACCGTTTTTTTATGTACTGATTTTTTATTTGTCCTTACTATTTTTCTTCATTCTTTTACTTATAACATCAATAAGGTAATACCCGCTAATTAGCACATAGTAAACTGCAAGTATTCCTAGTGCATCTTTCATATTTATATATTTTTCTTTATGAAACAAGATAGGTGAAAGGGCGTAAACAAGAAAGATGATTAGCGGATTTAAGATCAAATAGTAAGTAAGATTTCCTTTCATCATATCAACTCCTATGTACTATACTTCTGTTCAAATGGTTGCAATTCCTGTCCTTTTGTTTAGCCTCACATTAAAATAAAAAAAGCACCGAAAAGGTGCTTTTTTCTACGCTTCAACTGATTGATTTTCAGCAATATTTCTAAATTGTCGTTTGTGCATCCAAGTTAATGAAACGATCGTTCCAAGTGATAATGCAACGATGAAAATCATGAGTATCCCTATGTTTTGCCACATGAAGTTAAAGTCTCCACTTGATACGACTGCTTTCAATCCGGATACAGAGTATGTCATCGGCAACCAAGCATTGAATGGTTGTAAAAACTTCGGAATCAATTCTAATGGGAATGTTCCAGCACTTGTTGTAAGCTGAATAATTAATGTAATGATGGCGATGAAACGCCCTGCATCACCAAATGCTGTTACTAAACATTGAATTAATGCGATAAACGCTAAACTTGTAACGATGCTAAAGAGTATGAAATACGGAATACTTTGTACTTCTACACCTAATCCGAATAGCAATATCACATCTGCTACTATCGCTTGAATAATACCGACTGATAGTAACACGCCGAACTTACTAATAAACCAACTAAATCCAGATTTCGGAACGCCAACTGTATCACGTAATGGATATACGATTGATAATAGTAATGCCCCAACAAATAAACCGAGTGATAAGAAGTACGGTGTAAATCCTGTTCCATAGTTAGGAACTTCCGCCATTTTCTCTGTCTTCACTTTTACAGGACTTGCAAACATATCATACGTTTTATCCGTCCCTTTTACTTCACCAGTTTTCTCTGCCCCTTCGCCAAGTTTCTCAGCAAGTTCGCCTGAACCATCGTTTACTTTTACGAGGCCATCTGTTACTTTTCCTGATCCGTCTGCTAGTTTATTTACTCCGTCGATTAGCTGGGTTGAGCCAGTTGACAATGTACTTAATCCTGTTGTTACTTGGCCAGAGCCATTAGCTAATTGCGTTATTCCGCCTGACATTTGGCCTGCTCCTGCAGATAATGTATCTAAACCGCCTGTTACTTGGCTTGAACCATCCGCTAATTTCGTTACGCCTACAGATAATTGACCTAAACCGCCTGTTACTTGGCTTGAGCCATCTGCTAATTGATTTACACCACCTGCCATTTGGTTTGCTCCTACAGATAATGTACCTAAGCCTTCTGTTACCTTTCCAGATCCATCAAACAATTGATTTACCCCATCAATTAATTGCCCTGATCCGTTTTTTAATCGATCTGCACCTACTTTAGCATTACCTAATCCTTCACCTAATCCATGAAACTTACTTACAAATTCGTTTTGTGCATTCGCTAATTTTTTAATACCACTCGTTAAATTTCCTATATCTTCCGGATTCGGCATTTTGCTTTGCATCCCACTTGTCTTTTCACCGATTTCACCTTTTAATTGTTTTACTTCTTCATTTAATTTATTTGTTCCACCTGCTACTCCGGCAGCTTTTTGCTGAACTGTCGTTGTACTTTTTACGGCACTTGCTATGAATGGTTGTAACTGCTCTTGATACTCTTTCGGTAAACTTTCAATTTGCTTTTGTAAATTCGCTACCTCTTGCGCTGCTGTTTTTGCATCTCCTGCTGTTGATTGCGTAAATTCATTTAACTGATTTACATTTGCCCCAGCCCCATCTATTTTCTCATTTACTGTATTCAATATAGCAGGAACTTTCAACTGCATTTCCTCTAATCCTGCAACAGAGTTTTGTACTTTATTATTTAACTCTTGCAAACCCTTTTGGATTTCTTGAGAACCTTTCTCTAATTGACTTTGCCCTCCCGTAAGTTTTTCCATACCATTTGATAGTTCAGTTGTTCCTGTTTTTAATTCACCTGTTTTACTTACCAATATGCTCAAACCGTTAGTTACTTTCTCAGATCCATCATGCAATTCACTAATTCCTTTTTTCATTTCACCGGTTTTACTATTTAACGTATTTAAACCATCTGTTACTTTTCCAGAGCCATCTACTAATTTTCCGATACCTACATTGCTATTTAATACATGTAAACCATCTGTTACTTTTCCGGAGCCATCTACTAACTTTCCGATACCTATTTGCATCTCACCTGTTTTGCCGTTTAACGTATTTAAACCTGCTGTTACTTTCCCAGATCCATCAAATAGTTTACCTACACCATCCTTCATCTCCCCAGACTTCCCTTGAAGTGTATGAAGGCCATCCGTCACTTTACTTGAACCATCATGCAGCTCACTTGATCCGTCATGTAGTTTACTTGCTCCTTCCGCCCCATCTGCTAATCCTTTTGAGACGTCTTGAATGGAATCAAACATTTTCTCTGCATATGTTTTCGTTAACGTACTTGATACTTCACCTTTAATTTTTTCAATGGCTGTTCCGCCAATTTGTGAAGATAAGAAATTCAAGCTTTCGTTTGGAATATATTCTAAGTTTAATGGTTTTGGTTCATCTTTTAATAATGTTGTAGCGTTACTTGAGAAGTCATCTGGAATGCGTACTAACATGTAATACTTTCTGCCTTCCATTCCTTTTTTCGCTTCTTTTTCACTTACAAATTCCCATTTAAAACTGGTATTATCTTTTAAATTATCAACGAGCCCTTTTCCGACCTCAATTGGTTTTCCGTCAAATACTGCACCTTTATCTAAATTGACTACCGCCACTGGTAAATCATCTAACTGTTTATACGGATCCCAAAAGGCCCATAAAAACATGCCTGCATATAAAATTGGTACGAATAGAACCGCGATAATTGGAATTAATATTTTTTTACTTTTTATAATTTGTGTGAACTCTTTACGAAGTAACTGATTTCCTTTCATCATTTCTCCCCCTTTTTAAAATGACCCAAATGTTCAATTGGTCATTTTTACCCAAACAAAAAGGCTATACTGATTCATACATATGCCTTATCCCCGAATTTATACTATGCAACTGTTTCTTAATATGAAGTGAATATTTCTATTATCCCTCCTAAAATAAATATATGACCACTTTGTTCAATTGGTCACTTTTTATAATAATAAAAGGATTATCTTAGTTTGACAATCCTTTTAATAAATAAAGTTCAAATAACTCTGCAATTTTTTCTTTTTCTAGCGGTTCATGATTTTTTTCCCAATCAAAAATAAGCGATACGTATAAGCGAAGCATAATAAATGCTGTAATTTCTGGATCACATTTGCTAATTTCACCTTTTTCAATCGCAATCTTTAAATACGATTGAATGACAGAAACGATTTCCACATCTACTTGTTGCATCACTTCTTGTACTTCTTTCGTTCCCATATCGCGCTCTTCTTGAATTAATTTAATCATGAGCTGATGTTCTTTTCTGAATTCTAATATGCTATATAATGCTCTATGTACATTTTCAAAAAATGAAACATCTGAACGAATTGCATTTTCTGCAACTTGCTTCATTTCTGTAATTAAATTAGAAATAATTTCACCAAATAGCTCTTCTTTATTTTTGAAAAAAGTATAAATCGTTCCTTTTCCTACATTCGCTAACTTCGCTACTTGATCCATCGTTGTTGCTTTATAACCGAACGCTGAAAAAGACTTTGTTGCAGCTTCAATAATAGAACGTTTTCGATCTATCGCCACATCTTCACCTCCAAAAATGACCAATTGGATAATATAGTCAATTAGTACATCTTTGATATTACCACACGCTTACATTGTATACAAGTTCTCTTTTTTATTATTTCCAGTATAAAAAATTCCAGTCAAGTTGTATCATACTGTCCATAGTTTATCAGAAGAAAAGAGAAAAGGAAAAGGTGTCCTTAAGATATACATCTCTAGAACACCTTTTTATTATTTCAACATAGAAATCATAATCTTCTCTAACTCTTTCTTATTTACATTTTTATCAAATACTGCTTCTCCTCGATCCTCTAAACTATGATTAATAATGACAATTTGATACGCACTATCTTTCCCTTTTGCAGGAACAATCATCTTCATACCTTGTAAATTACTATCCGAGTTATCAGTCGCGTAGAATATTTGATTACCTTCTAATTCGTACTGTTCAATGTTTTCTTCTACACCAAATAAAGCATGAAACGGATCTTTACTTTCTCCAAATACTTGCGATTGATAAGTTGTATAGTTTCCTTTTCCGTTTGTATACTCTAATTCAATAATTAATTCAGGTCTTCTCTTAATAAAATAACCTACATTTTCACCCTTCAGATTGTATCCTGCAATTGTGTACGTTGGCTTCTTAATTTGAAAATCAACATGTTGTTGCGCTTCCTTTACCGTGTAATTTAAAGATTCGTATACTTTGTCATCAAATGGTTTTGCTTGATCATAAAGTGCATATAATTTGTCACGATCAGCTTTTGATAAACGCTCTTCTCTAAAAACTATTGACTCGTAGTCAGAATCTCTCGGAGCACCTTTTTTCTGTATATTAATAATTTTTTTAGATAATTTTATGTACTGCTGGAATTCATCTTTTGTTAAAGCTTTTTCAGCTAAATATAAGTAATCTGTCTTTTCTTCATACACTCTTGCTGAATAATGATATTCTTTTTTCGCATTTTCTTCTGTACCATACAGCATATCTACAGCATTTTGGAAAGCATCCTTTGACTGCTCTACTTTATCCTCTTGCTTTTCCTTTCCTTCCGTTGGTGCGTTGAATAAAGAGAGGGATGCAATAGCAACTATGACAATAACTCCCAGTAAAGAAAGACGATACGATTTCTTTTGGAACTTTTTAATCATAACGATTCTCCTTTTTAGTGTTCGTTTATTTCTACTTAAATTTGCTAGACTTGGTGCTTGATAGGAATATTGTTCTAAAAGGGTAATAATTGTATGACCATATGCAATTTGCTCTTCTTTATCTATAAACGTAAGTGCATATGCATCACAGGCTAATTCTTGATCTTCTCGCATACAAAAATAGGCGTACCAAAGAATCGGATTGAACCAATTTAATAGGATTAAACTGTACATAATCCAATTTACAGCTACATCGTTTCTTTTAATATGAGCTAACTCATGGTAAAAAACATATTGTAATTGTTGCTCATTTAATACTTTCATATGTTTTTTTGATAGTAATACTTTCGGGCGAAAGAAACTAAACACAGTTGGACTCGCAATCTTTCCTGCTAAACGTAATGAAACTGCCTTCTTCATTTTCATAGACTGCTTACAGCGATTAAACACCGTAACGACCTGTTCATCCGTAATATCCGGTTGTTTCTTTATGTAAGAATATAAACGTCTATTTGTAATAAACGTTATAACTGCTAATAGGAATACCCCAACTAACCAAACATACATAGCAAGTTTGTATAAAGAAAATGTAGTCTGTTGCTCCGTACTTACGTTCACTTCAGGTTTACCACTTTTTGTAACGGTTTCAGCATGTGATTCTAATTCCACTTTACGGTCACTTTCTATGTTCATCTTACTCTCAGTAGACGGCATATTTTTAGGAATAACTTCCGATACACTAGAACGATAAGAAAGTAATGAATAAATGCTATAAGAGCTATCTGGTGACCATGGTAAAAGGAGTCTAATCATTAATACAATCCACAGCATATATTGCCACCGGGGTGTTAATTTATTTCTAAATAGTATTTTTATACATAAAATAAATCCTACTAATATACTAGCCATAAGAGACGTTTCTATAAGCCAATCAAAAAAATGAGGAAGGTATACATTTATAAGCATGTCTATCATTTTTATCAATCCTTCCTCTTATTCTCCTCAGTCTTCTCGTCTAAAATGCGTTTTAGTTCGTTAATATCTTCTGAAGACAATTTTTCCTCTTTTAAGAAATTGACAAGTAATGGTTTAAATGCTGCACCGCAAAAACGCTTTAGTAAAGATTTTGTTTCCACTTGCAAATAATTATCTTGTGATACTAACGGATAATAAGCGTACATACGTCCTTTATCTTGATGGTAAGAAACAGCTTCCTTTTGTACTAACCGATTAATTAATGTGCGGATTGTTTTCGGCTTCCAGTCCATTGCATCTTCCAGTTCTTCTATAATTTCATTTGCTGTTTGTGGAGATTTCAACCAAAGTACTTTCATAATTTCTAATTCTGCTTCAGATATTTTAGGTAATTGATTTGTCATAATATATTTCACTCCCTCGTATTACATTTGTAATCTATAACTAAGATTACAAATGTAATACTTAATTGTCAACCATATTTTAGAAAAAACTAATTTCAACTAAACCTTACTTCGCAACAACAATTTTCCCTTTTTTCAAATAATCAAATAAAAAAAACCAAGAAAATCTTTACATTTAATAGTAATATAGAAAATAGACAAGTTTATCAAAATAGTGGAGGCTTTTTCAGTCATGATGCGTGCGCTTCGTTTAAATATAAAGCAAGCTTTTTGTAGTCGTATTTCTTTAATTATGATGCTTAGTGGATTTGTTCTTATTTGCATTTATCACTATTATTATGTCATTCGTTATTTAGGAGACGCAGCGAATGGTCCTATATCAACAGATTTAAAATGGATTGGATTTCGCGACAATGAAATGGATGTTTATTTATTATTAATGCCAGTTATTGCGAGTTTCCCCTTTAGTACAAGTTACAATTCGGATAAGTCAGATGGTTTTAAACCGTTTGTGAGTAAGGGGATTTCTATATTTCCTTATTCAGTAGCGAAATATATCGTTACGTTTTTTTGCGGAGGATTTCTTTATACGCTTCCATTCATTTTATCGTTATTATTTTGCAAATTAACCATTCCAGACGGAACACCTACGGCTGGTTCAGGCATCATAAATGATGATGGAATGTTCGCAAACCTATATTTAGATGCGCCTCTCACTTATATTACTGTATATATCGGGATTAATTTTTTATTTGCAGGTTTAATGGCCCTTTTAGGACTTGCTGCATCTGTATGGTCACAAAAAGACTATATGGCGATTCTCTTTCCATTTGCAGTTGCCTCCATTCCGTACGTCCTGCTAAATACACTACTTCCTTCAATAGGCGGAGCCCCTATTCATTTATATGATCCGAAACAACCATTGCAAGGCATGTCACCATATATTTTATTGATGCAATGTGCTTTCTTCCTTTTCGTTAGCTTACTTCTGTATATACAAGGAGTAAAGCGGGATAGAAAAAAATATAGAAGAAGACTGCAAAAAAGAGAACGGTGTAGGAAATCGTTTCAAGCAATTTCAGACTAAATGATTGAACGAATAAGAGCGTAATTCCCTAAGTTAGTTTAGGGGATTACGCTCCTATTATTATTATTACTCATATAATCACCCTCCCCTTTACGGCGTACCTGCCAATCCCCATAAAATAACGACTACCGCAAAGTAAACCGCTTTAATACCTACAACTAAGCATAATGAAATAATTGCATATTTACTTAATTCTCTCCTTGCACCTATTAAAGTAAAAATGACTGCCAAACTAAACGTTACATAGGACAAGGCTGTATGTATTAAGTTATATGTAAGGTCTAAATTTTGAGTAAGTTCTGTTACATCAGCTACAAATTGGAGCATGACAATCGTACTAAAAAAAATTGCAAGCTGATTTATTAATTTTCCATTTGTTTGTACTTGCATCGTCGCCTCCCTAAAGACGAAATATTCGATTGGTTTTGCCATGAATTTTATAAAATAGATTGGATATAATTTTACTTAATAAAAAATAGAAAAACCTTAGTAAATGCAGGCTTTTCTATTTATAAAATTTACGGTGTCCCTGCCAACATCCATAAAACAACAAAAACTACTGCATATAAAATTTGAATCCCTATCGCCAAGCATAGTGAAATAATTGCATATTTACTTAATTCCTTTTTAATGCCCAATATAGTAAAAATTACTGATAGACCGAATACTGTATAAGCGATGTTTTTGCTTAGCATGCCTGAATAATACATACCTAGCGATTGCGTAAGACCTGTTACATCAACTAGAAACTTAATTATTATAAGCATGCTAAAAAAAATCGCTAGTTGATTCATGAATTTCCCATTTAGTTGGGCTACCATATGTCTACACCTCCCAGTGTGAAAAAGTGAATATTCAATCTATTTTACCATAAAATATCCCTAATAATGTAAAAAACACTTAGTATATTTCTAAGCGTTTTTTACAACTATTTAAGAAGCTTTCTTCAAATCAATTTGAGCAAGTACTGGGTCGTGGTCACTTACACGTCCATGCTCTTTCATAATGTTTGAGTTTAAGTGTACTGGATCTACAATTGTGTATGGTGCGATGTTGTTTGTTACTAAAATATGATCTAACACTTGTGCATTTCCTTCATGAATGTACGTGTAGCGGTTCTCTTTCGGCACTGTGTTTAACATATTTTTTAAGATTGTTCCTTCTAATGTTTTTAATGGTTTAGCGAACTCAAAATCGTTCATATCCCCTAACACAACAACTGGTGCATTCGTATTCTTTTTCTGAATACCTTGTACGAAATTGTTTACTTCTTGTGCTAATTGAACTCGTTTTTCTTCACTCTTTAATACGAGTGGCTGCACTTTTCCAAATGGCGTTGCATCTCCTATTTTTGAGTTTAAGTGATTTGCAACGACAACAACATTTTGTCCTTGGAATGTAAATTCTGCCGCAAGTGGTTTACGTGTACTTTCAAACAATGGGTTTTCGTCTCCAATGCGAACGACATTTTTATTAAGTAACTTCGGTACTGCTGCTAATTTCACGCGTGATGGGTTGTAGAAGAAGCCGACGCGAATATTCGCTCCTGGTGCCCCTCCGTCTAGATTGTTGTTTGGAGCAATTTCTACATACTCATACTTTGGCCCGCGAATCTCTAGCACTGCATCAATGATACGTTTTGCGCTTAACGAAGCATCTGTTGTACCGTCATTAATCGTTCCGTTATTATCTTGCATTTCCTCTACACCGATAATATCTGGCATTTTTAAATTATATTTAATAGAATACGCTAACGCTTTTACTTTTTCATCTGTTGTTTCTTTTTTATTCGCCGAGAAGTTTTCAATGTTATATGTAGCAACTGTTAACTTATCAAGACGAGGCTGAATATTTGCGCCTACTTGCTTAAATCCACCGTCCACTACAGATGGTAATTCCGTTATTGGCGAAATACGGAACGAACCGTAATCATATCCGACTACCCCTGTTATATCTCCAGTGAAAGTATCTCCTACTTTTGCTACATAATCACGAGGTACTTTTACAGAAAGACGTTCTGGGTTTAATTGATTTTCATCTAATACAGGTGTGCCATATTTCGTTACGACTTTATCTCCACCATTTTCTACTGTTACATATAAATTCCCGTTTTTCTGAGGTGCAATAATTTTTGGCGTTGGCATCGTAACGCGCATACCTTCTATACTTTCATAAAAGTCGATTGCGTCTTCATTTGGATCAAATAAACCGAATGCATCATTATCAATAATTTGATCAGGAATTTTCACGCCGTTTTCTCCAAGTACAATCGGTGCTGGTAATGGTTGATTGTTTGCGATGACAGCAACACGGCTCGCTTTAATTTCAGTCGTCGTTAAGTCTGTGTCAAACCTTTCTGCATATCCAGGTCCAACATATTCTTCTACTACTCCATCAACTTGAATAAGATCTCCTACTGCTACATTCGCATCCTTTTTGTACACATACATACCTTCTGAAGTAGCTGGATCATTATCCGGCTGATTATCTTCTATATAAAAACCATTTTTATCAAGCGCTGTTACAACGCCTTCCACATTGTATACTTTCTTCCCGTTGTAAGGAGAAATATGTGATTTGCCTTGAATATCATGAATACGAACTGGTTCATTGTTTACGATAACAAATGAAAAAGTTGAAATTGCTGAAGAAGTAAGCCCTTCTTTCTCTGCAATTGCTTTCATTACACTATTTTCATTCACGATAATTTGTCCGTTATAACGAACGCTTTTATTTGTAGGGTTTGAGCCATCTAACGTATAGTAGATCGTTGCTCCTTCTGTGTTTGTTGTTAACGTTACTGCTGTTCCTTTCGCAACTTCTCCTCCATTCGGTGAAGCCACTACATCACTAACACGGTTTTGTTCTTCCCCTTGAAACTTATAAGCTGTTACTGATTTTAAACCTGGGCTACTAAAATATAATTCAAGCGTCCCTGTTAAACTAACTTTCTTCCCGATATTTTCAGGATGATCTTTCACATTTACTGCCGCTCTCACATCGCCTTTTGGCAACTGAACAGGCATGATTTTGTCTGGATTCGTTTCATTTGGCGAATCCGCAATTGCTACGTTTGTATCATCAAACTTAGCCGGATCTTTCGTGTATTTAGAAGGACTTTGCGTATACCCAACGATATATCCTTCCACTATTCCCTTCGTTTTCCCTTGCTGCTTAAATACTTGAATTGCTTTTTCTACTGACATAGAAGTCGTTTCTTCTGCTTGTACTAAAGTTCCAGTAAATGAAATCAATAGTATGAATGATAAAAAGACACTTAGCAATTTCTTCACAGTCATTTCCCTCTCCCTATTTCATATTTTCTCAGCATTTCTATCATATCAAATGATTCGTTATATAGAATGATATTTCGACAAGTTTTACAAAAAATTTATTTAATTTACAAGCTTTCAAACTACAATACAAAATAATTATTTTACACCTTCTATGAATGCACTCTATAATGTTAGAGAGAAAACAGAAAATATCGAAAGTTTATCGGCATGTAAAATGGATTCATTTGAATAGGAGTGATTGGATGGAAGTGCAAACAGAAACATACCGCGCAGCTATGAATGGAACATTAGAACGTCATTTTTCAGATATGATTGCCGTTATACCTACTAGAATTACAATTGAGCAGTTAAAACAACGGCTAGAAACTATCTCTACTAAAGTTGATGAATTAAAAATTGTTTATAGTGATGAGACAAGCCTTATTGTTGAGTTACATATGGATGAAACAGTCATACCGTATGAGCTGCATATTGATGAGGCGAATGCCCCAGAAGAATATAAAATGTACAATAGACAAGATGCTACAATCGTAGATCGTCACTTTGAAGATGCTGCTTATGGCACTGAAATTTTCACTCGTACGCTATTTGTTGGTGATGTGCTGGACTGCTTTTTCCAGCAGTTACAGTTTTTATGGAACCTCGCCCCAGATTTGTTATTTGTGATTGATTCAAGTGCCGCAATGAAAGTGATATCTAGAAGCTATATTGAATATCACGTTGAAAATGAATTATTACCTGACATTCCTGACTTATACGTTATTCATTCCGTTTATGAAGACGATAAAGAAGGCGAGCCTACGCAATATTGGTTTCATACACACGGCCTTTTAAGAGCGGGCGTAACAGAAATAGAATTAATTATTCCAAATCGCATTTCTTCCTACTATGGCATTGGTGACCTCTTTCAAACATTTGCGAATAATGCCGTTGAGAATGGACAAGTCCCTATGAATGAACCTATCGTTATCGCACATAGTCAACAAGGTTCGATACATACAGTAGCTGTTCCGTGGGAGAAAGGATTATCTTATATTGGGCGTAAAACGAGTATGGATCAATTTTCTTCAATCGAGGATGAAGAAGTGAAACTACAACCAATAGATGCGCAAAATACATTCTTAGGCGGTATGGATGATCGAGATGAATACCATCAATCTCCATCCGTTCTCTTATTTAAATTTAATACTTCAGAAGAATATATTGAAAGCTTTTTCCAAGAACACGAGGAAGCTACAGGGCTCATGTTCTATAAAACAAATAGTGAAACCGATCGTATGGCTTACAATGCGAAGAATACTTTCGGATATTTCAGCAACATTTTTCACATTGAACAATCAAATGAAGATTTTCGTTTCCTCGCTAAGTTTGGTGTCTCCTACGAAGAAGGAAAAAGTGAACATATGTGGTTTGAAATGCAAAGCATTACGGAAGATTTCATTCAAGGAATACTCATTAATGAACCATATTTTATAAAAGATATGAGTGAAGGAAATAGTTATCATTTAGATTTTGATAACTTAACAGAGTGGGTTATTTATGCGGGAGATGCAGTGATAAAGCCAAATAACTTATATATGTTTATTGGTGAATAAGTAACAAAACGCCTTCAATGTGATTGAAGGCGTTTCACTTTATTGTGCAATTAATTCGGTATCCATTACTTTCTCCAAATAAGAGAGTACAAGCTTTGCGGCTTTCTCACCTTGATCAATACAGTCCGGAAGACCAGAACCAGCGTAAGAACTACCTGCCAAGTATATACCTGGCAACTCTTTTTCCATAAATGTTGTGAGTTTCTTCATTCGCTCGTTATGGCCTACTGTATATTGGGGCATTGCTTCTTTCCAGCGGCTTACGACTGTAAACTCTGGATTCTCTGTAATATCCATCGTCTTTCGTAAGTCTTCTAGTACAAGCCTAACAAGTTCCTCTTCTGTTTGTTCTACAACTGCTTCATCACCAGGGCGTCCAACGTAACAACGAAGTAGCATTTTTCCTTCTGGCGCTGTATGTGGCCATTTTTTATGCGTCCACGTACATGCTGTAATTGTGTAATCACTATTTCGAGATACGACAAACCCTGTGCCATCAATATCGCGCTGAATGGCTGATTTCGGGAAAGCCATTGCTACATTCGCGACTGATGTGGACGGGATGTTGCGGAAGAAACGAAACTGCTTGTACTGCGCAAACATAGACGGCAATACTTTATGTGAGCTTGCCACTACGACCGCATCCGCTTCTATTTCTTTTCCGTTACTAAGAGTAATCGCATAGCCATCACCCTGTTTTGCAACTTTTTCAATGCGAGTACCTTTTATTATCGTACCTTCATGCATCTTTGATTCGAGAGATTCTACGATAGATTCTAAACCGGTTTTCACTGTTTGGAAGATTCCCTTTTTCGGTTCAACTTTCTCTGCTTTCGGAGCGAGCGTACGCATACCGAGTGAAATACTACGATGTTTCTGCTCAATTTGATACATTTGCGGGAATGTTGACATTAAGCTCATTTCATCAATATCCCCTGCATAAATACCAGATAGTAATGGTTCGATTAAATTTTCAACCACTTCGTTTCCGAGGCGATGTCTGAAAAAATGCCCGAGTGATTGGTCAGATACTGGCTTTGATCTTGGCATTAATAGATCAAAACCAGCTCTTAGTTTACCAATTGGGGAGAATAGCCCGGAAAATAGAAACGGCGTAATTTGCGTTGGAATTCCCATCATTGATCCGATCGGCATTTTATGTAACCGATTGTTTACGAGGATAAATGATTGACCGGCCTTATTATTTACAAGCTCATCGCCAAGACCTAATTCTTTCACTAATGTAGCTGCACTTTCTTTTCGTGCTAAGAAAGAATCCGGTCCGCGTTCAATTGTAAATCCATCTTTTCGAACGGTTTGAATTTTCCCGCCAAGTTTACCCGATGCTTCTATCAGTAATGTATCGATCGGCAAGTTCTTGTCACGAATATCTTTTTGTAAGTGATACATTGTTGTTAATCCTGTGATGCCACCGCCGATGATTACAACTTTTTTCCTCAAGCAGGCTCCCCCTTTCTTCTTACATTACAGATTCTTTTTTCTTTACTACAACATCTGTTAAACAGTCAATAAATGCGTCCGATGCATTTGGCATTTCTGGACGATAATATTTCGCGCCAATTTCATCTGTTACCACTTTACACTCAAAGTCGTTGTCATATAAAACTTCTAAATGTTCCGCAACAAATCCAACTGGTGCGTATACGAATGAAGTATAACCGTACTTTTCATTTAGTTCTCTCGTTAAATCTTGTACATCTGGACCAATCCAAGGATCTGGTGTGTTTCCTGCACTTTGCCAGCCTACTGCATAGTTTGCTACTTCAGCTCCGCGCGCGATATAGTCCGCTGTTTCATTTAACTGATCTGGATATGGATCGCCCATTGCAATAATTTTCTCTGGTAAACTGTGAGCAGATACGATCAATACTGCTTTTTCACGTTCTGCGTCTGACATACCGTTATATATACCTTTTACTGCATCAACCCAGTACTGAATAAATTTCGGTTCTTTATACCAGCTATCAATGCCATGAATAGTTAAGTTTCCAAGTTTCTCAGCTTCTTCTTGTGCTCGTCCAACGTATGATTTTACGCTAAACGTAGAATAGTGCGGCGCAAGAACAAGTGCAATTGCATCTTGTATACCGTCGTTATGCATCTCTTTCACTGCATCTTCAATGAACGGTTCAATATGTTTTAAGCCAAGATACATATGGTACTCGACTTCATCTTGCACTTCATTTAAACGCTTCTCTAACTTCTTAGCTTGCTCTAATGTAATAGTAGCTAAAGGAGAAATACCACCAATTGCACGGTAACGCTCTGTTAAATCTTCTAGCATTTCAGGACTTGGCTTTCTTCCTCTGCGAATATGTGTATAGTAACGTTCAATATCTTCTTCTTTATATGGCGTTCCGTATGCCATTACAAGCAAACCAATTTTCTTTTTCATACAGCAATGCTCCTTTACTTCGCTAACTGTCCTTTAGAGTATTCGTGAATAAATGTAGTTAAACGTTTTAATGTATCTGGATTTACTTCTGGGAATACACCGTGACCTAAGTTAAAGATATAACCTGGTTGCTTCATCCCTTGATCTAAAATACCTTTTACATGTTCTTCAATAACAGACCATGGCGCAAGTAAGAATGAAGGATCCATATTACCTTGTACCGCCTTATGAACGCCGCGTGCACGTGCCTCTTCGATCGGTAAGCGCCAATCTAATCCTACTACATCAAGCGGTAAGTCGTGCCATTCATTTACTAAATGTGCAGCTCCTACGCCGTGCATAATCATTGGAACACCCATCGTACGAACTTCTGCAAAAATACGCTCCATTGCTGGTTTAATAAATACGCGGTAATCTGCTACGTTTACTGTTCCAACCCAAGAATCGAAAATTTGAACTGCTTTTGCTCCTGCGTTAATTTGCGCTTTTAAATATGTAATAACCATATCTGCTAGCTTATCCATTAATGCGAACCAAGCTTTCGGCTCTGCATACATGAACGCTTTCGTATTATGGTAGTTACGAGATGGACCGCCTTCAATCATATAGCTCGCTAATGTAAATGGAGCTCCTGAAAATCCGATTAACGGTACGTCTAGCATTTCTGTCGTTAATAAACGAATCGTATCTAATATGTACGGTACGTCATCTTCTGGATTAATTTCCCCTAGCTTTTCTACGTCTTGTAAAGAACGGATTGGATTATCAATAACTGGGCCAATACCCGATTTAATTTCTACATCCACACCAATTGCAGGTAGTGGTGACATAATATCTTTATACAGAATTGCTGCGTCTACGTTATATTGATCAACAGGCAACTTTGTCACGTAAGCACATAACTCTGGATTGTGTGTAATTTCAAATAAAGAATACTTTTCTTTTATCTTTCTATATTCCGGCTGCGAACGACCTGCCTGACGCATATACCATGCTGGTACATAATCAGTACGTTCCCCCCTACATGCTTTTAAAAATGTCTCATTTATATTTCTTACCAAGACCCTTGCTCCCTTCCTTACCAATGCTTCGAATACGTTCGATATTTATCTTTTTTTACTATACAGCTTGTAAAAACAAAATGCATAATATTATGTACGTTGTTCATTAAATTGACACAAACATTCTTAAAAACGCTTACCATTTTCACAACATTCTTATTATAACACAGAGAAAAACTATGGTTTAGCTACTTTTGACTTTTCTCCCTCGCGATTCGTTTGTGTGTTATATGGCACAACGTAAAAACTCGGTTTTGAAAAGATGTTCACGAACTTTTCTTCATATTCTCCGGTACCATTTACAGTGCCTACATGCGTATGGACTCCATTTTCCACTCTATAAATACGATACATAATCCTATCATCAGGAAGTGGTGTCCAGCTTAATTTCGCTTTAAATAAACCAAAAGGGCTAAACGCTAATTTCATTTTCACATCTTCAATTTTGCGCAGACGAATCGGAGCACCGATTGTTTCCACACCTTCTGGTTTCATAAACTGCTCTTTCGGTTCTACATTTGCCTTCGTTAAAATTTTCTTAAATAATTTCGTTGCTGATGCACTTTCTCCTTGCAGCTGATGCTCTTGATCCGTACGGTCATAACCAATCCAAACAGCGCCTACTAAATTTGGTGTATAGCCAACGAACCACATATCTCTCGCTCCATTATCGTCATTTGGTAGTGAAGTTGTACCTGTTTTCCCAGCTAACGCGCCGTTATATACACCGGCTTTCGCCGTCCCTTCTTTCACAACTCCTTCTAACATTTTCGTCATATACCAAGCCGTTTGTTTCGAGAAAATTTTCGTTTCTACTTTTGGCGATTCTCCAATGACTGCGCCGTGTCTATTTAACACTTTGTCAATAACGTGCGGCTCAATAATATCACCATTTGCTAAAAACGCACGATACATTTTCACAAGATCAAATGTTGAAACACCATTTTTCAATCCGCCGAGTGCTGTACTTAAACCAGCATCAGCAATATGAACATTACCTTTCTCTAAATATTGCTTGCCTTCTTCAACCCCTAATTCATTTAATAAAGAAACTGCCGGTACGTTTGCTGATTCTAAAATTGCATCGTACATCGTCATTTCTTTCGTATATTGACGATTGTAATTGCGGGGTTCATAACCTTCAAAAGAAGTTCTTTCATTCTTTAATAAAGAATACGGATTATACTTTTTCGTTTCGAGTGCTGGTGCATAGACGATAAGTGGTTTTAGCACAGAACCAGGTTGTCTTTTTGCGAAAACACGATTAAAGCCCCTCGGGACGTACTTTCTTCCGCCAATCGCCGCTTTAATTCCGCCCGTACGATTATCCATTAATAAAAAAGCACCTTGCGCCCCCTCTTCTTTACCAGGGAAATTCCTTGCATCTTGAAACTGGTTATACGCTACCTTTTGAATTTTTTCATCCATCGGTACGACAAACGTATATCCTCCGCGAAGTACTTCTTGATGAGACAATCCGTATAAACGAGCTGCTTCATCTATAACCATATCAATATACGGCATATATGCGAGTTCATTTTCGTCCAAGTTTTTATATAAAGCAATTGTCTTCCCTTGATAACGTACACTATCTTCAGCAGTCAAATAGCCTTGTTTATGCATAAGTGACAATACGAGATCACGGCGCTCTTTACTTTTCTCTGGTGAGAAATACGGTGAATATCCGTTTGGCGACTTCGGAAGACCTGCAAGCATTGCGCCCTCTTCTACTGTTAAATCTTCTACATTTTTATTAAAATACAACTTTGCTGCTGCTTGAATACCGTAAGCACCATGGCCAAAATAAATATGATTCATATACATTTCAAGAATTTGTTGCTTCGTATATTTTTGCTCTAATTGAAGAGAAATTGCGACTTCCTTCAATTTACGCGTAACTGTTTTTTCACGAGTTAAAAAGACATTTTTAGCAAGTTGCTGCGTAATCGTACTACCGCCTTCAACCTTATCTCCAGCTAACGTATCTTTATAAAGAGCACGGAATATAGACGGATAATCAATTCCTTGATGCTCATAAAAACGAGAATCCTCTACCGCAACAAACGCCTGCTGCACGTATTTTGGAATTTGCTCGATTGGTACGAGATCTCTATTTTCTACATATAATTTCGTAATTTCTTTCCCTTTCTGGTCAACGATACGTGATGAAGAGTGGAAAACGAGCTGTTTTTCATCCATCATATAGCCACCAGCTAACACAATAAGTTTATAAAGTACAATCGCTAATAATAGCGTTGCTAACCCACCTAATAAAGTCCACTTTACTTTCTTCATACATCGGCCTTCTTTCCAAATGATGGTACATTTATTATTTGAAAAAGAAGTATCTTTATGTATATAATCTTCGAAGTTTTTTAAGAGAGTTGATATAATAGAAACAAACAATTAAGGGGGCATTAAAATGAAGGCTATTATTTCATACGAAACACCTCTAGAACAAGCACATTTCACTGCAAAAAATGATGAAAAAGATATGTTTTATAAAGAAGATACAGAAGAATCTGTAGAAGGCTCTCTTCAATATGACGTACTAGACGCTGTTGGAGAATTTAAAGGACAACCTGGCTATATCGTTTGTAACAACATTTCTGTAACAGACGAAGGTCGCCCTGTATTTGAAAACCGTTTTAAAAACCGCGCAGGCCTTATTGAAAACGAACCAGGGTTTCAAGCGATCCGCGTTCTACGCCCATTAAGTAACGATACATATGTCATCTTAACGATGTGGGAAACGGAGCAAAACTTTAAAGACTGGACAGAATCACGTTCATTCGAAAACGCTCATAAAAAACGCCCCACGCAAGCAGAAGGACAAGCTCAGACGCATCCGCATGCAGAGCAGCAAAAAAGTATTTTCTCTCGTCCGTCATTTGTGACTACTTTTGATGTGTTAGTTTAGAGTTTTGGAGTTCGGAGTTGTCGGTACATGAAATTAATATCAGCGATTTTTCGAATATATCGGCGCAACTCGAAATATATCAGCGATTTTTCAAATATATCGGCGCAACTCGAAATATATCAGCGATTTTTCAAATATATCGACTTATCGACAAATCACGACACAAAAAAGGAAACACCTTCACGCACCGGTGTTTCCTTTTTCTTTATACCAATTATATATACGAAGCGCATCTTCTTTTTGCATATGCTTCACTTTATATACATGCCCCGCTACTGATACGACAGCTGTACATAGCTCGTCTTTCTTTTGAAAATGCGACTGACTGTATCCTACTGCTTGAACATGCCTTCTTCGCATGATCCCCGTATATTTCGCGATTCCTCGGTGCACCATGACTAACTGATTGTCTCGTATCATATATCCACCACTTTTATACCGAGCGTATGAGAGTAACGTAAATATGATAAATAGCGGTATTAACGTGAATAACACAGTATTTTGTTTGAAATATATACTAGCACCAGCAATCGGCACTGCGAGTACAGCACTTGTAATCCAGCCCATTATTATGTAACGGCGTAATGCAGCTTTCGGTAAGTGAACGATTTCCTCTTCCATTTCATACGGTAACTGCAAATATGTAAGTAACTGCTGGACATCTTTCTTTTTCATAAAGGGATGTAACATCACTTCATTTCCAGCTGCTTCTATACTTTGAATAACTTCTACTTCGACAGAGCAATAACCGAAAGGCTGGCGGAGAATTCCCTCTTTCACCGTAATCGCTTGAATGCGATGTAATTTTAAAACAAACTCTTTCTTATCAAATAACCCTTGTACGATGCGAATTTCATTTCCGTTTCGCTCTATTTTAAAGTTCGCATATTTTAACGCATAACCAGCTGTTGAAATGACCCACGAAATCGCCATTAAAATCGCGGCCATAACGATTAATTCATATACACCGTTATCCATCACATACGCTTCTACTTTATTAATGAGCCATTCTGGTAGAAATTGATTAAACTCTGTGTAAAGGATGACTAACATAGAAAATACTAACCCGAATCTACCAGATGTAATCGAGGCGAATAGAATTTCTTTCGCTGTTAACTGATAAATTGGCTTATTTTCTGCCGTGGCGGGCTCTTCTTCAGTCACAACACTTCTCTCTTTATGTAATAAAGAAATCAGTTCCTTCGCTTCACTTTCTCTAATGCCAGCTAACATCACTTCCGGCTCAGTACCGCCGCCGGCTACTTCTATGTTTAATTTCGTCAATCCAAGCACTTGATAAATGATGTTAGAAGACGTACTAATATTTTGCACACGTTCTTTATTTAAGTAACTTTCTTTCTTTACAAAAACGCCGTGTTTAATATGTAAAATATTATTTTCAACCCAGTACACTTTGAAATACCATTTTATCGCTGAGAAAATTGCCATAATGAATAATATGCCCAAGAGAACGAGATGAAAGAAATACCAGGGTTTTACTTGGCCATCTGATTTAAATAAAACAAGAAAAATAAAAGGCAACAAAGTCGCAGTTCGAATACCTAACAATATCGTGATCGGATGTTGCCTCTTATACATCCTCATCACTCACTTTCGCAAGTTCCCCAATTTGTCTTTTCAGCTGCTCTGCTTCTTCTTTTGTTAAACCTGGAATACTATGAGAAGTTGCTGCTGTGGAAATATGTAATTCTGCTAAATTATACTTTCTCATAATCGGTCCTTGTTCAATCGTTACGTGCTGCACGCGCATCATCGGAATAAGTACGCGTTTCACAACGAACATTCCCTTTTGTATCTCAATCTCTTCTTCATTTAATCTGTAACTATAATAACGTTGACGTAAATTTGGAAACACAAAATAATCAAGCGGGATAAATGTAATAGCGCCTGTTACTAACAAGCCAAACAACCAGGCCCACCAATTAAAATTGATCATAAAAAAGAAATATGCAATTACGACTGCTAGTATAACTGCCGCCCCAATTAAAGCGTGAATCCTCCACACTTTCAGCATATTAGAATGAATTTCCCTTTCTAATGGCTGCATCTCATCACTCCAATTATATGAATGTATTAATTATATATTAGTTGGTATATACATATTTGTAAAATTATAGTTTTTCACATCGTATCCATCATTTCTTTAAAATTCCCTTCATTAATCGCATACACTTGAAACTGAATGTAATCTATTTCATTCGTATTCGGACGAGCATATGGCAAAATGGTGAATTTAGAAGCTGATCTTCCTAACATATCTACAATCATTAAAGAAACGTCAATATATTCGAAGTCTACACGGAATACTACTTCTTCTCCCGTAAATTCATAATCTTTAATTGCATCATACGACTTATTCGCACTAATTAGCATTACTTTTAATAGTTGGTTTAAATTTTCTGGTTTAAAATTAATCATATACACAGCTCCTTTTTTCAATAAAACACTATGAAAACAGTGTAATCTTACACTTTCATAGCTTTACACATCAAAGATATAAAAAATAAAGCTAGTTTTTTATAAATTTTTTGATATAATTACTTACGGGAAACGGGAAGATATTTATTTTCCCTTGTGTTTTTATTTGCATCTAGTACTTTTGCTAGATGCCTTTTTTTATGTAAAAAAAGGTACCCTCATATACTTTGAGGATACCTTTTCCATCAATTTAGTGCATTTCAACGATTGTACCATCTTCGAATACTTTAAATACACCAGTAAATCCTGGTCCACCTGCACCTTCTATTTTATATGTCGTATGCACTCTTATTTGATAATATTTCTTTCCATTCTCTACTTGCGTATTTTCTAGCGTGTAATCATAGTCTTCTTTATATTCATTTTTAATATATGCTTTCGCTTTCTCAAAAGTAAATGCATCTTGAGTCTTTCCTGTCTCTACTTTTTGGTTCTTTTCTGTCTCAGTTTTGCCGTTCTTTTCTGTTACTACCTTCTGATTTTTTTCTGCCTCAGTTTTTTCGTTCTTTTCTGTTACTGCCTTTTGATTTTTTTCTACCTCAGTTTTTTCGTTCTTTTCTGCTGCTACCTTTTGATTTTTTTCTGCCTCAGTTTTTTGAGTCTTTTCTGTTGCTACCTTTTGATTCGTTACTACATTTGTTTTTTGTGCCTTCGCAGCTTCATTCTGTGCAGTTTTTTCTTCTTCATTCATTTTAGTAACTAACCCTACCGCTTTTTTATTATATTCTTCAAGGTTTTTGTTATCTTTTGTTTCTGCAACTAGCTTATTTAAGATCTCTTTCGCTTCTGCATAATTTTTCTTACTTATTAACTCTTCACTTTTCGTCAGTTGGTCACTATACTTCTTGTTCTGCTCTAAGATGGCTAGTAATGCTGTGCGTTCTTCCTTTGCCTGTTTTACAAGCGTAGCATTTCCATTCTTCATGTTCTCTACTTTTTCAAATGACTTGATTGATTCTTCTATCTTTGTTTCTTCTTTTAACTTCACTGCTTCAATCATTACTTTCGTTTGTTCTACAAGCATCTTTGCATCTGAATCGTCTTTTTTCTCATCTAGCGCTTTTTCAAATGATGATAATGCATTTTTATATTCTTTATTCGTTAACGCGGTCTTCCCTTCATCCATTGCTTTGTCAAAATTTCCATTACTACACCCAGCTAACATTAAAAACGTAAGTCCAATTACCATTAATAACTTTTTCATTTTTTCTCCTCCTATATATCCCTAAAACGATAACAGCATATGTATAAAAGTCTGTGTAGTAATTAGACTGAAAATAAAGATGTACTTTGTGTGTGGGAAAGGAAGTACATTTCATTTACTATCATTACTTAAAACTCCTAAATAGTTGGTAGTTGGTTTTCTTCTTCTTTTAAAGACAGAAAGGAATTTTAATAATGTGCGTAAAGCTCTCACCAGGCTCTTTACTACACACACTCTTATACACATAGAAAAACTATTTTTAGGTTGCTATTTTTTTAGCTTTACATATTTTCGTAACATAAAGAAAAACAAAAGAAAACAAACCGTAACATAAGTTACCGTTTGTAACTTTTCTGTAACACAAATGTAACATAAGGTTTTTAAATATACAATAGTTTTTTTTACAGTATTTTCCCCTATCTATATTTCAAGTTGTTAATACAGTGCTAAAACGAGTTTCATCTCCCACCTGCTATTGGACTATCGTCCTTTGAACACTTTAGGAAAAAGCCCTCTTTCTTAAAGTACTCAAATTAATTACATAGATAACTCTTTTTTCACCCAAACATTACGAAGACCTTTAACTTTTTATTTTCACATTAAATATATGCTATTTTTGATATAACCATATTAAGAAAATAGGACGAATTTTTTCTTCCTTTTTGTTTCTATTTGCATCGAGTTCTTTTGCTAAATGTTTTTTCATGCCAAATAAAAAAGGTATCCTCCAATACTTTGAGGATACCTTTTCATTTTTATTATCTCTGCTGTTTTCTACCTAATACGAGCAATCCAAAACTCATCATGATAAGAAGTGCTCCCATATATGGTTCCACAGGCATTTTCTGTCCTGTTTTCGGTAATTCTTTTTCAGGTTTCTCTGGATCCGTTGTTTCTGGTTTTTCTGGATTCGTTGTTCCTGGTTTCTCTGAATCCGTTGTTTCTGGTTTTTCTGGATTCGTTGTTTCTGGTTTCTCTGGATCCGTTGTTTCTGGTTTTTCTGGATTCGTTGTTTCTGGTTTCTCTGGATCCGTTGTTTCTGGTTTCTCTGGATCCGTTGTTTCTGGTTTCTCTGGGCCTGGTGGTGCTAAAGAAGTCAATTTGTTTAATACTTGTAATTGAACTGGACTTATCATTCCTTTTGTAATTTCAAATGGAATTGGATTAGTTAATTTTTCATAACCCTCTGGTGCTTCTACTTCTACAAGTGTGTAGTGACCTACAGATAAATCTGAGACTTTCGCTTTCCCTTCTTTATCTGTTGTTACTTTCGTTACTACTTTGCCTTTTTCGTCATGAACTTCAAATACTGCCCCTGATAATACATTCTTACTTTCAGCAGCCATTTTTGTAATTTCTACTGAACCTTTATCTAACTGTTCATTCTCTACTTTTAGTGATAAGACTTCTGTCATACCTTTTTTGATTTCGAATGATACTGATTCTGTTAGTTTTTTGTAATCTGGTAAGCTTTCCGTTTCTACTAATTTGTATTTTCCTACTGATAGATCTGAAACTTTCGCTTTCCCTTCTTTATCTGTTGTTACTTTCGTTACTACTTTTCCTTTTTCATCCTGCACTTCAAAGACTACGCCTTCTAATGCTTTCTGACTGTCTTTATCTACTTTTGTAATTTCTACTGAACCTTTATCTAACAGCTCGTTCTCTACTTTCAATGATAAAACTTTCGTCATACCTTTTTTGATTTCAA
>NZ_MAOE01000092.1 GCF_001884185.1 Bacillus albus
TTCTACTGAACCTTTATCTAACTGCTCATTCTCTACTTTTAGTGATAAAACTTTCGTCATACCTTTTTTGATTTCAAACGATACTGGTTCTGTTAATTGTTTGTAACCTGGTAAGCCTGCTTTTTCTACTAATTTGTACTTTCCTACAGATAAGTCTGAGACTTTCACTTTTCCTTCTTTATCTGTCGTTACTTCGGTTACCACTTTTCCCTGCTCATCTTGCACTTCGAAGACTACACCTGCTAATGCTTTTTGACTGTCTTTATCTACTTTTGTAATCTCTACTGAACCTTTATCTAACTGCTCATTCTCTACTTTTAGTGATAAAACCTCTGTCATACCTTTTTTGATTTCGAATGATACTGGCTCTGTTAGTTTTTTGTAGCCTGGTAAATTCTCTACTTCTACTAGTTTGTAACTTCCTACAGATAGATCTGAAATTTTCGCTTTTCCTTCTTTATCTGTTTTTACTTTCGTTACTACTTTTCCTGCTTCATCTTGGATTTCAAAGACTACGCCTTCTAATGCTTTCTGACTGTCTTTATCTACTTTTGTAATTTCTACTGAACCTTTATCTACTAATTCGTTCTCTACTTTTAGTGATAAAACTTCTGTCATACCTTTTTTAATTTCAAACGATACTGGTTTTGCTAGTTTTTTATATCCTGGTAAGCTTTCTACCTCTACTAGCTTATATTTCCCTACTGATAAATCTGAAACGTTTGCTTTTCCTTCTTTATCTGTCGTTACTTTCGTTACTACTTTATCTTTTTCGTCTTGCACTTCGAATGTTACGCCCGCTAATACTGAGCCACTTTCTTTGTCCACTTTTGTAATCTCTACTGAACCTTTATCTAACAGCTCGTTCTCTACTTTCAATGATAAAACTTTCGTCATACCTTTTTTGATTTCAAACGATACTGGTTCTGTTAATTGTTTGTAACCTGGTAAGCCTGCTTTTTCTACTAATTTGTACTTTCCTACAGATAAGTCTGAGACTTTCACTTTTCCTTCTTTATCTGTCGTTACTTCGGTTACCACTTTTCCCTGCTCATCTTGCACTTCGAAGACTACACCTGCTAATGCTTTTTGACTGTCTTTATCTACTTTTGTAATTTCTATGTTACCCTTGTCTAACATTTCATTTTCTACTGTTAAAACAAGAGATTTTGTCATGCCTTTTTCAATTTGGAAAGTAATCGGATCTATTAATTGTTTATATCCTTTTGGTGCTTTTACTTCTACTAACTTGTATGTGCCAACTGATAAATTAGTAACTTGTGCTTGTCCTTTTTTATCTGTCGTTATTTTAGCGACTACTTGTCCTGCTTCATCTTGAATTTCAAAGACTGCATCAGCTAAAGCATCTTTATTTTCTTTATCTACTTTTGTAATTTCTACATTTCCTGTATCCACTAATTCATTTTCGACAGTTAATTGTAGTGCTGTTATTCTACCCTTTTCAATTTCGAATGAAATTGGTTTTTCAAGTGGTTTGTATCCCGCTGGTGTCTCTACTTCCACCAACTCATACTTCCCAATGGATAAATCTGAAACATTTGCTTTTCCTTCTTTATCCGTTTTTACTTTTGCAACTACTTTTCCTTTTGAATCACGTACTTCAAATACAACATTTTCTAATGGTGCTTTACTATCTTTATCTATTTTTGTTATCTCGACATTCCCTGTATCCACCATTTCATTTTCTACTTTTAATGATAGGACTTCGGTCATGCCTTTTTTAATTTCAAATGATATTGGTTTTTCTAGCTTTTTATAACCAGGTAAACTTTCTACCTCTACTAAGTCATACTTTCCTACAGGTAAATCTGAAACATTTGCTTTTCCAGCTTTATCTGTCGTTACTTTTGTAACTTCATTACCCTTTTCATCTTGGACGATGAATGTTACTCCCGCTAACGGTGCTTTATTATCTTTATCTATCTTTGTTATCTCTATATTTCCCGTATCTACCATTTCATTTTCTATTTTTAATGATAAAATCTCGGTCATGCCTTTTTTAATTTCAAACGATACTGGATCTGTTAATTTTTTATAGCCTGGTAAACTTTCTTTCTCTACTAATTTGTACTTTCCTACTGATAGATCTGAGATTTTTGCTTTACCATCTTTATCTGTTTTTACTTCCTTTACTACCGTTCCAGCTTCATCTTGCACTTCAAAGATTACGCCTTTTAATGCTTTTTGACTGTCTTTATCTACTTTTGTAATTTCTACTGAGCCTTTATCTAACTGCTCATTCTCTACTTTCAATGATAAGACTGTCGTCATACCTTTTTTAATTTCAAATGATACTGGATCTGTTAGCTTTTTGTAACCTGGTAAGCTTTTCGTCTCTACTAATTTGTATTTTCCTATTGATAAATCAGAGATTTTTACTTTACCATCTTTGTCTGTTTTTACTTCTGTTACTACTTTACCGTTTTCATCTTGCACTTCGAAGACTACGCCTTCTAATACTTTTTGACTATCTTTATCTACTTTTGTAATTTCTACTGAACCTTTATCTAACAGTTCGTTCTCTACTTTCAATGATAAAACTTTTGTCATACCTTTTTTGATTTCGAACGATACTGGTTCTGTGAGCTTTTTATAACCTGGTAAGCTTTTCGTCTCTACTAATTTGTACTTTCCTACTGATAGATCTGAAACGTTTGCTTTTCCATCTTTATCTGTTGTTACTTTTCTTACTACTTCACTTTTCTCATTTTGGACTTCAAATTCGACACCCGCTAATACTGCACCGCTTTCTTTGTCCACTTTTGTAATTTCTACATTACCTTTGTCTACCATTGCATTTTCTACTGTTATTGGGAATATGCCGTCCCCTGTTACATTTACTTCGAACTCTTTTTCTTTTAATTGGTATCCTTCAGGAGCTTTCGTTTCTTTTAAAATATATTTTCCTAGTGCTAACGGTTTAGAAATTGCCTTACCATCTTTATCTGTAACAATATGTTCGACTACTACACCGTCTTTTACTATGTCAAACTCTGCATTTGCTAATGGCTTTTCACCATTTTCCGAATCAATTTTCTTTAATTCAATTTGACCCTTTTGTATAGTATTTTTAATTTCAATTGTTTTTGTTTCTCCAGCTTGAAGTGTAACCTCTACTGGTTCTTTTAATTTTTGATATCCTTCTGGTGCTACTATTTCATAAACTTTATACGTCCCAGGAGCTAAAGTTTGAGGTACTGAAAAACCTTTTTCGTCCGTTTTCAGTTTTGCAACAACTTCATTTGCACTATTTCGAACTTCAAATTCGGCACCTTTTAACCCTTTGTTTGGATTCTCAGAATCTGTTTTATGAATCGATACTGTACCGTCTTTTGGAGCTTCAGGCGGCGTAATAGTTACTTCTTTTGATGTTAATGTTTTATCATCAAAATGTAATTCCGCTTTATTAGGAATCTTCTTATCTACGTAAGAAGATAAGTCTGCATTATTTTTAATTTTCGCCTTGATACTAAGATTAATTATCTGGTCTTCATATGACTTATAGTCAAAATTCTCACCAAACGTAAATGTTACTTCACTTCTTTGTTTATCTATATTTAACGTTCCTTTAGAAGTAATATCTTGGCCATTTTGATCATACACTTTTGCCTCTAATACTTCTAAAACATCTTCTAAATCATCACTAATTACCATTGATGTGTATTTAGGAGGATCGTTCGGTATATGTGTACCAACTTGGTATTGAATAACTTGATCCATTTGTGTTAGCTGCTCATTCTCTACAAGCTTGCCATTCTCATCAACTATATTTTTTTCAATACTAGGTGGATTATCGTCACCTGAACCGCTTCCCCCTCCACCACTTACGAATACTTGTCCTACTTTTTCTTCAGTTTTAATATTTTTACCTTCTAATTTCACAGTATTTTTATGAGGCTTTGCAGCAGGATTAGTAATCTTTGTTTTATATCTTAAAATATAACCTTTTGAACTGTCTGGAAATTCAATTGTAAATCCAGCCTTTGTTGTATTTATTTTAATGTTAGATAAATCTGCTGGCTTAATATTTGTTGGTGCATAACCATCTTCAAATACAGCCTCTTCTAATACTACGCTGTCTGTAATTAACTCATGCCCAGGTCCTAATGTATCTGTTAATTTAAGATCTTGCATTTCTGTTCCAGTTGCATTTACATATACAAGCCAATCAGCAATGGACGGATCTTCTTGATTATAAGAACCCCATTTCAATAAATTATCTGTATTGGGCTGTGGCTTCGGTCTCTCTGTCGTATTACTTACATTTACTTCTTTATTGACGATTTGACCATCAACGTTAAATTCTAATGGAATTTCTTTAACACCATCATATGCTTCTAGACCAAAGTAGAATTCTACGAATAAAGAACCTTTAATGTTATTCTTTCCTTCTACGTAATCACCCATAGTACACGTTAATAGACCCTTTTTCATCTCACATGTACCAACTGTTTTTCCTTCAGCATCTTTTAAAGGAAAACTCATATTCATAAGGTCTTTTCGAAACTCTTTTGGCATATCAATTGTGAATTGATCTCCACTTTTTATTTTTTCTTTAGCTGACCACTTCACTTCTACTTTCATGCCATCTGAGGCTTGATACGGTTCAGATGTCGTGCCATCAGTACGGGAAATATTAATTTCGTCCACTGGACTTTTCATCACAGCGGCTTGAATCACTGGAGCCCACACATTTAGCACTGAAAATAATACTAGAAAAACTAATGAAACCATTGAAATATGCCTTTTATTACTTTTCATTTGCATAATTCCCTCCTATTTTTTATATTTATATAACAAAAAAAGACCGTCCGGTTGCATCAAAAATGTGCAACCAGACGATCTTAGTAACCAATATGTATTACCGTAGACTCTAAGCTTTGCGGCCTATCCTTTCGAATAGTGTGCTAAAAATATCTTTTATTCTTTTTTTGTTTCATTTTCCTCTTAAACCAAATATTACTATACCGTCTGGACGGTTATAATTCAACACTTTATAAATTGTTCTATTTTTCTAACAAAAAAAATAATTCACCATTTCATTAAATAAGCAATGGTGAATTATTTTAAATTATATAGTTTGTATATCCTATTTATATGAATTACTAATAAGAGCTCGAATCACTTTTTCTCTTAATTCGGGGCTTAGTCTTCCAACCCCTAAATATTCCGAATACCATAATCCATCTGCTGCTAATCGAATAATTGTGGCACAAACCGAATCTATCTCATCATTTTCTATTTTATGTTGCAGTTGCTGAAATGATTTTTGTAACGGTTCAAGTAATTCAGGTTTTAACATTAATGCTGCCATCATACTACTACCTAGCTCTTCTACTCTTCTCTCATTACTTAATCTTTCCTCTACAAAAGAACGTACCCATTTTCCTTTCTTCTCTAAGTCTTCTGCTGCTTTATTATAGATAGCGTCTTGATACTCCTCCGTCCCTTTGAGTATCATCCCCTCTATTAAAGCTTCTTTAGTTGAATAGTGATACAACAATCCACCTTTACTTATCCCCGCCTCTTTTGCTACTGCTTCTAAGGTTAACTTAGCAACCCCTTTACATTGCACAATTTGGGAAGCGGCTGCTAAAATCTTTTGCCGTGTTATACTTATACTCATTCCTTTTTAAAACCCCATTTCTACTAAATTTATATAAATACGTATCTTATTTTTAATATCGCTGAGTAATAATAAATATTTTCTTTATACAACAAAAGCCTCATCGCCTTTGAATTATTCGTTGCTTCTTCTATTAAAAATTTCCATATCATTCAATATGATAACATTAAACGCTCAAAGTTGACTATACATCTATACTTTTATATTCATTGAAAATATATCCATAAATACGAAATGCATACAAATTGATTATCCTTATATATCTAATCTATAATTTAAAGAGGTTTATATTTTCATAAAAATAAAGTGAAATTTTATAAGGATGATTCCGTTGAAAAAATTTTCTATTAGTTATTTAATATGCTTACTAGTTTTCTCTATCACTGTGAATGTTTTACAGTATGCACAAACTCCAAATTATGCGGATTCATGGGGACCGATTTGGATATCTATTATTATGTTTTCAATTCTTGGAAGCATTCCTGTTCTTATCGGTTGTTTTATTAGGTGAATTTTGTTATAGAAAAATAAAAGGAAGTCACGAATTAAAAATCGGGATTCCTTTATTTATAGTGTTAGGTATTTCCTACAATCATTTATTCTTTATGTGGTTTAACAACAAAGATTTTCTATCCTTTACTTTAGAAGCTTTTCTGGATACTGGCCTTCCTATTACTGTATCATCTGTACTGTTTTATCTTTTCAGACGGCGTTAATTCTTTATTCACTACAAAAAAATGTTATTACTCCTGTTACATCGAGTAATAACATTTTTATTTAAAGCTATTTAACAAACTTGCTTCCAACTAGCATCCTTCATATCTTCACTAGTCGGCTTTCTAACTAATTTCACTAAACATTCCTCGCAAGCACCAAATGCAATGAAGTTTTTCTGTGCTTGTCTTCCGCAAAAGACGAGCCATTCTATTTAATCCTCACTTAATTCCTTCTTATACCAACCCTGCATTCTCTCCGCATCTTCTACTCTCGTATGCTCTAATTTATAATCCGATGATGCGTTAGAGAACTTATACGTACATAAATTTGCACGGCGCTGGAAGTATGATTGTGTCTTTTCCATTGATTGGACGTGCCTTCTTCTAACAAGTCCTGTATATTTGCCGACGCTGCGATATACAAGCGTAATTTGCTCTCCGTTTACACTGTAACCATTTGTTTTAAATGTTGCGTATCCAAGTGTAAAGATGAGAATCGCGAGTGGAATTAATGCCCACATGATGAAGTGCTTTTCAGAGTATATACTTATTCCAATAAGCGGGATTGCTAGCATTGCGAAGAATATAAAACTATCAATTAAGTAACGACGCAATGCCGATTTTGGTAATGAAATAATGTTTGTATTCAGTTCGTATGGTAATTGTAAATGTGCGAGTAACTGTTGTACGCGATCTTTTCGAATGATAGGATGCAGTGTAACTTTTTCTTTCTCGTCACCCAGTCCTTTACCTTGAATCACTTCTACTTGCACAGCACAATAACCGAATGGCTGACGTAAAATACTTTCTTTTATCGTAATACCTTGAATACGATGCAATTTTAGGACAAGTTCTTTTTTCTCAAGTAATCCTTGTGAAATGCGGACTTCGTCATTCCTTCGATTCACTGTGAAATCTCCATGTTTTAATGCATAACCAATTGTAGATATAACCCACGAAAGGACGAGTAAAATAGCTATCATGAAAATCCAGCCATATATATCATGTTCCATTACATACGACTTTACGCTATTCTCTATCCATTTCGGAATGTACTCATCTACTTGATGATACACAAAGAAGATTAACGAGAATAATAGTCCAAACTGACCAGATGTAACAGACGCTAGTAAAATTTCTTTCCAAGTTAATTTATATTCTGTCGCTTGTTTTTCTTCTGTAATGATTTCTTTTTCTACTACCTCTTCTGATGTTTCTTCTACTTTCACTTCTGAAGTTGGCTCATTTAGCATGGCAATAAGCTCTGTTGCTTCTTCTACTGTAATACCAGCTAAGCTTACTTCTGCATCATCGCCCCCGCCAGCTGTTTCAATTTGAATTTTCTTTAAGCCAAGCATTTGATATAACACGTTAGAACTTGTATTAATCGTTTGCACACGTTCTTTATTTAAGTAGCTCTCCTTCTTTACAAAGAGCCCTTGCTTCACATGTAATACGTTATTTTCAACCCAGTATGTTGTGTAATACCATTTTTCAAATGCTGAAAAGACGGTGAGTAAACCGAATGCAGCGGGAATTAAATACCAAAACGGAAATTTTCCGTTTAAGCTAAACATGAAAATAATGAGTGGGATAAAGTCTGTTATTTTTAATTCTAATAACATCGTGATTGGATGCTGCCTCTTATACATCCTCATCACTCACTTTCGCTAATTCTGCGATTTTTGTTTTCAACATTTCTGCTTCATACATCGTTAAACCTGGGATGCTGTGGGAAGTTGCTGCTGTTGAAATGTGCAATTCTGCTAATCCATATTTTCTCATAATTGGACCCTGTTCAATCGTAACGTGCTGTACACGAATCATCGGTACTAATACACGCTTTACGACGAAAAGACCGTGCTGAATTTCAAGCTCTTCTTCATTTAATTGATAACTGTAATAACGTTGACGTAGTTTCGGGAATAAGAAGTACGAAAATGGTGCGAACACAACTGTTAGCCCAATCATCACATACAAAATCCACGCCCACCAATCAAACTTTATCATGAGGAAAAGGTAAGCTAAAATGACGATAATACCGATTCCTTCTTCCATTACAGCCCGAACTTTCCACACCTTGACCATGTCAGGGTGAATTTCATTTTTCAATGGATCCATGTAACCACTCCAAATCTAGTAATCTAATATATGAATACTCTTAATCTATATTTTACATAACTTTACAGAAAATTGTAATTTAATTATCTTTCTTCTCCGGAATAAAATATCCGAACCAAAGTAGCCATATGAAGCCTATTAACTTCATCCAGCTTCCGTCCGTTTGAAAAGCTTCAATCATACCTGGTATTTTATACACTCCAATGAATCCAAGAAAACCGAGCCACCAGTTTTTTTGCATTTTCACTTCTATTCCTCCTTCATAACGTTTTTCACATTTCGAATCCAAATTTCTTTATACTTTAACTCGAATCCCATTAACATGTAATTACTCATATTATCGATCACGAGCGCTAACGTATGAGCATTTTCTTCCGTTGTCTGTTGTGACACAACGTCAAGTTCCACACCTTTCTTCAATAAATCGTGGAAACCATTTAAGAAATCTTCTTGTATTTCAAATAAGCGTTTCTGATACTTTTCATTTCGCGATGCAGTTACGATGAATTCATTTATAACGCGTAATATTCCTTCTTGACCTTCATACTCAGAAAGCATATGTAAACCATCTGAAATTAACTTTTCTGCAAAATTTTCTTTCGTATATTGTTCTTTATTGAAATAACTCACGAAATGATACCCAGAAAAAATTTCTTCAAATAAAAAATCGACTAACGCTTCTTTAGAAGAAAAATGATAATAAATAGCCGGTTTTGAAATACCTACCTCTTTCGCAATCATGGAAAGGCTCATCTTCTCAATGCCGTGCTCTGCCATGAGTTTAAATGATGCCTCAACAATGTTTTGCGATGTTTGTAAATTCTTTGTCATACTGTACCTCACTTATTTTTACTTACCGGTCGGTAAATAAATTATAAAATAACACGAAATGATTTGCAAGTTAGTGCTTAAAAAGGGGTTTATTGGTAAACGCAGAAAGTATAAAGTAAAAGCAACATATAACAATAAGGAGGATATTCCTATGGGACTTGGCGGTAAAGGTGGTAGTGGTGGCACTGGCGGCGGTGAAGCCGGACAAGATGGTAAGAGTGGATTTCCATTCATCGTTGTACTCTTCGTCGTATTGATTATTGCTGGAGTAAGCTATATCGGCTTTAACTTCTAAAGAAAGCATCCTAAATCACACATTTAGGATGCTTTCTTTTTAATTTCTATTCAGTAATCGCATACGATAACAATTCATCGTCACTTCTCCGAGTCTTTGCAGTAGTTGATAGTTCGCATAGGCGCCGACCGGGGCACCGATTATGGGTACGAGCTGAAGCATTTTCGCTAAATCGATATAGTCGCGGTACTCTGTTTGGAACTTTTCCCAGTCCATATGATTTTCTTCTTCTGTATCCCACGTTTCGATTGCTTTCCATATTTCTTTTCGGTGGTCGTCACTTGAAAAGGCGAGCTGGAAAACGTGAAGGATAAAAAGGCGCTCTTCTTTATCGCTCGTATCAAATCCGTACAACGTTGCTGCATCAAATAAAAATTTAATTTTAATGCCGAGTAAAAGCGGAAAATCAGCAAGGCCAAGGAGAATACCGCCTGCTCCCGTCCCTGCTCCTTCTGCTGCTGCTATTTTTTTGTACTCATCCATTTTTTTACGTACTTCGTCGTCTCTTCTTTGCAGTGACCAGTTCGTCTCTTTTAATTTCGGCTTTATAAAGTTTGATCCGGCACTAATCGTTTGCACCATCATCCGAATCGTTTCTGTTAATACTTTTTGCACTTTCGCCGGAATAAGCTGTTGTACTTTCGTCTGCACTTTCTTTGAGAACCGTGTCATCATAGAAGAATCTTTCATGAATGTAGCTTTCCACTGCTCCACTTCTTTTATAACCTTCTCTTCGTATGTAATCATAGGTTCATTCCCTTCAATTTAAACGCTCAATACGTTTCGCCCCGTATTGATAAACGAAACCGATACTAAATATTATGCTTACGACTAATAAAATTCCCGTCATCATGAAATCTTTCGTCGCAAGGGCAAATATAACTGTAAATATCACGCTGCCGGTAAGAAGAATTGCATTTAATAAAGTAAGAAAATCTTTCTTCTTCTCTTCTCCCCCGACCGGATACAAATCAAGCCAAATCTTCATGCGGTGATGCTTCCATAAAGTTAAGAGCTGATAACCTATTAAGTATAGGAAGATTAAGCTTACGATAAATCGTCCATATAAAAACGGAATGAAGTAAAGAATAATTCCGCCAAGAGCGAGCAGGCGCACATATAAACCGAAATAGTTACCAGATCGTAAAAACGTTCTCGTATATAAGTATAAATAGGTACGTTTTTCACCAATCATCGACAGAATGAAATCGAGCCATTTTCTCCGTGCTACTCTTTCTTTTAATGCTGGTACATCAACGAACATATTCGCGATGCGATACAACAGCATCATCTTCTTACCTTCTTCAGAAATTAAATACTCCCAGTTTAGCGGCTTTCCCTTCACCATTTGATGCAGTACTACGAGGTATAACACCATGAGAAGGACGATTCCGCCAATAAACATAACGGAAGTACGCTCTACAAGGAAGTACACAAATAAGCCGTTTAAAATAAAACGAATGAACCAATCAGCTCTTTGTATATTTTGGTCTGTTAAAAATGACTTTTCCCACGCGACGAATAAGTTCCACGCCTTTACAATGACAAACGCGAGTACAATCCATATGTAAGCCGCTCCTGTTTGCTTCATTTGCTGGAAGTATAACGGGGCAAGCGCTGCCGCTACGATTGCGATTATGTATAACTGAATCATAAACGTAAAAAGAAATGCCTTTGTGAAGTATGGTTTTAACTTTTGTTCAACTGGCAGTAAATAAACAAGATCCGCTTCTTTTAATAACGTTTGAATGGATCCGGTCGTTAATACAAGTCCAAGCAACACGGCCATAACGAGCGCCGCTGGAAACGAAGGTGTTAACGTTTGTAACCATTGCTGGTAATAGTACGCTCCTGCGCCGATGATGAATACGAAAATAAATTTTAAATGGTCATTAAATACGTATTTACTATATGTACGAACTTCTTTTAGAAAGTGACGAAATCGTTCTTTCCATAATGCTGTGCTATTCATAATCTTCTTCCTTCGTTAATGCAATATAAATATCATCTAACGTTGCACCAGGCATATTAAACTGTGATTGCAGTTCAGATAATGTTCCCTTCGCTCTTACTTCACCTTGATGCAAAATAATGAACGAATCACAATAACGCTCTGCCGTCGCTAAAATATGTGTACTCATTAAAATGCCCGCGCCGCTCTTTTTCATTTGATCCATCATTTGAAGGAGTGATTGGATTGCTAACGGATCAAGCCCAACGAAAGGTTCGTCCACAATGTAAAGAGATGGCTCCACTAAAAAAGCACTCATAATCATTACTTTTTGTTTCATCCCTTTTGAGAAATGAGACGGAAACCATTTTAAACGATTTTTCATGCGAAATTCTTGTAATAGTTGTCCTACACGTTCTTCATATTGTTTTTCATCGACACCGTACGCCATCGCTGTTAACTTCAAATGTTCTTCTAGCGTTAGCTCATCATATAATACTGGTGTTTCTGGGATGAACGAAAAACTAGAACGGTACGCTGTCATATCGTCACGAATTGTTTTCCCATTAATTGTGACAGTTCCTTTTTTCGGTTCCATTAAACCGATAATATGTTTAATCGTCGTACTTTTACCCGCTCCATTTAAACCGATTAAGCCGACAAGTTCACCTTTATTAACAGAGAACGAAACATCTTTCAGTACAGGTCGTTTCGTATATCCTCCTGTAACATTTTCTACACGCAATAACTCGCTCATACGACACCACTTTCTTCATTTATATTCGTTCTATATCCATTTTACCAAAAATTACGCTGTACTACATAGTATCGATGCGTTCAAAAAAAATTTAAATTTGTTCGCATATATTTTTATGAAAGCGGACATCATAATTAGTGAAGAAGGAACACATTGAAAAAGCAACCACCTATTGATGAGTACAACAACATAGTGAAGTCATCATGAAATGGGGTGTCCATGTTGGACAAAGAAATTTACACATAACCAGATTATTTGTTTCATTTTAGAAACGGGGTGTCTCCGAAAGAGCATATACTGTTTTAAAAAATAAACAATTTCCCTTTATAAAGATTGCAATTCATTTCACTTGAAAATGGGGTGTCTACGGCAGAAACTTTAGCCGATTTACCGTGCATTTCTTAAATAAATGAGGTGTCTGCGAAACGTAAATTACGATAATGCTTTTTCAATCCCTCTTCAGAAAACAGGAAGCTGAGTCAGCTTCCTGTTTTTCGTGTTTGTTCTCTTATGTAATTATGGTAAAATACGGCTAAGGCTACTTGAAAGGATGAGATCAATGAATCATACAGCGGACAATTGTATTTTTTGTAAAATTATTGACGGGCAAATCCCTTGCTCAAAAGTATACGAAGATGAACATGTGCTTGCATTTTTAGATATTAGTCAAGTAACAAAAGGACATACCCTTGTTATTCCAAAAGTTCACAAACAAGACATTTTTGCGTTAACGCCAGAAATCGCATCACACATTTTTTCTGTCGTTCCGAAAATCGCAAATGCGATTAAAGCAGAGTTTAATCCAGTTGGCTTTAACCTACTTAACAATAACGGTGAAAAAGCTGGACAAACTGTGTTCCACTTCCACCTTCATTTAATTCCACGCTACGGTGAAAACGATGGTTTCGGTGCTGTTTGGAAATCACATCAAAATGAATACACAATGGAAAATTTACAAAACATCGCAAGTACAATTGCAAATAGTGTGAAATAGTGACACTATAATAAGAAGTAATACATAACAAGCCACTTTCCTATAGTGATTAAATATTGCACGGCTTGTTTCTTCACTCAAGATGCCAGGGAATGTGCACTGCGCACTTTTCTTTCCCTTGTCTTAAAAATATGCATATTTTTTCACATCATGAATACGAACAAAAAATAAGGAGGTCTCCTTTTATGTCAAAAGCTAAATCCTTTATTACAGGTGTCATTTGCGGCGGAGCAGTTGCTGGAATAGCCGTTCTTTTCTCTACTCCTTCTTCTGGCAAAGCTATGCGCGGCAAGTTAAAAGAAAAAGGAAATGATATTAAAAAGACTTTAGCTGATATTACAGCTGATACAAAATTATTAAAACGCCAAATTGTTGAAACTGCTTCAGAAGGTAAAGAAGTGTTTCAAGAATTAAAAGACGATATGCACGATACGATTTCGAACTGGAAGCAAGATATTTCTCAAAACAAACGACATATTGAGCAAGAGATTTTGGACATTCAAAAATCAATTGAGAAACTACAAGAAGCTGTTCCAGAAAAAGCGTAAACAAATTCCTGCTTAGTTTTTTGCATATAACAAATATTTTTTATATAAATTGACCTTAACACGGCATATCACACAGATATGCCGTGTTTTTATGCATTTACAATATATGTTATCACTTAACATGTATGGACAACGCATGTCTTCGCGACTCATAAAACGCTTCCATAGTTATGCATGATTTGTATAGAATGTCATTTTTCCAAAAAATTTTCACAATTCTCACAAAAAGACTTTATTAATTTTTATTTTACTGGCATAATAGATAGTAATGAAAAAGAATGTTAAAGTGGGTGAGTAAATGAAAAGTGGAGAAAAAGATTACTCGGTAAAAGAAGCGATGATTTTCAGCCAACGCATTGCTCAATTATCGAAAGCGTTATGGAAATGTGTAGAGAAAGATTGGCAGATGTGGATTAAGCCTTATGATTTAAATATTAATGAGCATCATATTTTAACAATCGCTTATCATTTAAAAGGGGCTTCTATTTCTGAGATTGCTAAGTTTGGAGTTATGCACGTATCAACGGCGTTTAACTTCTCGAAAAAGTTGGAGGAACGCGGCTATCTTGTATTCTCGAAAAAAGAAGATGACAAACGAAATACGTACATTGAGATTACAGACAAAGGGGAAGAATTACTACTTCGCTTAATGGAGGAGTATGATCCTGAAAATAATTCAGTGTTTAATGGGGCTCTTGCACTTCGTAATTTTTATGGGAAGTTCCCAGAAAATATCGAACTGATTGCTATCTTGCGTAACATTTACGGACAAGACTTCATCGATATTTTTGAGAAATCATTAGAAGATATTGAAGAGAACTTTACGGAATCCGATCAGAAGTTAGTTAAGAAGTAATCTATTTATTTTTTCGCAATCATGCTTAAGAATTCATTCATAAGCGGCTTAAATAAACCTTGTTTTGCTAGCGCTTCCGCAGTTTCGTGTACTTCGAGCTGATGTGGAAGCGCTTTTTCAAATTGATCTAACAGCGCATCGAACAGAAGAAGCCCTTCAGCCTTCTCCACTACATATTGCTCGTTCAGTATTTCACAAAGATGTAGTATACGTTCAATATCTTTTTTACGAGCTTTTTTCTTTATGATCAAAGAATAAAATGGACACTTTTCTTCATCAATCATTTTAAATAGTAGGTCTACGTAGTATTCAGCTTGTTCTAATCTTCTAACAACGTCCATTTTCTCCCTCACTTTCTAACACAAAGTCTTCTATTTCTGAATTTTATAACACGAACAAAATATCGTATGATACAATATATAAAGTATATGTATTTTAGCCAAAAGGAGGTCTCGCCTCATGACACTTATAACAGTTGTTTTTGTCGCATTCGCACTTCTTGTTATATTTTACACGAATTTCATGACACATACACTGTGTGAACGAAAACAAATAGCTGCGAGCCGCCAACCCGGTGTCTTTCGGGTTATTAATGTATGTATAACAATTTTATTAATTTCTAGTTATATAGAAATTATATTTCATGGAAAGTGAGGAAGGAAGCCCCTTCCTCACTTTTTTCCTCTATAAGCAAATTATACCTACTATAACCAATAAAATAAACAGTACAAGTAATAAAATAAGTTGAGAATTCATCCCCATCCCCTCCTCTTTTCTGTATATGCGGCATGCGCCCAATATGGAACACCTTCAAAATCTGACACACACTGGTTAATTTTTCTTTATCAATATGAAATCGAGTCGAAATATGATATATTAAATTTTGTACATATTGCTTATACTATGAAATAAATGACACGCATCTTAACTTTATCCTAAAGCCTCGGTAAGCCCTGTTAAGCGCGCTTTACCAATATACAAAGCAAAAGTATCAGTGAGACTTAATCGGGCTCTTATGAACTAAAATTCATTGGGTAGGATAAATTAAAAATACATAATAGTAGGAGTGTTTATCGAATGAAGAAAGCTATGCTTGCCTTAGCCGCAACAAGTGTAATCGCATTATCAGCATGTGGAACATCATCATCAGACAAAATCGTTACATCTAAAGCTGGTGACATTACAAAAGAAGAGTTCTACGAACAAATGAAAAATTCACAAACTGGTAAACAAACACTAAATAACATGGTTATGGAAAAAGTACTTATTAAAAACTACAAAGTAGACGACAAAGAAGTAGATAAAAAGTACGATGAGATGAAAAAGCAACTCGGTGATCAATTTGATACATTATTAAAACAACAAGGCCTTAAAGAAGAAACAGTTAAAAATGGCGTTCGCGCTTCATTAGCTCAAGAAAAAGCTATCGAGAAAACAATCACTGATAAAGAATTAAAAGATAACTACAAGCCTGAAATTAAAGCAAGCCACATTCTTGTAAAAGATGAAGCGACTGCTAAAAAGGTGAAAGAAGAACTTGGACAAGGTAAATCTTTCGAAGAGTTAGCGAAACAATACTCTGAAGATACTGGTTCAAAAGAAAAAGGTGGAGACTTAGGATTCTTCGGCGCTGGTAAAATGGTTAAAGAATTCGAAGATGCTGCTTATAAACTGAAAAAAGATGAAGTAAGCGAGCCTGTGAAATCACAATTCGGTTACCACATCATTAAAGTAACAGACATTAAAGAACCAGAAAAATCTTTCGAACAATCAAAAGCTGACATCAAAAAAGAAATCGTTCAGAAGAAAGCACAAGACGGCGAATTCATGAACGATCTTATGATGAAAGAAATCAAAAAAGCTGACGTAAAAGTTGACGATAAAGATTTAAAAGATCTTTTCAAAGAGCCAAAAGCTGATGAAAAGAAAGACGAAAAGAAATAATGAATTGAAAAAAGCTTGGGCTTAGGCCCGAGCTTTTTTGTATACCCTCTTCTCTCGGTAGAAATGAAATTATATAGTTGGTCCTCCGAATAAATTATATCGGCGATTTTTCAAATATATTGACCGTAACTCCAATTATATCGGCGATTTTCGAAATATATCGGCGCAATTTCGATTATATCAGCGATTTTCAAAATATATCGACTTACCGACAAAAAACGACAACAAGCGTGTCTCCCTCTACAAACACAAAAAAACCTTGATCCACGTAACATGGAACCAAGGTTTATCTTATTATCATTGATTAAATGAAAAAACTATGTTAAATTAGTACAGAAACACGTTTTCTAAAATACAAAGAACGTATTTATCCGTATCTTAATTGTACACCAAAACACATCTTCAGTCAACCTCTAATTTTTCACTTTTAAAGGAGTGCTACCGTATGAACAAAAAACTTGATTTAGAGCAAAAACGATTGGATACCGTAATCGAAACGATTACGCAGCAAATTGATAAACTGGAAAACGAAACTGGCAGACGCCGGGCAGAAGTAATCAATATTCGTAAACACTTTTGGGATGACGTGAAAGTGAACACGGATACTTTTGATGATTATCTTGAAACAGTTATCAACTTAAGACAACAAGCTCAGTCACTAGCTGTCACACAAATTACTCATAAGCACACCTTTAATCGACTTGCCGCATTAAGACGTATGCATAAAGCACCTTACTTTGGACGAATTGATTTCAAAGAAGAAGGAGAATCTGCTGCAGATCAAATTTATATCGGCGTCGCTACACTTACTGATGCAAGTGGCGAAAACTTTCTTATATATGACTGGCGCGCACCTATTTCGAGTGTGTACTACGATTATCCACCAGGACCTGCTGAATACAGTACACCAGGCGGCGTAATCCACGGTAATGTGGAGAAAAAATTACAATATATTATTCAAAATGGCGAGATTGATTCTATGTTCGATACGAGCCTTACAATTGGTGACGAAATCTTGCAACAAGCTCTCGGAAAAGGTACGAACAAACATATGCAAAGCATCGTTGCTACGATTCAGCGCGAGCAAAATGAAATTATTCGTCACGATGAAGGCCGACTTCTTATCGTGCAAGGAGCTGCTGGTAGTGGGAAAACGTCAGCTGCCCTGCAACGAATCGCCTACTTACTATATAAATATCGCGAATGGTTAAAAGCTGATCAAATTATTCTCTTCTCCCCTAACTCTATGTTCAATAGCTACGTTTCTAACGTACTGCCTGAACTCGGTGAAGAAAATATGCAGCAAGTGACTTTCCAAGAATATTTAAACCATAGATTAAGTAAGGCATTTGACGTTGAAGATCCTTATGAGCAATTAGAATATATGTTAACTGAAACGAATAGCCCTACCTATAAAACGAGAAATGCGAGCATTCGCTTTAAAGCATCTACTCAATTTTTCGAAATGATTCGAGCTTACAGACAATCTCTTGAATCTTCAGGTATGCTATTTAGAGGAATGAAATTTAGAGGAAAGCTAATTGTTTCTGCTAAAGAAATTACAGAGCAGTTTTACAATACTGATTCCTCCCTCCGCTTCCATAATCGAATTGAAAAGTTAACAGATTGGCTAAATAAACAAATAGATGAAATTGAAAAAACAGAACTGAAAAAGCCTTGGGTAGAAGAAGAAATTGAATTACTGAGTAAAGATGAATACCAAAAGGCTTATAAATATTTACAGAAAAAAGGCGAGTTTGACGACAACTCCTTCCATGATTTTGAGAAAGAAACGAAAGTGCTTGGACGTATGATTGTCCGTAAAAAATTGAAGCCACTTCGTAAAGGCGTTCAAACATTACGTTTCATTAATTTCACAGGCATATATAAACAGCTCTTCACAGATGCATCATGGGTTACTGGAGAAAAGCAGAAAGAATGGGATGACATTTGCTCATTAACAGTAAACATGCTCGATGAAGGAAAGCTATATTACGAGGATGCCACGCCATTTTTACTTTTAAAAGAGTTAATCGAAGGCTTCCAAACGAATAGATCGATTAAACACGTACTCGTAGACGAAGCACAAGATTATTCACCGTTTCAATTTGAGTTTTTAAAACGTCTCTTCCCTGCTGCAAGAATGACTGTACTCGGAGACTTTAACCAAGCGATATTTGCTCATGCGAGTGAAGCAGTGAATTTCAACACACTTACTAGCTTATACGGACCAGACGAAACGAATGGCATCAACTTAACTCGTAGCTATCGCTCAACAAAACCAATCATTGAATTTACACGCACTCTCGTACCGGAGGGCAAGAACATTCACGCCTTTGAACGTGACGGCGAGAAACCTACAGTGACGAAAGTAGCGAAGGTCAGCGAACTGCACGAGCGTATTACTGCCAAAGTTGCTGCACTACAAAAAGAGCAGCACAATACGATCGCAATTATATGTAAATCTGCAGCTGAAAGTGCCGCTGCTTACGAAGCACTTAGTCATATCGAGAGTATTAAACTCGTGAAAAGTAACTCAGCCGAGTATGAGCAAGGCATTGTCGTGATCCCTGCTTACTTAGCGAAAGGTATCGAATTTGATGCTGTTATTATTTACAATGCTTCTAAAGATGTGTACAGCGACGAGAGCGTCCGTAGATTGTTCTACACTGCTTGCACGCGTGCAATGCATGAATTGCAACTTTATAGCGTTGGCGAAGTTAGTCCTTTTATACTTGGGGCTGATTCGGAGAGTTTTGAGCTTATAATGAAAACACCTTGATGATGGAAGTGAACCCCGAAAACGGGACACATATTAAAACACCTCCCGAATTCGCATACTAAGTATGCAAATTCAATGGAGGTGTTCTTTTTATCATTTAGACTTGTAAAATGCTTCGTATTTCTTCTAAACGTAAATTTGTAAACTTTGCAATATCTTCGATTGGCATTCCATTTTTATGCATTCCACGAATTAATTGAATCTTACCTTCTTCAATTCCCTCTTTCTTTCCTTCATTACGAGCATGAGCGAACTTTGCGGCTTCATCCATCAAAGCTTTCTCTCTTGCCTCATATGCTTGTCGGAAAGAAGAATCTTGACTCATACGCTCCCATTTATTCATCGCTTTTTGTAAAATCGGATCTTGGTTCATCGCAATGTCCTCCAATGTTTGGGTTAGTTGTTCATCCTCGTTTGCCGGAAGTAATAATAACCAACGAACAAACAAATCTTCCCAAGGATTTACTTGTTCATTCCGCCACTGTTGCATAAGTTTCGAAATCTCTACGATGTGAACTTCGATATCACTACTCAATATTTTATGTTGTTGTCGATTCCATAAAACTCCTGTTGTATGGAATGCCTCGTATTCAGGAAACATAACGAAATTTAACAAATTGATTGTAATTGTTTTATGAAGAGAGCTGTATGGCATTCCCTTTTGAAGTTGAGCTGTGTATAGCCTTCCCCAATAATATAAACTGCGTTTAATCATATCATGATTATTATTGAGTTGTATTTCTACATTGACTTTTGTTCCTGTGTCTAATGTAGCTGAAATATCTAAGATAGATAACTTATCTTCTTCATGTTCCCTGTGTAAATGTGGATCTGCAAATTGTAACGAAACAATGGGTGATTCTAAAAAATCCTGTAACATCGCATTTAAAAAAGCAATTAAAATATCTTCATTTCCACTTGTGCCAAATAATTGTTTAAAAGCAAAATCAATGCGTAAATTCACTAATTGTTGGCTGGACATGAAATTTTATCTCCCCATCTCATAAGAGGCTTTTCTTTTATTGTACATAAAATAGTGATACGCATGCAAACACGCACTTACTTAAATTTCATAAAACGCACTGTATTTGCAGGTTATCACATCACTTCTCACGATGCAGACATTCTTACGATTGACGTACTTCTATCCTCACCTTCATTAGATCCTGACACTTCCAAAAAAGATGAAGAAGAATACACTTATTTACAACAACTAGCTGAATCGATATCTCGTTCTGAATTATGTACTTCTATTAAGGTGAGCGCACTTATTTAAACACGAAAAGAGGGTTATTTCTCATAACCCTCTTCTACTATCTATTTACGTTTGTACTTGATCATAATAATGCATTCTTTTATATACAACTTATATAAATATCAAGGTGTTTTTCTCATTCTAAATGAAATATCTTTACGTCTATATACACTCAGCACAATCCCCATTATAAGCGCATGAAATACAGTTGGCGTTAATCCGTAACTAATAAAAGGTAAGGATATAGCAGCATGCGGCAATAATCCTAGTATCATTCCAACATTATAAATGAACTGGAATACAAAAAGAGTCACTCCACCAACGAGCAGCAATTTACCATACCGATCATTTATTTTATAAGATATAGCTATTAATCTTGCTACAAAAAGAGAAAGAACGAAGACAAGAATTAACGCAAGACAATACCCATAATAGTAAGTCAAACTTGCAAATACAAAATCAGTATCTGGATTAGGGATGGACTTTACATCCCCATATGTCCCAAACCAACCCGCTGACGACATTTTCTCTTTTAAACGTATATACATAAACCCTGCGCCACGTGCATCACTCTCTGGATTTATATACCCTAAAAATCTCTCCAAGTAGTATGTTTTTGCTGAGGCCACGGAAAAGAATACCTTAATAATAAATAAACAAATGGGCACAGCTGTAATAGTCACTATCTTTTTCTTTCCTAACCTACTCCACCAAAGCATAACAAATACCATCACAATATAAATAAACATTGTTGCAATATCTGATCCAAATAAGAATAAATACAAAGAAAATAAATACAAAGCGACAAGATACCTAACTTTCAACCTACTATTATTGAAAAAGGAAGCCCAAGCTAGAAAAAAGAACGGCACTGCCATTAAACGATCAATTGCAATAGGACCAATTTTTATTATCGGTTCTCCAAGCATCCAAGCGTTCGGAAAACAGTATAGCATTAACAAGATAAGTACACCAATTGCATAAAACAGCCATCCTAATCTTTCTAACTTCCGATAATCAGTCAGCATCATAACTACAACTGTTACAACACCGAGAATAACAAATATCACCTTATTCATGAATAAGCCAGCATGTCCAAAAGTTATAACCGGCAAAAACCCTAACCCCATAGCAGCCACCAATAAAATAAGTAAGAACCAATCAACCTTTGGCTTATGAAGTTTATTAAATTCCCGCCCTAATTTACTCGGACTTCCCATTTGTTCCACAGCTTTATTTTCAGCAACTTCCTCACTTAATCCTTTTTCTATCCATGTGTTCTTCGCCTGTTTTAAGTGAAAATCTAGTTCAGTTGCTACAAAATCTTTCGCTTCTTTTGATTTAATATGATTCGTAACTTCGCTTACAAAACGCTCCCCTTTTTTATTCAATTTCGCCTCACTCCTGTACTAAACCTTTTAATATAAATTGTACCTTCGTAGCATTTTTTTCTGCCTTTCGCAGCATCTTTCTTCCTTTATCATTTAGTTGATAATATTTCGCTCCTGCATGATCCCAGCTCGATTGGATAAAACGGTTCTGTTCTAGACGATGTAATACGGTATATAAAAATCCTTCATTTCCTTCAAATTTCCGAATCCCTCTCCCTCGTAGTAGCTGTGACAATTCGTATCCTGTTTTTTCATTACTGAGGAGTTGTAAAATCGCTAAAGAGATGTCCTCTTCCTTTTCGTTTGATGCATTGATTTTTTCGCGCACCTGCTTTCGATGTTGATCAGAAAAACTCAAATGTTTAAACGTTGTATTTTCCATTGATTTTCGCAGGCCTTTTAATCGATCTTCCATTTGATTATCCCTCCAATCCTTTCTTCAAAAGCTCCTTCGCTTTTTTCAGTCTCGTTTTTATCGTGTTTTCCTTTACTTCTATTACTGTGGCAATCTCTTTAATTGATAATTCTTCATAATAAAATAGATAAATGACTTCTCGGTATTTTATCGGTAAACTCATTACCGCAGAAGCCAGTTCACGGTCCCCCGCATTTTGCATAACAGTTTGTTCGACACTATCATTTTGAACCCCCATATAAGCAGATTCATCTTCTGTCACGACCACCTTTTTGTTATACCAACTTTTTATATAGTCCTTACATTGATTAATCGCAATTCTCCATAACCACGTTTTCACATTCGACTTCCCTTTGTATGTATGAAGAGATTTATAACATTTCACAAATATATCTTGCGTTACATCCTCAGCAACCTCTTTATTATTCACATATGAATACACAAGCTGCAGGACTTCTTGTCCATACTTGTTCATGATTTCATCGATAAGGAGTTCCTTATCCTCTATTTCAAACGCTTCTATCGTTAATTCATCCACATCATTTCCTCCTTCCCATATATTAGACGACGCACTGTATGGAAAAGTTTTATAAATGTAAAAAAATACAGATGGCAATCACGTTTTTTTATAAAACACTTTCCAGCTACTTACATATAATAAACCGAATAGTCGTTACAATACATTCACTTAAAGAGCGCCTCTCTCCCAAGGCGCTCTTTACGTTTGTGATAAGGGGTTTGTGTTAGTTTTCTATCGTCAAGATTTCCCTCATCGCTAAATGAAAAAGAGAACCGATTTAATCGAGTCCTCCTTCTTTTTAACGCTCACTTAAAGAATCTAATATATCATAACCATACAAAGATGGCTTAATAATATCAAAACCAATACATTCTTCATACAAGTATAGTATTTGAAGTTCTATACATAACGCAGCTGTTTGTTCTTGTTGATCTATTGCTTTTTCTAGTTCTGCCGTGTATTTCATTTGAATGTTGTTATCAGTATCCTTATTTTTTTAGTTATGTTTATTTAACAAGAAATAAAGTTGTATATGACAAACCAACCATTTAAAACTAGGGCTTTTCATTCATTTGTCTTGTTCCCTATTTTAAAACATAATACAATTAAACTGTAACTTAATAAGCTATAACTAGTAGGTGTGGTAATCATCTCTTCCATTTTGAAAAAAGGGGGAGGTGATAATATGATCGCGATGTTTGTAATGAAATTAATGTACGGTATCCTAACCGGAGCTGGCGTTGTCATCGGTAGAAGATACGTCGGTCCGTGGCTAATTTCTGTATACAAAAAAGCGAGAACCACCCTGCTTCGTGGAAAAGGTAAGGGCGGTTCTCGGCTAAAACGTTAATGTAATTGTCTTATAACCGCACCTACTACCACCACAATAGCAAGTTAGGTTACAAAGGCAGAAGTTTCTCAGGCTTCTGTCTTCTTTATTTTATGCAAAATTCATACTATATACTCTACCATCATTGTAACACATTTTATTTATTTTTAGTCAAGATAAAAAACACCTGAAGAGGTTCTCTTCAGGTGTTTCTCTATTTTACGCTAACGCAGCTGCTTGCTCTTGTTGATCTACAGGAATAACAGCGTCTGTTAATGCTTTTTCTAATTCAGCTGTGTATTTCATTTGTTCTTCTTTGCTCCAGCCTAGTTTCGCAGCCATGTAGTTGATTACTGCTTCTTTCCACTCGTATACCCAGTGGATATTGAAGAATACAGCGCCTCTGCGGCGTACGAAGAAGTCAACTGGTTTCGCTGTCATTTCGTAATCCATTGCGTATACAAGCGGGATTAGAACGTCTAGCGGCATGTTGTATTCTTTCGCTTCTTCTTTATGTTTTTTCGCTAAGTCGAATAGTACGTCTACGTTAGAACCGTAGAATTTCGCGAATTCTTCTGCTTGTGCTTTCGTTAAACCAGATTTCGTACCTTCTTCTGCTTTTTTCGCAACAAATGCTGGGAATCCGTGTGAACCACTTACATGTCCACCAGAGATTGGCATATGTTTCGTGTCGCTCTTCGGATATGCACTATGCCCTTCTTTTTGTAGTAAGTTCGTTACGTAGTCTACTACCATTTCAGCCATTTTGCGGTATCCAGTTAATTTACCACCTGCGATTGTAATTAAACCAGATTCAGAAGTCCAAATTTCGTCTTTACGAGAAATTTCAGATGCACTCTTACCTTCTTCGTAAATTAATGGACGAACACCAGCCCAGCTTGATTCGATGTCCTTTTCCGTAATTTTTACGCTTGGGAACATGTAGTTAATCGCATTAATGATGTATGTGCGATCTTCTGTTGTCATTTGTGGTACAGCTGCGTCTTTATCGTAGAACGTATCTGTTGTACCTACATAAGTTTTTCCGCCGCGAGGAATCGCGAATACCATACGTTTATCTGGTGTATCGAAGTAAATCGCTTGGCCTAATGGGAAACGTTTTTGGTCAATTACTAAGTGAACACCTTTTGATAACTGAAGTACTTTTCCTTTTTTCGAGTTATCTTTTTCACGAAGTGTATCTACCCAAGGACCAGCTGCGTTTACAATTTTCTTACCGTAAACTTCATATACTTCACCGTCTAGTAAATCGATTACACGTACACCACATACTTTTCCATCTTTATATAAGAAACCGTCTACTTTTGCGTAGTTAACAGCTTTTGCACCGTGTTCAATTGCTTCTTTCATTACTTCAATTGTAAGACGCGCATCGTCTGTACGATATTCTACGTAGTAACCGCCGCCTTTTAATCCATCTTGTTTTACAAGAGGCTCTTTCTTCAGCGTTTCTTCACGGTTAAACATTTTTCTGCGCTCGCTTCGTTTTACACCTGCTAAGAAGTCGTATACACGAAGACCAATTGATGTACTGAATGATCCGAACGTACCGCCTGTATGGAACGGAAGTAACATCCACTCTGGTGTTGTTACATGGGGACCGTTCTCATATACGATCGCACGCTCTTTACCCACCTCTGCTACCATTTTCACTTCAAGTTGTTTTAAATAACGTAGACCACCGTGTACAAGTTTCGTTGAACGACTTGATGTACCTGCTGCAAAGTCCTGCATTTCAAACACAATTGTTGATAACCCGCGTGTTGCTCCATCTAATGCAATACCAGAACCAGTAATACCTCCACCAATTACGATCACATCTAATTCTTGTTTATTTACTCCGTTTAATACGTCTTTACGTTGTTTACTTGAAAATTTCATGGTAATTCCTCCCTTTGATAACGAAAAAAGAGACCACAAACTCCGCTATAGATTTCGCCTCTATAGCGTGTTGTGGTCTCTCCAAATCTCCTACCGAATTATTAACTTGTCACCATTATAACACTGTTTATGATTATTTGAAAGCTTTTGTTGCTTCAATTGCTTTTTTCCATCCAGCATATAGCTCTTCGCTTGTTGCCGCTTCCATCGTTGGTTCAAAGCGTTTGTCCATATGCCACTGTTCTTTAATTTCATCTTGGTTTTTCCAATATCCTACCGCAAGACCAGCTAAGTACGCTGCACCTAAAGCTGTCGTTTCATTGATCACTGGACGCTCTACAGGAACTTCTAAAATATCACTTTGGAACTTCATTAAGAAGTTATTTTTAACCGCTCCGCCATCAACGCGTAACGTTTTTAGTTCAATACCTGAATCTGCTTCCATTGCGCATAATACGTCTTTCGTTTGGTACGCTAAAGATTCTAGTGTTGCACGAATGAAATGCTCTTTCGTCGTACCACGCGTTACGCCAAACATAGCGCCACGTACTTCACTATCCCAGTACGGTGTACCTAAACCTACGAATGCTGGTACAACGTATACACCTTCAGTTGATTCAACGCGAGAAGCATATACTTCACTCTCACTTGCATCTTTAAACATGCGCATTCCGTCACGTAACCACTGAATTGCAGAACCTGCTACGAAAATACTTCCTTCTAATGCGTAGTTTACTTTACCATCTATTCCCCATGCAATTGTTGTTAATAGACCATGCTCAGAAGCTACTGCTTTTTCACCTGTGTTCATTAACATGAAGCAACCAGTTCCGTACGTATTTTTCGCCATACCTTCACCGAAGCAAGCTTGTCCAAATAATGCTGCTTGCTGGTCACCAGCTACACCTGCAATCGGTACATTTTGACCGAAGAAGTGATAGTCAATTGTTTCGCCATAAATTTCAGATGATGGACGTACTTCCGGAAGCATGCTCTTTGGTACTGTTAACATATCTAGAAGCTCATCATCCCATTGTAAGTCGTGAATGTTAAACATTAATGTACGTGATGCATTTGAATAATCCGTTACGTGCGCTTTACCACCAGATAGTTTCCATACAAGCCACGTATCAATTGTTCCGAATAATAGATCGCCGTTTTCTGCTTTTTCTCTTGCACCTTCAACGTTATCTAAAATCCATTTTACTTTCGTACCAGAGAAGTATGCGTCAATTAAAAGACCTGTTTTTTCGCGAACCATTTCGCTATATCCTTTTTCTTTTAACTCATCACAAATTTCAGCTGTTTGACGAGATTGCCATACGATTGCGTTGTAAATTGGTTTACCAGTCGTTTTATCCCATACAACCGCTGTTTCACGTTGGTTTGTAATACCGATACCAGCGATTTGTTCTGGTTTTACATCTGCTTCACTTAAGCAAGTTGCAATAACTGCTAAAATAGATCCCCAAATTTCTTGTGCATTATGCTCTACCCAACCTGGCTTTGGAAAATGTTGTGTAAACTCTTTCTGAGCTGAATGAACAATTTCACCTTTTTTATTGAAAAGAATTGCGCGTGAGCTAGTTGTTCCTTGGTCTAATGAAAGAATATATTTTTTCATATCGGTTTCCCCCTATGCTACTTTTCTACTATTTGTATTGCTTCCACTTTTTTTGCTTGTCATATAAGAGATTGCTAGTACAATCACTGTTGCAATAATTACATAAATAAGTGCTGCATTTTGTTTTCCTTCAAATACAACTTGATGGAATAATCCTGCAAGTGACCCACCTAAAATTGGACCAACTACTGGAATCCATGCATACTTCCAGTTTGAACCGCCTTTTCCTGCAATCGGAAGGAAGAAGTGTGCGATACGCGGACCTAAATCACGAGCCGGGTTAATCGCGTATCCTGTTGTTCCACCTAATGATAAACCAATACTTACAATTAAGAAACCTACGATAAATGGATTTAAACCATCTGCAAATTTATTTGCTCCAATTGCTAATATACCAAATACTAAAACGAATGTTCCAATCATTTCACTTAAAAGGTTTGCAAATGTGTTCGGAATTGCTGGACCTGTTGCAAATACGCCTAACTTTGTTCCTGGATCTTCTGTTTCTTTCCAGTGTGGTAAGTAGTGTAAATATACGAGAACTGCCCCGATAATTGCCCCAGTCATTTGTGCTGCGATATAACCTGGTACGTCACTCCATGGGAACGCTCCCTTAAATGCTAGTCCTATCGTTAAAGCCGGATTCAAATGTGCCCCACTAATTGATCCAACTGCGTACGCTGCAACCGCTACTGCTAAGCCCCAGCCCATTGTAATGACAATCCAACCAGAATCTTTCGCAAACGATTTCTTTAAACTTACACCAGCACAAACGCCGCCACCAAGTAAGATTAACAACGCAGTCCCTACTAACTCTCCTAAAAATGCTGACATAGTATCCCTCCACAATCAATTTAAACGCTTCCAAATGTGATAGAGGTAAAATGAATGGCCATTCGTTTTTGTCAAAAGAAAAAGACCCACAGCTTTGCACGCTTCTATATAAATTTATATAGAAACAATGAAATGTGGATCTCTTCTTTTCTCCGTCACGTTTATTAACTTGTCTATAATGTTAACCTTTCATGAAAGCGGTGTCAACAGAATTTTTTCACATTTTCGTCACTTTTTTTGGTAATGTTTCCATAGTTCGCGTTTTGATGTCGTAATTGCTGTCGCACCAGCATGTAACGCTTTCTCTACATCATCCACTGTACGAATAAAACCACCCGCCAAAATCGGTACACCCGTGCGCTCTTTCACTTCAGCGATAATGTCCGTCATTGCCCCTGGAAGCACCTCAATATAATCCGGCTTCGTCTTTTCTAACAGGTTGCAACTCTTCTCCATTGCACTAGAATCGATTAAAAAGATACGCTGAATTGCCACAACGCCCTTTTGCTTCGCCTTCATAATAACGCTCGCCTTTGTTGAAAGTAACCCGTACGGTCTAAACTCTTGGCATAAATACTCCGTCGCATGCCCGTCACTTTGTAATCCATGGATCAAATCAACATGTAAAAACACCTTTTTACAATATTGCTTCGCAAGTGACACGACACTCTTCAATTGACCGACATGAATATCCAAAATAACGATATACTCATACGAACTATGTAGTAGCTTTTCTAAATCTTTAATTTGCCTCACTGCTGGCAAAATCTTCTGTTCATGAAATTCCATTCTAAATGTCCCCTTCTTTATGTCATCCTATCCTTTATAGTACACAATTTGAGTGGAAAGAACAGCTAGTGTAGGGAAATTCTTTCTTCTATCTATATATTTTCTTCAACTTATCAGAAGCCGTGCCAGCTATAACCATTAAGATAAGGGGTAAAAAATTCATTACATACGGCGCATCTGCCACAAGTGTAATGCTCGCTCCGGCAAACTTATTTAACGTCCATACAACGATTTTTGTAAGAAATAAAAATACGCCCATCATAAAGAGACTATCGAAAAACACCTTCCATTTTGGATGTGCTAACTGTTTACTATCTTCAATAACTTTCTGCGTCAACTCTTCATCACTCCTTAGCAACTCATCAATCGTAATACCGAACAAATCGCTTAAATGAATAATAATTTCAATGCTCGGATAGTTCTTTCCCGTCTCCCACTTTGAAACAGATTGCCTACTTACATGAATTTTTTCAGCTAAATCATGTTGCGACCAATTTCGTTTTTCTCGTTCTTGTTTTAAGCGTTCACTAAAAATCATACTGTGTTTATTACCTCTCTACGTCTAGTATGGGCAAATAACTGGTGAAGAGTAAAGCGAGTTGTCGTTGCGTAGGTGGTGCAACTTGTACGTTACAGGTTGTCATGGGGCTATGTAGTGTTTCAATTTTATATATTTTTCTTCTATAATAATTTCCCGAACAATAATTGTACTTCTTAACATTGTCGTTTTGTGTCGGTAAGTCGATATCTCATATCAAATCGTTGATATATTTCAAGTTGTGTTCGATATATTTGAAAAATCGTCGATATATTTCAAGAAATAAAAAAGTGGATAACGATACGTTATCCACTCTGCTCTAATTATAATAAAACCGAATCCTTATCATTCAAATCGTTTTGTTGATTTCTCAACTTATACTAACCTGGATAGCACCAGGGAAATTAATGAAGAAATACAATTAGAACGAACAAAAAACCCTGTAAAATTTATTACAGAGTTTTTTACCAATTATTTATTGTCTCGCATAACGAATATGAACGTTATCGTCCATATGATAAATTTGTAATGTGTTTCCATCATAGTTTTGTAATTTATACATCATACTATCATTTGTTAACTTTACTTCTTGACCGTCTTTAACTGCCTTTGTTACTTTTAAAGATAACTGGAATGACGGAACATCTACCGCATATGTTCCTGTTAAGTAGTTATCTTTATTCGGATAAGAACCATTCGCATAGGACTCAAATGTTTTATCCCCTTTTAGTACTAACGTAGTTTTTATGCCACTACCGTAATCAATACCCCAATTACCAATAATTTCAGTACCATCTTTGATGTTCTTCTCCATGTTTCCATAATTAATTCCTAACTCTTCACTTGTACCAGCTGTACCTGCAAATATTCCCGTTTTAGCTTGGCTTTTATCTGTTTGAGCCTGACTACCAGTAGTTGGGTTTGTCGGTGTAGAAGTACTTGTTGTACTAGTTGATTTTTCTGTGGCTGTATCACCTTTTATTTCGGATCTTAACTTGTCGAATGTAGGTTTCCAAATACGTTTTGCTTCCTCTAGTTTTGTATTTGCTTTATTTAAGATTTCCTTATCAGTCTCTAAGCTGAAGCCTTTATCGTTGAATAACTTCTCTATCTCACCGAATGTTTCTCTTAGTTTACCTGTCGCTCTTTCAATCTCTTTTTGGTCTTCTTTATGTTTTGGCGGTGCGTAAATCTTCTCTATCTTATCAAATACTTTATAGATGTCTTTAATACTATCTAATACCTCAGCTTTTGATTTACTTCCATTTCTCAAATCTTTTACAGAGGCATCATAGTAATCAAATCGTCTTAACATATCCTGTTCAATATCTAATAAATATTGTGCATAATCTTCATCTAAAACTCGAACCTTTTGAACATCTTTACTTTCTTCTTTCGAATTCGTTGATTTTTCTTTCGTTTCAGCAGCCTTAGATTTACTTGTTTCTTCTGTCTTTTCCTCTTTATTTGCCGAATCTTTTACTGTAACACAGCCACTTAATAATATAGCAACTGGAACTGCAGCAGCTATTAGTTTTTTTACTTTCATACCTCATACCCCTTTAAGTCATTTATTCTTAGTTGGTTTTGCTACCGATGCTCTTCGCTGCTTCTTCAAACAGTTTTGAGCCTTCTTGTGCTTTACTTAATGATTGATGCATTTTACTCTCATCTTCTTGGTCTAATGCATCAAAGAGAAGTTGGAAACAATCCGCATACAGTTCCATTGATTGCTTTATCTTCGCTTGTTCTCCCTGTAATTCAGGAGGCGCTTGTAGATTCTTCAGTTTCGTTGCAGTTGCCTTCGCTCCACCTAAACTCAGTTGTACTTCACTTTTCTTTTGTTTGTATGATTTCACATCTGAATCTGCTATTCCTTCAATTAATTTCATCGTATCTTCAATTTGAGTAGCACTGTTTATAATATCTGCCTTGTACCTTTCAACATCTGAACCCGTTACCTTACCAGTTGAAGAATTAGAAGCTGTTGAATTATTCGAGGAAGAACTTTGTTGACTACTTGATGAACTACTATTTGTATCTTCACCTTTCGCTACAGATAAACTATCCTCTTTCTTGCTATCAGTTGACTTGCTCTCATTTTCAGTAGCCTTACTCTCTTTCTCTACCTTTTGCGTTTCCTCTTTCTTCGGTTCAGCTTTCTTACCATCCGTTTCAATTGTAATACAACCACTCAATAACATAACTGGTAACGCTAAACTTACTAATTTCTTTGCTTTCATGATTACTAATACCCCTTTATTTGTAAAATATAGTGCAAACAAGTTAATATACTTAACTAATAAATTTCCCCCGAATAATTTATTAGAAGCTAACATTCATAGGTTTCCTGTATATTCATAATCTTTCCATATATATCATTTTACAGAGAATTACATATTTGGTCAAAGGGATTTATGTAATATTTAAAGGGAACTTTACTAAACGAAAAGAACTTTTAATCACAAAGAAAAGAAGCTAACAATACATTGTTAACTTCTCAGCTGAAAATAAAATATTATCTTTCTTTATCTTCTAATATCTAGGTTGTGATTGAAGATTGGTAAGGTGAACATCATACATATCAATGATTTCAAGAAACCTATCAGCTTCACGGAAAACATGGTCTGCTAATAATGGATGGATGATACTCTTTATTTTACATTGCTCAATTAAATCACGTGCTGTTTTCTTAAAATCCCGAAGAGATGTAACCGACACACGATTTTGATCTAAAAATTGATCTAAAAGAGGGACTGTTTGAGATTGTGGCTTCATAGATTCTAAGTCAATTGCTTGATACATTAATGCATCAAAATCATTGCTAAAATTCCGTGCTGTATCTACAAGCTTTCTTTCTGATGGATCAAGGAGGTGACCAATAAATTTAGCATGGTCTGCCATAATCCGTAAAAAGAAAACATTTTCTTTAATGATAGCATCAGGAAGAGCATCTAATTTCCCTTCATTTAATTCCATTAAACGTTTTCTAAAATAATCAGCTTCCCTACTCGTATGGTCAACTAACAGTGGAAAGTTATTTTGTCCTGGCAATTTACATGTGAGAATCAACCCTAAAATTTTTCGTTTAAATCCCCAAATATTAGTTGCGGCTTGTTGTACTTCTGCATTAAATCTTTTGATTTGCTCAGGATCTGTTTCATTTGTATAGGAATGCGCTATTTGTTCAATATGTTCAAACAATCGATAAAATTGATTCGCCTCTTCAATTAGTTGCGTATCCTCGCATCTAAACCCAAGGCGAAGAAAAAGAGAATGCTCCTTCATGATTCTAGACCAAAAACGAATTTCATTTAATGAACGCTCAACAAACATTACAGATGTAACACCTGTATCCGGATGTAATGATGTTTCATCCCTATGCATTGTTAATCCCCCCCAGTAAATAACACGCTAGTTCCATTCTTATGAGGAAACATATATATAAATGCCACCAATGAATTTCGTATACATGCTTCCCAAAAAGAAAAAGACTACCACCTAAATGTAAAGTTCTACTAGATGGTAGTCTTTCAAAATTTCTATTAAAGCAATACCGAATCTTTATCACTATCCTGATTACGTTTCTCTCGCTCTTCTGCTAAACGCTTCATATATACTTCACCTTCTTTTTCGATAAACTCATTATCCATCTCTTGCTCTTTTTTCGAAGTATATAAAACCATGTAGCCACTTAATACGATTCCAACGATTACAAGATACACCCACCATGGTAAAGTTTCCACTGTACTTCATTCCTTTCCTTAGACAAGCCTTATTAGTTTCACTGTATGAGGAAAGAGGTGGATTTATGCTTAAAATTTATTGCGGATTCTTCGCGAAGAACGCTTGTACATATTTCATAAATTCGATTGGTTCCTGACGAAACGGTGCATGGTATCCCTTTTCAATGATATGGAACGTACTATTCGCAAATAGCTGATGATACAGTTCACCATTTTTCCAAGAAACGCTCTTATCATGTCGTCCCCATATAATTAAAGTCGGAACCTTGATTTTATCGGCTTCCATCGCGATGCGGCGATCTCTCATTTTCGTCAGCTGATCATAATGCCCCTTATCATCACGACTATTTTTCACCGCACTTTTATTATAATCCGTAATCTCAGTTACCGTTTGAAGATCGGTTGATAGCGGCGGCACTTTATAACTTTCTTTTTGCTGGAAAGACTCTATCCCTGTAGAATCCGCTAAAATGAGATGGGTTACTGCGTCAGGATATAAATACGCTAAATTGAGGGACATCTCTCCGCCCATTGAATGACCGAGCACCGCAAACTGATCGTATCCGAGCTTCTTCATTAACTTATAATATAAATTCACTTGCGCAGGAAACGAATACTCGAAATCAATTGGCTTAGAAGAACGTCCAAACCCTAAAATATCAACCGCAATAATCGTATGATCTCGCGCCAGTTCCGGATAAATATCACTAAACCCATCAGAAGAACCACCAAAACCGTGCAGCATAAGTAAAGGAGGCTTCCCCTCACCAATTTTCTTAAAATAAATCGTCTGCCCGTCAATCTGCGCCATACTCTCTTTCGTATTCAGCTTCATCATAACAGTATCTTTCACTTCTCCAACCTTCGCAATTGGCTTATCAACGAAGTTACATACGATAAGCAAAATGAGCACAATACCGCTAATCATATAAAACTTAAACCGTTTCAACATTCCCGTCTCCTTTCTCTTGTTGCTATTCTAAGTTTTTACATTATTTGGTTGTTTTATAATTAATTTTAATTGTAACTATAATAGTTACAATTATACTAAAAAAATATTACTCACTGCTATTAGTGATGGTTATTTTGTAACTATTATAGTTACATATTTAAAGTAAGTCAATTCTTTTTAGTCGTAAAAAGAAAAGGGACCTCATTATGAGGTCCCTTTTCTTTATTATTTAATTTAAAAATGGTCAGCGTGTGAGTCTTGTTTGCTAATACCGCCACCTTCACCTATATTGAAGTTGGCTGGTGCTCCGCCTGTGTCGCCAATGTTAACGTAGTCTGGTCTTGCTGGTGCTGGAACATCACCGTGCTCCGCTTGTTGTACAAAAGAACTATTTAAACCGACAGATACAATACCAACTAACACTATACCAGTTACAGCCATACCTATTTTTTTAAACATTATTTTAATGCTCCTCTCTCTATCTTCTTCTCTTTTGCCTGTAATGCTTTGTAAAAATAATCACTTGCTTTCATGTAATTAGCATCCTCACGAAACTTTATTGCAAGTTTTTCCACATATTCCTGAGTGTAACTATATAAAGATTCTTTATCAAAATAAGTAATTCCTTTAAGGATAATCTGCTCTAATTCTTTAATAGGAACATTACCATTTACTGCTTTTAAAATACTAAAATGATGTATATACTCTTCATTTCCTAACTCCATACAAATATTTAATCCTCTATCAATTAATTCTTCAGCAATGTTTGTTTCTCCCAGTTTAAAATGTTCCCTAGCTTGTAGGAAAATCGCTTTGAAATGTGCTGGGAATTTCTCTGTTACTTCCGAAAGATGTCGAATAGCTAGTGCAGAAAGGTTTTGACTTGCGTATAGCCATCCTAAATTATGACGTACCCTTAAAAGCAATATAGCGTTATCCTGTTTTTGTAGAATATCTATCGCTGAATTTAGACACTCTTCTGCTTGTTCATATTGCTTTATTTGTATGGCAGTTAGTCCTAAAAGATTTTGAGATAAAGCAATATTCATATCTTGTCCTGCTTGTTTTGAAAAAATTTCTTTAGCTTTATTTACATATTTTATTGTATTCATTGGTTGCCTTGTATTGTAGAAAAATGCAGAAAGACGATAACAGAATTCTCCATATTCTAATTCATCAGGAATATATTTTATTAGTGTTTTGGCCTTCTCATAACATCTACTTGCATCATTGTAATTTGATATTAGAGTTGCATGCATTGCCTTAAAAAAATAATAGTAATATGACAAACGATTTTCAGACGTTTTATAAATTTCATCAATTTTATCAAAACTATTTTTAGTAATTTGTAAACCATCCGCCAGCACTTTATATCTAAAATCTAATAAAGAGTAATATAGCCATAAATCCCCATCCTCTTTTACATTAGAAAATTCCCTCTCAATATCTTCCTTCATTTCCCTTGCTCTCTCTATATTTTGCTGCAACATTACACGATACCAATCATCTAAAGAATGTTTCATTTGCTCCCTTGTTACTACATCTGCTCCCATACACTCGCATCCCCTTCTCTTCAAACTTACAAAATTAGGATATTTATACAATTATCCAAATTGTATATTACCACCTCTTTTCTATGTATTGAAAAACAATTATCAGAAAATTAAATATTTTAACTAATTATACCAAAGTTTTCCTTTTTGATAACTCGAGAAAAAATTGTCAGAAAACTTTATAGAACAAATAAAAAAGCAAGCAGTTCCAGCGATCAGCTAAAACTACTTGCTCTCCTACTTACTATCTCTATTGTTACTCTTTAATAAATTCCTTCGTGCTTCTTACTGTATCAATTGGACGAACTAATTTTTCAATTTCTTCACGTTTTGGCTCTAGGAACGGAGGTAATGATAACTTTTCGCCAAGTGTTTCGTATGGCTCATCTCCCATAAATCCTGGGCCATCTGTTGCAAATTCAAATAAAATTTGTGGTGCAACTCTTGCGTATAATGACTCGAAGAAGTGACGATTTACATATCCAGATGATGGAAGGCCAACGCTACTGATTCTCTCAATCCATTCTTCTAATACAGCACGATCTTCTACGCGGAATGCTGCATGGTGCACTGTGCCAAATCCTTGTTGCGCTTCTGGAAGAACCGTATTATGTTCTACAATAACAGAGGCACCGTTTCCGCCTTCGTTTACTTCAAATAAATAAAATTCTCCTTCTTGCGCGACCTCTTTAAATAATAGAACTTTTTCTAACACTTCTTTGAAGAAACTAAAGTTTGCAATGCGGATGAATACAGGTCCTAAACCAGTAATTGCATATTCTAATGGAACTGGACCGTTTTGCCACGGTGTACCTGATTCAATCCCTTTATCAAGTTCATCCGAGATTAATTGATAATGTTGGTCATCAAAATCAACGAAAGATAGAGTTTTCTTACCAAATTGCTCTTTAATGCCTGTATGTTCCACTTCAAGACGGTCAAAACGTTTCACCCAATATGCTAACGCTGCATCAGTTGGCACTCGGAATGAAGTTTTTGAAATTTCATTTGTACCGTGTACTCCTTTAGGAACACCTGGGAAGTCAAAGAATGTCATATCTGTTCCTGCACTACCTTTATCATCTGCGAAGAATAAATGGTACGTTTGAATGTCATCTTGGTTTACTGTTTTTTTAACTAAACGCATTCCTAAAACGTGAGTGAAAAACTCATAGTTCTTTTCTGCACTACTTGTAATTGCTGTAACGTGGTGAATTCCTTTTAATTGGTTCATTTTATATTCCTCCAATGCCTTTTTAAGTTATATTTTCTCTTCTATTACTTCTCTTCAATAGGTGCTAATTTCGCTTCAATTTCTGCTCGCTGATCCTCTAAGAACGGCGGTAAATCAAGTTTTTCTCCTAAATGTTCTACATCTCCATCAACTGTAAATCCTGGTCCATCTGTCGCAATTTCAAATAGGATTCCGTTTGATTCGCGGAAGTATAAGCTTTTAAAGTAGAAACGATCGATAATGCCTGAAGAATGGAAACCTTTTTGTATTACCTGCTCTTCCCAGTAAGCAAGCTCTGCATCGTTTTTTACACGAATTGCTAAATGGTGAATGCTACCGCGGCCCGGTTTTTCAGTAGGACCATCTAAATATTTCACAACGATTTCTCCGAAGGCTTCTCCTTTAATAGACTGGAAAATCGCTTCTTCGTCATTTCGGCTAACTTCTGTATAACCAAATATGTCTGTAAGTGTACTCGCCAATTTATCAAGTCTACGCACTGTCATTTCCACAGAACCCATTCCTTGAATTTGATGCTGTGCAGGAACTTCGGATTTCTCCCACGTTTCCCAGTGCTCCACTTTTTCTCCGTTTGAAACGAGTAGCACGAGGCGAAGACCTTCCGCATCCTCAAATTGCAAAGCAGGACGATTTGCATATGTTGTTATTTCATTATGTTTTACATCAAATTTCTCAAATCGTTCTTTCCAGTAATGTAAACTTTCCTCTGACGGAACGAGTAATCCAATTCGCGTAATTGCATTCGTACCACGGTACGTTTTTCCTACTAAAGGCATTTCAAAAAATGATAGTTCCGTACCTGGACTCCCTGTTTTATCTCCATAAAATAAGTGATACATCGATGGATCATCTTGGTTTACTGTCATTTTCACACGACGTAAACCAAGTACATTTTTATAAAAGTGATTATTTTCATTTGCATTTTTCGTAACCATTGAAATGTGATGATGCCCTTTAATTTCATACATTGTTTATTCCTCCGTTTCGTTTTACTAGTCAAGTGATAAATAAAAAAATAACATTTCCCACAACTAATATGGTTTTTAGCGTTTCAATTTATTCTTAATTATGTTTTTGTAAATTCATCTTAGTTTTTACTGCATAAGTTACTTTCGTTTTTAACTCGAAAGCAACTGAGTGTATGTTTTTCATATGACTCAATCGCTTTCGTTACTATCACTTTACACCTCAAGTGATTAAAAAGCAAGAGATTTATCTCAAATTCGAGATATTTTTTATAAAGTCTTATGTACTTCCTATAAAAACAGCTGTGCAGAAATAATATAGTTGTTTAAAAATCCTTATTCCACGAACGGAGCAGGTTCGTGGAATCTATGGTAATTAGGTTTGGCTGGGAATTTTGTCGATGATATTAAAAAAGACACCGAAGTGTCTTTTTTTTCAAATTAAGCATACCGATAAATTAAAATTTAATTACTTAACATTATGCTTATCTTGGGAGCGAGGTATTTTATCGGTGAGTGTATACAAACCATGTAATGCTTGCTGTTAATAATGCTGACGAAATCAAAGCTGTAAGAACACTAGATGTTTGCCACATAAGTATTGTTGACCAATCGAAAGCACAGCACAGTATACCTAGGGCAATCGTAGCAGTCAGGAAAATAACTGTTACGGTTATTCTCTTTTTTGTCATTGGCTGCCGCTCATTCGTTCTCCTTCTGCGTAATCCTAAGAGAAATAGCAAAACGGCCAATAGGCAAAGAATAATTGTGATAGACGACAAAATGATATCCAAAAGCTGTGTGCCGCTTATTTCATATGACTGAGTTAGATTGCCTTCTAATATATCTTTAACTTTTAGTACCATGTTTGTATTGGTATTTGCGCCGTTGCTCAGCAAGGAGACGGCTGTTCGTTCATTTGGCAGTATGACTACTTCGGTTCTGAAATTTGGATTGCCCCCAGTGTGTTCTATAATCGTTTGTTCGGCGTTTACGGACCAGCCTGCCGCATAATACATACCGTTGACAGCCGAAACAGACATATCACCCCTATGTGATTTTTCGATAACCATGTGAAATATTTCGGGTATGTCCTGCACGATCCCCATCTGTATGCCCATCCAACGCGCCATATCTTTTGTATTAGAAATGATGTAGCCTGCGGGTTTATTCCCAGCATAATCCGGAGCTTTAAATGGAGTTGTCATAAAAAAGGAAGAACGGTAGCCCTGTGCCAACTGTCCAGTGGCTTGAGCAGCTTCTTTATAAACATACGTCTGGTGAAGACCTAACGGCTGAAATACCTGTTCCTTCATAAAGTCTTCATAGCTTTGTCGCGACACAATCTCAATAACCAAACCCAATACGTCATAATTAACGGTTCCATAGTTATACTGTTCACCGGGAGGGAACGCCAATTCAGCATCCACGAGCATTTCTACAGTCCTTTGCAACATATCTGGTGTATTGCCTTGTGGAATATTTTGAAGATGCCTAATATTTGTTAGACCACTGGTATGGTGAAGAAAGTTATTTAGTGTAAGACTTTGCATATCAACAGGTTTCCCTTGATACTTTAATGTAAACCAAGGTAAATATTTTTGGACAGGGTCAGTCATTGAAAGCAGCCCTTGCTCTTCCAATAGCATAATACCCATACCGGTAAAAGCTTTACTGACCGAGGCTAACTCATAGAGTGTATTTTCACTTGCAGACAACCCCTTTTCACGGTCTGCATACCCTGAAGAAAAGTAGAACACTTCATCATCAGCAAGTATTGAGATTGACATTCCCGGCACACCTGATATACGACAGGCATCATCTAGCAACGCTTGTATTGCCGCAGATTGAGAATCTGACAACGCATAACTTTGTGTTGCAAATCCTGAGAATAATATAAATATCGTTAATACAAAAACAATAATCTTTTTCATAAACTCTCCTTTTTGGAAAATTATAAGAGAATAATATAAATAACCTCCTTTTACAACTACGAAACTAAATTTTAATTCATCTTTCTATTCACCTGTATAATATCAAATAATTGCGAATAGTTACAATTGAACGAACAGATGGATGTAATTTGAAACAACTTTAAAGAGCCTTGCTACGTAGAATGTAGTAAGGCTCTTAGCTTTTTAATAATCAAAATTCAATAACTTTATTATCATTATACAACAGCCTCACTAAGCGTATTAACACTTAATGAGGCCACTTTATTCACACTATTAATTATGGAACGTCGGTTTATAGAACGAACGATTATCAAGAGCAAAGACACGCTCTGTGTATTCGCCTGGTTTTGTGCGTCCTAATGCGCGGTCCATCATGTTCATTTTTGCATCTAAGTTATCGATGTAGTGCAGAATTTCTGCTTCTTTTACTAATGGTGGTTTTGGGCTACCCCATTCTGCTTTTCCGTGGTGAGAAAGAACGATGTGTTGAAGAATTAATACTTCTTCTGCATCGATTTGCAGCTCATCTGCTGCTTTACCAATTTCGTTCACCATAATCGAAATGTGACCTAGTAAATTTCCTTCTAACGTATACGTCGTAGAAATTGGGCCAGATAATTCGATTACTTTACCAAGGTCGTGTAAAATAACGCCCGCATATAGTAAGTCTTTATCTAACGACGGGTATAGATTTGAAATAGCTTTCGCTAAATCAAGCATCGATACGACGTGATACGCTAATCCAGATACGAATTCGTGATGGTTCTTTGTCGCTGCCGGATAGTCTAAAAATTCATTTTGATGCTTATTCAATAAATGTCTCGTTAGACGTTGAATGTTCGGGTTTCTCATTTCAAATATGTATTGCGTAATTTTCTCAACCATATCTTCTTTTTTCACTGGTGCTTTTTCTACGAAGTCTGAGATGTCCGTTACTTCATTTTCATTCGCAACACGGATTTGTTTCACACGTAATTGAATACGTCCTTTGTAGTTTAGAATGTCACCAGCTACTTTAACGATTGTTTCCGCTACATATTGTTTCTCAACTTCTGGTGATACGTCCCATAGCTTCGCTTCAATATCTCCACTTGGATCTTGTAAGATTACTGTTAAAAATGGCTTTCCATTGCTTGCGATACCTTTTGTCGCTGTTTTAATCAACAAGAAAACATCGACTTGTTCACCAACTTCATACTCTGCAATTTTCTTTTTCATTCGAATTCCTCCACCAAATCAGTTACTTTTAGTATAGCACACTACAACTCATTTTCTTTACGCTTATGCGTTAATTTTATAATCTGTTTTTCTGTAAAATACGTTAATAAATGCGCATGGCATGTAAAGAAGATGACTTGTCTATCTTTTGCGATTTCCTTTATTAGTTCAATTGTGCGATTCGTCCTTACCGCGTCAAAGTGCACGAAGCTATCATCAATAATAAATGGATAATTATGCTCAAATGTTTTCGCTAATGCAAATCTCAGCGATAAATATAACTGCTCCGCTGTCGCTTGGCTTAGTTCATGACTATAAAAACGCATACCATCATTACGCTCCACAATAAACGGCTCCGCCTCTGACGGTGAAAAGATTTTACTATATCGTCCGCCCGTTAAATAGACGAAATACTCTTCTGATTTTTGTAAAATACGAGGAAGATGTACTTCATGATAATATTGCTTCGTTTTCGTTAACACTGTCTTCGCGGCCGCATACGCAGCCCACTTCTTCACTTGTTCACGCACTTGCGCTTTTTTCATTTCCCATTCGTGTAGTAAATCACCGTACGTACTTCCTTCTTCTAAATTCGCAATTTCCATACGATGTTTCGCAATACGCTCTGTCAGTTCTTTTTCCTTTGTAAGACAGTTTTGCATGACTGTCATTTCTTGCTTTAATTTTTCATCATAACCGTCAGCTTCATAATGTTCAGCTAATGATAAACTCGTTAAACGCTGTTCTAACAGATCAATTTGCGGTAATAAACGCCCTACTTGCTTCTCAGCATCTTCACGTTTTTCCGCCAGTTTACCTGCTTCTAAAAACATCTCTTCATCTGTAGAATGTGCGATATGCCATAAACTATCTCGTTCTACTAACAGTTGTTTCAATTGCTCTTGCATAAGCGCATATTCTTCTTGCCATTCTGCTAGCTTCTCTTTTAACTGCTTACAAGTTTGGCGTTTTTCTTTCTCATTTTGCATACGACTTTGTGCCTCGTGCAGCTTACTATACTCCGCACTACCGATAACAGTTTCTAGTTTATGTTCAAAATGCGAAATCATTTCATATAATGAAGATTTGCGCTCACTTTTCTTCTCTACATCACGATATAATTGCTGCATTTTTTCCATACGCTCAAACGCCGGTAATATGTGTGCATACGTATAAAACTCAGGGAACGTATAGCGCATTTTATACACATTTACTTGTTCACTAATGCGGAACGTTTCTCGCTCCCATTCCTCATACGATGAAACGACTTTATCATACGCTCGCTCCATTTGCTGTAATTTATACGACTCGCGCTCAAATAGTTTACGTATCTCTTCATCTTTTTCTAACTCATAGCGTACAGACATCGCTTCTTCACTTTGTCTCCCGCCAGCACTTTGCTGAAGAGTAAGAAGCTCTTCTTGTAACCCACTTGACGGATCTTTATATAAAACAAGGGCAAGAACGATCCCTACAAAAATAATGACACTAATAAATAAGAGCGGGCGGTTGTCTATAAATAAGCTTGTGAATAAAATGCCTGTGTTAATAAGAAGTAACAGAAGACAAACTCTTTGCCACTGCTTTTTCTTTTGCATAGCCACTCCTGCTTTTTCCTCATACTTGCGCTTCATTCTCTCTGCGCCCATACCGATAAACGCCGCATCTTGGAACGACTTCTCTTTCTCAGCTAACGTACTTCGCTCTTCATCCGCTAACATTTGTTGCTTAATCTGTCTTATATTCTCTTCTTGTTCTTCTAATTGCTCCTGCGCTATTTTAAAACGATCATCAAGCTGTGCTTTTTGTGTTTCTAATTCGCGCGCCTTTTGCACCATTTGCGTAATTAATTCTTTCGTTGCCAAACTCATATCAAACGACAGAACTGTTTCTTTTTCAAAAGTAGCACCAATTTGTTGCTCTAGTTCTGCCAGCTCTTCTTTTATATTCGTAATTGTTCCTGTCAAATCACGCATTTCTTGGCGTGCATTTTCGTAAGACATATGCTGCATACGAAGTTCTTCTACATAACTTTCTTTTTGCAAAAACTCTTCATCTATTTGAATCGATTCCATTTCCGATTGCACATTCGTTATTTTTTTATGGAGCGAATCCACTTGTAATTGAAGCGGCTCCATCTTCGCCTTAATCGCTTCATAGCGCGCCATTCCGTTTACAGGAAATTGCCCGTTCTCGTTTTCTAACACTTTCTCGTGCGCACGCTTTTCAATAACGAGAGGCTCTAGCGCTGCTAATATTTCATAATCTTGCTTTCGTTTTTCCGCACTCTCTTTTTCTGTCCGAACAGAAGCAAGCTTCTCTTCACTTTCTTTTAACTGTTCGACCTGTTTTTCATACGTGCCAATTTTCCCTTGCCACTCTTTCATCTTCTCTTCAAGTTTCTTCATCTCTTGCAGTGACACGTTAATTTCCGGTTTACGCCCGCTCGGCTTAAAGCGCTGATCCATTTCTTTTTCTAGCTTTTTATCAAGCTGTAATAGCGCATCGCTTCCGACTGCACTTGCTGAAAATAAATAATTGCCGATATCCGCTTCGCCGAGCTGATGAATGTCTTGAAGACCGTACATATCGAATGAAAAGACAGATTCAAATAAACTTTCATTCATCCCGCTTAATATATCGTGTAAAATTTCCTCGCCGCCTGTTTTCCCGTCTTCAAAATAAACGGTTACCTCGCCAGCTGCTGTCTTTGGCAATCGTTCAATTTTCAAACGGCCGTACTTCTCTGTTTGTACAGTCATCGCCCCGCCATACTTGCCGCCTTCTTTCGGCTCATAACGGCGCTGTCCTCTCGTCGGAAAGCCGAACAAAATACTTTTCATAAACGAGCGAATTGTCGATTTCCCCGCTTCATTTTCACCGTATAAAACAGTCAGCATTGACAGATCCATTTCCACATTTTCTAATTTTCCGTATCCATAAATATGGAGTTTTTCCATTCTCATTTTTTATCCCTCTCTTGCTGGAATAATTGTTCTAAAATAATATTTTCCGCTTCCTTTTGAATCTCTTTCTTCTCTTCCTCTGTAAAAGATTCAATACTATTACGTGCTACAGGAGATGTCCAAATTGTGCGCAACACGCCGTCCATATTGGTGAAAGATTCTAACTCTTTTAGCACACTACCGACGAAATGATTTTCTTCTTTCAAACGCTCGATTTCTGCAAAAGAAACCGTCTCATTTTTCCACTTCATCGCATATACGAAATCTTTTCGCTCTTCGCCAGCTGCTAAAATATGAAAAATCTCTTCCACACGTTTTTCATCGCGTAAATACGGAGAAAGTGGGCCTTGTCCTGTAAATACGACAGTTAGTAGCATACCTTCCTCTTCTCTTCGGCACTCATTCATCGCAGTTGACACACTCGTCATAAATTCATCAACAGTTTCAAGTCCATCAATATTCACTTCTATCTCATCCCACACAACATCTGCCGTATGGAAAAATGAACAGTGCGTTCCTTGTTTCGTAAGTTCAATAAGGTACGCACCCTTCTCGCCTGTTTCCTTACGATGACGACCTTGTATGTTCCCTGGATAAATAATGCACGGCTCTTCTGATAAAATTTCACGTTTATGTATATGGCCAAGAGCCCAATAATCAAACTGCTTTTCTTTCAGCTCACGAATTTGAAACGGTGCATAGCGATTATGCTCTGCATCCCCTTCCACACTTCCGTGAAGCATGCCAATATGAAAAGGCGCATCACTCATTTTCGTATACTGCGCTGTCATATTATCCGTTACCGCTTGCTGCAAATAACTAAAACCGTAAATAGAAGCTAACAACTCACCATTTTTATAAAATGATTTCTCTTCTACATAAGGCTCCGTAAACACGTGAACATTTTCCGGAAACTCAATTGCTGCCCAGCTTCCCCCTAAATGATCGTGGTTACCGTGAATAATAAAAACAGGGATATCGTACTGCGAAAGTCTCTTCATTTGCTCGCGCACAAACACTTGCGCTCTCAAACTTCTCGTCTCCGCATCATACAAATCCCCGGCTAGTAATACGAAATCAACGCGCTCTTGAATCGCTTTATCAACAATACGCTCGAACGATTCAAACGTACTCTGCTTCATTCTTTCCCAAACAGACTGCGGTACATTCATCTCCATCCCTTTAAACGGACTATCCAAATGCAAATCAGCCGCATGTATAAACTTCACTTGTTTCACAAATAACGATCCTTTCTATATTTCAAAAGTTTCATTTTATCCGCATGAGCACAAACACTACATGCTCAATTAGTGAAAACTAGTAATAAGCAGGAAATAAAAAAACTCCCCACTGATTAAAGTTTCACCTTATTGTAACACGCAATGTCATATATTTCTTTGCATATTCTAGTGATTTATGCCAAAATAGTTATAAGATTCTGATTTTTATTATTGGAGGGAATTTTCATGGGAGTATACGTTCTAACAGTCTTTGAAAAAGATGGTTCAAAAGCATTAGACGAATCATTCGAGGCGGCAACTGAAAAAGAAGCGAAAGCAAAAGGTGAATCTATTTTACATGAAAAAGGATTGTATGAAAAAACACATCGCTGCACATCTTCTGCAGGTAAGCTTGTTTTATTCCAGCGCTAAAAAAAGAAGCGTCATCCGCTTCTTTTTCACTCTACTATATCTTCGTCACACCACGTAAACACCACATCTAGAATGCGATTACCGATACGTACGCGCTTATTCCATTTTCCTGTTTGGATCTGATGTTGCAACTCTGCTTTCATCTTTTCCGTCCAGTCGTGAATCGTTTCACTACCGTTGTACGGATATACGCTTGGAAACTCTTCCTGTAGTAGATGCAAGCTCTCTGCATCAAAATGAAAATGGAAGAAGTAGTTTGCTGTAAGCGATGGTTCTTGCAATCGTAAAAAATGATCATCAATTTGCTTTCTATTTCTATAGAAAGTAAAGATATTCACTTTACCGCTCGTAATTTGGTCAATTTGAATTTCGTGCTTCTCTATAATCACGTCTTGTCCACCTCGTTGTATACTATCTTTAGTATATATGTCTTTTGCAACAAAGTTAACCATTTTCGAGCGAAATTCATTTCCTTCATTATATTACCTGTACCTCCAAGTACAATCAGAACAAATAAAAACAAAGTTGAAGGGGAGCGATCACATGTATTTCGGAAGCAAAGGTTGGTATGTAAAAGAACTTAAAAAATTAGGTATCCGTACTTATGAAGGTAAAAAACTAGAATCGTATCGTACGCATGTGTTATCTAGTTTACTTGAGAGAATGAAGAAGGCTTCGGCTTAATTAATGTAGGAAGCAACTACGGTTGCTTCCTTTTTATATAGTGGAAAAAAAGAAATAATCCTATCTTAACGTTCTATCTTTACCGTTATACTCTCTTGATAAAAACCATCCATTATTAACTGAATCTCTATTACTAAATTTCTTTCTAGATAATCATTCGTACATACTTTAAATTCCCCATACTTATTAACCCGTCCGCTTCCAACATACATATCACCACTTGTTATGACAATTGTTGAATGAGGTTCTGCACGACCCAACACACAATTATCATCATATTCGACAGAATCTATCGTTATTTTTTGATGCATATTATTAATTGAACCTATACATTTCTTTTTACACAAATTAACATTACTTTCTTCAGCCCTCGAAAACGCCAGATTCCTGTTAATCTTTTCTGAAGACGAAGCAACATTCCCCAGCCAAATAAACCTATCAAATGTAGTAATAGGTAGAAACATCTATGCTAACTCCCCCATTCTTCCTTCTCGTTTTTATCGACTACAATCTTTTGATGAACTTATAGTATTAATTTCTATATCAACATAAAAAAATATCCTTTTCCCATTCAATTTCGCACTGTTAATTTGTACAGAATGCATAGAATACTGTTTTTCAACCCAGATGCAATGACAACGCTACACAAAATAATCCACGATCCATTAAATGTAAATCCACCTTCAAATGTGTTAATAATAATTATGTTGCCGATTATTAAAAGAATCCATGAAATGGAATACTGTTTTCCATTTGTAATATATAAAACTCCATCCTCATAACAAACTGTAATTCCTCCACCTTGCCAAACACCAATAGCGAAAGAAAAAAGCGTAACTGCCAATAACTCTGCTTGTAAATCTCTAGTCATCGGTTGCGGCGCCGTATAAGTAATAATCCCTATCATCATGAGAAAAGTAATAATATGTATCCAGTTTAATTTTGTTTGTTTACTTTGCAGCCAAATAAAGAAAATAACTACAGAAATTAAAAACAAAGTTGCCATTTAATTATTCTTCTTCCTTTCCCACATTAAAAACGTCTGTGTAATGCAATTAGAGCGTTCTTAAATCTCTCATGCTTTCTAAAGCATAACATGAGAAAATAATAAAAAAATCGTACAAAAGGGCAAGCCTATAATGTACGATTGGGCATATATAATGTTTTAAAAATGAATTAACTTCCTTTCAATAGATACAGCTACTGCTTCTGACCGTGAATTAACACCTAATTTATTGTATATATTTGTTAAATACGCTTTTACTGTTCGCTCAGCTATTCCCATATCGAATGCAATTTCTTTATTCTTATTTCCACGTGCAATAGCTTTCAACACAAACAATTCTTTTTCTGTTAAGTTATTTTCTTCAACCTTATCAGCATATACTTCTTTCCTTTTATAATTCACTATTTTTTCCATAATATTGGGTTGTAGTAAAATCTCACCTCGAATAGCCGCTTCCAATGTTCGAAACAAATTCTCACGATCCGTATCTTTTAACAAATATCCTTTTGCTCCTAGCTCAATTCCCTTTAACATTAATTCATCTTCGTTATAAGTAGTTAATATAATAATCGGCGTATGATTTTGTTTTTTATTTAAAGCCTCAATTGTTTCTAAACCACTCATTTTAGGCATATTTAAATCCATTAAAATAACATCAGGTTTCTTTTTTTCTATGAAAGAAAGGGCTTCTTCTCCGTTTGCAGCCTCACCTATAATTTGAAATGAATCACTCGTTTCTATTATTAATTTCAGACCTTCTCTTACAACGAAATGATCATCCACAATTAATACGTTATACTTCATCGCTATCTCCTTCATTATTGATAGGTACTTGAATACACACTTTCGTACCCTTCATCTTTTCACTCAATATATGTATTTCTCCATTAATCAATCGAACTCGCTCATTTAAGCCAATTAAGCCGTAATGTCCAGGATTCTTACCGATATATCCAGTGTCAAAACCAATTCCATTATCTTCAACTTCAATAGTAAGTTTTTCAAGGTTATCGCTATATTCAACTTTTAAATTTACATCTGTTGCCTGCGAATGTTTTGCGATATTCGTTAAACATTCACTAATTACATATAAACAATGTTCCTTTACTAATCTTGAAATATGCGGGGGGCTTTGAATAGTAAATCTCACATGTATAGACGTAGCCTCAGAAAAACGTTGAACTTCTCCCTCTACAGCTTTATTAAATGAATTAGTAGTATGACGCAAATCATCAATAACCAGCCTTGCGTCATGTAAAGTTTGTCTCGCTCTTATCATAGTTTGTTTCATAATCTCTTGAGATCGCCCTGTATTCCCTTTTTGCATATGGGCGTCTATTGCTTCCAATTGCATAATTAAGCTGGCTAAACCTTGCGCTAACGTATCATGTAAATCTCTTGCCATTCGCTGTCTTTCATTAGCTAATGTCAATTCTTCTACTCTCATATATGCAGACTCTAACTCTTGAAGGTAGCTCTGTATACGATTCCGTGCATCATATTGCTGCTTATTAATATAAGAAAAAGGAATAATAATTGCTAACACTAACAGAAACATAGAGATAAGAATAGCTAATTTATTCACACCATAATTTATACTAATTGCAGTACAAAATATTGCATACATAAGAGTAAAAACTGCTATTACTTTAAATATATTGTGATAAACATATAAACTTTGGGCAATTAAAATAGGGGTTAATCCAACAAAAATTGCTATCGAAGCATTTGATGCAATGAATGCAGCCAAAAACACAATGAACAGTTGTACAAAAAAGAAATATAACAATTGCCTATTCCTTAATGAACTAGCATACCAATGAAAAATAGTATGAATAACAATGACCATTGTAAAGAAGAAACTATCCATCGAGAGAATATTATTACGAAATTCTAAAAGCAGTGAAGCTATATATACGAGTGTAATCCATAAAATAATAAACCTTCTTGGAATAAATACCGCTTCCAATACATTTTTATCCAAATCCATATTTGAATTTATTTTTTTCATATTCGACCTCCACCATTATATTATACAAGATGCGGCTTACATTTTGATAAAGTGAAACTTTAATTAGAGGGGCTTTTTCCCATTCCCATTACAGAATGTAAATATGAAATATTACATATCGAAATGCATTGATATAATTGTAAGCGCTCACTATAATAAGCGTATAAAGATTTATTGCATCTTACCATTAAAAAAGGAGGCACTCATATGGAAATCGCAATGGCAGTTTTAAAATTTGTAGGTGGAGTAATTCCATTAGTTCAAGAACTTTTAAAAGCATTCATGTAAGGTTATCATTCAGCAATTATCTATAATAATTATCATACAAATGATCTGTATATCAAAAACAAATTGATACACAGATCATTTGTGTGAGAAAACTTTATACGAGAACGATGTAACCTAGTAGAACAATAATAATGCATCTATCTCAAGTTAGAAAAAGACGCTCACAAGGGCGTCTTTTTCTTATATTACTATGTATTCAGGAGAAATCGATTTTATCAAATAGATAAACGACGAATTTCTGTTCCCTTTTATTTTTTGATAACGAAATAATCACTCCAACCAAAAATGCTATAATAAACCCAATCAAACTAAGGGGGCACATTTATCTTGCACGGAAAACACATTCAATTTCACAAGTTTGGTAACCCAAAAGATGTATTACAAGTTGAATATGCAAATATAGAACCATTAAAGGAGAATGAAGTTCTCGTTCGTATGTTAGTTAGACCGATTAATCCATCTGACTTAATTCCAATAACTGGAGCGTATGCACATAGAATTCCTTTACCTAACATACCTGGTTATGAAGGTGTTGGTATTGTAGAAGATGTGGGAGCTTTTGTTTCAAGAGACCTGATCGGCAAACGGGTTTTACCGTTACGCGGAGAAGGTACTTGGCAAGAGTATGTGAAGACGTCAGCTGACTTTGTAGTCCCTATTCCTGATTCTATTGATGATTTTACAGCGGCACAAATGTATATTAATCCTCTTACAGCGTGGGTTACATGTACAGAAACGCTAAACTTACAACATAATGATGTTTTATTAGTGAATGCTTGTGGATCCGCAATTGGTCATCTTTTTGCGCAGTTATCGCAAATTTTGAATTTCCGACTCATTGCAGTGACAAGAAATAGTAAACATACAGAGGAATTACTTGAGCTTGGTGCCCACCATATAATAGATACTTCCACTACCCCGCTTTATGAAACCGTTATGGAGTTAACAAACGGGCTCGGTGCGGATGCTGCAATTGATTCTATCGGAGGACCGGATGGAAATGCATTAGCTTTCTCCTTACGTCCAAACGGGCATTTTTTAACGATCGGTCTTCTATCAGGTGTACAAGTTAACTGGGCAGAGATTGTCACGAAAGCAAAAGTGCACGCGAACATATTTCATTTACGACATTGGAATAAAGAAGTGTCACCATATAAATGGCAAGAGACGTTTCGTCATTTAATTCACTTAGTAGAAAATAAGCAATTACGTTTTATGAAAGTACATTCTACATATGACTTAGCGGATGTGAAAGCGGCGGTTGATATTGTGCAGTCTGCTGAGAAAACGAAAGGGAAAGTGTTTTTGACGAGTTATTAAATACTATTGAAGTGGGCTTTTTGATTGACCTTTTAAATAGATTAGATAATACAGTTAGGAACGAAAATTTGTAAGTATCTGGTATAATCCTATTAAAAGGTGAAAGGAGATTTTCACATGTGGTTCATTTCGGCAATTTGGCCTGTTATACTAGTCGGGGGAATTGTAGTATTTGTAATAAAAAGATTGGAACATAAATATAAGCACGGCAAATTGGGTAAGAAAAAATCAAATGGGGCTCAAATTTTATTAGACAGTTTAATACCTATAGGAATGTTGATCGGCTGTATAATCGGTTTAATTTTCGGCATGTTTTTCCCGAATTTCTCACTACTTTCCATTAGCCTAGGATCTGGAATAGGCTATTTATTTGGTTATTTCGCCTATGAAATTTATAGCAAGACAGGAAACAACTTCTCATAATCCAAAAAGAATAAACGGGACAGTACATAGTAGTCATCAAAATATGTACTGCCCTTTATTTTTGCATCAACGTTATCACCCTACCTTCCATATCCTATACACCTTTTTGATTGATTTTCCTCTCCTCCCTCTTTTGTATATTCGCTTTTTTGTTTTCATTAGATCTATATCCATAGTAAAGTAGCGCACATGTAATAACTGAACCTACAATGTAGCCTAAAAAACATCCTAACCAAAACATAATGTAATCGCCTCCATTCATAATAAATTTTATGTACTATAACTCTTTACATGCTCAATCGTTTATTTCTATCAACTATACACTCTCTAAAGCTATTCATACCATTATTTCTCTTCTTACCTCAAATAACAATTTTATTATTTGTCATAAAGTTAATATTTTTCCACATTATTACTTTTATCTTTAAAAATAATATACTTCATTTGAAATAAGCAGGCTAGTATATTGGCTCTCCTCCCTCTTACCTTTAGTTATGAACAAAAAAATCCCCTCAAAGCATAAACTTCAAGGGGTGAGCCTGTTTTTCATTTACTTATATACGTACAGCTGTACCACTTACAGCAACCATTAACATTCCGTCACGAACAACCTCATAATCTACGTCAACACCAACGATAGCGTTCGCACCTTTTTGTTTTGCAAGTTCTTTCATTTCATCCATTGCGATATCACGAGCTTCTTTTAGCTTGCTTTCGTAAGAACCAGCACGACCACCGACAACATCACGAACAGAAGCGAATAAATCGCGGACAATGTTTGCACCCATAATAGCTTCACCATTTACAATATCAATATACTCAATAATTTCTTTACCTTGAATTCCAGACGTTGTTGTTACAATCATGACTGACACTCTCCTAATAAGTTGTAGTTTGAATAAGCTTTCTTATGTCTTTATTATGACATGGAACACGCAACGAATCTATTGATTTACCTTACAGGAGTGTGACAATTTTGTAAGAATAAAGCGCCTATTATGTTTAATAAAACGCTTTCGCATTTGGATACATAAACGATTCTCTATTTTCTCTCCAGTCCTTTTCTACTTCTTTGAAAGTTGGTCGTCCTAATTCTTCCTTGTTTCCCTGTTTATGAAACCATTTCTTTACATACTTCTCTCCATTTTTATTTTGCACTGTACAAAGGAAGCTATTACTACTATCCTTTAATATTTTTACAATCACGAAAAGACACCTCTTCCTTTCTCAATATCATAATAGGACTTGATCTTTTACTATAAGCCCTTCCTCTCTTATAGTCATACGACTCCTCGGTCGCGCCAAAGTTGTAAGATCAAAAAACGATATTCACTATGTTTAATATGTGACGTACATATTATTTAAAGAAATCAGAGTTATACGCATTGTGCTTATCAAATATTTCATAGATTACTAACTTATCATCTAATTTTGCATCCACTAAAATTAATATATTTCCATCGTGAATGTATTCTTCATATTTCTTAGCATGTTCTTCTGGAATGCCTAAGCCGATAAATGCTCCTATTAAACTTCCAGCTCCTCCGCCAATACCGGCTCCTCCAATAGCTGCTGCGATAGGTCCCGCCGCTACAATTGGGCCCAGTCCAGA